>NZ_JAFCLT010000001.1:0-1756453 GCF_018130885.1 Bradyrhizobium sp. KB893862 SZCCT0404
CAGCTCCAGGCCAACAACCTGACTGCGACGATCGACGCCAACGGCCTGCTGACCGTTTCGACCACCAACGACTACGCATCCTCGACCATCGGCTCGAGCACCGCAGGTGGTTCGATCGGCGGTACGCTGACCACGTCGCTGACGTTCTCGACGGCTTCCAGCCCCGTCCAGGACTCGGTTGCCCAGACCTCGCGTGCCAATCTGGTCAACCAGTACAACAACATCCTCCAGCAGATCGACTCGACTGCGCAGGACTCCTCGTTCAACGGCGTCAACCTCTTGAACGGCGACCAGCTCAAGCTGGTGTTCGACGAGACCGGCAAGTCGAACCTCAGCATCACCGGTGTGACCTACAACTCCAAGGGTCTGGGCCTCGCTGCGCTGACCGGTGGTGTCGACTTCATCGACAACGCCGCCACCAACAAGGTGCTGACCAACCTCAACTCGGCCTCGAGCACGCTGCGCTCGGAAGCTTCGAGCCTCGGCTCGAACCTGACGATTGTGCAGGTTCGTCAGGACTTCAACAAGAACCTGATCAACGTGCTGCAGACCGGTTCGTCCAACCTGACGCTGGCCGACACCAACGTCGAAGCGGCGAACAGCCAGGCGCTGTCGACCCGTCAGTCGATCGCGGTCTCCGCGCTGTCGCTGGCCAACCAGTCGCAGCAGAGCGTGCTGCAGCTGCTCCGCTAAGTCGCGGACGACATCGCAAGCAAGATCCGGCGGCGGGGCTTCGGCCCCGCCGCTTTCTTTTTACGGCGGCATCGGAGACGGAGGACGCGGGGAGCGATCGAAAAAGTAACCAGCGGTTATGGTTAATGGAGAGTAAGCGGGAAGAATCGCCAACGATTTCAGACTGATTGGGTCGCCGGCCAGCGCGTCGCAATGGTTTATGGTGAACCGGCGCTTATAGGGGCGATGTTCGCTTCACGCTTTGTTAGCCATGTCAGCGCACCCTCAGGGCGTCACTCGATCCAGAAGCGATCGAACGAAGACGCGTAAGCCAGAAGGGTAAGAGTCATGTCCGGTATTGTTCTCTCTGCGTCGGTTCGTCAGAACCTGCTCTCTCTCCAGTCCACCGCCGATCTTCTCGCCACCACACAGAACCGTCTGTCGACCGGCAAGAGCGTCAATTCGGCCCTGGACAATCCCACCAACTTCTTCACCGCCCAGTCGCTCGACAACCGCGCCAGCGACATCAACAACCTGCTCGATGGCATCGCCAACGGCGTGCAGGTGCTGCAGGCTGCCAATACCGGCCTGACCTCGCTGCAGAAGCTGATCGACTCCGCGAAGTCGATCGCCAACCAGGCGCTGCAGACCACCGTCGGTTACTCCACCAAGTCCAACGTCTCCACCACCATCGCGGGTGCGACGGCGGCCGATCTGCGCGGCACCACGAGCTTCGCCAGCGCAACCGCAAGCAGCAACGTGCTCTATAACGGCACGGCCGGCGGCACCACGGCGGCGAACGGCACCACGACGCTCGGCGCCACCATCGGTGCCTTCACGGGCACGGCGGCAACGACCGGCGCGGGCGGCACCACGCTCCTCGGCGGCACCATCACCCTGATCGCCACCAACGGCACGAGCGCCAGCGGCCTTGCCGGCGTCGCCCAGCCCGCCGACGGCGACACGCTGACCGTGAACGGCAAGACCATCACGTTCCGCGCCGGCCTCGCGCCGGCCACGACCGCGCTTCCGGCCGGTTCGGGCCTGAGCGCCAACGGCCACCTCGTCACCGACGGTAGCGGCAACACCACCGTCTATCTGGGCAGCACCGGCACGGCGTCGACGCTTGCGACCGCCGACGATCTCTTGACCGCGATCGATCTGGCCAGCGGCGTGGATACGGCGTCCATCACCGCAGGTGCTGCGACGATCACCAACAGCGTCAACCAGACGCCGTCGAGCATTGCCGGTACCGGCAAGGTGACCCTGCAAAGCTCGACCGGTGCGGATCTGAGCGTCACCGGCAAGGCGGACCTGCTCAATGCACTCGGCCTGACGACGTCTTCCGGTGCGGGCAATGCGACCATCAATGTCCCCCGGACCACGAGCGCGGCCTCGCTGGGGGCGACGATCACGGACGGTTCGACGTTGAATGTCGACGGCCACGTCATCACCTTCAAGAACGCGCCGACCCCGGGCTCGACCGGTGCGCCGGCCGTTCCGAGCGGATATGGTTCGAGCGGCGCAGTCGTCACCGACGGTAACGGCAACTCGACGGTCTACCTGCAGTCCGGCACGGTCAACGACGTGCTGAAGGCGATCGACCTTGCCACCGGCGTGCAGACCGCGACGATCAACGCCAACGGCACCGCGACGCTGGCGACCGCGACCGGCCAGTCGAACTCGACCATCAATACGTCGGGTCAGCTCAAGATCTCGACCGGCATCAATGCCGATCTGTCGATCACGGGCACCGGCAACGCACTCAACGTGTTCGGTCTCGCCGGTAACACCGGGACCGCGACCGCGTTTGCCGCATCACGGACCTCCGGCGTCGGCGGCATCGCCGGCAAGACCTTGACCTTCTCCTCCTTCAACGGCGGCACGGCGGTCAACGTCACCTTCGGCGACGGCACCAACGGCACGGTCAAGACGCTCGATCAGCTCAACACCAAGCTCCAGGCCAACAACCTTGCTGCGACGATCGACGCCAACGGCCTGCTGACCATCACCGCGTCCAACGACTACGCATCCTCGACGCTCGGCTCGATTGCGGCGGGCGGCGTGATCGGCGGCACGCTCACTTCGGCGCTGACCTTCTCGACGGCTTCCAACCCCGTCCAGGATGGCGTTGCCCAGACGGCGCGTGCGAACCTGGTGTCCCAGTACAACAACATCCTGAACCAGATCGACACGACCTCGCAGGACTCCTCGTTCAACGGCGTCAACCTGCTCAACGGCGACCAGCTCAAGCTGGTGTTCGACGAGACCGGCAAGTCGAGCCTGAACATCACCGGCGTGACCTACAACTCGAAGGGTCTGGGCCTCGCCTCGCTGACCGTCGGCGTCGACTTCATCGACAACGCCGCCGCCAACCGGGTGCTGACCAACCTGAACGCCGCCTCGAGCACGCTGCGCTCGGAGGCCTCGAGCCTCGGCTCGAACCTCTCGGTGGTGCAGATCCGTCAGGACTTCAACAAGAACCTGATCAACGTGCTGCAGACCGGCTCGTCCAACCTGACCCTGGCCGACACCAACGTCGAAGCCGCCAACAGCCAGGCGCTCTCGACCCGCCAGTCCATCGCGGTCTCCGCGCTGTCGCTGGCCAACACCTCGCAGCAGAGCGTGCTCCAGCTGCTCCGCTAATAAGCAACTGAAATTACTAGAGAAAATCGGGCGGCGGGGCGATTTGCCCCGCCGCTCTTTTTTGCGTCCGGAGGCGGGCAGGGGCGTTCACCGGCCATTAACCGTATCCCTTAAACCGCCGTTAACCATACTTTAAAGGACACCTCCTAAAACTGGACGAAAGCCCGCTCTCCAGACCGCGCGGCCGATTCGTATCCGGTTCAAGAGGAAGTCTCGCCAATGTCCAACATCGTTCTCTCGGCGTCAGTTCGCCAGAACCTGTTGTCGCTGCAGTCGACGGCCGACTTGCTGGCCACGACGCAGGAACGGCTGTCGACCGGCAAGAAGGTCAACACGGCGCTCGACAATCCCACCAACTTCTTCACGGCGCAGGGGCTGGACAACCGGGCGAGCGACATCAGCAACCTCCTGGACGGCATCAACAACGGTGTCCAGGTGCTGCAGGCAGCCAATACCGGCATCACCTCGCTGCAGAAGCTGATCGACAGCGCGAAATCGATCGCCAACCAGGCGCTGCAGACCACGGTCGGCTACTCCACCAAGTCGAACGTCTCCACCACGATTCCCGGCGCGACGCCCGCCGATTTGCGCGGCACGACCTCCTATGCCAGCGCGACCGCCAAGAGCAACGTGCTCTACACCGGCGCACCCGGTGGCGTGACCCCGGTGACGGGCACCGCCGCGCTCGGCGCGTCGCTGGGCTCGAGCGCCGGCACCTTCGCCGGAACCGGAGCGGTCGCCGCCGACGGCACCACCGCACTGTCCGGCACCGCCACGCTGCTCGGCACCACGGCCTCCACCACCTTCGGTACGCCGCCTGCGGACGGTGACACCATCACGGTGAACGGCAAGACCATCACCTTCCGCACCGGCATCGCTCCGACCACCCAGCCGACTGGCTGGGGTCTCGATGCCAGCGGGCACATCGCCACCGACGGCAACGGCAATTCGATCGTCTATGAGGGCACGCCGACCGCGCCCGGCGCGACCGTCAACGACGTTCTTACCGCGATCGACCTCGCCAGCGGTGTCAAGACCGCGACGATCAGCGCGAGCGCGGCGACCATCGCCGTCAGCGGCTCGGCCGGTCCTGTCGGCACGCTTCAGGTGGCATCTTCCGCCACGGCGGGCGCGGTGACGCTGAAGAGCTCGACTGGTGCCGATCTGAGCGTGACGGGCAAGGCCGACTTCCTCAAGGCGCTCGGCCTGACCTCGGCGACCGGCGCCGGCAACGCCACCGTCACCGCCAACCGGTCGACCACCGCCGGCTCGCTCGGCTCGCTGGTGCAGGACGGCTCGACGCTCAACATCGACGGCCACACCATCACGTTCAAGAACGCCCAGACGCCGCAATCGGCGGCGAGCGTGGCCAACGGCTTTGGCGTCAGCGGCAACGTCGTCACCGACGGCAACGGCAACTCGACCGTCTACATCCAGAGCGCGACGCTGACCGACCTCCTGAACTCGATCGACCTTGCCACCGGCGTCAAGACCGCCAGCATCTTCAACGGCGCGGCGAACATCACGACCACGCCGGGCCAGATCCCGTCGTCGGTGAACTCCAGCGGCCAGCTCTCGCTCTCGACCGGCGTCAACGCCGACCTCTCGATCACCGGCACCGGCAACGCGCTCAGCGCCTTCGGCCTCAGCGGCAACACGGGCACGGCGACCGCCTTCACCGCGGCGCGCACCTCGGGCGTCGGCGGCATCAGCGGCAAGACGCTGACCTTCACCTCCTTCAACGGCGGCACGCCCGTCAACGTCACCTTCGGCGACGGCACCAACGGCACCGTCAAGACGCTCGACCAGCTCAACGCGCAGCTTCAGGCCAACCACCTGACCGCGACGATCGACGCCAACGGCGTGCTGACGGTGACCACCGTCAACGAATACGCCTCCTCGACGCTCGGTTCGACCACCGCCGGCGGCACGGTCGGCGGCACCATCACCGGTGTGCTGGCCTTCACCACGGCGCAGCCGCCGGTCCAGGATCCCGTCGCGCAGACCGCGCGCTCGAACCTGGTCAACCAGTTCAACAACATCCTCCAGCAGATCGACACGACCTCGCAGGACTCCTCCTTCAACGGCGTCAACCTGCTCAACGGCGATACGCTCAAGCTCGTTTTCAACGAGACCGGCAGCTCGACGCTCAGCATCAACGGCGTGGTGTTCAACGCGGCCGGCCTCGGCCTCAGTAACCTCGTCAACGGCGTCGACTTCATCGACAACGGCGCCACCAACAAGGTGCTGGCCAGCCTGAATGCCGCCTCGAGCACGCTGCGCTCGGAAGGCTCCTCGCTCGGTTCGAACCTCTCGATCGTGCAGGTGCGTCAAGACTTCTCCAAGAACCTGATCAACGTGCTGCAGACCGGCTCGTCCAACCTGACGCTCGCCGACACCAACGAGGAAGCGGCCAACAGCCAGGCGCTGTCGACCCGCCAGTCGATCGCGGTGTCCGCACTGTCGCTGGCGAACCAGTCGCAGCAGAGCGTGCTGCAGCTGCTCCGCTAGTTCGCAGCGCAGGATCTTTGAAGCAGATAGCGCGGCGGGGCTAAAGCTCCGCCGTTCTTTTGAGGGAGATCGCTAAGACAAGATTAGCTGAGATCGACGCGCATCACGCGAAGCGAGTTTACATCGTGCGTGCGTGCATCTAGCGTTTGTGCTGACGAAGAAACCCCGCGACCCGTAATAATCCGGGGTGCTTCCAAGCACACACGTAAGCAAATCTTAAGCGGTGCTGCCTAGGGTTGGGAAAGAAATCCTTAAGCGCGTTCAACGGGCTAGGTAAACTTCCAGGGTGTGATTGATGTCGAATTCCGCTGCCTCGGCTTATGCGCGTGTTGCAACAACCACCGCATCTCCTCGCGACATCGAGGCGCAGACCCTGCTCAAGGCCGCCAACAAGCTCCAGGACGCGATCAACAGTGCCGATCCGTTCAGCGAGCAGACCACGCAGGCTTTGATGTTCAACCGCAAGCTCTGGACGATCTTCCTGAGCGAAGCCATGCGCGACAGCAATCCGCAGCCGATCGACGTCCGGCAGAAGATCGCCAACATCAGCGTTTTCGTCCTGAGCCAGACCGCGGCGCTGCAGATGAGCCCGCAGTTCGATCACTTCCGTCCGCTGATCGAGATCAACCGCAACATCGCCGCGGGTCTGTCCGGCCGTCCGTGATGCGGCCCGTCATGGCCCGCATCGTCAGCGCCCCGTCGACGGCAAACTCATCCAGCATCGGGAATTTCGCGCGCAGCATCGCTGTGAGTGAGCGCCGGCGCGTCCAGCGCCGTCGTCACGCATCATGGCCGATCGTCAGGCGCTGAGGTCCGTATTGAGCGGACGCGAGGGCTTCGACTTCATGTCTTCCGCATGGAAATAGGCCCGCCGGCGCAGCATCGCTTCGTCGGGGAACTGGTTGACCACCGCATCGGTCTTGTCGTTGACGACCTGGAAGACGAAGGATGCGGCTGCCTGGTCGAACACGACCTGCCGCGAGATGTTTTCGTTCTTGTTCGGCAAATCATTGCGGACAGGCGCGCTGGCATCGCTCGCGGCGACCGTCTGGCTCACGGGCAAATCGGTTTGCACGGCATCGTTCGCCGCCGAATTCGACGTCGTTACGATCTGTACGGGGGCCGGTATCCCCACCGGCCTGATGCTGAAATCTGTACTCATGGCAGCCTCCTGGTTGCCTCACGTGAGTCAAATCCCAACCCCTCTCAATACGCAACCATGGAACACCAGGCCTGAAGACCCGGTAAGTAAACGTGCCTAACCGCACGGCGACAACGCCGCGCGGTTTTTTCTAAAATTGTAGCTGGTTTTCGCGCGGGCTCAGAGCGAGCGGCTGACCGCGAGCGGCGTGATGTGGCGTGGGCCCGGAGCGGCGCGACGTCCCGCGGCGGTGTAGGTGTTCGGCACGTTGCGCTTCTGGATCTCGGCATTGACGCCGCGCACCACGCTTTCGGAGACCGCGTGCGCGGTCGCAAGCACGGTGAGATTGACCTGGAGCATCGCGCGGAACGCATCATGGTGGCGATGCAGCGTCGAGAGCAGCTCCGGCGCGGACTTCGCGAGCTGGGTCTGGTTCGCCTTGAGCTGGCTGACCGCGCCGACATAGTTGCGCGACAGCTCCTGCTTCTTGCTCTCCAGCGTCATCGCTTCGCGGACCTTGCCGGCGCGCACGAGCTCGGTCTCGCGTTCGATCAGGGCGAGCAGGGCGTTCATCGCATCCATCAGATCTTCGGCGAGCTTGCGTGCTTCGGCGCTGCCGGGCGCGGTGCCCGGGCGCTGCGCTTGCATCGGCTGACGTGAGGCGTTGAACTGGTTCATCTCGTTGGACCTTATGCCGTACGAAGAGTGGTTTTCGCCTGCTGGATGATCAGGGTACGGTAGACGTCGCGCGCAACGCCGACGCCGCCGGCATTGGCGAAGTTCTTGGAATATTGCTCGGTCAGCATCGAGCGCCACACGCCGGTACCGGGCGTGCTGCCGAACGGGCCATCGCCCTTCAGGCCCGACGTCATCTGCGAGAACATGCTGTTGAGGAACATCGCCTCGAAGTCGGTGGCGGTCTTCTGCGCCTTCGCCTGCTGCTGCGGCGCGACCTTCTGCAGGGCGGCGGCGAGCTCGAAGTCGGGCCGGCCGTTGCGGCTCTCGACGGAGAAGGCCGGGGAGTAGGTCGTGAGGTGCGGGGTGTTGATCGTGCTCGTCTGCATCACATCACCTCGATGTCGGCTTCGATCGCGCCGGCGGCCTTGATCGCCTGCAGGATGCTGATCATGTCGCGGGGACCGATGCCGAGGCCGTTGAGGCCGTCGACGAGCTGCTGCAGCGAGACGCCGTCCTTGACCAGCGCCAGCTTCCTGCCGTCCTCGGTGACGCTGACGCTGCTGCGCGGCGCCACCACGGTGCGGCCGCGGGACAGCGGGTTGGGCTGGCTCACCTGCGGGCTCTCGGAGATCGTGACGGTGAGATTGCCCTGGGCGACAGCAACGGTGGCGACGCGGACGTCGCGGCCCATCACGATGATGCCGCTGCGTTCGTCGATGATGATCTTGGCGGCGAGATCGGGGTCGACCTGGAGCTGCTCGATCTCGGTGAGGAAGGCAACGACGTTGCCCTTGAACTCCGGCGGGACCGACAACTGCACCGTCGAGGGATCGATCGGCTCGGCCGTCTTGACGCCGAGATAGTCGTTGACCGCCGCCGCGATGCGCTTGGCGGTGGTGAAGTCGGCGTTGCGCAGCGCCAGGCGGACGTTCGGCAGGCGATTGAGCGCGAACTCGATCTCGCGCTCGATGATGGCGCCGTTGGCGATGCGCCCCACGGTCGGCACGCCGCGCACGATCTTGGCGGCCTCGCCCTCGGCCTGGAAGCCCGAGATCGCGAGCGAGCCCTGCGCCACCGCGTAGACATTGCCGTCGGCGCCGAGGAGGGGGGTGACGAGCAGCGTGCCGCCCTGCAGGTTCTTGGCATCGCCGAGTGCGGAGACGGTGACGTCCATCCGCGTGCCCTGGGTGGCGAAGGCCGGCAGATTGCCTGTTACCATCACGGCCGCGACGTTGCCGGTACGGATGGTCGCGCCGCGGATGTTGACGCCCATGCGCTCGAGCATCGCCTGCAGCGACTGCTTGGTGAAGGGGATGTTGTTGAGCGTGTCGCCGGTGCCGTTGAGGCCGACGACGAGGCCGTAGCCGATGAGCTGGTTCTGCCGCACGCCTTCGATATTGGCGAGGTCCTTGATGCGCGAGGTCGCGGCCGCCGACGTCACGGACAGCGCCAGCGCAGACAGCGCAGCGCAGGCCACCCCAACAATCCTCACCCAACGAACGCCTGGCATCCTCTGCTCCCCGAGGCTCCTTAAATCTCGGACCAAACCCCACACTCCCATGTCGAGCTGGTCCGGCGCTTTCCTTGCGAGGGCTGTGCCAACGCGGGGCAGGGGGCTTACGCGGTTGAATAGGTTGAATAAATCTGTTTTGACCGGCGTTAGCGGGCATTGTCCGTGAGGAGCGAAACTGCCGCCTGTCGGCAGATTTTGCCGGGCTGTTTACGGCTCGTTAACCATAAAACGGCGAATGTGGCGCATCGATCACCCGGATTCCTTCCGATGCGCATCTACGGACCGAACGGCACCACGCTTGGGACGCCCGCCAGCCAGGCCCGGCGAACCGGCTCCGGCACCTTCGTGCTGCCCGACACCTCCTCGGCGCAGGAGACGCGAAGCGCCGCCGCACCGAAGGCCGCCGCCAACATCGACGCGCTGCTCGCATTGCAGGGTGTCGAGGAAGATCCGGTCGAGCGCCGCAAGCGCTCGGTCGCCCGCGGCAAGACTGCGCTCGACGTGCTCGACGAACTCAAGATGGGCCTGTTGTCCGGCAATCTCGACACATCGACCGTGTTGCGGCTGCGCGATGCCGCGGCGAATTTGAAATCGTCCTCGGGCGATCCTGGCCTCGACTCCGTGCTCTCGGAGATCGAGTTGCGCGTCGAGGTCGAGCTGGCGAAGGCCGGGCAGGCCTAGTCGTTATCCGCGCCTTAGTTATCCGTCACCCTGAGGTGCTCGCCACTTCGGCTAGCCTCGAAGGGCGACGGCCCCCGCTGCAACATCTCGGCCGTACATCCTTCGAGGCTCTCAGCACGGTGCTGCGCACCGCGCTGCTCGCACCTCAGGATGACGGGGCTATTGTGAACTTTCTTCGCACGCCCCCTACGCCGCCTCTTCCTTCAGCTGCGCGTCGTAGCGGCGCTGGGCGGCGAGCACGTCTTTCAGGTTTTCCTCGGCCCAATCGCGCAGCGGATCGACCGCTGCCGCGAGCGTCACGCCGAGCTGCGTGATCGAATATTCCACCGTCACGGGAACGGTTGCGATGGCGCGGCGGCGGATCAGGCCGTCGCGTTCGAGTGACTTGAGAACCTGGCTCAGCATCTTCTGCGAAATGCCTTCAATCGTGCGGCGCAACTGATTGAAGCGCATCGGCTCTTCACGCAGCAGCAAGAGGATCAGCACCGCCCATTTGTCGCCGACGCGGTCGAGGATCTGGCGCGTAGGGCAATTCGCTGCATAGACGTCGGGCTTCATGTCGGGGTCCTCGATCCATTCCGGCGCCTGCGCGCCGGTTTCGCTCTGCCGGTTACTCCAGCGTAATCAGGTAAGCACAAAGTGCTCTCTTAACACCAGCATTCTTTGCGATATCTAGTAACTGTTAGTTACTACTCAAGCAAAGGAACCTTCCAATGAAAATCGCAGTTGCCGGCGCCTCGGGCCGGGCCGGGTCGGAGATCACCAAGGAGCTGTCTCGCCGGGGTCACGTGGTCACCGCCATTGCCCGGAACCCGGAGAAGATCGCGGCCCTGCCGAACGTCACGCCGACCAAGGGCGACGTGCTCGACCAGGCGGGCTTGACCAGGCTGTGGGCCGGCCACGACGTCGCCGTGAGTTCCGTGCACTTCCTGGCCAGCGACCCGCAGAAGCTGATCGGCGCCGCCAAGGCGTCCGGGGTGGGCCGTTACCTCGTGGTCGGCGGCGCCGGCAGCCTCGAAGTCGCCCCGGGCGTGAAACTGGTCACGACTCCCAATTTCCCGGCCCAGTACAAGGCCGAGGCGGAGGCGGGCGGTGCCTTCCTGGATCTGCTGCGGCAGGAAAAGGAGCTGAACTGGACCTTCATCTCGCCCTCGGCGCTGTTCATCGAGGGGGAACGCACCGGCAAGTTCCGGCTCGGGACCGATCAGCTTCTCGCAGATGCGAACGGCAAGAGCTGGATCAGCTTCGCCGACTACGCCATCGCGCTCGCCGACGAGATCGAGCGGCCGGCCCATCAAAAGCGGCGTTTCACGGTCGGATACTAGGCCTTCGGCCGCGCCCCGGGTCCTCCAGGATAAACCTTCCTGTGCAAGGGCTTGGGGCGGGCAGCCGGGCGATGAGGACAATATTGTCTGTCACAGGAGGCCGCTATATAACGCCCCGCTCAACGGACCCCGTTCCGTTTGCGAGTCGTTGCTTAGACAGATAGGCCGCCCTTGGAAAAGTTGAAAAACTACCGACCGACCGAAAAAGAGCCTTTCATGAACGACCGGCAGAAGGAGTACTTCCGTTTGAAGCTCCTCGCCTGGAAGGATGAGATCCTCAAAGAGTCCAAGCTCACCCTGCAGGCCCTGCAGGAGGAGAACGTGAACCACCCCGATCTTGCCGATCGGGCATCGTCCGAAACCGACCGCGCCATCGAACTCCGCGCCCGCGACCGCCAGCGCAAGTTGATCGCCAAGATCGACGCCGCGCTCCAGCGTATCGAGGACAACACCTACGGGTATTGCGAGGACACCGGCGAGCCGATCTCGTTGAAGCGGCTCGAAGCCCGGCCCATCGCGACGCTCTCGGTGGAAGCGCAGGAGCGCCACGAGAAACGCGAGAAGGTCTATCGCGACGAATAGAGCCCGAGCCGCAGCGATGCGGCTCTTTGTTTTTGGACGCCAAGGCGCCGTTCCGCGCCGTGATCGGCATTTTGCCTGTCGCCTGCCTCCGCGCGCCTCGATGCGCGGGCGCAATCGCGAAAAGTGAATCGCGATCAATGGGCTAGACTCGACTCCTCCGAGCTCACGTGAGTTCGGATGAGAAACAGCCTTCACTTCAGGTGCGGAAGATTTTGCGAGTCGCATCAACGAGATCGACTCGGATGCTGAGAGGCGGATCCAGCGGCATCAAGCAACGCTGCAATCAGGCTTCTGGCGACGCCGCGAGGCGCGCGTCCCCATAAAGCCTCGACCAGCTCAATATTTCCTTAAACGCCGGCAACAGGCCGTAGGCCGCGTCCGTCAGCTCGTACTCGACCCTTAGGGGTTTCTCCGCAAAGGCGGTTCGGGACACCAGCCCGTCCTGCTCGAGCTCGCGCAGTTGCGTGGTCAGCATGTGCTGGGTGACGCCGCCGATCGCGCGCCGCAACGCGCCGAAGCGGACCGCCCCATTCATCAGCGCGAACAGGATCTCCAGTTTCCACTTGCCGCCGAGCGCATGGATCGCGCGCTTGAAGTCGGCGAGCAGGGCGGGGTCGGGGCTGCAATCGCAGTTGCCGTCGCAGGGGCTGGTCAGGTTTTCCATACCGGTCTCGAAATCCATTCTACTTGTCCCCTGGGAGATAGTGACCAGATGCGGCCTTGAGCAGGGCGGCGGAACTCATTCGTGGACCTGCGCAACGAGGGGAATTTTGCAATGAGCACTGTGCTGGTCACCGGCGGGTCGGGCTTCGTCGGCATCCATGTCATCCTGCAGCTTCTGGCCGCCGGCCACACGGTGCGGACGACGGTGCGGCGGCCGGACCGGCGCGACGACGTGCTGGCCATGTTGCGCGAGGGCGGGGCGGCTGCGCCGGAGGGCCTGGCCTTCTTTACCGCCGACCTGACCCGGGATGACGGCTGGAAGGAGGCGGTCACGGGCTGCGACTACGTTCTCCATGTCGCCTCGCCGCTGTCGACCAGTGTTCCCAAGGATGAGAACGAGATGATCATTCCGGCCCGCGACGGCACGCTGCGGGTGCTGCGCGCCGCGCGCGAGGCCGGCGTCAAGCGGGTGGTCATCACCTCGTCGCTGGGCGCGATCGGCTACGGCCACCCGCCGCGCGAAAAGCCGTTCGACGAGACCGACTGGACCAATCTCACAGGCACCGACGTGCAGCCCTACATCAAGTCCAAGACCCTGGCCGAGCGGGCGGCCTGGGATTTCGTCGCGCGCGAGGGCGGCGGGCTCGAATTGTCGGTGGTCAATCCCGCCGGCATTTTCGGTCCCGTGCTGGGGCCGGACTTCTCCGGCTCGATCGAGATCGTCAAATCGCTGCTGGACGGCGCCATGCCGGCGGTGCCGCGGGTCTATTTCGGCGTGGTGGATGTCCGCGATGTCGCCGACCTGCATTTGCGGGCGATGACGGCGCCCGAGGCGAAGGGCGAGCGCTTCATCGCGGTGTCCGGCGAGACGATGTCGATTCTCGACATCGGCAAGGTGCTGCGGCGGGAACTGGGGCCGGCCGCGCGCCGGGTTCCGCGGCTCCAGGCCCCGGACTGGCTGGTGCGGCTGGCCGCGAACCGGATTCCACTGCTGCGCGCGGTCGTGCCGATGCTCGGACGGGTTAGGCACTCCACCAGCGCCAAGGCGCGGTCGCTGCTCGGCTGGCAGCCCCGCTCCAACGATGAAGCGATCCTCGCCACCGCCGAGAGCCTGATCCGGCTTGGTCTCGTCAAGCGGTAAGGCTGCCCGCCGCCCGCGCTTGTCAGGCCGGGGCGGGGATGCTGAACTGCGTCCTCGATTGCGTAGCGTGGGAGGCGGCGCCGATGGACAAAATTCTCGAAGCCGCAAAGGCGATCGCGCTGGCGCGACGCAACCATGCGCCGCTGGCCGTCCTCGAGGTTCCGCCGGCCGACGAGGCCGAGGGCTACCAGGTCCAGCGCGCGCTGCACGACCTGATGCTGCCGCATGCCGGGCCGCTGGTCGGTTACAAGATCGGCTGCACCAGCCAGGTGATGCAGGAGTATATCGGTATCCCGCATCCGTGCGCCGGCGGCGTGTTCCAGAAGGGCGTGCACGACAGCGGTGCGAAGCTCGCAGCCTCCAAATATGTCCGCGTCGGCGTCGAGTGCGAGATCGCGGTGCGGCTCAAGCGCGACCTTGCCGCCGGCGAGGCGCCGTTCACCGCCGAATGGGTCGGCGAGGCCGTCGAGTCCTACCATCCGGCGATCGAGATCGTCGACGACCGCTACGTGAAGTGGGAGACGATGGGTGCCCCGACCCTGATCGCCGACGATTTCTTCGCCGCCGGCTGCGTGCTGGGGCCGTCCGTGCCGCGCTCGTCGGTGCCGGACTTGAAGGCGGTGAAGGGCCGCGCCATCGTCAACGGCGAGGAAGTCAGCCACGGCACCGGCGCCGACGTGCTCGGCCATCCCCACAATGCACTCGCCTGGCTCGCCAACCATCTCGCCGCGGACGGCAAGGGGCTGCATGCCGGACAGCTCGTTCTCACCGGGAGCCTGGTGAAGACGCTGTGGCTGAAGGCCGGCGACAAGGTGCGGATGGAGCTGGACGGGCTCGGCGTCGTCGAAGCGGAGTTCAAGTGAGGACGCTGCGGCATTCTCCGCTGTCATTCCCCGCGAAGGCGGGGAATCCAGTACGCCGCCCGTATCGATTTAACCACTGACGTCTCGGAGTACTGGATCGTCCGCCTTCGCGGACGATGACAGTGGGGGCGGGGTGAATGCTATGTCCTTGTCCACGTCATTGCGAGCGCAGCGAAGCAATCCGGAATCTTTCCGCGGCGGCAGTCTGGATTGCTTCGCTGCGCTCGCAATGACGGGATATGCGGCCGCAGCGTTGCCAAAATGTCGCGAGCCTCTCTCGTGATGTGCTGTTTCCGTCGCCATCGGACAGAGACATCTTGCGCCCGTCGTGGATCGGGTCTATGAGCCCCGTCCCATTCAACCTGTACGTTCAACAATGAGGAGACCAGCCGTGAGTCCTTTGTGGCGATCGACACGTTCCGTGCCGACGCTCTCAGTGCGTCCGGCTGACAGTCATCCAATCATGTTGAACGACAATGGCACATTCATTGATTCAGCGCCGGCAGGAGGCCGCGCGCGCGCGGGTTGAAGCCTACGAGCTGTCGCTGCGACACGTGTCGCAGCGGACGCGTCCTCCGCCGGATTTCGAGACCGCGATCAAGGAGGCCAGGCGTGGCTTCGAGGCTGACGTCGTGCGCGACGGCGAGGCCTGGAAGCCGCGGCTGAAGACTCGCGATGCCGCGCGTCTTCGCCTGGGTGCTGCCCGCCACCTCTTTGCGCGCTATCCCGTCGCCGAGCATCTGGAGCAGATCTGGATCGACAGTGCGGGACTGGGCATACACGAGATCGTGTTGCGCAAGCGCTGGTACATCGTGGCGGCCGGTGGCGGTTCGCTCTACGGCGCCGGTGCGAGCGAGTGGCTGTCGCGCAAGGAGGTCCATGCGTTCCTCAATCCGCTGGGGAAGGTCGGCTTCGAGGCTGCGATCTGGCAGGCGATTGCGCGAACCTACGCGAACGATCCCATCGTTGCGATGCAGATCGCACGCACTGGGATCACGCAGACGCCGCGCGCTGAACATGGCTTCTGGCGCGAGGTGGTGCGCTTCTTCTGCGCGCATCCGGCTACGGTCGAGGAGATGGACGATCTCCGCGATTACCTCCAGGCTTGCCATCGGCGCGATCCGGAGTTCAGCCTGAAGGGACGTTCGCTGGCCTCGCTCGGCCGGCTGATGCGCGAATGGCATCGCGATCTCGAAGCGATCGCTCGCATCGAGGCGGCGCGCCGTCGCGCGGAGGCTGCGCGGAACCGCGCGCGCGGCATGACGGCGGCCCCCGTCGATGACAGCTGGCCGGGGGCGGCGATCGCGGACTGGTCATGGAGTCCATCGTCCAGGGTTCGAGGCAAGCGCGGGGAGTATGTCGTGGTTCAACTGCGGACCGCGGCCGATCTCGTGGCTGAGACGCGGAGCATGCGCCACTGCGTCGCCACCTACGCGACGAAGTGCATTGCCGGGCATGCGTCGATCTGGTCGCTCCGCCGCCGCGCAGCGGGTGCTCCGGACCGGCTGCTGACGATCGAACTCGATCGTCGTAGCCGGGCGGTCCAGGTTCGTGGGTTCGCGAACCGTGTGCCGCATCCCGAGGAGTGCAAGATCCTAGAGCGGTGGGCGCAAGCCCGCGGGATCGAGCTGCTCTAGAAGAAGCCTGCGCCGCCACGGCGGCGCAGGCAGAATACATGCGGCCCTCGCCAGGGGAGCTAGCGAGGGCCGCGTAGTACACCGTCGTTCGCGCCTAGGTTCGCGAACACGATGTGGGAGCTCGGGAGAAGGTTAGAAGGGCAGCAGCACGTCCATGACCTGCTGGCCGTAGCGCGGTTGCTGCACGTCCATGATCTGGCCACGGCCGCCATAGGCGATGCGGGCCTGCGCGATCTTGCTGGAATCGATGGTGTTGTCGCTCTGGATGTCTTCGGGGCGGACGATGCCGGCGACCACGAGCTCGCGGATCTCGTAGTTGACGCGGATCTCCTGCTTGCCCTCGACCACGAGGTTGCCGTTCGGCAGCACCTGGGTGACCACCGCGGCGACGTTGGTCTGCAAGGCTTCCGTGCGGTTGACCGAGCCCTTGCCGTCGCTGGAGGCGGTGGAGTCGGCGGTCAGGATGCGGCCGGGCAGGATCTTGTTGGCCTGGGTGATGGTCTTGGATCCGATGAAGTCGGTGATGCCGGAATCTTCCGAATTGGTGCGGCTGCGCTGGGTCTCGTTGGAGAGGTTGGCCTTGTCGGTGATGTTCACGGACACGGTGAGGAGGTCGCCGATCTGATGGGCGCGCTGGTCCTTGAAGAACGCGCGGCTGCCGCTGCGCCACAGCGAGTTCGGATTGTAGGAGGCAACTTCCGGCTTCGGCATCGGCATCTGCACCGGCTTGTAGCCGGGCTGCGTCGTCGGATTGTCGATCGCGGACAGTTTCGGCTGTTCGCCGATCTGCGACAGGCGGTCGATCGAGGAGCAGCCACCCAGCGCGCAAGAGGCCAGCAGCAGGGCGGAGATCGCGATGCGACGAAGACGGGAAGCCGAACTGAACGAGGACATGACTTACTCTGACTTGGCTGGAGCTTGCGAGGCGCGAACTTGCGGGATCTGGGCTTGGGCGACTTGAGCGGGCGAGGCGGGGGGCACGACCAGGCTGCGGACGATGGCTGCGGTGTCGACCGGCGCGGGCGCTTCGTCGCGCTTGAGCGAGGAGGTCTGCTCGACCGCCGGCGCCATCGGCACGGACGCGCTGGCACCCTGCACGGTGATCTGGCCGCGGCCGGTGACGACGCCGCTCAGCGTGCGCTTGGATTGCAGGTTCAGCACCGAGACGGTGTCGCCTTCGGCGCCGCTCTCGACCGCCTTGCCGCGCGTGGTGAGGTAGAGGCCGGGCACCTGGTAGATGATGGTGACGGCCTGGTCGCGCTGCACGAAGTCGGGCTTGACGATGTCGGCGACGCGGATCGGCGTGCCCGCCCGCATCGGCCGGCGCAGCTGCATGCCGACGCTGCGATCGCGCGAGGCGGGCTCGCCGGTGACTTCGGCCTTTGGCCGCCGTTCCAGCGAGATGTCCGAGGACTTCAGCATGTCGGCGCGGTCGATGTCGCGCGTCAGCACGGCGACTTCCACGGTCTCGATCGCGGTGCCGGTGAGGCGCAGCTTGGTCGGCGTCGGGTTGTTGTCGTTGCCGATCTCGAAGGCGATGTCGAAGCGGCCGCCGCGTGCATCGTAGCGGGTAGCGACCGGCAGCAGGGCGCCGGTGTTGGAGGCATCGAGCCGCATGTCGGAGACGCCGCGGTCGAAGGTGACGGTGATGTTGGCGGCATCGCCGAGGCCGAAGCGGCGCTCGAGCGCGAAGGCCACCGCATTCTCGAGGTCCTTGTTGGCGAGCGTGCGGGCGAGGCGGGTGACCTGGACTTCCCTGATGTCGCCGGTCATCACGCCGATCACCTGCTTGGCGCGCAGCACGCCGAGGACCTGGGCGACCGGCAGCGCGCCGGTGGTGCCGAGATCGGGCGAGCGGTAGACCGGGATCAGCGCGGCCGAGCCGGCATTGTCGATGAGATCGCCGACCCGAACCACGTCCGAGGTCACGGTGACGTTGGCGCGCAGCGTCGGCGCCGCGATGCCGTCGTCGGCGGCCCGTGCCGGCAGTGCCAGCAGCAGCAGAGCTGAGATCGTGGCGAGTGTGGTGCGGATCATCGTCATTGCTTCAGTCTTGATTCAGCGGAACAGCGCCGTGGTCGATTGCATCATCTGGTCGGCGGCGCTGATGACCTTGGCGTTCATCTCGTAGGCGCGCTGGGCGGCGATCAGGTCGCTCATCTCCGAGACGACGTCGACATTGGCCTGCTCGAGGCTGCCCTGGGTGATCTTGCCGTAGCCCTCGGAGTTCGCCGTGCCGTCCTGCGGCGGACCGGAAGAGGGCGTTTCGGTGAACTGGTTGCTGCCGACCGGCTGCAGGCCCGCCTTGTTGATGAAGCGGGTCACGCCGATCTGGCCGAGAACGGTGTTGCTCGACGAGCCCGGCAGTGTCACCGAGACCTGGCCCTGCTCGTTGACGGCGAGGCCCGAGGCGTTGTTCGGGATCGTGATCGTCGGCTGCACCGGGTTGCCCTGGGCGGTGACGACACGGCCCTGGTTGTCCATCTGGAAGGTGCCGTCGCGGGTGTACTGGTAGGTGCCGTCGGGCATCAGGATCTTGAAGAAGCCTTCGCCGGACATCGCGAGGTCGAGGTCGTTGCCGGTCTGCGACAGCGTGCCCTGCGTCATGCTGCGCGGCGTGCCGACGGTCTTGACGCCGCCGCCGATGTCGACGCCGACGGGCACGATGGTGCCCTGGTCCGAGGCCTGCGCGCCGACGCGGCGGACGTGCTCGTAGATCAGGTCCTGGAACGCCGCGGTCTGCTTCTTGAAGCCGGTGGTGCGGAGGTTCGCGATGTTGTTGGAGATCACCTGAACGTTGAGTTCCTGTGCCGCCATTCCGGTCGCTGCGGTGTGAAGCGCCTGCATGTCAGTTCTCCCTCAATCAGGCCGGCACGTCGGCGAGCTTCTCGATCGCCGATTTGTGCATGTCGCTCTGCTGCTGCAGCAGGTTGGCGATGGCGGTGTAGCTGCGCATGACTTCGACCATGCGGGTCATCTCACCGACCGAGTTGACGTTCGACTTCTCGATGTAGCCCTGCTGCACGGTCGACTTGGTGTCGGCCTGCTGGTTCGCCGATCCCGCGGTGTAGAGGTTGGCGCCGAGCTTGGTCAGCTTGGCCGGATCGTCGAACGTCACCATCTTGATCTTGCCGCGGATCGAGTCGGTCTTGGCGGTGCCCTCGAGCACGGTCACGGTGCCGTCGGGGGCGACGTTGATGTCGTGATCGGTCGGCTGGAAGGTGATCGGGCCGCCGGTGCCGAGCACGAGGTTGCCGTCGGGGGTGACGAGCTGGCCGGTGTTGTTCATCGTGAACTTGCCGTCGCGGGTGTAGCGCTCGGCGCCGCCGGCCTGCACGGCGAAGAAGGCATTGCCGCTGATCGCCATGTCGAGCGGGTTGTTGGTCGGCTCCATCGGGCCCTGGCCGACGTCGCGGTAGGTGCCGCGGTCCTGCACATAGGAGACCCGGCGGTCGGAGCCGACGAAATTGTCCTCACGCGCGTTCGAGTTGAGGAACTCCTCGAACAGCGAATGGTCGGCCTTGAAGCCGTTGGTGTTGGCATTGGCGACGTTGTTGGCGACGACATCCATCTGCCGTTCCAACGTCATCTGCCGTGACAAGCCGATCAGAAGCGCGTTCTGCATCGGAAGATCTCCCCTGAGTGAGATCCGCCATTTCGCTCTCCCAAGCGCCTTGGCCGACCCCGTGAACGAGACTGTCGGGTTCTCCCAAACCCTGCGGTCTCGGTCCTTTCTCAGCGAAAGCCGTGCCAACTCGGAAAGATGTGTAGTTTCAATGGATTGTCGATTTTTCGGGCGCGCGAGAGGGCGGCAGAAAGGTTCTGTTAGCCATGTTTGCCCGGCAGATTTTTCCTAGCTGGGGCCCAATCGAAAGATTCCGTTAACCATTATTACCGTAGCGTTTGCGTGCAAGAGGAGCGCATTGCGCTGGGACATTTGTATCGCGTCACTGTCTGCCAGGGGGCTTCGCTCTTTCGACACCTTTAAGAGATGAGCGAGCCTGAGCGACCCATGGCAGAGAATGAAGCGGAAGGCGGCGCAGCCACTGATGGCGCGGAAGCCGCTCCCCCGAAGAACAAGCTCAAGCTCATCATCATGGCCGTCGGCCTGCTCGCCGTCCTCGGCGGCGGTGCGGCGACCTGGTTCTTCTTCTTCCGTCACGGCGACGACGAGCACCATGCCGAGGCGGCGCCCCCGCCGAAGCCGCCGGCCTTCGTCGACGTGCCCGACATCATGGTCAACCTCGCCGGCGCGCCGGGCGAGCGCGTGCAATATCTGAAGCTGAAGATCGTGCTGGAGCTGAAGGAAGAGAAGCAGATCGAGGCGATCAAGCCGACCATGCCGCGCGTCACCGACATCTTCCAGACTTATGTGCGCGAGCTGCGCTCCTCCGACCTCAACGGCTCCGCCGGCATCTTCCGCCTCAAGGAGGAGCTGACCAAGCGCGTCAACGCCGCGGTCTCGCCGATCCAGGTCAGCGCGGTGCTGTTCAAGGAAGTCGTGATCCAGTGACGATGCGGCGGAAGGCAACGGGCTAGCGTCATGGCCGGCAACGAGCAAATGGACCAGGATGCGATTGCCGCCCAATGGGAGGCGTCGCTCGATTCCGAGGATCCCGCGGAGGCGGCGAAGGCCGCTGCCGAAAACGAACTATCGGAGACCATGGCCCTGCAATGGGCGGCCATGGTCGAGGACGGCAGCCGCGATCTCGGCTCCGGCAAGAATTCCGGCGAACGGGTGCTGTCGCAGGAGGAGATCGACAATCTCCTCGGCTTCACCGTCGGCGACGTCACGCTCGACGACCACAGCGGCATCCGCGCGATCATCGATTCGGCGATGGTCTCCTACGAGCGCCTGCCGATGCTCGAAATCGTCTTCGACCGCCTGGTGCGGCTGTTGACGACCTCCTTGCGCAATTTCACCTCGGACAACGTCGAAGTCTCGCTCGACCGCATCACCTCGGTGCGCTTCGGCGACTACATGAACTCGATCCCGCTGCCGGCCGTGCTCTCGGTATTCAAGGCCGAGGAGTGGGAAAACTTCGGCATGGCGACGGTTGATTCCAACCTGATCTACTCGATGATCGACGTGCTGCTCGGGGGCCGTCGCGGCACCAGCCAGCTCCGCATCGAGGGCCGGCCCTACACCACGATCGAGACCGAGCTGGTCAAGCGCCTCGTCGAGGTGGTGCTGGCCGACGCCGAGCAGGCGTTCCGGCCGCTGTCGCCGGTGACTTTCACGATCGACCGGCTCGAGACCAATCCGCGTTTCGCCGCGATCAGCCGCCCCGCCAATGCCGCGATTCTGGTGCGCCTGCGCATCGACATGGAAGACCGCGGCGGCAATATCGAGCTCCTGCTGCCCTACGCGACCATCGAACCGATCCGGGGCGTCCTGCTCCAGATGTTCATGGGCGAAAAGTTCGGCCGTGACCAGATCTGGGAAGGCCATTTCGCCACCGAGATCGTGCAGGCCGAGATCGCCGTCGATGCCGTGCTCTACGAGGCCGACATCCCGCTCAAGCAGCTGATGCGGCTCAAGGTCGGTGACACCCTGCCGCTCGAGATGCGCGCGGATGCCGCCGTGACCGTGCGCTGCGGCGACGTCACCCTGACCGAGGGGCGGATGGGCCGGGTCGGCGACCGCGTCGCGATCCGCGTGACGAAACCCTTGCGCAAGCCAAGTACGACACTTGCGATGTTCGAGAAGGTGGACGAGCAGAACAAGATGATGGAGGCCCCATGAACCACTCCCTTGGAATGGCAATCGAAACGCTGGTGGCTATCCTGCTAATGCTCACCATCGGCTACTGTATCCTGCTGAACAAGCGGCTGACCCGGCTGAAGGCTGACGAGCATTCGCTGAAAGCCGTGATCGCCGAGCTGATCACCGCGACCGAGATCGCCGAGCGCGCGATCGGCGGCCTGAAGCTCGCCGTGCGCGACGTCAACGAGAATCTCGGCAGCCAGCTCGCGGCGGCGACCCAGATGTCGGACCAGCTCTACAAGCAGCTCGGCGAAGCCGACAACGTGGTGCGGCGCCTGTCCAAGATCGCGATCGCCGCGCGCCCCGTGACGGCCCCGGAAACGGCCACCGTGCCCGCAGCAAAACCCTCGTCGGCCAAGGCGGTGGCGGCTGCAGCCGAAGCCTTCTCCGAGCGTCGCCGATCCAACGGCCTTGCCGCATGAAGTCAGGGTATGAAGTCCTTTCGTAACATCCGCGTCATTCCGGTCGTCCTGGTCGCCGTCGCAGGTCTTGCCACGCTCAAGGTTGCGGGCCTCGCGATCAATGGCGGCTATGTCTTCGACTACAAGCCGAACCAGACCAGGAAGTCCTGGGCGCAGGAGAATTTGAACTTCCCGACCGGCCGCGAGGACCCCGACATCACCGGCTCGACCCATGGCGCGCCGAAGGAGGCACCGAAGCCCGCCGCGCCCGAGACCAAGCCCGAAGGCACCGTGGTCAAGATCGAGGAAGGCCAGCCGCAGGTCTCGGCGTCGGAGCGCGCGATCCTCGAGCGCCTGCAGGCGCGCCGCCAGGAGATCGAGGCCCGCCAGCGCGAGATCGACATCCGCGAGAGCCTGCTCAAATCGGCCGAGAAGCGCATCGAGAACAAGGTCGAGGAGATGAAGGCGGTGGAAACCCGCATCTCCGCGACCCAGGCCGAGCAGAAGGCCGCCGAAGCCCAGCGCATGAAGGGCCTCGTCACCATGTATGAGGGCATGAAGCCGAAGGACGCCGCGCGGGTGTTCGACCGGCTCGAGATGGGCGTCCTGATCGAGATCGCCTCGGCGATCGCGCCGCGCAAGATGTCGGACATCCTCGGCCTGATGTCGCCGGAGGCCGCCGAGCGGCTGACGGTCGAGATGGCCCGCCGTGCCAATGGCGGCGGCGATCAGTCCGCCGCGGCCGGCGACCTGCCCAAGATCGACGGCAAGCCGACGCAAAAGCCGAATTGAGGGCTCATACTTAAGAAGTCCTTAATTGCCAAAACCTACAGTCGAGGGCAGGGGCCGGCACCAATGCCGGCGTGGACCGTCGAACCGGAAGACATGCCGCCAATGGCGCAGAACGCTGCCGATGGATTGTGGTCGCGAGCCCGCGCTGTGGCGTTCGGGCTGTCGCGTCATGTCCGCGTGGCGCCGCTGCTCGCCGCCTGCCTGCTGACCGGCCTCACGGCGCCGGCTCGTTCCGCCGATGCCGTCAGGGGCGAGGCGAGCTTCTCGGCCGGCGGCGGTTTTGCCCGTCTCGTGATCAAGCTCGGCGAGGACGTTCCCTCCGAGGTGACGACGGCCGGCTCCATCCTGATCATCCGCTTCGACCGGCCGGTCGACGTTCCCGTCGACCGCGTCCCCGAAGGCGCGCCCGACTACGTCAACTCCGCCCGCCGCGACCCCGACGGCGGCGCCATCCGCCTGTCGCTGGCGCGGCGCGTCACCGTCAACACGATGAATGCCGGCGAGCGCACCTTCGTCGACCTCCTGCCGGAGGGCTGGAAGGGGCCGCCGCCGAGCCTGCCGATGGACGTGGTCAAGGAACTCGCCGAGCGGGCGCGGCTCGCCGAACGCGCCTTGCGCGCCCAGCGCGCGACCGCCGAGACCAAGAAGCGTCCGCAGATCCGCGTCCGGGCCTCGATGCAGCCGACCTTCGTGCGCTTCGTGTTCGAGATGCCCGACGGCGTCGGCGTGTCCTCCGTGCTCAATGAGCAGAAGCTCACGCTGATGTTCAACGCCAACCTCAATTTCGACCTGGCGGACGCCGTCGTCGCCGCGCCGCCGAACGTCGCCTCGATCAAGCAGAAGGCCGACATCGACCAGACCAGCGTCGAGATCGCGTTGATCGGCGATTCCGACGTGCACTCCTTCCGCGACGACAAGAACTACGTCGTCGACGTCTCCTTCCAGCCGGACAAGGGCAAGATGGCCGCGACGGCCGAGTCCGTGATCGCGCAGGCCAAGCCCGCGGGCCACGGACCGGCGCCTGCGCCGGAAAAGCCCGCGGCCGAGAAGCCGAAGGATGCGCATCGCGAGATCCCGCCGCCGACCTCGGAGGCGATTGCGCGCGAGGCCAAGATCGACGTGAAGCCTGAGGCCAAGCCGGAAGCTCCTGCAGCGATGCCGGTCGTCGAAGCGCCGAAACCGGCACCCGCGGTGACTGCCGAAGCTCCGCAAGTTGTGGAACCGCCGAAGGAAGCTCCCAAGCCCGCGCCTGCGGCTGAAGCTCCGGCCGCACCCCTCAAGCCTGCAACGGCCGAGGCGCCCAAGGAGGCCGTGAAGGAAGCTGCGAAGGAGCCGGTCAAGGAAGCCGTCAAGGCCGCGCCGGCCGAGACGCCGGCGCCGCAGCCTTCGATCGCCAGCGTCGATGCGCGCCGCGACAGCGATGGCCTGCGGGTCACGTTCCCGCTTCAGGTTTCAACCCCTGCGGCGGCGTTCCGCCGCGGCGATACCATCTGGCTGGTGTTCGATACGCCGAAGCCGATCGACGTCGAGGCGATCCGCACCAAGGGCGGCGCGATGATCGGCGAGGTCGGACGCATGCCGCTCGACAAGGGGCAGGCGGTGCGCATCCGTCTCACCCGGCCGCTGGTCTACTCGCTGACGAGCGAGGAGGTCGGCAAGGAAAACAACTGGCTGCTGACGCTCGCCGACAAGATCCAGGCGACGCCGCTTCCGCTGATGATGTCGCGCAATATCACCGATCCCGCGCTCGCCAACATCGCGATCCCCTTCGCCAATCCGGGCCAGCTGCACAAGCTGACCGATCCCGACGCCGGCGACACGCTCTACGTCGTCACGGGGCAGCGGCCGGTGCGCGGCTTCATCAAGCGGCAGGATCTCGTCGATCTCTCGCTGCTGGAATCCGCGCACGGCATCGCCATCCGGCCGAACTCGGACGAGGTCGGCGTCGAGGTCGGATCCGACAAGGTCATTCTCGGCAAGAAGGGCGGGCTGACGCTGTCGCCGGTCGACATCTCGGCCGAGCGCGCGCCGACCGCGGTGCGCCCGATCTTCAGCCCCGAAGGCTGGCGCAAGGGGCAGTCGGAGAATTTCTGGACGCGGCAGACCGATCTCGTGATGGCGATCTCCGCGGTCGATCCGGCGATGCGTTCGCTGCCGCGGCTCGACCTCGCGCAATTCTACATGTCGCGCGCGATGTATCACGAAGCCAAAGCCGTCACCGAGTTGATGCTGGCCGATCCGCTTAACAAGGAAGAGAGCGGCGCCCTGATCATGCACGCGATCGCGAGCATCCTGATCGGCCGGCCGGCACAGGGCCTGAAGGACCTCGCCAATCCCGTGATCGGCAACAGTCACGATTCCCAGCTCTGGAAGGCGCTCGCTTATGCGCGCCAGGGCAAATGGGCGGATGCGCGCGAGAAGTTCAAGAACGTCGAATTCGCCATCGCCTCGCTGCCGCTCGATATCCAGCGTATCGTGACGATGGACGCGATGCGCTCCTCGCTGGAAGTGAAGGACTATGCCGGCGCCTCCAAGCGCCGCAGCGAGCTCGAGGTCGTCGGCGTCTCGCCGGAGGCCGCGCCCGGCTTTGCGGTGTTGCGCGGCCGGCTCGCCGAAGCGCTCGGCCACGACAAGGATGCGCTCGACGACTACAAATTCGCGGTCGGCTCGAACGACCGTCTGGCTGCCGCCGAAGCCAAGCAGCTCGAGGTGGCGCTGCGCCAGAAGCGCGACGAGATCGGCAAGGAGGACGCGCTGCGCGAGCTCGAGACGCTGTCGATGACCTGGCGCGGCGACTCGATCGAGGTCAAGACGCTGCAGATGCTGTCGCAGCTCTATGCCGAGAACGGGCGCTACCGCGACGCGCTCACCGCGGCGCGCACCGCGACGAGGCTGCAGCCGAACGCCGAAGCCTCGCGCCAGGCGCAGGACCTCGCCTCCGAGCTGTTCACGCAGATCTTCCTGGGGCCGAAGGGCGACGAGCTGCCGGTGGTCGAAGCGCTCGGCATGTTCTACGAGTTCCGCGAACTGACGCCGATCGGCCGCCGCGGCGACGAGCTGATCCGCCGTCTCGCCGACCGTCTCGCCTCGATCGACCTGCTCGATCAGGCCGCCGAGCTCCTGCAATACCAGGTCGACCACCGCCTCGAAGGCGCCGCCCGCGCCCAGGTCGCGGCGCGCCTGTCGATGATCTATCTCGCCAATCGCAGGCCCGACAAGGCGATCTCGGCGCTGCGCGCGAGCCGGATCAGCGATCTCTCCGGCGAGCTCAGGCAGCAGCGCCTGCTGCTGGAGGCCCGCGCGCAGAGCGACGTCGGTCGCCACGACCTCGCGCTCGACATCGTCTCCAACGTCTCCGGGCGCGAGGTGCTCCGCCTGCGCTCCGACATCTTCTGGGCGGCGCGACGCTGGCGCGAGTCCGCCGAGCAGATCGAGCTGTATTACGGCGAGCGGTTCCGCGACTTCAAGCCGCTCAACGCGGTGGAGAAGAGCGACATCATCCGCGCAGCGGTCGGCTACGCGCTCGCCGACGACTCGATCGGCCTGTCGCGCTTCCGCGAGAAATACGCGCCGCTGATGAGCGAGAGCGCCGACCGTCTCGCCTTCGACATCGCCAGCAAGCCGGCGGCCGCCTCCAGCGCCGAGTTCGCCGAAATCGCCAAACTCGCCGCCAGCGTCGACACCCTCGACGGCTTCCTGCGCGAGATGAAGCAGCGCTTCCCGGACGCCACCGCCCGCGCGCCGGCTTCGCCCCAGGCCAAGGACGAGAGCGACCACACCGGCTCCCTGCCCACGATCCCGGTCGTGCGCCAGATCAAGATGACGCGCTAGGAACCTTGCTACCTCTGGCCCCCTCGACAGGCGCCGCGCCACGCGGCAACCTGCGGTATCTTCATGCCGGGAGAGGGACGAAATGAGCAAGCCTGCCAAGACCGAAGCCGAACTCATCGCCATGGCGCGGGCCGAACTGAAGGCCCATGTCGACGGGCCCGACGGCTTCGGCATCTCCATCGTTCGCGACGGCGACAGCTGGGAGTTCCGCGCCGACGCCGATCAGGCGACGCGCGACAAGCCCGGCTTTCCCGAAAGCGTCGCCATGCTGGTGCAGATCGGCGACCATCTCAGCAAGCAGTACGACGTGGAGGGGTAGGGGAGGTACGTTCCGCGCGCAGCGCGGCCCGACCCTCTGCCACACATGCCGTCATTGCGAGCGCAGCGAAGCAATCCAGAGTCTTTCCGCGGGGGCAGTCTGGATTGCTTCGTCGCAAGGGCTCCTCGCAATGACGGGGGGAGGGCGGGAGGCTATCGCTGATGGCGAGAGGATGCGGCGCTGACTTCGCCCCGAGCTCATCCGCCCCCGTAACTCTGCACCAGACTCCCCGCCACCAGCGACCAGCCGTCCACCAGCACGAAGAAGATCAGCTTGAACGGCAGCGAGATGGTTGCCGGCGGCAGCATCATCATGCCCATCGACATCAGCACCGAGGCGACGACGAGGTCGATGATCAGGAAGGGCAGGAACAGCAGGAAGCCGATCTCGAAGGCGCGCTTCAGCTCGGAGATCATGAAGGCGGGGACGAGAATGCGCAGTGCGAGGTCGTCGGGGGTGGCCGGGGGCGGCTCGCCGGAGAGGTCGAGGAACAGCTTGAGATCCTTCTCGCGGACGTTCTTCTGCATGAAGCCGCGCAAGGGGACGGAGGCGCGCTGGAGCGCGTCCTCGACGCTGATCTGATTGGCGACGAGCGGACGGATGCCCTCGTCGTAGGACTTCTGCAGCACCGGTCCCATCACGAAGAAGGTGAGGAACATTGCGAGCGCGATGATCACCGAGTTCGGCGGCGCGGTCGCGGTGCCCATCGCGGTACGCAGCAGCGACAGCACCACCACGATGCGCGTGAACGAGGTCATCATGATCAGGATCGACGGTGCGATCGACAGCACCGTGAGCAGCGCGATCAGCTGGATCGCGCGCTCGGTGACGCCGCCACCGCCGGCGCCGCCGCCACCGAGGTTGATGCTGATGTCCTGCGCATGCGCAAGGGTTGCGAGCGAAGCCGCGCCGGCCAGGACAGAAAGGAAAAGAACTCTACGCGGGAGGGCCGGCAGCCTCACGAAGACGGCTTCGGACGGCCGAGCAGCGAGGCCATCTCGTCTTCGAGATTTTCAAAGCTGGTCTTCTCCGCGGCAGGCTTTGCCGGCGGAGCGGCCGGGGGCGCCGGCGGCTCGCTTCGCGCAGCGCGCGGGGGAGCGGACGGCGGTTCCGGTGCCACCGGAGGCGCGACGTCACCGGCCGGGCGGCGCAGCGCAGCTTCCAGCCGCTGCGCCATCTCGGCGAGGTTCTGCTCGGCGCTGGACGGCGCTGCCGGAGCGGGCGCCGGCGGCGGAACGGGGGGCGCCTGCGGCACGGGCGGAGGCGGCGGCGGTGCGGCTGCGCGTTCGGCGCGCACCGGCGGGACCTTCACCGGCTCGCTCTGGCGCGGCGGACGCGGCATCAGCGGCGGCTCGTTGCGGGCAATGCGCGGCGGCAGCGGCTCGGGCCGTGGCTCGCGCTCGGCACGCGGCGCCATCGGTTCCGGCGGGAAAGTCGGCGGCTCGCTGCGGCGTTCGGCCAGCGCGGGCGCGGGCCTGCGCACTTCATCGGCGAAGGACGGGCGCGCGGGCCGCGGCGGCGGCTCGGGCATTTGCGGCTCGGGATGGTCGAGCAGTTCGGGGCGCGGCGCTTCGTCGGCCCAGCCGCCGGCATCCGGCATCGGGGCGAGCCGCGGCGGCTCGGCCGCGTTGGGACGCTGCGGAAGCTGGTCGCGGCCGGGCGCGGCACGCACGATATTGGGCTCGACGACGATGTCGGTCGGGCCGCCGATCATCAGCAGATGCTCGACATTGTCGCGCCGGACCAGCACCAGGCGGCGCCGGCCATCAACCGCGGCGGCATCGATCACCGCGAGGCGGGGCATCCGGCCGCGCTGGGTGTTGGCGCCGATCCGGTTGCCGGCGAATCGGCGAACCAGCCATGCAGCGACGCCGATCAACGCCAGAACGACGATGAACGCGACGATGAAGGTGATAGGGCTGCCTTGCATACTTGTCCCCGACAAATGGCGCTGATTTCGTGCCCGCGGTCAGCTGCGCCAACCACCGGCATACGATGCCCCAAATTGAGATCTCTTAACGTTCCACGGCAAGTTTTGCCGTCCCCAACTCTTAATAACCCATGAATCGCTCGATCCAAAACGACTTCTTGGCCTGTGCATGTGCCGCCAAGCGGTTGGGTTAATGCCACTTTTGGACGCGTAGAATCACGGTATCGCAAGATCGTGTCCCGCTCGGGGACAGGTCTCTGCGGTATCCTTAACCACCTGTTAACCATACAGGCGGCAAATTCTGCCTAGCTTCGGACACAGGTCCGACGGGCAAGGAGAGCCGCAACGATGTCCATCAACGACCTCCCGGTGCTGTCCGCGCTTCGCACCAAGATGCAGTGGCATCAGGAGCGCCAGCGCGTCCTGTCCGAGAACGTCTCCAACTCCGATACGCCCAAATTCCGGCCGCGCGACCTGGTGGAGCCGAAGCTCGACAAGTCAGGCGCGGTCACGGGCTCGATGGGCCCCCTGGCGATGGCGGTCACCAGCGCCTCCCACATGAAGCCGACAGGGGCGGCCTCCGGGTTCGACCAGAACAAGAATGCCGGCTTCGAGACCCGCCCCGCGGGCAATGCCGTCAATCTCGAGGAGGAGATGATGAAGGCCGCCAGCAACCAGATGGACTACGCGGCGGCGACCTCGCTCTATTCCAAGAGCCTGCATCTGCTCAAGACCGCGATCGGCAAGGGCTAGGTCGTGATCCCAAGACAGCAGGGCTAACGGAGGCAGATGATGGCGAACGACAGCAGCGACTTTGCCCGTTCCATGGCGATCGCAACCTCCGGCCTGCGCGCGCAGGCCGGGCGCATGCGGGTGATCTCCGAAAACATCGCGAATGCCGACTCGACCGCGCAGTCCGCCGGCGGCGATCCCTACCGGCGCAAGGTTCCGACCTTCTCCTCCGCGCTCGACCGCACGCTCGACGCGCAGGTCGTCACCCTCGGCAGGATCAAGCCCGACCAGTCCGCCTTCCGCGTCAGATACGAGCCGAACAATCCGGCGGCGGATGCCACCGGCAACGTCAAATATCCCAACGTGAACTCGGTGGTCGAGATGACCGACATGCGCGATGCGCAGCGGTCCTACGAGGCCAATCTCAACATCATCAGTGCGACGCGCCGGATGATCCAGCGCACGCTCGACATCCTCAAGAGCTGAACAGGACATTTGAGCCATGGCATCACCGTCAGTCGCCGCCAATGCTTATGCGAGCCTCGCCCGCGTGCTGGACAACACCGGCGCAGGTAGCGCCGGCAAGGGCAGTGAAGCAGGCGGGCAGTCATTTGCCTCGCTGCTGAAAGACGCCGTCGGCAGCGTCATGGAATCCGGCCGCAAATCCGATGCGCAGACGGTGGCGATGGCCTCCGGCAAGGCCAACGTGATGGACGTGGTGACGGCGGTCGCCGACACCGACGTCGCGGTGTCTACGCTGGTCTCGGTCCGCGACCGCGTGATCGCGGCGTATGAAGACATCATGAAGATGCCGATCTGATTGGTCCTGTCTTTCCGGGGCGGTGCGAAGCACCGAACCCGGAAGTTCGAGATTCCGGGTTCTCGCTTCACGAGCCCCGGAATGACGCAAATTACTGGAAGTGAGAATTCGAAAATGACCGGACCCGAGACCCTCGACGTCGCCCGCGATGCGATCTGGACCATCGTGATCGTGTCCTCGCCGCTGATGGTGGTCGGCCTCGTGGTCGGCGTCATCGTGTCGCTGTTCCAGGCGCTGACGCAGATCCAGGAGCAGACGCTGATCTACGTGCCGAAGATCCTCGCCATCTTCGCCACGATGCTATTGGCGCTACCGTTCATGGCCGATTCGCTCCACGCCCACATGCTGCGGATCTCGTCGCGAATCATCGGCGGCTGAGGCACAATGCGGGTGCTATGCGCATCGACGTCTCGCTGCTGCCGGCGCTCGCCGCTGCCTTCATGCTCGCCTTCGCCCGGGTCGGTGCGATGGTGATGCTGCTGCCCGGCCTGGGCGAGACCAACATCCCGACGCGGATCAAGCTGTCGATCGCGCTGCTGCTCACGCTGATCATCCTGCCGCTGCATCGCAACGCCTACCAGGTCGACATGGGCTCGCTGGCGCCGCTGCTGGTGCTGATGCTGCACGAGATCGCCATCGGCATCGTGCTGGGCGCGACCGCGCGCGTGACGCTGTCGGCGCTGCAGGTCGCGGGCTCCGTGATCGCACAGCAGATGGGGCTCGGCTTCGTCACCTCGGTCGATCCGACCCAGGGGCAGCAGGGCGTGCTGGTCGGCAACTTCCTGACCATGCTCGGGGTGACGCTGCTGTTCGCCACCGACAGCCATCATCTGGTGATCGCGGCGCTGAACGACAGCTATACGATCTTCTCGCCGGGCGAGACGGTGTCGAGCGGCGACGTCGCTTCGCTGGCGACGCGCGCCTTTGCCGCCGCGTTCCGGCTCGGCCTGCAGCTTTCCGGGCCGTTCCTGGTGTTCGGCCTCGTCTTCAACATCGGGCTCGGCGTGCTGGCGCGGCTGATGCCGCAGATGCAGGTCTATTTCGTCGGCGTGCCGCTGTCGATCTTCGCAGGCTTCCTGGTGCTCGCCGTGGTGCTCACCGCGATGATGGGCACGTATCTCGACTACTTCATCGGTGTCATGCACCAGATGATGCCGCTGAAGTGAGGGATCGATGGCGGAAGACAACGATCCAGAGAGTCAAACAGAAGACCCGACACAAAAACGTCTCGACGATGCGCTCGAACGCGGCGACGTTGCCAAGAGCCAGGAAATCAACACCTGGTTCATGATCGCCGGCGGCACGCTGGTGGTCTCGACGTTCTCGAGCTCGGTCGGCAGCGGGCTGGTGACGCCGATGCGCAACCTGCTCGCCAATTCCTGGATGATCAAGACGGACGGCGGGAACCTGCTCAAGCTGATGCAGCAGATCGAACTCGCCGTGCTCGCGGCGGTCGGCGTGCCCCTCTTGATGCTGGTGCTGGCGGCGATCGCCGGCAACATGCTCCAGCACCGCCTGGTGTGGTCGGCCGAATCCCTGACGCCCAAGTTCAGCAAGATCTCGCCCGGCGCCGGCTTCAAGCGAATCTTCGGCAAGCAGGCGGCCGCCAACTTCCTCAAGGGGATCGGCAAGCTGGTCGCGCTCAGCGTGGTCATGACCATGATCCTGTGGCCGGAGCGGCATCGCATGGAGGCGATGGTCAGACTCGACCCGGCCGCCATGCTCGGCGCCAGCACCAGCATGACCGTCCACCTGCTCGGCGCGGTGGTCGCGGCGCTCGCGATCATCGCCATCGCCGACTACTTCTTCCAGTATCGCAGCTGGTTCCAGCGGCAGAAAATGTCGCTCCAGGAGATCAAGGAAGAGTTCAAGCAGTCCGAAGGCGACCCGCACATCAAGGGCAAGCTCAGGCAAATCCGGCAGCAGCGCGCCAAGAAGCGCATGATGGCGGCGGTTCCCAAGGCCTCGGTGATCATCACCAACCCGACCCACTATTCGGTGGCGCTGTCCTACGAGCGCGGCATGACCGCGCCGATCTGCGTCGCCAAGGGCGTCGACAACCTCGCCTTCAAGATCCGGGAGATCGCGCGCGAGCACGACATCCCGATCGTCGAGAACGTGCCGCTGGCCCGTGCGCTCTATGCCACCGTCGAGATCGACCAGGAAATCCCGACCGAGCACTACCATGCGGTCGCCGAGGTCATCGGCTACGTCATGCGGCTGAAGCAGGGATTCCGCGCCGGGCGAGGCTAAAACCCCCGAAAAGTACCGGAAATGGCTGTAAACTGGGAATCAGCGTACCTTTCAACCCTGCTGCCCTTGCGCCTGCGGGTCCTGATGAGGCAGGGAAGGCCCTGCGCGCGCGGCAGCGCGTTGATTCTCTGCCAACAGGCTGCGCCAGCTCGATATGACCGCTGAGACCGACCACGACCTCACACGCGAGCCCGTTGCGGCGCACGAGCCGTCGCCGCGCTCGGGCAGCATTGCGCTGGTGCTGCTGGTGGCCGCCGGCCTCGTTGCGGTCGCCGTCGGGCTGATGACGCTCGGCCGCGCGCAGGCGCAGCCCTACATCCTCGGCATCCTCGCAGTGCTGGCGATGGTCGGCCTGTTCAACCTGTTCGCCTTCGCTGCCGGTATCATCCGCTTCGCCGATCGCAATCTCGACGATCCCATCATCGGCCGCATCTCCGATCACGCCTTCGATGGCCTCGCCGTGACCGATCCGCGCGGCCACGTGGTCTATTCCAATGCGGCCTATCTGACACTGACCGGCGCCGGCGGTCCGCAGGACGTGCGTCCCGTGGAGCGCGTCTTCATCGGCAATCCCGACGTCTCCGAGGCCGTGTTCCGCCTGCTCAAGGCCGCCCGCGAAGGCAAGCGGCAGCAGGAGGAGGTGCGCCTCTCCGGCCATGACGGCAGCCAGGGCCGCTGGCTGCGCATGCGCGTGCGCCCGCTCGGCACGGCAAAGCGCGAGGCCAAATACGCGGTGTGGTCGATCGCCGACATCACCCGCGACCGCGAGCGCCAGGAAGACGTGTTCCAGGAGCTCCAGCACGCGATCGAATATCTCGACCATGCGCCATGCGGCTTCTTCTCGGTCAATCCGGCCGGGGAGCTCGCTTATGTCAACGCGACGCTGGCGAATTGGCTCGACTATGACCTCGCCGAAATCGGGTCGGGTGGCCTGAAGCTCACCGACATCGTCTCCGGCGACGGCGCCTCGCTGCTGACCTCGATCGTGGCGGTGCCGGGCGAGGTCAAGACCGAGGTCTTCGACATCGACCTGCGGATGCGGACCGGCAAGACCATGCCGGTGCGGCTCTATCACAAGCTCGCCTTCGGCGCCGACGGCGCGCCGGGGCCCTCGCGCACGCTCGTCATCAGCCGCGCCCGCGACGAGCGCAGCGATCCCGACCGTGCCGCCGAAGTGCGCTTCATGCGCTTCTTCGACCACACGCCGATGGCGATCGCGACCGTCGACCGCGGCGGCAACGTCGTGCGCGCCAATGCGCGCTACGCCAAGCTCGGGCAGGCGCTCGGGCTCGACAGCGCCTCCAAGTCGATCTTCCGCGCCGTCAATTCGCGCGACCGCCATCTCCTGATCGCGGCCATCAACCAGGCCGCCGACGGCCAGGCCGACATCGCGCCGGTCGAGGTCGCGCTGGAAGGGACCAAGGAACGCTGGGGCCAGTTCTTCGTCACGCCGGTGGATGCGGCCGAGAACGAGGCGGAAGCCGCCATCGTGCACATGCTCGAGACCACCGAGCGGCGCGCGCTGGAGAACCAGATCAACCAGTCGCAGAAGATGGAGACGGTCGGCCAGCTCGCCGGCGGCATCGCCCACGACTTCAACAACGTGCTCTCCGCCATCATGATGGCGAACGACTTCCTGCTGAACGCGCACAAGCCGACCGATCCGTCGTTCCAGGACATCATGCAGATCAAGCAGAACGCGACGCGCGCCGCCACGCTGGTGCGGCAGCTGCTGGCGTTCTCGCGGCGGCAGACGCTGCGCCCGCAGGTGCTCGATCTCGGCGATGCGCTCTCGGACCTTGCCATGCTGCTGCGCCGCCTGATCGGCGAGAAGGTCAAGCACGAGACCATCCACGGCCGCGATCTCTGGCCGGTCAAGGTCGACGTCTCCCAGTTCGAGCAGGTCATCGTCAACCTCGCGGTCAACGCGCGCGACGCCATGCCCGACGGCGGCAAGCTGATCATCCGCACCGCCAACGTCACGGCCGAAGAAGCGGCCAAGCTCGCCTACAAGGGCATGCCGCCCGCGGACTATGTGCGGATCGAGGTCGCCGACACCGGCACCGGCATTCCCGCCGACATCCGCGACAAGATCTTCGAGCCGTTCTTCTCGACCAAGGAAGTCGGCAAGGGCACCGGCCTCGGGCTCTCCACCGTCTACGGCATCGTCAAGCAGACCGGCGGCTTCATCTACGTCGATTCCGAGCCGGGGCAGGGCACCTCGTTCCACATCTTCCTGCCGCGCCATCACGCCGAGCAGGAAGCGCAGGTCGAGCAGCCCGCGGCCGCCGCCAGTGCGACCAATGGTGCCGCGAAGGAAGCGGCTGCCGGCGCGCCGGCAGAAGCCAAGCCGCGCACCGATCTCACCGGTCAGGGCACGATCCTTCTCGTCGAGGACGAGGAAGGCCTGCGTGCGCTCAACGCCCGCGGCCTGCGCTCGCGCGGCTACACCGTGGTCGAGGCCGAGAATGGCGTCGAGGCCATGGAGATGCTGGAGGAGCAGAGCGGCGCGATCGACCTCGTCGTCTCCGACGTCGTGATGCCGGAGATGGACGGCCCGACGCTGCTGAAGGCGATGCGGGAGCAGAACCCCGACATCAAGTTCATCTTCGTCTCCGGCTATGCCGAGGACGCCTTCGAGAAGAGTCTGCCCGAAGGCCAGCAGTTCGACTTCCTGCCAAAGCCGTTCACGCTCAGCCAGCTCGTGGCGGCGGTGAAGGAGACGATGACGAAGCAGGGGTGAGGGCGCGCAGCCGCGCGCCGTTTCCGCATTCTCTGTCATTGCGAGCCACCGGGTCCGCGCAAAGCGCGGCCCGATGACAGGCTCCGCGAAGCAATCCAGAATGCCCCGCGGACAGACTCTGGATTGCTTCGTCGCAAGGGCTCCTCGCAATGACGTGGAGAGAGCCGCGACTTTCATGACGGGGGTCGGGAAAACGCGGAATTTACCCCGGCAAGCCAGCGGTAACCGGCGACCTTGGTTCCCCCGGCGCACCCGGCCAAACCCCCGTCAAATATGGGCTTTTGCCACATCCCCGCGACTGAGGGCCGCAGCTACAAGTTCCGAAACCGGCTTCACTTTTCGGGAAGTCTGCCCATCTTAGGGACACGTCCCCATGCCGGGGATATGGGAAACGCACATGACTTTCTCGCAACGCTCCCGCACTCTCTTCAAGACGATGGCCGTCGTGCTGGCGCTTGCGCTGCCGACCGCGCTCGCCATCTCGTCCGCCGACGCGCGCGTCGGCGGCGGCATGTCGTCGGGCTCGCGCGGCTCGCGCACCTATTCGGCGCCGCCCTCGACCACGACCGCGCCGGGCTCGACCTCGCAGTTCAACCGCACCTACACCCAGCCGGGTGCAGGCATGAATTCGGCAGCAGCTGCGCCCGCGCGCGGCGGCCTGTTCGGCCGCGCCGGCGGCTTCATGGGCGGCCTTGCGGCCGGCTTCCTCGGCGCAGGCCTGCTCGGCATGCTGTTCGGTGGCGGCCTGTTCGGCGGCCTCGGCGGCCTGTCGTCGATCATCGGCCTGATCATCCAGATCGCCCTCGTGGTGCTGGTGGTTCGCCTCGCGATGTCGTGGTGGCAGCGCCGTCACACCCCGCAGACGGCTTACGCCAATGCTGACGCCGGCGCCGGCCAGGGACCGCAGCCGAACTATCGCAGCGGCCTCGGTGGCGGACTTGGCGGTGGCCTCGGCGGCTTCGGCTTCGGTGGTGCCAACAACGCGCCGCTCGAGATCAAGCCTGACGACTACGAGGCGTTCGAGCGCCTGCTCGGCGAGATCCAGACCGCCTGGTCGAACGAGGACGTGGCCAAGCTGCACACGCTCGCGACGCCGGAAATGGTTTCCTATTTCGAGCAGGACCTTAACCAGAACCGCGCGCGCAACGTCGTCAACAAGACCAGCAACGTCAAGCTGCTGCAGGGTGACCTCGCGGAAGCTTGGCGCGAAGGCGAGACCGACTACGCCACGGTGGCGCTGCGCTTCGCGCTCACCGACAAGACGGTGGATCGCAATACCGGCGCGATCGTCGCCGGCAGCGAGCAGCCGGGCGAGGCCACCGAGATCTGGACCTTCGCCCGTCGCCCGAACGGCGGCTGGGAATTGTCGGCGATCCAGCAGACCAACTGATCGCGAACGAGATGAGGAACCAGGGCGTCGTGCTTCCGGCACGGCGCCCTTTTCTTTTGGGCGTCCCGCATCGCGGCATCGGAATAAGCGGGCGCGCCCCGGGTTGAAGTCAGGCGGCGAACGAAAAACACTCCTGGGAGGACAAGATGATCCGTATCGAAAGATCCGTGACGATTTCAGGGCTCGCGCTCGCGCTGGCCTTGCTCGCGGCGCCATCCGTGCACGCGCAGTCGGCTGACATGACGTTCTTCGTGACCTCGAACGGCCCGGGCAAGGGCGCCGACCTCGGCGGCCTGGAAGGAGCCGACGCGCAGTGCCAGAAGCTCGCACAGACCGCCGGTGCCGGCGCCAAGGCCTGGCGCGCCTATCTGTCGACGCAGGCCGCCGACGGCAAGCCGGCCGTCAACGCAAAGGATCGCATCGGCAAGGGACCGTGGCAGAACGCCAAGGGCACCGTCATCGCCAAGGACGTCGCCGACCTGCACGGCGCGGCCAACAATCTCACCAAGCAGACCGCGCTCAGCGAGAAGGGCGAGGTCATCAACGGCGCCGGCGACACGCCGAACCGGCACGACATCCTCACGGGATCGCAGGCCGACGGCACCGCTTTTGCCGCAGGCGACGACAAGACCTGCAAGAACTGGACGTCGAGCACGCAAGGCGCAGCCGTCGTCGGCCATGTCGATCGTAAGGGCCTGCGCGACGACGAGCCGTCGAAGTCCTGGAACAGCTCGCACCCCTCGCGCGGCCCCGACGGCGGCTGCTCGCAGGCCGACCTGAAGAGCACCGGCGGCGACGGCCTGCTGTACTGCTTCGCGTCGAATTGAGGAACTGAGCTCTCTCCTTCGTCATTGCGAGGAGCGAAGCGACGAAGCAATCCAGACTATCTCCGCGGAACGACTCTGGATTGCTTCCGCCTTCGCCAAGGCTTCGGCGGACAAGTCGCTTGCGCTCGCAATGACGGTGGCGCAGCTGTTCCGCCTCACCCTGACGGAACCCTGAGCCGCATGCTACATTGGTCCGGCAGCATTCACGCTCACGGACTGCTCCCATGAAATACGAGCTCTATTACTGGCCCGAGATCCAGGGCCGCGGCGAATATGTGCGGCTGGCGCTGGAGGAGGCGGGCGCCGCCTATGTCGACGTCGCGCGGGGGTCGCGCGGCTCCGGCGCGATGATGAAGATGATGGATGCCCACAAGGGCACGCCGCCCTTTGCGCCGCCGTTCCTGAAGGCCGGCAAGCTCGTAATCGGCCAGACCGCGAACATCCTGCTCTATCTCGGCAGTCGTCACGGTCTGGCGCCGAAGACCGAAGCCGGCAAACTCTGGGTGCACCAGCTCCAGCTGACGATCACCGATTTCGTGGTCGAGATCCACGACACCCATCATCCGCTCGGGCCGTCGATGTATTACGAGGACCAGAAGGCGCCGGCGAAGAAGCGCACGGCGGATTTCTGGGACGAGCGCGTGCCGAAATATCTCGGCTATTTCGAGCAGCTTCTTGACGGCAATGGCGGCGCTTACGTCACCGGCCGCCGGCTCACTTACGTCGATCTCTCGCTGTTCCAGATTGTCGCCGGCCTGCGCTATGCCTTTCCCAAGCGCATGAAGGCGTTCGAGACCGACATCCCGGGCCTCGTCGGCCTGCACGACCGCATCGCCGCGCGGCCGAACATCAAGGCCTATCTCGACAGCCCGCGCCGCATCGCCTTCAACGAACAGGGCATCTTCCGCCGTTACAGGGAATTGGACGGCTAGAGCGTTTTCGCGCGACGGGGATTCCGGGGCGCATGAAGGAAACGCGTCAAATAATAGCGCTAGCCGGTCCGGATGGAGGCTGGCGGCAGCCCCCGTTCCGGACCGGCCGTATCGGGCGCGATCAATCGCCCGAATGCGTCGCGGCTTCCGGGCGCCTGTGAACGCTGCGGGCCGGATGGATGATTTGTATCGCCGGAGGCAGGAGCGGGATCATGCTCGTCGGGGCAGGGAGGCTTGCAGAACATCGTCGCGTCTTCCGCTTGCGTGGATGCGGCCTGCTCTAGCGAGGTTCGATCGCGGCGACGTCAGTCGATCGGAGGATGGCGGGCGCTTTTCCGGCAGATGTCGACGTGGTGCGCGGCAGTGATGCGTCCTCACCACACGCCGGGCACCAGGCGATAGCGCACCCGCGCGGCATAATCGACATAGCCCGGCAGGCCCTCGCGCAGCGTGCGCTCCTCGATGCGGATGCGGACGGCAAACAAGGCGAGGAACAGCGGCGCCATCGCAAGTCCCCACCACGAGCCCAGAGCCAACGGCAGGCCGGCGAAGAACAGCATCATGCCGCTATACATGGGATGGCGCACATACGCGTAGGGCCCGGTCGAGATCACGTGCTGCGCGCGCTCGGCCTGCAGCTTCACCACGGGGGCGGCGAACGAGTTCTCGCGGAACACTGACATCGTGAACAGCATGCAGAGCATGAACAGCACGAAGCCGAGGACCTGGAGTGCAACCGGCATGTCGGACGCAAGCGCGCGCCGGTCGAGCCCCATCACGACCAGCCAGGCCAGCATCGCCGCCATGAGCGCGGTGACGAAAACCTTGTCGGCCGGCGGCTGCTCCTTCTGGATCACCGGACGGAGACGCTCCGCCAGCAATGCCGGATCGAGCCGGTAGAGCCACCAGCCGCAGAGCGGACCGAGCGAGGCGGAGGTAGCGAGGAACACCCAGGCCGACGGCCAATGCAGCGTGCCGGCGGAGGCGAACAGCAGCGCGCCCATCGCGACGGTGAAGGTGACGTTCTGCAACAGGAGGCGGGCGATCATGCGCGGCTCTCAGGTTCGAGCGCGCACCAGCATGGTCCCGCTATCCGGCAAAGATGCGGCCGGACACGCCAAAAGCCCGATCGACCGGATCGGGCGTTTCAACTCGCGCAACGCCGATCAGGCGAGCTGATCGATCCGCGTGCCCTGACCCGGCGGCAGCGGCGCGGGCGGCTGCGGCTTGTAGGTCGGATCGGTGTCCTTGGTCTTGGTCTGGTCGTCCTGCTGCTTGGTCGTGTCGTAGTTCGGTACCACGATCGCGATCGGCGGAGGCGCTACGGTGGAAACCTTCATCCACAAATCCTCACACATGGAAACAATTCAACCTGCCCCGACAGGAGCGAAATTTCCTTCAAGGCAATCGTTAAAATGCGAGGGATTGGGGAGGTGGTGTTCTCTTGTTCGCGCCCTTCATTCTGCAGTTTCGAGGAACACGAGCTCTCTCATCCGTCATTGCGAGCGCAGCGAAGCAATCCAGAGTGCCTCCGCGGAGACGGACTGGATTGCTTCGCTACGCTCGCAATGACGAAGTGTGTGGCGAGCGGCGTCCCGATGGTGGCGCCCGCGTGCGCGCGGAAAGAGCGCGAGAGCAGTTGCCTACTCGTCCTTGCCGCGCGTGATCGCGATGGAGGCGTCCGTCTTGGTGCGGGTGCATTCCATGTTGAGGCGGCGGTAGCGCATGACGATCTTGTCGCCGCGCAACAGGCCCATCCGCTTCAGGCAGCGCGTCGCGCCGGTCGTGGTGTCGTCCTTGGTCACGGTGAAGACGATCGCCGCCATCGACCCCACCAGCGCGAAGAACTCCGGCGTCGGCTTGCGATCGCCCTTGGCGAAGAGCTCGATCGAATATTTATCGCCGCGGCACCCGACCGACAGCTCCTTGGCCGCCGGGTGCGTCAGGTAGACGATGTTGCCGGCGCGGAAATTCACCTTGAGGCGCTCGACCTGGTTCGCCAGCTCCTTGGCGCTGTCGTCGCAGCGATCGGCGCGCGCGGGCGAGGCGAGAGCCACAAGTGAGGTGATGGCGACGGCGACCAGGATCGCGCCGCGGACGTTCAAGTTGAAAAGCATGATGAAAAGCCCCTGAGGGCGCGCATTCAACCGTCGTCGCGCGCGAAGCGCAAGGGGTGCAACCCGACCTTCCCGGGGACAATGATGGCCACGCACCGCCGCGGCCGTCGACCCGGAAAGGGCCGTCTTGTCGCCGATTTGGGATGCCCCGGCCGCGCCAGAACGCCTTCCATTTGCGGCAAAAGAGCTTAGAACGCTTCTACGCTTAGAGGCCCGCGCGGGCTCCAAAACCCCTGGATTCGACCCCATGAACGCTCCCACCGCCTTTCCCGACCCGTCAAAGCCCGTTCCGCCCTACAAGCACACCCCGCTGTTCCCGCTGGGCAAGGACGAGACGCCCTACAAGAAGATTTCGTCCGAGGGCGTCAAGGTCGAGAAGGTGCTAGGCAAGAACATGCTGGTGGTGTCGCGCGAGGCGCTGCGGGCGCTGTCGGAGGCGGCTTTTGGCGACATCAACCACTATCTGCGGCCCGGCCATCTGAAGCAGCTTCGCGCGATTCTGGAGGACGGCGAGGCCAGCCCCAACGACAAGTTCGTCGCCCTCGACTTCCTGAAGAACGCCAACATCGCGGCCGGGGGCGTGCTGCCGATGTGCCAGGACACCGGCACTGCGATCATCATGGGCAAGAAGGGCTGCAACGTCATCACCGACGGTGAGGACGAGGCGGCGCTGTCGGAAGGCGCGCGCGATGCTTACCTGCGCCGCAACCTGCGCTACTCGCAGGTCGCGCCGCTCACGATGTACGAGGAGAAGAACACCGCCAACAACATGCCGGCGCAGTGCGAGATCTACGCCGAGGGCGACGATGCCTACAAGTTCATGTTCATGGCGAAGGGCGGCGGCTCCGCCAACAAGAGCTTCCTGTTCCAGGCCACACCCTCGGTGCTGACCAAGGACAGGTTGCTTGCCTTCCTGAAGGAAAAAATCCTCACCCTCGGTACCGCCGCGTGCCCGCCTTATCACCTCGCGATCGTGATCGGCGGCACCTCGGCCGAGCTCTGCATGAAGACGGTGAAGCTCGCTTCCGCCCGCTATCTCGATGCGCTGCCGACCCAGGGCTCGCCCGACGGCAACGCCTTCCGTGACGTCGAGATGGAGAAGGAAATCCACAAGATGACGCAGTCGCTCGGCGTCGGCGCGCAGTTCGGCGGCAAGTATTTCTGCCACGACGTGCGCGTGATCCGCATGCCGCGCCACGGTGCGTCGCTCCCCATCGGCCTTGGCGTGTCCTGCTCGGCCGACCGCCAGGTGCTCGGCAAGATCACCAAGGACGGCGTCTATCTCGAGGAGCTCGAGCACAATCCGGCGCAGTATCTGCCGCAGGTCGAAGAGGCGCTCGGCGGCGAGGTGGTCAAGATCGACCTCAACCAGCCGATGAAGGATATCCTGGCGACGTTCTCCAAGAACCCGATCAAGACACGGGTCTCGATGACGGGCACCATGATCGTCGCGCGCGACAGCGCCCACGCCAAGCTGCGCGAGCGGCTGGAGAAGGGCGAGCCGCTGCCGGATTATTTCAAGAACCACCCGGTCTACTACGCCGGCCCGGCCAAGACGCCCGACGGCTACGCCTCCGGCGCATTCGGTCCGACCACTGCGGGGCGCATGGATTCCTTCGTCGACCAGTTCCAGGCCGCCGGCGGCTCCATGGTGATGGTCGCCAAGGGCAACCGTGCACCGGCCGTGCGCGAGGCCTGCAAGAAGTATGGCGGCTTTTATCTCGGCTCGATCGGCGGTGCTGCGGCGAACCTCGCGGAGCACTGCATCAAGAAGGTCGAGGTGCTCGAATATCCCGAGCTCGGCATGGAAGCGATCTGGCGCATCGAAGTCGTGGACTTCCCCGCCTTCATCATCATCGACGACAAGGGCAACGACTTCTTCAAGGAGTTGAACCTGGGCTAGGCTACATCAACCGCATCTTTGTGCGGGCGATTGCGCATGCGCCCCTCGAAACGTCGTCATGCCCGGGCTTGTCCCGGGCATCCACGTTCTGGGAGGAACGAAGACGTGGAGGGCCGGGACAAGCCCGGCCATGACGATGCAGAAGCCTTGAGGCACTAACTGCAATTCGTGACCTGGTTGGAGCACAGCGAACGCCACCAGCCGCGCACGTTGTCGTGGCTCTCGACCAGGCCCCAGAAGCCGCTGCAGGCGAGCAGGCGCTTCGGCCCGCCGTCGCCGTCGATGGGGCCGCCGAGCTCGCGCTGCGCCGGCGTCCATTTGGCGTCGACGAACGGCGCCTGGAATAGCCCGCCCGCGCGCGTGTAGCCGTTGGCGTAATTCGCGCCGACCTTGTTCGATGCGACCCAGCCGCGCCCTGCATAGGGTTTTGGCGCGTTGCGCGGATAGCGCTTCTCGTCCTCGTAATCCTTGCCCGGCGGTTTTGCGCCTTCGATCAGGAACCAGCCGTCCCTGAAGCCGATGATGCGGAATTCGGTGAGCCAGCCGCCGTCGGGCGTGTTCTCGGCGCCGCCGAGCTTCAGCTTGTACGGCGGCGGCAGCGTGCCGAGCACGCGCGCTTTCACGGAGGGCTCGGCGCGGACGTTGAGGCCGTTCGGATCCTTGTCGATGGACCAGGCCCCGAGATCGCAGGGCTCGGTGCCTTCGGGCATGCCGGCCCGTTTCGCGGCGAGCTCGGCGTGCAGCTTCGCGAAATCGCCGTCGTCGTTGTCGGGATCAGGCTCGGCGCGCGGTTTCAGTTCGGCTGAAACGGCGCGCGCCGCATCCGGCGTCAGCGTGACGACGAGAGTGTGGCGCGGGGTGAACACGCTTGCCAGCGTCTTCGGATCGTTCGATGTCGCCGGATAGACCGCGAGATAGCCGGTCGCGCCTTCAGTGCGGTAGGCGAGGCCGGCGACATAGTCCGCCGGCACCATGGCGAGCGCGCTTGCGCGCCACGCCGGTTCGGTGTCGTCCGCGCGCGCCGCCTGTGTCGCGGCACACAGGATCGTTGCCGCGATGAAACGGAGTGCGCGCATCGGTGCAGCCCGGCCCTTTACGCGCGGGCGCCCGTGAACGGGAAGCTGCCCATCGGGCCGATGCCCATCTCGCCGCTCATGCTGTCGCCGGATACCTTTCCGATGAACTCGAGCGTCAACGGCATCGGATTGGTGATCGAGACCTTCCAGTTGACGGCGTCGCCGCTGATGGTGCCGTCGAAAATCTCGGCGGAGTTGCCATCGGCGCCCTGCGTACCCGTCAGCGTGCCGCCGGAGCTCAGCAGGGTCAGCGTCGCCTGGCGCTCGCCCATCGGCGTCGTCATGGTCAGATTCCAGTTGCCGTCGACGGCCATGCGTGTCTCCTAAGATCCCGGCGGGCCGCGACGATCCGCGGCCAGTCCCGGGTCGAGCGTATAGCGCAACTTGCAGCCCCTGCCTAACGATCCGATCAGGGCATTTAAGCGCGGGCGGCCGCACGGCGGCGGCTGGTGACGATGAGCCTGAGCACCACATACTGCACGGCAAAGGCCAGGATCTTGGCGCCGCCTGCGACCACCGTGATGTAGAACGCCCACAGTTTCAGATCGCCGGTGGCGGCGACCGCGATCATGCCGGCGCCGATCACGAACATCAGCGCGGCCCACGCATAGCCCGCGGCGGTCACGTATTCCGGGACGGTCTCGGTGACGATCGGCGGCATGTAGCGCAGCATCCAGCCGCGCTTGAGCATGATGGCGCCGATCGCGAAATGCGCGATCGAGGGTTTTGCCAGCATGAAGCGGGGATCGTTGGTCAGCAGCGTGACCGTGCCCAGCACGACGACGAGCGCGAGGCTCGCATAGGTCATGTAGTTGAGCTGCTGCCCCTTGACGCGGGCATAGATCACCTGCGCGAACGCACCGGCGATCGCCACCGACGTCGCCAGGATGACGTTGTCGGTGATGAGATAGACGGCCAGGAAGATGATGGCGGAAAGGAAGTCGGAGGCGAGGCGGGCGAAAACGTCCTTCATCGTCAATCCTGTTCAGCGGGCGTCGGGAAGAGCGCGGGCGGGCGTACCGTACTTGATCTGGCGATACTCGGGATACCATTTTGTGAAGTAGATCGCGCTGTTGCGGGCGGCGAAGGCGACCGCAAGGCTCGACCAGAGCGGCAGGCCCGGCACGTAGAGCAGCACGAGATTGGCGGCCGCCATCAGCAGCGCTGCTGCGGTCCATGCGGCGGTAATGATGTAGTTGGCGCGGAGAAAGCCGGGCATCGCCGCGGTCTCGGCCGGCACGGATTCGAGCGCATATTGCAGCGTGAAGGGACGGCGGAGCAGCATCGAGCCCAGCGAAATGACGAAGATGCCGACATCGACCGACAGCTTGACGCCGAGCGAGCCGAGCGCGGGGTCGACCAGCGCGAGGTAAAGGGCGATCGCCGCAAAGACGATCGCCGAGCCGACGGCCAGGATCTTCACCGAGCGGCCGCGCGCGACATCGAGTGCGACCGTGGCGAGGCAGATCGCGGAGGCCGCGAGCACGCTGATCGTGGCCGTCGTCACCAGCATCAGGAAGGTGTAGGCGCCGTAGGGCGCAAGGATCAGGAAAATCGCCATGGGCCGCCTCGGTCAGGTCGATCTTTACGATGTAAAGATTAGTAGTCCGCGGACGGCGCCCGGTCAAGCGAAATCTTTACAGTGTCAAAATCACGTAGGCGACCTCCAGCAGGTGGAGGGCCGCAACGGCCTGGTCGGATGCCTCCTCGGCCAATTCCGCCCAGGGCAGGCGCGACAGCAGCGGCAGTGCGGAGCCGAGCAATAGCCCGATCGTGAGCAGGATGCCGCCGTTGAAGAAGATGGGGCCATTCCGCCGCAACCGGATCATCTGAATTACGAGCGCGCCGCCGGCGAGGGCGAGGAGGGCAAGCCAGGCCGCGATGATCGAGGGCATGTGCATGAAAGACCTCTCTGCGTTCGCGATGTCATTCCGCGCGTTACGCCGCGCCCACCCAATTGCCGTGAAAGCCGTCGGGCACGCGGTGGCCGAGTTGCACAAGTGCGGCGGGCCCGGCCTCGATGTCGGTGGCATTGAACACGGCGAGGTCGCTGCGGTTCTCCCGCGCGCGCCAGACCAAGGCGAGCAGCCAGCCGTCGCCCTCCGGTGCATCCTTCGACCGTTCGACGAAGACAGGCTCTGAAATGGTGTCGCCCGCCGGCAGCAGATAATGGCCGAGCCGCCTGCCGTTGCCGTCGACGTGGACGATGCCGGACAGCGCGCCGAACATCGGCAGCTTCGGATTGGCGCAGGCGTACCAGCCGTGCCGGCTCTTCAGCCCGGCGCGGCGATCGTCGATGCGCGGGAATTCGCCGGTGAGGTCGTCGAGATAGGTCTGCTGGAAACGGTCGGTATTCCCGGAGAGATCGAAGCTCCAGCGGCAATGGCGGGCGCGCGATTTGTCCGGATCGGTCGGCCGCCCGTCGGGATGCGGAAACAGCGGGGCCTCCTCGAACTGCATGACGTCGGCGACGATGCGGTTGTCCTCCTCCCACGCATTCATGATGTGGAAGACGTAGCAGGCCTCGCCGCGAAACCAGACGATGTCCTTCGCGGTGCCGCTGCGCTTCATCACGCCGACATAGGCGCCCTTGTCCGGCTCCCAGGCATAGGGCGGCCGTCCGCTCATTGCGCGCTCCATGCTGCCGGTGATGGGCAGAATCGGAAACAGCACATGGTTCGCGGTGACGATGAAGTCGTGCACCATGCTGGCATAGGGCGCCTCGAAACGTTCGAAGCGCGTGGCCCTGCCGGAAGCGTCGATCGATCCGTAGGAGAGGGCAGGCGTCAGCGGCCCCGCGGCGTTGTAGCCGAAGAACACCAGCTCGCCGGTGACGGGATCGACCTTCGGATGCGCGGTGAAGCTGCCGGCGACGCGGCCCTGATAATTGTGGTAGCCGCGCGTCGCCAGCGTGCCCGGCTCGATCTCGGTCGGCAGGTGCGCTTCTTCGAGCGCGAGCAGCTTGCCGGCGTGGAAGATGATGTTGGTGTTGGCGACGCCGCCGTCGGTGAGGTCCTTCGGTGCATCAGGCAGCTTGCGGCCGAAGCCGCCGAACAGCGCGCGGCCGGCGTCGTGCTCGGCCAGCCATTTCGGCGTGCGGATCCATCGGTTGCGATAGCTGGCGCGGCCGTTCTCGAGGTGAAAGGCGTGCAACATGCCGTCGCCCACGAACCAGTGCGCGCCGGGAGATTCGAACTGCGGATTGGGGCCGTTGCGATAGAGCACGCCGTTGAGCTCTCGCGGCAATTCGCCGACGATCTTGAGGAAGGGGGCGTCGGCTTCGAACGGGATCGGCGCGATATTGTTGCGGCGCTCGGTGACGGCATCGTGCTGCACGGCGTAGCCCTCCCTATCTTTACATCGTAAAGATCGAATAGAGCCGATCGCGGCTTTCGTCAAGTGAAATCTTTACACTGTCAATATTGCGTCATATAGCTTGCAAATGGCCAAGACCGACACCAAGAGCGAAACGCCGCGAGGCGCGCGTGCCCCCAAGAGACCGACAGCGGTTGCGGCATCGCGACCGGCACGCCGCGCGGCGGGCGCGAAGACCGAGACGCCGTATCATCATGGCGCCCTGCGCGAAGCGCTGCTTCAGGCCGCCGAACGGGTGCTCGAGCGCGACGGGCTCGGAGGCCTGACCTTGCGCGCGGTGGCGCGCGAGGCGGGCGTCTCGCATGCCGCGCCGACCCACCATTTCGGCGATCTCACCGGGCTTCTCAGCGAGCTTGCAGCCGTCGGCTTCCGCCAGTTCAACGCCGCGATGGCCTCGTCCTGCGATGCCGCCACCACGCCGCTGGGGCGCGCGCTGGCGCGGCCGAAAGCCTATGTCGCCTATGCCCAGGCCCATCCCGGCATGTACGGCATCATGTTCCGCACCGAGCGGCTGGATTATTCGAGGCCCTCGCTGCACGAGGCGGCGGAGGCGTCCTTCGCCGGGCTTGCCAATGCCATCGGTGCGATGCGGCAGGAGCAGATCAGCGGCGATGCGCTGACGATGGAGCAGGGCGCCGCGATCGCGCGCGCCTGGTCGATGGTGCACGGCTTCACCACGCTGCTGCTCGACGGCCGCCTCGAGGACATCCTGGGGCGTCTGCCCGAGGGCACGACGGCCGAGCGGCTGCTCGAGTCGATGTTGACGGCCCCCATTAGCGGGAAGCTGCCGGGGCCCTGATCCATCAGGGCGGACGCAACCCTTGCCGGGGTCGGGCGTTGGACCCCCATGGCCGGAACACCGCGCGTTCCCTGGAAGCGCTCGAACCTGCGCAAGCGGGCAGGCAAGGCGTCGAAGCATCTCACGCCCGCGCAGAAGTCGGCGGCGAAAGCTCGTGCCCGCCGCGCCGGCCGCCGTTATCCCAACCTCGTGGACAACATGCGCATGGCTGCGAAGAAGACGTCCAGATCGAAGGCAAAGAAGTCGCCGAAGAAGACATCAACGAAGAAGACCCGCAAGCGCACCGCGAAGAAGACCGCCAGGAAGACCGCAAAGTCCGCGCGCAAGCGCCGTGCCTCGGCGCGGGAGAAGGATCCGCGCGGCGGTCTGACCGCCGCCGGCCGCAAGGCCTTTGCGCGCAAGCAGGGCGCGCATTTGCGGCCCGGCGTCACCAAGAAAGAATCCGAGATGACGCCGCAGGAGATGCGGCGCAAGGGCAGCTGGGCGGTGCGCTTCTATGGCCGCGCGAAACTTCCGCCGCTGGTCGATGCGAAGGGACGGCCGACCCGCCACGCATTGTCGGCGCACGCCTGGGGCGAGCCCGTTCCGAAGACGGTAGCGGCAGCAAGGCGCATTGCGGCAAAGGGCGAGCGCCTCCTGGCGCGCTATCACCGCATCAAGGCGCGTGCCTAGCGCCGGGACATCAGCGCATGGTCGCAAGCTCGACCGCGCGGCCGCGCGCGCCAACGATCTTGACCTCGTCCTTGCCGCAGGTGAAGCCGCGGGCGACATCGTCGGCTGCCTTGCGGGCGAGCTCATTGGCATTGGTGTTGGCGATGGCATCGACATAGGCGACATGGCAGACGGGGCCGGGCGGCAGCCGGGTCACGACCAGCATGGCTTTCGTGTTGGGCCGTCCCTGCTTGTCGGGATCGGTGCTGTCGGCGATGTGCCAGCGCTGGATCATCGCAAACGGTTTTGCACCAGCGCTGCGCCATTCGACCGTATTCTCCGATGAATTGAACGGTGCGAACCACAGCTTCGCCGCCGGCTCCTCCGCGGCAGCCTTGCGATTGCGCCCGATCGACACGACCTCGCGCAGATCGTCTTCGGCGATCAGGACGATGAGACCATCCTTGCCCGGACATGCCCGCGTCGTGCTTCCGTCGAGCTCGCTCGGCTTGCCGATCCGGCGGCAATCCTTTGACGCGGTGGAGGTGTAGCTGCTGCCTATGGATTGGGCGCCGGCTACACCGGCGTTCAAGCAAATCAGCAGCGCGGCCAGGGAAATGAACCCAATACGGCTCATGATGATGCCTTGATGGTGCGGGAACTCCCTTCATCAGACGTCTTGATTGTGGGCAAGGTTCAAACAAAGGCGGGATAGACCTGACAGCGGCGCGGAATCATTCTAGAAGGGCGGCTTGCCCGCGCTTACCGCGCTTTCGTTCGCGTCATCTCATTCGATCATGCCAGTCACCGCTTCCAGCAAATCCTACCGCGTCGGCCGCTCCAAGACCGGACTCGGCCTCTTCGCCACCATGCCGATCAAGAAAGGCACCCGGATCATCCGTTATTTCGGACCGATCCTGGATTCGCGGATCCCCGAGCAGGACGACATCGAGAACAAATATCTGTTCGAGCTCAACGGCCGCTGGACCATCGACGGCTCGGTGCGCAAGAACCTCGCGCGCTACATCAACCATTCCTGCCGGCCCAACGCGGAGTCGGACGTCCGCCCGCGCGAGCGCAAGGTCTTCATCCGCGCCATCAAGAACATCGAGCCCGGTGACGAGATCAACTACGACTACGGCACCGACTACTTCAAAGCCTATCTGAAGCCGATCGGCTGCAAGTGCCCGTCCTGCGAGACCAAGCGCAAGAAGCAGCGCGCCGAAGCCCGCGCCGAGCGCGCCAAGGTGAAGGCGCGCACCGAACGCAAGGCCAAGAAGGTGGCGCCGAAAGCCACCAAAAAGAAGAAGCTCAACGGCCACGCCGTCGGCAAGGCCAACGGCCGCGCGCGGGCGTAGTCGCTAGCCGCGCTGTCATGCCCCGCGAAGGCGGGGCATCCAGTACGCCGCGGCGTCTCCGTATTCCTTCAACGTCTCTGCAAGACTGGGCGCCCAGCCAAGTGCGCAATTGCGCACAAGCCCGGGCGACCACAGCAGCGGATGCGGCTTCACGCCGCCACGACACGCTCGCTCTTCCGCAATCCCACAAATTGCAACTCCGCGAACACGCCGGTGGCAATCGCCTGCGCGACGACCATGAGCTCGCCGGCGATGTTCGGCGACACCGCGCCCGAGAACAGCAGCGCGATGCTTCAGACGGTCCAGGCTGCGTTGCCGACCACGACCAGCAGGACCAGCGGCTTCGGCACCGAAGCCCGCGCGGCGAGCCAGCCGACCAGGGCGGTGTAGGCGATCAGGAACAGGCCGGTCTCGCGCAGCAGCGCTTCGGGCAGGTTGAACAGCGCTGCGAACGCACTCGCGCCGAAGGTGAAGCCGAGGGCGGCGACGCCGCTGAAGATGGCGTCGGCGAGCAGTGCGCGGCGCAGGAAGGTGGATGCGTCGATCATCTTTGGTCTCCTTGCTTGGGTTGGGCTGGGGTGGAATTCAATGCAGTCCGCGCCACCAGGCGCGGAGCAGGCGGGCGAGGCGGAACGGGCAGAGGCTCCTGCCGACGCCGTGCTCGAAGGCGATGACCTGCGCGACCACATAGTCGCCGGTCGAATGCACCAGCGGCTCCGGCATGTTGAGGCTGCGCGCCAGCATCCGGGTTGCGAATGCCGTCGCCCAGGGCAAGACGTGGTCTGCGACGGTCCGGTAGAGCAGCAGCGCGATCATGGTCATCTCCTGTTGCAACCGAAGATGCGCCGCCGCGTGGCCCAATTCGATTACCTCGCGGGTAATGGAAGGGCCGAAAACCGCATGCTAGGTTTTTGGTCATGAACGCACATGCATCCACGGCCCAGGCCGAACGTAGCCAGCCGGTCCATATCGGCGACCATCTGCGCGAATGGCGGCAGCGCCGCCGCCTGAGCCAGCTCGATCTCGCGGGCGAGGCGGAAATCTCGGCGCGGCACCTGAGTTTCGTCGAGACCGGCCGTGCGGCGCCCTCGCGCGACATGGTGCTCCGGCTCGCCGAACGTCTCGACGTGCCCTTGCGCGAACGCAACGTGCTGCTGGTCGCGGCCGGCTTTGCTCCGGCCTTTCCGCAGCGCCCGCTGGAGGATCCCGCCTTGAAATCAGCCCGTCAGGCGATCGACCTCGTGCTAAGGGCGCATGAGCCCAATCCGGCGCTCGCGGTGGACAGGCACTGGAACCTGGTCTCGGCCAACCGCATGGTCGCGCCGCTGCTTGAGGGAATCCCGCAGCAGCTGCTCGGCCAGCCCGTCAACGTGCTCAAGCTCGCTTTCCATCCGGAGGCGCTGGCGCCGCGCACCGTCAATCTCGCGGAATGGTGCGGGCATCTTCTGGAGCGGCTGCACCGCCAATGCGAGGCGACGGCCGATCCCGAGCTGATCAAGCTCTACAATGACCTGAAGAGCTACCCGATCCCGGCGCGTTCGGCGCCGCTGTCGGCCGACAATGTCGCGATCCCCTTCAAGCTGCGGCATGGCGGGGAGATCCTCAGCTTCTTCTCCACCACCATGGTGTTCGGCACGCCCGTCGACATCACGCTGTCGGAGCTGGCGCTGGAGACGTTCTTTCCGGCGGACGAGCGTACCGCCGAACGGCTGAAGCAGATGGCGGCCGGCCTCTAGCCGCGCCGTTTACAGGAGCAAGCGGCGCTCGCATAATCCGCGGATGGACACACGCGCGTTCCGGCGATTGCGACCGGCCAATCCCGTCGGTGATCTCCTGCGTGGCTGGCGCACGCGCCGTGCCTTGAGCCAGGCGGAGTTGGCATTCGAGGCCGGCATCTCGATCAAGCATCTGAGCTATGTCGAGACCGGCAAGGCGGCGCCGGGCCGCGACATCCTGTCGCAACTCGCATCCGCGCTCGATCTGTCGCTGCGTGACCGCAATGCGCTGCTCGAGGCCGGGGGCTTTGCGCGGCAATATGGCGAGCGCGATCTGGCGGCGCCGGAGCTGGCCGATGCACGCCGGGCCATCGATCTTCTGCTCAGCCGTCACGAGCCGTTCCCGGCGATCGTCACCGACCGGCGCTGGAACGTGGTGCAGGCCAACCGCGCCGCCGCGCGCCTGATGACGATACTGCTTGGCCCGGCGCGCATGCAGCGGCCGCTCAATCACATGCGCATGTTCCTCGCGCCGGACGAGCTCAAGCCGTTCGTCGAGAACTGGCCGATCGTTGCAGCCGCGCTGCTGGCGCGGGCGCGGCACGAGGCGATGGCCGCGCCGCTCGATGAAGCCCTGCAATCGACTTGGCGCGAATTGATGCGGCTGCCGGAGCTTCCTGCGCCCGCGACCGAAGACAATTCCGTGCCGGGGCCGCTCTGCGAGGTGCGCCTGCGCAAGGGCGATGTCGGCATCGGCCTGATCGGTGCGGTGCTGACGCTCGGCACGCCGCAGGACGTGACGCTCCAGGAGCTTCGCGTCGAGATGTTCATGCCTGCCGATGCCGCATCCGAGGCCACCCTGACCGCGCTTGCGGCTCAGGACGCCTGAGCTTGCCTCGCCTCGCGCCGCTCGAAGCTCATGGCCTGCATCACCTCCGCAAATGGGCCGCTGCGATCGCTCAGCGTTGCCGTGGTGAGGCCCGCGCCGTTGGCGCCGACGCGCGTCGCGGCACGGATCAGGATCCATTCGCCCTCAGGCGGACGAAAGAAGTAGAGGCTGATCTCGGGATTGATGAAGGTCCAGTCGCGCATGTCGACGATCTGCGCGACGCCGCTGGCGAAGTCCGCGGCCTGCACGGCCTGGATCAGCGGCGTGTTCGGCTCGCCCTCGACCAGCGGTGCGTCGAGCCGCATCCAGGCCGCCGCCGGGCCCGGCTTCTCCAGCGCGCCTTCGATCAGGCGCACCGAGACGTTCTGGAAATAGCGGCTCCATTTCTGCGCGAAGGCCGGCGGCGGGCGGCCAGCCTCGGGCGCCTTGTCGATCGCCGCGGGCCTGGCAAAGGGATCGAGAGGCGATTCCGCGCTCAGTTTCGTCAGCAGCGCGGTGCAGCGGCCAATCTCGGTCTCGCCGTCCATCAGCCGCACCTGCAAGGTCTTGGCCTTGCGGCCGTCGCGCAGCAGTTCGGTCGCGGTCCTGAACAGGCGCAGGCCTGCCGGCCGCCACAGGTCGAAGGTCAGGCGCCGCACCGCAAAGCCGGACTCGGCCGCGAGCCGCGCCACGTCACGGGTCATCAGCCCTGTGGTGGCGCTTCCCTGCAACATGTTCGGCGACCATGGACCGCCGGCATGCTCGGTGGCCCGGAACAGTTGGCCTTCCGGCTTGAAAATGGCGGTCATCGCGGTCTCCCCAGGGCTTGATCGTGCCGCAAGTATCGAGGCGAGTGGGACCTGTCACAATAACCGCAGAGGTGAAGTCGTGAGCCATGCAGGACGGGTGCCTTGCGCCGCCCCCGGTTCGGCTTATGTTCGGGCGAACCCTCGCAGTGCCCTAAGGAGGCGCCTGACATGAGCACGCTGAAACCGCTCCAGATCGACGTCGTCTCCGACGTGGTGTGCCCCTGGTGCTACATCGGAAAGCACCGCATCGAGAGCGCGCTGGCACTCGTGCCCGACGTTCCGGTCAAGCTGAATTTCCGGCCCTTCTTCCTCAATCCCTGGGTGCCGCGCGAGGGCATCAGCCGCGAGGCCTATCTCACCCAGAAGTTCGGCTCGGTCGAAGCCTATAAGGGCATTGCAGGACGCGTCGTTGCCGCCGCGAGCGAGGAGGGCCTCGTCTACAAGCCCGAGCTCGTGGCGCGCCAGCCCAACACGACCGACTGCCATCGCCTGATCCTGTGGGCGGAGGCGATCGGCAAGGCGCCCGAGATGAAGCAGCGCCTGATGGAACTCTATTTCCGCGACGGCGGCGATCTCACTGACGTGAACGTGCTGGTGCAGGCGGCGGCCGATGTCGGCCTCGATGCCGACGACGTGCGCAAGCGCCTTGCCACCGACGAGGACGTCGCGCGCGTTTCGGCGGATGCGCAGGAAGCGGCGGAGAAGGGCATCTCCGGCGTGCCGACCTATGTCTTCGCGCAAAAGTACGCCGTGTCCGGCGCGCAGGATCCGAACCTGCTCGCCCGCGCCATCCGTCAGGTCTCTGAGGAGATCAACGCGCAGGCCGCGGAGTAGCTCTCGTTATTTGCGGAGGCGGCGGACCACGCGTCGCGCCGTCTCGTGCGCGGCGTTGAGGCCGACCAGGGCCGCGTGAATCAACGCAACGACCGGATCGTTCCGCCGCAGCGGAATCAGCACGTCGCCGATCGCAAACCGCCCGCGCCAGATCGGGTTGATCATGGGGTGATCGGCGCTTGCCGTTGAGTCCGCGCTGGCGATGGCAGGGTCGGCGCAGAGATGGCGGGTGAGATCGAGCGTGAGCTGCACGCCCGGCGAATGTCTCGCGAAGCGTTCGTCGACACCGAGCTTGAAGAAGAAGGCGCGGTCCTGATGACGCAGCACGATGCCGGCGGCGACCGGCGTCGCGCCGGCGCGAAGCGTGACGATCTCGCACTGCGCGGTCTCCGCCAGCGCCGGAACCGCGCGGCGGATGAAGGCGGCATCGCCGTCATGCTGGACCAGTGCCGTGCCGCGCTTGCCTTTCCAGCCGCTGGCTTCGATCTGCAGGAAGGTTTCGAGTGCGAGCTTGATCTCATCGGCGCTGCGCGCGACCTCGAACGCGACGGGGCCGTGCTCCTCGAGGCGGTGGCGTTGGCGGCGCAGTTCCTTGAGCTTCTTGGCGCCGAGCGCGTCGCGCAGCATCGCGTCGGCATCCTGCGTCGCATCGAGGCTGGCGCGGATGTAGGAGGAGAGGATGCGCGGCTTCAGGCTGTCGCGGCTCAGAACCTGATTGAGAGATTGCATTGCCGCGCCGTCGAGCGCGACGTCGTTCAGTACGAGCGCATGCGCACCGGCATCGCGCGCCTGCTGCAACAGTCGCGTAGCCGCCTCGAGCGGGGCGTCGCGGTCGATGAGCGGGCTGCACAGCGTGCCGTAGGGGTGCGCGCTCACCAGCGCGGGCAGGGGAATCTTTAGCGCGCGCCAGAGCGAGATCACCGGCATCAGCCCGATCAGCCGCGGCGAAGATCCATCCATCGCGGGCAGGGCCGAGGCATTGGTGCGGCCGCGCGCGCTGGCGCTGACGGCGAGCTCCCAGGCGGGCAGGTAATATCCGTTCGGTTCGACCGCGCGCTGCGCGAGCGCGCGCCACTGGCCGGGGTCGATCGCGGCGAGCGGGACGGGCGCGTGCGCCGGCGCGGCATCCCTTGCCGATGCCGTATTGATCGCCGCCTGGTGCGCGATGTCGACCACGTCCCGTCGTTCCCCGTTCAGGAGCCATGCTTAGCGCAAAGATTGGAAAATACCGTTGGGACGCGGCTTCAATTCGAGTGGTAGTGTTAATGTCTCATTGACCATGCCGCCGATCGGCAATCGCTTGTGCCGGCGGATGCGCAAGGAATGCGTTCGACCCGGAGGATCGCGATGATCACCACACCTTTCACGCCGATGGCCTCGCTGCTGGGCGGAGCGCTGATCGGATTGTCCGCCGTGCTCCTGATGTGGGCGACGGGACGGATTGCCGGTGTCAGCGGCATCGCAGCCCGGCTGTTTCCGCCGTACGAGGATCGCGAAACCGCCGGCCGCTTCGCCTTCGTCGCGGGCCTCGTCATTGCGCCCGTGCTGGTCCGGATCGTGACCGGCAGCTTTCCGGAGCAGACGATCCTGGCGACCACGCCGGTGCTGATCGTCGCCGGATTGCTGACGGGCTTTGGCGCGGTGTGGGGCAGCGGCTGCACGTCGGGCCATGGCGTCTGTGGCCTGTCGCGGCTGTCGGTGCGCTCGCTGGTGGCGACCATCACCTTCATGGCGACGGGCGTCGTCACCGTCTTCCTGATGCGGCACTGGAGCTGACTGCGATGACGATCCCAGTTCAATTCGCGATCGGCCTGATCTTCGGCCTCGGTCTCGTCGTCTCCGGCATGTCGAATCCTGCAAAGGTGCTGAACTTCCTCGACCTCGGAGGCATCCCCGGCGGAACGTGGGACGCGAGCCTTGCCTTCGTGATGGCCGGTGCGGTCGCGGTGACTTTCATCGGATTCGGCCGTGTCTTGAAGCTGCCCCGGCCGGTCTTCGCCGAACGCTTCTACGTTCCGACGCGGAAGGACATCGACCTGAGAATTGTCGCCGGTCCCGCCATCTTCGGCATCGGCTGGGGTCTCGCGGGCTTCTGCCCCGGCCCCGCGCTGACTGCGCTTGGATTCGGATCGGCGTCCGCCGTCATCTTCGTCGCCGCGATGAGTGCCGGCATGGTGCTGGCACGCTTCGTCGGGCAGCTTCCCTCATCGAGGCGCTTGGTCACGCCGGCCGATCCGCTCGAAACCTGACATGAAAGCGGGACCGGGCGAGTTGTCTCGCCCGGTCCCGCCGGTCATTGCTTCATCGCTTACCAGCGGTCGTCGCCGACGCCCACGCCGACGCTGACGCCGGGCGCGCGGATGCCGACGCCAGCGCGCGGGCCGTCATCCCAGTCGCGGTGATAGGTGCGGCGCTCGTAGTAGCGCTCGCGCGGCATGTAGTTATAGGAATCGCGCACGATGACACGGGCACCGCCCCGCGTGCGGTAGCAGCGGCCGGCGTCGTCGCAGACCAGCCGCACCTGCTGGACGAGATCCGGATTGGTGTATTCGCTGCTTGTGTAGATATCCGAAGCCTTCGCGCCCGAAGTGGCAGCCAAAGCTCCAACGCCCGCCAACAGCGCAATCGTCAACGTCCTCATCATGTCCTCCTCCGAAACTGCCCTCGGCGGTAACAAGAAGGGGAGGCGGTGATCGTTCCCGCATGCAATGCTGGTTTTTCCCGGAACCGGACCTTCGTCAGCAGTGGTTTGTTCCTAGATCGGCTCGTAGGTCTCGGTCCCGCAGGTGTCGATCGCTTCCGCGCGCCGGCGATCCACGACCTTCCCGCCGTTGATCGTCACGATATAGGTCTGCGGGCCGAGCGCCCCGCCGGTCGCGGAGGTGAGCTGCGCGCGGACGCAGGCGGTCCAGCCCGGTCCTCGCGGCTCGTGACGGGGCGGGGCCACGTGCACCTCGCGCGGGTTCGACGTGGTGAGGAACACCAGGTCCATCTGCTCGCGTACCACACGCTTGACGTCGGGCGGCGGCTCCGGCGGAGGCTGCTCGACTTCCTTGATGCGCATGAATTCGGGCACCGGCGCGCGGCTGTCGGCAAAGCCGCAGGCACCGAGCGCGAGCGCGCCGGCCAGCAGCGCCGCATGAGCAATGATCCGCAACATCCGTGAAGGTCCCCTGCGGGCCAACAAATAGGTACGAATGCGGTCCGACGAAGCCCCGGCCGATCAAGATTTGCTGAAAGGCCCGGAACCGGTGGCTTTGCTATTATGGGATTGCGGGCTAGTTTGTACCCCAGGCGAGGGGGATTGCACCAATGAAGATTTTGGTCATAGCGGCTGCGGTGCTGGCTCTGGCGTGCGGCTCGGCCGAGGCGCAGGGGCGGCGTTCTCCCAATGACACCGGCGCCAAGCCGGCGGACAACAAGCCCAAGGTCGACGAGAAGGCCTACAAGGCGGCGCTCGAGCGCATACCCGAGCCCAAGGAAAAGTACGATCCGTGGGGCGGGGCCCGCCCGGCCGAGCCTGCCAAGAACGAGCCTGCCAAGAAACCGAAATGATGTGACGGCTCGCGCGCACCCGCCACGCGGGTTGCGGCCACGCGCGTCACGCTCCTTCCGATCGCAATGTACGCCGTGCCTTCGCACAGCCGGAACGTCAACGCGCCGTTTCGGCGCGCCGTCGCGTCTGTGGTCGCGCATCGTCGATTGTCCGAACGCGCGCGCGTCAGCGTCGCGTCTCGCGGTCATCGCGCGCGCGATCGCAGTCTCGGCAAGACACGCCGTCGTCGTATCACGCAGACATAACCGTGGTGTGGATGCGATACGAACCGTCGTTCACATCCGGCGCGCTATTGCACGAAAGCGAGACCGACGCGTCTGTCATCGCGCCAAACGGGACGGCAATTCCGCACGAAATTGTCGCGCGCGATCGAGAGTGTGAATGATTGCGGCAGCGTGACAGCCGCATCGAGGTCGATCGCGGCGCCGCCTTCAGACATGTTTCGCACGGTGCACGCGATTCCACTGTTTTCATAGGTGATCGTCCCACCCTTGAAAACACGGTGACGCTGCGTTGTCCGCTTCTCGATCATCCGCATTAATCCATAATGACAATTGTGAAGTAATGCATAGAAATTGCGTTGATCTAAACTCAATACTGGCGCTACTTGTGCACCGCTTCAGACTTCGTTTACGACGTTTGAGCGGCGACTCCCTGCCGACTTTCCAAACAAGCCTTTCCTTTATGGCGTTACGCGCCGATGGAGATTCCGATGAAGACCACGCTTTCGCTTCTGTTCGCCGCGGCGTTCTCGCTGTCGTCGATGCCCGCTCACGCCGTCAAGTGGGACCTCTCGACCATGACCTGCAAGCAATTCCTCGAGAGCGGTGAAGACAACATTGCCGTCGTGCTGACCTGGATGGACGGCTGGTACAAGGGCGACGAAGACAACGCGATCATCGACACCGAAGTGTTCATCGAGAACGCCAAGAAGTTCGGCGCCTATTGCGGAAAGAATCCGACCGTCAGCGTCGTCACCGCCGCCGACGAGATTCTCGGCAAGTAACGCCCGCGAAGCGTGCCGGCCGAAGCGCGATCGCAATTGCGCTTCGGTCCCTCGCTTCGATGCGAACCTGATGGAGAGCCGCGGAGCGATTGCCGCTGACGCGGCTCTCTTCGTTCTTGGATGTGGTCAGCCCGGCAGCATCGCGAACGCGCTCGACACCATCGCGACCGGCTTGTTGTCGGCGGCCGAGAGCAGGGTGACGCGGCCAAAGCTCATGGTGCGTCCGAGCCGCACCACCCGGGCATCCGCAAGCACGTCCGACGAGGAGGCCGCGCGCATGAAATGCGTGGTCTGGTCGACCGTCGTCATCGGGCGATAGCCGCGATTGGCGGCGAGGATCGCGATCACCATCGCGGTGTCGGCGAGGGCCATCAGCGCCTGGCCGCAGACCACCCCGCCGCTGCGGCACAGCCGCTCCGAAAACGCCATGCGCAGCAACGCGCCCGGCTGCCAGTCCGGGTTATCCGGGGGCGGCGCATGCTCGATGTGCTCGACCGAGAGGTTGAGATCCTGGACCCAGGGCGCGAAGACCTCGCCGAGGATGCGTCGGGCATCGGTGATGCCGAACTCGGCTTCTGGCTGCGATGGCATTGCTGTCGTGTCCCCCATTGTTGCCGGATGTTTCGGCCATTCTGCGCGCATCGGCGCGGCAAAGTCACCCGGCAGGTCGCGGTCCTGTCGGCTTGAAAATGCCTGACTTGGCCCGATATGATGCCCTGGTTGGGTACGGGTGGGCGATGTTGCGTCGGTATGTCCTCGTCTTTTGTCTGGTGGCGCTCGGTCTTGCGCTGAACGGGTGCACCAAGTGCGGCCCGATCTGGGACGACTGGCTGCGCGCGCCGAAATCGTGCCGATCGTAACGGTTCCTGCGGCCCCCATCGGCGGCCGCGCCGGGATGACAAGGCACGGGCGATCCGCGCCCCCCATGAACGATCTGAGGAGTTAAAGATGAAGCTTTTCCGTATGGCGGCGGTGATGCTGGCCGTGTTGGCTGGACCGGCCTACGCGCAAATGCCCAATCTCAATTTGCTGCAGGAAGGCCCGGGCAAGACCCCGGAGGAGAAGGCCGCGGAAGCCGAGCGTGAAAAGGCCTACAAGGAAACGCTGAAGAAGATCCCGGACGCCAAGAGCTCCAACGATCCCTGGGGCGGCATGCGCTCCGATCCGCCGAAGCAGCAGCCGGTTGCGCCGAAGGCGGCCGCCACCGCAGCGCCGAAGAAGACCAAGGCCGGCACGGCCGCCAACTGAGCCTTGCGGCCGGCGGCAGGTGCCGTCCGGCCGGGACTCCTCCTTCGCCCCGTCACGCCCTACATGAAGGGCAGTTGTTGCGTAGAGGAGGGGAGGTCATGGCCGATCGTCCGCGGGATCTCGCCGAGCGGATGGCGCAGCGGCGCAAGTCCGGCGGCAAGCCGGCCGCGCGCGTCGGCGACGGCTATCTGCGCGAGACCTTCACGCTGCCGCGCCCGGCGGCGCGGGCAAGGGCCGAGGCGTTCTTCGCCCGCTACCCCAAGGCCGGCTATATGAGCGCGGTCGAGTCCTGGCGCGAGCTGCCCGGCGGCGAGATCGAGTTCACGATGCGGCGGCTGCCCAGCGCCGATTAGAAGGGTGCGCGCCTAGTCGAGCGTCTCGGCGACGATGCGGATGCGGAAGACCGGCTCCTTGGCCTCGTCCAGCAGTTCCATGTGCCACTCGGAATTTTCCTGGAGCTTGCGGGCGATGCCGGCGGCCATGTCGGCGCAGACGCTGGTCATCTCTTTCCAGGCGGAATCGCGATCGGCAAATTCCGACGCCTGGTCCGCACAGCCGGAATAGCGGCCGTTCCGGATTCGGAAGAAGTAGAGCGGCATGGCTGGCACCGATCGCGTGATGGCCCTGTCCCGAAGACCACGGCGCGCAGTGCAATCCCAAACCTCCCGCAGATCAATTCCGGTCGGATACGGAGGACGCCGGCCGCCGTTGCGGGCACGCCCTGGCGTGCTGCGGCGCATCAGGCGCCGTCGCCGCCGATGGCAGTCCCCGCCGGTTCAGGCCGTTTTGCGCCCGATGGCCTTCAGCTCCCGGTCGATGCGCAGTTGCACCCGCCGGATCGCCAGGAGGTCGATCTTGGTCTCGGTCTTGCCGGACTTGACCTGCTCGCCAATTCGGAACTGCCACTGCCAGACGCCGGGAATTGCCGTCTTGGCGACGGTGAACTCAATGCCCCTGTGATTCATGGTCACCTCCCACGATTCACCTTCCATCACATGCACAACATGTTGGCCGTCGCAATATTCCCGCAGCAAGCGAAATTTGCATCTAACTCGTGGAGAATTCACGGAAATTCTGAAAGCACTGAGAACGCGAAGCAAACGAAATCGCTTTCCGAAACAATCTGCTGCCGAAAGACCATGTGGCTCTGGCCGGCGGGTCCAGGAACTTTGTTCATGGCCGGAGAACCACGGGAAGTCAGTTCAGTCCTTGGGCTGCCGTGGATGGTTGATCCGGATCGGCCTCGGTGCGCGGGACGGCATGTGCCTTGCTTGGCGGCATGACGGCAACCACAAGGGCGCGTCATGCTCGGCATCCCCCGCCGCTACAGTCATTTCGTTTTCGGAATCATCCAGTCCGGACTGACCTCGCTGATCGCCGCGGGCATCGCCAGCTTCCCCGCCGATGGCGCGGTGCTGTTCGTCCGGCACTGGGTGGTGTCATGGCTGATCGCATGGCTTGCGATGCTGCCCATCGTGCTGCTGGCCGCGCCTGCGATCCGCGCCTTCTCGCTGCGGCTGACGCGAGAGGAGAGCGGCGCATGAAAAAACCCCGCTTGGGGAGAGCCAAGCGGGGAGAAGGTTATTGGAGGCTGAGGTGCTGGGCTGCAACACCATAAGCCAAATGACCCTAACCGCCCGAGCTTACGACAGCCTGACAAGCCGATGAATCGGTGCTGGCTTCGCCCCATGCCCAAAAACAGAAAACCCCGCTCGGGGAGAGCGGGGTCGTCGACTGGGTATGGAGGCCCGGTGTTGGTCCACCGGGCCCAGCGACATTAGGGGAGGAGGCTTACACGCGCCTGACGGCCGCACTGGCCTCGGCGCTGGCGCGAAGCCTCAGACTGGCCCCGCACCGGTCCCAATTTGGCCATCCGATCGCACAACTGGAGCCACAGCCGCAGGCGAGATTCCGCAAAGTCCGGTCGTTGCCATGGGGGAACGTGGCGCGCCGGCGACGGGGTGGCATCATGGATAACGTAGAGCGGTCATTTGCCGCCGCGACGGCGGCCGGCTTCGTGGTGTTGGTCATCGGCCTCGCACTGCTGGCGCTGCTGTAAGGCTGCGCAGGAAGGCCGGGAGGCGGCCTGTCCGGGCCGAGGCGGACGCGTGCACGCTGGGCGGTGCATGAAGGTCGCGGGTCGCGCAAAAGTGCGAAAACAACCCCATGCACAGTAGGCCCGCCAGGCGGTTCCGCTGGGGAATCAAAGGCTTGGATGAGCTGTTGAGATGCCCTGTATCAGGGGGCGCCGGCGCTCCCGAGTCGCGCCGGCAAGACTCGGTTTCAAGCGATCGACGAGGGCGTATAGCCCGGAGCGGCCTAGTGAATCTTGATCGCGTCCAGCGGCAGCTTGAGTTCGGCCGCGCGCTCCTCGCGGTCCTTCTTGCGGAACTCGTTTTCCCTGCGCTCGAACTTGATCATCTCCTCGAGCGCCGCCTCGAGCTGATGATTGCGCCTGGCTGCATCGTGGTGCGTGTCTTCCGTCATGTCCGAGATTCCCAATGATGTTGCGGTCCACCCCAGAGAAGGCCGCAGCGCATCGAAAAGTTCGATGCCACAGGATTGCGGAATTATGACGGCGCGCAGCGCTTTCGTCTTTGATGCGCATCAGCTTCGTCCGAAGAAGGACGTTGTTGCGCCAGGTCTGCGCAGGTGCAGTACGATGCGATCGCGACGTGAGCTGAGGAGGTGCGGATGGCAGGGCTCGGAAATTCGGTCAGCGGCGCGCTTCGTACGTTCGGCTTCTGGCTGGCGAACGGGACCGTGGGCCATCCCGTTCTGAGCGGGATCGACTATTCGTGCATCTTCCGGGAGCCGTCGGCGCTCGAAGCGGCGATGGCCATCTATGCCAACGTGCTTCGCATCGACGAGTCCGGCCGGGTGCTGAATCCCAGAGCCGCGGAGAGGCGTGCCGCGCAATCGATCCGCGCTTACGTGGATCGAACCTACGTCGTCGATCCGCCGTTCGAGGCATGGGAAGTTGCGCTTCACGATCCGCCGGGACTGTCTGACATCGATGCCGACGCGGCGACGAGACCAGGCTCGAATCCGGACAGCGCCCGATCATGATATTTCGCAGCATCCAGCGAGCGCGCATGCGGGCGCGGTTCGGCCGGTTCATGGATGAACGGGCGCTGGACGAAGCGATGTCAAAACTGTCCGAATGGGATTGCTTCATCCAGAGCCTGCCGCGATGGGCCGTGCCGATCTTCCGGCGCCGGCTCACGGATGAAGAACTGGCCGCCTCGCTTGCCGAATTCCGGGAAGAGCGCCGTGAGCACGCGGAGCGAACAGCCGAGTGATCGCATCTCGGCAATGGTGAATTTGCTGCTTGCGTCGGTGGGCCGGCGCGGCGGCCACAAGGGAGAGCAAAATGCCGGACTGGATCCTCGCGCCGATCTGTCTTGCGATCCTCGTCGGCCTTATCGGGTTTGCATTTCGGCAGGGATTGAAGGTGCGGCCGGACCGGGACAACACCGAGACCGGGCCGAGCCTCAACAGCGGCCAGTCGGATCCTGGCGGCTTCGATGGTCATTCCGGAAGCTAGGACGCAGCAGGCGTGATCAGGAAGCTCGCCGCCGGGGCGGCGCTGTCCGTTCCGTTTCAGCGGCGGGATGGACTCATGCCGCGCCTGACCTGGAAACCCTGAGGGGGCTGCGGAGAGCGCCGAAGTTCCGGTGCTCTTCAATGACGACCCCCGATTTAAGATTTCGAACCGGAACGTTCGGTCGATTGCCGAGTTTTCCCGATGCCCTTTCCCCAAAGGGTACTGCAAGCGGCCCCAGCTCATCGCCCCCCAAAATCCTGCGAGCTGGGGCTTTTTGCTGCCGGCAAAATCCATTCCTTGGCGCGCGCGCTCCGGGCGCCGGGAAGAGGCCTCATCTCGAGACAGTACGTGGATTCCGGTGCTGTCCTGAAGAGGACCACCCGCGGAAGCAGATTGAGACACCTCACAGCAACGCCGCCCGCTTGAAAAAGCGACGGGCGGCGTTGGTCCAGCCCCGGGAGGGTCATGCAAAATCCCGGCTCCCGTTAGTCAGCACATCCCGTGCCAAGGTTTCATGTCGTATTCCGCGAGGGGCAGATTTTAGGGCGCCCAATTAAAACCCGCCCTCTGGTGTTTCGTCTTTGCGGGACGCAGAGGGCGGGCGGCAGGAGCATTACTATGCGTTTGGGCGCCAGAAGGAACGCCCGGATGGAACCTAGCGCAACCGGGAAAAAGTGGCAATTCACTCCTGGGGCGGAAAGCGAAGATTGGTTCCTGTCGCCGGCGGATACGGCGATTGCGGCCGGACTATCTTACCCACTCGCTCATATGCGAGCCCGGCCCAGCCGTCAGATTCCGGTACTGCCCCAGCCAGGATACCCGCGAGGGGCGGATCAGGACACTCGCCCCACAATCGAGACGGCCTTACGGTGCGGCGAAATGAAGGATCACGGCGGCCACAATGCATAGGCCAATGGCGATGGCTGCTCCGTAACGCGGATTTGGCCATGCCCCGCCCGAAATCAGCAGCAGCCCGGCCAATGCAGCAAGCTTGAGGGCGTTCGCGATCATCCCTCGAATATGCGCCCTCCGCCGAATTCGGACACTCACAAACTCGAAATAGGACCCCGGGGTCAGACGGACAGCACCTAGATTCACAAAAGAACATATTGCGAACCTAGAACAAATGGGGTACATTGCTTTTATCGACGACCGCCGCCGCAACCGTTTGTCCCACACGCGAATCCTCGCCATAAGGAGCACGACCCAATGTCCGCAACTGCCCTGCGTATCGTCGAAGGATCTTCCATGGACAAGAGTAAAGCTCTGGCTGCCGCGCTCTCCCAGATCGAGCGCCAGTTCGGCAAGGGCTCGGTGATGAAGCTCGGCAAGAGCGACCGCTCCATGGACATCGAGGCGGTGTCGTCGGGCTCGCTCGGGCTGGATATCGCGCTCGGCATCGGCGGCCTGCCCAAGGGCCGCATCGTCGAGATCTACGGGCCGGAATCCTCGGGCAAGACCACGCTGGCGCTGCACACGGTGGCGGAAGCCCAGAAGAAGGGCGGCATCTGCGCCTTCATCGACGCCGAGCACGCGCTCGACCCGGTCTATGCCCGCAAGCTCGGCGTCAACATCGACGAGCTTCTGATCTCGCAGCCCGACACGGGCGAGCAGGCGCTGGAAATCTGCGACACGCTGGTGCGCTCGGGCGCGGTGGACGTGCTGGTGGTCGATTCGGTCGCGGCGCTGGTGCCGAAGGCCGAGCTCGAGGGCGAGATGGGCGATGCGCTGCCGGGCCTGCAGGCCCGTCTGATGAGCCAGGCGCTGCGCAAGCTGACGGCCTCCATCAACAAGTCCAACACCATGGTGATCTTCATCAACCAGATCCGCATGAAGATCGGTGTGATGTACGGCTCGCCCGAAACCACGACCGGCGGCAATGCGCTGAAGTTCTACGCCTCCGTCCGTCTCGACATCCGCCGCATCGGCGCGATCAAGGAGCGCGACGAAGTGGTCGGCAACACCACGCGCGTGAAGGTGGTGAAGAACAAGCTGGCGCCGCCCTTCAAGCAGGTCGAGTTCGACATCATGTACGGCGAGGGCGTCTCCAAGATGGGCGAGATCCTCGATCTCGGCGTCAAGGCCGGCATCGTTGAGAAGTCAGGCGCCTGGTTCTCCTATGACAGCCAGCGCCTCGGCCAGGGCCGCGAGAACTCGAAGGCGTTCCTGAAGGCCAACCCCGACATCACCGCCAAGATCGAGACCTCGATCCGCCAGAACTCCGGCCTGATCTCCGAGCAGATTTTGGCCGGCACGCCCGAGAGCGACGCCGACGGCGAGGAGCCGGGCGACGAATAAGACTGAACAGCGAAGGTTTTTCGCGAGGAGCGGGCGCTGAGGACGTTGAGTTGCCGACGTCGTCAGCGCCCGTTTCGGTTTGCGTTGTCGTGATCGGGTGGTGCGATGAAGCGTGTGATTCTGACGGGTTCATGCGGCGCCGATCTCATGCGCTCGGGTCTTGCCGAAGTCGTCATTCCATTCATGTTCCGTCTTGTTGATGGACCACTGCCCCTCGACGAACTTGCAGTTTATGTCGCCGCCCGTTCGGGGACAGTGAAGCCAGGCAGGCACTGGTCGGACTACATCGGACGACGGACTCAATCTGTCAAAGAACGTGAACACCTTTCTTTGGTTGCGTTCTGCCAGCCCTACGACGTCATCGAATTGTGGTTTGATCGCGATCCGAATGATCAGCTCCAGCTGATCTGGCTACTCGACTATCTGCGGTCTCACCCAGAGATTGCGGCCAAGACGGAGCTGCGCCTGATTGCCTTCGATCTCCTTACAAAGGATGCGAAGTCTATTGCCAAATCGCTGCCCCATATCCCCGCCATCGGCGTGACCGCGGCTGAACTCGGAACAGCAAGCATCGCTTGGCAGGCCTACACTGCGCCGACGCCCGAGGCTTGCATCGAACTCGTTCATAGCGATCTGAGCGCGCTACTGATGTTAAGGCCGGCTTTGATCGATCTGCTGGCGGAGATCCCCTCCGTCTCGACAGGGCTGGGTGAAACCGAGGTGCGTTTCCTGGAGCTCATCGGCCGTGGTTATCAGGGAACAAATGCACTCTTCCATCTCCGTTCGGTCCGCCGCACGCGCGTCTTTCGCGAATGGGAGCTGGGATGGTTGCTCCACGGGCTGGCGTTCGGTCCAAGGCCAGCGGTGGTCGGACTTGACGATGAGCTACGGACGATCCCCAAGGAGGATCTGGGGGCTCGCCATGCGGCCTATCTGCGGAGTCGATTGTCGCTGACCGAATTTGGCAAGGAGCTTCTGGCGGCAAGGGAGGATTTCAGCCGCCACAATCCGATCGACCGCTGGTGGGGCGGCACCCACCTGACGAACGAACGACTATGGCGTTACGGTGCTGGTTTGACGAAGCCGTGAGGTCGCGCGCATGAAGCGGCTTGTTCTGACGACGGACTCATCGGCCGCCGGAGCTCTCGAAAGGGCGAGGCTAGGCGATCTCGTGATTGCGATCGAGCGTCGGATTGTCTGGGGGCCGCTGCCGTCCGATGCTGGGCTTCACGCGTTCTTTGCACCGCGCATGGCGCAGCCACGCGACTTCACTGGCTGGACGACACGCCAACCTGGCGTCCGAAAAATCGAGCCTTAACAGGCGCGCCCTCATCGCGTTGTTGTCGGAATGTGATTCGGCCGACCCTATGGATCGGGCCGGAGCCAAATTCAGAGTTTGAAAGGCGACCGTGTCCCATTTGATCTTATCCACGAACCATCTGGACGAAAACGTGCTTCGCCAGTCGCAGGCCGCGAATGTCGTGCTCGGATTCTATCTCCGCTTCGTCTGGAGGAAACTGCCTCCCGAGGAACAGCTTTTGATGGGGCTGGAGCGCCGATCGGCGAAGCACGGCAATTCCGGCGATCATTGGCTCGATGACGCTTGTCGCGGCTCGCTGGAGGGGTTCGGAACGCGTGATATCGGTTTCTTCGAGCTGTGTGCGAAGTTCGACTCAATTGAAATATGGGTCGATCCTCGACCAAATGATCAGCTCGTGCTGGTCTGGCTGTTGGACCTGCTTCGCCCCTACAAGGAGATCACAACGAAGCTGAGTCTCGTGCACACGGACGATCATGTTGCGCACTATGCTCCAGAATCGGTCGCAAAATGGAAGCTGCCGGCCTTCAAGGTGACCGACAACCATTTGGTGATGGCGAGCCGCGTTTGGCAAGCCTATAGGGCTGAAACGCCAAAACCCTGTTTCGATCTGCTGATGACGGATCTGACGATCCTGCCGAGACTTCGACCGGCGCTCGTCGCGTTGCTTGAAGAGCTTCCGGACAGCGTGACGGGCCTAGGTGCCAGCGAAATGGACATTCTGGACTTTGTGAACGACGGGCACACCGACCCAAGGCGTGTCACCGAGGCCTGGTGGATGCGCGATGTGTTCGACGAAAACGACGCGCACGATGCATTGCTCGAACTGGGGGCACATTCGGCGCCGCCGGTCCTGTTGGGCGATCCGGCGTTCGACAATGAGGCTCGCTATTTCGGCAGAAGCGAGTGGAAGGTCACGCTGACTGAGTTCGGGCGCTCAATTTTTGCGCGCGAGGACGATATGTGGCGCCACAACCGGATCTATCGCTGGTGGGGCGGGACTGAGCTGACCAACGAGCGGCTTTGGCGATGGGATCGCGAAAGCCGGTCGTTGATCCCACCCTAGAGGCGGCATCGGCGCGGGGGTGCTGTAGGATGGGTAGAGCGTAGCGAAACCCATCGCCTTTTCATCCCCGGAAACAGCGTAGTGATGGGTTTCGCTTCGCTCTACCCATCCTACGCAGCTCCGAGACCTCCGCTGCGTCTTACTCTGCGGCTTCCGCGTAGTCGCTCACCGGCGGGCAGGAGCACACGAGGTTGCGGTCGCCGTAGACGTTGTCGACGCGCCCCACCGGGCACCAGTATTTGTCGGTGCGCGAGACCCCGTCGGGGAAGCAGCCTTCGGCACGGGTGTAGGCGCGATTCCAGGCGTCGTCCGCGATGTCGTGCACGGTGTGCGGGGCGTTGCGCAGCGGCGAGGCCTCGATCTTGAAGCGGCCGGCCTCGACCTCGGCGATCTCTTTCCGGATCGCGATCATCGCATCGCAGAACCGGTCCAGCTCCGCCTTGGATTCCGACTCGGTCGGCTCGATCATCAGCGTGCCCGGCACCGGGAAGCTCATGGTCGGCGCGTGGAAGCCGTAATCGATCAGCCGCTTTGCGATGTCGTCCACCGTAACGCCAGACGTCGCCTTCAGCGCACGGGGATCGACGATGCACTCATGCGCGACGCGGCCCTTCGCATTCTTGTAGAGCACCGGGAAGTGCGGATCGAGCCTGGCCGCGATGTAGTTGGCATTGAGGATCGCGATCTCGGTGGCGCGCTTCAAGCCTTCGCCGCCCATCATCAGGATGTAGATGTAGGAGATGGTCAGGATCGACGCCGAGCCGAACGGCGCGGCCGAGACCGGGCCGACCGGCGCTTCGGCCTGCGTCGCGGGATGACCGGGCAGGAACGGTGCAAGATGCGCCTTGACGCCGATCGGGCCCATGCCGGGGCCGCCGCCGCCATGCGGGATGCAGAAGGTCTTGTGCAGATTGAGATGGCTGACGTCGGCGCCGTAATCGCCGGGCCTGGACAAGCCGACCTGTGCGTTGAGGTTGGCGCCGTCGAGATACACCTGGCCGCCGTGGCCATGCACGATGTCGCAGATCTCGCTGATGTGCTCCTCGAACACGCCATGGGTCGAGGGATAGGTGATCATGACCGCGGCGAGATCGTTCGAATGCTTCTCCGCCTTGGCGCGGAGGTCATTGACGTCGACGTCGCCGTTCTTCTCGCAGGCGACCACCACCACGTCCATGCCGACCATCGCGGCCGACGCCGGATTGGTACCGTGCGCGGAGGAGGGGATCAGGCAGATCTTGCGGTGGCTTTGCCCACGCGCCGCATGATAGCCGCGGATCGCGAGCAAGCCGGCATATTCGCCTTGCGCGCCGGAATTCGGCTGCAGCGAGATCGCGTCATAGCCGGTGATGTCGCACAGCCATTTTTCCAGCCGCGCGAACAGCGCGTGATAACCGGCGGCCTGCTCGCGCGGCACGAACGGGTGCAGCGAGCCGAATTCCGGCCAGGTCAGCGGCATCATCTCGGTGGTCGCGTTCAGCTTCATGGTGCAGGATCCCAGCGGGATCATGGCGCGGTCGAGCGCGAGGTCGCGATCGCTGAGCTTGCGCATGTAGCGCAGCATCTCGGTCTCCGAGCGATGTGCGTGGAACACCGGGTGCGTCAGGAACGGCGTGCCGCGCTTCAGCGCCTCCGGCAGCGCCTCGCGCGTGGTGGCGTCGATCTCGGCGTAAGACAGCGTGCCGCCGAACGCGCGCCAGACGGCCTCGACCGTCGCAGGCGTGGTGGTCTCGTCGAGTGCGATGCGCAGATGGGTGTCACCGATACCGAGATTGATCTTCTCGGCGGCCGCGCGCGCGACGATCTCGCCGCGCTTGGCGCCGGCATCGACGCTGAGCGTGTCGAAGAAGGCTTCGCTGTCAGGCGCAAAGCCGAGCTTGCGCAGGCCCGCGGCGAGCACGGCAGCGCGGCGGTGCACGTTGCGCGCGATCTGCGTGAGGCCCTCGGGGCCGTGATAGACCGCATACATCGAGGCGATCACGGCGAGCAGCACCTGCGCGGTGCAGATGTTGGAGGTCGCCTTCTCGCGGCGGATGTGCTGCTCGCGGGTCTGCAGTGCGAGCCGATAGGCGGGCGCGCCGCGCGAATCCACGGAGAGGCCGACGAGGCGGCCGGGCAGCGAGCGCTTCAGCACATCGCGCACCGCCATATAGGCCGCGTGCGGTCCGCCATAGCCCATCGGCACGCCAAAGCGCTGGGCGGAGCCGATCGCGATGTCGGCGCCGAGCTCGCCAGGTGAAGCGAGGAGAGTCAGTGCCAGCAGGTCCGCGGCAACGATCGCGAGCGCGCCCTTGGCCTTCAGCGCCGCAATCGCGGGCCTGAGGTCGCGCACAGCGCCGGACGAGCCCGGATATTGCAGCAGCGCGCCGAGCACGTCGCTCTTGTCGAGATCGGTGAGGGGATCGCCGACGACCAGGGTCCAGCCGAGCGGTTCGGCGCGGGTGCGCATCACGGCCAGCGTCTGCGGATGCACGTCCTTGTCGACGAAGAAGGCTTGCGCCTTGACCTGCGAGTGGCGCTCGGCGAGCGCCATGGCTTCGGCGGCGGCGGTCGCTTCATCGAGCAGCGAGGCGTTGGCGACGTCGAGCCCGGTGAGGTCGCAGATCATGGTCTGGAAGTTGAGCAGCGCCTCCAGCCGGCCCTGGCTGATCTCGGGCTGGTAGGGCGTGTAGGCGGTGTACCAGGCCGGATTCTCCAAAATGTTGCGCTGGATCACCGCCGGCAGGATCGTGCCGGAATAGCCCTGGCCGATCAGCGAGGTGAAGACCTGGTTCTGCCGCGCCAGCTCGGTCATGTGCGCGATCGCCTCGGTCTCGCTCAGGGGTTTGCCGAGATCGAGCGGAGCGGCCTGCCGGATCGAAGCCGGCAGCGTCTCCGCCATCAGCGCGTCGACGCTCTTGGCGCTGACGGTCTCCAGCATCGCGGTGACATCGCGCGCGGACGGGCCGATGTGGCGGCGGACGAAGGCGGCGGTGTCGCCGTTGGATTTGCGGTGCGCGGTCATCATGGGTCCTCGCTTTAGGTATTGCTGTCGTTGTCATGCCCGCCTTGTGCGCAATTGCGCACTGGGGCGGGGCATCCAGTAAACGCAGGCGTCACGGCTAGGGCCGATGGGCCGCGGCGTACTGGATCGTCCGCCTTCGCGGACGATGACACCGAGTATGAGGTCAGAGTTCTCGTCATCTCACGCCGTGTGCGCCTTGTACGCAGCCTCATCCATGAGGCCGCCGAGCTCGTTCTTGTCGGCAATCTTGATCTTGAAGAACCAGGCCTTGCCCTGCGCGTCCGAGTTCACCAGCGCCGGCTCGCCGGCGAGCTCGGCATTGGTCTCGAGCACTTCGCCGGAGATGGGGGCGTAGACGTCCGAGGCGGCCTTGACCGATTCCACGACGGCGGCGGCTTCGGCCTTCTTCAGCGTGCGGCCGACCTTGGGCAGTTCGACGAACACGACGTCGCCGAGCTGGGACTGCGCGTAGTCGGTGATGCCGACGGTCGCGACATCGCCGTCGATCGCGAGCCATTCGTGGTCGGAGGTGTACAGCGTCGTGGTCATTTCAAATCCTCAGCGTTTGTAGGTGTTTTTCACGAAGGGCATGGCGGCGACGGTGAGCGGCAGAAATTGCCCGCGCACCTCGGCGAAGAGTTTTGTGCCGAGCGCGCTCGATGCGGTGGGCACGTAGCCCATTGCGACCGGCGCGCTCAGGCTTGGGCCGAAGCCGCCCGATGTGACCTGTCCGATGGGTTCACCGCCCGCTTCGCCGGCAAACAGCAGCGCGCCCTCGCGCACCGGCGCGCGGCCCTGGGCGAGCAGGCCGACACGGCGGCGGGACGCGCCATTGTCGAAATGACCGAGAATCTTTTCGGCACCGGGGAAGCCGCCGGCGCGAGCGCCACCAGTACGGCGGCTCTTCTGCACCGACCATTCCAGCGCGGCCTCGACCGGCGTCGTCGCGGTGTCGATGTCGTGGCCGTACAGACAGAGCCCGGCTTCCAGCCGCAGGCTGTCGCGGGCGCCAAGGCCGATCGGCATCACGTCGGGGTTTTCCAGCAGCCTTTTGGCGAGGCGCTCCGCATCGGCGGCGGGGACCGAAATCTCAAAGCCGTCCTCGCCGGTATAGCCGGAGCGCGAGACGAAGCACTTGATGCCGCCGACCTCATGCGGGCCGGCATCCATGAACTTCATGGCCGGCGCCGCTGCATATAATTTCGCCAGCGCGGCTTCCGCCTTCGGGCCCTGCAGCGCGATCAGCGCGCGGTCGGAGAGCGAATCGATGACGCAGACATCAGCAAGATTCGCGCGCAGATGCGCCTCGTCGGCGTCCTTGCAGGCGGCGTTGACCACCAGGAACAGGTGATCGCCGAAATTGGCGACCATCAAATCGTCGAGGATGCCGCCATCCGGATTGGTGAACTGGGCGTAGCGCTGCCGGCCGGGCGCGATCGCCACGATGTCCTGCGGTACCAGCCGTTCCAGCGCGCGGGCGGCGTCCTCGATCCTCCCCGATTTCGGCCGAAGCGCGATCTGGCCCATATGGGAGACGTCGAACAGGCCCGCGGAGGCCCGGGTATGAAGGTGCTCCTTCAGCACGCCCGCGGGGTATTGCACGGGCATGTCATAGCCCGCGAACGGCACCATCTTGCCGCCGAGCGACACATGAAGATCGTAAAGGGGGGTACGTTTCAGGGAGTTCTTGTCGTCCGACGCAAGCATCACAGGGGCCCTCGGCGGTTCCCCGGGGACGATTCCCCGGAAGCAACCCATCGAAGCCCCATCTGTCGCTGTGCCTGAGAGTATTATCCCGTCGGCGGACGCTATCCGGGTCCTAGACCCGCCAGCGCCTCTTTCCAGATGTCGTCAAAGCCACGCGGTCCTTTTGCCTGAGAGTTTCCGGGGCGGTTGCTCCTTCGGCGCCGGCTACCAGTTGCCGGTCTCTCCCGACGTGGCCGTACGATACAGATGGGTACAGACCACAGGCCGGCCAAGCCTGTCAACGCGGCCTTTGTGCCTTTCAACGGGATTGCAAGGGGATTGCGCGCCTGCGGCAACCCTCTGATCTCCTTGCACAGTTTCTGGACAGCGAAGCTGGCCTTGTCTAAAAGCGCTTTGGCCCGCAGATAACAGCCAAACTCAGCGGTTTGGACGGCAAATTGGCGGGCCCAAGCACACCCGATTGGATGAACATGAGCGGCGTCAACGAGATCAGGTCGACCTTTCTGAACTTCTTTGCCGAGAACGGCCACGAGATCGTGCCGTCCTCGCCATTGGTGCCGCGCAACGACCCGACGTTGATGTTCACCAATGCCGGCATGGTGCAGTTCAAGAACGTCTTCACCGGCGTCGAGAAGCGGCCCTACCAGCGGGCGACGACGTCGCAGAAATGCGTGCGCGCCGGCGGCAAGCACAACGACCTCGACAATGTCGGCTACACCGCGCGCCATCTCACCTTCTTCGAGATGCTCGGCAACTTCTCGTTCGGCGACTACTTCAAGGAGCGCGCGATCGAGCTGGCCTGGAAGCTCATCACCAAGGAATACGGGCTGAAGAAAGACAAGCTGCTCGTCACCGTCTATCACACCGACGACGAGGCGGCCGGCCTGTGGAAGAAGATCGCCGGCTTCTCCGACGACCGCATCATCCGCATCCCGACTTCGGACAATTTCTGGGCGATGGGCGACACCGGCCCGTGCGGCCCGTGCTCGGAGATCTTCATCGATCGCGGCGATCACATCTGGGGCGGACCTCCGGGCTCGCCGGAAGAGGACGGCGACCGCTTCCTCGAATTCTGGAATCTCGTGTTCATGCAATACGAGCAGGTGACGAAGGAGCAGCGCGTTGATCTGCCGCGGCCCTCGATCGACACCGGCATGGGCCTCGAGCGCATGGCCAGCGTCATGCAGGGCGTCGACAGCGTGTTCGAGACCGATTTGTTCCGCCACCTGATCGACGCGACCTCGTCGGCGCTCGGCAGCGGGCCGAACGAGCAGACCGTCGCCTCGTTCCGCGTCATCGCCGACCACTTACGTTCGTCCGCCTTCCTGGTCGCCGACGGCGTGCTGCCCTCGAACGAGGGCCGCGGCTACGTGCTGCGCCGGATCATGCGCCGCGCGATGCGCCATGCGCAGCTGCTCGGCGCCAAGGAACCGCTGATGCATCGCCTGGTCTGGGCGCTGGTCCGCGAGATGGGCCAGGCCTATCCCGATCTGATGCGCGCGGAGAATTTGATCGAGGAAACGCTGCGGCTGGAAGAGACCCGCTTCCGCAAGACGCTGTCGCGCGGCTTGGCCATCCTCGACGAGAAGAGCGCGGGCCTGAAAAAGGGCGACATGTTCGACGGCGACGTCGCCTTCACGCTGTACGACACCTACGGCTTCCCGCTGGATCTCACCCAGGACGCGCTGAAGTCGCGCGGCATCGGCGTCGATCAGGCTTCGTTCACCGACGCGATGGAGCGGCAGAAGGCCAAGGCGCGCGAATCCTGGAAGGGATCGGGTGAAGCTGCCTCCGAAGCGATCTGGTTCCCGCTGCGCGAGAAGCTCGGGGCGACCGAATTCCTGGGTTACGAGACCGAGAGCGCCGAGGGCGTGGTCTCGGCGCTGGTGAAGGACGGCGCGGAGGTCACGAGCCTCAAGGCCGGCGACACCGGTGCGATCGTGCTGAACCAGACGCCGTTCTACGCGGAATCCGGCGGCCAGGTCGGCGACACCGGCGTGCTCACGGGCGAGGGCGGCATCAAGGTCCGCATCACCGACGCGCAGAAGAAGCTCGGCGATTTCTTCGTTCATATCGGCACCGTCGAGAGCGGCGAAGTGAAGGTCGGCACCGCGCTGCAGCTCGAGGTCGATCATGGACGCCGTTCCTCGATCCGCGCGCATCACTCGGCGACGCATCTCATTCACGAGGCGCTGCGCCAGGTGCTCGGCGACCACATCGCCCAGCGCGGCTCGATGGTCGCCCCTGATCGCCTGCGCTTCGACTTCGTGCATCCGAAGCCGATCACGGCCGAAGAGCTCGCCCGCGTCGAAGACATCGCCAACGACGTGGTGCTGGAGAACGACGAGGTCACCACGCGCGTGATGGGTGTCGACGAGGCCCGCGAGGCCGGCGCACGCGCGCTGTTCGGCGAAAAGTACGGCGACGAGGTCCGCGTCGTCTCGATGGGCAGGACCGCGCGCGAGCGCGGCGCCAACGCGCTCGGCTGGTCGGTCGAGCTCTGCGGCGGCACGCATGTGAAGCGCACCGGTGACATCGGCCTGATCACGCTGACCAGCGAGAGCGCGGTCGCCTCGGGCGTGCGCCGCATCGAGGCCTTGACCGGCAACTACGCGCGCAAGCATGCCAACGACACCATGGCGCTGGCGAAGACCGCGGCGAACGAGCTGCGCACTTCGCTCGACGATGTCCCGGCGCGCATCGCTGCGCTGATGGAAGAGCGCAAGAAGCTCGAGCGTGAGCTGTCCGACGCCCGCAAGAAGCTGGCGATGGGCGGCGGTGCCTCCGCCGGCAGCAACGGCGCAGCCGCGGGCGTGCGCGAGGCCGGCGGCGTCAAGCTGATGGCGCGTGCGGTCGAAGGCATCGAGATGAAGGATCTCAAGAGCCTCGCCGACGACGGCAAGAAGCAGATCGGCTCCGGCGTCGTCGCCATCGTCGGCGTCACCGAGGACGGCAAGGCCGGTGTCGTGGTCGGCGTCACCGCGGACCTGACCGCGCGCTTCAACGCCGTGAACCTCGTGCGCGTCGCCTCCGAGGCGCTCGGCGGCAAGGGCGGCGGCGGCCGGCCCGACATGGCGCAGGCCGGCGGCCCCGATGGCGCCAAGGCCACCGAGGCGCTGGCGGCGATCGAAAAAGCGATGGGGGCTGCGTAAGCGCCCATGCGCCTCGTTCCGCGAGGACGTGGCTCATCCGATCCCGACCTTCGGGATCGCCTCTACGAATTGCTGGAGCACGATCCCTTGGCCTATTCGGCCGGATCGCGCTTCATCCAGCTGATCATCGGCGTCATCGTGCTCAACGTGACCGCGATGATCCTGGCCTCGGTGCCGGAGCTGGACGATCAGTATGGCGCGCTGTTCGCAGGCATCACCATCCTCTCCGTGCTGGTGTTCGCGCTGGAATATGCGGCGCGGCTGTGGACGGTGGCGGGCCACACGCCGCGCCAGCGCTCGGCGCTCGCCGACCGGCTCTCTTATGCCTTCTCCGCGCTCGGCATCATCGACCTCCTGTCGTTCCTGCCCGCCGCGATCGTCCTGGCGACGGGACGGCACGCGACGCTGGCCGCGCTCGGCGTGCTGCCGTTCTTCAAGCTGATACGGTATTCGCCGGCGATGCGCTCGCTGCTCGCTGCCGTCCATGCCGAGCGGCGGGCGCTGATCGGCTGCGTCGTCATCCTGTTCGGCGTGGTCCTGACCTTCGCCTCGCTGCTCTACGCCGTCGAGCGCGACGTGCAGCCCAGCAAGCTCGGCACCATCCCGGACGCGATGTGGTGGGCGATCGTGACGCTGGGCACGGTCGGCTATGGCGACGTCGTGCCGGTGACGCCGTTCGGCAAGTTCATCTCGGTGTTCGCGATCGTCTCGGGCTTCGCCATGATCGCGCTGCCGGTTGCGATCATCTCCTCGGCGTTCGCGGAAGAAGTGAAGCGGCGCGACTTCGTGGTGACATGGGGCATGCTGGCGCGGGTGCCGCTGTTCTCGCATCTCTCCGCCGCGGAGATCGCCGACATCATGCGGCTCTTGCGCGCGCGCACCATCGAGCAGGGCGAGATCCTGGTGCGGCGAGGGGACACCGCCTCGTCGATGTATTTCATCACCGCCGGCGAGGTCGAGATCGCGCTGCCGAGCCAGCAGGTGCGGCTCGGCGATGGCACCTTCTTCGGCGAGATCGCGCTGCTGCACAAAACGAAACGCAGCGGCACGGTGACGGCGACGCGCAAGACGCGCCTGCTGCTGCTCGACGCCCAGGATTTTCACGCCCTGATCGCGCGCATGCCGACGCTCGCCGCCCACGTCCACGAGACCGCCAAAGCGCGGCTGGAAGAGACCGGCGACCTCGCCGCGGCCGAGCTGGCGCAGGCCGAGCGCGAAGGCACCGACCGCTGAACCGGTGCTCGATTGCGCCGGCAGCCGGCTCGCTTTCAAGGCCAGGCAGGCCACCAGCTTGGAACGTAGAAACAGGCGGGGACGATCGCAAATCCGAGGACGCTGATGACGACCACGCGGCGCAGGGCAAGTCCGCGGGCGGCAAGCAGCAAGGTCAAACCGCGGATGGCGACGCCGGTCGCAAATCCGACGGTCACGATCGCCGGAAATGCCAGGCCGATCGCGCCACCGGCACCATCATGATGGTCCGGGCGAGACGACACGATCCAATGCTGCATCCACAGTGCCGCTAGCAGGCCGCCGAAGACGCACGTCACCCCCAACCACCATCGCCAATTCGGCATCAGCACGGGGATGGCATAGGGAACCAGGGCAAGCGCGATCAGGAAGAGGATGAAGTACGTCACGCAGTCGTTCCTCAAACTGAAGAGCAACTGTTAGTCGCGGGCCGTGACGGCGCGGTAAATCGGCAGACGCGGATGCGCGGCCTCGTCGCTAGAATCCGTTTACCAAGCAGCCGGCCGGCTGCGCTCATCACTTCTTCAGGAACACGTACTCCGCCGAGTAGGGCGCGCTTCTGAACTCGCCGGCCTTGTCGCAGGCGCCGTCGAGCTTGCCGCCATGGGTGTTGATGCGCTGGACGGTGGTGACCGGCGTGAGGGTGCCGCTGCCGCGGCGGGAGGCGACCTCCAGCTTGAGCCAGGGGATATCGGCAGGGCTCGCGCCCGGCGCATTGCCGATGGCCTTGCCGACGACGGCGCTGCCGTCCGCGAGCTCCCAGTTCGGCCCGGCATAGTGGCGGCCGACCGTCTTGCCCTCGGATAACAGCGTCGCGATCGGCTCGCGGAAGGCCCAGGCGAGCTTGCCGTCGGCGGCCGCCTTGCACTCATAGACCTGCGCGCCTTCGGCGTGGACGCTGAGCACGACGGTCTCGCCGGGTGCGGCGATCGCCTCGGGCAGCGGATCGGCGGCAATCGCCGGCCCGGCCATGGCGGCGAGCAGCATCAGGCAGGGGACGGCTGGCTTGATCGACATGGTCGCATCTCCGCGCGAGGGATCTCTAATAAAAGAAGCGGGCCGCGCTTTTGGCGCGGCCCGTGATGATGTCTGGCCCAGTCGGGCGAAATTGCGGATGGCAGCTTAGGCCGCCAGCGCCTTTGTCAGGTTTTCCGCGACCTTGTCGAGGAAGCCGGTGGTCGAGAGCCAGCGCTGGTCGGCGCCGACCAGGAGCGCGAGGTCCTTGGTCATGTAGCCGGCCTCGACGGTGTCGACGCAGACCTTCTCGAGCGTGGCGGCGAACTTGGCGAGCTCGGCATTGTTGTCGAGCTTGGCGCGGTGCGACAGGCCACGGGTCCAGGCGAAGATCGACGCGATCGAGTTGGTCGAGGTCTCCTTGCCCTTCTGGTGCTCGCGATAGTGGCGGGTCACCGTGCCGTGGGCGGCTTCCGCCTCGACGGTCTTGCCGTCGGGGGTGAGCAGCACCGAGGTCATGAGGCCGAGCGAGCCGTAGCCCTGCGCGACCGTGTCGGACTGCACGTCGCCGTCGTAGTTCTTACAGGCCCAGACGTAGCCGCCGGACCACTTCAGCGCCGAGGCCACCATGTCGTCGATCAGGCGGTGCTCGTAGGTCAGGCCCCTGGCCTCGAATTCCTTCTTGAACTCGCGGTCGTAGATCTCCTGGAAGATGTCCTTGAAGCGGCCGTCATAGACCTTCAGAATCGTGTTCTTGGTCGACAGGTACACCGGGTAATTGCGCAGCAGGCCGTAGTTCAGCGAGGCGCGGGCGAAGTCGATGATGGAGTCGTCGAGATTGTACATCTCCATGGCGACGCCGGCGCCCGGAGCCTTGAACACTTCCTTCTCGATCACGGTGCCGTCCTCGCCGACGAACTTCAGCGAGAGGGTGCCCTTGCCCGGGAACTTGATGTCGGTGGCGCGGTACTGGTCGCCATAGGCGTGGCGGCCGATGATGATCGGCTTGGTCCAGCCGGGAACGAGGCGCGGCACGTTCTTGCAGATGATCGGCTCGCGGAAGATCACGCCGCCGAGGATGTTGCGGATGGTGCCGTTGGGCGACTTCCACATCTGCTTGAGGTTGAACTCCTTCACCCGGGCCTCGTCCGGGGTGATGGTGGCGCACTTGACGCCGACGCCGACTTTCTTGATCGCCTCGGCGGCGTCGATCGTCACCTGATCGTTGGTCTCGTCGCGGTATTCCATGCCCAGGTCGAAATAGAGCAGCTCGACATCGAGGTAGGGGTTGATCAGCTTGTCCTTGATGTACTGCCAGATGATCCGGGTCATCTCGTCGCCATCGAGTTCGACGACGGGTTGGGACACCTTGATTTTTGCCATGATCGGGAAAGCCTTCTTGGGAACGGCGCTAGCGGCGCGCCAACGTGAATATCCGCCGCCTCTTAGCACCTGACCGCGGCGGACGAAAGCCAAGTGATTATGCACTTTTAGCTCATCCAGCTTCCCCAGATGGGGAGCGGGGGCCGGCCCCGCCGCGGGGGCCGGGATGAAGTTTCAGGCGGGATTCAAAAGTCGAATCCAACCCGTTATTTCCCTTGAGAATTTTGTCAGGACAGGCAAACGACAGGCGTAACGCCCCGGCCGGCCCAAGACGGCTTGAAGAGGCCCGGTTTGAATCAATTCCTAAGAGCGCCTTGTCCTAACAGCGATTTGCCAAGGCCTTGAGAGACAGTGTGAAAGCGAAGCGAGATGTCGGGGACTGACAGAAGCAAGGCGGGCCTTTCCCTCGACGGTCCCATCGTCATCCTGGTCGAGCCGCAACTGGGCGAGAACATCGGCATGTGCGCGCGCGCCATGGGCAATTTTGCGCTCGGCGCCCTGCGCATCGTCAACCCCCGGGACGGCTGGCCCAACATCGCGGCCCAGCGGGCGGCGGCCGGCGCCGACCACATTCTGGAAAAGGTCGAATTGTTCGACACGGTGGAGCAGGCGGTCGCGGACCTCGACCTCCTGTTCGCCACCACGGCGCGCCCCCACGACCAGGCCAAACCGGTGGTCGGGCCGGAGGCGGCCGCCAGCGAGATCGCCGGGCATGTCGCGACCGGCGGCAAATGCGGGATCCTGTTCGGCCGGGAGCGCTGGGGGCTGACCAACGAGGAGGTCGGGCTCTCCAACCGCATCATCACCTTCCCGGTCAACCCCGGTTTTGCCTCGCTCAACCTCGCCCAGGCCGTGCTGCTGGTCGGCTATGAATGGTTCAAGCGGGCCACATCCGGCGAGCTGCCGCATGCCATGCCGGAGCGGTCCGAGCGCGCCTCGCAGCACCAGATGCAGGCCTTCTTCGACAATCTCGTGCGCGAGCTCGACAAGGTCGAGTTCCTGCGGCCGGCCGAGAAGCGCGACACCATGCTGGTGAACCTGCGCAACATCTTCAGCCGGATGGAGCCGACCAAGCAGGACATGCATACCCTCCACGGCGTCGTCATGGCGATCGCCGAGGGACGCAAGGGACCGGCCAAGGGCGGCGTGCTCGACGGCGAGCAGGCGACGCGCCTGCGCGCGCTGCTGGCCGAGCACGGACAGGGCGGCGGCGTGCCCGACAGCGGCTCGACCGTGCGCGGTCTCGCGCGCCTGCTCCGCCGCAACCCGACCGACGCCGAGCGGTTGCTCTGGCAGGCCCTGACCCGCGACCGCCGTTTCGCAGGCGGGTTCAAGCGTCAGACCCCGGTTGGGCGCCACATCCCGGACTTCGTGTCCTTTCCGCACCGGATCGCGATCGAGCTGGTCAATCCCGGCGAGGGCGAAGCCATCGCCGCCGACCGCGCATCGCGCCGGGCCTGGCTCGAGGCGCGGGACTATCGCGTGCTCGACATTCGCGCGGCGGATGTGGAGCGCGATCTCGAGGCGGAGCTGGTGCGGCTGCAGGAGATGGTGGAGCAGGGCGGGTAGGTTTTGCCTCGCGAGAGGTCCCGTAGGGTGGGCAAAGCGAAGCGTGCCCACGTTCTGAGTGTGATCAATGAGAGATCGTGGGCACGGCGCTGCGCGCCTTTGCCCACCCTACGAGACCACGTTTGTGGTTTGTAGGGCGGGCTAAGCTAGCCTGCGCGTAGACGTCTGCGGTCGCTCACTTCCCCGGCTGGTCGAGGAAGACGTAGAGCGCAGCGATCCTGCCATCCTCCACGATGATCACGTCCCATCCTGCGTAGTCCGGCGCGTCGCCGCGGGGACCCGATCCCCAGGCCAGCCGTCCGGCATTGTGAAGCGCCTGCGGCTCGCCGGTCGGCGTGTAGACGAAGTGGGGATGCGTGGCCCGCACCTCGCCGGCGAACTTGTCGATCGCGTCGCGGCCGGCAATGATTCCTGGCGGGGCGTACAGCACGGGGTTCTCAGTCCAGAGTTCGTCGATGGCGGCGCGGCGACGCTTCGCGTCGCCCTCGCCGAAAACTTCCTGAAGATTGCGGTGAAGCAGTTCGTGGATGCGATCCGCTGATGTGTTGGGCTGGGTCATCGTTGTCTCCAAATTCCACTGGTCTCGCAGGGTGGGCAAAGCGAAGCGTGCCCACGTCTTCCTGGCCGATCGATTGAGTGGCGGGCACGGCGCTTTGCGTCTTTGCCCGCCCTGCGAATTGCGTCAGATCTGCGTCTGACCGCCGTCGACGAAGAGCTCAACGCCATTGACGAAGCTCGCTTCGTCCGACGCCAGGAACAGCACCGCCTTGGCGATCTCCTCGGGCTGGCCGACGCGGCCGGCCGGGATGAGGCTCGCGAGATAGGTCTTGGTGCCCTCCGCCTGCTCGCCGGCGCCGAACAGATGATTGAGGCCGGGCGTCTCGGTGACGCCGGGGCTGACCGCGTTGACGCGGATGTGCCGATCCTTCAAGTCGAGGATCCACGTCCGCGCGAAATTGCGTACCGCGGCCTTGGTCGCCGAATAGACGCTGAAGGCCGGCGTACCCGAGACGCTCGTGGTCGATGCGTTCAGGACGATGGAGGCGCCTTCGCGAAGCAGCGGCAGTGCCTTCTGGACGGTGAAGAGAACGCCCTTCACGTTGGTGTCGAACGTGCGCTGATAATGCTCCTCGGTGATTGCGCCGAGCGGTGCGAACTCGCCGCCGCCGGCATTGGCGAAGATCACGTCGATCTGCTGGTGCTTCTTCTGAACGGCGTCGTAGAGCCGGTCGATGTCGGCAAGGTTGGCCATGTCGCCTTGCACGCCGGTCACGCGGCCGCCGATCGCTTTCACCGCCCCGTCCAGCGCATCCTGGCGGCGGCCGGTGATGAACACCGAGGCGCCTTCAGTTGCAAAAGCCTTTGCGGCGGCAAGGCCAATACCGCTCGTGCCGCCGGTCACCACCACGACCTTGTTGTTGAACCTGTTCGTCATCGTCCGTCTCCTTTGGAAGCATCTGGCGGAACCGCCGCTGCCCTTCGTAGATGCCTACGGAACGATGATGCGCGTAGTAGCCGGATATGATACTCAGCGTTCTATGAGAGGAACGATGAAGACTGACCTGAACGACTTTGCCTATTTTGCCGAGGTGGTTGGGCATGGCGGGTTCGCTGCCGCCGGGCGGGCCTTGCGCGAGCCCAAGTCAAAGCTCAGCCGGCGGATTGCCGGGCTCGAGGAGCGCCTGGGTCTCCGCCTCATTGAGCGATCAAGCCGGCGGTTTCGGGTCACCGAAGTGGGACAGGCCTTCTACGAGCGCTGCCGGGCGATCCTGATGGAGGCCGAGCAGGCCGAGGCGCTCGTGACGCAAGCGCAGTCCGAGCCTCATGGCCGCATTCGCTTCAGTTGCCCGACCGGCATGGTCGCGGAGATGTCCGGGCTCGTGTCGAGTTTCCTGACCCGCTATCCCAAGGTGCGCCTGCAACTCGTTGCGATCGACCGTCCCGTGGACCTGATCGAAGAACGGATCGACGTGGCCCTGCGGGTTCGATCCGTCCTTGTGGGTGATGCTGCGCTCACCATGCGGTCGCTGGGCACGTCCACGCGCATCCTCGTCGCGAGCCCGCAGCTGGCAAACCGGCTGCGAACTCTCGACGATCTTGCCGCGCTTCCGACGCTCGCGACATCCGATGACGAGGCGCTGGTCGAATGGCATCTGGAGACGGACGACGGGCGAGCCCGCATCCACAGGCACGAGCCGCGCATGGGCTGCGGCGACTTCGGCGCGGTGCGCGATGCGGCGGTTGCGGGCCTCGGTATCGCGCTTCTGCCCGATCACCTCTGCCGGGACGCACTCGACCAAGGCAGGCTTGTCCATGTGCTGCCGGACTGGCGCGGTCATCGCGGCATGGTGCATCTCGTCTTCACGACACGACGAGGCCTGCCGCGGGCCGTTCGCGCGCTGATCGATCATCTCGCGGCCGGGTTCTCCAAGACGTTGGTCTAGGCCGTCTCGCAGGAACGGGCCAGTTCCGCAACCAGGGGCTGTGCAGACGCGTCGCCGGTTGCTATGAAGTCCCCGGAATGGAAATGGGGACTGCATGTTTGGAATGACAGGCCGCGCGCTCGTTGGTGCGGCAGCGGGCGTGAGTGCGTTGGTGCTGGCGGCCTTGATCGAAGTACCAGACGCCCGCGCGGAAATGCCGTTGGTTGCAAAGTGCAATGCGGTCGGCAACGTCACGGTCGATGAGCGCATCGCGGGCTGCACCGCGATCATTCAGGCGGCGCAGGCCATGCCGCAGGGCGTGATCATGGCGTACTTTCGCCGTGCCATGTTCTACCGCCAGAAAGGAGAGACCGACCTTGCGATCGCGGACTACAGCCTGATTATCGAACGCGATGCGGGCAATCTGAACGCTCGGCTCCAGAGAGCCTTTGCGCAACTCGAGAAGCGACGAACCGACGCTGCGCTCGCCGATTACGACAAGGTCATCGAGCTTGATCCCAAGGCTGTGTATGCCCGTCTGGGGCGTGCCAGGGTCTACCTGGCCAAAGGCGATGTCGACCGCGCCATCGCTGACTATGATCAAGCTCTCCTGGTCCACCCCGAAAATGTCATCGTGCATGTCGACCGCGGCCTCGCATTCCTCCGCAAGGGAGAACTGGCTCGTGCCATGGCTGATTGTGACCGAGCGGTTGAGATCGGCCCGCAAAGCGGCGGAGGTCAGTTGTGCCGTAGCCGTGTCTACATAGCCCAGGGCAACAGGGAGCGCGCACTGGCCGAAATCGATCAGACAATGCAGATCAAGCCGAGTCACGCGTATTTGTACTACTTCCGGGCCGAGTCATTTTCCCTGCTGAACGAACTCGACCGCGCTATCGCCGACTATGACCGGATCATCGAGCTGAACCCGCAAAGCCAATCTGCCTACGGCTGCCGCGGCGCCACCTATGCTCGAAAAGGCGACTATGATCGTGCCATCGCCGATTACAATCGGGTGATCCAGCTGGCACACCAGCGTCAGGGAAACCCTCAGACTCAAGGCCCAGACGCCGAGCCGATTTCCGCGTCGGTCGTGGGGGACTCAAATGTGCTCGCTTCCGGGGATGGTCCTGTGCTCCGCGCTCGGGGAGCGGCCTACCAGGGGAAAGGAGATATTGATCTCGCCATGGCGGACTATGACGAGGCGATCCGTCTCGATCCCAAGGACAAGGATGCCTTCGGGCTCCGCGCCAATGCGTACAAGGCCAAGGGGGATTTTGGCCGCTCGCTTGCGGACTACGACCAACTCGTGCAGCTCGATCCCAAGGATGCGCGCGCCTACTTCCATCGTGCGAGGCTCTATTGGCAGACCGCTTCCTTCGCCCAATCGTTGACCGATCTGGATCAGGCGATCGAGCTCAATCCGAAAGGTGCCTATTCGGTCTTGTGGCGCGAGATTGTTGCCAGGCGCAGTGAGCAGCCGAGCCGGCTGAGCGAGACGGCAAAGCAGCTCGACGCGACAAAATGGCCCGCGCCGGTCGTCAATCTCTTCCTTGGCACGATGACGCCGGAGCAGGTGCTCAGCGCTGCCGAGGATTCCGACCCCGTGAAGAGAAAGGGGCAGGTCTGCGAGGCGAATTTCTATATCGCTGAACGGGCGCTTCAGAGCGGCGCGAAGCAAGACGCGTTGAAACTGTTCGAGCAGGCCGCGGCCGATTGCCCGAAGACCTTTATCGAGAAGCCGGCCGCCGATTTTGAGCTCCGCACGCTGCGCGCGAGCCGGTGATCGAGCGGGCGCCGCCTCATAGCTCTCGTAGGGTGGGTTAGCGTCAGCGTAACCCACCACTTCTCTTGTCGGCTCAACGGTAGCAAAGAGGTGGATTGCGCCTTCGGCTAATCCACCCTACGAGAGGCCGTCGACGCAGCGCGCGTCGTTGGCCGGGAACGTACGGCTCGTTGATGTGACCGTATTGAGCTGCGCGCTGCGCTGCGCCCCGACGGGCCACATTGATGCAAATCAACGAACACGGAACCCCTCCACCTACGCTTCGGGGCAACAGGGAGGGTTCGATATGTCCATCAACCGTCGCCAGGCACTTGCCGCCTTCAGCGCCGCCATGTCGGCGCTTGCGATGTCCCGCACAGCACGCGCCGAGTTCGACGGCCCCGTCGTCAGGGCCCTGGAGGGCGGCGACGATTTCTGGCTCGCGCAGGACGCCTATGTCTACGGATATCCGCTGGTGACGATGGAGATGACCCGCCGGGTCATGACCAACGTTGCGGCGGCGGAAGGCACGCGCGGGCCGATGGGACAGTTCGTCAAGCTGCGCAAATATCCGGATGCCAGCTTCAGGGATGTCACGGCACCCAATGCCGACACCCTCTACACGACGGCCTGGATCGACGTGGGAGACGAGCCCTGGGTCCTGAGCATGCCCGACATGAAGGACCGCTACTTCCTGTTTCCGATGCTGGACGGCTGGACCAACGTCTTCCAGGTGCCCGGCAAGCGCACCACCGGCACCAAGGCGCAGACCTACGCGATCACCGGACCGGGCTGGAAGGGAACGCTTCCCGCCGGCGTCAAGGAATACAACTCACCGACGAGCATGGTGTGGATTTTGGGCCGCATCTATTGCGCCGGCACGCCGGAGGATTATGCGGCCGTGCATGCCGCACAGGACGAGTTCAAGCTCGTGCCGCTCAGCGCCTACGGCAAGTCCTATACGCCGCCGGCAGGCAAGGTCGATGCGTCGGTCGACATGAAGACGGCGGTCCGCGACCAGGTCAACCGCATGGACGCCGCGGCCTATTTCACCCTTCTCTCGCAATTGATGAAGCGCAATCCGCCGGCCGCCGCCGATGCGGCCGAGGTCGCCAAATTCGCGAAGATCGGTCTTGTGCCGGGCAAGGATTTTGACGCGAGCAAATTCGATGTTGCCTTCGCCAAGCGGGTCCCCCAGGTGGCATTCGACCGCATCATGCTCCAGTTCAAGGTCAACAAGGCGATCAAGAACGTCAACGGGTGGGCCTTCGATGCCGAAGCCGGCGTCTACGGCACCAATTACTTCAACCGTGCCCTCGTCACGGCAATCGGCCTCGGCGCCAACCGGATTCAGGATGCGTGCTATCCGACCTCCCAGAAGGATGCGGACGGCAAGGACTATGTCGGCAGCAACAAATACGTCATGCGTTTTCCCAAGGGGCAGCTTCCTCCGGTCGGAGGCTTCTGGTCGCTGACGATGTATGACGAGAACTACTTCTTCGTCGCCAATCCGATCAACCGGCAGTCCATCAGTGCCCGCCAGAACCTCAAGGCCAATGCGGACGGTTCGGTCGATCTCTACATCCAGAAGGACAATCCCGGCCCCGACAAGGAGAGCAACTGGCTTCCCGCACCCGCGGGCAAGTTCGTCCTGATGCTGCGCATGTACTGGCCGAACGAGAAGTCGCCCTCGATCATCAACGGGACCTGGAAGCCGCCGCCGGTGCGGCAGGCGACGAGCAGCTAGGGCGCACGGCGCGTCGCGCCTTTGCTCACCCTGCGAACTCCGCATCAGGCGGCGCTTGCCACCGGGCCTTTCGGGCTGCTCTGCTGGAGACGGCGCAACGCCGCGAGATTGGTCTCGACCGAGGCGAGGCAGCATCGCGATTTGCCGCCCGACTTCGCTTCGTACAGTGCGGCATCGGCGACCCCGAGCAATTCCTCGACCTCGGCGCCATGATCCGGCGACATCGCGATGCCGACGCTGGCGCCGACACTGGCGCGGATATCGCCGCCCAGCTCGTAGGAAATGGCGACCTCGCGGATGAGGCGGTGTCCCGTCTCCCGGGCCGTCTCGGTGGTGACGTCCTCGACGAGCGCGACGAACTCGTCGCCGCCCATCCGGGCGAGCACCGCGCCGTCCGGCAGCGCCCGGCGCACCCGGCCGGCTACGCCCTTCAACACCGCATCGCCCGCCGCGTGTCCGAATGTGTCGTTGATCGGCTTGAAATTGTCGAGGTCGAAGAACATCACCGCAAACGGTCGTTCGGCGCGCGCGGCAAGCCTCGTGCCGAGCGCCTCGACGAACCCGGCTCGATTGAGCAGTCCAGTGAGTGCGTCATGATGCGCGCGATGGCTGTTCTCACGCTCGGCGCGCATGGTGGTGACCAGCATCCGGTTGAGGCGGAAGGCCGCGGCGGTCATCGCGGCCAGATACATCGGTACCTGAAGGTATACGATGTAGAACAGCGGCTCGCCGGCGAGCGCGGCGCCGGGGATGATGGGACCGAGGCTGAAGAGGATCATGGTCCCCGCCAGGCGCGGCGCGCCGAAATTGCGGAAGCAGATGCCGCCGACCATCGCCGCCGCAGACAGCGATGCCAACATGGCAACGACCCAGTCGCCACTCGCAAGGCTGGCGATGGCGCCAAATCCGACGCTGGCGCTCCAGGCGACCGCAAGCAGGAGATGAAGGTCGGTCGGCGTGGGGCGGTGCTCACGCGCCCTGCGGTTCGCGCTGGCGAGTACGAGGAGACGGGCGAGGCAGATCGCGATCTCCATCACCAGCCAGACGATGAAGGGTGCGGTCTGCTTGCGGGCGGCGATGACGGCGGCAACCGCAATCGTGTTGACGGCGCCGGCGGCAAATACCGGCAGCGATCCATGGAGCTGGGCAATGAGCGCCGCGCGGATGTCGTCGGGTACCCCGGGCCCCGGTTCGGCAAGCCAGCGCGTCAGGCGCCAGCGTGGCGCACTGTAGAGTCCCTCGTCCGATCGCATTGCAAAGCGTCCCCGTCTTCCGGGCGCCAACAACGCTGGCCGGTCCTAACAGCCTTTTAAGAGCACGGCCGATTGCTGGTCGTGCTTGACGCAAGGTAAATCGACGCGTGAAGCGCACGCGAGCATGCAGGAAGATGCGAATTGGTGCAGGCGGGCGGTGATCGTAGGGTGGGTTAGCCCGCGGCTGCGCGCAGCGCGGTCCGCCGGCGTAACCCACCATGTGCCAGCGCATGCCGGACGAAGTTGGTGGATTACGCCAGCGCGTGCGCTTCGCGCAATCGCGGGCTAACCCACCCTACGAAACCGTCACCCCCGCCCGAGCAGCACCTCGCGCTCCACTGCGATCCATGTCGTCCTCGCCACCGCCAGCAACTTTCCGCTCTCATCATGCAGCGCGGCGGCCGCGGTCCGCTTGCGGCCGTCGCGGCCGGTGGGCCAGGCCGTGATGATGCAGGGGGCGCCGGGGCGCGGGCGGGCCTCGATCCGGGCCGCCATCCGTCCGAGGAGGAGCGGCGTCTTGTCGTAGCTGCCGCTCTGCGGATTGCAATTGCAGGCAAAGCCGGTGGGGCAGTCGAGCGCCGACCAGAGAAATTCGGGGGCAACAAGTCGGTCTTCGGCGGCGAGGTTCGGATCCGGCGTCCAGGTCGCCGCGAGAACGGCGTTCTCTCGCCGGCGGCCAAGCGGCCCGGTGAAGACACGCAGGCCGTCGCTTTGGGCACGCGCGGGACCGCAGACGAAACAGTTCGGCAGCGGATGCTCGTGCGGCTCGAACAGCGCCAGCAATCCGGCGGCGCGGGCTTCCTGCACGCTGGCTGTCTCGATCTGGCCGAGCTCGACATTCGCCGCACGCGCGGTCGCAAGGGCCTTGTCGCCATCACGAAGCTCCCACGTGCCGTCGGCGGCCGCGATCGCATCGAGCGGCGTGTCCAGCGGAGGCGGCGCGCGCAGCGTCACCTCGGCGCCGCCGGGAATGTGCCGGGCCAGCCGGCCGCAGACATAGCCGCCGTTGCCGGAGTTCGGAGGACCGCAAAAGCGCCTGGCGATGATGATCTCTGTCAACTCTTGCTGTCCTCGTTTTCCGTTCCCGCGTGCATTCTATCTGATCCTGAGCACAATTCTGCCCTGAACCGTGCGGCCTGCCACCGCACGCATGGCGTTGCCGGCCTCCTCCAATGGGAGGACGCGATCGATGTGCGGGCGGATTTTTCCGTCGGCCAGCCATTGCACCAGCATGTCGTTCATCCGCGCGGCGTCGTCAGGATATTTCTCGGCCCAGGCGCCGGCGAAGACGCCGATGATGGAATAGTTCTTCAGCAGCGGCAGGTTCATCGGGATGGACGGGATCTCGCCGCAGGTGAAGCCGATCGGCATCAGCCGGCCGCCCCATGCCATCAGCCGGGCCATCTGCTCGAAGATCGCGCCGCCGACATTGTCGAAGCCGATGTCGATGCCGCCTGACGTGATCGACTTGATCCGGTCGCGCAAATCTTCGGTGCGATAATTGATGACCTCGGCGGCGCCGAAGCTCCGCACCAGGGCTGCCTTGTCGTCCGAGCCGACGCCGGCGATGACGCGCAGGCCCAGATGGCGGCCGAGGTCGACGGCGGCAAGGCCAACTCCGCCGGCGGCGCCGGTGATGAGCACGGTCTCGCCGGCTTGCGCCCGTGCCCGCTCGACCAGTGCGTAACAGGCCGTCCCGTAATTGTGCAGGACGGTCGCCGCGCTCTCGAACGCGACGCCATCGGGCAGGCGCACGCTCTTGGATGCCTTCGCCGTCATCCGTTCGGCGTAGCCGCCGGTCCAACTGCTGCAGGCCACGCGGTCGCCGGGCGCGAATGCCGTGACCCCTTCGCCGACCACGACGACGACACCGGCGGCTTCCGTGCCCGGCACGAAGGGTGTCGGCGGCCGCATCTGGTAGAGGCCCGAGACCATCAGCTGGTCCATGAAGCTGACGGAGGCCGCATGGACGTCGATCAGGACCTCGTCGGCAGCGGGCGTCGGCTCGTCGATGTCACCGAGGCGCAAATCGCCGGGGCCGGTGAAGGCGCTGCAGAGAACGGCTTTCATTGCGGTGCTCCGACGGCGCGGGTTGACGGGCCATCGCCGGTCCGGCGGCGCGTGAAGAGACGCGGCACCAGCATGGGAACGCGGCGGCGATATTGCCGGTAGGTCTCCCCGAACTCCGCGATCAGGTCACGCTCCTCGAACTGCAGCGCGACCAGGATGTAGGCGGTGTTGGCGACCGCGAACAGCAGATGGCCGGCGGTCATCTCAGGCGCGGCCCAGAACGCGAGCAGGAAGCCGAGCATGATCGGATGCCGGACGATCTTGTAGAGCAGGGGAGTCTTGAAGGAGTGATTGGGTAGCTCGGCGGCCTTCAGCACGGAGAAACCCTGGCGCAGGCCGAACAGGTCGAAATGATCGATCATGTGGGTCGAGGCGAACGCGATCAGCCAGCCGAGCCAATGCACGCCGGTCAGCAACCACGCTGCAATTCCGCTTGTCTGCCAGACCGGTGCCGGGATCGGACGCCATTGCCAGAACAGCAGCAGCAGGACCAGGCTGGAGAGCAGCACATAGGTGCTGCGCTGGCACGCCGCGGGGAGGAATTTGGCCAGCCATCGCTTGACGGCAGGGCGCGCCATGACGCTGTGCTGGACCGCAAAGAGGGTCATCAGCAGCAGGTTGATGACGATGGCCGCGGTCACATTGGCGGGACTGCCGAGCTCGACCGGCTTGTCGATGGACTTGGGCACGACATAATTGCCGACGAAACCGAGCGCATAGAGAAATGAAACGGTGAATACGCCGTAGCTCATGACGGCGTAGAGAGGGATCAGGAGGCGTGCGAACATGGTTTTTCCTGTTGTGCCGATGGCAGCGCTGCCGCATGCAGGAGCCTGAACCGCTCGCCGGCGGTCGGGCGCGATCTGCCCCGACTGCTATCGCCGGACCGTCCCCTGCGCGTCCCCCGGGGACGGCGGGCGGGGAAAGAGGTTGTCCATGACGGCTTTCTCGCTGGGGACGTTCGGTTTCCCCGAGCTTCACACGGACGGCCGCCCGATCAAGCTCGCCTTGCGCAAGGGGCTTGCGCTGCTGGTCTATCTGGCCGAGGCCAGAGGTGCCGTCGCGCGGGACGTCATGGCGACGCTGCTGTGGCCGGAAACGCCCCGCGAAACCGGCCTGGCGCGGTTGCGGCGCCTGCTTCACCGCATCGAGCTCTCGCTCGGCCAATCGATCTTCGAGACCGACCGCACCAGCTTGCGGCTGTCCCCGGAGGTCGCGCTCGAGCTCGACTCGCAATCGTTCGAAAGCGCCTGCGACCGCGGTGACTTCGAGGCGGCCTGCCGGATCTATCGCGGTGATTTCCTGGCGGGCTTCTCTCCGGAGGGCTCGCCTGAATTCGACGATTGGGCGTTCTATCGGCGCGAGGCGCTGCGGGGCCGGCTCGTGCACGCACTAGAGCGTCTGGTGCAGGACAGGAATGCCGCCGGCGATCATTTTGCCGCAACTGCGTTTGCGGGACGTCTGGTCGAGCTCGATCCGCTCAGCGAGGTCTATGGCCGGCACCTGATCCGCAGCCTGCTGCTGGCCGGCGACCGCAGCGCGGCGGAGCGGCACCACGCCGCGTTGACGCAACGGCTGCGCGACGAGCTTGGCGTTGCGCCGGAAGCCGAGACCGAAGCGCTGATGACCCCCGCAGCGGCGCCGCAGGCCGTGCCGATGACGCGCTACGTGAAGGGCGCCGGCGTGCATCTGGCGTATCAGACCTATGGCAGCGGTCCGCTCGACATCCTGGTGATGCCCGGCTTCGTCTCGCATGTGGAGCGCGCCTGGGAGCATCCGGCGAGCCGCGCATTCCTGGCGTCGCTGATGAAGCTCGGGCGGCTGATCGTGTTCGATCGCCGCGGCATCGGGCTGTCCGACCGGGTCGGATCCGCCCCCGGTATCGACGTGACGGCCCAGGACATCGGCACCGTGTTGCGGGCCGCGCATGCGCGCCGCGTCGTGCTGTTCGGCGCCTCCGAATGCGGGCCGGCCTGCATCAGATTTGCGGTCGACGAACCGCGTCTCGTCGCCGGACTCATCCTGTTCGGCGCGCTCGCCAAGGGCTGCTGGTCGCAGGACTATCCGCACGCGCTGCGCGCGGGCCAGTATGATGCCTGGCGCAAGCACCTGGTCGCGCAATGGGGCGGTCCGGTCGGGATCGAGACCTTTGCGCCGAGCCTTGCCGGCGATGCCCAGGCGAGGGCCTGGTGGGCCGGATTGCTGCGCGCGGCTTCCAGCCCCGGCGGCATCTCCGCCGTGCTGGAAGCGTTTCGGGATGCCGACGTGCGGGAGTTGTTGCCGCGGGTCGCCGTGCCGACCTTGGTGCTGCACCGGCGCGGCGATCAGGCGGTGCGGATCGCGGCGGGGCGCGATATCGCGAGCCGGATCAGCGGCGCGAAATTCGTCGAGCTCGACGGCGGTGATCACTGGTTCTTTGCGGGGGATCAGCGGCCGGTGCTGGACGCGATCGGACGGTTTGTGGAGAGCTCGGTCTCGTAGGGTGGGTTAGCCGAAGGCGTAACCCACCTCTTTGCCGTCGACTTGGAAAGAGACGCGGTGGGTTACGCCGCGCAAATGCGCTTCGCGCATCTGCAGGGCTAACCCACCCTACGAGATCACGGCAGAGTCACACCGCTTCCAGCTCACGCTTCTTCTTCGCCCTGGATTGTCCGAGCAGGGGGCCTGCCGTGAGCGCGGCCGTGTCGGCGACGCCCGGGTCGCGCGAGATCATCGCCGCGACGATGGCGCCGTCGATGAGGAGGCCGAGCTGGTGCGCCAGCACAGCAGGCTCGCTCGAGCCGAGCTCGCCGGCGAGCTTCTCGATATGGCCGAGCACGATCTTCTTGTGCTTCAGCGCGATGTTGCGGAACTGCTTGGCCTCCTTGTCGTGCTCGCCGACGGCATTGATGAAGGGGCAGCCGTAGAAGCGCTCTTCCGCGAACCAGCTCTTCAGCGCCGGGAAGATGCGCGTCAGCTTCGCCTGCGCGTCGCCGCCGCCCGCCTCCATGGCGCCGATGAACCATTCGCGCCACTGCTTGCCTTCGCTCTCCAGCACCGCGTTGACGAGATTGGTCTTGGAGCCGAACAGCTTGTAGAGCGTCGTCTTCGCCGTGCCGGCTTCCTCGATGATCGCATCGATGCCGGTGGCGTTGATCCCGTTCTTGCAGAACAGATGGGTTGCGGCGCTGAGCAGGCGCCCGCGCGCGGATTCGTCTTCGCCTGCGGCGGCGTGAGGCGAGGTCTTCTTCGATGACGTCTTTGCCATGGTGACGAACTTACCCGCAGCCGCGTCGCATCAGCAAGCCGCATCTGTTCCGCGCTGAAAAGATTCGCAGAGGCGAAGCCATCTGCATCGGCTTTGAGCAAGCGGGCGCTGATCAATCCGCAGGCAGCGACGCCTAAGCGGCTCCAATGCTTTGCGTTTTGTATTTCGCGGGTTCTGGCACGCTCCATGCAAGGAAACAGACCGTTCGGTATCCTGCCGAATTCCACTTCTGCCAGGGAGAAGATTGATGACTGCCGTCGTTCAGAAGACCGTGCTGACGGGTTGCCTCGCACCCATCGACAAGAATGGCCTCGAGCAACTGATCGCCAACGGCAAGGCGAATCCGAAGGTCATCAAGACCTTGAAGTGCAAGACGGTCGCGGAAGGCAAGTTCCGCCACGCCAACTACATCCGCAACCTGCCGCCCTACATCGTCGACGAGCCGCCGGGGCTGCTCGGCGACGACACCGCGCCCAACCCGTCGGAAGCCTCGCTCGCCGCGCTCGGCTCCTGCCTCGCGGTCGGCCTGCACGCCAACGCCGTGCATCGCGGCTGGATCGTCAACAAGCTCGAGCTCGAGCTCGAAGGCGACCTCAACATCACCGCGGTCTGGGGCACGGGCGACATGTCCGACAAGCCGGTCGGCTTCACCGACGTCCGCGTGAAAGTCGACATGGAGTGCGAGGGCATCTCGCCGGACGAGATCAACGCGCTGGTCGCCCATGTGAAGAAATGGTCGCCGGTCGCCAACACCTTCACCCGCCCGGTCAATCTCGAGGTCGGCATCTAGCAACAGCAACACGGACAACGGTGCGGGAGACGACCATGGGTTCACTGGCTTTATCGCGGGCCGAGATTTTGGATCAGCCCGCACCGTCCATTGCAGGAGAGGTGGCGCGGATCGCGCGGGAGCAGCTCGCGCCACTTGCCGCCGGCATCGACGAGGGCACGGTCTATCCGGCCGAGGTGCTGCGCGCGTTCGGCGCCGTCGGCGCCTGGGGCAGTCACGTGCCGTACGAAGGCCCCGCGGATCTGCGCTGCGCGATCGAATCGATGGCCGCGATCGGCGAGATCTGCGGCGCCACCGCCTTCATGGCCTGGTGCCAGAACACGCTGGTCTGGTACGCCGCCAACTCGACCAACCTGAAACTGGCGCGGCGGTTTGGCGATGCGTTCTCGACCGGTCGCGTGCTCGGCGGCACCGGGCTTTCCAATCCGATGAAGAGCTTCTTCGGCATCGAGAAGCTGAAGCTGAAGGGCAAGAAGGTCGAGGGCGGCTATATCGTGCGCGGCGCGCTGCCCTGGGTCTCCAATCTCGGCCCGAACCATTATTTCGGCACCATCTTCGAGCGCGAGGACGAGCAGGGGACTGTGATGTTCCTGGCCGACTGCTCCGACCCCGCGATTACGCTGACGCCGTGCAAGCCGTTCCTCGCCATGGACGGCACCGGCACTTACGGCGTGCAGTTCCGCGATGTCTTCGTGCCGGACGAGCTGATCCTCGCCGATCCCGCCGCGCCCTTCGTCAAGAAGATCCGCGCCGGGTTCATCCTGCTGCAGGCGGGCATGGCGCTCGGCGTGATCAAAGACTGCATCAACATCATGGACGAGGTCGGTAGCCCGCTCGGCCACATCAACCGCTATCTGCCGCAGCAGCCGGTGCACTTCCGCGATCTCGCCGCCGAGCTCGAAGCCGAGACCATGACGCTGGCGCGCGATCCCTACAATGAGGAGGAGACCTACTGGCGCAAGGTGATCGCGCTGCGGCTTCGCGCCGGCGAAGCCAGCGTCGCGGCGGCGCATGCGGCGATGCTGCATTGTGGCGCACGCGGCTACCTCAAGAGCCACCGCGCGCAGCGGCGCCTGCGCGAGGCCTATTTCGTCGCGATCGTCACGCCGGCCACCAAGCAGCTGCGCAAGATGCTCGCCGATGCCTGAGCTTCACGAGTCCACCCAAGACGACCCGAAGAGACGACCCTGAAGACCCCCAACCTCAACGGAGAGGCTGCCATGACTGACGTCCTGATCACTGCCGTCGAACTCGCCGATCTCTTGAAGCTCGAACCGTGTGTCGTCATCGACACCCGCAATCCCGATGCCTACGCCGCCGGCCACCTACCGGGCGCCGTGAACGTGCACGAGATCTTCACGTTCCTTGCGACCTCGACGCCGGAAGGCATGGCCGAGCTGAAGACCAAGTTCGCCGACGCGTTCGGCGGCGCAGGTCTCTCCGGCAAGGAGACGGCGGTGATCTACGAGCAGTCGATGAACTCCGGCTTCGGCCAGTCCTGCCGCGGCTATTACCTGCTCACCATGCTCGGCTATCCCAAGGTGAAGGTGCTGCATGGCGGCTTCGACGCCTGGTCGGCCGCGGGCTTCCCGGTGACGAAGGATGTGCCCACGCCCGCAAAGGCCGGCTTCTCGATCGTGCCCGAAGCGGGCGAGATCCTGATCGACGCCAAGACCATGCTGGGCGCCGTCGGCAAGCCCGGCATCGCCATTCTCGACGTGCGCGACGTCGACGAGTGGATCGGCGACAGCTCGTCTCCCTATGGCAAGGATTTCTGCCCGCGCAAGGGCCGCATCCCCGGTGCCGTCTGGCTGGAATGGTATCGCATGATGAAGCCGACCGCCGAGGGCCCGCGCTTCAAGTCCAAGGACGAGATCTTGGCGGAATGCGCCACCGTCGGCATCTCGACGACGACGCCGGTCTATCTCTACTGCTTCAAGGGCGCGCGCGCCTCGAACACTTTCCTGGCGCTGAAGAACGCCGGGGTGAAAGACGTGCGGATGTATTTCGGCTCCTGGAACGAATGGTCGCGCGACCCGTCGCTGCCGATCGAGCAGGGATTGCCGATCGCAACGGAGGTGACGACCAAGGCGGCCTGAGCGCGAGGTTCGATCCTGCCTGACCAGATCGCGCCTAGTTGCCGCGAAGGGAGTGCGCTCCCTCTCCCGCTTGCGGGGGAGGGCTGGGGTGGGGGTGTCTCCGCAGCGAGTTCCCTGTGGGGAGAGAGCCCCCACCCGGCGCTTCGCGCCGACCTCCCCCGCAAGCGGGAGAGGTGAAGTGAGCCCGTGGCCAGCATCGAATGTGATCGCGTCATATCTAACCGTAGAGGCCAGCCCGCGGACGAGGCGTGATCCCCAGCGCCTTGATCCGCGAGGCCAGCGTGGTCGGCTTGATGTCGAGCATCTCGGCCGCGCCGCCGGGGCCGAAGACTTTTCCGGCGCAGGCCTCGAGCGCGGCCAGGATGTTGGCGCGCTCGTGGTCGCGCATTTCCGACGATGTCATCACGGCGGGGCGCGCGTCGGCTTTCTGGCGCGCCACACCGGCCGCGGGCTGCACGCCCGATGGATCCGGCAGGTCGATGCGCAGGCGGCCGTTCTGCGACAGGATCGCGGCGCGCTCGATCACGTTCTGCAATTCGCGGACATTGCCGGGCCAGTCGTAGCGGGTCAGCCGCCGCGCATCGCCTTCCGACAGGCGCAAATTGGATTTCAGCGCCTTGCTCTCGCGCGTCAGGAAATGCTGGGCGAGCAGGGGAATGTCCTCGCGCCGTTCGCGCAAGGGCACCGTCTCGATCGGAAACACGTTGAGGCGGAAATAGAGGTCCTCGCGAAAGCGGCCGCGCTGCACTTCCTGCTTGAGATCGCGGTTGGTCGCAGCGATGACGCGGACGTCGACGGCGCGGGTGCGTTCCTGGCCGACGCGCTCGAAATGGCCCTCCTGCAACACGCGCAGCAGCTTGCCTTGGAGTTCGAGCGGGATCTCGCCGACCTCGTCGAGGAACAGCGTGCCGCCGTCGGCGAGTTCGAAGCGGCCGATGCGGTCGCGCGTCGCGCCGGTGAAGGCGCCGCGGACATGGCCGAAGAACTCGCTCTCGAACAATTCGCGCGGGATCGCGGCGCAGTTGACGCGGATCAGCGGCCGGTCGCTGCGGGTGGAATCCTCGTGGATGGCGCGCGCGATCAGCTCCTTGCCGGTGCCGGACTCGCCGGTGATCATCACCGCCGCCGCGGTCGGCGCCACCAGCTTGACCTGGCGCAGCGTCTTCTGGATCGCCTCGCTGCCGCCGATGATGCCGCGCGGATTGGTCTCGATGCGGATTTCCTCCTGCAGATAGGCGTTCTCCAGCTCGAGCCGCTCGCGCAGGCGGTCGACTTCAGTGAGCGCGGCATGCAGCTTCTCATCCGCCTCGCGCCGCTGGCTGACGTCGCGAAACACCACGACCGCGCCGACCACGACGCCGCGGTCGCGGATGGGCGTGGAGGTGTATTCGACCCAGGCCGGCGAGCCGTCCTTGCGCCAGAACACCTCGCCGTCGACCTGGTGCACTGCGCCGTCGCGGAACGCCGCGTAGATAGGGCAGTCGTGGTTGTGATAGTGCCGGCCGTCGTGATGGGTGTGGTGGACGATCGGGTGGATCTCCTTGCCGACCAGCTCCTCCGCGGTCCAGCCCAGCATCCGCTCCGCCGCGGGATTGACGAAGGTGGTCTTGCCCTCGGCGTTGACGCCGTAGATGCCTTCGCCGGCGGCGCGCAGGATCAATTGGTTCTCGCGCTCGATGTCCTGGAACACGCGCTCGACCCGCTGCCAGGTCGAGATGCCGCCGCGCATGTGGTCCTCGGCGGCGGCGTCCACGTTGCGCCGGCGGCGCGCCTCGAGATCGGTCAGCGTGAGCAGCAGCAGCGAGCGCCCGTCATGCGGCAGCAGGCAGCCGGCGTATTCGAGCTGGAGCTCCTGCCCCGTCGCATGGCGAGGATTGAGCGCGGTGGTCCAGTAGGCGCCCTTGTGCAGCACGGCCTGGGTGAAGACGGTGAGGGCCGGAAGCTCGCCGGCATGGAGCGTGCTCGCCCTGGTCTGCCGCAGCAGGGCCCGGTCGTAGCCGAGCAGGGCGCAGGCGGCGGGATTGGCGTCGACGATCTGGTCGCCGAAGGGGTCGACCAGCAGCGTCGCCTCGACCGAGGATTCGAAGGCCGCGATGCGCGGGTCGACCACGGGAGCCACATCGTCGTGGACGGGCATTGGCGTCGTTGCCATTGCGAAATCTCGTAATTGAACTACGAAATCTCGTTTATCACGAGTTTTCGTAGCCGCCAAGCGCGGGCGAAAGTGCTGCGTCATCAAGGCACTGGCCGCGCCGGGGGCGGTGGCATGCTCCTTGCGTAATTACTCCTCGCAATGACGCGCAGGAGGGCCGCCGATGTCCACGTTCGACAATCCGTTTGATCCCGATCGCAACCTTCGAGCCGGCTGCGTCTGCGGCCGGCACCAATCCGCGGCCGAGCACGAGCAGGCGACAGCGCTGGCTTGCGAGCCCGTCGCGAGCGAGGAGCAGCGCTACGAGGGCGTCGTCGCCTCCGCCGTGATGCGTGCGATGTTTCCGCAGGACGTGGCGCGCCGCGCCTTCCTGAAATCGGTCGGCGCATCGACGGCGCTCGCGGCCCTCGCGCAATTCTTCCCGCTCAAGACGGCGACCGAAGTGTTCGCGCAAACCGGCACGCCCGAGAAGAAGGACCTCAAGGTCGGCTTCATCCCGATCACCTGCGCGACGCCCATCATCATGGCGGCGCCGATGGGCTTCTATGCCAAGCACGGCCTCAATGTCGAAGTGGTCAAGACCGCCGGCTGGGCCGTGATCCGCGACAAGACCATCAACAAGGAGTACGACGCCGCGCACATGCTGGCGCCGATGCCGATCGCGATCTCGCTCGGCCTCGGTGCCAACGCCATCCCCTTTGCCGTTCCCGCTATCGAGAACATCAACGGTCAGGGCATCGTGCTGGCGAGCAAGCACAAGGACAAGCGCGACCCGAAGGACTGGAAGGGCCTGAAGTTCGCGATCCCGTTCGACTATTCCATGCACAATTACCTGCTGCGCTATTATCTCGCCGAGCACGGGCTCGACCCCGACACCGACGTGCAATTGCGCTCGGTGCCGCCGCCGGAGATGGTCGCGAATTTGCGCGCCGACAACATCGACGGCTTCCTCGCACCCGACAACATCTGCCAGCGCGCGATCTATGACGGCGTCGGCTTCATGCATCTGCTCTCCAAGGAGATCTGGGACGGCCATCCCTGCTGCAGCTTCGCCGCCAGCCGCGAGTTCATCACGACGGCGCCGAACAGCTTTGCCGCGCTGACCCGCGCCATCGTCGATGCCACCGCCTATGCCTCGAAGGCCGAGAACCGCAAGCAGATCGCGGAGGCCATCGCGCCGGCCAATTACATCAACGCACCGGTGACGGTGCTGGAGCAGGTGCTGACCGGCACCTATGCCGACGGCCTCGGCGGGGTGAAGACCGATGCCAAGCGCGTCGATTTCGATCCGTTCCCCTGGCAGTCCTTCGCGGTGTGGATGCTCACGCAGATGAAGCGCTGGGGCCAGATCAAGGGCGACGTCGATTACAAGGCCGTCGCCGAGCAGGTGTATCTGGCGACCGACACCAAGAAGCTGATGACCGAGATGGGCCTGTCGCCGCCGGCGAGTGCCTACAAGTCGTTCGCGGTGATGGGGAAGACTTTCGATCCGGCCAAGCCGGAGGATTATGTGGCGAGCTTCAAGATCAGGAAGCAGTCGTGATGACGGGCCGCACTCTCGTGTCCCGGGCGCAGCGCAGCGCGAAGCGGTGCGACGCAGAACCGGGACCCATCCGGCCCGACTGGGTCCCGGCTCTGCGAAGCAGCACTCCGTGCTGCATCGCGTCCGGGACACGAGCGGTGGGGTGCGCCCGATGACATCCTCCCTCCGTCTCCGCGCCGGTCTCGTCTCCATCGTCTTGCTCGCCGCCTTCCTCGGCATCTGGCATCTCGCCACGCGCTCCACCGCGCCGGTGGCGACGATGAGTCCGGAATACGCCAAGCTGATGGGGCTCACCGCGACGCAGGGCAAATCGGCGATGCCCGGGCCGCTCGACGTCGGCGCCAAGCTGTGGGAGCACCTGAAGCGGCCGTTCTACGACAACGGGCCGAACGACAAGGGGCTCGGCATCCAGCTCGCGTATTCCATCGCACGCGTCGGCACCGGCTATCTGCTGGCCGTGCTCGTCGCCATTCCGCTCGGCTTCCTGATCGGCATGTCGCCGCTGCTGAGCAAGGCGCTGGATCCGTTCATCCAGGTGCTGAAGCCGATCTCGCCGCTCGCCTGGATGCCGCTCGCGCTCTACACCATCAAGGATTCGTCCGTCTCCGCGATCTTCGTCATCTTCATCTGCTCGATCTGGCCGATGCTGCTCAACACCGTGTTTGGCGTCGCGAGCGTGCGCAAGGAATGGATCAACGTGGCGCGGACGCTGGAGGTCGGCACCATCAGGCGCGCCTTCACGGTGATCCTCCCCGCGGCGGCACCGACGATCCTGACCGGCATGCGCATCTCGATCGGGATCGCCTGGCTCGTGATCGTCGCGGCCGAGATGCTCGTCGGCGGCACCGGCATCGGCTACTTCGTCTGGAACGAGTGGAATAACCTCTCGATCACCAACGTCATCATCGCGATCCTGCTGATCGGGATCGTCGGCATGCTGCTCGACCAGATCCTTGCGCGCTTCACGCGCATGGTCACCTTTCCGGAGTAGTGGCCGTGGCCGACAGATTCGTCTCCATCGAAGGCATCGCAAAGCGCTATCCGGGCGCGAGCGGCGCCACGACCACCGTGTTCGAGAACCTCTGGCTCTCGATGGCGCGCGGCGAGTTCTGCTGCGTGATCGGCCATTCCGGCTGCGGCAAGACCACGGTGCTCAACATCCTCGCCGGCCTCGATGCGCCGAGCGAGGGGGCCGTCATCGTCGACGGGCAGGCGATCGCGGGCACCAGCCTCGACCGCGCCGTGATCTTCCAGAGCCACGCGCTGCTGCCCTGGCGCACCGTGCTCGGCAACGTCGCCTATGCCGTGAGCTCGAAATGGCGGAACTGGGACCGCGCCAAGGTGAAGGCGCATGCGCAGACATTTATCGATCTCGTCGGCCTGTGCGGTTCGGAACACAAACGTCCGTCCGAACTCTCGGGCGGCATGAAGCAGCGCGTCGGCATCGCGCGCGCGCTCTCGATCACGCCAAAGATGATGCTGATGGACGAGCCGTTCTCGGCCCTGGACGCGCTGACGCGCGGCACGCTGCAGGACGAGGTGCGCCGCATTTGCCTCGAGACCGGACAGACCGCGTTCATGATCACCCATGACGTGGACGAGGCGATCTATCTTGCCGACAAGATCTTCCTGATGACCAACGGGCCCGGCGCGGTGCTGGCCGAGGTCGTCGAGAATCCGCTGCCCAGGGATCGCGGCCGCACCGATCTGCACCGCCATCCGCTCTATTATGCGCTGCGCAACCACATCATCGATTTCCTGGTGACGCGCAGCAAGACCTTTGCCGCGGAGACGCCGAACCATGATCCGCGCAATGTGCCCGTGGTGCAAATCGGCAAGCCCGGGCTGACGATCGCATCCGACGCCAAGCCGGAGCCGTCACGAGAGACGTCATGGCCGGGCTTGTCCCGGCCATCCACGTCTTCCTAGCGCGCGGCCAAGAACGTGGATGCCCGGGACAAGCCCGGGCATGACGACAACCAAGGAGACCCCAACATGAAACGCGAAGACCTCACCGAGAAGCTGCTCGACATCAAGCGCGAGAAGGGCTGGAGCTGGAAACACATCTGCGCGGAGATCGGCGGCTATTCCGAGGTGCTGATCGTCGGCGCGATCATGGGCCAGATGAAGCTGACGAAGCCGCAGGCCGCCAACGCCGGTGAGCTGTTCGGCCTGTCGAAGGCGGAAGTCGCAATGCTCAACGAGGTGCCGATGCGCGGCACCGGCACGCCGATGCCGCCGACCGATCCCCTGATCTACCGCTTCTACGAGATGGTGATGGTGAACGGCCCGGCGTGGAAGGCGCTGATCGAGGAGGAGTTCGGCGACGGCATCATGTCGGCGATCGACTTCGACATGGGGATCGAGCGCGTCGCCAATCCGAAGGGCGACCGCGTCAAGATCACGATGTCAGGCAAATTCCTGCCGTACAAATATTACGGTGCCAGCGGCAACGTGCCGGAATACGGCTTCAAGGAAGAGTAGGGACTTTCGTCATCGCGAGCGAAGCGAAGCAATCCATCAAGGCTGGATTGTTTCGTCGCTACGCTCCTCGCAATGACGGTGTGGCTTGCCGCCACCGGTCATTCGTTTAAAGGATCGCGCCCGGCGCGTATTTGGCCGCTTCCGGGTTCGCCTTGGCCAGAGCATCGACCTGTTCGGCGAAGTGGTCGACCTGAGCGCCGGCATCGCCTGAATTGGCGCGGCCATGATCGAGCACCTGGCCCAGCTCGGCCTCGCTCATGGCGAGACGCTGGTCGGCGGCGAGACGCTGCAAGAGGTCGTTCTGCACGATCTTGCCGGTGCGCAGGTCGCGAATGGCCGCCACCGCATGCTCCTTGATCGCCTCGTGCGCGCCTTCGCGGCCGGCGCCCTTCTTCACCGCTTCCATCATGACCGTGGTGGTCAGCAGGAAGGGCAGGTAGCGGTTGAGCTCGGTCGCGACGACGGCGTCGAAGATTTCCATCTGGTCGAGCACCGAGAGCAGGGTCTCGAGCAGGCCGTCCATGGCGAGGAAGGTGTCGGGCAGCATCACGCGGCGGACCACGGAGCAGGAGACGTCGCCCTCGTTCCACTGATCGCCGGACAGCCCTGCGGCCATCGCGAGATAGCCCTTCAGCACCACATGCAGGCCGTTGATGCGCTCGCAGGAGCGGCTGTTCATCTTGTGCGGCATCGCGGACGAGCCGACCTGGCCCTTGGCAAAGCCTTCGCTGGCGAGCTCGTGGCCGGCCATCAGGCGCAGCGTCTTGGCGAAGCTGCCGGGACCGCTGGCGAGATCGACCAGCACGCTGACTGCGCGGAAATCAAGGCTGCGAGGATAAACCTGGCCGACGGCATCGAAGCTCTTGGGCAGGCCGAGATGCCTGAGGATTTGCTGTTCGAGCGCGCGGGCCTTGCCGGCATCGCCGTTGAACAGGGTGATCTGGTCGAGCCGGGTGCCGACCGCGCCCTTCAGGCCGCGCGCGGGATAGGTGTTCAGCACGTTGACGAGGCTCTGATGCGCCAGCAGCATCTCCTCGCCGAACATGGCGATGCGCTTGCCGAGCGTCGTGACCTGCGCGGCCACGTTGTGCGTGCGTGCCGTGAACGGCATGTCGCGGAACTGCTTTGCGTGCTTCGCGAACCGGATCAGCGCGGCGATGCTCTTGGTCTCGATCAGCTGCAGCCCGCGGTAGACCTGGAGCTGCTCCACGTTCTCGGTGAGGTCGCGGCTGGTCATGCCCTTGTGCAGGTGCTCGTGACCGGCGAGGTCGCAGAACTCCTCGATCCGCGCCTTGACGTCGTGGCGGGTGATGCGCTCGCGGCGCATGATGGACTCGAGGTTCACCTGGTCCTTCACCCGCTCGTAGGCTTCGATCACGCCGTCCGGCACGGGAATGCCGAGATCGCGCTGGCCCTTGAGCACGGCGATCCAGTAGTCGCGTTCGAGGCGAACCTTGCCTTCGCCGCTCCAGATGGCGCGCATGGCGGGCGAGGCATAGCGTTCGGCGAGGACGTTCGAGATGTGATCTTGCTGGGTCATGGCGCTCATTTGGCACTGCTGGGGGCCGGCTGCAAGTCGCGAGCCGGCCCCTGGGCGCCATCCCGGCACATCCGTCCACATTCCTGCTTGGGCCGCTGGAGCGGGCTCGCTTTGCCTCTCCCGCTTGCGGGGGAGGCCGACGCGCTCGAAGAGCGTGGCGGGTGGGGGTCTCTCCACACTGGGAATCCCAACGTGGAAGCACCCCCACCCCAACCCTCCCCCGCAAGCGGGAGAGGGGGAGCACAAGCGCCCGTGGCCGTCAGGATCCGTCAGCCGAACGCCGCCCGCACCTCGCCGATCGGTGCCATCTCGCGGACATAGGTGAAGGCGCCCTGATCCTTCATTTCGCGGGCGCATTTGAGGAACGCGGCCAGCGCCACGCGGGCCATGGCGCCGCCGACGCTGATGCGCTTGACGCCGGCGGCGGCGATCTGCTCGACCGTCAGCGTCGGGTCGGCAAAGCCCATCACCAGGTTGAAGGGCTTTTTGACCGACGCGGCGACGGTGCGGATGGTGTCGATGTCGTGGACCCCCGGCGCATACAGTACGTCGGCGCCGGCGGCCTCGAAGGCCTGCAGCCGCCGGATGGTATCGTCGAGATCGTTCCTGCCCTTCAGCAGGTTCTCGGCGCGGGCGGTCAGCGTGAACGGGAAGGGGAGCGCGCGTGCGGCCTCGACTGCGGCCTGCACGCGCTCGACCGCGAGCTGGAAATCGTAGATCGGCTTGCTCGGATCGCCGGTAAAATCCTCGATCGAGCCGCCGACGCATCCGGCCTCCGCCGCCCGCGTGATCGCTCGTGCCGCGGTCTTGGGATCGTCGGCGCCGCAATTCTCGAGGTCGGCGTTGACGGGAAGATCGGTCGCGGCGGCGATGACCTTGCAGTTCTCGAGGATGGCATCGAGGCTCACGGTGGTGCTGCCGAGCGTGTTGGCAAGGCCAAGGCTCGTGGTTGCCAGCGCCTCGAAACCCATCGCGGCGAGCAGTTTCGCGGTGCCGGCATCCCAGGGGTTCGGGATGATGAAGGCGCCGGGGCGCTGATGCAGTTCGCGAAATCGTGCTGCCTTGTCGGCCTGGCTGCGCATGGGGGCTCCTGTGCGTCTTCCGTTGCGGCCCCAGCGATAGGGCGGTTTCATCCATCAGACAAATTTGTTATTTCTCTCGATATCATCAGCTTTTTGCATGAGGTCCGGCATGGACAGCGACGCGCTCAACACGTTCCTGGTGGTGCACCGGCGCGGCGGCATCTCCAACGCCGCGAAGGCGCTGCATCGCTCGCAACCGGCGATCTCGCGGCGCATCGCGCTGCTCGAGCAGGAGCTCGGGGTGCCCTTGTTCGAGCGCGTTGCTGGCAAGACGCGGCTCAGCGATGCCGGCCGCGTCATGGTGCCCTATGCCGAACGTGCGGTGGCGGCGGCGCAGGATGCCGAGAACGCGGTGCGCGCGCTGCTGCGCGACAGCGCCGGACCGGTCTCGCTGGCGGTGACCGGCACGCTCGCGGGCGGCAGGCTTTCGAAGGTGCTGAAACGCTTCGCCGCCAGGCACAAGGACGTCGCGCTGACGCTGCGCACGGCGACCAGCGCCGAGGTCTCCGATCTCATCCGGCGCGGGGAGGCGACCATCGGCCTGCGCTACGACCGCGACCGCTCGGCGGATCTGGACTGCGAATTGCTGTTTGCCGAGCCGCTGCAGGTGGTGTGCGCGCCGGATCATCCGCTGGCGCGCAAGCGCGTGGCGAGGCTCAGGGATCTCTACGCCGAGAAATGGATCGCGTTTCCGGAAGTGCCGGGCCGCCGCGAGATCACGGCCTCGCATGTCTTCGCGCTGTTTCAGACCGCGGGGCTGGGCGAGATCGAATGGACTGCGGTCGACAGCCTCACCGCGCAGAAGCGTCTGGTCGAAGCCGGGTTCGGGATCGCACTGCTGTCACAGAGCAACGCGGCGGAAGAATTGGCATCGGGTTCGATCGCGACGATCCGCGTCGGCGATCTCAGCGCAACTCACGACGTCGTCGCGGTTGTCAGGCGCGGCGGCTTCCTGAGCGCCGCCTCGCAGCGTCTGCTGGATATTCTCCGGCGGGAGTTTTCGGAGAGGCGGGCGGCGAGGTAGTAGGTGGAATCGGTTTCCTCGCCGCCGGCCATTGGGGCCGTCGGGTCTATTTCCCTGCCTTGACCTCGGCGGCCGCGACCGCGAGCAGCTCGCTCATCTTGGCGCGAATCGCCTGTTCGGTGACGGCGACGTTCTTGGCGGTGAAATCGGCAGCGACCTTGCGCAGGACGTCGGCATCGCCGGCTTCCTCGAAATCGGCCGCGACGACCTCCTTGGCGTAGGCTGTGGCGCCATCACCGGAGATTCCGAGCTTTTCGGCCGCCCACAGGCCGAGCAGACGGTTGCGGCGGGCCTCCGCCTTGAATTTCTGCTCCTCGTCGAGGGCGAACTTCTTCTCAAAGCCTTCCTCGCGCTTGTTGATTTCGCTCATGCGTCTTCCAATTCCCTATTGGCTGGAGCTCAGAACCCTCGTTGCGGGGGCCCGGGCGCATGCCTAGATAGGGGGCAGGAATCGGCAAAACAACGAGCCGTTAAGCCGCAGGCAAGGCGGTATAAGTCAGCACCGGATGGGCCGGATCGATTGTGCTGGGACAGCCAATCGGATAGGTTGCCTGAAGGCGTGGTTCCCCTTCTGTTTCCTTGGTGTTTCCGAGGGTTCCAGACGGGTTCCGGGCCGTTCACGGCAGCTCCGCTGTGGGTCGTAACCTGGTAACCGGAGCACACCAAATACATGGATTTCAACAAAACACGGTACATCCCCATGAGCCGTCGGCGTCGCATTTATGAAGGCAAGGCAAAGGTTCTGTATGAAGGTCCCGAGCCCGGTACTCTGATCCAGCACTTCAAGGACGACGCCACCGCGTTCAATGCCAAGAAGCATCAGGTGATCGAGGGCAAGGGTGTCCTCAACAACCGGATCTCGGAGTACCTGTTTCAGCACCTCAACGACATCGGGGTGCCGACCCATTTCATCCGCCGCCTCAACATGCGCGAGCAGTTGATTCGCGAGGTCGAGATCGTGCCGCTGGAAGTGGTGGTGCGGAACGTTGCCGCCGGCTCGCTGTCGCAGCGCCTCGGCATCGAGGAGGGCACGCAGCTGCCGCGCTCGATCATCGAGTTCTATTACAAGAACGACCAGCTCAACGACCCCATGGTGTCGGAAGAGCACATCACGGCCTTCGGCTGGGCGACGCCGCAGGAGATCGACGACATCATGGCGCTCGCCATCCGCGTCAACGACTTCCTCACCGGCCTCTTCCTCGGCATCGGCATCCGCCTCGTCGACTTCAAGATGGAGTGCGGGCGCCTGTTCGAGAACGAGATGATGCGCATCATCGTCGCCGACGAGATCTCGCCGGACTCGTGCCGTCTGTGGGACATCAAGTCGAACGAGAAGCTCGACAAGGATCGTTTCCGCCGCGACCTCGGCGGCCTGCTCGAGGCCTACACCGAAGTCGCAAAGCGGCTCGGCATCCTCATGGAGAACGAGCGTCCGCAGGGCACAGGCCCGGTGCTGGTGAAGAGCTGAAGAGGATTTTGACGTGAAGGCACGTGTTACCGTTACCCTGAAGACGGGCATCCTCGATCCGCAGGGCAAGGCCATCGAAGGCGCGCTGAAGTCGCTCGGCGTCGACGGCGTCGCCAGCGTCCGCCAGGGCAAGGTGTTCGACATCGAGCTCGCCGGCGCCGACAAGGCCAAGGCTGAAGCGGCGCTGAAGGAAGCCGCCGACAAGCTGCTGGCGAACACGGTGATCGAGAACTATCGGGTCGAGCTGATCGGCTAGGCCCGACTGCTATCGTAGCCCGGATGGAGCGAAGCGAAATCCGGGTTCTGTCCACGACGGAACTGTCCCGGATTGCGCTTCGCTCCATCCGGGCTACGACCGTTGGCGCTTCCGCAAACCCGAGGCGCGAGTGGCGCGCTGCTCTCTTCTCGTCATTGCGAACGCAGCGAAGCAATCCAGAGTCTTTCCGCGGAGGGATTCTGGATTGCTTAGCTGCGCTCGCAATGACGGTGTGGCGGCAGTCGCCGTAGACCGGATGAAGCTTGTAGCCCGGATGGAGCGAAGCGAAATCCGCGTTCTATCCGCGACGGAACTGTCCCGGATTGCGCTTCGCTCCATCCGCGCTACGAAGCAATTCGCTCACAGCCAGCCGACGCGGCGGAAGCGCCAGTAGAGCGCGCCGCAGGCGGCCAGCATCACGCCGAGCAGCATGTAGTAGCCGTACTCCCATTCCAGCTCCGGCATGTGCTTGAAGTTCATGCCGTAGATGCCGGCGAGCGCGGTCGGGATGGCGATGATCGCCAGCCACGAGGCGAGCTTCTTCGACACCGCGGTCTCCTGTGCCTGCCCGACCAGGAGGCTCGCCTCGAAGGCGAAGGCCAGCACCTCGCGCATGGAATCGATGCGCTCCTGGATGTTCCTGACGTGGTCGGTGACGTCGCGGAACAGCGGCTGCATGGCCTGCCGCACCATCGCCAGCTCGTCATGCTCCAGGCGGCGGCAGACCTCCACCAGCGGGCCGATCGCGGTCCTGAGCCGCAAGAGGTCGCGGCGCAGCATGTAGAGCCGCTCGATCTGCGCCTTGCTGATCGGCTTGGAGAGCACGTCGTCCTCGATGCCCTCGACCTCGTCATGGATGCTCTCGAGCACCGGTGAGTAATTGTCGACGATGAAATCGAGGATCGCATAGAGGATGTAGTCCTCGCCGCGCGCGAGCGCCCGCGGGCAGCTCTCGCAGCGTTCGCGCACCGGCGTATAGGAGGTCGAGGCGCCATGGCGCACCGAGACCAGATAGCCTTCGCCGACGAAGATGTGCGTCTCGCCGAAGGCGATGCGGCCCTCGATCAGCTGCGCCGTGCGCGCCACGATGAACAGGGCCTCGCCATATTGCTCGATCTTGGGCCGCTGATGGGCGTGGTCGGCATCCTCGATCGCGAGGTCGTGCAGGTCGAACTGCTTCTGCACCGCGCCGAGCAGCGCCATGTCCGGTTCGTGCAGCCCGATCCAGACCACGTGGCCGGGCTTGGCCCGCCAGCTCGACGCTTCGCTGATGGCGATGTTGGCGACGCGCCTGCCGTCGACATAGGCGCCGGCGGCGACGACGCCCTCGGTGGAGACCGGCTCGGATTGGGATGCAGGCAGCGACGGGACGTTCATGGCTTCAATCCCGGCAATTCGTCAGGCAAAAGCGCCGTGGCTATGGCCTGTGTACAAGGCCGCCCGGCAAGGCTAGCACTGGTAAAATCCCCGTCAAATGGCTATGTCTCTTCACGAATTGGCCCTTTGGCCAGCCCCGATTCCCATCACCGCCGGAACCTGAACATGAAAGCCGCCATCCTCGTCTTTCCCGGAATCAACCGTGAGCGCGACATGGCGCGCGCGTTGAGGCTGATCTCCGGCAGCGAGCCCGCGATGGTGTGGCACGCCGAGACGTCGCTACCGGCGGGCACCGACCTCGTGGTCGTGCCGGGCGGCTTCTCTTATGGCGATTACCTGCGCTGTGGCGCAATCGCGGCGCGTGCGCCGGTGATGGATGCGGTGCGCGATTACGCGGCCAAGGGCGGCCTCGTGCTCGGCGTCTGCAACGGCTTCCAGATCCTGTGCGAGTCCGGCCTGTTGCCGGGCGTGCTGATGCGCAATGCGCGGCTGAAGTTCATCTGCAAGGACGTGCATCTGCGCGTCGAGCGCTCCGACACGCCGTTCACGCGCGGCTATAATGCCGGCCAGGTGATCCGCGTGCCGGTCGCCCATGGCGAGGGCAATTACGAGGCGGACGAAGAGACCATCAAGCGGCTCGAGGGCGAGGGGCGGGTGCTCTATCGCTACTGCTCGGCCGACGGCGTGGTGGACGAGAGCCACAACATCAACGGCGCGGCGCATTCCATCGCCGGCCTCGTCAACGACAAGGGCAACGTGCTCGGCATGATGCCGCATCCGGAAAACCACGTCGAAGACATCATGGGCTGCACCGACGGCCGCGGCCTGTTCGCCGGCCTCGCCCAGCATCTGGAAAAGGCAGCGTGACTTCGTTCGCGGTGAAGCGCGCTCTCGTCGCGATTGCGGCGCTGGCGTTCGCGACAGGCGCATTCGCGCAGGATTATCCCAAACGTCCGATCACCATGATCGTGCCGTTCGCGGCCGGCGGCACTTCCGACGTGATCGCGCGCACGGTGGCCGAGCAGATGAGCGTTGCGCTCGGCCAGACCATCGTGATCGAGAACGTGGCGGGCGCAGGCGGCTCGACCGCGCTGGCGCGCGCCTCGCGCGCCGAGCCTGACGGCTACACGATTGCGATCGGCAACGCCGGCACCAATGCCGCGACCTACACCATCTATCCCAAGCTGCCGTTCACGCCCGAGTCCTTCGTGCCGATCGCGATGGTGGCGAAGACGTTCGGCATCATCGCGCTGCGCAAGGATTTTCCGGCGAAGGACCTCAAGGAGTTCATCGCCTACGCCAAGGCCAATCCGGGCAAGATCAATCTCGGCCATGCCGGCGTCGGCTCCTCGAATTACCTGATCTGCAAGAGCTTCGTCACCGCCGCCGGGATCGACGCGACGCTGGTCGGCTATCGCGGCGCCGCACCGGCGCTGACCGACGCCGTCGGCAGCCAGATCGACGGCGTCTGCGATGCCGCGGCCTCCGTCTCGCAGTCGATCAACGAGAAGCTGGTGCGTGGCCTCGTGGTCGGCTCGACCGTTCGGCTTACGACGCTGCCGGACCTGCCGACGTCGGCGGAAGCCGGCCTGCCGGAGTTCGAGGCGCAAGGCTGGAACGGCCTGTTCGCGCCCAAGGGCACGCCGCCAGCGGTGATCGCCAAGCTGAATGCCGCTGCGCGGACCGCGGTCGAGACCGACGCGGTCAAGAAGCGCTTTGTCGACCTTTCGACCGTCGCCCCCGATGACAACGAGCACACGCCGGAGCTGCTGCAGCAGCTCGTGACGCGCGACGTCGAGAAATACCGGAAAATGCTGGCAGACGATGCCAAGCAGTAAGCGGCTCCCGCATGGGCGGGAGACGGTCTTACGCGGCTTCGGGAATCCGGGCGATGACCTTGATCTCGAAGTCGAACCCGGCAAGCCAATTCACGCCAACGGCCGTCCAGTTCGGATAGGGCGCCTCACCAATCTCCGCGCTGCGGACAGCCATCACTGTTTCGACCTGCTTCTCGGGATCGGTGTGAAACGTGGTGACATCCACCACATCGTCCAGGGTGCATCCGGCAGCTGCGAGCACGCCGCGCAAATTGGCAAATGCACGCCGGACCTGATCCTCGAACACCGGCTCGGGTGAGCCGTCCTCACGACTGCCGACCTGCCCCGAGACGAACAGCAGGTCGCCGGACCGGATCGCTGCGGAATACCGATGCACTTCGTAAAGCGCATGGCGGTTTGCGGGGAAGATCGCCTCACGCTGGGGCATGTCTTGAGCCTTTCGAAAAAAGTGGGGTAGACGGCCGAATTGCCTTGTGGCGCCGGCCGTGCGATTGTTCGCATACGTTTCGTATGTGAGATACTTCTCACATACGTGGCGTATGTCAATCGGAAAATGGAGCGAGTATGGCCGAGGGAAAGCGCGCCGCAGCTATGGCGGAAAACCGGGCCAAGCTGATCCGCGCCGCGCGCAAGGCATTCGCCACGCAAGGTTATGCAGACGCGTCGATGGATGAGCTGACGGCCTCGGTCGGGCTGACGCGGGGCGCGCTCTATCACAATTTCGAAGACAAGAAGGGACTGCTCTGGGCGGTCGTCGAGCAGATCGATGGCGAAATGGCGGAGCGGCTGCGCGCGATCCGCGAGCAAGCGCCCACCTTGTGGCAAGGCTTGCTTGCAGAGGGCAGTGCCTACATCGAAATGGCGCTCGAACCTGAAATTCAGCGCATCATGCTGCTGGATGGGCCTGCCGTACTCGGTGATCCCTCGAAGTGGCCCGGCGAGAATGCCTGTCTTGATATTACCATGCGAACGATCCGGTCGCTGATCGACGAGAAGGTGGTGAAGCCTGTCGACGTCGAAGCGGCGGGGCGTTTGCTGAACGGCGCCGCGCTCAGTGCCGCATTATGGGTGGCCGCGGCCGATCATCCAAAGGCCGTGCTGAAGAAGGCCGTGGACGCGTTTCGACAATTGGCGAGCGGATTGCTGCGCGATTCGACTGGCCACGCATGAGATCGCTCGTGAACCTCCGTCGCGCTTGAGGCGACTGACTCCTCAATGCCCTCAAGGCGCGTGCGTCCGGGGTCGCTGATTTCCCGCGAAGGGGGCAACTCAAAGTTGTTCCGCCGCTGCGATTGCGATATCAGGGAGCGTGCGCTGTCGTTGTGCCCGTGGATGTCACATGCCCGTTGCCCTGATCGTTCTGCTGCTCGATCTCACGCTGATCTATCACGCCTCGCGAACCGGGCGGTTGCGGCCCTGGGCCTTCATCATCCTGCTGGTGCCGATGATGGGCGCGCTCGCCTATATCGCGGTCGAGCTCATTCCCGAATGGTTTTCCAGTCCCGGTGCCCGGCAGGCGCGCCAGCGCGTCGCCAACCGGCTCGACCCGGAGAAGCGCTATCGCGAGCTGTCGGACCGGCTGGCCGACGCCGACACCATCGCCAACCGCGCGGCACTGGCGGACGAGTGCGTCAATATCGGCCGGTTCGCCGAAGCCGAGCAGCATTATGACCACATCCTGAAGCTGCCGATGGGGCACGATCCCGCCTATGCGTTTCGCAAGGCGCAGGCCGAGTTTTCCGCCAAGCGTCCCGCCGACGCGCTCACGACGCTCGACGATCTCCAGAAGCAATGGCCGGACTTCGATTCCGCGGACGCCCATCTGCTCTACGCCCGCGCGCTCGCCGAGGTTGGCCGGACCGACGAGGCGCTGGAGGAATATCACGCTCTCACCGGCTATTTCCCCGGCGCCGAAGCGCGGGTGCGCTACGGCATGTTGTTGCAGACGGTCGGCCGTAGCGCCGAGGCGCGTATGGTCTTCAACGAGCTGCTGATCCAGATGCGCCGTGCGCCGAAATATCTGCGCAAGGCACAGGCCGAATGGCTGTCGATCGCAGAGAAGCAGCTTTCAACATAGGGGAAGCCGCACTGCTCGGCTTCAGCTTGACGATCTCACAGAAACACCAGCGAGATCCAGGGCACGAAGGTGATCAGCAGCAGGCCGAGGAACAGCCACGCCAGATAGATCCAGATCCGGCGCATGCCCGCGTCCGGCGACACGCCGCCGATGCTGCAGGCGGCGTAATAGCAGAGGCCGAATGGCGGGGCGAACAGGCCAAGGCCCATCGCCAGGATCACCACCATCGCATAATGCACCTCGTTGATGCCGAACGTTGCCGCGACCGGGAACAGCAACGGACCGAACAGCACGATGGCGGGAATCCCCTCCAGCACGCTGCCGAGCACGATGAAGGCGACCACCGAGATCAAGAGGAAGCCGTAAGCGCCGCCAGGCACGCCGGCCATGCGCGCGGCCAGATCATGCGAGAAGCCGGATTGCGCCAGCGCCCAGGCCATCGCGCTCGCGGCCCCCACGATGAACAGGATCGAGCCGGAGAGTGACGCGGTCTGCACCAGCATCGGCAGCACGTTCTTCCAGACCAGGCTGCCGCGATAGATGATGAGGCCGAGCACGAGGCAATAGGCGATGCCGATGGTCGAGACTTCGGTTGCGGTCGCAAATCCCTCGACCACCGCACTGCGGATCAGGAACGGCAGCGCCAGCGCCGGCAGCGCGGCCCAGAACGTCTTCGCCACCACCGACATCGGCGCGCGCTCCACCTTGACTGCGGCGTTCTCCTCCGTGCCTGCCCGATAGCGCGCGACGAAGGCGAGCACGATCGCGAGCACGATGCCCGGCAGGATGCCGGCGGTGAACAGGGCCGCGATCGAGACACCGGTGACGGAGGCGATCGCGATCAGCACGATCGACGGCGGAATGGTCTCGCTCATCGCGCCCGACGCCGCCAGCAGCGAGACCAGCTCGCCATCCTTCATGCCGCGCTTGCGCATCTCGGGAAACAGCACCGGCGCGATGGCGGCCATGTCGGCAGTTTTCGAGCCGGAGATGCCCGAGACGAGCAGCATGGCGCCCAGCATCACGTAGGACAGTCCGCCCCTGATATGGCCGAGCATCGAGGCGAGGAACGCGACCATGACGCGCGCCATGCCGGTCTGCTCGACGAGTTGTCCCAGCAGCACGAACAGCGGCACCGCGAGCAGGATCAGCGAGCTCATGCCCTCGTCGATCCGCCCGACCACGACCAGCAGCGGCGTCCGCGTCGTGGTGAGCAGGAAGGCGACGGTCGCCAGACAGAAGGAAAACGCGATCGGCACGCCCGCCATCACGGCGCATCCGAGCAGGCCGACGAAGAAGATCAGCAGGTTCCAGTTGCCGAGCGACTTCAGCGATGGACCTGCGAGATAGAGCACGCCGGCAATCGCCGCAAACAGGACGGCGACGGCAAGCAGGTCCTTTGCCGATCGCTTGACGAGCGTGAGGCAGATGCTGGCGAGCGCGATGATGCAGCCGACCGGGATCGCGGCCGCGCGGACCATGCCGGACCAGCCGAGCGCCGGCGTCTCGACGAAGGCCTGGTCTTCCACATAATCCAGTGCCGGATGCAGGATGATGGCGAGGAACAGCGCGACGCCGCCGGCTGCGAGGGTCGAGGCCCAGGCCTCCGCGCGTGGCGACAGATATGACGTGAAGAAGGTCAGGCGCATATGCGCCGAACGCTGCACGGCAATCGCGCTGCCGAGCATCGCCAGCCAGAGGAACAGGATCGACGCCAGCTCATCCGACCAGATGATCGGCCGGTGGAATATTCCACGTGCGACGATGCCGGTGAACAGGATGACCACCTCGGCGACCACCGCGATCGCGGCCGGGATCTCCACCAGCCAGCGCAACGACTGCTCCAGCCAGCGTCCCCGCAACGCCTGCGCCTCGCCGAGCGTTGCGGTTTCGTGCATGCCGATCACTGCGCTCATGCCAGTGCTCCGGCCGCGGCCTCCAGGATCTTCCAATTGTCCTCGCCGAACTTGCCCCGCCATTCCTTGTAGAAGCCGGCGGCCGACAATTCCTTGCGGAACGCCTCCTTGTCGGAGACCTCGAAAGTGATGCCCTTGGCGACCAGCTGGTCCTTCAACGTCAGGTTGAGCTTTGCGGTATCCGCCCGCTGCTCCATCGCGGCCTGGTCGAACTCTTTACGGACCAACGCCTGCAGATCGTCAGGCAGCGCCTTCACCGAGCGGCGGTTGCCGAGGATGAAGAAGGGATCCCAGATGTGGTTGGTCTCGGAGATGTATTTCTGCACCTCGTAGATCTTGCCGGCCTCGATGGTGACGAGGCCGTTCTCCTGGCCGTCGACCAGATGGGTCTGCAGCGCCGTGTACAATTCGTTGAAGTTGATCGAGGTCGGATTGGCGCCGAGCGACTTGAACAGCGAGGTGAAGATCGGCGACACCGGAACGCGGATGCGGTAGCCGGCGAGGTCGGCCGGCGTCTTGATCGGTTTTGCGAACGACGAGATCTGCCGGAACGTATTGTCGGCGGGCTTGGCCATCACCAGTGCGCCGGTCTTCTCGATCTGGCTTGCGATCAGCTTGCCGAGGTCGCCGTCCATCGCATGCCAGACCTGGCCGTAGTCGGAGAAGGCAAAGCCGACATTGGCGATGCCGGCGACCGGCGCCACCGTCGACAGCACCGAGCCCGCGATGTTGAGGAAATCGACGCCGCCGCTGCGGATCTGGGTCAACAGATCGGTGTCCGAGCCGAGCTGCGAGGCCGGAAAGAACTTGATCTCCAGCCTGCCACCGCTCGCGTCCTTGATCCGCTTCACGGCCTGATCGAGGCGGATGTTGATCGGCTGGCTCAGCGACTGGCCGGTGGCCAGCTTGTATTCGAACTCGGCCGCCTGCGCCGGCCTGGTGCGAATGGCAACCAATGGAACGGCGGCAGCCGCCACCATGAAGTTGCGGCGCGAAATCCTGTAGCCCTTGCCCGACATCGTTAGTCCTCCCTGATGGTTGGTGCGGCGCCTTTGTCGGCGCACGTGCTCGTTGCCGCGCGCAGGCCTTGCTGCGCCGGTCGTCAAGATCGCTTGTCTGCTGAAAGGGCCTGGTCTTGCGTTCCTTCCCCCTGGAAGGACCGGCGCTCTGCGCGGTCCTGTTTCCTCTATTGGTACCCGTCTGTCGCGGGCTGCCTCGAGCCTGAAGCCTAGATCGCTGGCCATGGGCGACAATTGAATTATATTCGCCGTCACTTTAGCTGGCCTAAAAGGTTTCCTGATGCAGATCCCCTTCCGCGCCATCATCGTCTTCCACGCGGTGGCGCGCGCGGGCAGCATTTCCCGCGCGGCGGATGAATTGCGGGTGACACCTTCGGCGGTCAGCCAGCAGATCCAGGCGCTGGAGCTGCATCTCGGCACCGCGCTGACCTCGCGGGTCGGGCGCAACATCACGCTGACCGAGGCCGGCGAGCGGTATTTCGAGATGATCAGCCGCGAGATCGAGCACGTCGCCGACGTGACGCAGCATGTCCGCGGCATCCGCTCGGCGACCACGTTGACGGTGCGTGCGGCGCCGAGCGTGTCGAGCAAATGGCTGCTGCCGCGGCTCTCCGGCTTCGTCAACGCCAATCCGGACATCGAATTGCGGCTTGACGGCACCAATGAGCCGACCGATTTCCGCAAGGAGAACGTCGACCTCGAGATTCGCCATGGCGAGGGCAGCTGGCCCGGTCTGTTCGTCGAAAGCCTTGGCAAGGAGCGCTTTTTTCCGCTGTGCGCACCATCATCCTTTGCCGCGGGCAGTCTTTCCGCCGCAGACCTGCTCAAGCACCGGCTGATCCATTCGGTGAAGTCGCAGATGCAGTGGCCGCGCTGGTTCGCGGAGGCCGGCCTCGAGCCCGTGGAACGCTGGAAGCGCGTGCTGTTCGACCGCAGCCACATGGCGATCGACGCGGCCGTCGACGGCCTCGGCATCGGGCTGGACAGCGAGCTGTTGGCCTGGCGCGAATTGCGCGACGGCCGCCTGGTTTGCCCCGTGAAGAACCCGCCGGAGGTCACGCTGACGACGCAATGGATCGTCTGTCCGCACGGCCATCTGCGCCACCGCAAGACCCGCACCTTCCTCGACTGGCTGCGGGGGGAGCGCGACGCCTGGAGCGCGCAGCACACCGTGCAGATTGTTTAGCGCGCCTACATCGTCGCGACAGATAATCTGAATTGCCCTCGGATTCGCCGCTGCCTAACGTTTCCGAACAAGGCGCGCGCGGCCGCTTGTCGCGGCCGCAACAGCGCCGTCACCCGAGGAACGTTTAAGGAAATCCAGATGAATCTCCATCGCATGCTGCTGGAGCGCAAGGCGGCCGGCAAGCCTGTTACCATTGGCCTGATCGGAGCCGGAAAATTCGGCCTGATGTTCCTGTCGCAGGTGCGCCAGACCGACGGCATGCATCTCGTCGGCGTCGCCGACCTGAACACGGCCCGTGCCCGCGCGCAGCTCAAGCTCGGCTGCTGGCCGGAAGAGCAATATGCGGCGACCACGATCGACGAGGCGCTCAGGCATGGCCGCACCGTCGTCACCGACAATGCCGACGCGCTGATCACCCATCCCGCCATCGAGGTCATCATCGAGGCGACCGGCGATCCCGGCGCCGGCATCCGTTTCGCGATGAAGGCGATCGAGAACGGCAAGCACATCGTGATGGTCAATGTCGAGGCGGATGCGGTCGCAGGTCCGATCCTGGCGCGCAAGGCGAAGCAGGCCGGCGTCGTCTATTCGCTCGCCTGGGGCGACCAGCCGGCGCTGATCGCCGATCACGTCGACTGGGCCCGCGCCGCCGGTTTCAAGGTCGTCGCCGCCGGCAAGGGCACGCGTTATCACCCGACCTATCACCAGTCGACGCCGGATACGGTCTGGGACATCCTCGACAAATACATGAAGATCAGGGATCGCAACTCGATCAACCCGAAGATGTTCAATTCCTTCGTCGACGGCACCAAGTCGGGTATCGAGATGACCGCGGTTTGCAACGCGACCGGGCTGCATGCGCAGAGCGAGGGCCTGTCGTTCCCGCCCGCCACCCGCTTCGAGCACGCCGAGATATGCAAGCCGAAATCCGATGGCGGCATGCTGGAGAAATCAGGCGTCACCGAGGTCACTTCGTCGGTCTATCGCGACGGCAGCGACGTGCCGCAGAGCCTCGTGATGGGCACCTATGTCGTGTTCGAGACCGACAGTGCCTATTCGGAGGAATGCTTCCGCGAATACAGCATGCTGCCGGACAAGACCGGCAAATACGCCTCGCTCTATCGTCCGATCCACATGATCGGCCTCGAACTCGGCATCTCCGTTGCGTCGGCGGCGCTGCGCAAGGAGCCGACCGGTGCGCCGATCGTGTTCAATTCGGACGTGGTCGCGACCGCCAAGCGCAAGCTCAAGGCCGGTGAGATGCTCGACGGCGAAGGAGGGTTCTGCGTCTGGGGCAAGCAGACCCCGGCCGATGCTTCGCTGAAGCAGGGCTATCTGCCGCTCGGACTCGCTCACCAGGTCAAGCTCAAGACCGACATCGCGGAAGGCCAGCGCTTGAGATGGGAGGACGTGGAGTACGACCCCGACAGCCTCGCCGTGCGAGTGCGGCGCGAGATGGAAGCGGCTTTCCGGCAGCCGAACGTTGCTGCCTGATTGACGCGCGCAAGAAGCGGTTGAAGCTAGCGTAGCTTCAACCGCTCCGCCGGCACCGTCATGGCCGCAACGCCGGCCATGACCAGCAGCAGGCCGAGGGCGAGGTTCGACGGCACGCTCTCGCCGAGCAGCAGCACGGACAGGCCGACACCGATGGGAATGCGCAGATAGCCCTGCGCGTTGGTGGTGAGGGTGCCGAGGCGGCCGAGGCAGACGTAGAACAGCATCAATCCGAGCGCGCTCGAGACGATGCCCATGACGATGGTGGCGACGATCGCCGTCGGGGTGGGGTGCAGCGTCCAGGGCTGGTCGATGATCAGCGAGGGCGGCAGCAGCACGAGGCCGCCGAACAGCAGCGAGCCGGTTGCCACCACCATCGGGTCGTATTCGGAGAGCCGCAGGCCGAAGATCGTCGCGCAGGCGAAGGAGATGGTGGCGAGCAGGATTGCGAGCTCCGCCACGATCTCGCTGCCGAAGCCGCGCAGCGCATCGAGGCCGACGATGGCGACGGTACCGGCAAGGCCGAGGATCGCGCCTGCGAGCTTCAGCAGCGTCGCCGGCTCATGCCGCGTGATCAGCGAGGTGATCAGGAAGGCGAAGATCGGCGTCGTCGAGGCCAGCACCACCGTGTTCGAGGCGGGGACATAGAGCTGCGCCCAGGTGATGATCAGGAACGGGAAGGTCGAGTTGATCAGCTGCTGGACCGCGAACAGCTTCCAGGCCTTCACGTCGATCGGCAGCTTGACCCCGCGCATCCACAGGATCGCGAACAGGAATGCGGCGGCGATCAGCGAGCGCGCCGAGATGAAGGTCACGGGCGGGATCGTGTCCAGCGCGAGCTTCGCCAGCGGATAGGTCGAGCTCCAGCAGCAGGCCAGCGCAAACAGCAGCGCATAGTCGCGCCAGTTGCGCGCGCCGGCGGCGGGCATGGACGGCAGCGACGACGATACGGAGGCCGCTGCGCGACCCCTCGGCGATGTGCTCTGCGGCACCTTGTTCCTGCTCCCCGGCGCGACAGCGCTTGCCGCAACTGTGGGCGAGGGGCTGCGAAAAGGGAAGGCGTCGAGCTATGCGTTTGGCTGGGGCTGCGGCTTCCGCTTCATCCGCTTGATCGTGCCGGAAAAGGTGAGCAGCAGCCGCTCGCCGGACATCATCTTGCCGCGCAGGAAGATCAGCGAGCCGCCGGCCCGGCTCACGTCTCCGGTGCATTCGATCAGCTCGCCCTCGCGTGCCGCGTCGAGGAATTCGCAGGAGAAATTGGTCGTCACCGCCCGGCTGTCCAGGACATGGGTGGCGATCGCAAACAGGGAATAGTCGGCGAAGGCCATGTAGCAGCCGCCATGGACGTTGCCGGAGCCGTTGAGGTGCTTCTTCTCGACCCGGAAGGCGCTGCGGACGCCGCCGTCGGCCTCGATCCGGTGCCAGAAGGGGCCGACATGGGACTCAAAACTGTCGCGAATCCAGGTCCGCCAGCCCTCAAATTCGCCCTCGGTGGCGACATGGAGGTCGGGGCGGCGCGGCGGGGGCGATTTGGTCAATTCGTGCAAGGAAATGGGCCTTCAATTACGGGTCTTTAGCCCTTAAATCCGATCCGTCAGCGCCTTGCAATTCCCGTTCCTGCCGCCCCGCCTTGCAAAACGTGGGACAGCGGGAAAATGCATCACAAAGGGCTTTTCGTCGGCCCTCGATGTTCCTAAGAACGGCCAAACCGCCGCCGAAAGCCCCGAATCCATGAAGAACGAACCCAAGATCACCCCCGAGCTGGTTGCCGCCCACGGGCTCAAGCCCGACGAATATGAGCGCATCCTCAAGCTGATCGGGCGGGAACCGACCTTCACCGAGCTCGGCATCTTCTCGGCGATGTGGAACGAGCATTGCTCGTACAAGTCCTCGCGCATCCATCTGCGCGGCCTGCCGACCAAGGCCCCCTGGGTGATCCAGGGCCCCGGCGAGAATGCCGGCGTGATCGACATCGGCGACGGCCAGGCCGTGGTCTTCAAGATGGAGAGCCACAACCACCCGAGCTACATCGAGCCCTACCAGGGCGCGACCACCGGCGTCGGCGGCATTTTGCGCGACGTCTTCACCATGGGCGCGCGCCCGATCGCCTGCCTCAACGCGCTGAGCTTCGGCGCGCCCGAGCATGCCAAGACCCGGCATCTCGTCTCCGGCGTCGTCGCCGGCGTCGGCGGCTACGGCAATTCCTTCGGCGTGCCGACGGTCGGCGGCCAGGTCCGTTTCCACACCCGCTATGACGGCAACATCCTCGTCAACGCGATGGCAGTGGGCCTTGCCGATGCCGACAAGATCTTCTACGCGGCCGCCTCCGGCGTGAACATGCCGATCGTCTATCTCGGCTCCAAGACCGGCCGCGACGGCATCCACGGCGCCTCGATGGCGTCGGCCGAGTTCGACGACAAGTCCGAGGAGAAGCGTCCGACCGTGCAGGTCGGCGACCCCTTCGCCGAAAAGCTGCTGCTGGAAGCCTGCCTCGAGATCATGGAGAAGGGCTGCGTCATCGCGATCCAGGACATGGGCGCGGCGGGGCTGACCTGCTCGGCGGTCGAGATGGGCGCCAAGGGCGATCTCGGCGTCGATCTCGATCTCGATGCGGTGCCGACGCGCGAGACCGGCATGAGCGCCTACGAGATGATGCTCTCGGAGAGCCAGGAGCGCATGCTCATGGTGCTCAAGCCCGAGAAGGAAAAGGAAGCCGAGGCGATCTTCAAGAAGTGGGGCCTCGACTTCGCCGTGGTCGGCTACACCACGCCGAGCAAGCGCTTCGTGGTCAAGCATGGCGGCGACGTCATGGCCGATTTGCCGATCAAGGAGCTCGGCGACGAGGCGCCTCTCTATGACCGCCCGCATGTTCCGTCCGCCGCGCTGCCGGTCGTGCATGCGCGCGACGTGCCGGCGCCGATGGGCCTGGGTGCCGCGCTGGAGAAGCTGATCGGCACGCCCGACATGTGCAGCAAGCGCTGGGTGTGGGAGCAGTACGACCACGTCATCCTCGGCAACACCATGCAGCGCCCCGGCGGCGATGCCGCGGTCGTGCGCGTGCAGGACGGGCCGAAGGGCCTGGCGCTCACCGTCGACGTCACGCCGCGCTATTGCGAGGCCGATCCGTTCGAGGGCGGCAAGCAGGCGGTGGCGGAAGCCTGGCGCAACATCACCGCGGTCGGCGGCAAGCCGCTCGCGATCACCGACAATCTCAACTTCGGCAACCCCGAGCGGCCCGAGATCATGGGCCAGTTCGTCGGCTGCCTGAAGGGCATCTCGGAAGCCTGCCGCACGCTCGACTTCCCGGTCGTCTCCGGCAACGTCTCGCTCTACAACGAGACCAACGGCCGCGCGATCCTGCCCACGCCCTCGATCGGCGGTGTCGGCCTGCTCGACGATTTCACCAAGTCCGCATCGCTCGCCTTCAAGGCCGAGGGCGAGGCGATCCTGCTGATCGGCGAGACCCATGGCTGGCTCGGTCAATCCGTGTACCTGCGCGACATCTGCGGTCGCGAGGAGGGCGCGCCGCCGCCGGTCGATCTCGCGGCCGAGAAGCGCAACGGCGATTGCGTGCGCGGCATGATCCATGCCGGCACCGCGACGGCGGTGCACGACCTCTCCGACGGCGGCCTTCTGATCGCGCTCGCCGAGATGGCGATGGCGAGCGGTATCGGTGCCAAGCTGCTGGCGGCGCCGACCTCGCTGGTCTCGCATGCCTATTGGTTCGGCGAGGACCAGGCGCGCTATCTCGTCACCGTGCCGGAAACGGAAGCCGGCCGCGTCCTCGCCAAGATGCGCGGCTGCGAGGTGCCCTGCGTGCGGATCGGCACCACCGGCGGCGATACCATCGCGATCGCAGGCGAGGCGCCTGTGTCGATCGATGCCCTGCGCAAGTCGTTCGAGCGCTGGCTGCCGGAGTATATGGGCGGCAAGGCGGCGTAAGGGCCGCCTCACTCTCGGTCTGGTAGCCCGGATGAGCGCAGCGACATCCGGGACCTTGCTGGCACCGTGTCCCGGATGTCGCTGCGCTCATCCGGGCTACGGGTGCGGCGGCTCACAACACGTGCGACGCGCCCGGTATCTTCCGTAGCGCCGCCGTCAGGCCCCAGCTCAGGATCACCGTGAGCACGAAGCCGATCGCGGCCTTTGCGATCGCGGGCCACGCATAATCGTACAGTGCGTACTGGATCCATAGCGCGATCGGATAGTGCACCAGGAAGATGCCATAGGCGTCCGCCTGCATGCGGTCGAGCAGGTTCGGTCCCGGCGATTTCGAATGCAGGAAGAAGGCGAGGATCGCGAGCAGGATCGAGGCCGAGAACAGCACGAAGAACGTGCCGTAGAACACATGATACCATGACGGCAGGTGATCGGGATTACCGAGGATCTCGCGCTTGATATAGATCATGCACCACATCAGGCAGTAGGGGATCAGCGTGATGATCACCCACAGCCAGCGGCTCTTCGGCAATTGGCCCTCGGCGCTGAGGATGCCGCGATCGAAGTTCGCGGCACCGACGCTGGCGCCAATGAAGAAATAGGCGAAATAGAGCAGGATCCGGCTCGCCTGCACCGAGAACGGCCCGAACTCGAACCATTTGTTGGTGCCGAAATGGACCAGCGGCGGCAGATAGACGATGACGCTCACGGCGACGAGCATCAGCCAGAACACCGTGGGCTGCTCGAATCCGCGCAGCGAGATGCGGTTACCGGGATCGACCAGATGTGCCGAGACCCGGTAGAGCAGGCTCGCGGTCAGGTCGAACGCCAGCAGCACCCAGACGAACCAGATCGGGCCGCTCGGCCAAGGGCCGACGGTGACGGTCTTCCACCAGAACGACGCGAAGCTCAGCCCGGGATCGTGCCGCAGCGCGATCGCGTAATAGGCGATGGGAATGACGGTGAGCGCCGCGATCGCGAACGGCAGGCCGAGCCGCAAGAGACGGTCGCGCAGAAAGACCGACGGCGCCTTGCGCGCAATGCCCGGCCAGGTGAATAGCCCCGACAGGAAGAAGAACATCGCCATGAAGAAGCTGTCGGTGGCGAGCACGATCACGTCGAAGCCCGCCCAGGAGGCCGGATCGGTGTGACCGAAATGGGTGTAGGGAATGACGGCGTGATGCAGCAGCACCACCAGCGTGAGGAAGGTGCGGGCGCGATCGAGCGACAGATTGCGCGCCTTGGCCTTCGGTGCAGCGTGCGGCTCTGCGCCGATCGCCGCTGTATGTGATATCGTCATCGTAACGCCCCGCGCTCCTGCCCCCGCTGGACTGTGCCGCCGGGAACCGGATTCAGCAAGGGTCGTTTCAATCATCCAACAGTTGTAACTCCCAGTTGGAACCAGTTCCGCGCATCGCAGTTAGCGTTCGCGAAATGGGCGTGAGGGCCGCGAGACGCGGTATCCAGTGCGGAGTTGGCGATGACGATCCTGAAATGGGCGCTGATCTTTTTATTGATCTCGATCGTGGCCGGCGTGCTCGGCTTCACCGGTCTCTCGGCCACCTCCGCCGACATTGCCCGCTTCCTCTTCTACGTCTTCGTCGCGATCTTCCTGGTGCTGCTGATATTGGGGCTCACGATATTCAGGGCGTAGCCGCGCTGCGTCAGCTATCGCCTCCGTCATGGCCGGGCTTGTCCCGGCCATCCACGGACTTCTCAATTCGCGATTGCCCAAGAGCGTGGATGGCCGGGACAAGCCCGGCCATGACGGCGCGGCGTACAGCGCAGGCTACCCCACTTCCTCGATCTTCACCTTGTCCGGATAGAAGGCGAGGTGGCCGGTAATCTCGGTCATGGCGGGGAAGGGCGCCTCGTAGGTCCAGATCGCATTGTCGAGCGTCTTGCCGTCGGCCTTGACGCTGTAATAGCTCGCGTCCCCCTTGTAGGGGCAATGGGTGACGCGGTTGGTGCGCTCCAGGAGCGCCATGTTGGCGTCTTCCCGCGGCACATATTGCACCGCCGGATATCTGGCCTCCTTGAGGGTCAGTGCCTTGCTGGTCTCGGCGATCACGATGTCGCCAGCCGTGACGCGGACGCGCCGGGGGTTTTGGGTGATGGTGATGGGGTGGTCCGGCCCTGGAAGCTTCATGATTCACGCCTTTTCTATCATTCTGCCGCGCGCGGCACTTTGTCGTGCCTTTATCCCGATGCGACCAGGGATATAGTGCCGGAAAGCGTGACGTAGAAGGCCGTTCACGCTAAGTTTGGCCGAGCCGGTCCCGGGGACCCCGGCGAGCGATTCGACGACGAGGCTGCATTGCAGCCGACATAAGGAGCTAGACCCGAATGCCCATGGACGCCCACGATATCGAGGCGATGATCAAGGCAGCGATCCCCGATGCCGAGGTGACCATCCGTGACCTCGCCGGCGATGGCGACCATTATGCCGCGACCGTGATCTCGGAATCCTTCCGCGGCAAGTCCCGCGTCCAGCAGCACCAGATCGTCTATCGGTCCCTGCAAGGCCAGATGGGCGGCGTGCTGCACGCATTGGCGCTGCAAACCGGCGTACCCGGCACCTGACCTGACCAGCGCGACGGGGGCGATGATGGCTGCGGATAATGCGCGCGGCGCGATGTTTCGCGTCATCCTTCCGAACCAGCCCAGCCGCGTCACCAATGCCGAGTTGTTCTTCGACCTGGTCTTCGTCTTCGCCGTCACGCAGGTGTCGCACACGCTGCTGCACCATTTCACGCCGCTCGGCGCGGTCGAGGTCACCCTGCTGTTTCTGGCGGTGTGGTGGGTGTGGGTCTACACCGCCTGGGTCACCAACTGGCTCAATCCCGAACTGACGCCGGTCCGCATCCTCATCTTCCTGATGATGCTGGGCGGCCTCGTGCTGTCCACGACGATCCCGACCGCCTTCGACGGCCGCGGCCTCTGGTTTGCGATCGCCTACGCGACCATGCAGGTCGGACGCACCGCGTTCTGGCTGTTCGCGACCCCGCGCCACAGGACGGCGGTGCGGCACAATGCGATCCGAATCCTGATCTGGCTTTGCGGCTCGGCAGTCTTCTGGATCCTCGGTGGCCTCGCGCACGGCGAGGAGCGGCTGTGGTTCTGGATCGTGGCGCTTGCGATCGAATATGTCTCGCCCGCGGTGCGCTTCTGGGTCCCGAAGCTCGGCTTCTCGTCGGTCGAGGCTTGGGCCGTCGAAGGCGGCCACATGGCCGAGCGCTGCGCCGGCTTCATCATCATCGCGCTCGGCGAAGCTGTCGTCGTCAACGGCGCGACCTTTGCCGAACTGCAATGGACCGCCGATAATATCCTGGCCTTCGTCTCGGCACTGGTCGGCAGTATCGCGATGTGGTGGGTCTATTTCCACAAGGGCGCCGAGGCCGGCTCGGAGCGGCTCTCGAAGTCTGCCGAATCCGGCCGGCTGGCTCGGCTCGCCTACACCTATCTGCATCTGCCGATCGTCGCCGGCATCATCCTGACCGCGGTCTCGGACGAGCTGGTGCTGAAGCATCCGACCGGCCATTCCGACATCCGCACCATCATCAGCACGATCGGCGGGCCGCTGGTGTTTCTGGTCGGCACCATCCTGTTCAAGCACTCGATCCGCGGCTTCCTCCAGCTCTCGCACGGCATAGGCATCATCCTGCTCCTGGCGCTGTGGTGGTTCGCAGCCGATCTGTCGCCGCTCTGGCTGTCGGTGGCGACGAGCGTGATCATGATTGTCGTCGCGGTGTGGGAGTCGATGTCGCTGCGGTCGAAGCCGGAGGAGGCGTGAGCGCGGCATGCGGCGCCTCATCATCCTCGGTGCTGTCCTTGCGGTGGCTGGACTCGTTGTCGAGGAAACCACGCAGGGGCGGGTGCTCGGTCAAGGCCCGTCGGCCTGCGAAGCCATCGGAGGCAAGCCTGCAATAGGGCGCTGCGTCACGCCGGCCTGTTACTGGCAGGGCGATTGCGGGCATTGGGCAAACCCGGCGAAATGGGTCGACCGGCTCAAGCCGGGCGACCCGGTCTCAAAGGTGGTTTTCTGGCTCGGGGAGCCGCTCCAGCGCGATGGTGACGATCTCTCCTGGTCGTGCGGCAAGCCAAGCGCCCACAGCTTCCGCGCCGTCATCCGCGACCAGCGGCTGGTGTCGGTCGAACAGTGCGAGCCTGACTGAAGCCGCCGAGCGATGGCCGCGGGTCTTACTCCGCGACCTCCAGTGCATGCACCGAGAACATCTTCGCCGCATCCGTCCAGCTCTCGCGCACGCGCCAGCCCGCGCCCTGCGCCAGCGCGGCAAAGCGTTCGATGCTGTATTTGTAGCTGTTCTCGGTATGAATGCTCTCGCCGGGACGGAACGAGAAGCTGGTGCCGAGCAGCCGCACAGTCTGGCTCTTCTTGCTGATCAGGTGCATCTCGATGCGGTGCCGCTCGCGATTGTAGATCGCGCGATGGGTGAAGGCGGACAGGTCGAAATTGCCGCCGAGCTCGCGATTGATCCGCACCAAAACATTGAGGTTGAAGCGCGCGGTGACGCCGGCCGCGTCGTTGTAGGCATCAAAGAGCACGCGCTCGTCCTTCTCGAGGTCGGCGCCGATGATCATCTGCGCGCCCCTGCCGAGGATCCGGCGCGCGCTCTTCAGGAACGCCTGCGCTTCATGCGGCTCGAAATTGCCGATGGTCGAGCCGGGGAAGAAGCCGACCTTCGGCATGGACGCGACCGCCTTGGGCAGCTCGAACGGCGTGGTGAAGTCGGCGGCGACGGGATAGATGCCGAGCGCGGGGAAGTCGCGCTTGAGCCCGTTCGCCTGCGCCTGGAGGAAGTCGCCAGAGATGTCGACGGGGACATAGGCGGCGAACTTGCACTGATTGAGCAGCAGGCGGACCTTCGTGGTCGCGCCGGCGCCGAACTCGACGAGGGCCGCATGCTCCGGAATGATCTTTGCGATCTCGCTGCCGCGTTCCTTCAGGATCGATAGCTCGGTGCGGGTCGGGTAGTATTCCGGCAGCTTCGTGATCGCCTCGAACAATTCCGAGCCGGTCGCGTCATAGAAATATTTCGGCGACAGCTTTTTCGGCTGCTGCGAGAGGTCCTCGATGGCCTCGCGGGCGAAAGCGGTGGTCTGCTCGTCGGGGAGATGGGCTTCGGCCAAAGCGCTGGCGTGCACATTCATGATACTCTCCTGAACGCGCTGTCCGGCGCGCATCTGTCGTCGGATTAAAGACTAGACGTAGTCAGCAAGCCGCAGGCCGGTGAACTGCCAGCGGTGGTGCGGATAGAAAAAGTTACGATAGGTAATACGGCTGTGGCCTTCAGGGGTTGCAAGCGAAGAGCCGCGCAGCACCAATTGGTTGACCATGAACTTGCCGTTGTACTCGCCGAGCGCGCCTTCGATCGCGCGATAGCCGGGGTAGGGCGAGTATGACGAGCGCGTCCATTGCCAGACGATGCCGAAGGCGTCGTTGAGCTGACGGGTGCGGGCCGCGACCTCCCATTCCGTCTCGGTCGGCAGATGCTTTCCGGCCCAGCGCGCGAACGCATCGGCCTCGTAATAGCTGATGTGGCAGACCGGCGCGTCGGGATCGACCGGCCTGAGACCGGCCAGCGTCATCACCTGCCATCCGCCGTCGACTTCGCGCCAATGGCCCGGGGCCTGCCAGTCTTCCTTGCTGGCGGCGGCAAAGCCGTCCATCAGCCACAGCGTTGCCGTCCGGTAGCCGCCGTCGCGCATGAAGGCGAGCCATTCGGCATTGGTGACGAGATTGCGTGCGATGCTGACCGGGCCGACGAGGGCGCGGTGGGCCGGCTTCTCGTTGTCGAAATGGAAGCTGTCATCGACATGGCCGACGGTATGGATGCCTTCGTTGAGCGTCATCCAATCGTCACCGGCGCGCGTCGCGGATGGAAAGCGCCAGTCCGCATCGTAGGCCGGATAGACCGGGTTCTGTGCGAAGGCGTGCAGAATGTCGGTGAACATCAGCTCCTGATGCTGCTGCTCGTGGTTGAGCCCGACCTCGACCAGCGGCGCCAGGGCCCGGAGCTTTTCCGCATCTGCCTCGCGGAAGAATTTCACGACCGCCGCATCGACATGGCGGCGATAGGCGCCGACCTCGTCTGCGCTGGGACGGGTGATGTCGCCGCGATGATTGCGGGCATGACGCGGCCCGGCGCTGACGTAATAGGAATTGAATAGGAAGGCGAAATCGGGATGGAAGGGTCGGTAGCCGGGGGCGTGCTCGCCGAGCAAGAACTGCTCCCAGAACCAGGTGGTATGGGCCCGATGCCATTTCGCCGGGCTCGCATCCGGCATGGACTGGATCTGCTGGTCCTCGGGCGACAGCGGCGCGGCCCGGCGCTCGGTCTCGTTGCGGACGGTGAGAAAGGCATCCTCCAGCCGCCGGGCGAGGCTGCCCGGGTCGGAGGACGGTGACGAAAGCGCGGGGGCGGCCGTGGCGGAGGCTGGTTTCGTCACGTTTTTCTCCAGACAGGACAAGAGAACGTTGTTGGCGTTGCCCGGTTCCAAAACCAAGGTTCGTCCTAGATAGGGGCTCCGTTACGGTATGAAAGTCCTCCCCGGCGATGATATTCGTGCCGTCATGCAATGAGCCGGCACCGTCCGGATCGGCCGCCCGGGGTGGGACAAGGCCCGGGACAAGGGGCCGGGGCAGACCCGTTCGCCGCCATTTTACTTTGGATGCACAACGGTTTGGGCTACATATATAGGCAGGTATCGGGTTAGATCGGCTGAGCCGGCCCGAAGCAATTGGTGAGGGCTCTGCCCCAGAAGGACACGGATATGAGCATCGCGGAATTCATCGACAACGAAGTGAAGTCGAACGACGTGGTTCTGTTTATGAAGGGTACGCCGCAATTTCCGCAGTGCGGTTTCTCCGGCCAGGTCGTGCAGATCCTCGACCACATCGGCGTTGGCTATAAGGGCCTCAACGTTCTCGAATCCGCCGAACTGCGCAACGGCATCAAGGAATTCTCGAACTGGCCGACCATCCCGCAGCTCTACGTGAAGGGCGAGTTCGTCGGCGGCTGCGACATCGTCCGCGAGATGTTCCAGGCCGGCGAATTGCAGCAGCTCTTCTCCGAGAAGGGCGTCGTCGTCGCGGCCTGAGGCTGTGAGCCTGCTGTCGCGCAGGATTGGCGGCGCGGAGCTCGAGATCATCGTTGCCGACATCACGACACTCGGCGTTGACGCCATCGTCAACGCCGCCAATTCGTCGCTCCTTGGCGGGGGCGGCGTGGATGGCGCGATCCATCGCGCCGCCGGGCCTGATCTGGTCGCCGAATGCCGCATGCTGCACGGCTGCAAGACCGGCGATGCCAAGATCACCAAAGGCTACCGGCTCAAGGCCGCGCATGTGATCCACACCGTCGGACCGGTCTGGAACGGCGGCACCCTCAACGAGGACGATCTGCTCGCCTCCTGCTATCGCCGGTCAATGGAGCTGTGCGGCAAGCACGAGCTGACCTCGGTGGCGTTTCCCGCGATTTCGACCGGGATTTTCCGCTTTCCTGCTGATCGGGCCGCCAAGATCGCGATCCATACGACCATCGACGCCCTGCCGGCCGCGCCCTCGGTCGGCCACGTCGTCTTCTGTTGTTTTTCGGAGGCAAGCGCGGCGCTCCATACGGACGTTTTGGCGCGCTACAGCGGCCCTTGTGCCTGATGGCCCGGTCGGTACACTCCGCCGGACCATGTTCCGGGGAGGGGATATGATTTTACGATCTGGACTGCGTGCGTTCGCTTGCGGCGCGTTGTTGTCGCTTGGCGCGATGTCGTTCGCGAAGGCGGAGGGCACCTACGAGATTCCTGCCGGCGCGCATTTCAACCAGGAGAAGCTCGGCAAGATCAGCGAGTTCTTCAAGAACGAGGTCGCGACCGGCAAGATCGCCGGCGCCACCGTGCTGATCAGGCAGCACGGCAAGCCGGTCTACCACGAAGCCTTCGGCGTGCAGGACGTAGCCAGCAAGGCGCCGATTACCGACAAGACGATCTTCCGCCTGTTCTCGATGAGCAAGGCGATCACCTCCGTCGTTGCCGTGCAGATGATCGAGGACGGCAAGATCAAGCTCGATGATCCCCTCTCGAAATACATTCCCTCCTTCGCCAACGTGAAGGTCGGCGTCGAAAAGAAAGCCGACGACGGCACCAAGTCGCTGGAGCTGGTGCCACCGAACCGGCCGATCACCGTGCTCGACCTGATGCGCCACACCTCGGGCATCACCTATGGCTTCTATGGCGACAGCCTGGTCCGCAAGGCCTATCGCGATGCCAATATCTACGCCGGCGATTTCGATCTCGCCGAGTTCGCCGAGCGCATCGCCAAGCTGCCGCTGCACAACCAGCCGGGTGCGCTGTGGCAATACGGCCATTCCACCGACGTTCTGGCGCGCGTGATGGAGATCGCGGCCGGCAAGCCGCTGATCGACATCATGCGGGAGAAGCTGCTGGACCCGCTCGGCATGGTCGATACCGGCTTCTTCGTGACGGCTCCCGAGAAGCAGAAGCTTCTGGCGCAGCCGGTGCCGAACGACAGCGATTTCCGGGTTGGCCGGATCAACGATCCGACGGTCGTCAAGAAGATCCAGTTCGCCAGCGGCGGCATGGTGACGACCATGGCCGACTATGAGCGCTTCGCGCAGATGCTGCTCAACGGCGGGACGCTCGACGGCAAGACGATCCTCAAGCCCGAGGCGTTCAAGTTGATGACGACCGACAAGATCGGGCCGGGCTCCGGCGTCGATCGCGACTATTTCTATTTCCCCGGCGACGGCTTCGGCTTTGGTCTCGGGCTTGCGGTCCGCACCGATCCCGGCAACGCAAAACCGCCGCCGCCCGGCGATCTCGGGGAATTGAAGTGGGACGGCGCCTCCGGCTGCTACTTCGTGATCGATCCCAAGCAGGACATGTTCTTCGTCCTGCTGGAGCAGACCCCGACCGAGCGCCAGCGCGTGCAGCGGACATTGAAGCAGTTGGTTTATGAATCCATGGAGAATTGACATGTTCGGGCGCCGCGCGCTGTTCGCGGCGCTCGTTCTGCTGTCGAGTGCGGCCGGTGCGCAGGCGGGCCCGGACGGGCGCGCGCGCAGCTTCTCGCCCGAAGGCCTCGCCAAGGTCTCCGACTACATCCGCAAGGAGATCGCCGCCGGAACGTTCCCGGGCGCGATCCTGCTGCTCCAGCAGCACGGCAAGCCGGTCTATTACGAGAATTTCGGCGTTCGCGACGTCGCCACCGAGATTTCGATGAGCGCGGACACGATCTTCCGCCTCTATTCGATGTCGAAGCCGGTCACGACGGTCATGGCGATGATGCTGGTCGAGGAGGGCAAGCTTTCGCTCGACGATCCCGTCGCAAAATACATTCCGGCCTTCGGCAGGATGAAAGTCGGCGTCGAGAAGAAGGCCGAGGACGGCAAGGTTTCGCTCGATCTCGAGCCGCTCAATCGTCCGGTGACGGTCAAGGATCTGATGCGCCACACCTCCGGGCTGCCATACGGCTATTATGGCGGAGGCCCGGTGAACAAGCTCTATGCCGACGCCGGTCTGTTCGACAACAAGGCTCTGACCAATGCCGAGCTCGTCGCGAAGATCGCCACGCTGCCGCTCGCCGAACAGCCCGGCACGATCTGGGACTACGGCCTCTCCACCGACGTGCTCGGCCGCATCGTCGAGGTGATCTCGGGCAAATCGCTGCTCCAGTTCGAGAAGGAGCGGCTGCTCGATCCGCTCGGGATGACGGAGACCGCTTACTACGTCGCCGATCCCGCCAAGTGGCCGCGCATCGCCGAGCCGATGCCTGCGGACCGCGCGATCAGCCCGATGACGCAGGTGCGCGATCCCCGGCAACCGCTGAAATGGGAGTCCGGCGGCGGCGGCCTCGTCGGAACGGTCGGCGACTACGCGCGCTTCTCGCAGATGCTGCTGAACGGCGGCACGTTCGAAGGCCGGCGCTATCTCAAGGCCGAGACCATCGCACTGATGGCCAAGGACCACATAGGACCGGAGACGAAGGTCTCGCGCGATCAGAACTATTATCCGGGCGCAACGAGCGGCTTCGGTCTCGGCTTCGCGGTGCGCACGTCGGTGCCGGAGGGGACGTCATGGCCGCTCGGCGAGTATCGCTGGGACGGCGTCGGCGGCACGTTCTTCTTCATCGATCCCGAGGACGATCTGTTCGGGATATTCATGGTGCAGACCCCCTCGCAGCGCGGCCGGGTCCAGCTTGCGCTGAAGACGCTGATCTATCAGGCGATGGGGCGGTAGACTCTCGCCGTTTTCGTAGCCCGGATGGAGCGCAGCGCAATCCGGGACTACCCACGCGCGGATAAATCCCGGATTTCGCTGCGCTCACCCGGGCTACGGGACCTACGCCCCGCGCACGATCTCGCGCACGTATCCGATCGTTTCCTCGACCTGGGCCGCATTGACGTCGAGATGGGTGCAGGCGCGGATGCGACCGTCCATCATCGCGAGCGTCACGCCGCGCTGGCGCAGCGCCGCCACCATCTTGTCGCCGGGAATGCCGGCGCCGTCGGGCTTGAAGAACACGAGGTTGGTCTCGGGCTCCTGCACCTCGATGCCTGCGATCTGCGACAGCCCGCGGGCGAGCGCGCGCGCATTGGCGTGGTCGTCGGCAAGGCGCTCGACGTGATGATCGAGCGCGTAGATGCAGGCGGCCGCGCAGATGCCGGCCTGCCGCATCGAGCCGCCGAGGCGCTGCTTCCACTGCCAGACCGCATCGATGAAGGTGCGCGTGCCGGCAAGCACGCCGCCGATCGGCGCGCCCAGGCCCTTGGAGAAATCGATCCAGGCCGAGTCCCAGCCCGCGGTCATGTCGCGCGGGGAGATGCCGCTCGCCACCGTGGCGTTGAGCAGGCGCGCGCCGTCCATGTGGGTGACGAGGCCGTGCTGCTTGGCGATCGCGACGATCTCGTCGAGCGCGGCCTTCTTCCAGATCGTGCCGCCGCCGATATTGGCGGTCTGCTCGACGCTGACGACGGTCTGCGGCGGCTGGTAGCGCGTGCGCGGGTGCAGCGCCTTGCGAAAGGTCTCCGGCGTGAACTGGCCGTCGGGGCCCTTGAGCTGCGTCACCTGGAAGCCGCCGATCGCGGCATGCGCGCCGCCTTCGCGGGCGATGATGTGCGCGGTCTCATGCGCCAGGATCTCGTCGCCGGGACGGCAATGCACCAGCGTCGCGGTGACGTTGCACATCGTGCCCGAGGGCATGTAGACCGCCGCTTCCTTGCCCATCAGTGCGGCAACGCGCTCGCACAGCGCATTCACGGTCGGATCGTCGCCGACCTGCTCGTCGCCGACCTCCGCCCGCGCCATCGCCTCGCGCATTCCAGCCGTCGGCTTGGTCTGCGTGTCCGAGAGCAGATTGATGCGCACCGGCGGCGCCTTAGGATCGACAGGGGGAGGGGTGTAGAGCATGCGACGGCTCCTCAAAGCATTGCGGCCACTGAAGTGTGGCTCTTAAGCAAAAAGGCCCCGGCGAACCGGGGCCTTTCGATAGTCAGATCTTAGCGCGAATAGAATTCGACGACCAGATGCGGCTCCATCTGCACCGGGAACGGCACGTCGGAGAGGCCGGGGATGCGCGTGTACTTCGCGGTCATCTTGCCGTGGTCGACTTCGAGATAGTCGGGGGTCTCGCGCTCGGGAAGCTGGCTGGCTTCGAGCACGTGGGCGAGCTGCTTGGAGGCTTCCTTGACCTCGATCACGTCGCCGACCTTGAGCTGGTAGCTCGAGATGTTGACCTTGCGGCCGTTCACCTTGATGTGGCCGTGGTTGATGAACTGGCGGGCGGCGAAGATCGTCGAGACGAACTTGGCGCGGTACACGACCGCGTCGAGACGACGCTCCAGCAGGCCGATCAGGTTCTCGCCGGTGTCACCCTTGAGGCGGCTGGCCTCGACATAGATGCCGTGGAACTGGCGCTCGGAAATGTTGGCGTAGTAGCCCTTCAGCTTCTGCTTGGCGCGCAGCTGCACGCCGAAGTCGGAGAGCTTGCCCTTGCGGCGCTGGCCGTGCTGGCCGGGGCCGTATTCGCGGCGGTTCACGGGGCTCTTCGGGCGGCCCCAGATGTTCTGGCCCATACGGCGATCGATCTTGTACTTCGCCTCACTGCGCTTAGTCATCGCGTCCTCTTGATAGAGTTAGGTTGGTTTGAGGAAACGCGCCCTCCTGTGTGACGGGATGGATCCCGGCACCGACAGGTCCGATCCCCAAAGCTTAAGGGACTGGACCACGGGTCGCGAAACGCTTCGCGGGCCGAAAACGGCCCGCGAGCAGGCGGCTTTTAGGAGAGTTTGGGGCTCGCTGTCAATGCGAATGGCCCGGAATCACGTCCTGACCGCCCGGATTGGCTTTGAGCCCGCCGCCCGCAATTCGGCAGCTATTTCAGTGTTCAGGACCTGTTCCAGCCGGGTCAGGACCCGGGCGATGGGGGCGGCGTCGGTCACCCGGTGATCCCAGCGGATCACGACATGGATGGTCTGGTCGCCCTCGACCACCCCATAGCTGACGATATAGGGGCCTGGCGTGACGGGATGGAGCTCTCCGCCGCCATAGGCGGCCACCGAGCTCACCGCAAAGCTGCCGAACCAGTTGCCGCGCTGGCGGCCGAAATTCAGCCCGATGGCCCAGGACAGGCGCCGCAGGGGCAGCGGCAGGCGGGTCGCCCGCATGATCTTGCGGAACATCGGGACGTCCTCGATCGGCGCTGTCTTGGCGCGGCGGATCTCGGCGTCCACGTCCGCCAGCGGCAGGGCCTCCGGGGCCGCGATTCGCTGCGGCATCACGCATTCCTCGCCATCCTCGACCCGGGCAATGGCCACCAGCGCCACGCTCCTGGGCAGCTCGTATAGCGTCGGCCAGGGCCATTTGGCGTAGACGGTACGCAGGACCGGCTCATCCCTGGCGACGATGGCAAATGCCTTGACGAACATGGCGGCCCAGCCTGCAGGTGCCATCGCACCTGCGCGGGCCTCCAGCAGGGGGCGGATGTTGAGTGAACGGGACAGCGAGACGAACGGCACGTCCATCGACGCGCGCATGAGGTCGCAAATCAGGCGCCGGGGCAGCGAAATGGTCTTGGGCGTCCCGCGCATTGGTCCTTCGGTTCCCGCAGATGAAAATATGTGCAGCGAGCAGGTTCCTGCCCGCCGCACGCTGTAGCACGAACCTAACCCGCTTGGGGCCGGTCGGTTCGCCGCATCAGGGCGCCGGCGAGGCCAGCGGCTTGGTCTTGTCGACGATGTAAACTCCAAGCACTTTCATGGCCTTATCGCCATGAGCCTTGGCGTCATGCACGACGCCGGCCGGGATCTGGTAGGAATCACCAGCTTTCAGGGTCTTTTCCGGCTGGCCGTCGATCAGGAGATTGAGCTCGCCTTCCAGTACATAGCCCGTTTCGACCCCGGGATGGGTATGGCGGCCGGCCGCGCCGCCTGCCGGGACTTCCGCGATGGCGGTGATGGTGGCGTAACCGTCGGGGAATTCGACCTTCTGGAGCGGGGTACGTTTGATTCCGGGCTGCTGGGCGAAGGCCGCAAAGGCAATGGCGGCGAAGGACAGAGCGAACAAAGTCTTTTTGAGCATGGTTTTTCCTCCCTGGGAGGCGGACCCTAGCAGCGCAGCAGTGCCCGGCAAGGTGGCAATCGGCTTGTTCAGCGCCTGATGCCGTCGAACGCCGCCATGATGCCGCGCTGGAACAGCGACCAGTCGAAGCCGAGTGCGATGGCGCGGTAGCCGCGGTCGACCAGGGCGTTGGCCTGGTCGGCAGTGCGGGCCACGCCGCCGATCGGCACGCCGCTTCGGAGGATGCCCGCCTCCGCGCGGGCGACCAGCGCGAGCAATTCCGGATCGTCGATCTGGCCGCGCTTGTTGATGGACGTCGCGAGATCGCCGGGGCCGATCACCGCGACGTCGATCCCTGGCGTTGCCATGATCTCGTCGATGCGGTTGACGGCCTCGACATGCTCGATGGTGACCATGCAGATCATCTCGTCGTCGGCGCCGGCCATGTAGTCGGGCATCGACTGGCCCCAGCGGAACGGCGCGTGGAACGGACCCCAGAGCCGGTCGCCGCGCGGCGGATAGCGCACGCTGCGCACGGCCTTCTCGGCGTCCGCGCGATTGCTGATCATCGGAAAGTTGATGCCGAACGCGCCGATGTCCATCGGCGCCTTCGCAAGCCACGGCTCGTTCGCCGCGATCCGCACCAGGGGCGTGCATGGCGTGCCGGTGGTGGCTGCGATCATCGCATGCGCTTCGGTGAGCCCGATCGGTCCGTGCTCGAGATCGACGATGATCCAGTCCAGCGAACGCGCCATGATCTGCACCATCTGCACGCTCGGGATGGTCGCGATCGCGCCGAAGGCGGGGCGGCCCTCGCTCCACAATTGGCGGAGGCGATTGAGCGGCTTTGCGGGGACCGGCATGGGATGACCTGCGGAAAGACGACGACGGCGGAGCCTAGCAGCGCGCCATGTCTCCGAAAAGTCAGGCGACTGCACGCCCGCCGAAGAACGGCGTCAGCGTGGCACTGAGGCCATGCACGCGGTTCGACGTGAAGATCATCTCCGCGCCGGATTGCACGATGCCGGTGCTGCGCGCGCCGAGCAGGTCGGACACGCGGCGGGCGATCGCGGGCGCCGGGTCGATCCAGTCGACCGGCCAGGGCGCGAGCTTCTTCAGGCGGTCGAGCAGCAGGGGATAATGCGTGCAGGCGAGCACCACCGTGTCGGTGCGCGCGCCCGCCGCCTCGCCGACGAAGCAGGGAGCAAGCTCGGCGCGGATGGCGTCGTCGCTGACGGACGTGCCACTCAGCTCGGCTTCGGCGAGCGAGGCAAGCTCGGGCGAGCCGACCAGCGTCACCTCGCAGCCTTGCGCGAAATCGCGGATCAGCGCCTTGGTGTATTCGCGCTTCACCGTGCCCTTGGTGCCGAGCACCGAGACACGGCGCGTCTTCGACTGGGCGCAGGCCGGCTTGATCGCCGGCACCGTGCCGACGAAGGGCAGGGAATAAGCGGCACGCAGGTGCGATAGGACAAGGGTGGACGCCGTGTTGCAGGCGATGACGACGAGGTCCGGATCATGCGCGCCGATCAGCTCACCCATCAGCGGCACGACGCGGGCGATGATCTCGTCCTCGCTGTGGTGGCCGTAGGGGAAGAAGGCGTCGTCGGCGACGTAGACGTAATGCGCGTCCGGGCGCGCGGCCACGACCTCGCGCAGCACCGTGAGCCCGCCAAGGCCGGAATCGAACACCAGGATCGTCGAGGAATTGGTCACGTCGTTACCCTAGCCCGTCATGGTTACCATTCGGTTTTTGGGGCGGTTTTGCGGCGAGGGCGGGTCCCAGCCTATTTGGAACGATTCAATTTCGCGATTACCGCATTGTCCCGCTATCAGACAGCGATATCCGCGCCGCGGACGGCGAAATATCCGCAAAATTCCGGGGATCCGACATGATCAGAAATACGAGCGCCGGCTGGGGCAGCGTCTCCCGGTGGCTGCATTGGGGCCTGGCGCTGGCCATCATCGGCATGATCGCTTTCGGCTGGTGGATGAACCATATGCCGGCACGTCCCGACCGCTTCTTCTATCGCTCGATCCACGCCGATATCGGCTATCTGATCCTGCTGCTCACCGTGCTGCGGCTGGTCTGGCGCCTCGTCAACCCGATACCGGCGCAGCCGGCCGAGGCCTCGCGCTGGCAGAAGATCGCGGCCCGCGTCAGCCATGGCGCGCTCTATCTCGCCGTGATCGTCGTCATCATGCTCGGCTGGGCGCATTCCGGCGCGCACACGCCCGACTATTCGGATTTCTTCGGCCTGTTTCACGTGCCGCAATTCACCTCTCCCGACCGCGCGGCGGCGAATGCCTATGAGGACCGCCACATCCTTTTTGCCTATGTGCTGCTCGCCTTGATCGCGGTTCACGTCGTCGCCGCCCTCTGGCACCACTTCATCCGCCGCGATCGCGTCGTGGCTCGGATGGTGACGGACGAGGTGGGGTAGGCTCACTCTCGTGTCCCGGACGCGCAGCAGCGTGCAACGCTGCTGCGCAGAGCCGGGACCCACACCACAGGGTATGGTCTCGGCGGCATGGGCCCCGGCTCTGCAGCGCATCGCTGAAGAAGCGCTGCGTTGCGTCCGGGGCACGAGGGGAGGGTGTGGAACGCTCTCTCCGCGCCGTCATTGCGAGCGCAGCGAAGCAATCCAGAATCTTTCCGCGGGTACCGGTCTGGATTGCTTCGCTGCGCTCGCAATGACGGGTTAGGATAGCGCGTCAATTGATCCGCAGGGAGGCGTCATGCTCACGGTCCATCATCTCGGCAAGTCGCAGTCCGAGCGCATCGTCTGGCTCTGCGAGGAGCTCGAAATTCCGTACGAGCTGAAGCGTTACGCGCGCGATGTCACGACCATGCTGGCGCCGCCCGACTACAAGGCGCTGCATCCGATCGGGGCGGCGCCTGTCATCACGGACGGTGATCTCGTGCTGGCCGAGTCCGGCGCCATCGTCGACTACATCATGGCGAAATACGGCAATGGCCGTCTCGCGCTCCGCCCCGACGATGCCGACTTCGCACAGTTCCTGTACTGGTTTCACTTCGCAAACGGCACGCTGCAGGCCGGCATGGGCCGGCTGATGATCCTGAACCGGCTCAAGCTTGCCGAGGACAATCCGATGCTGGTCGCGACCAGAGGGCGCGTCGACCGCGCCTTCGAACTGGTGGACGCGCGCGTTCGTGACGCCGAATATCTCGCGGGCAAGACCTTCACCACCGCCGACATCATGATCGGCTTCTCGCTCACCACGATGCGCTACTTCCAGCCCTATGATGTCCAGCGCTGTCCGAACGTGGTCAGATATCTCGCCCGCATCGCTGCGCGCCCCGCCTACCGGCGGGCGATGGAGAAGGGCGATCCCGGCATGGCGCTGCTGCTGAGCTGAGCGGGCGTTACGCGATCCTGTTGGTGGTCGGCGCCCGCGCGGTCGCCAGCTGCTTCTGCAGGCGATCGATGTTCTGCAGCAGGCGCTGGCTGGTCAGCACCAGGAAGTAATAGCCGAACTGCGGGTCCTGGAAGTAGATCTCGAGCAGGCGGTCATAGGTGATCGTCAGCACCTGGCCGTCCTCGATGCATTCGATCGTTCCGGTGCGCCGGTTGTCGGGCGTCAGGAAGCCCAGCTCGCCCATCAGCGCTCCGGGCCCGATCTCGACGTTGATCTCCTTGACCAGGAACTTGCCGGTGACCGTGAGCAGCATCTCCTTGGCGGGATCGCCCAGCTTGAACAGCGTGTCGCCGTGGCGATATTTCCGCTCGGTCATGAACGGCTTGAGCCACTCGATCGACATGTCGCCTTCGGCCGCATGGCGCGCCTTCTTGACCAGCTTGAGCATCTGCCGCAGCCGAAGCGCGTTGATCGGAAGCAGCAGCAGATAGAGCAGGAACGTCGAGACGTTGGCGGTGAGCGCGCCGAACACGGCGAAGAAGGCGCAGCCGACCATGTTGGCGACGCGCAGGGGCACCATGGTCCGCATCAGCAGGGTGGCGACGAAGAAACCGGCGCCGACCGCGGCGAACAGATTGGCGAGGGTGATGTTGTGGATGAAGATCTCCAGCATCCGGTTGAAGATCCCGTCCCAGGTCACGTTGTTGGGATCGAGGCCCATCTGGACCAGGATCTTCGCAATCCTGAGATTGTCCGTCGCCGCATCGAGGATGCGGTCGAGGATGGACGACGTGTCTGCGCTGCCGGACAGCATGGTACTAACCCCGCGTAAGGCCTTCAGTCCTTGGGTACTCGTATAGCGGAAATCGAATGACGACCGCTTGAAATGAAGCCTTTGGCCGTCATGCCGCAAGAGGCAAATTTTAGCCTGATCGGGCGTTTCGGCAATTGCCCGTTGGTTGTGCGTATGGCCGCCGCGCCCGGGTGATTCGCCCCCGGGGCGCCCGTGTTGCCTGCAGCCGCGGAAGGCCCCGCGGACCCGAAGGGGGCGTTCGGTGGAGGGGCGGCCTCAGGGCTTGGCGGCGGGCTGCACGACCTGCTGGTCGACCAGGCCAAGGTGGCCCGGCAGCGCACCGGCGCGCACCATCATGGCGACGCTGTTCGCCTCTTCCAGGGTAAAATTCCCGGAGATCTGGCCGGAGCCGCCGGTGATGGGCTCGCGGATCACGGGAGCCGAGATCACCTTGCCGTCGAGCACGATGGCGAAGGGCTTGCCGATGTTTTCTTCGGTAATGTGGGCGAAGCGGCGCGTACCGCGACCGTTGAAGCGGAACGAGACAATCGGTTCATTCGTGCTGCTCGACATCGCCGGCCCGGCATAGCTGATGTCGTCGCCGTCAAGCGCGCTGTCCCTGGCGACCAGATAGGGGCGCTTGTCCTTGAAGCCGAGCAGGACCTCGCTGCCCGCAGGCGGCGTGCCCGATTGGGTCTGCTCCGCCGGCATCGAGAGATCGACCAGGCGGAAGCTGACCTTCACCTTCGTGGCGAAGATCGCGGTGACGCGCTCGGGCTCCATCATGCCCGGCAGGAAGATGCGGATGCGATCGGTCCCGTCGGGCTGGACGCTGGCGAGATTGATGCCGGCGTCCTTGAGGCGCTGCTCGATCATGGCGATGGAATCATCGACGAGATCGTGCAGTCCCGCGGCCAATGCCGCATCGGTCGGCTTGAGCTTGAGGAGACCGTCGCCGCCGTCGGTCACGGCGAGGGCATGCGATGGCAGGCCTTCAGCGGCGGACGCGAGCTTGCGCTTCAGCTCTTCGCGGCCCTTGGCGTCCGCGATCTTCACCTCGACGCCGCCGTCGCGGATCGCAAGACCGGAGAAAGCGATCTTGCCCTCGCGCAGGGTCTTGTAGACCTCGTCGCGCAAATCCGTGACGGCGCTCTCGCGCAGGCCGTCGGCGTCCACCTTGTAGACGATGCGCGAGCCGCCCAGCTTCTCCATCTTGTCGCCGATGACGGCCGTGATCTTGGCGCGCATCTTGTCGAGCTGGCTGTCCGCAGCGAGCGCAGCCTGGGGCAGGGTGACTGCCGGCGCCGCAATCGCCGAAGCCATGGCGAGCGCGAGGATCAGCTTCGTGATGCGGTTTCGCGAGCGCGTGGTCATGGTCACCCCAAGTCTTGCGGCAGGACGCTGGCCAGAGAATCTGATGGCAGTTCTTGGTCCCCGGATCGGGCGCGGAGGTTCAAAGGCCGCGTGAAGCGAACCTGATCGCGGGCGCGGCGAGACAATGGACGAACGCCAAATCATCCATCATTGTGGCCCGGCTCGGCCGGCCATCGGCCGAGGCCTCGTCCGAACCAAATGTCAAAAGACAGGGGGCGGGGCAATGAACAGAGGGAGGACGGAATTCCATGGCGGGCATCCACGCGCTCGATCGGCTGATCGGCGACGACTATCCGGAGCTTTCGACGGACGCGGAGGTTCGTGCCTTCGAGCAGGTCCCTTACGCGGACCGCGTTGCGGCCGAGAGCACGTATGACGCCATCAAGCTCGGTGCTGCACGCAACCCCGACGGTGCCGCGATCCAGTTCCTGCAAAACGCAGATCCTGCCGACACGCCGCTCGTGGTCACCTATCGCGACCTGCTCGCGCGCGTGACGCAGGCCGCCAACATGTTTCACGCGCTCGGCGTGGAGAAGGGCGACGTCGTCAGCTTCATGTTACCGCTGGTGCCAGATGCCTTCGTGACGCTGTTGGGCGCGGAGGCCGCCGGCATCGCCAATCCCGTCAACCCGCTGCTGGAGCCGCATCAGATCGCGGAAATTCTGGAAGCTGCGAACACGAAAGTGCTGGTGGCGCTCGGGCCGATGCCGGGCACGGACATCTGGCAGAAGGTCGAGCAGATCCGGCCGCAGCTGAAGCACCTCAAGGCGATCGTGCAGGTGTTCGGCGGCGGCGATCCGGACAAGGGCATCTTTGCGTTCAACGACCTGATCAAGCAGCAGCCGGCGGACCGGCTTATCAGCGGGCGCAAGATTTCGGGCAGCGACGTCGCCGCCTATTTTCACACAGGCGGCACCACCGGCACGCCAAAGCTGGTGCGGCACACCCATGCCAACCAGGTCTATCAGGCCTGGGCGCTCAATCTGCTGCTGAAGTCGAAGCCGGGCTCCAATTTGCTGTTCGGCATGCCGCTGTTTCACGTCGGCGGATCACTGACGCAGGTGCTGCTGACGCTGTCGAGCGGCGGCTCGCTGGTCGTGTTGTCGCCGAGCGGCTGGCGCAATCCGAACTCGGTGAAGAACATCTGGGGATTGGTGGAGCGCTTCAAACCGGAGGCGCTGTCGAGCGTGCCGACGGTGCTGGCCGCGACGCTCGCGGTGCCGCCGGGCAACGCTGACATCTCCAGTCTCAAATACGCAGCCGGTGGCGGTTCGGCGATCCCCGTCGCGGTGGGCTCTGCGATCCAGGAGAAGCTGAAGCTGCCGGTGGTCGAGGTCTACGGCATGACCGAGACCTCGAGCGTGCACACGCTCGCTTATCCCTCGCGGCCGATCCGGCTCGGCTCGGTCGGCCTTCCCATGCCCTATGCGCGCGTGCGCATCGTGCAGCTCGATGCCGACGGCCGCCTGATCTGCGACTGCGCGCCTGATGAGATCGGTGTCGTCATCATGGCCGGGCCCGGCGTGTTCAGCGGCTATCTCAACGACGAGCACAACAGGGGCGCCTTCGTCGACGATGTCTGGGTCAATTCCGGCGATCTCGGCCGGCTCGATGCCGACGGGTATCTCTGGATCACCGGCCGCGCCAAGGATCTCGTGATCCGCGGCGGCCACAACATCGATCCGGCGCCGATCGAGGAGATCATGTTCCGCCATCCAGCGGTCGGCTTCGCCGCCGTGGTCGGCCAGCCCGACGCCTATGCCGGCGAGTTGCCGGTCGGCTATGTGCAGTTGAAGCCCGGCGCGACCGTGGAGCCTGGCGAGCTCGAATCCTGGGTTCGCGAGCGCACGCCGGAGCGCGCCGCCGTGCCGGTGCAGGTCATCCCGATCGATCCGATGCCGGTGACCGGAGTCGGCAAGGTGTTCAAGCCGCAGCTGCGCTGGGACGCGGCGCAGCGCGTGTTCAGCAAGGTGCTGGCGCCGCTGACCGAGCGCGGTATCGACTGCAGGGTCAAGGTCGGAGCCCACGGCAGCCACGGCTCGATCGCCACCGTGACGCTGGCGGGCGTGCCGGCGGCGCAGCGCGACGTCGTTGCGGGCGAGGTGCATGCGCTGCTCGCACCGTTCGTGATGCGGCACGAGGTGGTGCATGCGTAGCTGAGGGCGGGCGGCGAAGCTCGCTCCCGTCCGGGGTGACGCTTCGCCGCATCATCCATCAAACCTTGTGTGACTATCGTCACATAGGGAAGAGTTGGCATCAGGCAATGCTCCGAATAGTCTCATGGAATTGCATCCGGGGGGACGCAGGTGATTCCGCTTCGGCTATTTGTTTTTTTGATATTTGCGATGGGTTTGGCTTGCGGTCCGGCACATGCTGACCGGCGGGTCGCGCTGATCATCGGCAATTCCGCCTATAAGAGCGCGCCCAAGCTCGGCAATCCCGTGAACGACGCCACGCTGGTCGGCGGAATGTTCAAGAAGGCCGGCTTCGATTCAGTCGACGTCCGGCTCGATCTCAGCGCCAGCGAGATGCGGCGCATGTTGCGCGAGTTCGCCGGCAGGACGCGCGATGCGGATATGGCGGTGATCTACTACGCCGGCCACGGCATCGAGCTCGACGGCAACAATTATCTCATTCCGACCGACGCCACGCTGGAGACGGACGGCGACGTTCTCGACGAGACCATCCCGGTCGAGCGGGCCCTGTTCGCGGTCGAACCGGCCAAGCAGCTGCGCCTGATCATCCTGGATGCCTGCCGCGACAATCCGTTCGCCAAGACGATGAAACGCACGCTGGCTTCGCGCGCGATCGGCCGGGGTCTTGCCAAGGTCGAGCCGACCAGCCCGAACACCATGATCGCCTTCGCGGCGAAGGCAGGATCGACCGCGTCCGATGGCGATGCCAGAAACAGTCCGTTCGCGACCGCGCTGGTCGAGCATCTGCCGAAGCCCGGCCTCGATCTGCGCAAGGCCTTCGGCTTCGTGCGCGACGACGTTCTCAAGACGACCGGATACAAGCAGGAGCCCTACGTCTACGGCTCGCTCGGCGGCGACGACGTGCCCCTCGTCGCGAAGCAAGCCCCCACCGGTCCGCAGGCGAACCCGCAGGAAGCCGTGCGCAGGGATTATGAGCTCGCGCTGCAGCTGGCGACGCGTGACGCCTGGGAAGCATTTCTGGCGGCCTATCCGGATGGCTTCTACGCCAATCTGGCCAAGGGGCAGTTGAACAAGATCGCTGCCGAAGAGACCCGCGCATCCGCCGAGCAAAAGGCCAAGACGGCCGAGCAGGAAAAGACGAGGCTCATCGCCGAGCGCGCCCAGAAGGCCGAGCAGGAAAAGGCCGCTGCGGCGGCCAAGGCCGCCGAGGAGGCCCGGATCGCCGCCGAGAAGCAGAAGCAGATCGAGCAGGCGAGGGCGGAGGCTGCGGAGCAGCAGCGCAAGGTGGCCGAGGCGGCAGCCGCGAAGGCGCTGGCCGAGAAGCAGGCGGCGGAGAAGGCCAAGGCCGAGCTTGCCGCCAGGCAGGCCGCCGAGAAGGCGGAGCAGACCGCAAAGCCCGCGGCCGATCGCCAGATGCCTGAAGTCGAGAAAAAGGTTGCAGCCCTCTCGCCCGCGCCGGCATCCACGTTGTCCGCGGCCGAGCTGACAAAGTCGGTGCAGAGCGAGTTGCGCCGCGTCGGCTGTCTGTCCGCGTCCGCCGATGGCGACTGGAACGTCACTTCGCAACGCTCGCTGGCGCTGTTCAACAAATATGCGGGCACCCAGTTCGACGCGAAGCTTGCCAGCACCGACGCGCTCGATGCGCTGAAGGCGAAGCCGGGGCGGGTCTGTCCGCTGGTCTGCAATTTCGGCTTCAAGGCCGACGGCGATCAATGCGTCAAGATCACGTGCCGCGCTGGCTACCGCGTCGGCGACGACAACGAATGCGAGAAGGTCCAGGAGAAGAAACCGGTCGCGCGCGAGGATTCGCGGCGGCGCGATCAGGATCGGAAGCAGAGCGAGGCCGCACCCACTGCGCCCCAGGCAAGCGGGCAGATGATCTGTAACGCCGCCGGATGCAGACCGATTGCCAAGGGATGCCGGCTCGGAACGGCCAATCATCCTTCCAATCCCGCCGCCAAAATCCCGGCCGAAATCTGCAATTGAGAGCTGCGCGAAGGCTTGCACGCCGCCGCGTGAGCGCGCATCATTCCCTCAAAAAATGGGGGAAACCGATGCCTCAAGTCTCGCGCCGCCGCCACCTTCAGCAATTGTCGGGCGTGCTGGGGGCCGCCGCATTGTCCGGCTGGTCCGGGCCCGCAGTGTCCGCCGAGGCCGAGATTCCGCCCGAGGGCATCGGCAAGGGCATCAAGCACATTTCCTACAGCGACATCGGCGGCCGGCCCGACAGCGTGCAGGTGATGTTCAACCGGCAGCACGTCTATGTCGGGCACATGTTCAGCGACGGCGTGACGATCCTGGACGCGTCCGATCCGCGCGCGCTGAAGCCGGTCAATTTCTTCACCGCGGGGCAATACACCCGCACCCACCATCTCCAGGTGGCGGACGACCTGCTGCTGCTGGCTAACGGCGCCAACATCGTCGCGATGCAGTCCTACGACAACATGCGCGGCTATTTCGAGAACACGCTGGTCGACAGCATCACTAAGGCCAAGAAATTCCGCTCGGGCCTGTCGATCCACGACATCTCGAAGCCGGGCGAGATGCGCGAGATCGCCTTCCTCGAAATGCCCGGCTTCGGCATCAACCGGCTGTGGTGGCCCGGCGGCCGCTACGCCTATGTGTCGGCGCATTTCGACGGCTTCACCGACCACATCCTCTGCGTGGTCGATCTCAAGACCGTCACCAAGCCGGAGATCGTCGCGAAATGGTGGCTGCCCGGCATGAACCGCGCGGCCGGCGAGGCGGCGACGCCAAAGGGCAAGCGCTTTGCGCTCCATCACATGATCACGGCGGGCGATCGCGGCTATGCCGCCTGGCGCGACGGCGGCTTCACCATCCACGACATCAGCGATCCCGCCAATCCCAAACTGCTGTCGCACATCAACTGGTCGCCGCCCTTCGCCGGCGGCACGCACACGCCGTTGCCGCTGCCGAAGCGTCAGCTCGCGATCGTCGCGGACGAAGCCAATGCGGAAAAATGCGCCAAGGGCCTGTTCCACACCTTCGTGCTCGACGTGCGCGCGCCCGAAAATCCGGTGCCGATCGCAACGCTGCCGACGCCGCGCGATCGCGACTTCTGCACGAGCGGCACCTTCGGCCCGCATAATCTGCACGAGAACCGCCCGGGATCGTTCCAGAGCGAGGAGACGATCTTCGCGACCTACAACAACGCGGGCGTCAGGGTGTTCGACATCAACGACGCCTTCGCACCGAAGGAGATCGCATACTGGGTGCCGCCGGTGCCGAAGAAGCTCGTCGATCCGCGTCCGAATATCGGGCTCGCGGCCAAGACCTGCGACGCCTATGTCAGGCCCGACGGGCTGATGTTCGTCTCCGACTGGAACGCCGGCATGCACGTGCTGCAATATCAGGGATGAGCAGCGCGTAGCCCGGCGGCGCCTCGCCGCTACCCGCGGATCGCCGCATTGGCCCTTTCGGCTGCGGCCGTCATCGCAGCCTTCGCCGATTTCGCACCGTTGACCACTTCATTGACGCCGATCATGAAGGCGTCGAGGATCGGTCTCGATTGCGGATGGAAAAGGATCGCCTTGGCGCGATCGACATCGGCATTCTGCAAGTTAGTCAGTGCCGCCTCGGCGGCTTGCGAGCCGAACGCCTTCTTGAAGCCCTCGCTCGACCAGGCCGACACGCGTGTCGTCGCCAGCCCCGCCGCAGCAGTCCGCAGCGAGGTCGCCTTGCTCGTCGCCCAGAGCAGGAACAGGAAGGACGCCCGCTTGTTTCGAGATTTGGAATTGATGCATGCCTGCCAGTGCGACATGAAGGGGACGGGGCTGCGACCGGCGAGATGTGGGAAGGTTGCAAACCCGGCCTGCTTGGCGACACGGCTTTTCGCTGGATTGGAGATGTCGGTCGCGAAGTTACTGCTGTCGATTGCCATGGCCGTCCGCCCCTGCAGGAAGTCGTCCAGCACGTTGTACCATTCATAGCTGCCGACGCCGGCAGGCCCGGCCTCACTGAGCAGTTGTCCGTACATCTCGACGGCCGCGATCGCCTCAGGGCTCGCGAAAACGACCTTGTTGTGCTCGACCATGGCCCCACCGTACGAGAACACGAAGCCCATGGCCGGTGGCGAGGAATTGCCGCCAGCCTGGGCCCGCATCGCGATCCCGGACATCGCGTTGGTCTTGACCGCCCTGGCGGTAACAAGCAGGTCTTCGAAAGTCTGGGGAATCGGGTGGTCCTTGGCTGCCAGCGCATCCCCGTTGATGAACAGGGTCATTGCCTCGGAGGTAATCGGGACGGCGTACCGTTCGCCGTCCGACCACAGGGGGAAGGCTCGGGCCGTCTTGAGCAGGTCGCTCTCGTCATACCAGGCCGGGTCGGTCAGCGACCTGTTGGAATAATAGCCGTTCAACGGCTCCAGCCATCCGTTCGAGATGCCCTGGCCATAGGTCGTGAACATGAAGACGTCGGGCGTGCTGCTGCCGCGGGCGAGCCGGATCGGCAGCGCGCCGAGGTAGGTGGTTTCCAGCTGGAAATCGATGGCGACGTTGATGCCGGTGAGGATGGTGAACTCCGGCAACAACGGCGCGATCGCATTCGACCACGGATGGATCGCGCCCGAAAGCGCGATCGTCTGTCCGGAAAATTGCTTCCAGTCGATCGCGGCGTTGGCGTGGATCGCGGCGGCATCTTGGGCAAACCCCAGCCGCGGCAGCACGCCAAGGGCCGGTAGCAACGCCCCCGCCGCGCTCAATCCCTGGACGAAACTGCGCCGGCTGGCCGGCGTTTGTCGGTTGAGAGAGCTTTCACCCTGCGCCATGCCAATGCTCCTTCACCAAGGCAGTCATTCACGACACGTGAGCGGGGCCGCACGCTGCGACATTGTGGCCCTCGCCGGACGAGTTACGGGAGCCGAAGCCGATGTAACCTAGTCGGGTTTCCGGCTCACCATGCGGGCCTATCCATGCTATCATCCTAGCAATGCTCTGGCCCTGGCACCAGAAGACGCACCGGTCACGCGAGCATGACGCTAGGCAAATGTCAGCCCCTGCTCCGGCCCTGTCCTTGCGGTGGTTTGCGCGTCCGCTGATCCTTGCGGTCGCAGTGCTCGTAGGCCTGTTTGTCGCGACTAGCTTCCTCGGCTTGCAATATTGGCAGGAGAGGCAGGCAACTCATCACTTCGTCGCGCATAGCCGCGAGGTCGTCGAAACGCTCGATCGGCTGCGGGCGATCGTCGCGGAACTGGAGACTGAAAGGCGGGGGTATCTCATGACCCTCGACCCTGCCTATCTCAAGGCCTACGGCGTCTCTGACGAAAGCGTAAGGCGGGAAGCCCAGGCGCTGCAGATGCTGGTCGCGGACGATCCGTTGCAGGGCCTTCGGGCCGGACATCTGGCACTGACCGTCGTAGCGACGCTGCGCGAGATCGACGAGTTGCTGAAGACGGCCGGCAAATCGGGGCTGGCCGCGCTGGCGATGATCCGCAGCATGGATGAGATCCGCTCGCAAATCGACCAGATGGTGGATCACGAGCGCTTTCGGCTGGCTGGCCGGGAGGCGCGGGCCGAAGCATTCGAGCAACGCTGGACCCGGCTGATCGCCGGCGCCGTTGCCCTCGTCGTTGCGCTGGCCGGAGCGGCGCTGGCGCTCGCGCGGATCGAAACGAAACGGCGGAGACAGGCAACGGAAGAGAACATCCAGCTCCAGAGTGATCTTGCAGCGCGAGACATCAAGATCCGCCGTCTGTTCGATGCCAACATCATCGGTATCATCATCTGGGAAGTCGAGGGACGCATTCTCGAGGCCAATGACGCATTCCTCCGCATCGTTGGGTACGACCGGGACGATCTCCTCTCAGGGCGCCTGCATCGGACCGACCTCACGCCGCCAGAATGGCGCGACCGCGATGTACAAACCGTGGCGGAATTGAAACGGCTCGGGACGGCCCACCCATTCGAGAAGGAATATGTGCGGAAGGACGGAAGCCGTGTGCCCGTCCTGATCGGTGGGACGATGTTTGGGGCGGGCGGGGATCAAGGGGTCGGCTTTGTCCTCGATCTGACGCCTCTCAAGCGCGCCGAAGCCGAAGGCCGCGAACACGAGCGGCGCTACCGTGAAGCCTTGATGGAGCTCGCGCATGCCAATCGCGTCACCACGATGGGGCAACTCACCGCTTCGATTGCCCATGAGGTCAACCAGCCGATCGCCGCGATCGTGGCGAACGCCGAGGCCGGGCTCAACTGGCTGGAGGCTCAACCGCCCAATCTGGCGCGGGTTCGACAGACGTTCGGATGGATCACCGGTGACGGCATGCGAGCCGGCGATATTATCGGCCGGATCCGGGCGCTGATCAGGAAGGCGCCTCCGCAAAAGGAGGACATGCAGGTCAACCAGGCGGTGCTTGAGGTCATCGCGCTGACCCGGAGCGAAGCGCTCAAGAACGGCGTCTCGGTGCAAACGCAACTTGCCGAAGGCTTGCCGTCCATTCAGGCAGATCGGGTTCAACTTCAGCAAGTGCTGCTCAACCTGATTGTCAACGCGGTCGAGGCGATGGCCGCTGTCGGCGAGGGGGAGCGCGAGTTGCTGATCAGCACCGGCAGGGATACATCGAGCGGCGTGCACGTCACCGTGCGGGATTCCGGTCCGGGACTGGATCCGAAGAATGTCGAGTGCCTGTTCGACGCCTTCTACACCACCAAGCCGACAGGCATGGGGATGGGCCTTGCCATCTGCCGCTCGATCATCGAGGTGCACGGCGGCCGGATGTGGGCCGGCGCAAACGAGCCTCGGGGCGCCGTCTTTCAGTTCACCTTGCCCCTCGCGCAAGACGAGACCGCGTCTCGCCCATTGAAGGCGGTGGAGCCCACGGGTCGTCGCTCCGGGGCTTGATGGCGGGTTTTCGCGTAAGCAACCCCTCTGCAGGAATGTAGTCCCGGGTGTTGTTCACCCGGGCTACGGCAGTAGCGAATGCAGTTCTAACCCGCCGGCATCCGCGTCTCGATCATGCGCACCCAGAACGAGGCGCCGTGGCCGAGGATGTTGTCGTTGAAGACATAGGCCGGGTGGTGGCACTCGTTGCCGTCGCCCATGCCGACCAGCACCATCGCGCCCGGACGCGCTTCCAGCATGAACGAGAAGTCCTCGGCGCCCATCATCGGGATGAACTTGTCGTTGACGCGCTCGGTGCCGACGATGTCGCGGGCGACGTCGGCGGCAAGGCCGGCCTCGCGCGCATGGTTCATCGTCACCGGATACATCCGGGTGTACTTGGTCTCGGCCGAGCCGCCATAGGCGCGGGCGACGCTCTCGGCCACCTCGCCGATGCGGCGCTCGACCAGGTCGCGCACCTCGGGGTCGAGCGTGCGCACGGTGCCGGCGAGCTCGGCTCGTTCAGGGATGATGTTGAAGGCGGTGCCGGAGTGGAATTGCGTGATCGAGATGACGGCGGATTTCAGCGGGTCGACGTTGCGCGCGACGATCGATTGCAGCGCATTGACGATCTGCGAGCCGATCAGGACGCTGTCGACCGATTTGTGCGGACCGGCGCCGGCGTGGCCGCCCTTGCCGTGAACGATGATCTGGATGTTGTCGGAGGAGGCGAGCATCGCGCCGGGCGTGGTGGCGAAATGGCCTTCGGGCAGGCCGGGCATGTTGTGCATGCCGTAGACCTCCTGGATGTTCCAGCGCGTCATCAGGCCATCGTCGACCATGGCCTTGCCGCCGCCGCCGCCTTCTTCGGCGGGCTGGAAGATCACGACCGCGGTGCCGTCGAAATTGCGCGTCTCGGCGAGATATTTGGCGGCGCCCAGCAGCATCGCGGTGTGGCCGTCATGGCCGCAGGCGTGCATCTTGCCGGGGACCTTCGAGGCGTAGGGCACGCCCGAGGTTTCCATGATCGGAAGGGCGTCCATGTCGGCACGCAGGCCGATGGTCTTGCCGGAGGCCGACTTGCGGCCGCGGATCACCCCGACCACGCCGGTGCGGCCGATGCCCGTCACCACCTCGTCGCAGCCGAACTCCTTGAGCTTGTCAGCAACGATGCCGGCGGTGCGGTGGACTTCGTAGAGCAGCTCCGGGTTCTCGTGGAAGTCATGGCGCCAGGCGGCCATTTCGTCGGAGAGGGCGGCGATGCGGTTGACGATGGGCATGGGTGGGTCCGTTTTTGATTGTTGTCGTGGGATGAGCGAAGCGGCATCCGGGCCCTTTTGCAAGAGATTTCCCGGACCGGGCTGTACCTGTCCGGTGGCAGGGCTGATCCACGTTGCGGATAAGCCGGCGGCCGTCATGACGCTGTCGTTCCAGCTTGCGACGAAGCGGGCCTGAAAACGGGGGCCTGTGATGGATCGGACTTTACATATTTCCCGGCGCGGCATGCTGGGCGCGGCCGCAACGCTGGCGATGGCCGGCACTGCCGGCGCACAAACCGACGCAGCAGCCGTCCCGCCGTTCGTGCGAACAGGGGCTGACGCCGCGCAGGATCGCGCGTTCTGGGACCAGATCGCCGCTCTCTATGACGTCGACCGGACCATGGCCAATCTCGAGAACGGCTATTGGGGCGTCATGGCGAAGCCGGTGCTCGCCGAATACATCCGCCAGACCGAAAGGATCAACAGGCAGAACACCGCCTATGCCCGCACCAAATTCGGTGCGGACAGCGACGCGGTCGTCGCCGCGCTGGCGCGCACCGCGGGCGTCGACAAGAGCGAGATTGCCCTGACCCGCGGCGCGACCGAGGCGATGCAGGACCTCATCGTCAACTACAATCGCCTGCAGGCGGGCGACGCCGTTCTCTACGCCGATCTCGACTACGATTCGATGCAGTTCGCGATGGAGTGGCTGAAGGATCGGCGCGGCGTCGGCGTCTTCAAGATCGCCGTGCCGGAACCTGCCAGCAAGCAGGCCATTCTCGACGCCTACGCGAAAGCCATCGCCGAGACGCCCCGGCTCAAGCTGATCCTGCTGACACATGTGAGCCACCGCACCGGCTTGATCATGCCGGTGAAGGATATCGCCGCGATGGCGCGGGCGAAGAACATCGACGTCATCCTCGATGCCGCCCATTCATGGGGACAGCTCGAATTCGACATCGCCGATCTCGGCGTGGATTTCATCGGCTTCAATCTGCACAAATGGATCGGGGCGCCGGTCGGCCTCGGGTTCCTCTACATCCGCAGGGGCCGGCTGGATGCGATCGACCGCCACTACGGCGATGGCAGCTTCGATCCGAACGACATCCGCACCCGCGTTCATACCGGGACCGCGAACTTTGCCGCCATCCTGACGCTGCCGCTGGCGCTCAGGGTTCACGAGGCCATTGGCACGCCCGCCAAGGCCGCGCGCCTGCGCTATCTGCGCGACCGCTGGGTCGCAAAGGCGCGCGCGTTGCCGAATGTGGAGGTGCTGACGCCGGACGAGCCGGGGCTTGCCGCCGGCATCACCTCGTTCCGGATCAGGAACAAGGGCTCGCGCGAGGACAACAATGCCCTGGTCGGGGCCCTGCGCGACAAGCACGGGGTCCTGACCGTGCGCCGCGACGGCATCGCCCGGGGGCAGTGCATTCGGGTCAGCCCCGCGCTCTACACCACCGAGGAGGAGGTCGACCGGTTCGTCGCTGCGCTCGCTGCCGAGACCGCCACGGGATAGCCGGGGGTAGGGGCAAATTCCGGTAGGTCCGTTTGGCCCACGATCGGCAAATTAACTGTCAATCACGGATCATTGACTGACAGATATTGAAATCTGTCAGCGAGACGTGTATATCCGTCTCCGGACGCTCCGATTGGGCGTCCCGCGGCAATCCCGTCCGGAGAGCCCTCGGTCCGAAAAATAACAGCGGATTCAAGGGCATAATTGGAGATGGGGGCCGTGGACGAATGGAGACTTAAGACAATGACGACCGAAATCCTCAATTTCACCGGCACGATTGGGCATTGGCTCAATTTGCTGGTGGCGCGCCAGATCGCGGCGCAGGCTGCAAAACTGCCTCATTAAGGCATAGGCTTTCCGAAACGACCGGTGAGGGCGCTTCGGAAGCAGCCCTATCGCCGGACGAACCCTGAAACGGGAACAAGGTGCTGGCATGAATGAAGCCGTTGTCTTGACGCCGGAGCGGATCCTCGAAGTCACCGAGGACGTCTTGCGGCGCTACGGACTTGCCAAGGCCACCGTGGTCGACGTTGCCCGTGCGCTCGATGTGAGCCATGGCAGCGTCTATCGCCATTTCCCGAGCAAGGCCTCGCTGCGCGAGGCCGTTGCCAAACGCTGGCTCGACCGCATCGACGCTCCGCTCCTGGCGATTGCCAGGGAGCAGGGGCCGGCGCCCGACAGGCTCGACCGCTGGCTGCGCACGCTGTTCGCGGCCAAGCGTTCGCGCGTGCTCGACGACCCCGAGATGTTCGAGACCTATTTGACGCTGGCGCGCGAGGCTTGCGCAGCCGTGAAGTGCCACAAGGACACAATGATCGACCAGATCGCGGCGATCCTGGCCGACGGCGTGACGCAGGGCGTGTTCGCCGTGGACGACGTCAAGACGACTGCCCGCGCGATCTTCGATACGACCTGCCGCTTCCATCATCCGGCGCATGCCGACGAGTGGAAGGACGCCGATCTGCCGGCGCGTGTTGACGCGACGCTCGCGCTGGTGCTGCGCGGCCTGAAGGCGTGCTAGGCCGCGACGCCTATCCTACCCTCTTGCCTTGTGAAGAAGCGCGCTCTCCCGAACGGGAGGCGCGGTGCTTGCGTGCCTGCGCGGGTGAAGCGCACCGCCGTTGGTCGTCGCCGGTACGACCGGCGGGCTCTCCGGATAGGCATTGACCGCGATTTCGACGGCATCCTTTGACCGCTTGCGAAGGCGGTAGAACGTCAGCTCCTGCTCGAGCATGGGGCAGCGGAAGTGGACGACGGCCGTATCGGGCAGGCGGCACAGTTCGTCGATGAGCTCGCCTACGGTGATGATCGGGGGATGGTCGAGTGCCTTGTGATGAGCCTTACTCATGGCGATTCCTCCACTCTACTCCTAACCGGGGCTGGATGGCCTCCGTTCCATCGCATCAGGCAAATTCAAGATCTTCACGTGACCTGGAGAAAGCGGCAGCCCCGCTGCTAGATTTTCGTCAGCCCGCAGGTGGCGGCGAGCCGCACCAGCTGCGCATCCGTGCGCGCGCCGGTCTTGGTCTTGATCAGGTAGTGATAGTTCTGGACCGTCTTCACACTGAGATTGAGATGCGTGGCGATCTCCTCGGTCGTCGCGCCGCCTGCGAACTGGCGCAGGATCTCGATCTCGCGCTCGCCGAGCTGATCCAGCACCGATCCCGATGACAGGCTGTCCTCGGCGAGGATATGCGCGATGTCGTCGCTCATGGCGCGCTCGCCGCGCGCGACGGCCCGGATCGCGTTCACGACCGCCGACGGCTCGCTGCTCTTGGTGACGAAGCCGCTTGCGCCGGCGCCGAAGGCCGATTTCACCAGCACGGCCTCGTTGTGCATGGTGAAGACGAGAATCCGCGCCCGCGGGCTGCGCGCGCGGATGTTGCGGATCGCTTCCAGCCCGCTCGCGCCGGGCATCGAGATATCAAGCACCACGACATCAGGGTCGTGCGCCTTGAAGGCGCCGTAGGCATCCGCCGCATTGTCGGCTTCCGCCACGACATGCAGGTCGCCCTGGCTTTCCAGTACGCGCCGGTAGCCTTGCCGCACGATCGGATGGTCGTCGACCAGCAGCACGGAGATGCCTGTTGCCGCGACCTCACTCATCCCGGCCTCATGCGGCAAGCGGGATGGTGGCGGCGACGCTCAGCCCGCGATTGGCCGGCAGGATCGACAACGATCCTCCGGCCGCAGTGACGCGTTCGCGGATGCCGGTGAGGCCGAAGCCGGCCGACTGCGCAACCCGCTCCGCATCGCCGCCGCCGTCGTCCTCGACGCGGATCAGCAGTGCATCGTCCTCGCCCGCGCGCCGCTCGACGCGCAAGCTGATCTCGCGCGCTGCACTGTGACGTAGCGCGTTGGTCAGGCATTCCTGGGCGACGCGATAGGCGGTGGTGGCGGCAGGGCCGCTGATGTCGGCAAGATCGCCCCTGAGATCGAGTTGGATCGTCGGCCGCGCCGCGCTGTGCGAACGCCAGCTGTCGACGAGATTGACGAGGCTGGCCTCCAGCCCTAGCTCCTCGGGCAGGGGATTGCGCAGCCGCTTCAGCGCGTCGCGCAGCGAGGCCATCAAATGATGGGTGGCCTGCGAGATCATGCGCGCGTCCTGCGCGATGCCGTCATCCTTGTCTTGCTTTGCGCCGGCCGTCTCGATGGTGTTGGCGAAGGCGAGAATGGCCGAGAGATTCTGCCCGAACTCGTCGTGCAGCTCGCGGGCGAGCGCGCGGCGCTCGTCGTCGCGGATCTCGATCAAGCGTCTTGTCAGCGCGGCGCGCTGTTCGGTCGCTTCCTCCAGCCGGCCGCCGAGCTCGCCGACGGCACTGCCGATCATCGCCAGCTCCATGGAGCGGAAGCGCGGCAGCTTGGTGCGATACTGGCCACGCGCCATGCGCTGCAGGGCGGTGACGATCGCGCGCGCCGGCGCGAGCGCATGCGCAATGGCGAGCGAGGCGAGCAGGGCGATTGCGGCCGCCATCAGCAGCGCGACGTCGATGACGTTGAGGATGTACTCCCAGGCCAGCGAGATCGCGGCCGCGGCATCCGGCGTTGCCACCACCGTTCCGGCGGAGGCGGCGCGGGGGCTGACCGGCCGCACCACCTCGGCGTGGCTGCCGAGGAAGATCGGCACGATCGACGCGAACCAGCGCGGCGGGGTCTTGCCCAGCCCCTCGCTCTGGCCGCAGAGCGGCTTTTCGAACGCGATGGCCGGCTGGAACTCGACGCAGACGCCGGGCGAGATCAGCTTCATGGTTTCCAGCGTGCGCCATTCCGGAACCGGCAGGAGCTGCTCGCGCGTTCTGCTGCTGCGCAACAAGAATTCATGCCAGTACAGCGCCTGGAGCGCCTGCGCGACCCGCTGCGCGGAGGCCGCGGTCGCCCGATCGACGCTGCGATAGGCGTCGAATGTGGCCCACACGGTCGCAGCTCCCAGGCACAGCGCCACGATGAGCAGCAGGCGGGCAACAAGCTGAAGCACGAGGCGCATGCGATCACCCCCGACGTTTGATAAGGTCAGCCTAACAACGCCGCCGCGCCTTGCCAATTGCGGGGTGTGGCAGGATTGCAGCTCGGGCAAATTTCCCAAGCCGGATTGGGCATGGGTCTTTGGACCTGAAACGGCGGCTTTGATCTAATCGGGATGGAATCTTGGCAGCCCAACGGTGCGGGCGAGGAGCGGTACAGCATGAGTTCGATGACGATGGGGCCGGTCGCGGGCCAGGCTGCCGATCCATCCGAGCGCAGCGCGCTGCTGTTCTGGATGATCTTCACCGGCCTTTCGATTTTTGCCGTCGTGCTGCTGTGGCGCTTCGGCCTGATCCGTCTGATGCTGACCTCGGACCGCACCTATATCTCGAGCGTCATTGCATTGCTCTACGTCGTCACCTGCGGCCATTGCTTCCTGCGCACGCGGGCGATCGCGCGGGAGGGGGCGGCGGCGCGGCGATGCCGGGCGGCACTCGCGGCGCCGGGCGGCAGCAAGGCGCTCGACGCCCGTGCGACCTCGCTGCCGCGCGGGCTGGTGCGCGATCACATCGAGAGTCTGGTGACGAAGGCGGCGGCGCAGGACTATCGCCCGGTGGACCAGACGCTGCTGCTGCGAACGCTCGCCGACCGGCTGCGCGGCTCCAACGGCTTCGGCGCCTTCGTCTCGGACACGCTGATGAAGCTCGGGCTGCTCGGCACCATTATCGGCTTCATCATCATGCTGGCGCCGATCGCGGGGCTGGATGCGGCCGACAAGGTCGCGATGCGGTCCTCGATGGGGCTGATGAGCGACGGCATGGCGGTCGCGATGTACACGACGCTGGCGGGCCTCGTCGGCTCGATCCTGGTCCGCATCCAGTATTACATGCTCGATGCGGCGACCCAGCGGGTGTTTTCTGACGCGGTGGTGCTGACCGAGACCTATGTGACGCCGGTGCTGGAGCGCCAAGGCGCGGAAATGCAAGGCGCTGGAATCAACGGCGCCGGAACGCCGTCATGATGGATGATTTCGGTCTCTATCCGCGCGAGGAGCCGTTCGATCCGCTCGGCGTGATGCTGTTCAAGGCGCTCCAGGTGATCGCCTTCCTGTTTTTCCTCGCGCTGCTCGCGGTCTCGCCCGATGCCAAGGACGGCAAGATCGACTCCAAGGCGGAGTTCATGATCACGCTGGACTGGCCCGACAACCACCCCGACGATCTCGACCTGTTCGTGCAGGATCCCGCCGGCAATATCGCCTGGTATCGCCACCGCGAGGCCGGCTTCCTCACGCTCGACCGCGACGACCGCGGTGGGGCCAACGACTTCATCATGGTGGCCGGCAAGAAGATCGCCTCGCCCATCCGCGAGGAGATCGTCACGATCCGCGGCATCGTGGCCGGCGAATACACGGTGAACGTCTCGCATTTCGTGGCCACGACCGGCGAGCCGGTGACGGCCAATGTGAAGGTGCAGAAGCTCAATCCGACCGCGCAGGTGGTCTTCGACAACAAGTTCACGCTCGACCATACCGGCGACGAGAAGACCGCGGTGCGGTTCCGCATCGACGCCGAAGGCAAGGTCGTCAATGTCGACCAACGGCCGAAGTCGCTGCTCGAGACGTTCCGCAGCAGCTGGCGCAACGGCGCCGATCTCGACCCGAGAACCGGTGTGAGCGGTAACGCCAAGAGGGTGCGCCGTGACTAGCCTGCAGACGGTCATCCTCACATTGTCGGTCGCTTATGCGGTCATCGGCGCGCTGCTGCTGGTCGTGCTGGTTTATGCGCGCCTGCACTGGTCGCTCAAGGCGGTCGCGGTGGTCGTGACCAGCGCGTTCTACGTTGTCAGCTTCACCGAAATGCGCGGTCTGCTCGGCTGGGCCAGCACGGATAGGCTGCCGGCGTCGTTCAAGCTGCTGAAGGCCCGCATCGTCGAGCCGCATTCGCTGGAAGGCGATCCCGGCTCGATCTATTTCTGGGTCGAGGCGCTGGACGAGGACAATCGCCCGAGCGGCATCCCGCGCGCGTTTCGCGTGCCCTACGATGACCGGCTGGCCGATAAGACCCATGCCGCCGAGAACGAGATCGCGCTCGGACATCCGCAAGGCGGCCGCGCGGCCGATTTCGGCGGCGGCGACGGCAGCCTGATCGACATGGTCCGGGAATATGTGACGCCGAAAACCATCCTGGAGACCACCGGCGGCGATTCCTCCACCGGCGAGTTCAATGCCCCGCCAGCCGGTGCCCAGGGCGCCGTGTTCACGCCGATCCCGCCGCCCCGGATGCCGCCGAAAGACGAGCAATAGGCCCTTCACCATCGCGGGCAGGGACACGCTGGAAAACGGCAGCGCGCCGGCGCATCCTGTTGACCTCCCTCAATTTGGCCTTATCGGCTTCCAATAAGGATTTGAGGGTGGAGGGTGCGTGCTTCTCGCTGTCTTCTCGGATATTCACGGTAACAGGCAGGCGTTCGAGGCCTGCCTGAAGGTTGCCCGCGCCAGGGGCGCCGAGCGCTTCATCCTGCTCGGCGACTTCGTCGGCTATGGCGCCGATCCGGAATGGGTCGTGGATACCGCGATGGAGCTGGTCGCGCAGGGGGCCGTTGCCGTGCGCGGCAATCACGACCAGGCGGTCAATTCCTCGTCCGAGACGATGAATGCCGAGGCGCAGATCGCGATCGAATGGACCCGCGGCCGGCTCGACGCCGCGCAGCGGCGATTCTTGGCCGACCTGCCGATGCTGGTGGAGGACAGCGACCATCTGTTCGTGCATTCGGAAGCCTCCAGCCCGCAGCGCTGGCACTATGTCCGATCGACCGTGGACGCCGCCAAGAGCCTGATTGCGACGCCCGCCCACGTCACCTTTTGCGGCCACATCCATCGTCCGGCGCTCTATTCGATGTCGGTGACGGCGAAGATGACGAGCCTCGTGCCCAAGACCGATGTCGCGGTGCCGCTGCTGCGCGGACGGCAATGGCTGGCGGTGCTCGGCGCGGTCGGCCAGCCCCGCGACGGCGATCCGTCCGCGGCCTTCGTGCTGTTCGACACGGTGTCGTGCCAGATCACCTATTGCCGCGTGCCCTACGATATCGAGACGGCCGCGAGCCGGATTCGCGAGAACGGCCTGCCGCCCTGGCTCGCCGACCGCCTGTCACAGGGGCGCTAGAAAGCGATGCCGAAACCCCTGGTCAGCTCAGGCGCGGTGATCGACGGCTACACCATCGGCGAATGCGTCCATGCCGGCGGTATGGCGACGCTGTGGACCGTCACCCATCCCGGCATCGACGTGCCGCTGCTGATGAAGATCCCGCGGGTGTCGGAGGGCGAGGATCCCGCCGCGATCGTCTCGTTCGAGATGGAGATGATGATCCTGCCGCGGCTTGCGGGGCCGCACGTGCCGACATGCTTCGGCACCGGCGATTTCGCGCACCAGGCCTATGTCGTGATCGAGCGCATCGCCGGGACCACGCTCTACAAGCGGCTGCCCGACCTGCCGCTGCCATATGACGAGGCGCGGCAGCTCGTCGCCAAGGTCGCAACCGCGCTTGCCGATCTGCACCGGCAGAACGTGATCCATCACGACATCAAGCCGAGCAGCATCATGTTCCGCGAGAGCGGCGAGGCGGTGCTGATCGACTACGGCCTGTCGCACCACGATCATCTGCCCGATCTGCTGCAGGAGGAGTTCCGCCTGCCTTACGGCACCGCGCCCTACATGGCGCCGGAGCGGCTCCTGGGCGTGCGCGACGATCCGCGCAGCGACCTGTTTTCGCTCGGCGTGCTGCTCTATTTCTTCACCACGGGCGAGCGTCCCTTCGGCGAGGGCGAGACGCTGCGTGCGATGCGGCGCAGGCTCTGGCGCGATCCGCATCCGCCGCGCGCGCTTCGCCCCGACTATCCGCCCTGGCTCCAGGAAGTGGTGCTGCGGTGCCTGGAGATCGAGCCGGTGTGGCGCTATCCGACCGCGTCCCAGCTCGCCTTCGATCTTGCCCATCCGGACAAGGTCAAGCTCACGACCCGCTCGGAGCGGCTGAAGCGCGATCCGCTCAGCGTCGCCTGGCGGCGGCGCTTCAACCAGGGCGTCATGGCGCCGCGCGCGAAATCGGATGTCGCGGCCCAGATCGCATCGAGCCCGATCCTTGCAGTCGCGCTCGACACGGCGGAGGGCGCCCCGGAGCTGAACGAGGCGCTCCGCATCACCACCGAGCGCATTCTCGCCACGCTGCCCTCGGCGCGGCTCGCCTGCGTCAACGTCCTCAAGCTCAACCGCATCGCGATCGACCGGACACTGGACGAGCAGGGCTCCAACAAGCATATCGACCGCATGGTCGCGCTGCGCCATTGGGCGACACCGCTCAAGCTCGATGAGAGCCGGCTGTCGGTTCACGTGCTGGAAGCGGTCGACCCTGCGGCGGCGCTGCTGGAATTCGCCGAGATGAACTCGGTCGACCATGTCATCATCGGGGCGCGACAGAACTCGTTCAGGCGGACCTGGCTCGGCAGCGTCTCGGCCAAGGTGGCCGCAGAGGCGAGCTGCACTGTCACCGTGGTGCGGCCGCCGCGGATGGCTGCAGCGAAACCGGACACCGGCGTGGTGTGGGGCTAGGAAGGATCAGGCCGCGTGGGCGGTGTGGGCGACGCGCTTGCGTCGGATCGGCCAGGAGAACTGAGGACCGGGCTCGCCGTGATCCGCGCTGCCGCCAAAGTACTGGATGATCTCGCGGCAGGGCTCGCAATTGAAAAGGTTACGCGACGCGGATGCCTTGGTCATTTCCTTCAGGCAGTTCGGGCAGTGCGGTTTCATGGCTCAAGTCCGGAAAGAGAATTGTCAGTGCCGGCGCGGTGACTGGAATGGATGGTCCAGCTCCGCCGTCTCGGGCCCGCTGTCGTCGCCCCGCTCGCCTTCGGGGCGTTCGAGCCGGCCGAAGAAATCGTCGAGGTTCGGATGCGGACGCCGCGGAATACGGCACCTGCGTTTCGGCTGACGCTTCACGAGGGCGATCCGCATGGGCGTCAGGCCCGATTGCGGTCGCGGCGGAAGCTGCGGGCCGAACGCGCCGGGGCTTCGACCGGTCCGGCCGACGGGCCGAACACAACGAACGCACAAAAACCAAGCCACAACGCCACGCCAGTCCAAACCAGGGTCGTCGTCATGATGTGCTCCCGCGAAAACAGGCAGGAATCACTTGCAGTGATTTGCACGAATCAGTGAAGCCCGGATGAGTACGGGTCGCGGTTGCAATTTTAGGCATTGCGCGCTGCAGCGCCCGTAGGACCCGCAGCTTTTTCCGGATGCGACCGCCGTGTCCCGCCGGCGCGCGCAGCTTCGAGGATGTCGCGCAGGCGCAAGGCGTCGCGAACGCAGCGAAACCCGTAGCGACCGGTGTAGTCGGTATCGGGCGAGCGGGTCGATCGCCCGGAGGCGAAGTTGAGGTGGCCGGCGCCGCGGCCGATGTCGAGGATTTCGAAAACTGCGTCCATGGCCTCGAACGGCGTCTGGCTGACGGTCCGCCGGCCCCAGGCCGTTCGCAGGATGAGCGCGCGGCGATCGGTGATCAGATAGAGCGTCTGCAGATCCTGCAGCAGCATCACCGGCGGGGCCGCAACGAAGGCAACACCGAGCATCAGGAGAGGGCGGGCCGCCTGGTCGATCCAACCGGCCTCGACGGCGACGATCGTCAGCAACAGCCAGGGACATCCGATCCACCAGAGCCATCGCCACATCGTCATGCGGGCGAGGCCATCGGGCTGGCCCTGCCAGATCACCCGCTCGCCGTCCTGCAGGGCCCCATCGCGCAGGCGCCGCAGGCCCGCGGAGAACAGCGTGTCGCGGATGTCGTCCATTGCTGTTGGTCGCGGCGGCCGCAAGGCCGGTTCGGACCGCGAAGCGCCGTCAGATGGCTTCGCCGCGCGCCCCGAGCGCCGCGTTGCGGATGGCGGCAATGTTGGTCTTGTAGGCGTCCTGCGTGCCGCCCTTGAACACCGAGGTGCCCGCGACGAAGGCGTTGGCGCCGGCAGCGGCCAGCGGGCCCGCGACATCCGGGCCGACACCGCCATCGACCTCGATGTCGATCGGACGGCCCGCCGTCATCGCGCGAATGTCGCGGATCTTGGAGATCGCCGAGGGAATGAAGGCCTGGCCGCCGAAGCCGGGATTGACCGACATCACCAGCACGAGGTCGACGAGGTCGAGCACGTATTCGAGCGCGCTGATCGGCGTGCCCGGATTGAGCGAGACGCCGGCCTTCTTGCCGAGTGCGCGGATCGCCTGGAGCGAGCGGTGCAGGTGGGGACCGGCCTCCGCATGCACCGTGATGTGGTCGCAGCCGGCCTTCGCGAAGGCCTCGAGATAGGGATCGCAGGGCGAGATCATCAGATGCGCGTCGAAGATCTTCTTGGTGTGCGGGCGCATCGCCTTGATGACGTCGGGGCCGTAGGAGATGTTCGGAACGAAGTGCCCGTCCATCACGTCGAGATGGATCCAGTCGGCCCCGGCGGCATCCACCGCGCGCACCTCCTCGCCGAGCCTGGAGAAATCCGAGGCCAGGATCGAGGGCGCGATGGCCAGGGGGCGGTGGGCGAAGGCTTGGGTCATGGCGCTGTTCCCGTGGCGGCCGTGAAAGATGGATGTCGCCTAACATGGGCCTCTGCGGCGGGCAATGCAGGGGCGGCGTGCTTCCTGTGGGCGGAAATTTCTGCCGTCGGCGGCATGAATTGCCGATGTTCCCGCGGGCTCCGCAGCGCGGCGGCTGCGGATTTCATTGAGCTTTTTGCGCTGGCACGACGCTTGCTGACTTTACCTGCAGGACATTGGCTGCGGCGCGCCGCATCGGTTGGAGTTGTGCAATGTTGTTCGCCCTTGGCGCCGTCTCTAGTGCGCTCGACGCGATCCAGTCGCTGACGAACTCGAAGTCGTCCTCGTCGACGCAGAAGTCCGGCTCCTCGCAGGGTGCGGCGGCCAATCCCTTCGCGATCGACAGCAGCAACAGCTTGAGCAGCGGGGCGACCTCGTCGGTCAATGCGGGCAAATGTCCGCAGATCGCGCCGGAGACGATGAACGCGTTGTTCGCCGCGCAGAGCCAGTCCTCGGACGGAAGCAGCAGCGCGACGAGCTCGGCCTCGTCCAGCTCGACGTCCTCGACCTCGTCGGGCCGCGATGCCGCGCTGAAGCACCTGTTCTCGCAGATCGATGCCGACGGCGACGGCAGCATCACCAAGTCGGAGTTCGAGGGCGCACTGGGCGCCGGCGGCACCAACCTGGCGCAGGCCGATGACGTGTTCTCGAAGCTGGATGCAAATGGTGACAACAGCGTCAGCCTGGACGAGATGTCGAAGGCGCTGAAGAGCGGTCATGGCGGCCACCACGCCCATGGCGCGAGCGGCGCGGGCGATGCCTCCGGCAGCGGCTCGGATTCTTCTTCGTCGTCGGGCGGCGGATCGACCTCGACCACCACGACGAACGCCGACGGCTCGACCACCACCACCGTCAGCTATGCCGACGGCTTCAAGATGTCGACCACGGTGCCCGGCGCCAACTCCGCCCGTAGTTCGGCCTATGACCTGTTCGCGCAGTTGATGCAGCAGCAGGGCGGACAGGGGCAGGGCGCCTCGGCCGCCGCCGGCTCGTCGATGTCGATGAGCGTGTGAGCGCAAAGCTCTTTCCGCAATTGAAGCTGTCATGCCCCGCGCAGGCGGGGCATCCTGTACGCTGCGTCCTCTCGGCTTAATCAGTCCTGTCTCTGGAATACTGGATCGCCCGGTCGTCGCCGGGCGATGACGCGCGGCGTGCGGTTGAAGGGCACGCGTCCCTAAGCGCCGAACCGATCCTTCCACGCCGGCTGCGCGCCGGGGAACGGCAGCGCGCTCGCGCTGTAGACGCCGCGCGCGATCGCGCGCGCGACGACGTTGGCGGCGACCGTGCCGAGCTCGGTGAGGCCGACCAGCGGCTCGATCGGCTTCTCGCCGGTCGCAGCCGCGAACAGCACGTCGCCGTCGGTCGGCGCGTGCACCGGATAGATCGCGCGGGCAAAGCCGGTGTGGGCGATCATGGCCAGCCGCTTGGCCTGAGGTTTGGTCAGCGCCGCGTCGGTGACGACGGCGCCGATGGTGGTGTTTTCGCGCGAGGCTGCGGCGGGGCCGCCCTTGATGCGCATCGCCAGCATGTCGGGCGTGAATTTGGGCGGCAGGCCATGCCCGCCGAACTCGCCGTTCTCCTCGAACGGCGCGGCCCAGAACCACGGTCCCTCGCCGACGGTCACACTGCCGACCGCGTTGACGATCATGATTGCGGCGACCTTGATGCCGTTGTCGAGAACCGCCGACGCCGAGCCCAGCCCGCCCTTGAAGGTCGCGGTGGTTGCGCCGAGGCCCGCGCCGACGCTGCCTTCCGCGTAGTCGTGGCCTGCGGCCACCGCCGCCTCATAGCCGAGATCGCGATAGGGGGCGAAGCGGCCCCAGTTCTTGTCGCCGCCGTTGAGCAGGTCGAACATGATCGCACCCGGCACCAGCGGGATCACCGCGCCCCGGATATTGAGACCGCGGCCCTGCTCGGCGAGCCAGGCCTGCACGCCGCCGCCGGCCTCGATCCCGAAGGCGGAGCCGCCGGACAGCGCGATCGCGTCGACGCGCTCCTGCGTGCTGGCGAGATCGAGCAGCGAGCCCTCGCGTGTGCCGGGGCCGCCGCCGCGCACGTCGATCGCCGCGATCGCGGGCGAGTCGAAGATGATCGCGGTCGTCCCGGAGCCGACCTTCGCATTCTCGGCGTGGCCGACGCGAACGCCGGCGATGTCGGTGAGCAGATTTTTCAAGGCCGGCACTCCATGCGCTTGCAGGTTGTCTGCGATAGCGCAGAGATGCCGCCGGCTCAACTGGCGAGCGCTGTCCTGAGCATCCTGGCAAGCTCGGATTTGCGGTAGGGTTTGGCGAGCAGCAGCACGCCGGAATCGAGCCGGCCGTGATGGACGATGGCGTTCTCGGTGTAGCCGGAGGTGAACAGCGTCTTCAGGTCGGGGCGGCGGCGGGCGGCCTCGTCGGCGAGCTGGCGGCCATTCATCGCGCCCGGCATGATCACGTCGGTGAAGAGCAGGTCGATCTCCTTGTCGGCATCGATGATGGTGAGCGCTTCGGCGGCGTTGGCCGCTTCCAGCGCGGCATAGCCGAGGCTCTTGACCTGGGTCACCACATATTGCCGCACCAGGGCGTCGTCCTCGACGATGAGGATCTTCTCGTCGCCACCGGCGATGGGGACGTTCTGGGCCGCCTCATACGCGGTCTCCTGCACGCCGGTCGAGCGCGGCAGGTAGATCTTCACGCTCGTGCCGTGGCCTTCCTCGCTGTAGATCTTGATGTGCCCGCCGGACTGCTTGACGAAGCCGAACACCATGCTGAGGCCGAGACCGGTGCCCTTGCCGACCTCCTTGGTCGTGAAGAACGGATCGAACACCCGCTCGATCAGATCGGACGGAATGCCGCTGCCGGTGTCGCTGACCGCGATCATCACGTAATTGCCGGCGGCGACGTCGGGGTTCATGGCGGCATAGCCGTCGTCGAGGAAGACGTTGCGGGTCTCCAGCACCAGGGTGCCGCCGTCGGGCATGGCGTCGCGCGCGTTCAGCGCCAGATTGAGGATCGCGGTGGAGAGCTGGCCAGGATCGACCAGGGTCGGCCAGGCATCCTCGGTCAGTTGAGGCAGGATGGTGATCTGCTCGCCCAGGGTCGGATGCAGCAGCTTGGCGGCCTCGAGCGCCAGCGCATTGACGTCGATCTCGCGCGGCTGGAGCGGCTGCTTGCGGGCGAAGGCGAGCAGATGCTTGGTCAGCTGCGCGCCGCGCTCGGCGGCGTCGTCGATCAGCTTGGTGATGGCGGCAAGCTCGGGCCGGTCGGCGACGGCATCGGCCAGGATGCCGATCGTGCCGGTGATGACGGTCAGCACGTTGTTGAAATCGTGCGCGACGCCGCCGGTCAGTTGGCCGATGGAGTCCATCTTCTGGACCTGCCTGAGCTGCGCTTCGGCGGCCTGCTTCTCGGTGAGGTCGCGGCCGATGAAGAAATGGCGCTTCACGGGCTCCGACCAGGTGCCCATCCAGTTCAGTGTGACCTCGTGACCGTCGTGATGGTAGTAGCGCGCCTCGAAGCTGCGCTTGACCGCGCCGCGCCGGGCCGTCCGCATCTCGCCGCGCGTCTTCTCGAGGTCGTCGGGGTGGATGAACTCGATCGCGCTGTGCCCGACCATGTCCTCCGGGCTGAAGCCGAGGATGGCCTTCACGCTGGGGCTGACCTGGATGAAATTGCCGAAACCGTCGGTGACCAGGATCAGGTCCTGCGAGGTCTCGAAGATGCGCTGGCGTTCCTCGATCTCCCGATTGAGAGCCATCTCGGCGCGCTTGCGCTCGGTCACGTCGCGGGCCACCTTGGATGCGCCGATGATCTTGCCGTCGGTCGATCGCAGCGGGACCTGGCTCAGCACCACGTCGATCGATTGACCGCTCTTGTGCAGCCGCACCGCCTCCTGCTGGTCGATCACCTCGCCGTTGCGGGTGCGCGCCAGATTCTCGGCACCCTCGTCGCGCTGGTCGTCCGGCATGATGATGTCGATGGAGCGGCCGACCGCCTCGCTGGCGGAGTAGCCGAACACGCGCTCGGCCGCGTTGTTCCAGGTCGTGATGGTGCCGTCGAGCGACTTGGTGATGATGGCGTCGTTGGAGGATTCGACGACGGCCGTGAACAGGCGCTCGCGCTCGGCGTGGTAGTCGCGCTCGGCGTCCGACCGGCGCTTCAATGCGCCGACCATGCCGGCGGTCTGGGCCTGGAGGCGGACATTCTCGATCAGGAGCACCGCGAGCACGAACGCCGCCGCGCAGAGGCCGTAGAGCCGGCCGGCGTAAAAGCCGAGATCGAAGCGCGCGACATTCACGATGGCCGAGAGCGCGATGTCGAACAGCCAGGCGCACATCACGACCATGAGCCAGATGTCGATCACCGAATGCGGCCTGCGGAACCAGAGCGAGACCAGCGCGGCAAAGCTCAGCGACCAGACGAACGACACGACGCCGATCATGGTCGGCGTGTAATGGCCGTCTTTCAGCAGGACCGGGAGCATGTCGTGCTGGGCCGTGACGATCCAGGCGAACACGGCCATGGCGGCGATCACACCGAACACGATCGTGCAGATCGCGCTGGTCGTCGTGCCGCGGATCCTGGGGCCGCCATCGGCCTCCTTCAACCAGGCATAGCCCAGCACGCACAGGGGGAAGCCGGCGTGCCAGATCATGTAGAGCCAGACCGTGGTCTGCGGGCCCGCGCCGAACAGCCCGGTCGGCGTGAACAGGCCGGGGAAGGTGAGGCCATGCACCACCGCCGCGGCTGCGGTGAACAGATAGCCGCCCGCGAGCCACTGCAGCGCGCGGGTCCGCAACACCGAAAACTGCGACAGCAGCAGCACCGCGGTGATGATGTCGCTGACGGCGAGGGCCGACTGGTAGCTCGCGACAAAGGCGGGGACCGGCAGGAGCGGGGTACCTGCGAAGGGGACGGCCAGCGCGAACAGGACCGAGGACACGCCGACAATGGCCAATGCGGCGGTGCGGTCGGTCGGGGTGGCCGGCAAGGTCGAAAGGAATGTGCTTCGGTCGATCGGTGTGGGCACGTCCACCTCTTGCAGGCCGGTCTTCGCCATCGTCATCGACGTCATTTTGATCGCCGTCCAGCTCAATGGTAGCCGGTTATAGGCTCGTCTTCTGAACGCTGCGGCTACGACTCAACCGAAGGTTACAGCTTACTTAATTTTGGTGGGAACGCGCAGTAGGGTTCCGGTAAGATGCGCTTTACTGGACGGTGCCATAATGCCCTCCCGCCGTATTGGGTTCCAGGTTTGAATCATTCGATTTGATCTGTTCCGGGAGTTGTTCCCTATGCCCCGCGTTCTCATCATCGACGACCAGAAGGACGTCCGCGCGATGGTCGCGATCGTGCTCCGGGTCAACCGTTTCGAGGTCGTGGAGGCCGACAGCGGTGCTGCCGCGCTGAAAGCCTTCGGGGAAGGCGCGTTCGACGCGGCGATCGTCGATATCTTCCTGGGCGACACCAGCGGCGTCGATATCATCGCGAGCCTGCGCGAGCGCATGCCGGAGCTTCCCATCATTGCGGTGTCCGGGATGACGACCCTGGATTTCCTGGATCAAGCGCCGCACCTTGCCAATGTGGTCTGCCTGCAGAAGCCGTTCCGGCCGAATGATCTGCTGCAGGCGCTGCGCAAGGCCCAGGCCGCGGCGGGCGGCGAACTGCCCGCAGCCGTCTGATCCCGCCGCAAGGAGAAACGCCCCGGGCAAGCCGGGGCGTTGTGATGGTTGGATGGCAGCTTGAGGCTCCGCGAGCGCGTCAGGTGCCGTTGCCCTTGATCTCGGCGTAGCCGCCCTTGGCGTCCCACTTGTAGACGACGTAGTCGATCTGCTTGATGTCGCCCTTGGCGTCATACTCGATCGGGCCGATCACGGTGTCCCACTTGCCGGCCTTCATCGCCTCCATGACCTTCTTGGCGTCGGTGGTGCCGGCCTTCTTGGCCGCCTGCGACCAGACCTGCATCGCCGCGTAGGTGTAGAGAGTATAGCCTTCCGGGTCGATGTTCTTGGCCTTGAAGGCGTCGACGATCTTCTTGGCGGTCGGCTTGTTGCGCGGGTCGGGGCCGAAGGTGAACAGGGTGCCTTCGCCGGCGGGGCCGGTGATGGAGGCGTACTCCTTGTCGGCGAGCGCGTCGCCGGCCATCAGCACGGTCTTGAGGCCCTGGTCGCGCATCTGGCGCAGGATCAGGCCGCTCTCCTGATGATAGCCGCCGACATAGACGAGGTCGATGTTGTCGCGCTTCAGGCGCGAGACGATCGCGTTGAAGTCCTTGTCGCCCTTGTTATAGGACTCGTACATCTTCTCGGTGATGCCAGCCTTGTTGAGCGCCTTCTTGGTCTCGTCCGCAAGACCCTTGCCGTAGGTGGTCTTGTCGTTGAGGATCGCGATGTTCTTGCCCTTGTAGTTCTTGGCAATGTACTGCGCCGCGATCAGGCCCTGCTGATCGTCGCGGCCGCAGACGCGCGCAACGTTCCAGAGCTTGCGCTCGGTGAACAGCGGGTTGGTCGAGGCCGGGGTGATCTGGAGCACGTTGCCGTCGGCATAGGCTTCAGAGGCGGGGATCGACGACGACGAGCAATAGTGCCCGGCGACGAAGGGCATCTTGGCGCTGGCGATCTTCTCGGCGATCGAGCGGGCCTGCTTCGGATCGCAGGCATCGTCCTCGACAGAGAGCGCGAGCTTCTTGCCGTTGACGCCGCCGGCTGCGTTGATATCGGCAACGGCCATCTCGGCGCCGTTCTTCATCTGGCGGCCGAAGGCGGACTCGCCGCCGGTCATCGGGCCTGCGACTGCGATGGTGACATCCTGCGCGAATGCCGCGCTCGACAGCGCGATCGACGCGCCGAATGCCAGACCGATGAGCTTCAGTGATTTCATGAGATACCTCGCGGGTGGTCGCCTGTGGAAGTCGCCGGGCATGCCCGGTCCAAACCGGCGCCATTCTTGAATGAATTTGGCGAGAAGTCACCGGCAAAATACGGGCATTGACGGAGATATCTCGCCGCATTCGGCCGCACGCGGCCCGCCTCAGCCGTGGCGGCCGCCTTCCAGATAGGCGGCGCGAATCTCGGGGCGCTGCAGCAACTCGGCGCCGGTCCCGGCCAGGGTGATCAGGCCGTTGACCATGACATAGCCGCGATGGGCGAGCTTGAGCGCGTGGTTGGCGTTCTGCTCGACGATCAGGACCGTCAGGCCGTCCTGCCGGTTCAGGGTGCGGATCGCGTCGAAAATCTGGCGGGCGATCAGCGGCGCGAGCCCGAGCGAGGGCTCGTCCAGCAGGAGCAGGCGCGGACGGCTCATCAGGGCGCGGCCGATTGCCAGCATCTGCTGCTCGCCGCCGGACAGGGTTCCGCCGCGCTGGGCGTAGCGCTCCTTCAGCCGCGGAAACAGCGTGAAGACGCGCTGCAGCGTCGCATCGCGCTCCGCATCGGTGCATTCGGTGGCATCCGCCCCCATCTGCAGGTTCTCCGCCACGCTCATGCGCGGGAAGATGCGGCGTCCCTCGGGCGATTGCGCAATGCGCAAATGCGCAATCTCGTGGGTCGGCACGTCGGTGATGTCGCGGCCTTCGTACAGGATCTGCCCCGAGCGGGCGCGCGGCTTGCCGAAGATCGTCATCATCAGCGTCGATTTGCCGGCACCGTTGGCGCCGATCAGCGCCACGATCTCGCCGGCATTGATCTCGACGTCGACGCCCTTCAGCGCCTCGATCTTGCCGTAGGCGGCACGAAGGCTGCGGATCGCGAGCAGGGGGGTGGGCGCCGTCACGACCCGCCCTCCATCACGGCCGCGGCTTCGTCCTCGTCGGTGCCGAGATAGGCGGCGATCACCTTGGGATCGTCGCGGACCTCGCGCGGGGAGCCTTGCGCGATCTTGACCCCGTGGTCCATCACCACGATGTGGTCGGAGATCTCCATCACCACCGACATGTCGTGCTCGATCAGCAGGATCGAGGTGCCGAGCTCGTTGCGGATCGAGAGCAGCAGTTCGCTCAAGGCCGCGCTCTCGCGCGCGTTGAGGCCGGCGGCGGGCTCGTCGAGGCACAAGAGCGCGGGCTCGGTGCACATCGCGCGCGCGATCTCGAGCCGGCGCTGGTCGCCATAGGCAAGGTTGCCGGCGGCGTCGTCGGCGCGGTCGAGCAGATTGACGCGCCTCAGCCAGTCGGTGGCGAGATCTATCGCGCGCTTCTCGGCGTCACGGTACACGGGGGCGCCGACGAGGCCGAGAAGGGTGAAGCCGGAGGCGCGCATCAGGGCGTTGTGCTGCGCCACCATCAGGTTCTCCAGCGCGGTCATGCCGGGAAACAAGCGGATGTTCTGGAAGGTGCGCGCCACCTTGGCCTGCTTGGCGATGCGGAAATCGTTCAGCCGTTCCAGCGCGATCACCCGCCCGTCGTCATGGCTGAGGCGGATGGTGCCGCCGCTCGGCTTGTAGAAGCCGGTGATGCAGTTGAACACCGTGGTCTTGCCGGCGCCGTTAGGCCCGATCAGCGCGGTGATCTTCTTCCGCTCGGCGGCGAAGGAGAGGTCCTGCACGGCGACGATGCCGCCGAAGCGCATGGTGAGCCGGTCGACGCCGAGAATTTGGTCGCCGCTCATCCGTGCCCTTCCTTGACGAGGTCGGAGGAGATCGCCTTGGCCTTGGTCAGATACACGGTCGGCGCGCGATGACCGATCAGGCCGCGCGGCCGCCAGATCATGATCAGCACCATGGCCATGCCGAACACCAGCATGCGGTAGCCCTCGAGGCTCCGGAACAATTCGAAGCCGCCGATCATGGCGAGCGCGGCGAGCGCGACGCCGAGCTGCGAGCCCATGCCGCCGAGCACGACGATGGCGAGCACCAGCGCCGATTCCTGGAAGGTGAAGGACTCAGGGCTGATGAAGCCCTGGCGTGTCGCAAAGAACGCGCCGGCGAAGCCGCCGAACATGGCGCCGGTCGCGAACGCGGTGAGCTTGGTCGTCGTGGTGTTGATACCGAGGGCGCGGCAGGCGACCTCGTCCTCGCGCAAGGCCTCCCAGGCGCGGCCGATCGGCAGGCGGCGCAGGCGGATCGTCACCCAGTTGGTGAGCAGCGCCAGCGCCAGGATCAGATAGAACAGGAAGACGATGCGGTGGGTCGCCGAATATTCGATGCCGAGCTTTGCAGCGAGGCCATCGTCGCTGTTGTCGAGCGGGATGCCGAAGAAGGAGGGGCGCGGAATGCCGGAGACGCCGTTGGGGCCGCCGGTCAGCTCCTGCCAGTTGATGATGACGAGGCGGATGATCTCGCCGAAAGCCAGCGTCACGATGGCGAGGTAGTCGCCGCGCAGCCGCAGCACCGGAAAGCCGAGCAGTACGCCCCAGAACGCGGCGAGGATGCCGGCGAGCGGCAGGCAGATCCAGAACGACCAGCCGAAATTGGTGGCGAGCAGGCCGTAGGAATAGGCACCGACCGCGTAGAAGGCGACGTAGCCGAGATCGAGCAGGCCGGCGAGGCCGACCACGACGTTCAATCCCCAGCCCAGCATGACATAGGTCAGCACGAGGATCGCGAGGTCGAGGATGTAGCGCTGGTTATAGAACATCACCGGCACCAGCAGCGTGAAGATCAGCAGCGCGGGCGCGAGATAGCGGCCGAGGAACGACAGGCCGCTCTGCACCGCTGGCGGCACCAGCTTCTCGGTACCGCTGGGGCCGATCCATTGCCGCAACAACTCGATCACGATCGAGCCGCCGAACACGATGGCGACGAGGGATGCGAGCTCGCCGAAGCGCGTCCAGTAGGTGAGCTGGCCGTCGGAGCCGGCCTCGGTGCGGATGCCGACCATCAGCGAGAACAGCACCAGCGCGACGAGGGCGTTGATGAAGGCGGTCTTGAGGAGGGCAACGATGCCCGTTGCAGGTTTGGCCGTATGGGTCGAGGGAGCTGTCACGCGCGCGCCCGTCAGACTTTTTCGACTTCGGGGCGGCCGAGCAGGCCGGTCGGCATGAAGATCAGCACGACGATCAGGATCGAGAACGCCGCGACGTCCTTGTATCCGACCGAGAAATAGGCCGACCAGAACGTCTCGATCAGGCCGATCGCGAGGCCGCCGAGCATCGCGCCCGGCAGCGAGCCGATGCCGCCGAGCACGGCGGCGGTGAAGGCCTTGATGCCGGCGACGAAGCCCATGAAGAAATCGACCGTCCCGTAATAAAGCAGGTACATCAGGCCGGCGACCGCGGCCAGCGCCGCGCCGATCACGAACGTCATGGAGATGGTGCGATCGACGTCGACGCCGAGCAGTGCGGCCATGGTCTGGTCCTGCTCGCAGGCGCGCATGTCGCGCCCGAGCCGGGTACGCGACACCAGCCAGGTGAAGAGTGCGAGCAGCACGACTGTGGTGACGACCACCATGATCTGGATGTTGGAGAGCTGGATGACGAAGCCGTCGTTGCTCTCATGCAGGGTGTAGCCGCCGGTGATGAAGGGCGGGATCGGCTTGACGCGCGCGCCCTGCGCGACTTGCGAATAATTGGTCAGCACGAAGGACATGCCGATCGCCGACAGCATCGGGGCGAGGCGGAAGGAATGTCGCAGCGGCCGGTAGGCGATGCGCTCGATGGTCCAGCCATAGAGCGCGGTGATCGCCATCGAGACCAGCAGCACCACCAGCAGGATCACGGGGATCGCGGTGAGGCCGAACGAGATCAGGATCAGGAAGGTGATCAGGGCGATGAAGCCGCCGATCATGAAGACGTCGCCATGGGCGAAATTGATCATGCCGACGATGCCGTAGACCATCGTGTAGCCGATCGCGATCAGGCCGTAGATGGAGCCGAGCACGAGGCCGTTGATGAGCTGCTGGGCGAAATAATCCATGCGCTGCCGTTACCAAACCTGAAGCGGGCTCGAAGGGAGCTCTTGAGGGAGTGAGTTGAGTTTCTTTCGGGCCCCGGCAGCCCCTAGCATTCTTCCCGTTTTGTAACAGGACGGAACTGGCGGCTGCAACTGGCCAGGGCTCGGCATAAAGGCTTGTACAGAATTCATTTGGCACCGGATGTCGCGGTCCGGTTCCGCACCTGCGAGGAACCGGGTTCCGCAGGGCAACCAAAATGGTTGCCGGCCGTTATCCCGGCTCTGACGTCCAACAAGGGAGTTTCCCCGAATGACGAAGCAGCAGAACCAGAATCCGGGCCAGCAGAGTCAGAATCCCGGCCAGCGCAACCCGCAGCAGCAGGGCGGCGGCCAGAAACCCGGACAGCAGCAGCAGGACCCGATGCGCCAGGGCGATCGTCCCGGCCAGCAGCAGGGCGGCCAGCGCAATCAGGACGAATAGTTTGGGAAGCCCAAGCCAAGGGAGTGAGGAGGGCCCCGCCGAAAGGCGGGGTCTTTTTCGTGAGCGCGCGCTCCGTCATTACGGGGCGGCTCGAAGAGCCGAACCCGGAATCTCGAGATTCCGGGTCTGGTGCCAACGCACCATCCCGGAATGACGGGAGATCGCAGCCGCCCGGCGAGTTAAGGTAAACAAAGGGTTTAAATTGCCGCCACAGTCTGATGCGAGTTAGCTCCCCGCAAAGCCTTCCCAATGAAGGCGCGTGGCAGGCGAAGCGGGAAGCGGCATGTTCAGGAATTGGCGGATCGACACGGTCAATGGCGCGCTGCTGGCGGCCTATTTCATCCCGGCCTGGGCGCTGGTGGCCTTCAACATTTTTGTTTCACCGGTGCATGGCCTCTACGAGCGGCCCAGTGTCGCTGTGGCGCTGTATCTCAGCGACCATCTCCAGATGGCGGGGATGGACACGGTGCGCGCGGCCTGGCTGCTGGCGCTCGGACGCCTGACCGTCGTTGCGTTCTTCGCGATCTATCTCGTGCTGCTCTGCATTCCCCGCGTCCGCCGCAACGGCGGCGCTGACGAGGCGCTCGCCATTGCGCTGGCGCTCGGCAGCCTGATCTCGTTCGCGAGCATGGTGATGGCCTCGAAGGTTGGCGAGATGGCCGCCCTGCGCCTGCATGCCACCGAGCTTCTGCTGCTGCTGGGCGCCGCGATCGTGATGCTGATCGAGCGGCCCACGGCGGCGCCAAAGACCGTTCAGACCGCCGGGCCGCTAGGTCTTGAGCAGGCCGAGCTCCTGCACAATGGCTGAGGCTTCCTTCACGGCGTGATTCGCCGCGGGCACGCCGCAATAGATCGCCTGCTGCAGCAGGATCTCCTTGATGTCTTCGGGCGTGAAGCCGCCCTCGGCGAGCGCCGCGCGCACATGCAGGCGGAATTCGTCCCACTGGCCGAGCGCGACCATGGTGCCGATCACGAGCACCCGCCGCGTACGCTCGTCGAAATGCGGCCGCGTCCAGATCTCGCCCCAGGCGTAGCGCGTGATCATGTCCTGGAAGTCGGTGTTGAACGCATTGCGGTTCGCGATCGACTTGTCGACCCAGGCATTGCCCAGCACCTTTCGGCGCACATTCATGCCGGCATCGCGGCGCTTCTGGTCGTCCATTCTAGCCTCCAGTGAGTCATTCCGGGGCGATGCGAAGCATCGAACCCGGAATCTCGATCCGCATTGCACCACTTCGAGATTCCGGGTTCGCCTCTTCGAGGCGCCCCGGAATGACGGCGGTGGTGTTCAGCGCTGCGTCAAAAATCCCACCACCGCATCCGTGAATGCGTGCGGCTGCTCGACATTGGAAATGTGGGCGGCATCGATGATGGTCATGCTGGCGCCGGGAATGCCGGAGCGGATCAGCTCGCCGGCCGAGATCGGCGTCGCCATGTCGTGACGGCCGGCGATCACCAAAGTCGGGCTCTTGATCTTCGGCAGCAGCGCGCGCTGGTCGAGCGTGGACAGCGCCTCGCAGCAGGCGAGGTAGCCCTCGACCGGGGAGGCCAGCAGCATCGATTTCATCCGCGCGGTGATCTCGGGCTCGCGCTCGCGGAAATCCTGGGTGAGCCAGCCGCCGAGCACGGCATCTGCAACCGCCGCGATCCCGCCCTTCTTCACGGCGTCGATGCGCTCCAGCCATTTGGTCGGCTCGGCATAATAGCAGGAGGTGTTGGCGAGGATCAGCTTGCCGAACCGCTCCGGCGCATTGGCGCCGAGCCATTGCCCGACCATGCCGCCCATCGACAGGCCGCACCAATGCACCTTCTCGATGTTGAGGTCGTCGAGGATCGCGAGCACGTCGCGGCCGAAGCGCTCCATCGTGTAGGGGCCGGGGGCTACGGCTGACTTGCCGTGGCCTCGGCGGTCGTAGCGGATGACGCGGAACACCTGCGTCAGCGCCTTCATCTGCGGCTCCCACATCTGCAGGGTGCAGCCGAGCGAGTTGGAAAGCATCAGTGTCGGCCCGCCGTCGCGGCCCTCGACGGAGACGTTGAGCAGGCAACCGTCGGCATCGATCATGGGCATGCGGCGTCTCCGTCGTGTCTTTATTCGCGGTCGAGGCTGTCGAGCAGCCGGTCGATCAGGGCTTGGGAAGCCCCTTGATAGGCCATCGGCTCGAACAATGCCGCAATTTTTTCCGGCGTCAGATGCGCGGTGACCTGCGAATCGGCCGACAGCACCTCACGTAGATGCTTCTTCTCGGCGACCGCGCGCTTGCTCGCGGCCTCGATCAAATGATGCGCGTCGCTCTTGCCGATCTTGTCGGCCAACGCAAACGTGACCGCTTCCGCCATGATCAGGCCATGCGTCGCATCGAGGTTGCTGCGCATGCGCGCGGCATCGACGTCGAGGCCCTCGGCGATGTCGACGATGGCGGCAAGCGCGCCGGACGCGACCAGCATCAGTTGCGGCAGGGTCGGCCATTCGGCGTGCCAGGGCCCGGCGCTGCGCTCATGGTCCTGCACCTGCGCGGCGAAGATCGTGGCGGCGAGCTGCGGCGCCATGGTGGCCGCGCCCAGCGCGCTCGCGGCCGCGACCGGGTTGCGCTTGTGCGGCATGGTCGAGGAGCCGCCGCGGCCTTCGCCCGCGGGCTCGAAGGCTTCGCCGACGTCGGTCTGCATCAGCAGCGAGACGTCGCGCGCGATCTTGCCGCAGCTTCCGGCCAGAATCGCGAGCGCCGATGCGGCTTCGGCGATGCGGTCGCGATGGGTGTGCCAGGGCGCTTCCGGCAGTGGCAGGTCGAGCTCCCGAGCCAGTCGTTCCGCAACGACGAGGCCCTTGTCGCCGAGCGCGGCGAGGGTGCCGGCCGCGCCGCCGAATTGCAGCGCGAGGCCGTCGCGGCGCAGCCGCCGCAGGCGGCAGCGGGCGCGGGCGAGGCTCGATGCGTATTCGGCCGCCTTCAGCCCGAACGGCATCGGCAGCGCATGCTGGAGCCAGGTCCGGGCCACAATCGCAGTGTTGCGATGGGTACGGGCGAGCGCGGCAAAACCCTTGATGGCGCGGCTGAGGTCGGCGTCGAGCGCATCGATGCCGGCGCGGAGCGTCAGCATCGTCGCGGTGTCGATGACGTCCTGGCTGGTCGCGCCCCAATGCACGTAGCGCGCGGCTTCGGCGTCGGCCTTGGCAACGCTGGCGGTCAGCGCCTTGACCAGGGGAATTGCGAGGTTGCCGGATCGTGTCGCGGCCTCGGCGAGGGCCGCGATGTCGAAGGAAGCGGCCTTGCAAGCGGCTTCGATCGGGCCCACTGCCGCCTGCGGAATTACGCCCGTGGCGGCCTCGGCCCGGGCCAGGGCTGCCTCGAAATCGAGCATGTTCTGGAGGGTGGACCGGTCGTCGCAGACCGCGCGCATGGCCGCGCTCGAAAGCATCGGCGCAAGCAGGGGAGAGAGGGCTGTGCTCATGTTGCGCGCGACCTAATCACCATGCCCCGGCTCTGCCAATCCCAAACCGTCGGCGCAAGCTTTTTGCACTTGCGAATATGCATTGCACGTGACCGGGGGCGCCCTTTCCTTTGCGGCCTCCGTGCGTTACTTGAGCAATATTATTCTGAAACGATCCAAGTCTGATATCCCCGGGAGGCACCCCATGGCCATGACGATGAACGGCGAAGTCCAGCTCGCGGCGCCGCGCGAGGCCGTGTGGGCCAAGCTCAACGATCCCGAAGTGCTGAAGGCCTGCATTCCCGGCTGCGAGGAGCTCGAGAAGACCGACGACGGCGGCTTCCGTGCAACGGCAAAAATGAAGGTCGGACCGGTGTCGGCGCGCTTCAAAGGCAAGGTCACGCTCAGCGATCTCGACCCGCCGAACGGCTACAAGATCTCGGGTGAAGGCGAGGGCGGCGTGGCCGGCTTCGCCAAGGGCGGCGCCGTGGTCAAGCTCGCGGAGAAGGATGGAGGCACGCTGCTCTCCTACGACGTCGAGGCGCAGATCGGCGGCAAGTTGGCGCAGCTCGGACAGCGCCTGATCAACGGCACCGCCAAGAAGCTGGCGGATGAGTTTTTCGCGAACTTCGCCAAGGCGGTACAGGGCTGAAACCTATCGCCTTTCGGCATGGCGGCTTGCGTCCGGGGTGATGTTGCCCCCGGACATATTGGCCCATATGATGGGTTGGAATAATTATAAGAAAGAACCGCTTCGACGGGACCCGTCGGGGCGCTGACAGAGAGTGCTTATGGCAAAAATCTCCCTCATCGTGAACGGCAATCCTGTGACGGCCAACGTCGATCCCCGCACGCTCCTGGTGCAGTTCCTGCGCGAGAACCTGCGGCTGACCGGCACCCATGTCGGTTGCGACACCTCCCAATGCGGCGCCTGCGTCGTGCATCTCGACGGCAAGGCCGTGAAGTCCTGCACCACGCTTGCCGTGATGGCGGACGGGCACGAGGTCAAGACGATCGAGGGGCTGGCCGCCGACGGCGCGCCGCTGCATCCGATGCAGGAGGCCTTCCGCGAGCATCATGGCCTGCAGTGCGGCTTCTGCACGCCGGGCATGATCATGACCGCGATCGACATCGTGCACCGCAAGGGCCACGAGCTCGACGACCATACGATCCGCGAGGAGCTGGAAGGCAATCTCTGCCGCTGCACCGGCTACCAGAACATCGTCGCCTCGATCTCCGCCGGCGCCAAGGCGATGGCGAAATCCGACCTGGCGTAATCCGCGCACGCATCCCGCGATCAGGACATTCAGATGTACGAATTCAAATATCATCGCCCCGGCACCGTGCGGCAGGCCGCCAACCTCCTGGTGAAGAACGAGGACGCCAAGGTGATCGCCGGCGGCCACACGCTGATTCCCGTCATGAAGCAGCGTCTCGCCAGCCCCCCGCATCTGGTCGACCTCTCCCATATCGAGGGGCTCAACACGATCGAGATGAAGGGCCGCTCGCTGGTGATCGGCGCCACCGCCAAGCACGCCGAGGTCGCGAGCTCCGCCATCGTCGGCGAGGCGATTCCGGCGCTGGCCAATCTCGCCAGCCAGATCGGCGATCCCGCCGTGCGCCACAAGGGCACGATCGGCGGCTCGCTCGCCAACAACGACCCGACCGCAGACTATCCGGCCGCCGTGCTTGCGCTCGGCGCCACCATCGTCACCAACAAGCGTCGCCTCAAGGCCGAGGAGTATTTCCAGGGCCTGTTCACGACGGCGCTCGAAGCTGACGAGATTATCACCAAGGTGATGTTCCCGCTGCCGAAGAAGGCCGCTTACGTCAAATTCCGCAACCAGGCCTCGCGCTATGCACTGGTCGGTGTGTTCGTGGCGCGCCGTCCGTCGGACGTGCGCGTGGCCGTCACCGGCGCCGGCTCCGAGGGCGTGTTCCGCGTGGAAGCGTTCGAGGAAGCGCTGAAGAAGCGCTTCGCGTCGAAGGCGATCGAAGGCATCGAGGTGCCGGCCGAAGGACTCAACAGTGACATCCACGGCAGCGCCGAATACCGCGCGCATCTCATCGGCGTGCTGACGCGGCGCGCCCTCGATGCCGCCAACGCCAAGGGGTGAGGTGATCTCACCCCCAGCACAAGACTTGCCCCGCGAGGGCGCAAACGAGACTGGCCTTTCATGACTTCAGCGGCGCTGCCGGCATCGGTCGATGCGATGCTCGAACTTTTGACCTCGCGCGGCTATCTGGCCGAGCGGTCGCTGGCGACGGTGACCTATTTGTCGCTGCGCATGGGCAGGCCGCTGTTCCTGGAAGGCGAGGCCGGCGTCGGCAAGACCGAGATCGCGAAGGTGCTGTCGGCGGCGCTGGGGCGGAAGCTGATCCGCCTGCAGTGCTATGAAGGTCTCGACGTCTCCTCCGCGGTCTACGAGTGGAACAGCGCGGCACAGATGATCGCGATCCGGATGGCGGAAGCCGCCGGCGATACCGATCGCGAGCAGCTCTCGAGCGACATCTTCGCCGACCGCTACATGATCAAGCGGCCGCTGCTGCAGGCACTCGAGCCCGACGTCGCCGGGCCGCCGGTGCTGCTGATCGACGAGCTCGACCGCGCCGACGAGGCGTTCGAGGCCTATTTGCTCGAAATCCTCAGTGACTTCCAGGTGACCATTCCGGAATTCGGCACCGTCAAGGCGCCGCATCCGCCGATCGTCATCATCACCTCCAACCGCACCCGCGAGATCCACGACGCCCTGAAGCGTCGCTGTCTCTATCACTGGGTCGACTATCCCGCCGCCGAGCGCGAGCTTGCCATCGTCAAGACGCGCGTGCCCGGCATCTCCGCGAAGCTCTCGCAGCAGGTGGTGCGCTTCGTGCAGGCGCTGCGCAACCAGGACTTCTACAAGTCGCCTGGCGTCGCCGAGACCATCGACTGGGCCACCGCGCTGTCGGAGCTCGATGCCCGCTCGCTCACCCCGCAAGTGGTCGGCGACACGCTGGGCGCGCTGCTCAAATACCAGGACGACATCACCCGCATGCAGGGTGACACCTTGCAGAAGGTGCTGAAGGAAGCGACGAGCGACTAGCCGTCATTCCGGGGCGCGCGTCAGCGCGAACTCCGGTGCGCAATTGCGCACCTGAGAATCTCGCGCCACAAGCCCTGGATTCCGGAATGACGGAGCGAGGATAGACCATGGCCATCAACCACCTTGCCCCGGAGCAAACCGAGCAGTTCGCCGACAATATCGTCGGCTTCGCCCGGGCGCTGCGCGCCGCCGGCATGCCGGTGGGGCCGGGCGCGGTCATCGACGCCATGAGCGCGCTGCAGGTGATCGACATCGGCAACCGTGGCGACGTCTTCACCACGCTGGAGGCGATCTTCGTCAAGCGCCACGAGCATGCGCTGATCTTCAAGCAGGCCTTCAACCTGTTCTTCCGCGCCTCGGAGGAATGGAAGCACATGCTGGATTCGGTGCCGCTGCCCGAGCAGGCCAAGAAGAAGCCGCAGGCCGGCTCCCGTCGCGTGCAGGAGGCGATGTCGCAGCCGCGCATGACCGAGACGCCGCAGCACCAGGAGCAGGATTTGCGGCTGTCGGTCTCCGACAAGGAGATCCTTCAGAAGAAGGATTTCGCGCAGATGAGCGCGGCCGAGATCAGCGAGGCGCTGCGCGCGATCGAGCGCATGCACCTGCCGCAGGCCGAGCTGCTGACGCGCCGGCATCGGCCCGATCCGCGGGGCCTGCGCCTCGATCTGCGCCGCACGCTGCGCGCCTCGCTCCGCACCGGCGGCGAGATTATCGACATCCACCGCCGCGGGCGGATCGAGAAGCCGGCGCCGATCGTCGCGCTGCTCGATATCTCGGGCTCGATGAGCGAATACACCCGCCTGTTCCTGCACTTCCTCCACGGCATCACCGACGCCCGAAAGCGCGTCTCGGTGTTCCTGTTCGGTACGCGCCTCACCAACGTCACCCGGGCGCTGCGCCAGCGCGATCCCGACGAGGCGCTGGCGAGCTGCTCGGCCTCGGTCGAGGATTGGGCCGGCGGCACGCGGATCTCGGCCTCGCTGCACAACTTCAACAAATTGTGGGCGCGGCGGGTGCTGAGCCAGGGCGCGATCGTGCTGCTGATCTCCGACGGGCTGGAGCGGGAGGCCGATTCCAAGCTCGCCTTCGAGATGGACCGGCTGCACCGGTCCTGCCGGCGGCTGATCTGGCTCAACCCGCTGCTGCGGTTCTCTGGCTTCGAGGCCAAGGCCCAGGGTATCAAAATGATGCTCCCGCACGTTGACGAATTCCGCCCGGTACATAATTTGAGTTCAATCCAGGAGCTGATCACCACGCTCTCCCGGCCGCTGCCGCCGCATCACCGCAGCCTGATCCGCTCCGCAGCTTGAGAGGCTTGACCATGCTCGATCGCGACGAGGACATCCTGAAGGCGGCGGAGGACTGGCAGAAGGCCGGCCGTGGCGTCGCGCTGGCGACCGTTGTCGAGACCTGGGGCTCGGCCCCGCGTCCGGCGGGCTCCAGCCTCGTCATCAACGACGAGGGCACGTTCCTGGGGTCGGTCTCCGGCGGCTGCGTCGAGGGCGCCGTGGTCACCGAGGCCATGGACGTGATCGAGAGCGGCAAGCCCAAGATGCTGGAGTTCGGCGTCGCCGACGAGACCGCCTGGAATGTCGGGCTGTCCTGCGGCGGCACCATCCGCGTCTTCGTCGAGAAGGTCGGCTAGCCGTGAAGCTCGCGATTTTGCACGAACTCAATGCCGAGCGCGCCGCGCGCCGGCCGGCGATCCTGGTGACCGACACCGAGAGCGGCGAGCAGCGCCTGGTGAAATCGGCGGACTTCGCCAAGGATCCGCTGCGCACTGAACTTGAAAAGCAGCTTCGCATGGGCAAGAGCGCCAATGTCGAAGCCGGCGGCAAGAAGCTGTTCCTGAACGTTTACGCGCCGACCGCAAAGCTCGTCATCATCGGCGCGGTCCATATCAGCCAGGCCCTGGCACCGCTGGCGCGCTCGCTCGGCTATGACGTCACCGTGGTCGATCCGCGCACCGCCTTTGCCAGCCCCGAGCGCTTCCCCGATGTTCCGCTTGTCGCCGAGTGGCCCGACACCGCGTTGCCGCCGCTCAATGTCGACGCCTATACGGCGTTCGTCGCGGTGACGCACGATCCCAAGATCGACGATCCCGCGCTGCTGCACGCCTTCGAGCGCAACTGCTTCTATATCGGTGCGCTCGGTTCGCGGAAGACGCATGCCAAGCGCGGCGACCGGTTGCGGGCGCAGGGCGCCAAGGACAGCGACATCGCGCGCATCCACGCGCCGATTGGCCTTGCGATCGGCGCTGTCTCGCCGTCCGAGATCGCGGTGTCGATCATGGCCGAGATCACGGCGGTGCTCCGCCTGCCTCCCAAAGAAAAAGAAGAAGCGGCATGAAGTTCGGTCCGGCGAGCCCCAGGGATGCAATCGGCGGGGTGACCGTCCACACGTTGCGCCAGGGGCCGCTGGTGCTGAAGAAAGGCACCACGATCGGGCCTGCCGAGGTCGAGGCGCTCACGCGCGCCGGCATCAAGGACATCGTCGTGGTGCGCATGGAGGCGGGCGACGTCTCCGAGGACGTTGCGGCTGCCAGCATTGCGCTTGCCGTCGGCGGCGAGGGCATCCATGTCGAGCGCGCCTTCACCGGCCGCGCCAATCTGTTTGCCGCGCAGCCGGGCGTGCTGGTGATCGACCGCGCCGCGGTCGATCGCATCAACAACATCGACGAAGCCATCACCTTTGCCACGCTCACCGCCTACAAGCCGGTGGTCGAGGGCGAGATGGTCGGTACCGTCAAGATCATCCCGTTCGGCGTCGAGGGCAACTTGCGCGATGCCGCGGTGAGCGCCGCCGGCAAGGACGTGCTCAGGATCGCGCCTTACGTGATCAAGCGCGTCGGCGTCGTCTCGACCCTGCTGCCGGGCCTCTCCTCCAAGGTGGTGGACAAGACCCTGCGCGTCACCGCCGAGCGGCTCGCGCCGGCCGGCGCCAGCATCATCGCCGAGCGGCGGGTCCAGCACGACGAGCGCGCGCTGTCGGCCGCGATCAAGGAATTGCTCGCGCTCGGCGCCGAGCTCGTCATCGTGTTCGGGGCGTCCGCAATCGCCGACCGCCGCGACGTGATCCCCGCGGCCGTCACCGGCATCGGCGGCGAGATCGAGCATTTCGGCATGCCGGTCGATCCCGGCAACCTCCTGCTGATCGCGCGCGCCGGCGAGGTGCCGGTGCTCGGCGCACCGGGCTGCGCGCGCTCGCCGGTCGAGAACGGTTTTGACTGGGTGCTGATGCGTCTGCTTGCCGGCATCAAGGTGACGCGCTCCGAGCTGATGGGCATGGGCGTCGGCGGCCTCCTGATGGAAATCGTGACGCGGCCGCAGCCGCGCGCCCAGCCCGAGACCGAGGGCAACAGCCAGGTCGCCGCCATTGTGCTCGCGGCGGGCCGCTCGACGCGCATGGGCGGGCCGAACAAGCTGCTCGCCGAGCTCGACGGCAAGAAGCTGGTGCGGATCGCGACCGAGCAGGCGCTCGCTTCCAAGGCATCCGAGGTGATCGTCGTCACCGGCCATCAGACCGAGCTGGTCGAGCAGGCGCTGCAAGGCCTGAAGGTGAAATTCGTCAAGAACCCGGATTTCGCCGGCGGCATCGCGAGCTCGGTCAAATCGGGCATCGCGGCCGTGCCCGACAGCTGCGACGGCGCGATTGTCTGTCTCGGCGACATGCCGCTGATCGATGCCGGCCTGATCGACCGCCTGATCGACGGTTTCGCGCCGGACCGCGGCAATCTCATCGTCGTGCCCGTCAGCGAAGGCCGCCGCGGCAATCCCGTGCTGTGGTCGCGCCGCTTCTTTAGGGAATTGATGACGCTCGACGGCGACGTCGGCGCGCGGCACCTGATCGCCAAGCACACCGAGGCGGTCGCCGAAGTGCCCGTCGATGGCGAGAGCGCCTTCCTCGACATCGACACGCCGCAGGCGCTGGAAGCGGCAAGACGGGGATGACGGCGCCGTAGGGTGGATTAGCCGAAGGCGTAATCCACCATTACGTCTCGGCGGAAACAAAAGAGGTGGATTACGCCGAGCAGATGCGCTTCGCGCACCTGCAGGGCTGATCCACCCTACGGCACCTGCCGATTTCAACCACCCGTTCACCATCTGGAAACGACCGCCGCTTAGAGTTGCGGCCACTTGCCTTGGGGGTGAGGGGTTTTTTCATGGCTTCGAACGTCGTCGCGCGCCGTTGCGCGATGTTTTTCTTTGCGCTGTCGGTCTGTGTTGCCGGTGCTCGCCACATTACGGATGCGCATGCCGCCGGTGCCTTTGCGGTCGGCAAGTGCGGCGCCTATGGCCAGGCTTTTGACTATGGCGCCGAGCACGAGGCCCGCGCCGCGGCGCAGAAGCAGTGCAAGGGCGACTGCACGACCGTGACGATGAAGCGCGCATGCGCGGCGATGTCGGTCGACATGGCCAACCCCTGCGGGGCCTATGGCTATGCCGTCAAGCCGAAGATCTCGGCCTCGCTCAATGCCGCGACGCGCGAATGCTACAAATACGGCGGCAAGGAATGCGTGATCCGCGCCTGGGCCTGCGACGCCAAGGGCTGAATTTTCTTGCTGCCATTCCGGGGCGATGCAACGGTACCGCGCGGTGCGCAGACCTGAGCAGCGCAAGGAATGACAATCGGGGAAACACATGCAGTTCGACACCAAGATCGCCGTCGTGATCCGCACCGATCTTCAGGCCTGGCAGAAGCTCAACGTCGCGTCCTTTCTCACCAGCGGCATCGCGGCTGCATTTCCCGATTGCATCGGTGAGCCTTATGAGGACGCCTCGGACACGAAATACCACGCGCTGATCGGCCAGCCGATCCTGATCTACGGCGCCGACGGCCCGGCGCTGTCGCGCGCGCTCGACCGTGCGCTGACGCGGGGTGTGAAGCCGGCGGTCTACACCGAGGACATGTTCAAGACCACGCATGATGCCGCCAATCGCGAGGCGGTGAGGGCGGTCGCGCGCCCCGATCTCAATCTCGTCGGCCTCGCCATGCGCGCCGACCGCAAGGTGATCGACAAGATCGTGGACGGCTTGAAGTTCCATAGCTGACGCAGCGTCCAGCTATCCGTCACGACGCCGTCATCCCGTTTTCGCCGGCGCATAAAGTTGCGCCGTTTGACTCCAATCAAGGGCGCGCCGCGCGGCATCGCTAGTCTGTCTCTCGTATTGCAATGGAGCAGACCCATGCCGACCATGAAAGCCGCCGTCGTCAAACAATTCGGCAAGCCGCTGGTGATCGAGGACGTACCGGTGCCGCAGCCCGGTCCCGGCGAGGTTCTGGTCAAGGTGAAAGCGTGCGGTGTCTGCCACACCGATCTGCACGCCGCCTCCGGCGACTGGCCGGTGAAGCCGGTTCCGCCCTTCATCCCCGGTCATGAAGCCGCCGGCATCGTCGCAGCCCTCGGGCCCGGCGTGAAGAATCTGAAGGTCGGCGATGCCGTCGGCGTCGCCTGGCTGCATGATGCGTGCATGTCGTGCGAATATTGCGAGACCGGCTGGGAGACGCTGTGCGAGCACCAGCACAACACCGGCTACAGCGTGAACGGCGGCTTCGCCGAATATGTCATCGCCTCGGCCGCCTTCGCCGCAAAGCTGCCGGCGACGATCGATTTTGCCGGTATCGCGCCGATCCTGTGCGCCGGCGTCACCACCTACAAGGGATTGAAGGAGACCGAGGCAAAGCCCGGCGAGTGGGTGGTGATCTCGGGCGTCGGCGGGCTAGGGCATGTCGCGGTCCAGTACGCCAAGGCGATGGGCCTCAAGGTCGCCGCGGTCGACATCGCCGAGGACAAGCTCGCGCTCGCTCGCGAGACCGGCGCCGATCTCGCGGTCAACGCGCTCGCGGCCGATGCCGTGGACAAGGTGCTGGCGGCAACGGGAGGAGGGGCCCACGGCGTGCTGGTCACGGCGGTCTCGACCGCAGCGTTTGCGCAGGCGCTGAAGATGGTGCGGCGGAAGGGCACCGTCAGCCTCGTCGGCCTGCCGCCGGGCGAATTCCCGACGCCGATCTTCGACGTCGTGCTCAAGCGCATCACGGTGCGCGGCTCCATCGTCGGCACCCGCCGCGACCTCCAGGAGGCCATCGCCTTCGCCGCCGACGGCAAGGTCAAGGCCGAGGTGACGAAGGTGCCGCTCGCCGAGATCAACGGCGTCTTCGACCGCATGAAGGCCGGCAAGATCGACGGCCGCATGGTGCTGGATTTTGGCTGAAGCATTTTCGAGCGAAACGGATACCGGTTCGCGTGCCTCACCCCGGAGGCATGCCCGCGAAGGTCGGCAGGCCGGGGTCGAGCCGATCCCAGCCATGCCCGCGCGCGGCGTAGGTCACGGCTTGCGGCGTGTAGCGGGCGGGCTCGTCGAGGCTCGCGGCGCGGATGGTGAAGATCTCGGGCATCGCGGCGAAGGTCAGGTAAACAGGCAGTCCGCATTGCGGACAGAAGCCGCGCGTCTTCACGTTGCCGCTGTCGCCGACCATGTCCCAGTGCTTCGCTTCGCCCGTCAGCGTCACGCCGGCGCGCGCGAATGTCGCGTAGGAGCCGTGGCCGCTGCCGCTTTCCCGCTGGCAGTCCCGGCACTGGCAGTGATTGCTGAACAGCGGCTCACCGACAATCGAATAGCGGATCGCGCCGCAGGCGCAGCCGCCGGTATATGGTTTGTCCATCGCGATATCTCCTCACTCTTCGCCGCTGATCTGGTCGAGCTCGCGGACGACCTTCTTCCAGCCGCCGCTCATGACCGTGTAGGCCGACTCGTTCCTCGGCAGGACGAAGCCGGCATGAACCAGGCGGATCCGAGTGCCGGCTTCGACCGGCGTGAGCGACCAGGTCACGACCGTGTCGAGCGGCGCGCCGTAGCCGGTGTTGCGCTCATCGCCGCCCTTCCAGGCGTAGACGAGGCGCCTGAAAGCCACGACCTCGAGAACCCGGCAATGGATGACGCCATCCCAGTTGCCGCCCGGAGTGGTCTGGAACGTGAAGGCGTTGCCTTCGACGGCTTCGAATCCGGTCGGCTGCATCAGCCAGCGCGCGATCAGCTTTGCGCTGGTCAACGCCTTCCAGATCGTCTCGGCCGTGTGAGGGAAGACCTCGTCGATGACGATGTCCTGTGTTTCGGCTTTCAACGCGGCTGCACTCACGGATCGATCTCCTTCAAGAGGTCACGCAGGTTCTGGAAACGCTCGCGCCAGAACACGCCATAATGATCCATCCAGGTCACCAGCGGTTCGAGTCCTTGCGGCGCGGCGCGGTAGTAGACGTTGCGGCCCTCGGCGCGCTCGGCGACGAGGCCGGCCTGCTTGAGGGATTTCAGATGCTGCGAGATCGCGCCCTGGGTCACGCCGCTGCCGCGGGTCAGCTCGGCGACGCTGATCTCCTTGCTCTCGAACACACGTTCGAACACGGCGCGACGAGTCGGATCGGCGAGGGCGCGCATCACTGTCGTGATGGGGTTTGGGGCGGCTTCAATCATGCAATTCAATTAGCATTCGCTAATTCATTAGTCAAGGCTAATCAATTTGAGGTCCTGAATAGGACTGCTGCGCTGTCTTGACTATGACTGACCAGTCAGTCATAAATAGCAAATGACGAGGAAGCCGACCAGAACCGCCTTGCCGTCCGCCACCCGCGCCAGCTTGCACGACCCTGCGCAGGCGAGCCGCGAGGAGGCGCCCGCCTCGAACCGCGCGACACGCGCGGCGGAGCGGCGCGCGGCGATCGTGGAAGCCGCGATGGAGGAATTCATCGCGCGCGGCTTTGCCGCGACCAGGCTCGATGACATCGCCAAGCGCGCGGGCGTCGCCAAGGGCACGATCTACCTTCACTTCAAGGACAAGGAATCGATGTTCGAGGAGCTGGTGCGCACCGTGATCGTGCCAGTCGTGGCGAAGCTGAATGCGCTGCCGCCGCCGACCGGTTCGGTGCGGGATCTGATCGAGGCCTTCGCCGGCAACTTCCTGAAAGAGGTCATCGGCACCAGGCGCGGCGATCTCGTCCGCCTGATCGTGGCGGAGGGGCCGCGGTTTCCTTCCGTCGCCGATTTCTATTACCGCGAGGTGGTCTCGCGCGGGATCGCCGGGATGCGCGCATTGATCGAGCTCGGCATTGCCCGCGGTGAGATCCGCGAGAAGGACCTCGCGCGCTATCCGCAGATCCTGGTCGCGCCTGCGATGATCGCGGTGATCTGGCAGAGCCTTTTTGCGCGGCATGCGCCGCTCGACGCGCAGGACATGCTGCGCGTCCATCTTGATTTGATTTTTGGCGAACGGAGGACGACATGACGTCGTCGCGGGTACTTCCTGCATTTGCATTGGCGCTCGTCCTTGCAACCGGCCTTGCCGGCTGCAAGGAGAAGCGCGAGCCCGGTTTCCAGGGCTGGGTCGAGGCCGACATGATCTATGTCAGCCCGGACGAGGCCGGTCGCGTGACCAAGCTGAACATTCGCGAGGGCGACGAGGTCAAGGTCGGCGATCAGCTCTATTCCGTCGACGACGACCTCCAGCTCGCCGATCTCAACCAGAACAAGGCGACGCTGGCGAACGCGCAGCAGACCTATGACCGGGCGGCGTCGCTGAACAAGACCGGTTCGGGCACGCAGGCCAATCTGGACTCCGCCGTGTCGTCGCTGCGCGTCGCGGAAGCACGGGTCGCAACGTCGGAGACGCGGATGGCGCGGCGCAAGGGCTTTGCGCCCGTCGCCGGCACCATCCAGCAGATTTATTTCCGCGAGGGCGAGATGGTGGCGGCGCAGCGGCCGGTTCTCTCGATCATGCCGCCGGGGAACATGAAGCTGCGCTTCTTCGTGCCAGAGACCGAGCTGCCGAAGCTTTCGATCGGCGACACCGTGCGGATCGCCTGCGACAATTGCGCGGCCGATCTCACCGCGAAGATCTACTTCATCGCGACCTCGGCCGAATACACCCCGCCCGTCATCTACAGCCTCGAGGAGCGCAACAAGCTGGTCTATCTGGTGCAGGCGCGGCCATCGCGTCCCGACGCGTTGCGCGTGGGGCAGCCGATCGACGTTTATCTCAATCCCAAGACCCCAGTGGCAGACAAGCGATGAACGGTGGCAACGGCATCGCGATCGACGTCAAGGGCCTGACCAAATCGTTCGGCGGCCGCGAGGTCGTGCACGATCTGTCGATGCAGGTGAAGCGCGGCTCGATCTACGGCTTCCTCGGGCCGAACGGCTCGGGCAAGACCACGACCATCCGCATCCTCTGCGGCCTGCTGACGCCCGACAGCGGCGAGGGCACCTGCCTCGGCTACGACATCCGGCGCGATGCCGACAAGATCAAGCGCCAGGTCGGCTACATGACGCAGCGCTTCAGCCTGTACCAGGACCTGTCGGTGCGTGAGAATCTCGAATTCGTCGCGCGGCTCTACGGCCTTGCGGATGCGCGCGGCGCCGCACGCGACATGATCAAGCGGCTCGGGCTCTCCGGCCGCGAGGAGCAGCTTGCGGGCGAGCTCTCCGGCGGTTGGAAGCAGCGGCTGGCGCTGGGCGCGTGCACGCTGCCGAGCCCGAAACTGCTGCTGCTGGACGAGCCGACCGCGGGCGTCGATCCCAAGGCGCGGCGCGATTTCTGGAACGAGATCCATGCACTCGCGGCCGAGGGCCTCACGGTGCTGGTCTCGACCCACTACATGGACGAGGCCGAGCGCTGTCACGAGATCGCCTACATCGCCTACGGCCATCTTTTGACGCATGGTACCGTGGAGGAGGTGATCGCGGGATCCGCGCTGACGACCTACACGGTGACTGGCGATGAGCTGAACGAGCTGACCGCGGCACTTGCCGGCAAGCCCGGCGTGGACATGGTCGCGCCGTTCGGCACCTCCTTGCACGTGTCAGGGCGCGATGTCGCCGCGCTTGAATCCAGCATTGCGCCGTGGCGCGACAAAAGCGGCCTGCACTGGCACAAATCGTCGCCCTCGCTCGAAGACGTCTTCATCGAGCTGATGAACCGCTCCAGGGACAATTTCCAATGAGCGCGATTGATCATCCCACGCCGGCGCACGAGATCCGCGAACGCTTCGGCTTCTGGAAGCGCTCCTATGCGATGCTGATCAAGGAGTTCATCCAGCTGAGGCGCGACCGCGTCTCGTTCGCGATGATCGTGATGCTGCCGGTGATGCAGCTCCTGCTGTTTGGCTATGCCATCAACACCACGCCGCACAACCTGCCGAGTGCGGTTCTGCTCCAGGAGGACAGCGATCTCGCCCGCTCGGTGCTGAAGGCGCTGGAGAACACCAAATATTTCCGCTTCCTCTACGAGGTCCATGACGTCGACGATTTCGACAATCTGCTGAAGTCGGGCAAGGTGCTGTTCGGCGTCGAGATCCCGCGCGGCTTCGAGCGGGCGGTGCGGCGCGGCGACAAGCCGGCACTGCTGGTCGCGGCCGACGCCACCGATCCCGTCGCGGCAAGTGCCGCGCTCGGCTCGCTCGGCATGATCGTCCAGACCGCCCTCAAGCATGATCTCTATATCGGCGATCCCCCGGAGATGCCGTTCGAGATCCGCGCGCACGCCCGCTATAATCCGGCGGCGAACTCCAGCCTCAACATCGTGCCGGGCCTCGTCGGCACCATCCTCACCATGACCATGCTGATCTTCACCGCGCTTTCCGTCACGCGCGAGGTCGAGCGCGGCACCATGGAAGCCCTGCTGTCGATGCCGATCAAGCCGGTCGAGGTGATGTTCGGCAAGATCATCCCTTACGTGCTGGTCGGCTTCGTCCAGGCCTTCCTGATTATCGGCATCGGCGTCCTGCTCTTCGGCGTGCCCGTGCTCGGCAATCTGTTCCTTCTGGCGCTGCTCTCGACGCTGTTCATCACCACCAATCTGTCGATTGGCTACACCATTTCGACAGTGGTGCAGAACCAGCTCCAGGCGATGCAGATGTCGATGATGTTCTTCCTGCCGAGCATCCTGCTCTCCGGCTTCATGTTTCCGTTCGCGGGTATGCCGGCCTGGGCGCAATATCTCGGCGAGGCCCTGCCGCTGACGCATTATTTGCGCATCGTCCGCGCCATCATGCTGAAGGGCGCGACCGTGCAGAACGTGCGCTTCGACGCCCTGGCGCTGGCGGCCCTGATGCTGGTCGCCATGACCATCGCCGTGACGCGCTTCCGCCGCACGCTGGATTGAGGCACAATGCCCGAAGTCATTCCGGGGCGCGCGAAGCGCGAACCCGGAATCTCGAGATTCCGGGTGCGATGCTGTCGCATCGCCCCGGAATGACCAGGGGGGATGATGGTCAGCTTTGCGAGCAGGAAGACACGGCAGCACGCCGTCTTGTCCGAGGATTTCGAGCGCGAGCTGACGCGGGAGGTGCTGCGCACCGAGCTGTTGCGGGTGAGGGCGCTGATCGTGACCGGCTGCGTCATGACGGTCTTCCTCACCGCGATCTATCTGGTCGATCCCGTCGTCGTGAATCGGGTCTGGCGCGGCACCGAGGGGCTCGCCGAGGTCTACGGCCTGCTCGTCGGCTTCATCCTGTTCGAGGTCTGGGTCCATACCCAGATCAGGAAGAACCTCAAGCTCGATCGCGATCTGCCGGTTGTCAGGCGCTATATCGGTGCGCTGATCGAGACGTCGCTGCCCACCGTAATCCTCATCCTGCAGATCCGCACCATGGGCGCAAGCCAGGCGCTCGGCTTCGCGGTGCCGCTGATCTATTTCATCTTCGTCATCCTCTCGACCCTGCGGCTCGATTTCTGGCTGTCCACCTTCACCGGCTTCGTCGCCGCCGCCCAGCTGTTCGCCGTTGCTTCGATTTATGATTCCTCGAGCTTCGGCGAGCCGCAGACCTATTTCCATGGGGTGCGCAGCACCATCATCCTGATCTGCGGCGTGCTCGCGGGCTCCGTCGGCGCTCAGCTCCGCCGGCAGTTTGCCGCGAGCATCGCAGCCGCCACTGCGCGCGACCGCGTGACCAATCTGTTCGGCCAGCACGTTTCTCCGCAGGTGGTGGAACGGCTGATGGCGGCGGGAACGGGCGCGGGCGGCGACGTCCGCCGCGTCGCGGTGATGTTCGTCGACTTCCGCGGTTTCACCGCCGGCGCGCAGTCTCGCACCCCGCAGGAGGTGGTGGACCGCCTCGACGGCGCCTTCGCGGTGCTGGTGGATATTCTCGACCGCGAGGGCGGCATCGTGAACAAGTTCCTGGGCGACGGCTTTCTCGCGCTGTTCGGCGCGCCGCTGGAGGCATCCGACGCTGCCCATCGCGCTGTCGCCGCAGGCCGCGAGATGCTGACGGCCATGGGCCGCATCAACGCGGAGACCAGCTGGCCGCTGCGGATCGGCATCGGCATCCATTTCGGCGAGGTCGTCGCCGGCAATATCGGCTCGCCCCGACGCAAGGAATACACTGTCATCGGCGACACCGTGAATTTCGCTTCGCGCCTGGAAGCGCTGAACAAGGAGTTCGGCTCGCAACTGCTGATCTCCGCGTCCGTCCGCGAGGCGCTCGGCAAGGACGGTGACGATGCCGTCGCGCTCGGCGAGGTCGAGGTGCGCGGCTACGAGCAGAAGGTGGCGGTGTTTCAGCTCGGGTAGACTGCTCGCGTTTCATTGAAGGCGCGTGATGAAATATCGCGCGGTGTTTTCCGCTCCTGCACTCTGGAAGGCCGAACCATCGATCTTCCGTTTGTCATGCGGAGAAAACTGATGACCAGATTGCCCGTTGTTGTGGCCGCCCTGATCGCCGCCGCCGTCTATCAAACCGAAGCCGCTTCCGCCCGCGACGCTGCTTCGCGGCGCGCCCAGTCTCAGGCGATGGCGGATTGTGTGAGGGCTCCGGCGGTCGGCGCATATGCCTCAGCGCCCTATACGCGGCCGCCCTGCCTGCCGAAGGCCGCAAACTGAGATGCGGCAAGGCCGGGCCGGCGGCCTCCGCCGGTCCGGCCTCGCAATCGGAGCCTCTCAGCCTCTCCGGTTGCGGTGTCATGGTAGTCCTTGACTCCCATCTCATATAGTCATCTATATGACTATATGAATTCAGCGCTCGACGACCGCCTGCCACGTTACCAGCGCCTGCGCGACGACCTTGCCGCGCGGATCAACCGCAATGAGTGGCGGCCGGGCGAGCCCATCCCGTCCGAGGCCGAGCTTGGCGCCCATTACGGCGTCGCCATCGGCACCGTGCGCAAGGCGATCGATCAGCTCGTCAGCGACAATGTGCTGGAGCGGCAGCAGGGCCGCGGCACCTTCGTGCGCCGCGCGCGCTTCAATTCCTCGCTGTTCCGCTTCTTCCGCTTCCAGTCGGAGAGCGGCGAGCGACGCGTGCCGAAGAGCCGCATCATCCGGCGCAAGAGCATCGCTGCGACGTCGGCCGTTGCCTCCGCCTTGCGCATCCCCGTCGGCGAGCCCGTGATCAGCCTGTCGCGCCTGCGCCTGATCGACGATGTGCCGCTGCTCGCGGAAGAGATCTGGCTCCAGCAATCACGTTTCGCGCCGATCCTCGACATCGACACCGCCGAGTTCGGCGACCTCTTGTATCCGCTCTATGAGGAGCGCTGCGGCGAGGTCGTGGTGTCCGCCGAGGAAATCCTGACGGTCGAGAGCGCCAACGAGATGCAGGCGCGTCTGCTCAGGCTCGATGCCCATGCCCCGCTGATCGTGATCGAGCGCCTCGCGCTCGACCTCGAGCGGCGGCCGATCGAATGGCGCCGTTCGCGCGGGCCGGCCGACCGCTTCCGCTATCACGCCGAAATCCGGTGAGGCGGTCTTTCAACGACATCAACCAATAAACGAGTACAGGGGTAGGAAACATGTCGAATTGGTACAGCGAGAGCTCGCCGCTGGAGAGGCGCACGTTCTGGGCAAGCTTTGGCGGCTGGGCGCTGGACGCGCTCGACGTACAGATGTTCGGCCTTGCCATCCCCGCGCTGATTGCGGCCTTCGGCATCAGCAAGGCTGATGCGGGCCTGCTCGGCTCGATCACGCTGTTCTTCGGTGCATTCGGCGGCTGGTTCGGCGGCGCGCTCGGCGATCGCTTTGGCCGCGTCAAGGCGCTCCAGATCACGGTCGCCACCTTCGCGCTCGCGACGTTCGCCTGCGCTTTTGCGATGACCTACACCCAGCTCCTCGTTCTGAAGGCGATCCAGGGCCTCGGCTTCGGCGCCGAATGGGCCTGCGGCGCGGTGCTGATGGCCGAGATCATCCGGCCCGAGCATCGCGGCAAGGCGCTTGGCTCGGTGCAGAGCGCCTGGGCGGTGGGCTGGGGCGCGGCCGTGCTGCTTTCTGCGCTGGTCTTCACCTATGCGCCGGCCGACATCGGCTGGCGGCTCCTGTTCGCGCTCGGGCTGCTGCCGGCACTCCTCATCATTTTCATCCGGCGCGGTTTGAAAGAGCCGCCGCGTGCGGTCGCCGCCGAGAAGACGCCGTTCCTCGCCACGCTCTCCGGCATCTTCCATCGCGACGTGCTGCGCGCGACGCTGATCGGCGGCCTGTTCGGCATCGGTGCCCATGGCGGCTATGCCGCGCTCACCACTTCCTGCCGACATATCTGCGCGAGGTGCGGCATCTGTCGGTGCTCGGCTCCAGCGGTTATCTCGCCGTCATCATCGTCGCCTTCTTCTGCGGCTGCGTCACCAGCGGTATCATCAGCGACCGCATCGGGCGCCGGGCCAATGTCGCGTTCTTTGCCACTGCCTGCATCGTCACCGTGCTGATCTACATCTTCGCGCCGCTCACCAATGGACAGATGCTGGTGCTCGGCTTTCCGCTCGGCTTCTTCTCCGCCGGCATTCCCGCCAGCATGGCGGCGCTGTTCAGCGAGCTCTATCCCGCCGGCGTGCGCGGCACCGGTGTCGGCTTCTGCTACAATTTCGGCCGCATCGTCTCGGCTGCGTTCCCGTTCCTGGTCGGCTATCTCAGCGACCATATCGGCCTCGGGCCGGCGATCGGCATCGATGCGGCCTTCGCCTATTCGCTGGTTCTGATCGCGGTGCTGATGCTGCCGGAGACGCGCGGCAAGGTGTTCGAACAGACCGCGGCGACGCGCGCCTGAGGCGGGATGGGGAGAATTTGCCATGACATTTTCCCGGCGCGATCTCACGCGCCGCCGGTTCGGCGTGGGTCTCGCCTCGCTTGCCGCGGCGGTCGCGATCACGGCCAGAAGTGAGGCGGCCTTGAGGACGATCGACACCCACGCTCATGTGTTTCACCGCGGGCTCAAGCTCGCACCGGGCCGGCGCTATGCGCCCGACTATGACGCGCCGCTCGCGCTCTATCTGAAGCAGCTCGATCAGAGCGGCATGACCAACGGCGTGCTGGTGCAGCCGAGCTTTCTCGGCACGGACAATTCCTACCTGGTCGAGTGCCTGACACAGGCGAAAGGGCGGCTGCGCGGCATCGCCGTGGTCGATCCTTCGGTGTCCGCGGACGAGCTGCGCACGTTCGACCGCGCCGGCGTTGCCGGCATCCGCCTCAACCTGGTCGGCCAGCCCTTGCCCGATCTCGCGGCTGCCGAATGGAGGGCGCTGCTCGGGCACGTGAAAGCGCTGGGCTGGCAGGTCGAGATCCAGCGCAACGCGTCCGATCTCGCCGTGCTCGCGCCCCGGCTGCTCGATCATGGCGTTTCCGTCGTGCTCGATCACTACGCGCTGCCCGATCAAAAGCTCGGCGTCGCCGATCCCGGCTTCCAGTCGCTGCTGAAGCTCGGTGCGACGGGAAACGTCTGGGTCAAGATCTCGGCGCCGTATCGCAACGGGATGGCCGGCGAGGATTTTGCGAGGCAGGCCTATCCGCTGCTGCGCAACGCCTACGGTCCCGATCGCCTGCTGTGGGGCAGCGACTGGCCGCACACGCAGTTCGAGGCAACGCAGACCTACGCGAAGAACCGGGAATTCCTCGATAGGCTGATCGCCGACAAGGACGAGCGCGCGCAAGTTCTCGCATCGCCACGGCCGCTGTTTCGCTTCTGAGGCGTCTTCCGCCATTGCTCCGATTGCTCCGAATTTTGGGGCATGACGAGCGACGTTTTCGGCTTGTAGACTGCCGCGCGATGCGGCCGGTCGCGGCCGCGACTTGCATGGGGAAGTGCAGATGCAGCGCCGCTACGTCACCGTCGACGTGTTCACCGACCGCGCCTTCGGCGGCAACCAGCTCGCCGTGGTGCTCGACGCCGGTGGTCTCTCGACCGCGCAGATGCAGGCGATCGCGACCGAGTTCAACTATTCCGAGACGACCTTCGTGCTGCCGCCGCGCGACAACGCCAATGATGCCGAGGTCCGCATCTTCACGCCGGTGCGGGAGCTTCCGTTTGCGGGCCATCCCAATGTCGGCACCGCCTTCGTGCTGGCGAGTCTTGCCAGGGAGCCGCGGCCGCGCCTGCTGTTCGAGGAGAAGGCGGGCCTCGTGCCGGTCGAGATCGTGCGCGAGCAGGGCCGGGTGGTCAGTACCGAGCTCACCGCGCCGCAACCGCTGTCGCGGCTTGCGGAGGTCTCCGCCGCTGACGTTGCGGCCTGTATCTCGTTGGCGGCTGATGACATCAAGGTCGATCGCCATGCGCCGCAAGTCGTCGGTGTGGGAACGCCATTCCTGGTCGCGGAGGTGCGTTCACGCGAAGCGCTGCAGCGGGCGAGGCCCGACGCTGCGGCTTTCGGCAGGGTGTTGCCGCGCGATGGGGCTTTCTCGGTGTGGTTCTACACGCGCGATGTGCCCGCGTCGGAGTCGTTCAGCGACCGGCAGGCGCGGATGTTCATGCGCGGCACCAGCGGCTTTGCCGAAGATCCCGCTACTGGCAGCGCGACGGTTGCCGCGGTCTCGCTGTTTGCCGAGCTCGATCCGACGCGCGACGGTGAATTGAAGCTCACCATCGGCCAGGGCTTTGACATGGGCCGGCCCAGCATCCTGCGCACCCGCGTGCGCAAGCAGGACGGCAAGATCGTCTCCGCGCATGTCGGCGGCAGTTGCGTGCAGATGATGGAAGGGACGTTTAGGCTGGCCGGGGCAGACCCGTCATCCTGAGGCGGGAGCTCTTGCGAGCCTCGAAGGATGACCGGCCGAGATGTAACGTCGGTGGCACGCCGTCGTCCTTCGAGGGCCGCTGAAGAAGCGGCCACCTCAGGATGACGGCAACGGCTAACGTCATCGCCCGGTCCTGCCTTGGACCGGCAGACCACTACACCTGCCGCCCCGCCAGATTCTTCACCGTCACGCCATCGCGCTCCTCGATGATCTCCGCGATCATCTGGCGGTGGCAGTGGGTGTGGTCGCGCTCGTAGCAGAGCAGGCACACCGGGCCGGCCTTCTTCACCAGCGCCGAAAGCTCGTCCATCTGTTCGCGGGCCTCCGGCGTCTTCAAGTGCTTTGAGAAGATCTTCTCCAGCACGTCGTATTGCCCGCTGCGGGCGGCGAGGCGGCCCTCCTTGGGCGTGCCGAGCGCGGCGAGATGGACATAGGCGATGCCGCGCTCGTCGAGGCCCGCGGCCAGCTGGTTCTTGGAAAAGCCCGGGCGCCGCGACGACGTCACCGCGCGCACGTCGACCACGAGCTTGACGCCGGCTCCTTCCAGCTCGTCCAGCACCGCCTTGGGCGGCGTCTGCTCATAGCCGATGGTGAACAGCTTCTTCGCCTTGGCCATGGGGCACCTCGGGTCATGACATGAGAGGTCGTCTTTCAACTCACCCGCGCGATCAGTTCCATGGCGCCATGGGGTGCGCGCACCTTGCCTTCGTGGATGACATAGGCAAACACGTCGCGCGGCTCCTTCTTCGGTTTCGTCTTGTCAACCTTCGGCAGGTCGTCCGGTTCACTGCCCGAGGCCCAGGCCTGAAAGCGCTCGGCCCAGGCATCGAGCTGCTTCGGCGGATAGCAGGTCTTGATCTCGTCATTGCCCTTCTGCAGGCGCGCATAGACGAAGTCGCCGGCAACGTCGGCAATGGCGGGATATTTGCCGTGCTCGGCGAACACCACGGGCGTCTCGAACTCGCGGATCAGCGCGACGAAATCCGGCGTGCAGAAGCTGTCGTGGCGGACCTCGACCACGTGGCGCAGCGCGCGCCCGTCGAGCTTGCGTGGCAGCAGCTCGAGGAATTTGCCGAAATCGGCGCCGTCGAATTTCTTGGTCGGCGCGAACTGCCACAGCACCGGGCCGAGATGATCGCCGAGTTCCAGCACGCCGGAATCATAGAACCGCTTGACGGAGTCGCCGGCCTCCGCCAGCACGCGACGATTGGTGGCGAAGCGCGGTCCCTTCACCGAGAACACGAAACCCTCGGGCACCTCGCTCGCCCATTTGCGAAAGCTCTCCGGCTTCTGCGAGCCGTAATAGGTGCCGTTGATCTCGATCGAGGTCAGCTTCGAGGCGGCATAGGACAGCTCCTTCGCCTGGGTCAGCTTCTCCGGATAGAACACGCCGCGCCAGGGCTCGAAGGTCCAGCCGCCGATGCCGATGAAGATGTTGCCGGATTTTTTGGACGCGGTTTTTGCTTTGGCCACGGGAGGTTCTCGCATCGACGAGGGAGGGACCTCATCCTAGTCAAACCAGTTGTGATTGGCCAGTTGCGGCGTCCCGTTTAAGCTCGCGAAAAGATCGTCTGCGCAGAAGGAGAACAAGATGCGGATGCTGATGGTGGGAGCGGCGCTCATGGTGGTGACATCTGCTGCCATGACGTCAGGTGTTCTGGCTGACGATGACGATAAGAACGCGCAGAAGCTCGCCATGCAGGGCCGCGACGATTACTGGCATTGCCTGGCGCGGGAATATTCGCGCGACAGCAATCAGGGCCTGTCGGAGCAGGATTTCGGCCGCTCGGTCGCGAGCGCCTGTCCGTCCGAGCGGCAATACTACCGCGTCGCCTTGCTGGGCTATCTCACCGCGCAATATCCCGACATCGATGCCGACGCCCATCTCGCGACCGCGAACAGGGCGGTGGCGTCGGCGCAGAAGGACATCGTAACGGCCTTCGCGAAGCACAGGCCGCCGACGAAGTAGGGCGTCGCTGCTCGCGATTCGCCGCGCGCCATTTGCCCGGGGCTCTTCCGGCCTCGCGCTCATCCGTGGTATCACTCGCCGCATCTGGAACGGGGATGGGTTTCCATGGCGTCTGAGTCGGTGGGTGGCATTCTGGGCGCGATCGTCGCGGCGATCGTGCTCGCGGTCGCCGTCGTCTTCGGGCCAATCGGCCAGTACGGCAAGCCGCCCAGGCCGGCGAAGGTCGAGCCTGCGCCCGCCGCGGCGCCCGCAGCCCCCGCCGCGCCTGCGCCGCGCGGGCCGATAATCAAGGAAGTTCCGAACTAGTCCTGAAAAGGGGGCCTTTGCCCCCTTGAAAAGCGGTTTTCCGTCCCCATTTAGGTTCTAACGGCGACGTCGAGAGAAACACTCCGGCGCTGGAACGACCTTGGAATAGCTTGGGCCTGCGCCGGATGTACGCGCGGTCCGCCGTTCCGGGGTCGTTGGCATTTTGGGGCCCTTTTGGCCCGCTCCCCTGGAAACCCCGGCTTGGCAGTTCAGGACGCGGCGGATATACGCTGCCGTCATGAATGAAGCGATCAGACCGGGCTCCGACCATCCGCAGCAGGCCCAAGAGGGGCCGGAACTGTCGGTCATCGTCCCGACCTTCAACGAGCGCGACAACGTCACGGTGCTGTACCGGCGCCTGGAGGCGACCCTTGCCAACGTCGCCTGGGAGGTCGTGTTCGTCGACGACAATTCGCCTGACGGCACCTGGGACGTCGTGCGCGGCCTGGCGCAGCAGGACAGCCGCGTGCGCTGTATCCGCCGCATCGGCCGCCGCGGACTGTCGGGTGCCTGCATCGAAGGCATCCTGGCCTCCAGCGCGCCCTTTGTGGCCGTGATCGACGCCGACCTCCAGCACGACGAGACGCAGCTGCCGAAGATGCTGCTGCTGCTCGCCAGCGACGAGGCCGATCTCGTGGTCGGCAGCCGCTATATCGAGGGCTACAAGAGTGAAGGCTTCAACAAGCAGCGCGCCGGCGCCAGCGCGCTCGCGACCGAGGTCGCCAGGAAGATGCTGCGGGTCGAGATCGCCGATCCCATGAGCGGCTTCTTCATGATCCGCCGCGATCGTTTCGAAGAGCTCGCGCCGAAGCTGTCCGTGCACGGCTTCAAGATCCTGCTCGACGTCGTCGCGACCGCGCATGGTGGTCTGCGCGCCGTCGAGATTCCCTACACGTTCGGTGCCCGCCAGCACGGCGAGAGCAAGCTCGATTCCATGGTCGCGCTCGACTTCCTCGGCCTCGTGCTGGCCAAGCTCAGCAACGACATCGTCTCGCTGCGCTTCATCCTGTTCGCCATGGTCGGCGGCATCGGCCTCGTGGTGCATCTCACGACGCTGTTCCTCGGACTTCAGCTGTTCAAGGCGCCGTTCGCCGAGGCGCAGGCCGCCGGCGCGATCGTCGCCATGACCAGCAATTTCATCCTCAACAACTTCCTCACCTATCGCGACCAGCGGCTGAAGGGCTTTGCGCTGCTGCGCGGGCTGATCGCCTTCTACATCGTGTGCAGCGTCGGTCTGCTCGCCAATGTCGGCGTCGCCTTCTCTGTCTACGACCAGGAGCCGATCTGGTGGCTGGCCGGCATGGCCGGCGCGCTGATGGGCGTGGTGTGGAACTACGCGATGTCCGGACTGTTCGTCTGGCGCAAGAAATAGCCTGGGATGGGCGGGGCTGACGCGCGGATCGTCCGCAACACCGCGCTGGTGATTCTCGCGCTGGTGGCCTTGCGGCTCGTCACGGCCGCGTTCACGCCGATCACCTTCGACGAAGCCTACTACTGGATGTGGTCGCAGAACCTCGCCGGTGGCTACTACGACCACCCGCCGATGGTCGCCTACGTCATCCGCGCCGGCACCATGATCGCCGGCGACACCGAGCTCGGCGTCCGTCTCGTCTCGATCCTGCTCGCGCTGCCGATGAGCTATGCGGTCTATCGCTCCGCGGCGATCCTGTTCGGCGGGGCGCGCGTTGCCGCCACCAGCGCCATCCTGCTCAACGTGACCATGATGGCCTCGGTCGGCACGCTGATCGTGACGCCCGATGCGCCGCTGCTGGTCGCCTCCAGCTTCGTGCTGTTCTTCCTCGCCAAGGTGCTGGAGACCGGCCGCGGCGTCTGGTGGCTCGCGGTCGGCGCCGCCGTGGGTGCTGCGCTGCTGTCGAAATACACCGCGATGTTCTTTGGCGCCGCCATCCTGATCTGGCTCGTTTGCGTGCCGAAGCTCAGGCGGTGGTTTCTCTCGCCCTGGCCCTATCTCGGCGGTCTCGTAGCGCTGGCGCTGTTCTCGCCGGTGATCCTCTGGAACGCCGATCACCAATGGGTCTCGTTCGCAAAGCAGCTCGGCCGCGCCAGGATCGAGGACTTCCGTCCCGTCTACATCGCCGAGCTGATCCCGACCCAGATCGCGTTCGCAACCCCGCTGGTCTTCATCCTCGGCGCGATGGGGCTGCACGCGCTGACCTGGCACCGCGCCGGCGCGCTGGCCTCGCGCGTGCTGATCGAGACGATGTTCTGGACCATCGTCGCCTATTTCGTCTGGCATTCGCTGCATGCCCGCGTCGAGGCCAACTGGTTCGCGCCGGTCTATCCGCCGTTCGTGGTCGCGGCCGCGGCCGCCGCCAACCTCGTGCAGTGGAAGCCGCGCGCGCGGCGCCTTGCGGATTTCTGCCTGCGTTGGGCCGCGCCCACGGGCATCGTGATGTTCGCCGCGCTGATCCTGCAGGCCAACACCGGCTGGCTCTCGGGCTATCGCCGCGATGCCACCGTGCGCAGCGTCGGTGTCGGCTGGCGCGAGCTCGCCGCGGGAATCGAAGCCGAGCGCGTACGCAATGGTGCGACCTGCGTGCTCGCGCCGGATTACGGCACCACGGGCTGGCTCGCCTTCTACCTGCCGCGCGGCACCTGCGTCGTGCAGCAGAACCAGCGCATCCGCTGGGTCAACATGCTCGAGCCGGATGCGAAGCTGCTTGCTGGCAAGCTGCTTTATGTCGACGAGCTGCGTGCAGGCGGCAATCCCGCCCTCAACGAGCTCTTTGCCAAGGTGACGCAGGTCGCGCAATTGCAGCGCAAGCGCGGGCCGCTCGTGGTCGAGACCTACGGCATCGATCTGCTCGAAGGCGCCAAGGGCGACGTGCTCGACCGCTCCCCGCCGCCGGAAGCGCGGTAGGTCTCTATGTCGTCCCGGCCTAGTGCGCAATTGCGCACGGAGGCCGGGACCCAAACCGCGTGATCTATCGATCGGCGCAGGTGACGGTACCGCGCGAAGACGTTTCACTGCAGTCTTCGTCAAACTTCTGCTTGTGGTTATGGTCCCGGCCCCCGTGTGCAATTGCGCACTAGGCCGGGACGACGGCGGAGTGTTCGCTCACTCCATCATCTCGGCCCCGGCCGCGGCCTGGCCGGGCTTGCTCTCGTCGCGCCAGAACCAGACTGCGACCGTGCCGGAGCGGCCGCGGACCTGCGTGCGCAGCGGGCCTTTCAACGAGCTGTCGGGATCGCCGAGGAAATCGGCTGCGTCCAGCAGCGTGTCGCTCAGCGCGAGCCGCGCGCCGTTCTGGGCCGCGACCTCCATCAGCCGGTTCGCGACGTTGACGGTGTCGCCCGTCGCCGTGATGTGCTGATGGCTGCCGCCAAGGCGCGAGGCGACGATCGGCCCGCAATGCGCGCCGATCTTGAAGCCGAGCTGATCCCCGATTGCAGGCGGCAGCGACGCGATCCAGGACGCGACGCTGCGATGCAGCTCGATGGCGCATTTGAGCGCGCGCGCCGCATCGTCGGGCCTCGCGCCGGGCAGGCCGAACAGGATCATGGCGCCGTCGCCGAGGAAGCTCGTGACGATCCCGCTGCACGCGGTCGCCGCCATGTCGATCCGCGCGTGAAACGCGTTCAGCATGTCCCGTAGCGCGTCGGGATCGATCCGCTCGCTCAGCGCGGTGAAGCCGGAGAGATCGATGAAGACCACGGCTGCTTCCTGCCGGACCGGCTTCGCCAGGAAATCGGGATCCCGCGCCAGCCATTCCTGCACCGCCGGCGCCTGGAACTGCGCCAGCGACTGGCTCTTGGCGGTGAGATATTGCGCCTTGCGGCCGCCGACCCAGAGCTGAACACCCGCGAAGACCGCGACCGGCGGCACCGTCGCGGCCAGCGTTGTCGCGGCATTCAGCCAGAGGCCGTGCGTGAAGGCGAACAGATTGAGCCCGGCCCAGGCGATCATCACGACGGCCGCCGCCAGGATGCCGAGCGCGCTGCGGCGCCAGGCGAGCAGGCCCACCAGCAGCACCGGCAGCAGGATCGCGGTGAGTGCATCGACGACGTGAACCTTGTGGTCGCGCACGATGCCGTCGCCGGCGACGAGATGCGTGATCGCGGTGGAGATCACCTCGACGCCCGGCATCAGGGAATCGAACGGCGTCGGATAGAAGTCGCCGCCGCCGGCGACCGAGGCGCCGATCACGACGATGCGATTCTCGATCGCCGCGCGATTGAGCGTGCCGTCGAAGATGCTCTGCGCGCTGACGGTGCGGATGGTGCGGCGCGGGCCGTAATAGGTGATCGGCAGCGCGAAGTCGCTGTCGGTCGGCACCGCGCGATCGCCCAGCATGAGACGATCCGGCGCGATCGTCAGCGGCTTGTCGAGCGCGCGCGTGGCGACGCGCAAGGGGAATGAGAGCTCGACCTTGTCATGCGTCCGGAACAGCATCGGCACCGAGAGCGGCGAGCCCGACTGTCCGGTGGCGACGTTGACGACGCCGACCTCGGCGTGATCGGCAAACGCCGGCAACGGCAGCAGGAAGCGCTCGGCCTGCGGCAGGACGGCGAGGGGGCCGTGGCTGCTGGGGGCGACCGCCTCGCTTGCGCTCGGGAAGATCGCCGCGGCGGCAAGCACCATCGGGCCGGTGGCGAGCGTACTGGCCAGCGTGGCATCGCCGATCGCAGCGCTGCGGTCGACCAGCAGGAGGTCGATGGCGATCACCTTCGGCTTGAACTGCACGATGGTATCGACCACGCGGGCGAGGTCGGCGCGCGGCAGCGGATAGCTGCCGCCGCGTTTGACGACGGTGTCGTCGATCGCGACGATGGTGACGAGATCAGGCGGCGCCTGCACGCCGCGAACCTGCGTCCGCCAGTCCGTCACCGTCGCCTCGAGGCGGTCGAGAAAGCGCAGATGACCGTTGGCGTGCGCGGCATAAACGCCGGCGCCCCACAGCGCGGTGAGGACGAGAGCCACCAGGATCTGAACGCGTCTAGTCATTAGTACTGCAATCTTCTTTGTCGCCCGAGCCTTGCTGCGCGAGCCTCAATCGTCTTGGTCTCAAACACCCGGGCTTATTGACCCAGTCCTATTGGCCCAGCCTTGCCATCAGCGCGTCGACGCGCGGCTGGCCCCATGTCTTGACGGTCAGCGGGCCGGCGGCCTCGACATCGACGCCTTCGCCCGGCCCGAGCACGACGCCGCGTCCGCCGCTCCTGCGGGAGACGCCGACACGGCCGTCGGCGACGAACACCGCGGTTTTGGCCTCCGTGACATCGACGGCCCATTTCGTGCCGCGGACCGCGGCGATCGCCCGTGGCGTCAGCACCTTGAAGGGATTGCCGCCGGGCTTTTTGGGCACTTCGACCAGCAGCGCCTGGCTGCTCAACTCAACGGAGTCAATATGTCCGTCGCGGTTGGCGTCCTTTAGTTCAAATCTGGCGCCATTCTCCGCGACAATGGTGATGCCGTTGTCGCAGCGCCAGGTCTGCGTTCCGGCCGCGGATGGTGATGGCGTGCACCCGGCACGGGCCTGCTGCGCGGCCGCGTAGTCCACCAACAACAACGACCACGCCAGGGCGAAAAGCCCGGCCCGCGCGATCCCTCTCATGCCAGCCTCCCGGTTACGTGCTCGGCACAGTTCAAGGCGATGCTGATACGGTACCGTATCACACGCAGAGGCTGCTGAAAAGTGCCGCTCTACCAGCTATTTTCGCAGTGCGGCAATTTCCAGCTCGGCGCAATCAACTCTCAGTCACGGTGCCGTGCTGCGTGAGCGCCGGCCCTCTCTCGCAAGCCGGGCGAGGCGAGGATGGAGATGGCGCGCACCAGCTTCGGGCAATGCTTCCCCGTTATCGTTCGGGCATTGAAGACCACGAAAATGACTTGGTTCGATGTGCCTTAAGAGGCGGCCGGAGAGGTCCGCTGAGCATGCCGATCCAGCCGAGAATTATAGTTAACAAACGCGCCTAAGCCCGTAGTTCTGCGGACTTTTTTCTCGAAATGGGACAGCGTTAACCCGGTGCCCCACATCCGCCCGAACTTAATCTGCATTTAACTAAAAGTCGCCTTAATGACGCTCCGACCCTCTGCGAAATGCTGGTTCCGGATCGTGACCAGCGGCACTTCGAAGGGGGACTGAGTGACACCGTCCTGGACGCAAGGCGAATGAGTACGAGTATCGCTGCGCAGAGTAACGCGGCACGGAAGTCCAAAAATCCTGGCAAGAATTCTCTTCGGAAGCCTTCCCGGAAAATGACCACGACCAATTGGCTCGGCGCCGCAGCAATCGGCTGCGCCGTGATGGGCGCCGGCTGGACCATCTACAGCAACGTCTTCGGCGCGAGCGTCTATCCGACCGTCGGTAGCCTCGGCTACGACGAGCCGGTGATCAAGCGCGCGCCCAAGGTTGCGCTGCGTGAGGCCGGTGAGGCCATCCGGGAGACCTTCGCGCTGCTGCCCGACCGGCTCCAGGTCGCAGCTCCGATCTCGCGTGAGGCGTTCAATGACCGCTTCGCCGCGGCTGCGACGCAGGGCGTGGCCTCGAATGCGGCAAGCGCCGCGCCCGCGACCCAGGTTGCCGTGGCCAAAGACGCCCCGAAGCCGAGCGTGATCGCGAAGGTCGCGGACGCGCTGAAGCCGGCTGCGGCCAAGGTGGCGTTGACCGAGAAGGTCGCCGATGCCGCCAAGGCCAAGCGCGCGCCGGAAGGCCAGATGCAGCTGGCCTCGGCCGACCCGGCCGAGATCGTGCCGGCGCCCGAAGCAAAACCGAAATCCTTCGCCGACCGCGCCAAGGCCGCGGTGATGTCGATCACCGGTCCGCGCCAGTCGATGGTGGAGAAGCTCTGGGGCAAGCGTGAGCCGTCCGGCGGGCTGCTCGCTTATGCCTCGGCCGATGCCAGCATCACCTCTGCCATCGCGCCGAAGGAGCAGAACCCGATGTTCGGCGGCGCGCCGCCCTATGAGCGCGACACCGCGGTCTACGACATCACTGCCAAGACCGTGTATCTGCCCGACGGCACCAAGCTCGAGGCGCATTCCGGCCTCGGCTCCAATCTCGACGATCCGCGCTCGCAGCGCACCCGCATGCGCGGCGTGACGCCGCCGCACATCTACACACTCAAGCCGCGCGAGGCGCTGTTCCACGGCGTGCCGGCTCTGCGTCTGACCCCGATCGGCGGCGAGAGCGCGATCTACGGCCGCGACGGCCTGCTCGCGCACACCTTCATGCTCGGGCCGAACGGCGACTCCAACGGCTGCGTGTCGTTCAAGGACTACTACGCCTTCCTCGACGCCTACCGCAACAAGGGCATCCGCAAGCTCGCGGTGCTGGCGCGGGTCGAGTAAGCCCGATCAATTCGAGATCATGCAAAAGGGCCGCATCCAGCGGCCCTTTTGTTTTCGCCCCGCCGGTGCGCTCAGCCCGGCCAGCACTGTCCGCCGCCGTCGATCCGGAGCACCTGGCCGGAGACGAAAGCGCCCATCGGACCGGCGAAGAACTCGACGACGCGCGCGACCTCATCGACGGTCGCGATGCGGTCGAGCGTACCGGTCTCGACCATCCTGTCGGGATCCACCGCGCGCGTGCCGAGGAAGCGGCCGGTGCGGGTATCGCCGGGCGCGATGCAGTTGACGGCGATGTCGTAGGGGCGGAGCTGGTCGGCGAGGCATCGCGTGTAGTGGGTCACGCCGGCCTTCGATACCGCGTAGATCGAGCCCTGGGTGCGCCCCTTGAACGCGGCGACCGAGCCGAGCGTGACGATGCGGCCACGTCGCCGCTGCATCATGCCCTTTGCGACCGCCTGGCAGGTCAGGATGGTCGAGAGCAGGTTGCGCTCCAGCACCGCGCGCACGTCGGCCTCCTTGATGTGGACGGCGTCGTTCGGATCCGGCTTGCCGCCGGCGGCCGCGATGTCGCCGCCGGCATTGTGCACGAGGATGTCGATCGGCCCGAGCGCGGCTTCCGTCTCGGCGATCACGCGCGCGATGTCCTCACCCCTGGTGAGATCGCCGAGCACGCGCTGGCTGCGGACCCCGAACTGCCCGCCGATCTCGGCGGCCACCGCGGTGAGGGTGGTGCCCTCGCCATATTCGGCCGGTCCGTTCTCGCGCATGCCGTGGATGGCGACGTCGGCGCCGAGCCCGGCGAGCTTTTCCGCGAAGGCGCGGCCGAGCCCGCGTCCCGCGCCCGTCACCAAAGCGACCTTGCCTGCAAGAATCTTCGTTCCGTCATGCGATGTCATGATCTTGTTCCCGTTGTAAGACGTCAGCCGGTCGCAAGATCTAGCCCAATCGCGGTCACCTGTTCCAGTGACCTGTCACGCCGGGCTTGTCGCCATGGTTTTGCGCAGCGCCGCCTCCGTCGCGATTGCATCCCGCACGGCGGGCCGCGCCTGCATGCGCTGGAGATAGGCCGACAATGACGGCCATTGCGCGATATCGACGCCGGCGGGGCGGAGCAGCAGCAAGGCCCAGGTGAGATGCGCGTCCGCGACGGTGAAGCGGTTGCCGACGAGGAATTCGCGGTCCGCAAGGTGCGTGGCGGGCACCGACAAGGTCTGCAGAATCCGCGCGCGCGGCTTGGCGAGCGAGCCGTCGTCCTGGTACCAGAAGAACGGAAACAGGAACGCCTTGTGGATCTCGGCGCCGATGAAGCTCAACCATTCCTGCACACGATAGCGATCGGGATCGCCGAAGCGGGGCGCGAGGCCTGCTTCGGGCTTCGCATCGGCGATGTATTGCAGCACCGCCGCGCTTTCCGTCAGCCGCTCGCCGTTCTCCAGCACCAGCACCGGTACTGCGCCCTTCGGCGAGACGCCGTGAAAATCGCTATCGTCGTCGATGACCTGCTTGGTCCGCAGATGCACCAGATGATAGCGCGCATCCAGCCCTGCTTCCATCAGTGCGATGCGGCTCGCAAGCGAGCAGGCCATCGGCGAGAAATAGAGTTGCAGCATCGCCTTGCTCCATCATGTCAGCGCATCGCCGCGCGCGATGATCGCGAAGCGGTCGGATAGCTCGGCCAGCGCAACCTCGTGGATGGTCCGGGCGTCCAGCGTGCCGCCGCGGCCGTCGGGCAGGTCGCGCGTGGCGCAGGCATCGGCGTCGATCGTGGTGCGGAAGCCGAGGTCGAGCGCGGCTCGCGCGGTGGAGCTGACGCACATATGCGTCATGAAGCCGGCCAGCACGATGTTCTTCCTGTCGGTCGCATCAAGGCGCGCTTTGAGATCGGTGCCGGCAAACGCGTTGGGCAGTTCCTTCTCGATCACGAGCTCACCGGGACGGGGGCTGAGCTCGGTGACGATGGCGCCGCGTTCTGCGCCGCGATCGAACAGGCTGCCCGTCTTGCCGCGATGGGCGATATGGATGATCGCGGCACCAGCCTTGCGCGCGTTTGCCAGCAGGGCGGCTGCCCGCAGGATCGCGGGCTTGGCATCGGGCAGGGTGAGGGGGCCGGCGAGATATTCGTTCTGGATGTCGATCAGCACCAGTGCGGCATCGCCAAGACGTGGCGGGTTGAGGTCGGCGCCGGCGAGCTGGAGCAGGGTCTTTGCGGTCGTCATGGTCTTGGCAATCTCCGGGGGCGAAAGGCCACGCTAGCATAGCGCCGGGGCCGCCTGCCGATATGCAGGGAAATTGCAGCGGGTGGCTGCGATATTGCAGGCTCCCCGCAGCCGATGTAGCTTCACCCCATGAACTGGGACGATCTTCGCATCATCGCTGCCGTCAGGGACGAGGGCACCTATGCCGGCGCCAGCGCGCGGTTGCGCATCGACGAGACCACGGTCGGACGCAGGCTGTCGCGCATCGAGCGCGCGCTGGGCGTGCGTCTGTTCGAGGCCGCCGACGGCGTCCGCAAGCCGACGCGGCAATGCGAGGCGGTGCTGGCGCATGTCGAGGCGATGGCGGCGCACGCCGCCGAGATCGGTCGCGTCGGTGAGAGCCTCGCAGGTCCCGTGGGGCGCCTGCGCATCGCCTCCACCAACACGGTCGCAGAAGAAGTGCTGTCGCCGCGTGCGAGCGATTTCCTGCGCGCCAATCCCGGCCTGACGCTGCAATTCCTGACCTCGAGCGAGAACGTCAGATTCTCGCGCTGGGAGGCCGATCTCGCCATCCGGCTACGCAAGCCCGACAAGGGCGACTTCGCGATCTCCAGGCTTGGTGACATCCGGATCTATTATTTCGAGCCCGTTGCGACCGAGGGCGAGCCGATGCTGTGCGCCTATCCGGACGAGCTCGGTGCCATTCCCGAGATGCAATTCCTGCGCACCAAGAAAGCCCGCGCGCGCTGCGTCACCGACAATGTTCGCGTCATCCGCAACCTGATCCGCACGCATCGGGCGGCCGGTGTGTTGCCGGAGCATGTTTGCGCGGACCTGCTTGCCGATCGCCGTCTGCGCGCCACGCTGCTGCCCAAGCGGCGCGATGCCTGGCTCCTCGTGCAAAACCACCTCAAGCGCGACGCCGCAACCCGCGTGACGATCGACTGGGTGAGGGCGTGTTTTCAGGAGATGTCGCGAGAGTGACGCGACGGATTGCTGTGACGATTCTAGTATTGCGACTACAGCTTTCGGTTGATGTGTTCTCGGCTTGATCCTAACATCCGGTTGTCATTCCGGGGCGGCGCGAAGCGCCGAGCCCGGAATCCATAACCACAGGCCGATGGGATGACGTACTACGTCTACATCCTGGCAAGTCGGAAATACGGGACGCTGTACATTGGCGTAACGAGAGACCTCGTTCGGCGCGTCTACGAGCACAAGACCAAGGTCGCCCCAGGATTCACCAAGCGATACGGAGTCGACAAGCTGGTGCTGTTCGAGATGTTCGATGACCCCACCAGCGCGATTGCTCGCGAAAAAGAACTGAAGAAATGGCGGCGAGACTGGAAGACGCGGTTGATCGATGAACAGAATCCAAATTGGGATGATCTCTACAGCGGGATCTCCAATTAGGGCCTGTGGTTATGGATTCCGGGCTCGCGGCTTCGCCGCGCCCCGGAATGACAAATGAAAAATCTTGCGATCCCCCCTTGCAACCCGAACGTGCTTCGTTTATTGACGCGCTCCTTCGCTAGGCCACGGGTTCGGGCTCGTTGAGATCCCGGCTGGCGCGGATCGCTCTGCGATGTCGTGTTCCGCCGAACGAAGGCAAAAGCAGGATGTAGCTCATGGAGAGCGTCGGGCTGAACACCCGAAGGCATCGGTTCGATTCCGGTCTCTTGTCCCACAAAGGATAGCTCAGTTGGGTAGAGCAGGTGACGTTAATCATCGGGTCGCGGGTTCGAATCCCGCTCCATCGCTCCGGGTCAGCCTGAAAAACTGACACCTCTGACGAGGACCGGACGCGCGCTTCAGTCGCAGTCCGGCCGTTCTGCCGCAAGGCTTTCCGTCCGAACTTAAGACACTGTGAGACCGGCTTTGCGCCGCGGGTCGATACCGCTTGCGCCGATGCCGGGTGGCTCCGCATGACCGAGCGACACGCGTCGCGCGATCGCGCGCGTGCGCCCGTCGTCATGCAAGCTCAAGCCCCGGTCCGCCGTTTTCATGGGAAGCGTCGTCCGCGTCCTCACATCCTTTGCAAACGAAACCTGTCGTCCGGCCTCTGGCCGGGCACAAACGAAGGAGACGTGCCATGACTTGGCATTTGCTGACGCTGAACGTGACGGTGAAGGATGGCGAGCGTGCGTTGCTGACGCGCAACGGGCAGCTCGTGCGCGTGCTCGCGCCCGGCAAGCACCGGCTGTTCGATCCCCTGCACGAGCTGAAGGCCGAGGTGCTCGACGCGGTCCGCAGCGAATTCTCTGCGGAGCGCTACGCCGTGCTGAAGGCCGCGCGGCCCGACCTTGCCGCCGAGCTGTTCGAGGCGGTCGAGACCGGGGCGGACGAGATTGCCATCGTCAGCCTCGACGGCCGGCCCGTGCATCTGCTGACGCCCTGGCAGGTGCGCGTCTACTGGAAGGTCGCAACGCGCATCGATGTCGAGCGCATCGACGTGTCCGGCGATCCCAAGGTCGGCGCGCGGCATCTGGCCATGATCGAGCGCAACCGCTCGGCCGTGACGTCGGAAACGGTGGTCGAGAACCACGAGGCGGGTCTGCTCTATGTCGAGGGCCGGCTCGTCGAGCGGCTCGCGCCCGGCCGGCACGCCTTCTGGACCGTCGGCCGCAAGATCGAGGTGAAGCGCCTCGACCTGCGGCCCCAGGCGGTCGAGATCACCGCGCAGGAGATGCTGACCAAGGATCGCATCGCGCTGCGGGTGACGCTGACGGCGTTCCGCCGGGTGATCGATCCCGAGCGGACGGTTGCGACCGTGCCCGACGTGGATGCGTGGCTGTACCGCCTGGTGCAGTTCGCGATCCGCGAAGCGGTCGCGGGCCGGACGCTGGACGAGGTGCTGTCTGCGAAGGCGGCGCTGGATGCGGAGCTGCGCGACTATGTGCGCGCACGCGTCGCGGAGTCCGGTGTCGAGGTGACCGAGCTCGGCGTCAAGGACGTGATCCTGCCCGGCGAGATCCGGGAGCTGGTGAACAAGGTGGTGGAGGCGGAGCGGGTCGCGAAGGCGAACCTGATCCGCCGGCAGGAGGAGACCGCGGCGACGCGTTCGCTCCTGAACACCGCCCGCCTGATGGAGGAGAACCCCCTGCTGCTGCGGCTCAAGGAGCTGGAGTCGCTGGAGCGGCTGGTCGAGAAGGTCGGCCGCATCGACCTCCATGCCTCTAGCGGCGAGGGCCTCGACGCCCTCCTGACCCGCCTCGTGCGCCTGAAGGCGCCCGAGGGCGCGTGAGGACATGCGTGTCACAAACGAGAGGGGCCGCCCACGGGCGGCCCCTCATGCTCCGGTGTTCGTTCGCGATGAACGCGCAAGCGCTTCCATGCGACCAAACTCCTGAGCGGGGATTGCGCGCGCGCGAAGGTTACGTATTCTCGCGGGCGAAATTCGAGACCGGGCAGGCGTATGACCACTCTTCAGGAAACCATCCGCCCCGCGGCGCGATCCAGCGACTGGAAGGCGATCGTCGTCCTGATCCTGCTGATCCCGGTGCTGTGGTCGCCGCCGTTCCTCTTTCGCTTCTTCCTGTATCAGCCGTTCAACATCCCCTCGGGTTCGATGGCGCCGACGCTGATGGTCGGCGACTACGTCTTCGCCGCGAAATATGCCTACGGCTACGGCCGCTATTCCTTCCCCTTCGCACCGTCCTGGATCTCGGGCCGTATCTTTGCCGCCGAGCCCGAGCATGGCGACATCGTCGTGTTCCGCACGCCGAAGGACACGTCGGTCGACTACGTCAAGCGCGTGGTCGGGCTGCCCGGCGACCGCATCCAGATGCGGGCAGGGCAACTTATCCTCAACGACCGTCCGGTGACGCGCGCCGCTCTGAGCGAGACGCTCGCCGGCACCGCCTGCGGAGGCGACCTCAAGGTCAAGCGCTGGCGCGAGACGCTGCCGAGCGGCGCGTCCTACGAAACCTACGATTGCGTCGACAACGGCTTTCTGGACAACACCGCCGTCTTCACCGTGCCATCAGGTCATTTCTTTGTACTCGGCGACAATCGCGACAACTCCACCGACAGCCGCATGATGTCGGCGATGGGATTCATCCCGATGGACAATCTCGTCGGCCGCGTGACGCGGATCTTCTGGTCGCTCGATGAAGACGGCGAGCCGCACATCGAGCGGCTGGGCAAGGTGCAGTGAGGTTGCGTCATTCCTGGTGCGCGCTGCCCGGCGCATCGTAGCCCGGATGAAGCGAAGCGAAATCCGGGAAGGCAGCCGCGACGGGCGCTCTGTCCCGGTTTGCGCTCGCTCCATCCGGGCTACGAGGCTTCAGTCGCCAATTTCCTTCAGAAAGGCTTTCGCGTTTGAGCAGGCCTCGTCCAGGTCGCCGAAGCGGCAGGACTTCGCCAGGACACGCCGCGCCCGGTCGTTGTTCTTTTCGACGCCGATCCCCTTGATCAGGTGGAATCCCATCATCGTGCATGCCCAGGGATCGTCTCGGTCGCACGCCAGTTCATAGGTTCGATTGGGGCAGGTGTAGTCGCCGCTGTCTTCCATGCTGGCGGCAACGTTCGTGCAGCCTGAAGCAGCGCCGAGCTTGCAGGCCCTCAGAAAGAGCGCATCTGAGAGCGGGCCGGTCTTGATCGTCCGCTGGACGACGAGTGCGGCCGAGTAGCAGTCGCCCGCATTGCCCGCGCGACAGCGGCCAAGGCATTGCTCCACGGCGGCCGTGCATCCCTCGATCGAAAAAGCCGGCGCGCCTGCGTTCGACGGCATAATGTCGGCGGGACATTGCTCAGCCCGCGGCAGCCAATCCGGCCACGTGCCGGCCATCTTCCCGATCACCTCATTGCTGTCCGACGCGCCTGCAGGCATTGGCGCGAAGAGGATCACCGCCGTGACAATGACAACGGCTGCTCGCAGCAGAAGGATCTTGCAGCGCGACATCGCAATTCTCGGCAGGGCTCGGTGGGATGTTGCAGCGGAGACGGTAGCAAAGAGCACACGTTGGAATTGTAGGCGCGCTTGAGCATGGTCACAAGACGCCGCCGCCAGGCCCGCAGTCCGTAGCCCGGATGAAGCGAAGCGAAATCCGGGGCCGCTGCGTGCCGCGGCGCAGACTTTCCCGGATTGCGCTGCACTCCATCCGGGCTACGGGCCAATACCTTCCCAAACAAAAACCCCGGCATCGCTGCCGGGGTTTCGAATTTGTGGAGCGAGATCCCGGATCTGCGGTGCACCGCTTCGCGCTGCACCGCGTCCGGGACGACTTCGTCGCTTAGAAGTCCATGCCGCCCATGCCGCCGCCCGGGGGCATCGCGGGACCTGCGCCGCCCTTCTTGGGCAGCTCGGCGACCATGGCTTCCGTGGTGATCAGCAGCGCGGCAACCGAGGCAGCGTTCTGGATCGCGGTACGGACCACCTTGGTCGGGTCGATGATGCCCTTCTTGACGAGGTCGGCATATTCGCCGGTCTGGGAGTCGAAGCCGTAATTGTAGGTCTTGTTCTCCAGGATCTTGCCGACGATCACCGAGCCGTCTTCACCGGCGTTGATCGCGATCTGGCGAGCGGGAGCCGACAGCGCCTTGCGCACGATCTCGACGCCGGTCTTCTGGTCGTCGTTCTTGGTGCGCAGGCCCTTGAGCTGCTCGGACGCACGGAGCAGGGCGACGCCGCCGCCCGGAACGATGCCTTCCTCGACAGCAGCGCGGGTCGCATGCATCGCGTCATCAACGCGATCCTTGCGCTCCTTCACCTCGACCTCGGTCGCGCCGCCGACGCGGATCACCGCGACGCCGCCGGCGAGCTTGGCCAGACGCTCCTGGAGCTTCTCGCGGTCGTAGTCCGAGGTGGTCTCCTCGATCTGCGCCTTGATCTGGGCCACGCGCGCCTCGATGTCGGCCTTCTTGCCGGCGCCGTTGACGATCGTGGTGTTCTCCTTGTCGATCATCACCTTCTTGGCGCGACCGAGCATGTTGAGCGTGACGTTCTCGAGCTTGATGCCGAGATCTTCCGAGATGGCCTGGCCGCCGGTCAGGATCGCTATGTCCTGCAGCATGGCCTTGCGGCGATCGCCGAAGCCCGGAGCCTTGACGGCAGCAACCTTGAGGCCGCCGCGCAGGCGGTTCACGACCAGGGTCGCGAGCGCTTCACCTTCGACGTCCTCGGCGACGATGACCAGCGGCTTGCCGGTCTGCACCACGGCCTCGAGCAGCGGCAGCAGCTCGTTCAGCGAGGAGAGCTTCTTCTCGTTGATGAGGATGTAGGCGTCGTCCATCTCAACGCGCATCTTGTCGGCGTTGGTGACGAAGTAGGGCGAGATGTAGCCGCGGTCGAACTGCATGCCCTCGACGACGTCGAGCTCGGTCTCGAGCGACTTGGCTTCCTCGACGGTGATGACACCCTCGTTGCCGACCTTCTTCATGGCGTCGGAGAGGAACTTGCCGATCTCCTGGTCGCCGTTGGCCGAGATGGTGCCGACCTGGGCGATCTCCTCGTTCGAGGTGACCTTCTTGGAGTTCTTCTGGAGGTCCGCAACGACGGCTTCGACCGCGAGGTCGATACCGCGCTTGAGGTCCATCGGGTTCATGCCGGCGGCAACCGACTTGGCGCCTTCCTTCACGATCGCCTGGGCGAGCACGGTGGCGGTGGTGGTGCCGTCGCCGGCCGCGTCAGCGGACTTGGAGGCGACTTCGCGCACCATCTGGGCGCCCATGTTCTCGAACTTGTCCTCGAGCTCGATCTCCTTGGCGACGGTGACGCCGTCCTTGGTGATGCGGGGAGCGCCGAACGACTTGTCGAGCACGACGTTGCGGCCCTTCGGACCGAGCGTGACCTTCACCGCGTTGGCGAGAACGTCGACGCCGCGCAGCATCTTGTCGCGCGCTTCAACCGAGAATTTGACTTCTTTGGCTGCCATCTGGAATTTTCCTTGAGATGTTTGACTGGAGGGAGAGAGGGGCTCTTAGGCCGCCTTCTTCTTGGAAGCGGGGACGTCGAGGACGCCCATGATGTCGCTTTCCTTCATGATCAAGAGATCGACGCCGTCGATCTTGACTTCAGTGCCGGACCACTTGCCGAACAGCACGCGGTCGCCGACCTTCAGGTCGATCGGGATCAGCTTGCCGGCCTCGTCGCGGCCACCCGGGCCAACGGCGACGACTTCGCCCTGGGAGGGCTTTTCCTTGGCAGAGTCGGGAATGATGATGCCGCCTGCGGTCTTCTCTTCTGCGTCGATGCGCTTGACCACGACGCGGTCGTGAAGCGGACGGAATTTCATGCAGTCCTCCTAAGCATTTGCACGAGATGGAGTTTTTCAAGTGTTAGCAATCGGCGCCCGCGAGTGCTAGCGCCGGCCGAGCTGAAATAGGACAGGAATTTTGCGGGGGCAAGGGCTTCTAGCAGAAAAATCAGCACCCGGAAGCGCCGACTGCCAGAATCTCTTTCCCATCGTTAACCAGCCCAAGGGGGCCTCGCAGGGCGCCCTTGGGGACCGTATTAGCACGGTGGCATGTCTGCTGCTAACGCATTGAATTTCAACAGCTTGTTAAACTTTTGGGCTTGAGATGGGTTGTCAGTTTGCGTCACATTTCTCTCATGTGAGCGCATCTCCACCGGGTGGCTCGTCGCAGCGTACCGGAAAGCCGCCCCTGAATGCGCTCCTGCAAAGGAGGTTGGCATGGGACTGCGGGTTGGGGGCGTTTCCGAGGACTTCCGGAAACAGATGCTGGGCTACGGGCTGACGACGGCGCAAATTCTTTATCGAATGCCGGATCATCCCTCGCTGCTCCAGACCTATGTCTGGCAGAACTACGACATGTTTCCGAAATTCCCCGCGCTAACCGACTTCCTGGCTTTCTGGCAGGAGAAGCTCGAGGGTCCGCTGTTCTCGGTCACCGTCGCCCATTCCAAGCTGATCAAGCCGGCCGAGCTGCGCGCCGTGGACGGCGTGTTCCGGCTGCATTGAGGGCGAGACAGGTCTCGCAGCGAGCACCGGTCTCGTAGGGTGGGCAAAGGCGCGCTAGCGCCGTGCCCACCATCTCTCTGTGATCGCATCTAACAGTGCTGGGCACGCTTCCGCCTTCGCTCTTCGAGCTACGGCGGACAAGTCGCTTTGCCCACCCTACGACAGCTGCATTGGAGCTGCGTCCGGCGCGCGGCCACGCGAAGCCTACACACACAATCAGGCGGCGCTGTCGCAGTATCGCTTCCACATCGCGCGATAGGCCTCGTCCACGGCTTGCGCGTAGGACACCGGGTTGCACGCGGCGGCAGCCCGGACCTGTGCCGGCAATTCGCCGCGCAGCCTGTCGAGGTCGCCGAGCTCGGCGGCGCGGCTCACCGCGATGTCGACATAGCCTTCTTCGCTGTCCGTCACCCAGTCCGGCAGTCCGATCGCGGTGAGGATCGAACCGGCGGCGCGGCTCGGCAGGCTGTTGCCGAGCTTCGCCACGACCGGCACGCCCATCTGCAACGCTTCCAGCGTGCTGACGCCGCCGTTCTGCGGGAACGGGTCGAGGGCGATGTCGACGCGGTTATATGCCGCCAGGTGATCGATACGCAGCGTTTTGCCGAGCAGTTCGACGCGTTCGGCCGGCACGCCGCAGCTTGCAAGCCGCGCCATCAGATTGTCGCGGACCAGCTGATCGTCCAGCGCGACATCCTTGATCAGCAGCCGTGAGCCCGGCACCCGCTCCAGGATCCTGGACCAGGCCGTTGCGGCCTGGTCCGAAATCTTGCTGACGCGGTTGAAGACGCCGAATGTGACGAAGCCGTTCGAGATCGCCGGCGTCGACACCTGTGCAAGCTCGATCGGCAGCGGCTCCAGCGTCACGAAGCAGGGCACGTCGACGACGGTTTCCGCGAACAGGTGCCGGACCTCCGCAGGAATCGCGACCGGGTCCGAGAACAGATAGTCGATCGTCGGCAGCCCGGTGCCGGTGCCGTGTCCCCAGCCATGGGCCTGGATCGGCGCCGGCTTGCGCGCGAACACGCCGAGGCGGTTTCCCTTGGTATGGCCGGACAGATCGATCAGGATATCGATCCCGTCGGCACGGATCTCCTCGGCGAGGCGATCGTCGCTCCATTGCGAGGCGTCGCGCCAGCGATCGGCGATCTTCTGGAATTCCTCGGTCGCCGGATCCAGCTTGGACGAGCACGAGTAGCACACGACCTCGAACTGATCCCGGTCATGATATTGCAGCACCGGCTTGAAGATGAACGCGGCCGAATGCGCGTTGAAGTCGGACGAGACGTAGCCGAGCACCAGGGGGCGGTCCGGATCGCGGTTGTTGTCGTGCGGTCGCGCGGCCTCTGCCGCGATATTCGCGCCGATCTGCTCCCACCAGACGCGGCGGGCCTGCTGGTGCAGCTCGACGCTGGCATCCGCCAAGAAGTCGAGCGTGAAGATCTTGTTGGAGATCGCGCTCGGCAGGTCCGGCTGAATCTCGAGGGCGCGGTCGAAGCTGGCGATGGCCTCCTGGACCCGGCCAAGTTCGGCAAGGCAAACGCCCCGCAACAGGTGAGCGCGGGCGGCCTCGGGATCGATCTCGAGAGCCTTCTCGCAATCGTGCAGCGCGTCGGCCATTTGCTGGATCTGAAGCGAGACGCCGGCGCGCCCAAGCCACCCGCTCATGTCGTCGGGCGCCAGCGCGATGGCTCGATTGCAATCCGCCATGGCTTCGTCGAAGCGCAGGAGCTCGCGCAATGCGCCGGCGCGATTTGCCAGCGCCGGAGCATAGTTCGGCCTGATCGACAGCGCGCGGTTCAGGCTTGCTAGCGCCTCGTCAAAATTGTTCAGACGATAGAGCACCCAGCCCCGGCCGTTGTGGGCTTCGGCAAGGTTGCCGTCGATCGCGAGCGCCTTGTCGTAGCAGGCGAGCGCTTCCTTGAGATCGAGGGTCACGCTCGCATTGCCGAGATTGGACAGGGCCTCGGCGTAGTTGGGGCGCAAGGCGAGGACCCGTCGATAGCTCTCGCGGGCCTCGTCGTGACGCCGCAGCTTGTTCAGCGCGATGCCGCGGCCCATGTGGGCATCGGCGGATTGCGGATCCACGACGACCGCGCGGCTCAGCAGGATTTCGGCCTGCTCGTAGTTCTTGGCGTCGGTCTCCAGGCTGCCGAGCATATGCAGCGCGATGAACTGGTTGGGCGCGAGCTGCAGGACCAGGCGGTAGGCAGTCCGGGCCTCGGCGATGAGCCCTTGCTTGTGCAACTGGAGGGCCTGCCCGAGCAACGGCAGCACGTCGGCCTTCTGCCGCTTTTGAAGCCGGGCATTGTGAAATGCACGCTGACCTACGCTGTTGCTCATGAATCAATCCCCCAGAATCTCCCGGCGAGATTAAGTCGGTGAGGGAGCGAATACGAGACGGGGGCCCTTCGGCACGACAGCCTGGGGCAAGCTACGCCGGGTCGGGCCATCACGTTTGCCGCCCCGTTCAGGAGTGGATAGTCTGCGGCCGGGTTGCACCCGTCCGGGCGCAGCCCGGATCAGGGAGGCAGACAATGGCCAGGCAAAAGGCATCAAGACCCGCAACCAAGACCGCGGTGAAGAAGCGGAGCAGCGCCAAGGCGGCGACGCGATCCTCGGCACGCAAGGCGGTGAAGGCGAAGGCCCGCACGGCAGCACCGAAGAAGGCCGCACGTCCCAGGCAGCGCATCGCGATCAGCCATCACCGCGAGGAAGATTTTCGCGCCGACGGCCTGCGCACCTACGCCAAATACCGCGACCTCGGTATCGCCGCTGCGACCCACGGCCTCGCGCAGGCGCATGTGATCCGCTTGCAAGGCCCCTGCGATCCCGCGGAGGTCTCGAAGCTGCACTTCCACGACGTCGAATTCCAGATGGTCTACGTGCTCAAGGGCTGGGTGAAGACCTACATGGACGGCCAGGGCGAGACCTTGATGAAGGAGGGCAGCGCCTGGACGCAGCCGCCGAAGATCAAGCACATGATCCTGGACTATTCCGATGACGTCGAATTGCTGGAGGTGATCCTGCCGGCGGAGTTCAGGACGGTCGAGCTGAAGGCGTAGGCGCTCTCACCATCGTCATTGCGAGCGAAGCGACGCAATCCAGAAATGCGCCCGGGCGGACAGTCTGGATTGCTTCGCTTCACTCGCAATGACGGGGAGAGAGTTTCGTAGCCCGGATGGAGCGCAGCGAAATCCGGGAAAGTGTCGCTGCGGAGAAGCTGGTCCCGGATTGCGCTGCGCTCCATCCGGGCTACGTCAAACCGGTCGCTAAAATGCGTCCGATCCGGGAAACCGGCCAGTCATCAATCCCAGGGTTCCGTTGCGTCCCGCGCGGCGCCGCTAACCAGTCGAAAACACTCCGCGCGTCAGGTTGAGGCCGTGAAAATGCGGGAAATGTTTTCATGGCGACCAATACGTTTGGCCGACGCGGCGTCGTGGCGCCAACCCCGAGGGCGTCGTTTCGACCCGCCGCCGCGCCGATCGCTCCGGCGGTCATGCGTGACAGCGTCGAACCCTCGTCCGGCGAGGACACGCTTTTCGGCGACAACAAGCTGCTGGCCGATATTCCCTTCCTCACCATTGGCCTGATTTTCGGTCTGCTGCTGATCTTCGCCCTGCAACGCGCCCTCGCTATCGACATTGGGCGTGACGGCTCGCTCGATGTCCGCTCTCTGATCGCCGATGGCGCGACCAGCTACGACCTGGTTGTCGGAAGGGGCGAGTGGTGGCGGCTTGGCCTCGCGCCGCTTCTGCACGGCAGCCATTGGCACCTCCTCGGCAACTGCGTTGCGCTGTTCATCGTCGGCGTCAGGCTGGAGCCGCTGATCGGGCGCGGCTGGTTTGCGCTGATCTTCGTTGCCGGCGCTCTGGTCGGTGAGGCCGGCTCGCTGCTGGGCAATGCGCCGGGCATGCCGGGCGTCGGCGCGTCCGGCGCCATCACCGGCCTCATCGCCGCGCTGTTCGTCGCGAGCTTCGATCCTGAGGCGGATGCCGATCAAACGATATCGCGACTGAAGACGTCGCTGTTCTTCGGCGTCCCGGCATTGCTGCCGCTTGCCTTCGGCGCGTCCGGCAATGTCGACTATTTTGCCCATGCGGGCGGTGCGCTGGCCGGCGGCGCGCTTGCCCTCGCGCCATGGCTCGTCTTCTGTTCCTTCGACGGCCTGCCGCGGATCGCCGGCATGACGCTGCTGGCGGGTTTCGCGGGATCGCTGATCTGCGCCGGCTTCGCCGCCGCGCATTATTCGTCCTACATGACCGATGCCTTGCAGTATGTCCGCGCCTCGGAGCTGCCGGCGACCCCTCGCGAAATGGCCAGCCGGTCCTTCGATCTCGTCACCCGCTACCCCAGGGATCCGCGCGCTCATCTGTTCCGCGCGGTCTACTTCATGGAGCAGAACAGCGCCGGTCCTGCCGAGGCGGAAGTGCGAACCGCCATGTCGCTTGCCGCATCAGATGTGGCAGGCGGGCCGGTGCGCTCGATGGCGCAGGCCGTCCTGGCGGAATTGCTGCGCGTGCAGGGACGGAACAGCGAGGCGAAAGCCATGGCGGTCGAGTCATGCAGCGCCAAGTCGGGCGAATTGCGCCGTATCTCGAAGAAGTCGAAGCTGTGCGACTGACGGGACCTACGTCAGCACCCCCACCACCGCGCCCATCAGACACGTCGTCAGCGTGCCCGATACGATCGACTTCAGCCCGAGCGCGTTGATCTCCTCGCGCCGGTCCGGCGCCATCACGCCTAACCCGCCGATCATGATGCCGAGGCTGGCGAAGTTGGCGAAGCCGCACATCGCATAGAGCATGATCAGGCGTGAGCGCGGATCGAGCGTATCGGGTGGCAGCTTCGCGAAGTCGACATAGGCGATCAACTCGTTGAGCACGGTCTTGGTGCCCATCAGGCTGCCGGCCGTCACCGCCTGGTCCCACGGCAATCCCATCAGCCAGCACACCGGCGCCATCACGAGGCCGAGCAGGCGCTGCAGCGAGATCGCGGCGCCGCCGATGTTGGGCATGAGGCCGAGGACGGCGTTGACGAGATAGACCAGCGCCACCAGCACCAGCAGCATCGCGACGATGTTGATCAGCAGCTCGATCCCCGCGCTCGTGCCTTTCACGATCGCGTCCATCGTGCTGGCGACGTCCATCTCCGGATCCTCCAGCGCGCCGCCGGTGCGCTTGTCCGAAGTCTCGGGCACCATGATCAGGCTGACGAGGATCGCCGCCGGCGCGCCCAACACCGAGGCGATGACGAAATGCGCGGCGGCATCAGGAATCAGAGGAGCAAGCAACGTCGCATAGAGCACCAGCACGGTGCCGGCGATGCCGGCCATGCCGCCGGTCATCACCAGAAACAATTCGCTGCGGGACATCTGCGAAAGATACGGCCGCACGAACAGCGGCGCCTCGACCATGCCGAGGAAGATGTTGGCGGCGGTCGACAGCCCGACCGCGCCGCCGACCCCGAGCGTGCGTTCGAGCAGCCAGGCCATGCCGCGCACGATCGGCGGCAGCACGCGCCAATAGAACAGCAGAGTCGTCAGCACGCTCATGACCAGCACGATCGGCAGCGCCTGGAACGCCAGGATGAAATCGGCGCCCGGCACCTTGACGTCGAAGGGCAGGGTGCCGCCGCCCACATAGCCGAACACGAAGGCGGAGCCCGCGCGCGAAGCCGCCGAGATGGCGCCGACCGCGTCGTTGATGGCGCCGAAGGCATGGGCGACGACGGGCAGCTTCAGCAGCACGATCGCGGTGACGAAGGTCGCGACGAGGCCGATCGCCGCCTGGCGCAGCGACACCGCGCGGCGATTCTCCGCGAGCGCGAAGGCGATCAGCAGCAATGCGAAAATGCCGAGTGCCGATTGCAGGCGAAGCATGATGTCCCCAAACCCTCAATGATTATGGCCGCGTGTGCGTTGCAAAGGCAATGCCGGGTCGTGCCGGAAGCCTCCGCCTGTTGACAAGCAGGTCGGCCTCAGTCACGCGGAAGGCCCGGCGAAATCAAGCCCGGGCAGTCCGAGGTGACCGAAGAGGCGATGCCAGAGCAGCCGAGATCCGAAAATCCGCCGGTCAGCGCCGGCGCACTGCTCCGTCATCGCGCCTTCCTGTACTTCCTGCTCTCGCGCAGCCTGTCGCGCTTTTCCAGCCAGATCGCGGCGGTCGCGATCGGCTGGCAGATCTACGATCTCACCGGCTCGGCCTTCGACCTCGGCATGGTCGGTCTCGTGCAGTTCCTGCCCACCGCGCTGCTGGTGTTCGTCGCCGGCCACGCCGCCGACCGTTTCGAGCGCAAGCGCGTGGTCCAGCTGTGTCAGCTCGTGGAAGCCGCGACCGCGCTCTACCTCGCCATCATCACCTATCTCGGCGCGGTCAGCGAGGTGCAGATCTTCATCGCGACCTTCGTGCTCGGGATTGCCGGCGCCTTCGAGAGCCCGACGACCGCTGCGCTGCTGCCGCTGATCGCGCCACAGGGATCGCTCCAGCGCGCCACCGCCGTCGCGAGCGGTGCGGGGCAAGTCGCGACCATCACCGGTCCCGCGCTCGGCGGCTTCGCCTACGCGATCGCACCGCATCTTGCCTATGCCGTGATGCTGGTGTTCTGGATTCTCGGGATGATCCTGACCGGCTTCATCCGACCGCGGCCGCAGGCCGTCGCCAAGGACATGGACGAGGCGGACAATATCTTCGCCGGCGTTCGCTTCATCCGCAGCAACCCCGCCATCCTCGGCACCATCTCGCTCGACCTGTTTGCCGTGCTGTTCGGCGGCATCACGGCGCTGTTGCCGATCTATGCCCGCGACATCCTGCAGACCGGCCCGATGGGACTCGGCGTGCTCCGCGCCGCGCCCGCGGTCGGTGCGCTGCTGATGACCATGGTGCTGGCGCGTCACGCCATCGCGCGGCACGTCGGCCTGCGCATGTTCCAGGCCGTGATCGTGTTCGGCATCGCCACCATCGTGTTCGCGCTGTCGCCGTGGATGTGGCTGTCGGTGCTGTCGCTGGCCATCTTGGGTGCGGCCGACACGATCAGCGTCGTGATCCGCTTCTCGCTGGTGCAGCTGTCCACGCCCGACGAGATGCGCGGGCGGGTCGGCGCGGTGAACTTCCTCTTCATCAACGCCTCCAACCAGCTCGGCCAGTTTGAGAGCGGGGTCACGGCCGCCCTGTTCGGCACCATGCCGGCGGCCGTGCTCGGCGGCGTCTGCACCGTGGCGGTCGCGCTGTTGTGGATGAAGCTATTTCCCAGCCTGCGACAGGTGGACAGTCTGGAGTAGGGGAAGGTCTCGTGTGCCGGACGCGGTGCGGCACGAAGTGACGCGCCGCAGGGCCGGCACCCAGAAGGCCAGGAATGAAATCGCGGAGGCATGAGCCCCGGCTCAGCAGCGCGTGATTGCATGCCGCGCTGCGTCCGGGGCACAAGATATCGATCAGCCCCGCCCGACGAACGGCATCTTCGTCGCCATCACCGTCATGGTCAGCACGTTGGCGTCGAGCGGCAGGCCGGCCATGTAGGCAACGGCATCGCCGACCGCCTTCGCGTCCATGCGCGGCTCGTGCTTGGTGGTGCCGTCGGGCTGCAGCACGCCGGGGCCGTTGACCATGCGATCGGTCATCGGGGTCGCGGCATTGCCGATGTCGACCTGGCCGACCGCGATGTCATACATGCGGCCGTCGAGGTTGGAAGCCTTGGTCAGGCCCGTGATGGCGTGCTTGGTCGAGGTATAGGCCGCCGAGAACGGCCGCGGCGCATGCGCTGAGATCGAGCCGTTGTTGATGATACGGCCGCCGCGCGGGCTCTGGTCCTTCATGATGCGGAAGGCGTGCTGGGTGCACAGGAACGGGCCGGTGAGGTTGGTGTTCACCACCGCCTGCCACTGATCGAGGCTGAGGTCCTCGAAGTTCACGGCAGGTGCGCCCATGCCGGCATTGTTGAACAGCACGTCGAGGCGGCCATAGGTCGCCTTCACCTTGTCGAACAGCGCGGCAATGGAGTCCGGCTTGGTCATGTCGGCGGTGACGCACAGGCTCTTGCCCGCGGGGCCGAGCTTTGCGGTTTCCTCGAGCATCTCCATCCGGCGCCCGACCAGCACCACGGTGAAGCCGGTGTTCATCAGCGCCAGCGACGCCGCGCGCCCGACACCGGTGCCCGCACCTGTCACCACTGCGATCTTCTTTGCTTCACTCATCGTTTCCTGCCTTTTCTTCGGTTGTCAGGTTTTGGGTTCTTTTTCGTTCTTGTAGGGCGGCCGCGGAATGTTCTGGTGCGCGGCGCGCAAGGCCGCTGACCAGCGCGAACGCAGATCGTGGAAATAGGGCTCGCCCGCCTCGATGCGATGGTTGAGATCGGCCTCGCAGGCGTCCGTGCGCACCACCAGCACGTCGATCGGCAGGCCGACACCGAGATTGGAGCGCATGGTGGAGTCCATCGAGATCAGGCCGGTCTTCAGCGCCTCGTAGAGTTCGACGTCGTAATGCATGGCGCGGTCGAGCACCGGCTTGCCGTATTTGTGCTCGCCGATCTGCAAGTAGGGCGTATCGGTGGTGCACTCGATGAAATTGCCGGCGGTGTAGACCATGAACAGGCGCATGCGCGCGCCCTTGATCTGGCCGCCGAACAGGAAGGAGACGTCGAAGGAGACGTCCTCGGACTTCAGCGCTGGTCCCTCGGTCGCATGCACGGCGCGGATCGCCCGGCCGATGCGCTGGGCGGCCTGGAACATGGTCGGCGCGTTCATCAGCGTCTCGACCTCGCCCGTGTTGGGGTCTTCCAGACCTTCGGTCAGCGTGGAGAGCACGGACTGGCTGATGGCGAGGTTGCCGGCGCTGGCGATCGCCATGATGCGGTCGCCGGGCTTGGAGAAGATGTGCAGCTTGCGGAAGGTCGAGACGTTGTCGAGACCGGCATTGGTGCGGGTGTCGGCGATCATCACCAGACCGTCCCGAACCAGGATTCCGCAGCAATAGGTCATTTCCAGTCCCCGAACGCGTTTGCGCGGAATTACTAGCCAATTTCAGGGGCTACTCCAACCCCCGATTCCCGCGGGCGGGGCCTCAGTCGGCGGCATCGGCCAGAAACGCCTGATCGACGGGAACGCCGAGCGCCGTAACCAGCCGGTTGGTTTCCGCGGCCATGCCGACGATCGCGAGCAGCTCGCTATATTCGGCCGCGGTCATGCCCTTGGCCCGGGCACTCGCGGTGTGCGAATGGATGCAGTAGCTGCAACCATGCGCGACCGACACCGCGACATAGAGCATCTCCTTGACCTTGGGATCGAGCGTCCCCGGGCCCATCACCTCCTTGAGGCTCTCCCAGGTCCGCCGCAGCGTCCTCGGATCATGCGCCAGCGCGCGCCAGAAATTGTTGATGAAATCCGACTGCCTGACCTTGCGGATGTCGTCGAAGACGGCGCGCGCCTCGCTGGAGAGCTCGTCGTCCGAAAGCAGTTTTACGGTGGCCATGGGGTCCTCGCAGGGGGCTGGTCTGACCCTGCGATCATAGCACCCGGATGCGGTTCGCCGGCATGCGCCTTGCGACGAGCGCGCCTGCGCTAGCCCTGCCGCTGTGATTGCGACTGCGATTGTCCGCCGCGGCCGGCCTGCTCGACCTTGACGGCCACCGTCAGCGTCTCCGCGCCGCCGCCATAGCGGGTGCCGCGCACGGGGGCCGCGCCGAGATAGTCGAGGCCGATGGCGACGCGGACATGGGCGTCCGTGGTGCAGATGCAGTTGGCGGGATCGAAGCCGACCCAGCCGAGATCGGCGACATAGGCCTCCGCCCAGGCATGGCCGGCGTCCTGATGCACCGTGCCGTCGGAGCGCAGGAAATGGCCGGAGACGAAACGCGCCGGCACGCCGCCGCTGCGGGCGCAGGCGATGAAGATGTGCGCGTAGTCCTGGCAGACGCCGCGCTTGAGCGCGAACGCCTCGGCCGCCGACGTCCCGCTGTTGGTCGGGTCCTCGTCGAAGGTCATGTGGTCGCTGATCTGGCTCATCAGCGTGTGCAGGAAGCCGAGCGTGTCGCTCTCGGCCTCGCTGCGCAACTGCCGCGCGACCGCCGCCATCGCCGGATTGACGGTGGTGAGGTCGGTTGCGCGCAGGAACATGCCGGCCGGAAAGCGCTCGTCGGCGCCGCGCAGTACGCCGCCTGTATCGTGGGTCTCGATCAGCCCTTCCGCGGTGATCTTGATGTCGCTGACGGGCCCGCAGGACAGCACATGGGTGACGTTGCCGAAGGCATCTTCGTGCGTGTCGAGCCTGGTGTCGGTGGAGACGTCGATCTGCCACTCCGCCACGTATTGTCCGTCATGGCTGCACGGCGTCATGCGCAGGATCTGGATCACGCTGGTGGCCGGCGGCTCGTAGCGATAGGTCGTGGTGTGCTGGATTCGCAGGCGCATGGTGACTTATTTGCTCCGTCATTCCGGGATGGTCCGAAGGACCAGACCCGGAATCTCGAGATTCCGGGTTCGCCCTGCGGGCGCCCCGGAATGACAGCGTGGATCAGATCAAATACTGCTTCGTGATGATTTCGCCCAGCCTGGAATTGTCCGCGATGAATTCCTGAATGAATTCATGCACGCCATGCTGGAAAATGTCGTTCATATTGCTGTGTTCGAGCCGGTTGCGGATGCCGCGGGCGTGGCGCTGGGCCGGGCCCTGGCGGCCATAGGCGACGCCGATCTGGTCGAGGTTGCGCGTGAGATTCTCGTAGCAGCTCGCCAGCGAGCGCGGCAGCGTGCCGTTGAGGATGAGCAGATCCGCGACCAGCCATGGTTTCAGCGTCTCGCGATAGACCCAGTGATAGGCCGTCAGCGCCGACACCGAGCGCAGGATCGAGCTCCATTGATAGAAGTCGAGCGGGCCGCCGACATGCTCTTCCTCGGGCAGCAGCACGTGATACTTCACATCGAGGATGCGCGCGGTGTTGTCGGCGCGCTCCAGGTGCAGGCCGAGCCGCGAGAACCAGTAGGCGTCGTTGCGCAGCATGGTCCGGTAGGCCGAGCCGTCGAAGCGCAGCGAGGTCTCCTGCACGAAGCGCAGGAATTTTGCCAGATCCTCGCGCGTCGAGGTGCCCTTGCTCCAGACTTCCTGCAACTCGATCCAGGCCGAGTTGATGGTGTCCCACATCTCGCTGGTGAGCGCGGTGCGCACCGAGCGCGAGTTCAGCCGCGCCGCCTCGATGCAGTTCCGGATCGAGGAGGGATTATCCGCAGAGAAGGAGAGGTAGTCGACGACGTTGCGCTCGTTGGCTTCCTCGTAGGTCTGATAGAAGCTTGTGGCGACGCCGGCGGTGAGCAGCGCCGAGTCCCATTCATTGGTCTTGCCGATATAGGCGGCCGGCAAGGCCGTGACGCGCAGCGTCGCATCGATGGTGCGCGCGAGATATTCGGCCCGTTCGACGTAGCGGGCGAGCCAGTAGAGGTTTTCGGCGGTACGCGACAGCATCTCTCTACTCGTCCAGAATCCAGGTGTCTTTGGTGCCGCCGCCCTGGCTCGAATTCACCACCAGGGAGCCTTCCTTCAACGCGACACGGGTCAGTCCGCCCGGCACGATGGTGGTGTGCTTGCTGCCGGTGAGCACGAAGGGCCGCAGGTCGACGTGGCGCGGCGCAAGGCCCGACGCCGTGCAGGTCGGGCAGGTCGAGAGCGCCAGCGTCGGCTGGGCGATAAAGCCTTCCGGCTCGCGCTTGAGCTTCTCGCGGAAGGCTTCGATCGTCGCCTTGGTCGCGGCGGGGCCGATCAGCATGCCGTAGCCGCCGGAGCCGTGCACTTCCTTGACGACGAGATCGCCGAGATTGTCCAGCACGTAAGCGAGATCCTTCGGCTCGCGGCAGCGCCAGGTCTGCACGTTCTTCAGGACCGGCTCCTCGCCGAGGTAGAATTTCACGATCTCCGGCATGTAGGAGTAGATCGCCTTGTCGTCGGCGATGCCGGTGCCGACGGCGTTGGCGAGCGTGATGTTGCCGGCCGCATAGGCCGACATCAGCCCGGGCACGCCGAGCGCGGAGTCGGGCCGGAAGGTGAGGGGATCGAGGAAGTCGTCGTCGACGCGGCGATAGATCACGTCGACCCGTTTCACCCCTTCCGTCGTGCGCATGAACACTTCGTTGTTCTTGACGACGAGGTCGCGGCCTTCGACCAGCTCGATGCCGAGCTTGTCGGCGAGGAACGAGTGCTCGTAATAGGCGGAGTTGTAGACGCCCGGCGTGAGCAGGGCGACGGTCGGCTCGCTCGAGGCGCTGTGCGGCGCGACCGAACGGAGTGCCGACAGCAGCTCGTCCGGATAGCGCTCGACCGGCGCCACCTTGTGGCGGGCGAACAGGTCCGGAAACAGCCGCATCATGATCTCGCGGTTTTCCAGCATGTAGGACACGCCGGAGGGTGTGCGGGCGTTGTCCTCGAGCACGATGAAGTCGTTGGCATCGACCCTGATGATGTCGATGCCGGCGATGTGCACGTAGACGTCGTGCGGCACCTGCTGGCCGTTCATCTCGGGGCGGAACACCGGGTTCTGGAAGATCAGGTCGTCGGGCACGATCTCGGCGCGCAGGATCTCGCGGCCGTGGTAGATGTCGCGCAGGAACATGTTCAGCGCCTTCACGCGCTGCTTCAGGCCCTTCTCCAGCAGCGCCCATTCCTTGCCGGACATGATCCTGGGGATCACGTCGAAGGGGATCAGGCGTTCGGTGGACTCGGAGTCGCCGTAGACGGCGAAGGTGATGCCGATGCGGCGAAACAGGAGCTCGGCTTCCTGGCGGCGATATTCGAGCGCCTCGGGAGGCGTCTCCTTGAGCCAGCGTGCCAGCTCCTGATAGGCGGGGCGAAGGTCCCCGCCTGGAATGTTCATTTCATCAAACGCGACTGCCATAGATCCCGACTTGTCTCCGCAAGGCGTTGCGCCATTGGACAGGCCGCCGGCCCCTGGTGAAGACCGCAACGTCCTGTGGCCATGCATCAACAGTGCATGACTTTCATGTGGTAGCAAGGGCCGGGCCAGCGCGATAAGCATGGACTGGCAGGATTTAGCGGGGACGGATGGCGACGTGCCTGAAAAAATGGCTGAGGACTGCTTATTTCGGCAGCAAAACCGCGTGACTTCAACGCGTTACCTCGGCAAAGTCTAGGCATAGGTGAGGGACTTAAGGCATGAGCGAGATCGTCACGGCGGGCATTCTGGTCATTGGGGACGAAATCCTGTCCGGCCGGACCAAGGACAAGAATATCGGCTTCATCGCCGAGTACCTGACCAATATCGGCATCGACCTGAAGGAAGTCCGGGTCGTCTCCGACGACGAGCCCGACATCATCGCCGCCTTGGATGCACTGCGGCATCGCTACACCTACGTCTTCACCACCGGCGGCATCGGGCCGACCCATGACGACATCACCGCCGACAGCGTCGCCAAGGCGTTCGGCGTCGGCATCGATCACCATCCGGAGGTGGTTGCCCGTTTCCGCGAGCGCTGGAGCGAGCAGGACCTCAACGAGGCCCGCCTGCGCATGGCCCGGATTCCCGACGGCGCCGAGCTGATCCAGAGCGCGACCATCCTCGCCCCGGGCTTCAAGATCGGCAATGTCATCGTGATGGCCGGCGTGCCCTCGATCATGCAGGCGATGATGGACATCGTCTCGCCCAAGCTGAAGTCGGGCGTGCGCATGCTCTCCGAATCGGTTCGCGCCAATGCGCGGGAAGGCGACATCGGCAGCCCGCTGCGGGCGATCGCGGCGGCCCACCCGGACACCATCATCGGCAGCTATCCCTTCATGGACGAAGAGCAGAAGCCCAACACCAATCTGGTGGTGCGCTCGCGCGATCCGGACAAGCTCTCGGCCGCGATGGCGGCGGTGAAGGAAATGCTGGCGGGATTGAACATCACCCGCTAGCAGAGACAACTGCCCGCAGATCAATGGCAGGAGACGACAATGGCTGGTGACGCACCGGAACTGAGCGCGCAGGAACGGGCCGGCAAGGCCTTTCCGGTCTCGTGGGACCAGTTCCACCGGGATTGCCGGGCGCTGACCTGGCGCCTCAACGAGGTCGGCCCGTTCCATGCGGTGATCGCGATCACCCGCGGCGGCCTGGTGCCCGCCGCGATCGTGGCGCGCGAGTTAGGGGTGCGCGTGATCGATACGGTCTGTATCGCCAGCTACGACCACAACAAGCAGGGCGAGCTGCAGGTGCTCAAGGGCATCTCTGAACAGGCAATGAAGCTCGGCGGCGGTACCGGCAAGGGGCTTTTGATCGTCGACGACCTCGTCGACACCGGCAAGACCGGCAGGATGGTGCGCGAGATGCTGCCCGATGCGCATTTCGCCACGGTCTACGCAAAGCCGATGGGACGCCCGCTGGTCGACACCTTCATCACGGAGGTCTCGCAGGACACCTGGATCTTCTTCCCCTGGGACACCGCGCTGTCCTATCACCCGCCGCTGCGCGACGGAGCGGCGTGAGTCTTCCCGTCATTGCGAGGAGCCCGTGACAAAATTGCGAAGCAATTTTGCACTGGCGACGAAGCAATCCAGACTGCTTCCGCGGATGCATTTCTGGATTGCTTCGCTTCGCTCGCAATGACGGGTGGAGACGGCCATGCCCCTGCAGAACCGCGTCACTCCCACCGGCGAGATCGTCGCCACCACGCACCGCGGCCTGTTCACCGGCAACCGCGGCATCATCCACGATCCCGCGACGAAGACGCTGTTGAACAAGCGCTGGTCGACGCCGGCCTGGATCACCTGCCTGTGCGAATTCCGGGGATGGCGGCGGCCGGTGATGGCGCGGCGGAGCTGGACCGAGCTGTTCTTCCTCGACGAGGCCACCGCCTTCGCGGCGGGACACCGGCCCTGCTTCTTCTGCCGCCGCGAGGATGCGAAGCGCTTTCGCGCAGCGTGGGAGCAGGGCAATGGCGTGGGCAATGTGAGTGCGAAGGCGATGGATGCCGTGCTGCATCGGGAGCGGCTCGATCGTGGCAAGAAACGGCTGCACGCGCTGCCCGTGCCGCTCTCGGAATTGCCCGACGGCGCGATGGTGCAGCAGGGCGAAGAGAGCTTTCTCGTGACGCAGGGCAGGCCGTTGCTGTGGTCTCTGGCCGGTTACGTCCGCGTTGAGCGCGAACTGGCGAACCCGATGCTGCTTACGCCGCCATCCACGCTGCGCGCGTTCGTCGCCGGATACAGACCGCTGCTGCATCCGACGGCCCTGGACTAGCGCAGCGGCTTACCCTCTTCGTCCACGGTCGTCCGCGCATCGCGCAAGGCCCATTCGCGGATGATCTGGCGGCAGCGAGCAAGCTCAGCGTCGCTTGCCGTGCCCGCGGTCTTCTCCGCACGCTGCACCATCGCCTTGCAGTTGGCGAGCACGGAGCGATCCTCCGCGCGCGCAGGCAAGGCGATCGCCGCGAGCGCTGCGGCGACGAGTACGGCCCGGGCCACCATCATCAGCCCAGCTTCTCGCGCGCCAGCGCGGCGCCGGCGCCGAGCGCCATCAGCTTGGCTTCGGCGATGTCGCGCCGCATCGGCGCCATGCCGCAATTGGTGGTGGCGATGATGTTGCTCTTTGGCACGAATTTCGACACCGCGTCGATCACCTTCACGACGTCCTCGGCGCTCTCGACCGTGTCGCTAGCGACGTCGATCACGCCGGCCTGCACGATCTTGTTCTTCAGAAGCGCGAGCAGGTCTAGCGGCACCTTCGAATTGCGGCACTCGATCGCGACCTGCTGGATCGGGCTGGCGTCGATCGCCGGGAAGATCTGCTCGTACTGCCGCCACTGCCCGCCGAGCGTTTCCTTCCAGTCGGTGTTGGCCTTGATGCCGTAGCCGTAGCAGATGTGCACGGCGGTGGTGCAGGTCAGCCCCTGCGCGGCGCGCTCCAGCGCCTTGATGCCCCAGTCGTTGACCTCGTCCATGTAGACGTTGAAGGCGGGCTCGTCGAACTGCACGAGATCGACGCCATCGGCCTGCAACGCCTTGGCTTCCTCGTTGAGCAGCTCGGCGAAGGCGAACGCCATCTTGACCCGGTCGCCGTAGTAGCGGTCGGCAATGGTGTCGATGATGGTCATCGGGCCGGGCAGGGTGAATTTCAGCTTCTTCTTCGTGTGCGCGCGGGCCGCTTGCGCCTCGAAGGCATGGACGCGGCCCTTGAGCCGGAGCGGGGCGACCACCTGCGGCACCATCGCCTTGTAGCGGTCCTTGCGAATGCCCATCTCGACCTTGTGGGCGAAATCGATGCCCTCGATCTTCTCCAGGAAACCATGCACGAAATGCTGCCGGGCCTGCTCGCCCTCGGTGAGGATGTCGATGCCGGCGTCCTCCTGGATCTTCAGCCAGATCAGCGTCGCGTCGCGCTTGGCGCGGAGCAGCTCGTCGCCTTCGGACTTCCAGGGCGCCCAGAGCATGTTGGGCTCAGCGAGCCATTCGGGCTTCGGCAAGGAGCCGGCGATCGTGGTTGGAAACAGCATGGCGGCCCTCCCGGCAGGTTCAGTTGCGCCCCTTCCTGCCATGTCCTAACGTCGAGGTACAGAACAACGAAAGTCGCTCTCTATTCCGGCGGCGGCGACGGGGAAGGCCGACGAAAAGGCCAAAATAAGCGACCAAAGGGAAGACCAAGGGACAGGTCATGATCGACCTCTATTACGCGCCGACGCCGAACGGCTGGAAAATCTCGATCATGCTGGAGGAACTCGGGCTTCCCTATCGGGTGATCCCGGTGAATATCCGCGCCGGCGAGCAGTTCGCGCCTGAGTTTCTGGCGATCTCCCCCAACAACCGCATTCCCGCGATCGTCGATCACGATCCCGCCGATGGCGGCGCGCCGTTCTCGGCGTTCGAGACCGGCGCGATCCTGATTTATCTGGCGGAGAAGACCGGCCGCTTGCTGCCGGCGGATCTGCGCGGCCGCTCCACCACCATCCAATGGGTGATGTGGCAGATGGCGGGCCTCGGGCCGATGCTCGGCCAGCACGGCCATTTCGCGCTCTATGCGGCCGAGAAGATTCCTTACGCGATCGAGCGCTATCGCGACGAGGCGGCGCGGCTCTACGGCGTTCTCGACCGGCAGTTGGCCAAGACCGGCGCCTATGTCGCCGGCGACTATTCCATCGCCGATATCGCCTGCTTCCCCTGGACCATGACCCACAAGGCGCAGGGCTTCACGCTCGACGACTACCCGAACGTCAAGCGCTGGTACGCCGAAGTGCGCGCCAGGCCGCAGGTGCAGGCGGGGCTCGCGATCGGAAAGTTCGTGAAAGAGCCGTTCGACGAGGAATCACGCAAGATCATGTTCGGCCAGCGTGCGAAGGAAGTGCTGGGAAGGAAGTAGGCCTCCGCTCCCTCCTCGTCATTGCGAGGAGCCCTTGCGACGAAGCAATCCAGAATCTTTCCGCGGGAGCAGACTGGATTGCTTCGCTTCGCTCGCAATGACGAGAATGGAGCGAGACAAAACATGACAAAGGAAACGCCATGATCGAATTCTTCTTCGACTGCTCTAGCCCCTGGACCTATCTCGCCTTCCACAACATCCAGCCGCTGGCGAAAGAGCTCGGGGCCGAGATCGTCTGGCGGCCGATCCTGGTCGGCGGCATCTTCAACACGGTCAATCCCAGCGTCTATGCCCAGCGCGAGACGCCGGTGCCGCTGAAGGCCCGCTATATGAAGAAGGATCTTGCCGACTGGGCACGTTCCGCGGGCCTGTCGATCAAGATGCCGCCGACGGTGTTTCCGGTGAACAGCGTCAAGGCGATGCGCGGCTGCATCTGGCTCGGCAAGGACATGGTCCCGTTCGCCACATCCGTGTTCGAGGCCTATTGGGGCGGCGACAAGGACATCTCGCAGGATGCAGTGCTGGCCGAGATCTGCACCAAGGTCGGCATCGACGCGCCGAAGTTCTTTGCCGGCATTGCCGAGCAGGGCATCAAGGATCAGCTCAAGGCCAATACGGAGGAGGTCGTGGCGCGTGGCGGCTTTGGCTCGCCGACGATCTTCGTGAACAAGACGGATATGTATTTCGGCAATGATCGCCTGCCGCTGATCCGCGAGGCGCTCACGCGTGCCAAGGCGAGCGCGGCCTGATGGTGCGCGCAGTCGTCTGCCGCGCGCTCGGCGCACCCGAGACCTTGCGGCTGGAAGAGTTTCCATCGCGCGTCCTGAAGCCGGGCGAGGTCCGCGTCGCGATCCGTGCCGCCGGGTTGAACTTTCCTGACGTGCTGATGGCGGCCGGCGAATATCAGCTCAAGCCCGAGCTGCCGTTCACGCCCGGCATGGAAGCCGCCGGCGACGTCACCGAGGTGGGGCCGGAGGCGAGGGGCGTTGTCGTCGGCGACAAGGTCATCGTGAAGATGCGCCACGGCGCGTTCACCGATGAAGCGGTGGTGACACCGTCGCAGCTCACGCCGATGCCGTCGACCTTCGACTATGCGGAGGCCGCGACCTATCTCGCCGGGCACGGCACCGCCTATCACGCGCTGATCGATCGCGGCCGGGTCGAGCCGGGCGAAGTGCTGCTGGTGCACGGCGCCGGCGGCGGCGTCGGATTGGCCGCCGTCGAGATCGGCAAGATGCTGGGCGCGACCGTGATCGCAACCGCTTCCAGCGACGAGAAGCTCGCGATCGCGAAATCGCGCGGCGCCGATCATCTCGTTCGCTACGACCGCGAGCCGTTTCGCGATGCCGTCAAGCGCATCACCGACGGCCGCGGCGCCGACGTCGTGTTCGACCCCGTCGGCGGCGAAGTCTTCGAGAACTCGATGCGCTGCATCGCCTGGGGCGCAAGGCTGCTGGTGATCGGCTTTACCGGCGGCATCGGCTCGGCCAAGACCAACCTGCTGCTGATCAAGGGCGCGAGCGTGCTCGGGGTGCGCGCCGGCGAGGCCGTGCGTAAAAATCCGGCGCTTGGCGAAGTGCGCCTGAAGGCGCTCTTGCGCTGGGCCGAGGAGGGCAAGCTGCGCCCCAACATCTCGCACCGCCTGCCGCTCGAGGACTACGCCAAGGCGATGCGGCTGTTGCTCGATCGTAAGGCGATCGGGCGTGTGGCGCTGGTGATGGATTGACCTCCATCGCCGTCATTCCGGGGCGCCCGAAGGGCGAACCCGGAATCTCGAGATTCCGGGTTCTCGCTTCGCGAGCCCCGGAATGACGGTGAACTACTTGTACTCCCGCTCCGTCCACCACGGGAAATAGTCCGGCATATCGCTGGACACCTTGTTCTTGAACTGCGCCGGCCGCTTCTCCAGGAACGACACCACGCCTTCCTTCACATCGTCGGAGCGGCCGCGGGCGTAGATGCCCCGGCTGTCGACCTTGTGGGCTTCCATGGGATCGTCAGCGCCCATCATGCGCCACATCATCTGGCGGATCAGCGCCACCGACACCGGCGCCGTCTTGGCCGCGAACTCCTTGGCGAGGGCGCGGGCGGTCGGCAGCAAATCATCGGGGGCGACGACCTTGCTGACGAGACGGCCGGCGAGGGCCTCCTGCGCCGGGAAGACGCGGCCCGAATAGCACCACTCCAGCGCCTGCGAGATGCCGACGATGCGCGGCAGGAACCAGCTCGAGGCGGCCTCGGGCACGATGCCGCGCTGGGAGAACACGAAGCCGAAGCGCGCAGCCTCCGAGGCAATGCGGATGTCCATCGCCAGCTGCATGGTGACGCCGATCCCGACCGCGGGGCCGTTGATCGCGGCGATCACGGGCTTCAGGCACTTGAAGATGCGCAAGGTGACCTGGCCGCCGCCGTCGCGTACCTGCGGATCGCTGTAGTCGACCTTGCCGTCGGCAAAGCGCTTGACGGGGCCGCGCCGCGCGTCGCGATCGAACGTGTCGGCGCCCGAGGAAAGATCGGCGCCCGCGCAGAAGCCGCGGCCGGCGCCGGTGACGATGATGGCGCGGACATTGTCGTCCTTGTCGGCGGCGTCGAACGCGTCGATCAGCTCGGCCTGCATCTGCGCGTTGAAGGCGTTGAGCTTGTCGGGCCGGTTCAGCGTGATGGTGAGGATCTGCTCGGCGACCTCGTATTTGATCGTCTCATACGCCATGGGTGGTTTCCTTCCTTTGCTGAACGCGGTCTTGCGTAGACGTCAGGCATGTGCGCCCCTGTCCGTCTTGCGCGGACTGGGCATGCCATTCTCCTGAGTATCCAGACGACAATGGCCGGAGCAAGCCCCGGCCATGTCGCAGTCTGAGTGTATTGAAGCGGTCAGTGCGCCGGCGGCTTGGGCCAGGGCTTCTGCGCGCCCCGCAGGCCCTCGAACGCCTTGGCCATGCCGAGCACGCCGATGTCATCGAAGCGGCGGCCGACGATCTGCACGCCGATCGGAAAACCCGTGGCATCGAACCCGCCATTGATGGAGACGGCGGGGTTCTCCGACATATTCCACGGCACGGTATAGCAGATGTGCTCGAACGGTCTCATCGGATCGTTGGTGGGCGAAGCCCACTCCGCCGGATAATTCACGTTCGGTGCGGTCGGCGAGATCACATAGTCGAGCTCGCAGAACAGTTTTGACGCGGCGGCGCGGATCGCCATGGTCTGGTTGAAGCCGCGGATGACTTCGACACCCGACAGCTTCGCGCCGGACGCGCCCCATTTGAAGATATAGGGCAGCACCTTTGCCTGTTCGGCCGGCGTGAGCTTGGACAGATCGTCCCACATCCGCGCGCGCCAGAAATTGTCGAGACCATCGAGCATCTCGCGCGTGAGGATGCCGTCCACTTCGGTAACGACCGCACCTGCGGATTCGAATGCCTTCGCGGCCTTCACCGCGACCTCGCGGACCGGCTTTTCCGCCGGCAGGCCGACGCCGGCATCGAGCATCAGGCCGATCCGCAATTTGCGCGGAGACTTCTCCAGCCCCTTCCAGTTGAGCGGCTCGGCCGGGAGGCTCATGCCGTCGCGCCGGTCGGGCTTTGCGATTACGCTCATCATCAGCGCGCAATCGTCGACGGTGCGGGTCATGGGGCCGGCGACGCGGCCAACATATGCGGGATCGATCGGCACGCGGCCAAAGCTCGGCTTCAACCCGACGAGGCCGCACCAGCCAGCGGGCAGGCGGACCGAGCCGCCGATATCGGTGCCGAGATGCAAGGGGCCGTAGCCGGCCGCCGCAGCAGAGCCTGCGCCCGCGCTGGAGCCGCCGGGATTCTTGCTGAGATCCCAGGGATTGCGTGCCAGCGCATGGAAAGAGGAGAGCCCCGATGACAGCATGCCGTAATCGGGCATGGTGGTCTTGGCGAAGATGACCGCGCCGGCTTCGCGCAGGCGTGCGGCGGGCGGGGCGTCCTTCTCGGCCGGCACCAGCTTGACGCTGGCGGCACCCAGCGGCACCGGTACGCCCTTGGTCGCGATGTTGTCCTTCACGGTGACGGGCACGCCGTCGAGCGCGCCCGACGGCTCGCCGCCGCTCCAGCGCGCGGTCGAGGCCTTGGCGGCCTCGCGCGCGCTGTCGGGATCGAATGCATAGAGCGCCTTCAGATGCGGCTCCCACGCAGCGACATGCGCGAGCAAATCCTCCAGCACCTCGCTCGGCGAGAACTGTTTGGCGCGATAGCCCGCGATCAAATCGACCGCGGACAGATCATGCAAGGAGGTGACCGTCTCTTCAGGGCTCTTCTTGTGCATTGCTAGCCTACCGGCATACGCGTTTCGATGATGCGCGCGAACATGCTGGCGCCGATCGGCAGGATCTTGTCGTCCAGCACGAAGCCGGGATTGTGCACCGGCACCGAACCGTCATGGCCGACCCAGAAATAGGCGCCGGGAATGGTCTGCAGCATGTCGGCGAAATCCTCGCTGCCCATCTTGGGCTGGGTGCGGGTGATCACGTTGGCGGGATCGACGATCGTGCGCGCGACCTCCTCGACCACCTTGGACTGCTCGACCTGGTTGACCAGCACGCCGAACGTGTCGCGGATGTCGGCTTCGATCGTGCACTGATACGCGGCCGCGATGCCGGCACAGATCGTGCGGATGCGGTCGGCGATCAGGGAGCGGACCTCGTTCGAGAAGGTGCGGATGGTGCCGCACAGATGCGCATCACCGGGAATGACGTTATAGGCCGAGCCGGCATGGATCTGGGTGATCGAGATGACGGCGGCCTGCAGCGGCTCGACGTTGCGGCTGACGATGGTCTGGATCGCCTGCGCCAGCGTGGTCGCGATGATCACCGCGTCCTTGGAACGCTCGGGCATCGCGCCATGCGCGCCATAGCCGGTGATGCGGAGGTCGAAGAAGTCGGCGCTGGCCATGGCGGGGCCGGGCAGGATCGCGATCTCGCCGTGGTTGAGGTCGGGCGCGTTGTGCAGGCCATAGAGCTCGTCGCAGGGGAACTTCTCGAACAGGCCGTCCTTGATCATGGCGCGGGCGCCGCCGAGGCCTTCCTCGGCCGGCTGGAAGATCAGGTGCACGGTGCCGTCGAAGTTCCTGGTCTCGGCGAGATAGCGCGCGGTGCCGAGCAGCATGGTGGTGTGGCCGTCATGACCGCAGCCGTGGAAGCGGCCGGGGATCTTCGAGCTCCATTTCAGGTTGGTGTTCTCTTCCATCGGCAGCGCGTCCATGTCGGCGCGCAGGCCAATGCGCTTGGCGCCCGAACCCTTGCCCTTGATGACGCCGATCACGCCGGTGCCGCCGATGCCGCGATGCACCTCGATGCCCCAGCTCTTCAGCTTGTCGGCGACGATGCCGGAGGTGCGCACTTCCTCGAAGCCGATTTCGGGATGGGCGTGGATATCGCGGCGGATGGCGGTGAGTTCGTCGGCATAGCCGTCGATGCGGTCGATCGTGGGCATGTGGTCCTGTCCGGTTAGCGTGAAGGGGGAGTGAAAACGGGGCCGTTCGGCTTGATGCGGATGCCCGGACGCAGGCGCGTCCAGGGCAGCGAGGCGGTATCGGCCGGCATCGCGCCGGGCGCGGCGCAGATCATCAGCTTCTCGGCGATCGGCTCGAAATCGGCGCGGAAGTGCACCGAGCTCTTGTTGACCAGGATCTTCTCCTGCGTCGGCTCGATGCCGACATAGCGATACATCGCCTGGTCGGCGAGCTGCGCCTTGTGCGAGGAGACGACGACGCGGACGTCGCCGATGCGCAAGGCTGCGGAGGGACCCATCTCCATCTCGCGGCCGCCATAGTAGGGACCGGGCGCGATGAAGCGGCCGTCGGAAAGCTTTTCGACCACGAAGGTCTCGCGATAGGGCTCGTCGCCGGGAATGCCTGATTTGCCGCCGAGCGACAGCGTCACGGTGGCGCCGACGCCGGCCGCATGGGCGGCCTTCGCCGATTCCGGATCGTAGATCACGCCGGTCGCGGCGCTGGCCTTGTTGCGCACCAGCGCGCGCAGCATGCCGGTGGTGTCGGAATCGCCGCCGGCGCCCGGATTGTCCTGGGTATCGGCGATGATGATCGGCTTGCTCGCGCTCTTCGAAAGTTCCATGGCGTGGCGCACGCCGTCGTCGGGCGACCAGATCTTGCCGTCGAAATCGTCCTCGTGGCTTTCGATCAGCCTGACGATCGCATCGGCCGCACGGTCGGCGTCGTCCTGCGTCCTGCCATAGGCGAACACGCTCGGCCCGCAATCGCGGAAGTCGGCGGCGGGGAAGCCGGGCGCAAAGGACAGCGTCGGAACCTCATCGCTTTCGAGCGCGGCGAGCTTCTCGTAGATGCCCTTGGTGGGGAAGTCGTTGGTGCATTGCCAGCTGATCGCGATCAGGAACGGCAATTGGCGGAACGACTTTGCGAAGCGCTGCTTCGTCTTCAGAAGCAGGGCGAGGTGACGCGCAGCGGCGCGGCCGGTCTCGGCCATGTCGACATGCGGATAGGTGCGGTAGGCGATCAGCGCGTCCGAATGTTCCATCATCGCGGGCGTGACATTGGCGTGCAGGTCGAGGCTTGCGACCAGCGGAACATCCTTGCTGATGACGCGGCGCACGCGCGCCAAAATCTCGCCTTCGCCGTCGTCGAGATGCTCGGTCACCATCGCGCCGTGCAGGTCGAGATAGACGGCGTCGAGCGGGCCGGCGGCCTTGATGCCGTCGACCATCACCTTCACGATGCGCTCGAAGGCATCCTCCGTGACATGCGCCGAGGGGCTCGCGCCACACGCAATGGTCGGAACGAGTTCCCAGCCATTGGCCTCGGCGCTGTCGGCGAAACCGGCGAGGCCCACATTGATGCGGCGCATCACCTTCAAGACATCAGGCCCTTGCGTCATCGCCGGCCAGCCGCCGCCATGCTGGAAGTCCGCGAAGGTCGCCTTGGTCGGCGCGAATGTGTTGGTCTCGTGCAGGAAGCCGCCGACGGCGATACGTGTCATCAATTCTAGCCCAGTCGATCAAAAGTTGCGCGACGTTAGCCCCGCCTTTGCGCGGAGAGCAAGGCGGGAAGCAATCGCGCCGTGCATAGGGTCAAGCTGTTTTGGGAATGCTGCGGATGCGGTGGGTATTGTGAGTGAAGACGGGCGCCGTACCTTCGGTGTCGTCCTGGCGAAAGCCAGGACCCATACCGCGAGGTCCATCGATTGTGTCGGGTGGTAATCCCGAATGACCAGTCTTCGCCAAACGTCTCCCTGGGGTAATGGGTCCTGGCTTTCGCCAGGACGACATTAAGCCGTCGCCCCCACACCCTCCGCCACGGGCCGGAAGTTGGCAAAATCCCAGTCGCGCCCGGGGGCGGCATCCAGCAGCGCCTTGGTGTAGGCCTCCTTGGGATGCGTCAGCACTTCGGCGGCGGGGCCCTGTTCGACGACCCGGCCGTGCTGCATCACCACGACCTCGTCGCAAATTTGCGCTGCGACGCGCAGATCGTGGGTGATGAACAGGATGGCGATGCCGAGCCGCTTCTGGATCTCGTCCAGCAGTTCCAGCACCTGCGCCTGCACCGAGACGTCGAGCGCCGAGACGGCCTCGTCCGCGACCAGCACGTCCGGATCGAGCGCCAGAGCGCGGGCAATGGCAATGCGCTGGCGCTGGCCGCCCGAGAACTGGTGCGGATAGCGCGACACCGCGTCGGCGGGCAGGCCGACCAACTCGAGCAGTTCGCGCGCCCGCTTCATCGCATCGGCATGCGAGGTGCCGTAATTGATCGGCCCTTCCGCAATGCTCTCGCCGACCGTGACGCGCGGATTGAGCGAGCGGTAGGGATCCTGGAACACGATCTGGATTTTCTGCCGGTGCGGCTGCAGCAGGCGGCGCGAGATGTCGGCGATCTCGCGGCCGGCGAGGCGCACGCCGCCCGAGGTCGGGTCGATCAGGCGGACGATGCAGCGCGCCACCGTCGACTTGCCCGAGCCGCTTTCGCCGACGATGCCGAGCGTGCGGCCCTTGCGCAGCGTGAGCGTGACCTTGTCGGCGGCGACGACCTCGCGGCCTTTGCCGAAGAACGCACGCTCCTTGTAGATCTTGCTGAGGTCGTTGGCCTCGAGCACCACGGGCTCGCGGCTCTCCTCACGCGGCGGCCGCGGCACCAGGCTCGGCACCGACGCCAGCAGATTGCGGGTGTATTCCATGGTCGGATTGCGCAGCACGGCCTCGAGCGGACCGGTCTCGACGAGGCGGCCCTGCCGCATCACGGCGACGCGGTCGGCGATCTCGGCCACCACGCCCATGTCGTGGGTGATGAACAGCACGGCGGTGCCGTGGTCGCGCTGGAGCTCGCGGATCAGCGACAGGATCTGCTTCTGCGTGGTGACGTCGAGCGCGGTGGTCGGCTCGTCCGCGATCAAGAGCTTCGGCTCCAGCACGAGCGCCATCGCGATCATGATGCGCTGGCGCTGGCCGCCGGAGAGGCGGTGCGGGTAAGAGGCGAAGATGCGCTCGACCTGGGGCAGGTGGACCTGCTCCATCATGTCGAGGATGCGCTTCCTGCGCGCCCTGGCGTCCAGCTTGGTATGGGCGCGCAGCACCTCGTCGATCTGGCGGCCGACCGGGACCACCGGATTGAGTGCGGTCATCGGCTCCTGGAAGATCATCGCCATCTGCGTCGCGCGGAGCTGGCGCAGGCGGCGGTCGGTGGCGGTGAGCAGCTCCTCGCCGACCAGCTTGACGCTGCCGCTGGTCGGAACCAGCGTGCCCTTCGGCAACAGGCCCATCGTGGTGAGCGAGGTCACCGACTTGCCCGAGCCGCTTTCGCCGACGAGGCACAGCGTCTCGCGCTCGCGCACCTGGATCGAGATGCCGTCGATGATCTTGTTTCCTCCGGGCTTCTTGCCGACGGAGACGACGAGGTTGCTGATGTCGAGAACGGGGTTGGTCATCGCTTGATTGGTCATTACTTGCCTTCCCGCTGCTTCATGCGGGGATCGAGGGCGTCACGGGCCGCGTCGCCGATCAGATTGATGCTGAGGATGGCGATCGAGAGCAGAAGGCCCGGCCAGAAGATCAGCGAGGGCTTGATCTGGAAGTACTGGCGGCCCTCGGCCATGATGTTGCCCCAGGTCGGCGTTTCCGGCGAGATGCCGGCGCCGAGGAAGGACAGGATCGCTTCGGTGAGGATCGCGGAGGCGCAGACATAGGTGCCCTGGACGATCAGCGGCGCGATCGTGTTCGGCATCAGGTGCCGCCACATGATCTTCGGCAGGGACGAGCCGACCGAGATCGCGGCCTCGACGTAAGGCTCCTCGCGCGCCGACAGCACGACCGAGCGGACCAGCCGCGCCACGCGCGGAATCTCGGGGATCGTGATCGCGATCAGCACGGTCCAGAGGCTGGCGCCGGAGAGCGAGACCACCGCGATGGCGAGCAGGATGCTCGGCATCGCCATCAGGCCGTCCATGATGCGCATCATCACGGCATCGACCAGCTTGAAGAAGCCGGAGACGAGGCCGATCGCAAGCCCGATGACGATCGACAGGATCGCCGAGCCGATGCCGATCAGGAGCGAGATGCGGCCGCCATAGACCACGCGCGACATGAGGTCGCGTCCGTAGGCGTCGGTGCCGAGCAGGAACTGCGCCGAGGCCGGCTTCAGCCGCTGCGACGGCGCGAGCTGGATCGGATCATGCGGCGCGATCAGCGGCGCGAGGATCGAGATCAGCACGATCAGAGCGAGGAGGCAGGTCGCCGTCGCGATGATCGGCGTCGAGGTGAGGAATCCGAAGCGCGGCCGCAGCGGCGACGTGATCGGAATGGAGGACTGGGGAAGGGTATCGACCGACATTTTGCTCTTGTCCTTGCCTCAGTACCGGATCCGGGGATCGAGCAGGGTGTAGGCGACATCGATGAGGAGATTGACGACGACGTAGATCAGCGAGGTCAGCAGGATCATCGCCTGGATCACCGGATAGTCGCGCGCCAGCACCGCATCGACGGTGAGGCGCCCGATGCCGGGGATGTTGAACACGCTCTCGGTGACGACGACGCCGGAGATCAGCAGCGCAAAGCCGGTGCCGATCACGGTGATCACGGGCACTGCGGCGTTGCGCAGCGCATGCCGCATCATCACGGCAACCTCGTTGATGCCTTTCGCACGCGCCGTTCGCACGTAGTCTTCGCCGAGCACGTCGAGCATCGCAGCGCGCGTCATGCGCGCGATCAGCGCGATGTAGATGAAGGAGAGGGCGCAGGTCGGCAGGATCATGCGCTCGAAGAACGGCCCGAAGCCGTTGAAGATGCTGCGGAAGCCCTGCACCGGCACCAGGCGCAGATCGATCGCGAAGACCTCGATCAGGACATAGCCGACCACGAACACCGGCACCGAGAAACCCAGCACCGACAGGCCCATCACGAAACGGTCGATCCAGGTGCCGTGCTTCCACGCCGCGATCACGCCCAGCGGCACGGCGACGATGACGGCGAGGATGATGGTGCACAGCGCGATCGAGATCGACGGCTCGACGCGCTGGCCGATCATCTTGATGACCGGCAGGTTGGAGATCAGCGACGTCCCGAGATCGCCGTGCAGCAGCTTGTTCACCCAGGTGATGAACTGCACGATCAGGGGCTCGTTGAGGCCGAGCGATTCGCGGATGCGCTCCAGACGTTCGGGCGTCGCGTTGTCGCCGGCGAGGATCGCGGCAGGGTCGCCCGGCGTCAGCCGCAGCAGCAGGAACACGAACAGCGCGACGACGCCCATCACGGGCACCGCGGCGAAGATTCGGCGAATGAGATATCCGAGCAAGTTGGATCCGTTGGATTAGAGTCAAATCGGCCGCAAGGCCTTCAGCAGGTTGCCATCAGCCTAACATTTCAGCAATTCCCGTGCCATCCGGGCCACAGGTTTTGCGGGGCACCTAGTCTCGTAGGGTGGGCAAAGCGGAACGTGCCCACCGTTTCTCCATTCGGCAGATCGTCGGGCACGGCGCTTCGCGCCATTGCCCGCCCCGCGGAATAGTGTCGCCGCTACTCCAGCGTCGCCAGCAGCCCCGCCATCAGGCGGCCGCGTTCGACCAGGCTCTCGACCTCGATATACTCCTCCAGCGTGTGGCCGTTGGCGCCACGCACGCCCAGGCCGTCGAGGGTGGGGATGCCCATGGCGCCGGTGAAGTTGCCGTCGGAACCGCCGCCGGAACTGGCATGCGGCAGCTCGGCGCCGAGCGATTTGGCGATGCCGCGGGCCTTTTCATAGAGCGCCATGGTGCCGGCATCCGGCTCCCACACCGGCCGCGTCACGCCGCGCGTCACCTTGAAGGCGACGTCGTTGTTGGTGCCCGACAGAGCCAGCATCCGCTCGACGCCGCGGTCGAGATCGGCCTGGCGCTTGGCCATCGACAGCGCCTCGCCGGTCGCGGTCGTGGCAACGCAGTTGACCCACTGGCCGCCATGCACGACGCCGACCGAGAAGGTGCAATCCTCGCTCGTCATGGCGTCGATCGCGAGAATCTGCCGGGCCATTTCGCGGATCGCCGAACGTCCCGCCGACAGCGTCGCGCCGGCATGGCTCGGCCGTCCCGTCGCCTCCAGATTGAAACGCGCGATGGCGTAACGTCCGGTGGTGACGCCGTTGTCGGCGCGGCCGGGCTCGGGCACCAGCACGTATTTATTGCGTGCGGCTTCCGCCTCGATGATGTCGCGGGTCGACGGCGTGCCGACTTCCTCGTCGGGCGTGAACAGCACGGTGATCGGCAGTGGCGTGGTGAAGGACGCGCGTGCGAGCTGCCGGATCGCTTCCAGCGAGAGATAATTGCCGCCCTTCATGTCGTAGATGCCGGGGCCGTAACATCTGTTGCCCTCGCGCCGCCATTTCAGCTTCTCGATCGTGCCGACCGGATGGACGGTATCCATATGGCCGGCGATCAGGATGCCCGGCTCACCCTGCCTGGGATGCGGAAAGCGTGCGCGGACGACGCCGCCAAAACCCTGGCGGCCGGCGATGCGTTCGATCGTCGCACCCATGATCGCCATATCCCGCGCTGCGATATCGAGCATGCGGTTCACCGCGTTCGCGTCCCAGGTCGGGCTTTCGCATTCCACCCAGGTGCGCAGGCCCTCGAGCATGGCCTCGGAATCGAAGGGAAGGTTGGCTGGATTCATCTTGATCTCTCTCAGGCTGCGAAAGATGGAACGCGCATTGCATCGGCGCGGGGCAGGACAAGCAGGAGAGCGTTGTAGAGCTAAACCGATCTTTGTGGAGCCCGTGCGCGCGCCGCGAGGGCTTGCGACGAAACCGGATTGACGCGCTCAACACTGTCTGCAAGTCTCGAAAAGATAAAGGCATTGCATGAGGTTAGTTCGCCCAAGGAACGAACCGAATGCTCAATCAATAACCCGCCTTTGACCAGTTTCACGTCAGGAGAAACTTTTCCATGTCCAACTACCTGCGCCGGGGGTCTCGCGCGTTCGCTTCCAAACTTGCGCTGTCGGTCGTCGCGCTTTCGACGGCACTGGCCTCGCCCGTGCTTGCAGCCGGCAAGACCATCACCGCGGTGATGCATTCCGACCTCCGCATCATCGACCCGATCTTCACCACGGCCTACATCACGCGCGACCATGGCTACATGGTCTACGACACGCTGGTGGCCCCGGATTCGAGCTTCAAGATCCAGCCGCAGATGGCGGACTGGAAGATCTCCGACGACAAGCTCACCTACACCTTCACGCTGCGCGACGGCCTGAAATGGCATGACGGCGCGCCGGTGACGGCGGAAGACTGCGTCGCATCGCTCAAGCGCTGGGCCGCGGTCGACGGCATGGGCCAGAAGCTCATGGACTTCACGGCGAGCATCGAGGCGACCGACGCCAAGACCATCACGCTGAAGCTGAAGGAGCCCTACGGCCTCGTCCTCGACTCCATCGGCAAGCCGTCCTCGCGCGTTGCCTTCATGATGCCGAAGCGTCTCGCCGAGGTGCCGCCGGACAAACAGATCCCCGAGCAGATCGGCTCCGGTCCCTTCAAGTTCGTGCAGGGTGAATTCCAGCCCGGCGTGAAGGCGGTCTACGTCAAGAACACCGACTACGTGCCGCGCAAGGAGCCGGCGAGCTGGACCTCCGGCGGCAAGGTGGCGAAGGTCGACCGCGTCGAATGGATCACGATGCCGGACTCGCAGACCGCGGTGAACGCGCTGCAGTCGGGCGACATCGACTTCATGGAGAACCTTCCCTACGACATGCTGCCGGTGCTGGAAGCGAACAAGGAGATCACGATCGAGGTCTCCAACAAGTTCGGCTTCCAGACTCTCGGTCGCATGAACTTCCTCTATCCGCCGTTCGACAACGTGAAGGTGCGCCGTGCGGCCTTCCTGGCGATGAACCAGAAGGACGTTCTCGACGCGCTCGTCGGCAACGCCAAGTACCAGAAGGTCTGCGGCGCGTTCTTCGTCTGCGATACGCCGTTCGCGACCGATGTCGGCGCCGAGACCCTGGTGAAGGGCAACGGCATGGCGGAAGCCAAGAAGGCGCTCGCCGAGTCCGGCTATGACGGCACCCCGGTCGTGGTGATGGCGCCCGGCGACGTCACGACCCTCAAGGCGCAGCCGATCGTCGCAGCCCAGCTGCTGCGCGAGGCCGGCTTCAAGGTCGACCTGCAGGCGACCGACTGGCAGACGGTGGTGAGCCGCCGCGCCAGCCAGAAGCCGCCGAAGGAGGGTGGCTGGAACATGTTCTTCACCAACTGGGTCGCGGCCGACGTCGCCAACCCGATCGCCAATCTCTCGATCGGCGGCCAGGGCAAGAAGGGCTGGTTCGGCTGGGCGGAAAACGCCAAGATCGAGCAGCTCAAGGACGCCTTCGTCCGCGCGTCCTCGGTCGACGACCAGAAGAAGATCGCGGCCGACATCCAGAAGGAAGCCTATGAGCAGGTGATCTACATCCCGCTCGGGCAGTACCTGCTGCCGAGCGGCTGGCGCAAATCGCTCACCGGCGTGCTCGACGGCCCGGCAACCCCGCTGTTCTGGAACGTCGACAAGTCGGAGTGATGTTGAAGGCGCTTCCCGCGTCTTGCTGACGGACCATCCCGCGGCGCCGCCGTCATCGGCGGCGCCGCTTCCCAGGAGAATGACGATGTTCCAACTCGTGCGGTGGGGGCGTCTTGCGTTCGCCCCAAGACTTACGCTTTCGGTCCTGGCGTTTTCGGTCTTGGCATTGTCGGCACCGGCTTCGCCGGCTCTTGCCGCAGGCAAGACCATCACCGCCGTGATGCATTCGGATCTGCGTATCCTCGATCCGATCTTCACCAGCGCCTACATCTCGCGCGACCATGGCTACATGGTCTACGACACGCTCATCGCCACGGATTCGAGCTTCAAGATCCAGCCGCAGATGGCGGACTGGAAGATCTCCGACGACAAGCTGACCTACACCTTCACGCTCCGCGATGGGCTGAAGTGGCATGACGGTGCACCGGTCACCGCGGAGGATTGCGTCGCCTCGCTGAAGCGCTGGGCTCAAGTCGACGGGATGGGACAGCAGATGATGCTGTTCACCGCGAGCATCGAGGCGACGGACGCCAAGACCATCACGCTGAAGCTGAAGGAGCCGTACGCGCTCGTGCTGGAGTCGATCGGCAAGCCGTCCTCGCGGGTCGCTTTCATGATGCCGAAGCGTCTGGCCGAGACGCCGGTGGAAAAGCAGATCCCCGAACAGATCGGCTCCGGCCCCTTCAAGTTCGTGCAGGGTGAATTCCAGCCGGGCGTGAAGTCGGTCTACGTCAAGAACACCGACTACGTGCCGCGCAAGGAGCCGGCGAGCTGGACCGCCGGCGGCAAGGTGGTGAAGGTCGACCGCGTCGAATGGATCACGATGCCGGACTCGCAGACGGCGCTGAACGCGCTGCAGTCGGGCGACATCGATTTCATGGAATACCCCGCCATCGACATGTTGCCCGCCATCGAAGCCGACAAGGATCTCAAGATCGAGATCCTGAACAAGTTCGGCTTCCAGACGGGCGCGCGGATGAACTTCCTTCATCCGCCCTTCGACAACGTCAAGGTCCGCCGCGCGGCATTCCTGGCGATCAAGCAGAAGGACGTGCTCGATGCGCTGATCGGCAATTCCAAGTACTACAAGACCTGCGCCGCGGCCTTCATCTGCGACACGCCGTTCGCGACCGAGGTTGGCGGGGAGACCCTGGCGAAGGGCGGCGACGTCGCTGCGGCCAGGAAGGCGCTGGCCGAGTCCGGTTACGACGGGACACCCGTGGTGCTGATGGCGCCGGGCGACGTGCTGTTGCTGAAGGCCCAGCCGATCGTGGTGGCCCAGCAGTTGCGCGAGGTCGGCTTCAATATCGACCTGCAGGCCACCGACTGGCAGACGGTGGTGAGCCGGCGCGCCAGCCAGAAGCCGCCGAAGGAGGGCGGCTGGAATATGTTCATCACCAACTGGGTCAGCGCCGACGTCGACAACCCGATCTCCAACGTCGCCGTCGGTGGGCAGGGCAAGAAGGGCGGCTGGTTCGGCTGGGCGGAGGACGCCAAGATCGAGCAGCTCAAGGACGGCTTCGTTCGTGCCGCCTCGCTGGACGAGCGCAAGAGGATCGCGGCCGAGATCCAGAAGGAAGCCTACGACCAGGTGCTCTACATGCCGCTCGGCCAGTATCAGGCGCCCAGCGCCTGGCGCAAGTCGCTGACCGGTGTGATCGACGGCCCGGCCACGCCGGTGTTCTGGAATATCGACAAGACCGAGTAAGGCGAGGGCGCATCCCGCGCCTTGCATCTCGACCCCATCGCGCGGCGCCGCTGTCATCAGCGGCGCCGTTTTGCGTTGGTTGAGAAGGCGCGCCGCTTTTAACCTTTCCAGTTTCTAATCATTGCTATTTGTTTCCATCCTGAAATAAATGTGCCGTCTTCGCGCATCACTTTCCTTTCCTCATTTGCTTCCCGTGCCGCTCGATTTTGCATTCCAGGCGATGGCCGCACGGTCTGATCGCACGCCCGCGCGCTGGCGCCGGCCCTTCCTGCGGTGGCTCGACGGTGTCGAGGCGGGCTGGGCGGTGCCGCTTCTCATCGCGTGCTTCGTTGCGGTCTGGACGGTCTATCTCGCCGTCGCCTATGCCGGCGGCGGGCTGCATCCCGATACGCTCGAGGCCTGGACGCTGGGGCGGAATTTCGCCTTCGGCTATCACAAGCATCCACCGTTGATGGGATGGGTTGCGGCGGCGTGGACCGCGGTGTTTCCGCTCAGCGACTGGTCGCTGCAATTGATGGCGATGGCCAATGCCGGGCTCGCGCTGTTCTTCGTCGATCTGATCTCGCGGCAGTTCGTGACCGGGCACAAGCGTGTCCTGGTGCTGCTGCTGTTGATGCTGACGCCGGCCTATCAATTCCACGCCCAGCGCTTCAACGCCAACGCGGTGCTGCTTGCGGCCTGGCCGCTGGCGACCTGGTGTTTCCTGCGCGCGTTCGAGACCCGCACGGTGATGTGGGCCGTCGCGGTCGGATTCACCACGGCGCTGGCGATGGTCGGCAAATATTACTCGATCTTCCTCGTCGCGAGCTTCGCCTTTGCCGCGCTGGCGCATCCGGGACGGCGCGCCTATTTCCTCTCGGCCTCGCCCTGGATCTCGGCCGTCGTCGGGCTCGCGGTGCTGTCGCCGCATGTCTGGTGGCTCTTGACGACGGGCGCGTCGACCTTCACCTATGCGCTAGCTCACGCCCACGGCAATCTCGTCAGCTCGCTCGGCGAGGTCAGGAACTTCCTGCTGGGGCTGGCAGCGGCGATGAGCGTGTCGGCCGTGTTCTGGGCCTTGATCGCCGGCACGCGGCTGAAGCAGTTTCCGGCCGACTTTGCCGCGATGAGCCCGGGCCTGCGGCTTCTCTTCTACGTCGCGATCGGAACCATCGCGCTGCCGGTGCTGACGTCGCTCGCGATGGGTACGGATTTGCCGTCGCTGTGGGCGTTGCAGGGGCTGTTCCTGTTCGCCGTTCTCGTGGTCTGCGGCACGCGCTATCCGATCGAGCGCTTCTACACCGTCAACGTCGCGGTGATCGCGGCCGGCATCGCGCTCGCCGCGGTTCTGGTTGCAGCTCCGATCCATGCCGTCTATCGCAACGACCACGGCTATGAAGAAGGACGCAATGTCTACGCGCCGGCGGCGAACGAGCTGACGCGCGCATGGCGCGAACTGACCGGCACGCCGCTGAGCGCCGTCAGCGGCGACGATGCGCTGGCGTTCGCGACGGCGTTCTACAGCCCCGACCATCCGCGTTATGCGCGGCCGTTCGCATATCAGTACAATTGGGGCTTGCCGCGCAGGACGACGCTGAGCCGCGGCTGGGCCGCGTTGTGTTTCCGCGACCAGGACGATTGCATCCGCTGGATGGAGTCGGTGTCGTCGCGCGCCGACCATTTCGTCAAGCGCGAGCTCACCGCGCAGGCGAGGCTATGGGGCAAGCCGGGCCTGACGCGGGAGGTGGTGGTGCTGATGGTGCCGCCGCAGCCGCAGGTAAGAAGCTTGGCACCGGAGAGCGCGGCTGAGGATTTCAGCGCGAGCAAGCGGATTACGGAATAGCGCGCGCGCTCAGCAATGGCTGTCGCGCAGGCGTTCAAGGCCTTCGCTGGCGAACGGTGCGGTGAAGGCGGCCTGCTCCGCATTCGGCTCGGAGCGTTTTGATTCCGCCGGCTCCGAGGCGTGGTTGTCTTCGCGGAGTTCCAGTTCCATGGCAGCGCCTTTTCGAATTGCTGCAGGACAACATCGAGCGCGCCGCGAAGTTCCTCACGCGATGGGGCGGTGATGCGGCCTAAACAGCCGTCCCTTCTCCACCACCAGTACGATCGCGAGCGCTGCCAGCGTCGACAGGAAGAAGCCGATCGAGAACGGCAGCAGCGTGCCGTCGAAACTCTGGCCGATCGCCATGCCGACCACGATGCCGATCAGCGTCGTGATCGAGCCGTAGAGCGAGGAGGCGGTGCCGGCGATGTGGCCCTGCGGCTCCATGGCGAGCGCCGTGAAGTTCGCGACCATCATGCCGAACGAGAACATCATCAGCGCGGAGAGTACCATGAACAGGGCGAGCGGCAGCACGCCGAGGATCTCCGTCAGCAGCATCACGCCCGCCACGACGGTATAGAGCGTCAGCGCGCCGTGCGAGATGACGCGCATGCCGAGCCGTCCGACCAGCTGGGAGTTGAGGAAGCCTGCCACGGCCGTGCCGGCTGCGATCGCGGCGAAGGCGACCGGAAAATAGTGGCCGAGATGATAGACGCCGGTGAAGACCTGCTGGGCGCAGAACACGTAGGCAAACAGCGCGCCGATGACGCTGCCCGCGGCGGTCGCATAGCCGATGGTCTGGCGATTAGTCACGGTCTGGCGGAAGGCCGAGAGCACGTCGGCGGGCGCCAGCGACCGGCGTTCCGACTGAGGGAGCGTCTCCGGCAGCCGCAGCACGCACCATGCAAGCGCGAGCAGGCCGTAGAGCATCAGCACGACGAAGATGCCGCGCCACGCCGTCACCAGCAGCACGGCCTGTCCGAACGAGGGGGCGATCACGGGGACGGCGATGAAAACCATCATCGCGAGCGACATCACGCTCGCCATGCGGCGGCCGACATAGCAGTCGCGCACGATCGAGGTCGCGATCACGCGCGTCGCCGAGGTGCCGAGCCCTTGCAGCGCGCGCGCCAGCAGCAGCGTCTCGAACGAGGGCGCGGCGACCGCCAGCACGCTCGCCACCGCATAGACCGCCATGCCGCCGAGCAGCACAGGGCGGCGGCCGAAACGGTCCGACAGCGGGCCCATCACGAACTGTCCGGCGCCGAAGCCGATCAGGAAGGTCGACAGCACGAGCTGCAGATGATTGGCGACGGGAATCTGGAACGCCGCGCCGATGTTGGGCAGCGCCGGCAGCATCATGTCCATCGCAAGCGGATTGAGCGCCATGATGGACGCGATAACGATGACAAATTCGGGAAAACCCATGGGCCGGTGTCCCGAGGACACCCAACCGTCGGCATTGACGTCGGACAAGAAGCACCTCTGAAATTCAGGGCGCCTTATCCCCCGTCCATGCTGCGTTGCACAACCCTTGTTTCGGGATGGCTGTCAGGCGGGGCGGCGGCGGACACGAGTTGGTGAGGTAGCCCGTCACTCCGGGCGTTAAAGGCGGCTTAATCGCGGCCCGTCTTCTGCGCGGCCTCGACCAAGCCGCGCGCCAATTGGCCCGCGGTCTCGACATAGGCGAGATCGCGGTGGATCAGCATCACGGTGGTGGCGCCGTCGAGCAGGATCAGGATCTGGCGCGCCAGCGCCGCCGCGTCGCGCACCCCATGCGCGTGCAATTCGGTCGCAAGCCACGCCTCGAAGCGCTTCTTGTGGGCCGCGCCGGCCTTGACCGCCGGATGCGCCGGCGTGTTCGCAAGCTCGGCGATCGTGCGGAGGAATCCGCAGCCGCGCCAGCGCGGCGTGTTCACGGAATGGCCGAGCCTGGAGAAGAGACCGCGGACCTTGTCGGCAGCGCTGCCGTCGGTCTCGGCGAACCAGCGCATGTAGAGTTCCAGCGTCGGCTGATCCCTCGCCGCGATGGTCTCGGCGACGAGCTCGTCCTTGCCAGTGAAATGATAATAGAGCGTCTTCTTGGTGACGCCGGCCTTCTCGGCGACGGCGTCCATGCTCACCGCCCTGATGCCTTCGCCATAGAACAGCCGCGTCGCCGCAACGACGATCTGCTCGCGCGTGCTGTCACCCTGTCTCGGCATCGATCCAATGTATACTGCCTAGTGAGTATACACGACAAGCCCGCTGTGGCTGACTTCCTGGCCTGTTCGACCAAGAAGGAGCCTTCACTTGTCCGATCTCGTCCTCTCGGAAACGCGCGGCACTGTTGCGCTATTGACGTTCAATCGCCCGGCCAAGCTCAATGCGCTGAACTATGCGCTCATCGACCGCCTGATGGCGCTCCTCGACCGGATCGAGGACGATGCCGGCATCCGCACCGTCGTGCTGACCGGTGCCGGCGAGCGGGCCTTCTCGGCCGGCGCCGATATCGCCGAGTTCTCGGAGAGTGTGAGGAGCGGGCCCGATGCCGCGGTAAAGGCCTTCGTGCGGCGCGGCCAGGCCATGACGGCGCGCCTCGAGGCCTTTCCCAAGCCCGTCATCGCTGCCGTCAACGGCATCGCCTTCGGCGGCGGCTGCGAGATCACGGAGGCCGTGCATCTTGCCGTCGCGAGCGAGCGCGCAAGCTTCGCCAAGCCCGAGATCGCCATCGGCATCACGCCGACCTTCGGCGGCACCCAGCGCCTGCCGCGGCTCGCGGGACGCAAGCGGGCGCTGGAGCACCTCCTGACCGGCGATTCCTTTTCACCACAGCGAGCCCTGGAGATGGGATTGGTCAACCGCGTCGTGCCGCATGATCAGCTCCTGGATGCCGCCTTCGCGCTGGCGGGTCGCATCAACAGGCATTCGCAGCTCGCGGTCGCCCGGGTCATCACCGCCGCCACGCGCGGCCTCAACGTCTCCATCGCCGAAGGCCTCGCCATCGAGGGCGAGCAGTTCGCGCGCATGGCGGCGACACAGGACACGCGCGAGGCGCTCGACGCCTGGCTGGCGGCCCGCGCGTCGCGGTAACGGGAGCCGGTTCCGCCGCGGCCGTGGCGCGGGCCGGCAACCAATCATTCACCATAAGGCCTTGGCCGCCGCACCAGGGAGATGAATCCGCAACCCATCCTGCCCATTGTGGGTCTGACGGGGCGCCGCGCAAGGCGCCTCGTGGAACCCGTAAAGACAGGTATTTCGCACGTGTCCGACGCGACCGGCATAGCACGATGGCTCGGCCCTTCGGTCGACACGACCGCGCGTCGGAACACCTGGCTTGCCTGCCTGATCGCGCTGACCGCGCTGCTGGTGCTCGGCAATCTCGTCAGCGATGCGACGCTTCCGCTGAATTACGGTTGGGACGTTCGCGTCAATTGCGCCGCGGTTGATGCCCATGATGCCGGGCTCGATCCGTACTTCGTCAAAAATCTGAAGGGCACCAGGTTCTCCTATCCCTATCTGCCCGTCACGCTCGACGCGTTTCGCCCGTTATGCGCGGGCAATTTTCTCGTCGGTCATTACAGGGGCGTCTATCTCGTCCTCGTCGTGCTCTGCGCGCTGATCCTGCCCGGTCTCGGCCGCGCGCGCACCAGCCCGCGCGATGTCGCGCTGAGGATGCTGTGCGCGCTCGGCGCGTTCGTCGGCTTCGAATGGGTGCTGGCGTCGGGGAATTTCGCGATGCTGGCCGGCGTGCTGACCGCGGTTGCGTTGAGGCTCCTGCTGCGCCCGTCGGCATCCGGTGCCTGGGACCGCGGCTTCCCGCTTCGCCTCGGTGGCGCCGCGCTGCTTGGCCTCGTGACCTCGTTCAAGCTGGTGTTCTGTCCCGTGCTGGCCGCGCTCTATTTCGTGCCGCTGCCGCGCGGCCGCAAGCTGGCGCTGATCGCGGTGGCCGCGCTCGGCTTCGCATTGCCGATCCTGATATCGCGGGTGTTCTACGCCGATCTGTTCGCAAGTTGGCTCCTTGCGATTGCAGGTCAGATCCCGGATCAGCATGCCGTCGATCTCGTGGAAACCAATCCGTCGCTGCTGCTGCTCGCGCACAGCCTGCTGGAGCAGGCCGGGCTTGGCGACAGCAAGCCGCTGATGCTCGCGGTCTATGCGCTCGCGGCCCTCGCGCTCGTGCTCGTGCCCTTCGCGCTGTCCGTCCTGCGCGCGGCCCTCAGCGGACCGGTCGGGGCAGGGGGATCGCTCCTGGCACGGCTGGATCGCTGGCTGATCGACCATCCCCATGCGGCCTCGCGCATCACCGTGCTCGCGATGTTTGCGCTCTACGTCACCTCGCCGCGCCTCAAGGAATATGCCTTCTTCGAGCTCGCGGTCTATGCCGCGGTCCTCGTCGCCGATCTTCCGGCCCTGGCACTCGCCGCCATGCTCGGCGCCGGTGTGCTCGCGCCCGGCCTGATCTCGATGACGGGACACACGGTCGAAGGCAGCTTTACTCTCCTCATCGTCGCACTCACATGCTTCTGGATCCTGCTGCTCGATTTCCGCGCCGAGCCGATGCGGCGCGAGCCGGAGGAGTTGCGTCCATGACGAGCCTCGCCTCGTCCGCAGACGCCGGATCCCCGGCTGCAAGCGCCCCGGGTAGCCGCTGGCAGACCTGGCTGATCCTGGTCGCAGCGATGCTCGTCGTGATGTCCGTCTCCGTCGACTTCGCCGCGGAAGACAGCTTTGGCTGGGACGTGCGGGTCAATTGCCTGGCCGTGGACGCGCACGCGGCGGGGGTCGATCCTTACTTCGTAAAGAACCTGAAGGACACCAAGCTTTCCTATCCCTATCTTCCCGTCACGCTCGATGCCTTCCGGCCGCTCTGCGCCGGCGGTTATCTCGTCGCTCATTACAAGGCGATCTATCTGGTTCTCGCGGTGATCTGCGCGCTGCTGCTGCCGGGTCTCGGCATGGCGCGCCGCGGCTGGCGCGACACCGTGTTGCGGACCGTGATTGTGCTGGGCGGCTTCCTCGGCTTCGACTGGGTCGTTGCGACCGGCAATTTCGAGATCCTGGGCGGGCTGCTGACGGCCGCCGCGCTCGCACTGTTGCTGCGTCCCGCGCAGTCCGCGGAGCGGGGCGATGCGAGCCTGGCACCTCAGCTCACCGGCGCCGCCGTGCTCGGCCTCGTCACCGCGTTCAAGCTGGTGTTCCTGCCGATTCTCGCCGCGCTCTATTTCCTGCCGCATCCGAGACGCCGCAAGCTTCTCCTGATCGCGGTCGCGGCGGGCATGTTCGTCCTGCCGATCCTGGTCTCGCTGGCGTTCTACCCGGATCTGTTCCGGAGCTGGATCAGCGCGATCACCGGCCAGATTCCCGGACAGCATTCGCCCGCGAGCGAGGTCAATCAGTCGCTGCTCCTGCTTGCGTCGTCGCTTGCCGGCTCCATTGGCCTGGCCGGCAGCAAGCCGTTCGTCATCGGCCTCTACGCGCTCATCGCGGTGACGCTGGTGCTTGCGCCGTTCGCGGTGTCCGTGTGGCGCACGTTCAGGCGGCAGGCCGGGCCAGGCAAGACCGCGTTGCTGTCAGCATTCGACGACTGGCTGGTGAATCATCCCGCTGCCGCGATGCGCATCACCGTGCTCGCGATGTACGCGCTCTATCTCTGTACGCCGAGACCGAAGGAATACACCTTCTTCCAGGTGGCGCTCTATGCCGCCGTTCTCATTGCGGACCTGCCTGCGGCGATGATGGTTGCCGCGCTCGCGATTGCGGTCTTCATCCCGATCCTGGCGTCAGCCTCGGTCACCGCCTTCATGGGCGGTTACGGTCAGCTCACGCTCGCGCTGATCTGTTTCTGGATCCTGCTTCCGCGCGCGCCGCAGCGCGCTTGATCTCATCGCGGCGCTGCAGCCTGCGGCGCGGTGTAGAGGCTCATATAGGCGCCGGTATAATCTTCTTTCCAGCCCCTGCGGCCGACGAGAAACTGCCGGAGCTGTTCATGGCCGCGGACCCAGAGCACCGCATCGATTTTGTATTTGCTGATCACCGTGTCCCAGGCGGCCTCGTCGATGTCCCAGCGCACCAGCTTGAGATAGTCGCGCAGCAGCTCGTCCGGATAGGCGGTCGCGGCCCGGCCGTCCACGAACATCGGCACCTTGCCGTGGGTGCGGAAGATCAGGAGCCCGCCGGAATTCCAGTGGTTCAGCACGCGCGAATGCGTGGAATGCGCGAGGAGATAGGCGGCGTCCTCGTCCGAGAGCATCTCCGGCAGCGCCAGCGCCGGCCTCACCTGCAGGAAGCTCAGCGGCAGCACGACCAGGCCGGCGATCCCGGCCGCGAGCATCGCGCGGCTTATGTCGAGCCTCGATAGACGCTCGGGCAGCAGGCGGTCGACGTGCAGCGCCATCGGGACCGCCGAGAAGATGAAGAAGAACGCGATGTACCGGAACTGGTAGAGGCCGAGCGCCAGGAACAGCCATGCCAGCAGGCGCGGCTCCACGGGAATGGGCTTCGAGTTGCGGTAGCGTAGCTCGAGCGCGATGAAGGTCAGCGCATAGGCGATGCCGGGAATGCTTCCGGGCAGCTCCATGTTGTGGAAGTAGGGGCGCCATTCGCCGATGTTGGCCTGGATGAAATGGCCGAGCGTCGCCATCACGCCGTCGTAGATGTGCCATCCCAGCGGATTGACGAAGATCGCGGCGAAGCAGCCGACGCCGGCGAAGCAGTAATTCCTGAAGCTGATCCAGTCCCGCCGTAGCAGCGCCACGCCGGCGAAGACGCCGATGATCGGAAAGGCCAGCATGAAGCCGCCGTGCAGGTTGACCCACAGCACCATCATCGGCGGCAGCAGGAACCATCTGCGCCGCTGCAGGCATTCGCCGTAGAAGATCACCGCGAACAGCATGGTCGCGATGTTCGGCGATGCCGCAAGATACGTGTTGGGCGCCGCCTCGTAGCAGGGATAGAGCAGGCACGCGGCGAACACGGTGATGCAGACCGAAGCGGCCGATGCGCCGCTGCGCAAGCAGCAATGCGTGATGTATCCGACGATGATCGCGCCGCAGGCGACGACGAGGAGGACGATCCCGGCAAGCCCTGTGTGCTGATACAGCACGCTGGCGATCACGTCCCACAGCCACGACAGATTGTACCATCGCTTGTCCGCGAGCGTGAACGCCCATGGATCCTGAAACGGAATCTCGCCGCGCTCCCTGATCAGGTCTCCCGCGGCGATGTGCCAGCCGAGGTCGTAATGGCTGAGCTGGACCGGCCCGTTCGAAATGTAGAACACCGACAGGAACGCGATCAGGACGAGATAGATCTCGTGCCCGTGCAGATGGCCGCCGAACGCCGTGGGCGCCCCGCCAATCCGGCCCTGCGACCAATTCTCGCGCGCGTCCATGAGAGCTCTCACCATCGAAGCCGGCGCTGCAGGCTTTCGCGTTTCCCCTGACGTCCGCGGCGACCGGCGGCAGACACCGTCCGGTTTAGAGGAGGACGATTGAAGGCCGGGTAAAGGGCGGTTGTACTATGCAGGTTCCGCGAGGCGACGCCGCCGTTGGTAAACGAGTGGTTGCGCGCTGTTGCCGTCTCAGCCACGCCCGGAAATGACGTCGGCGCACCGCACGATTGCAGACGGCGCCATCCCGTCCCCGTCAGCTCAGTTGGTGCGGGCAGCCGGGGTCGAACCGGCACAGCGCTTGCGCACCGAGGGATTTTAAGTCCCTTGCGTCTACCAATTCCGCCATGCCCGCTTGATCCAACGAGATCAAACACTTAAGTCCCTTGCCGGCCGTCTGGAATTGGCGCCTTGCCGGTCCGGTGGGTGGTTCTTCCTTAAGCGAGCCGGGCGCACAAGGCAAAGCCTCAATCCGGACACCTGTTGCTGCTTTAGGCATTCTCAATCCACGGGGACTATCTCTCGGGCATGGCTGCTTCGTTTTCCTCTTCGCTGCATTCCTGCGGCGCGCTTCTCGTGCTGCTCGCGGGCAGCGCTGCCCTGGGCGGCTGCGCCGGCATCAGCGAGACCGTCGCTCCGGCCTTTGCCGATCCCGCCCGGTACGAATTGTACGATTGCAAGCAGCTCGAGGCCGAGCGCAAGGCGCTGGCCAACCGCACCGGCGATCTGCAGAGACTGATGGACAAGGCGCAGACCGGGGCCGGCGGCGCCGTGGTGTCCGAGCTCGCCTATCGCAACGACTACGTCGCGGTGCGCGGGCAGGCGCAGCTCGCCGACGACGCCTGGCGCCGCAACAGGTGCCGGGAGACGCCGCCCGACGCAAAGCCCGAGCCCTCGACGCCGCAGCGGCCGGTGATCCAGCCCGCCCCGGCGCGACCCGGCAGCACCGCGCGCTGAGCCGGCACGACCGCAGCCTCAGGGCCGCCAGCCGTAGATCCAGTCCTGACGCGCCAGCATGCGGTCGCGACCGAGCGCGCGGATGGCAAGATCGCGCGCCATCGCGAGCGGCCCGCCGAGATGATAGATGCGGCCCTGCTGCCGCGCGGTCCGTTGCACCCGCCGCACGCGGCCCTCGCGCATCCCGCCATATTGCTTCAGCGCCGCCGTGATGCCCGCGGTGCTCTCGGCCGCCTCGCGGCTCAGGCATTGCGCGAGCACGGCGGCATCCTCGATCGCCATGCCCGCGCCTTGCGCCGCGAACGGCAGCATCGCATGCACGGCATCGCCGAGCAGGGCGACCGGGCCCTTGCTCCACGGACAGCCGTCGGGCACGCCGAACAGCGCCCATTTCCGCCAGCTGTCGACCGCGGTGAGCATCATCCGCGCCGACGACGGCCAGCGCGGCGCCGCGAAGGCGTCCATCACCTCGAGCGGATCGCCGGGCGTGCTCCAGCCGGGCCTGTTCCAGGTGCCCGGCAGCACCGCGACCACGTTGATCTGGCGCCCGCCCGCGATCGGGTAGGCCACGAGATGCGCGTTCGGGCCCATCCAGAGCTGCACCCGCCGCGCGGTGTAGTCCTTCGGCAGCTGCGTGGCATCGAGCGTGCCGCGCCAGGCGATCAGCCCGGAGAAGCGCGGCTGCACCTCGGGAAACAGATGCTGGCGTACCGTCGACCAGATGCCGTCGGCGCCGATCAGGGCGCTGGCGAGATCGCTGCGGCGGATCGTGCCGCTGCGATGGACCACCGTCAGTCCCTTGGCGTGCGGCGCGACGTCTTCGAAGGTCGCGCCCAGCTTCAAATCGATGTCGGGGTTTTCCGAGACCGCGCCGGCGAGGGCGGATTGCAGGTCGGCACGGTGAACCACCCAATAGGGGGCGCCGGCGCGCTGCGAGGCGGCTTCACCGAGCGGCATGCGCAGCAGCTCGCCGCCGGCCCGCGCGCTCATGATCGAGACCGCCTCGGGCACCACGGCGCGCGGCTTGAGGCGCTCGGCAAGGCCGAGCTCGACCAGCACGCGGCTGGCATTGGGAGAGAGCTGCAGGCCCGCGCCGACCTCTTCGAGCCGCTCGGCCTTTTCCAGCACGACGATGCGGAAGCCGCGCGCGGCGAGCGCAAGCGCGGCCGTCAGTCCACCGATGCCGGCTCCGGCGATGACAATCGTTCGGGAGAGCGCCACCCCTGACCGATGGACGCGGTCAGGCCACCTTGTCCTTCAGGACGCATTCCGGCGGACGGGCTTCGCCCGCCTTCAGGTCGGCGGCGAAGCGGTACAGCGTCGAGCAATAGGGGCAGATGATCTCGTTGTCGTTGCCGAGGTCCAGGAAGACGTGCGGATGATCGAACGGAGGGTTGGCGCCGACGCACATGAACTCTTGCGAGCCGATCTCGATGACGGGGACACCGGCATCGTTATGGAAGTGCGGGACGACATGGTCGGACATCGTAGTTCATCCTGGAGTGGCAATGGCGGCAGACACAATCACGAACTGACGCGGCATCTTTGAGGCGCCGCGGACCATAAAGGCGGGTTCGGATGATTGCTAGTCCAGCGGAACCGAAAGGTTCGCAATTGCCCCATGCTCATTTGCTCATGCAAATTCGACACAATCTTGCGGCCAGAGAGAAGCCCTTCTTTCGTCGGGGACGTTGTGTCGCAATTTTGGCATACTATGTCTCTGGGTGCGCGCAATTGCGGCGAAAGACGAATCATCAGGCGCCAACCATCAGGACTGTCCGGGCTTTCCGCATGAAATGGCTGCGAATCGGCACAGCTTTGACCGGGATTGCCGCATGCAGCCTCCTGCTCGCACAGGTAGTGCCGCAGGCCCGTGAGGCCGGCGCGATCCTCGCAGCTCAGGACGATCCGGCCGCGCTCTCCGAGCTCCGGCTCGATGCGCTGCTGCGACAGAATAACCGTCTGGTCCAGGACAATATCGAGGCCGCGCTCGCGGCCGGCGACGCCGATCTCGCCGACAGCTTCGTGGCGCTGGCGCGCGAGCGCAACATCGCGCTTCCGGACGACCTCCTCAATCGCGTCAGCGATGCGGTCAGGTCCGAGAACTCCACCTCGCATTTCGCCAAGCGCTTCGCCACCGGGCTCGTCACGGGCAATGCCGACGATGTCGCGAGCCTGTCCGGGACTGTCGCCGGCGACCTCTTCGTGATCGGCGACATCAGGGACGTCGTGCGCGAGGGCAAGAATCTCGCGATGGGCGAGGAGACCGACCGTCTGGTGCTCGGCCTTGCGACCGCGGGCCTCGCGGTCACGGCGGCAACCTACATCTCCGTCGGTGGTGCCGCGCCGGTGCGGGCCGGCCTGACGCTGGTGAAGGATGCGCGCAAGGTCGGACGGCTCGGCGAAGGGCTCGCGGCATGGGCCGGCCGGTCCGCGCGCGAAGTGGTCGACACGCCGATGCTGCAGAACGCGGTCGCCAAGGGTTCCGTGTTCCGCCCCGGTGAAACCGTGAGCGCGATCAAGGCCGCGTTCCGCGCCGAGAAGGCGGGGGCGCTGGTGCGGCTCGGCAAGGACGTCACGCGCGTCGCCGAGAAGACCGGCACGCGCGGTGCCATGGACACGCTGCGCATTGCCGAAGGCCCGAAGGACGTTGCCCGCGCCGCGCGCCTCGCGGAGGCGCAGGGCAGCAAGACGCGTGCGATCATGAAGCTGCTCGGCCGCGGCGCGCTGCTGCTGATCGGCGGCGCGTTCGATCTGACGATGTGGCTGTTCGGCGCGGCGCTGACGCTGTTCGGCCTGTTGTCTTCGATCAAGGCGACCACCGAGCGCCTGACCCAGGCCTGGTGTGATCGCAGGCGTGCGCGGCGGCTCCGCCGTGCCGAGGTCGCAGCCGAGGCCGCCCTGGCCAATGCGGCCGCGACGGCCTGAATCGCGTGGCATTTTCGGTTATTCTTTGAGCATGATGTTGCCGGAAAACGGCTGCACAGTCTTCCGGATCGTGCTCTAAGACCCATCACTCCCCACAACACCACGGAACTGCTGATGCCGAGCTTTCACAACGGCGCCGTTGAAATTGCCTATCTCGACGAAGGCGAGGGCGATCCGATCATCCTGGTGCACGGCTTTGCCTCGAGCAAGAACGTGAACTGGGTCTATCCGACCTGGGTCTCCGAGCTGCGCAAGAACGGCCGCCGCGTCATCGCGCTGGACAATCGCGGCCATGGCGAAAGCGCCAAGCTCTACGAGCCCGCGCAGTATTCGATTCCCATCATGGCCGGCGACGTGCTGGCGCTGATGGACCATCTCGCGATCCCGCAGGCCGACATCATGGGCTATTCGATGGGCGGACGCATGACGGCCTGGCTCGGGCTGAACGAGCCGCACCGGCTGCGCTCGGCGATCCTCGGCGGCATCGGCATCGGCGGCCTCATCGAGGGCACCGGCCCCGGCGAGACCGTGGCGAAGGCGCTGGAGGTGCCCTCGCTCGACGACGTCACCGATCCCGTCGGGCGCACTTTCCGTGCGTTTGCGGACCAGACCCGCTCCGACCGGCGGGCGCTCGCCGCGTGCCTGCGCGGGACGCGCGATCTCATGACGAGGCAGGAGGCCGCGCGGATCGAGGTGCCCGTGCTGATCGCGGTCGGCTCGACCGACGACGTCGCGGGAAGTGCCAGCGCGCTCGGCGCCATCATCCCCGGCTCGGAAGTGCTGGACATCCCGAACCGCGACCACATGCGCGCGGTCGGCGACAAGGTCTACAAGACCGGCGTGCTGGATTTCCTGTCACGCCGCGGCTGAGGCGATGTCGTCCGAGGCGCGGCTGTGTCCGATCACACGGGGCCGGCCACTCTCGGGCAACCGTTCACTCCTGCACAGAGATTTGGAGTCCGCGGCGGCCGATCGCAAGACGTCATTGCGAAGCGGGAAGGTACGTCGGCTATGGGCCAATAGCCGACATCCCACCTACTTGCTGCGATATCGGAGCGCGTCGACAAGCAGGGAGAATGCTGGCGAAGGTTGCCGCCGGCTGGGATAGTAGAGGTGGTACCCCGAGAATGGCGGACACCAATCCGCCAGCACCCGGACGAGCCGACCCTCGGAAAGGTAGGGCTGCACGTGTCCCTCGGTCAGATACGCGAGACCCAGACCCTTCAGTGCTCCGTCGAGTAGAAGGCCGGCGCTGTTAAAGACGAGCTGTCCATCGACTCGAACATTGAGCTCCCGTCCGTTCTTCTCGAACTCCCACGCGTAGAGACTGCCGCCGTGCGTGGGCAAGCGAAGGTTGAGACAATTGTGGTGGGTCAGATCCTGCGGCGTCTTGGGGCGCTTGCGATCGGCGAAGTAGGACGGCGAGCCGACGACCGCCATTCGGAGATCGGGGCTAACGCGCACCGCGATCATCTCCTTGGCGACGAGCTCGCCGGGGCGGATACCGGCGTCGACCTGCTGCGCCACGATGTTGGTAAGACCGTAATCGATGATCACCTCGACCTTGATGTCCGGATAGTTGGGCAGAAGCCGGCCCAGCGCAGGAAACAGAATTGCGCTGGCCGCATGCTCTCCCGCCGTAATCCTAATGGTTCCCGCAGGTTTTTCACGAAGTTCGCCAAGCGCGGCGAGCTCGGCATCCATTTCCGTGAACTTGGGTCCCACGCTTAGAAACAGGCGCTCTCCGGCCTGTGTTGGGGTGACGCTGCGCGTCGTCCGGTTCAACAATCGAACCCCGAGCCGTTCCTCCAGACCCCGGACGATCTGGCTGAGCGCGGACTGAGTCATGCCGAGCTTCGCCGCGGCGCGCGTGAAGTTGCGTTCCCGCGCGACCGCGAGGAAGGCGATGAGATCGCTGGCGTCGTCCCATCCATAAGCCTGTCTAATGACTGCATTCACAATTTATCACCTAATCGCACGGGCGAGGAAGGCCTAGGTTCTGACCAGCCATCGAGCCGCAGCATCGGCTCCAGAAGAAGGCAAGGGCCCATGACACAAGGAATCAAGGACAAGATCATCGTGGTGACGGGAGCGAGCAGCGGGCTGGGCGAGGCCACCGCGCGGCTCCTGTCGGCGGAGGGCGCGACCGTCGTCCTCGGTGCACGCCGGGCGGACCGCCTGCAGGCGCTCGCGAAGGACATCGAGGGTCATGGCGGCAAAGCACTCGCTCTGGAGACCGACGTGACGCGCCGGGATCAGGTGAAGGCGCTGGTCGACGCGGCGGTGCAGAACTACGGCCGGATCGACGTCATGATCAACAACGCCGGCCTCATGCCCCAAGCTCCCCTGGAGCAGCTGAAGGTCGACGAGTGGGACCGCATGATCGACGTCAACATCAAGGGCGTGACGTACGGCATCGCCGCCGCGCTCCCGCACATGCAGCGGCAGAAGTCGGGGCACTTCGTCAACGTTTCGTCCGTCGCCGGCCACAGGGTCGGGCCCGGCTTCGCCGTGTACGCGGCGACCAAGTTCGCTGTACGCGCGTTGTCTGAAGGCCTGCGGCAGGAGGTGAAGCCCTACAACATCCGGACGACGGTGATCTCGCCGGGCGCCGTGGCGACCGAGCTCTTGGACACCATCTCCGACCCGGCGGCAGCGGCCGGAATCCGCTCGTTCTATCAGCAGGTCGCGGTGCCCGCCGACTCGTTCGCGAGGGCCGTCGCGTTCGCGCTGAGCCAGCCTCCGGAAGTCGACATCAACGAAATCCTTTACCGACCGACGAAGCAGGAACTTTGAGGCGATGTCGATCACGGCCGTGCAGGAACCCGTCTCATCTGGCATCACGACCACGCTGCTGCCCATCATGGGGGTGGTGTTCGTCGCATTCCTCGTCATCGGCGTGGCGATGCCCGTACTTCCACTCCACGTGCATGACGGGCTGGGTTTCGGCACGTTCGTGGTGGGTCTCGTCGCCGGCAGCCAATTCGCGGCATCGTTGGTCTCGCGACCATGGGCCGGTCACTTCTCCGACGCGCGCGGAGCGAAGCGCGGGGTCGTCGCCGGGCTGCTGGCGGCGGCCGCTGCGGGACTGCTCTATCTCATGTCGCTCGGCTTCAGCGGATCTCCGCTGATGTCGGTCGCGATCCTCCTCGCGGGGCGCGCGCTGCTTGGCGGAGCGGAGAGCTTCATCATCACGGCGGCGGTGAGCTGGGGACTGGCGCTCGCCCATTCCCGGAACACAGGCAGGGTCATCGCCTGGGTCGGGTCGGCCATGTTCGCGGCCTTCGCGATCGGCGCGCCGGCCGGCTCCGCCCTGTATGCGGCCTACGGCTTCGCGGCGATCTCGCTGGCGACCGCGTTGGCTCCGCTCGTCGCGCTGCCGCTCCTCGCTCTCCTGCCGGCGGTCGCGCCGGCGAAGCATGCGCGCGCCTCGTTCGTCGAAATAATCGGCGCCGTCTGGGTGCCTGGGTTGGGCTCCGCGCTGGGCAGCGTGGGCTTCGGCGCCGTGACCACGTTCGTAGCCTTGCTATTCGCGACGAGGGGCTGGGCAAACGGATGGTCCGCCTACACCGCCTACGCTGTCGCCTTCATCCTGGCGAGGGTGTTCTTTAGCCATCTGGCCGACAAGATCGGCGGAGCGAAGGTTGCGCTGGTCTGCGCCGCCATCGAAGCCGTCGGCCAGGCGCTAATCTGGTTGGCTGTCCGTCCGGAAGTGGCGCTCGCCGGCGCAGCGCTCACCGGCTTGGGTTTCTCGCTCGTCTATCCCGGGTTCGGCGTCGAAGCGGTCCGCCGCGTCGCGCCGCAGAGCCGCGGTCTCGCTATGGGCGCCTACACCGCGTTCCTCGATCTCGCCCAGGGCCTCGCCAGTCCCGCGCTCGGGCTGATCGCAGCCGGTGCGCGACTGAACGCTCTGTTTCTCGTCAGTTCGGCCACCGTGCTGTGCGCTTCGCTCGTCGCCTGGTGGCTGGTCGCGAACCCCTCGACCCTGGAAGGATCCCCTCAATGAGAACGTTTGCAGCCACTTTGATCTCACTCTGCCTGGTCGCCGGCGCGGCAGCCGGTCAGGCGCCCAACGAAGGAGCAAACACCATGCTGAAACCGGAAGACATCCGTGCCGTCGCTCCTGCTCTCGAAGGCTACGCGCAGAAGTTCGTCGTCGGCGACCTCTGGAAGCGACCGGGCCTTTCCGGGCGTGACCGCAGCATCGTCACCATCGCCGCGCTGATCGCGCGCGACCAGACCGTCGAACTGCCGCGCTACCTGGCGCTCGGGCTCGACAACGGCGTGAAGCCGTCGGAGATATCGGAGATCATCACACACCTGGCGTTCTACACCGGCTGGGCGAATGCGATGGATGCGATCCCCGCAGCGAGGGACGTGTTCAAGAGCCGCAACATCGGCGCCGATCAGCTCCCGCCGGCCACGGGACCGCAACTGCCGCTCGACGAGACGGCGGAGAAGCAGCGGGCGACGCGCGTCGGAGAGCAGTTCGGGCAGATCACCCCGAGCCTCGTCCAGTACACGACCGACGTGCTGTTCCGGGATCTCTGGCTCAGGTCGGCTCTGGCGCCCCGCGATCGCAGTCTCGTCACCGTGAGCGCACTCGTCGCGACCGGTCAGGTCGCCCAGATCACCTATCACCTGAACCGTGCGATGGACAACGGACTGACCCGCGACGAGGCCGGCGAGGTGCTTGGCCATCTCGCCTTCTATGCCGGTTGGCCCAACGCATTCTCGGCGGCTCCCGTCGTCAAGGACGTCATCGAAAAGCGCCCGCACTGACGGAGAGCGTCATGCCGCACGTCATCGTGAAGCTATATTCCGGGAAGTCGAAGCAACAGAAGGCCGTTCTGGCCGAGGCCGTAACGAAGGCAGTGATGGATTCGCTGGGTTACGGCCAGGAGTCCGTGTCCGTCGGCATCGAAGACGTCGAACCGAAAGACTGGGCGAGCCGCGTATACGGGCCTGACATCGTCGACAAGCCGGACACCATCTTCAAGAAGCCCGGCTACGACCCCCGATGAACGGAGGAAGGTGATGATCACCCGGAGAGGCGTGCTCATCGGCGGCTGCGCCGCCGCTTTGATTGATGTTGGCTGGTCTTCGGCGCAGACGACCGACCGTCCGAAGGAGTTTGTCATGGACATGGATATCAAGAGAAACGGCTCTCAGCCCTCGCAGAAGGGGCCCCAAGACTGGTTCACCGGCACCGTCCGCATCGACCCGCTGTTCCAGCCGAAGGATCCGGCCCGCGTCGGCGCCGGCCAGGTCACGTTCGAGCCCGGCGCCCGGACCGCGTGGCACACGCATCCGCTCGGACAGACGCTGATCGTCACGGCGGGGCTCGGCTGGGTGCAGCGCGAGGGTGGCCCGGTCGAGGAGGTTCGTCCCGGCGATGTCGTGTGGTTTCCTCCGGGACTCAAGCACTGGCACGGTGCTTCGCCGACAACGGCAATGACCCACATTGCCATTCAGGAATCTGTCAGCGGCAAGAACGTGGATTGGCTGGAGAAGGTGCGCGATGACCAGTATCGAAGATGATCGCGCAGATCCAGTTGGAGTCCGCTTTGGGTCACAAGCGGTGGTCGAACTGAGTGCGGCCCCGCGGCCGTTCTCCCGTGTTAGCCGACATTAGCCAGGTTCAGGGTGTTTCGGCCGAGGTCCAGTGGCGGGAAGCGACTTGCTGCCTCAGCCTCACCGGAGCTCGATGCCATCGAACCAAACCAGAGGGAGCCGCCACTAACGACCACAGCTTGGAGGTATTCGAAGTGAAGTGGCTCAAGTGTTACGCGGTCGGCTTCATTGTCACGGCCTTCGCGGTCACGGGAATGCAAAGCTATAATCGGCCGGGCAAGGATCAACCTATCGCCGGCACCATCGTCATGGCAGCGGTCTGGCCGCTAGCGGTCGCTATCGTGCTCGGGGGCTCGATCGGGGAAGTCGCGAGCGACGGTTGGGACGCAGAAATAACCGCCGCGCGGCTCGAAAAACGAAATGCGGCTTCCCGCCAATAGCGCGCGGGAGCGGGAGCCCCGCCCAACATGACGGTGCCCGGGCGGACTGAGAACGCGTCGGCGAGCAGGTCATGCTTCGACGAGAACCGACGACGCTTCGTCTCGTCTCACTGCGCCTTGACGTCATCCCCAACCCGGCGCGACAGCGCCATCAGCACCACGAAGGTCGCGACCCATGCCATCCGCGCGCCGTAGCGGTCGTGCGGGCCGGAGATGACCGCGCAGATGAAGGCGTTGCCGAGCAGCGCCAGCGTCACGGTCGCCGCCAGCAGCGTCAAATCGTCGAGCCGGCGGTTCGCGAGGGCATGGCCGAGCAGCGCGACCAGCGCCAGCATCGAGGCCAGCGCCACCGGCACGTGCAGCCAGTTGATCGCGGTGAAGTCGAGCTGCCAGTTCTGCTGGCGCGCGGCGCGCATCGCTGCCGCCTGCGCGGGGACGTAGCGCTCGATGATGCCACGGGTGTGCGGGATCCAGCCATTGGTGCCTTCGCCGGTCGCGACATGCAGCAATTGCTGGCCCATCGCCCGCAGCGCCGCGCCGGCCTGCCAGGCTGGATAGTCCCTCAGCGATCGCACGACGATGGTGCCCATCTCGTCGTTCATGCCTTCGAAGCGGCCGAGCGTGTTGAACATGCTTTTGCCCCACAGGAACTCGTCGGCGGTCGCAGGCAATTGGTTGCGATAGGGACAGAGCTTGAAGTGCTCGCGCGGGCAATGATCGCCAAGAAACTGCGTGACGATGCCGTCCTGCATCATGCGGCCGAAGGCAACGCCGTAGCCGCCGGGCGTCCAGGCCCATTTCCCCGACAGCGCGTGGTTCGCCGCGACCAGCATCAGCGCGCCTGCGACGATGGTTATGCTCGCCTGCGCCAATCCTGCGAGCGGCAGCCGGTTGCCCACGAACGGCCGCACCATCCAGCCGGCGGCGCAGAGGCCGAGCAGCACGCCGAGCGTGGCGCTGTGGGTCGCGGCGGCAAAGGCGGTGAACACGAACAGCGAGATCTTCTCGAGCATCGAGGTGCGCTCCCCGCCGACGACCAGCAGGAACAGCGACAGGATCGACAGCCCGGCAAAGATGTCGGTGAGCAGCATGCTGGCGAGCCAGGGCAGGGCGGTCGACACGATCAGGAGCAGGCTGATCACGACGAAGCGGGAGGTCTGCATCAGGCCGAGCACGCGCAAGGTGAGCTGCAGCAGCCAGAGCGCCGCCAGCGACTGGACCGCGAGGTTGATCCAGAAGCCGAAGCCTTCGCCATAGTGCAGATAGAGGCCGAACACGGTGGACCGGCTGGGAACGAGATAGCCTTCGTACCAGCGCGCCAGATAGCCGCCGGTATCCCATTGCAATAGCGGGTAGCCGTTCCAGAACGCCGGCGCGATCATCAGGAGAGGCAGGGCCACCGCCGCCAGCCGCAGCCAGAGCGAGCCTGCGGCGCGCGTGCGCAATTGTTCGGTGGTGATGCTCAAAACCGCTCCGTCCTCGTCCGGACCATGCCCGCATTAGCGGCTGGGTGAGAATTCACCAATAGTTTGACGCCGCCCGGCTTGAATTCGGCGAAACTCTGACCACTTTGAAGCAACCTTGCCGCCTGGGGGCGTCAGAAGAAATCTTTCTGGGGGCGTCAGAAGAAATCTTTGTGTTTCAAGGCGTTGGCATGCTTTCGCGGGGCAAGGCACTGTTCACTCTCAGGCAAGCCGGTCAGGACTTTGTCGCCTAGACTGTGCTATAGAGCCCGCCAAACGAGCCAATTCGAAAGAGCAGATCCCATGGCAGTGCATCAGGTCAATCCGGGAGGAAAGCTCGCATCCCTCGATCCGATCTGGGACCGGGTCCGGAGCGAGGCGGAGGACATCGTCCACCGCGAGCCCGAGCTTGCAACCTTCATCTACTCGACGGTGCTGCATCACAGCCGCCTCGAGGATTCGGTGATCCATCGTCTCGCCGACCGGCTCGATCATTCCGCGCTGTCGGGCGATCTGGTGCGCCAGACCTATGACGAGGCGCTGCGCGACGATCCCGATCTCGGCAACGCCTTCCGCGCCGATCTCGTCGCCGTCTACGATCGCGATCCCGCCACCTCGCGCTTCATCGATCCCTTGCTCTACTTCAAGGGCTTCCACGCGATCCAGACCCACCGCCTGGCGCACTGGCTCTGGCTCAAGGGCCGCAAGGATTTTGCGTATTATCTGCAGAGCCGCGCCTCCGCGGTGTTCCAGACCGACATCAATCCCGCCGCGCGCATCGGCCGCGGCATCTTCCTCGACCACGCCACCGGCTTCGTCTGCGGCGAGACGGCGGTGATCGAGGACGACGTCTCGATCCTGCATGGCGTCACGCTCGGCGGCACCGGCAAGGAGAACGAGGACCGTCATCCCAAGATCCGCCACGGCGTGCTGATCGGCGCGGGCGCGAAGATCCTCGGCAACATCGAGATCGGCCATTGCGCGCGCATTGCGGCGGGCTCGGTCGTGGTCAAGCCCGTGCCGCACAACGTCACGGTCGCGGGCGTGCCGGCCAAGATCGTCGGCGAGGCCGGCTGCGCCGAGCCGTCGCGCACCATGGATCAGATGATCAACGCGATGGGGCTTTGAGCTCGCGTGCAAGGGCCGGATTCTCCGGCCCTTTTTCGTCCCCAAATTGTTTGGCAATTCATGCTGGCGGTTCGTCGCGTCTCGTCCTAAAACGCCGCCAACCCATTTCGATCGGAGACTTGCCGTGGACGTCAAAGAAGTCAGAAAGCTCGATGCGTATCTGAAGCGCGTATTCGGCAATCCCAAGATTCGCGTCGTGCCGCGGCCGAAGAAGGACGACTCCGCCGAGGTCTATATCGGCGAGGAATTCATCGGCGTGCTCTTCGTCGACGACGAGGACGATGATCGCTCGTTCCAGTTCCAGATGGCGATCCTCGAGGACGATCTCGTCGATCAGGAATAGTTTTCGGCGCCTCCCGTGTCCCGGACGCACTGCAGCGCTATTGGCGTTGCTGTGCAGAGCCGGGACCCATGCCGCTCGGCTGGGCGGTGATATCGGCTCCGGCCCTGCAGCGCACCGTCGAAGAGACGCTCCGCCGCGCGCCCGGGGCATGCACCGAAAAATCGAGGCGCGCTCTTTCCACATCGTCATTGCGAGCGAAGCGAAGCAATCCAGGAATCTTTCCGCTGAGGGAATCTGGATTGCTTCGCTTCGCTCGCAATGACGGATACGTTTCCCGCGCTCCGCGCTGCAGTCCGCAACTCTACTTCTTCGCAAGAACACGCAGCTGCGCGGTGGCATCCGCGACAATGACGCCATCCGCATCGGCAAGCTCGGCCTGCACGACCATGTCGCGCTCCGTTCGCTCGACGACGCGCGCCCGCGCAATGATGGCCCCGACCGCCGCGGGTTTCAGGAAGCGCGTGTCGAGGCTCCTGGTGACCACCGTCTGATCGGGACCTAGCGCCGCGAGCGCGCAAATGCCGGTCGCGGAGTCCAGCATCGCCGCCAGAAATCCGCCCTGGATCGTCCCGTGCCTGTTGGTGAACGCTGCCTGGGCCTGGAAGCGGATCAGCGCACGCCCGCTCTCGTCGAAGCCGAGCCATTCGCGCCCGAGCAGCTGCGCACCGGGCGGCAGATGTGTTGCCGGATCATTCACGCCGATCGCCCCATCGTGACATCATACCCCTGTTTTGCCCGACGGGTCAAACCGACTTCGAAAAAGTCGAAGTCGTGGCGGCCCCTCGCTACTGTGCATGGGGTTGTTTTCGAGGTTTTTTTGGAGGGCCCGGGCCGATCCCGCGACAGGGCGCAGATAGGGCTCAGCCCTTCGGCCCGCGCAATTGCGCCGTCAGCTTCTCCATCGCCTCCGCCACCTCGCGCCATTGCGACAGCCAGCTGCGGGGGAAGCGGAAGGTGAGGTCGGCGCCGCCGACGCGGCGCTCGGAGAGGCACATGCCGGGGGTTGCCGCATCGCGCGTGCAGCGCGCGGTCAGCGCCGGGCTTGCGGCGGAATAGAGATCCTCGCTGCCGTAGGGCGTGTCGGCGCGGAACATCCGCATCGTCAGGCCGTCCTCGGGCCGGGTTGCGGCCTGGTCGAGATAGCGCGGATAGATCGTGGCCGTTCGCTGCTCGGGCGCGAGCGCATCGTGATGGGCCGCGATCGACAGGAAGATGCGGTCGATCGACTGCACCGCCGTCTCCACCGTGTCGGCGGTGACGTGCCTGGGCGCGCCGGGCGGCTCGAGCGAGGGATAGAGCACGTCGAGATCGATGCGCTCCTGCGGCCCCGAGTGGCGCTGGATCTTCATCCGGATCGCCGTGGTCGGCACGTTGAACAGGGTGCCGCCGACGCTCACCGGCAGCCGGTCCGGGGCGCTGGCGCCGCCGGCGCCCCAGGTCGGCCACAGCAGATAGGCGACCAGCGCGACCGCGCCGAGCGCAGCAGCGCCGCCGAGCACGATCGGCACGACATGCGCCCGCGTGCGCGAGGGTCTGAGGGAAGCTGCCGAAAACACCGTCATGATGAGCGCGCGTGGAACCCGGGGTCGGCCGATGGCCGACGAATCAGCGGCGAATATGCCATGCGGCGGCGAATTCGCTTAGGCCTTGCCGGCCGCGGGACGGGGAGAGGGCCCTGCGCGGACCGGCGGGCCTCGTTAACCTTCTCTTAAGGATAATGTAGCGTTAACCAGCACGATTTGTCACAGGAAGGCTCCGGCGTTGCGTAAGTGCGGACTGTTTCCGATGACACCTGAAGCTCTCAATTCCTTCTTCTCGATCTGCATCGGTTTCGCACTCGCCGGCGCCCTCGTGAACGGATACCAGGCGTTCGCGCAGCGCCCCGCAGGCTTCGGCCTGTTGCAGGACGGCGTGGCGCCGAAGACCTTCGCGGCGGTGCCGTTCCTGGTGTTCGCCGCTCCCTTCATCATCATGCGCAACACGTTGCGCGGCCTGCAGGTGGAAAGCCGCCGCGTGGAATTCGTGATGATGGCGACCCTCATCGCCGGCTTCTGGAGCATGATGAGCGGCACCTTCTTCCTGATGACGCTGCGCGCCGCCGGCGTCCTGACCTAACCCCAAGACGCCGAGCGTTCCCCCGGGACGCGCTTGCGTTCCCTCGGCGGCCGGACCTTTGCGTCGGGGCTGCCGTTTCGCTATGCCTTGGTCAACCCGACAGGAGACCTTGATGGCGATCTACGAGCTCGACGGGCAGGCGCCCGAACTTCCCGCCGACGGCAATTATTTCATCGCGGAGACCGCGACCGTGATCGGCCGCGTGCGCCTGAAGCCGGGCGCGAGCGTGTGGTTCGGCGCGGTGCTGCGCGGCGACAATGAGTGGATCGAGATCGGCGAGGGCGCCAACGTGCAGGACGGCTCGACCTGCCACACCGATCTCGGCTTTCCCATGGTCATCGGCACCAACTGCACCGTCGGCCACAACGTCATCCTGCACGGCTGTACCATCGGAGACGGTGCGCTGATCGGCATGGGCTCGATCGTGATGAACGGCGCGAAGATCGGCCGCAACAGCATCGTCGGCGCCGGCTCCGTCATCACCGAGGGCAAGGAGTTTGCCGAACGCTCGCTGATCATCGGCTCGCCCGCGCGCGTGATCCGCACGCTCGACGACGCCCAGGTGCAGCGCATGGGAAGCGCGGCGAAGTTCTACGTCGCCAATGGCCCGCGCTTCAAGAAGGGCCTGAAGCGGATCGGCTAACGTCCTTCGGACTCGCGCGCTTCCCTGGCGCTCGCGATCTTCTCGTGGCCCGCCGACCACAGCGCGTGCTCGTCGCTGCCGTCCGTATAAGGATTGGCTCCGGCGGGAATGTTTTGGCGCGCGGCGCGTTCGCCTTCTGCAAAGGGGTCGCGATCGGTCATCGTGATGTCGCCTCCTGGTTTTCAAGCTGATGCCGCGGCATTTGTTCCGGAACCTGCATTCGCGGCAGCGGTTGACGGGCAAAGGGAGATTTTCCGATGGCGTCATCCGCAAATGCTTTGATCAGGACCATGCTCGTGATCTTCGCCCTCGCGGCGATGCCGGCCGTCTCGTTCGCGCAAGCGACCGGCGGCTCCGCGGGATCGAGCGGTGCCTCGTCGGGGTCGGGCGGAGGTGTCGCCAATTCACCGGCACCGCCGCCGGGCACCAACAGCCTGGGGACGGCTCAATCGTCGGGACCAGGCTCAGGCGTCACGACCGGCTCCGGGACCGGTGGCGGCACCGATGCCGCGGTCAACGCCGAGAACCGGCTGCTCGACAAGAAGCTGAAGAGCATCTGTCGCGGCTGCTGATGCTCGCGCGGAAGTGAGACAGTGTGGCTGTCCGGATTGCCCAATGGACGTTAGCTTGATCCCGCTTTGAAGCGTGGAGCGTGTCCACGCGGAGGAATCGAGTGATGTTACGCAAGACAATGATGGCGGCGCTGGCCGTCGCGGCAGTCGGACTGTCGATGCCGCAGATGGCCCAGGCGCGGGGCTTTGGACATGGCGGCGGCTGGGGCCACGGTGGTGGCGGCTGGGGTCATGGCGGCCACGGCCATTGGCATGGCGGCGGCTTCTGGCCTGGCGTCGCCATCGGCGCGGGCCTTGCCGGCGCCGGCTACTACGGCGCCTATTACGGCTACGGCGCCCCGTATTACGGCGATCCCTACTATTATGGGTCCGGCTATGACGATGGCGGCTACGGCGGTTGCTACGTCGTCCGCAAGCGCGTGATGACGCCGGCGGGATGGCGATACCGTCGCGTCGACGTCTGCGAGTGAGGCGGGGCGACCTGACCTACGAAAAAACAAGGCCGTTGACGCAGTATACCGTCAACGACCTTGCCAGCCCCGGATATTAAAATCGGCTCACGCCATCCGGTAAGGGCCAGCATCGCGCGGAATCATACGGGGGAATGTGATCCAGTTCACAAGTCGAGAAATTAAAGCCGCCGGCTGAGGCCCGCTCAGCCGCGCGAGCGCTTGCGCGCGCTGGCACTGACGCGGTGACGCGCCGGTTTCCTGCGGGTAACCGTGGGTGTTTCGGCCTCGGTGGCCCGGGCACTGGCGAAGGACTGGCGCAGGCCGTCGATGGATTCGTTCAGCGTCGCCACCTGCTCGGAGAGGCGCTTGGTGTCGGCCTGCTGGGACGCAAGCAGCCGCTTCACGGTCTGGAGCTGGTCCTGCACGACCTGGAGCTGGTCGATCGACTCCTGCTGGGTCGCCTCAAGTCCCTTGGTCTTCTCGACCAGCTGCTCGGAAGCCTGCGCGGTGCGAGCCTGGAGCTGCCGCGAGGCCACAACCCGGTCGGTCTCCGGCGCAGAGCCCGTATAGGCGCGCCAGATCGCGATCGAGGTCACGCCGGCGATCAGCAAAAACAGGGCGGCGGCGGTCAGCGCGATGGGCTGGGCGCCAAGGCGAAGCAGGGGGTTGGACCGTGTGTCCTCTGCGAGATCGATCATCGCTGACAAAACCCAAATGGAAACTTGGTGAGTGGCGAAGGACCGGCAGCCCGAACGGGCGACCGGGATGTCCCGAAAGTGTTACTGTTTAGCAACAATTGGGACCAAAAAGAGGCTAGCGGCCAAAAAAGCGGCCCTTACCCCCTTGCATTCGCCGCGGACGGCCAAAGTCAGGGCTGGAACGGCGAAAACGGCCCGGAATAGGTCTTCGGCCGCGGCGCCGCGTAGGGGCCGAGCCGCGACGTCTTCAGCCCCAGCCGCACCAGCGATTCCGCCAGCGTCACGGCGGCGGCGACGCCGTCGACGACAGGCAGGCCGTGGGTGGCGGCTAGCTCGGCGGCGAGATCGGCCATGCCGGCGCAGCCGAGCACGATGGCCTCGGTGCGATCGTCGCGGATGGCGGCGGTGATCTCCGCCGAAATCTTGCCGAGCGCTTCGGCATTGCGCTCTTCCAGCGCGAGCACCGGGACCTCGGCGGCGCGCACGCGGGCACAGCGGTCGGCAAGGCCGTACTTCGTCAGATTATGCTCGATCGGCACGATCGAGACACCGAGCGTCGTCACCACGGCAAAGCGCGCCGCGACCAGGCTCGCCATATGGAAGCCGGCCTCGCCGATGCCGATCACGGGCGCCTTGGCGGCGGCACGCGCGGCATCGAGGCCGGTGTCGTCGAAGCAGGCGATGATGTGCGCATCCGCGCCGTCGCGATCGGCCTCGCGGATGCAGCCGAGCATGCCGGGCACCGCAAAAGCCTCGTCGTAGAAACCTTCGATGGAGACCGGGCCCATCGCGGGCTGGCGCGCGTCGATCACGGTGTCGGCAAGCGCAACGCTGCGCGCCGCGGCGGCGATCTTCGCCGTCATGGACGCCGTGGTGTTGGGATTGACGACGTGAAGCCGCATCGGATCAGACGAGCCCTTTATGAGACAAGCTATTAAACGAGCCCTTGGCCGGCGTCCGAGCCCTTGGCCGCCTGCCGCTTGTTGAGCACGTGGATGGTGCCGAGCGCAAGCGCGATCACCGTGAACGAAACGGCCGAGATCACGGTGCCGAGCGCGTAGATGTCGGGATTCGTCACCGTCGTGGTGAGGCCCTGCAGATCCAGCGGCAACGTGTTCACCGCGCCGATCGCCTGGCTGGAGCGGGCGAGCTCGTCCCAGGACAGTGTGAAGCCGAACAGGCCGATACCGATCACCGAGGGCAGGATGATTGGCAGCACGACATGGCGGAAGGTCTGCCACGGCGTCGCGCCGAGATCGCGTGCGGCTTCCTCGAGGCGCGGATCGAAGCGGTTGAAGATCGCGAACATGATCAGGAGCCCGAACGGCAGCGTCCAGGTCAGATGTGCGCCGAGGCCTGACGTCAGCAGGCCCATCGAGGTCTCGAAGTTCTCGTTCCAGTGCGCCTTGATGAGGTCGTCGATGATGCGGAATTCGAGCGAGATGCCGAGCGACGTAATGATCGAAGGAACAATAAGGCTCGCGATCGCCGAATAGAACAGGATGCTTTGCGCCTTGAACTTCCTGCGGAAGGCCATGCCGGCGGCGACCGACAGCACGACGGTGACGATCATCACGATCACGCCGAGCAGCAGCGAGCGGCGGAAGGCCGCGCCGAGATCGACGATGCCGGTGCCCTGGAACAGCTTTGCGATCCAGAACGTCGACACGCCGTTCATCGGGAAGGTGAGGCCGCCCTGCGGTCCCTGGAACGACAGCACGTAGATCGCGATCATCGGACCGTAGAGAAACAGCACGTAGGCCGCGAAGAAGACCGCGAGCACATAGAAAGAGCGCGGGCGTCCTTCCTTCATGCTCAGAGCTCCTTCTTGATGTCGACGATGCGCGACATCATGGTGATGATCAGGAAGGTGATGATGAGCAGGATCACGGCGTTGGCCGCGGCTGCGGGGAATTGCAGCGCATTGACCCGCGTCTCGATGATCTTGCCGGCAGCCGCGATCTGCTGGCCGCCCATCACGCCGATGGTGATGAAGTCGCCCATCACGATGGTGATGACGAAGATCGAGCCGATCACGATGCCGGGCTTGGCCAGGGGAATGACGACGTTGACGAGGGTCTGGAAGCCGCTGGCGCCGGCATCATAGGCCGCCTCGATCAGCGACTTGTCGATGCGGATCATCGAATTGAAGATCGGCACCACCATGAAGAAGGTGAAGAGGTGGACCAGCGCCAGCACCACGGAGAATTCGGAGAACAGCAGCCATTCCAGGGGATGGTTGATCACCCCTGTCTTGACGAGGCCCGAGTTGACGAGGCCGTTGCGGCCGAGCAGCGGGATCCATGCGATCATGCGGATCACGTTGGAGGTCCAGAACGGGATCGTGCAGAGCAGCGACAGGCCCATCTGCCAGGTCTTGGACTTGACGTGGAAGGCGAGGAAGTAGGCGACCCAGAAGCCGATGAAAAGCGTGATCGCCCAGACCATGAAGCAGAGCTTCAGCGTCTTGAGATAAGTCTTGCCGATCGTGCAGAGATCGGGGAGCTGCGCGATGCAGCCTTCGAACGTGTCGGTGTAGCCGCGGCCGGAGAAAGCCGGCAGCAGCTGGTATTCATTGTAGTCCCAGAAGGACACGATGACGACGAAGACGAGTGGAATGAGGAAGAAGGCGAGAAACACCAGCATCATCGGCCCGGCCTGAAGCCAGGAGACGAAGGACGGCGACAGGCGCGTCGGCTTTGCGGCGCGCGCTGTTCCCGACCCCGGGATCAAGCCCGGGGATGCCTGTTGCAGGACTTCTTCCGACATGTCCGTCACGCCGCGATGAACTCATTCCACTTGCGGACCATGTAGTCGTTCTCGTCCATCACGGCGTTCCAGCACGCGACGCCGCCCATGCGGTCCTCGTAGGAGCCGCCGTCGCGCACTGCGCCGGCCTTCTCGAGCAGCGAGCCGTCGGGCGCCTTGATGTCCTTCTCGGCCGCCTTGCCTTCCATCCAGTACGCCCACTCGTAGGGCTCCATGTGCGCCTTGGCGGTGGAGAGCACGGCCGAGTAGTAGCCCTGGCGGTTGAGATAGGCGCCGGCATAGCCGGACAGGAACCAGTTCACGAACTCATAGGCCCATTCGAGCTTGGGGCCCGAGACGCCCTTGGAGACGCAGAAGCCCGAAGCCCAGGAGCGGTAGCCCTCTTTCAGCGGCTGGAAGGTGCAGGGGATGCCCATCGAGCGGACCTTCGTCACCGCCGGCGACCACATCGACTGAATGACGGTCTCGCCCGACGCCATCAGGTTGACGCTCTCGTTGAAGTCTTTCCAGAAGGCGCGGAATTGGCCGGCCTTCTTGGCCTCGGTCATCACCTTCATGGTGAGATCGATCTCTTCCTTCGTCATGTTGCCCTTGTCGGCATATTTGTACTTGCCGGAGGCTTCCACAACCATCGCGGCATCCATGATGCCGATCGAGGGGATGTTGAGGATCGAGGCCTTGCCCTTGAACTCGGGGTTGAGCAGCTCGGCCCAGGTGCTGATCGGGCGCTTGATCAGGTCGGGGCGGATGCCGAGCGTGTCGGCGTTGTAGACGGTCGGGATCAGCGTGACGAATTCGGTCGCCGACGTCGCGAACTTCTTGGAGTCCTTGCCTTCGAGATAGAGCACCTTCCAGGGCGCGGTGCCCTGGCCGCCGATCTTCTTGCCGCCGGGCGTCTCGCCTTTGGTGAAGACGGGCGTGATGTTGTCGAATTCCTTTATCTTCTTGGCGTCGAGGGCAAGGATGTTGCCCGACGGCACCAGCTTCTTCAGCGAGAAATATTCGGTGTCCAGCACGTCGAACGAATTCGGCTGGGTCATCACGCGCTTGGTGACGTCGTCGGTGGTCGCGGTGATGTATTCGATCTTGATGCCGGTGTCCTTCAGGCACTGCTTGGAGATGTCGTCGCCCTCGTTCACGGCGGTGCCGAGATAGCGCAGCACCTTCGCATCGGCCGACTTCACATAGGGAAAGCCGGTGATGGCGCCGGAGCCGGCGGCGAGGCCGGCGAGACCCGCGGTGCCCTTGAGCAGCGTGCGGCGGCTGACGCCTTTCGTCCTGGTGGTCTCGGTCATATCAGTCACTCCTCTGTTGCGCATTCCACTGATCGATCGGCGCTATTGCAGGCGCTGCGCCTTGGCGGGATCCCAGGTCGCCAGCACGCGGTCACCCGGACGGAACGGGTGGACGTCGAAGGTGGCTTCCGGAACATGGGAGAACAGGGCGGTGCCGTCGTCGAGCGTGAGCGAGACGGCGATGTAGGAGCCCTGGTACTCGGTCTGGGTCAGCAGCGCCGGTGCGCCGAACGCGCCGTCAGTGATCGGCTTGATGCCGAGCTGATCGGCGCGCACGGCGATGAGCTTGCCGGCGTCGCTGAGCACGTTGTGGCCACCGATGAAGCGGGCCACGAATTCGGTGCGGGGATGGTGGAAGATGTCGCGGGCGGTGCCCTGCTGCTCGATCTTGCCGTGGTTCATCACCACGATGTGGTCGGCGAGCGCCATCGCCTCTTCCTGGCCGTGGGTGACCTGGATGAAGCTGATGCCGAGCTCGCGCTGCAGCCGCTTCAATTCGCCCCGCATCTTCACCCGCAGGAACGGATCGAGCGCCGACAGCGGCTCGTCGAGCAGCAGGATCTGCGGCTCGGTGATCAGTGCGCGGGCGAGCGCGACGCGCTGCTGCTGGCCGCCGGAGAGCTGGGCCGGCAGCCGGCCCGCATATTGGCTCATCGCCACCAGCTCGAGCAGTTCGCCGGCGCGCTTGTGGCGGGTCGGCTTGTCGATGCCGCGCATCTTCAGGGCAAAAGCGACGTTGTCGATCACGCTGAGATGCGGAAACAGCGCGTAGGACTGGAACATCATCGCGGTGCCGCGCTCGGCCGGCGGAAGATCGGTGACGTTCTGCGCGCCGAGGATGATGTCGCCCGCGCTGACGGCCTCGTGGCCCGCGATCATGCGCAAGGTCGAGGTCTTGCCGCAGCCGGAGGGGCCGAGCAGGCAGCAATAGGTGCCGGCCGGGATCTTCAGGTTGACGGTGTCGACCGCGAGCGTCGTGTCGTAGCGCTTGGTGACGGCGACCAGTTCGAGAGCGGCAGGAATGGCCATGGCGAGTCCGGCAGGAGGGCGGTGTCCGGCCTCTCTCCGCAAGGTCCGTGCCAACAGGCTCCAGCCGGGCAGATTCCAAAAACTGTGCAGCGGAGTCAGATCGTTAGATCGAATCCGGCGGGTTCGGGCTGCCTGCCGCGCGCGCAGCCGCCTGCACACAAAACGGGCGAAGATTGTATAAAGTTTCGCCTGTGATTGGATACAGCTCGTCGTCTAACATTCGAGGCTGAACGTTGCCGATCGAGCTCTCACAGCCATGGTTGCCAAGACCCGCCCCAAATCCGACGCGCCAGACGCCAGCGATCGCGTCAGTCGCATCAGGGAGGGCGTGACCGCAGCGATCCTGGAGCATCGCCTGTTGCCGGGCACGAAGCTCGGCGAGGACGAGATCGGCGAGATTTACGGCGCCAGCCGCACGCTGGTCCGCACCGCGTTGCAGCAGCTCGCGCACGAGGGCATCGTCAACATCGAGAAGAACCGCGGCGCCTTTGTCGCGCGCCCCACGCCCGCCGATGCCCGCGAAGTGTTCGAGGCGCGGCGCCTGATCGAGCCCACCATCGTCGACCACGCCGTCGATGCGGTGTCGCCGGCCTGGCTCGATCGTCTCCAGCAACATCTCGCCGAGGAACGCGAGGCCGAGCTGCGCGGCGACGCGCGCGCCTCGGTCCGCCTCTCCGGCGATTTTCACCGCCTCGTCGCCGAGATGAGCGGCCACAGCATCTATCTCGGTTTCCTCAAGGAGCTGATCGCGCGCTCCTCGCTGATCATCCTGCTGTATCGCCGTCACGACACGCCGGCCTGCGGCACCGATCATCACGCCGGCATCGTCGCCGCGATCCGCAAGCGCGACAAGCAGGCGGCGCGTGCGCAGATGTTGTCGCATCTGCGAGAGATCGAGGACGAGCTGTTCCTGAAGGATCCCGCCGCCGACGAGCTGCGGCTCGCGGACGTGCTGGGCGCCTGAGCGCCAGTGGCCTGACGTCACAGGCGAGCGCTTTGATTCATTTGCTTTAATTCAATTGCCGCCTGACGCCGATCCCTCGTCAAAGCGGATGGCAGCGCTGCATATTGCCGCCATGGTTGTAAGTTGACGTAAGCTAAACGTCGGCGTCAACTGCGGGCAGACTTGCGCGTGCCTGCCATCACCCCCTCGCGTAGCCTGAACCTATAGGGAAGGCTGATATGTCGGGATTGAGGATATCGGCGAAAGTTCTCGCCGCCGCTGCATCGCTTGTCGGCATTGCCATGGTGCCCGGCAGTCTGTCTTCCGCGCAGGCCCAGGAGGCTGCGGTCCTGTTCCGCAACGTCCGCATCTTCGACGGCAAGGGCAGCGCGCTCTCGGCCCCATCCAGCGTCCTCGTGAGAAAGGGAGTCATCGAGAAGATCTCGACGGCGGATGTCGCCAGCCCCGGGCAGGTCATCGACGGCGGCGGGCGCGTGCTGATGCCGGGACTGATCGATGCGCATTGGCACGCGATGCTGGTGCGGCCGACGCCGATGGCCTCGCTCGCCGGCGATGTCGGCTACAACAATCTGCTCGCCGCCAGCGAAGCAACGGCGACCTTGATGCGCGGCTTCACCACCGTGCGCGACATGGGCGGGCCGACCTTCGGCCTCAAGCAGGCCATCGACGAGGATCTGGTCGCGGGTCCGCGCATCTATCCCTCCGGCGCCGTCATCACCATCACCGGCGGCCACGGCGACTTCCGCCAATTGTCCGATCTGCCGCGCACGATCGGCGGCATGCTGAGCCGGATGGAACGGATCGGCGGCAGCATGGTCGCCGACAGTCCCGACGAAGTTCGCGTGCGCGCGCGTGAGCAGCTCATGCAGGGCGCTTCGCAAGTCAAGCTTACCGCCGGCGGCGGCGTCGCATCGCCGTTCAGCCCGCTCGACGTCTCCACCTTCACTGAGCCCGAGTTGCGCGCGGCCGTCGAAGCCGCCGACAATTGGGGCACCTATGTCGCGACCCACGCCTACACACCGGTGGCGATCCAGCGCTCGATCGCCGCCGGGGTGAAATGCATTGAGCACGGTCACCTCATGGACGAGGCGAGCGCGAAGCTGATCGCCGAGAAGGGCATCTGGCTCAGCACGCAGCCGTTCCTCGATCTCGGCGGTGCCGCCGCGCTCGGACCTGCGGAACGGGACAAGATGCGGCAAGTGGTTGCCGGCACGGATCGCGTCTACGCGCTGGCGAAGAAGTACAAGATCAAGACCGCGTTCGGCACCGACGTCCTGTTTTCGCAGGCATTGGCGGAGAAGCAGGGCTCGATGCTGGCCGCGCTCACGCGCTGGTACACGCCGGCCGAAGCCTTGGCGATGGCAACGTCCGCGAACGCGGAGCTGCTGAGCCTGTCGGGCCTGCGCAATCCCTATCCCGGCAAGCTCGGCGTGGTGGAGGAGGGCGCGCTGGCCGATCTGCTGCTCGTCGACGGCAATCCGCTCGACAACATCGCCCTCGTCGAAGATCCCGCGAAGAACTTCGTCGTGATCATGAAGGGCGGCAAGATCTACCGGAACAGTCTCGCACGCTGACGCGCATCGCCCGGTGCGATCCGGCGATCTGGAACGCTACTGGCGCTCGTCAGTGCGCGGCTGTTCGCGCCGCGCACTGTTCGCGCTCTCGGGATTCACGGGCGGGCGCACAGGGCTTGTCACAATTTCGGGCCTGTCATCCCCGGCGTGACTTCTAAGCGTCTCAAGAACCAGAAAGAATTTCTCGGCCAGCATGAGTCAATCTCGTTGACGCGTTCATCTCGCTTTCGAGAACCGCGAGATTCGCTATCGAATTCGATCACTTGTTGCATTTGCGGGCAATTTAATTCGGCGCGACCACCCGATTATGACAACGCCTGCCGGTTTTTTTGCCTAGCGTGTGTGGACGATCATGCATTGCAGCGCAACGTTACTATTCATCGCGGAGCGCACCGGCTATATGCTGTCGCTCTGTCATCGAACTGTCATGTTACCGCAAATGCTGAAATCAGACGCAACGCCGGCCCGCAAGACACCGGGCGCGCCGGATGGGAATCCTGACCCGAAGGATCGCAAGAAGACGCAAGTCGTCGCCGGGTTCCTAAGGCAAATTGATCCGGCCGAGCCCGGCGTGGAAGCTGCGACCGTCGAGGGCGCTGTGATCGATCCGACGCCACCGCAGATAACGCCGCCGGCATTGGAACCGTTGGAGCCGAACGTTGCCGCGCGCCCCGCCGGTGAAATCGAGCTCAAGCTCCTCGTCGACGCCGATCGCATGGCGCACTTCGCTGCTGCGCCTGTCATCGCGGCGAACGCCCGCAACAAGGGCACGCGCAAGCATCTTAAATCCGTCTACTACGATACGCCGGAGCGAGCGCTGCGTCGCGCCGGACTCAGCCTGCGCGTCCGGCAGAGCGGCGCGCGCTTCGTGCAGACCGTGAAGGCCGACGCCGCCGACGACCCGCTGCGCCGCGGTGAATGGGAGGCGAGCGTGCCGTCGCTTGCGCCCGATCTCGCGCTGGCGATGCCCTTCATTCCGGAGAAGCTTCGCGCGCAGCTCGAAGCGCAGCCGCTCGAGGCGGTCTTCACCGCCGACGTCCATCGTCACGCGCGGATGATCGATCTGCCGTCCGGCACCGTCGAGATCGCCTTCGACCAGGGCGCGCTGACATCAGGTGATCGGTCGGTGGCAGTGAGCGAGATCGAGCTTGAGCTCAAGAGCGGCAGCGCGAGCACGATCTACGAGATCGCGCTGCGCCTTGCGGAGCACAGCGCGGTGAAGCCGTCCATCCGCAGCAAGTCCGCGCGCGGCTTCGACCTTGCCGCGGACAAGCCGCCCTCGGCGCGGCGGCCGCGCAAGCTGCAACTCGATCCCGCCGTCACGCTCGACGAGGCCTTCGCGACGATCCTGCGGTCGTGCTTCCTCCATCTGCTGCAGTCGCTGCCGGCGGCCGAGGACGGCCGCAATCCCGAAGGCGTGCATCAGCTGCGTGTCTCGCTGCGCCGGCTGCGATCGGCGCTCGACCTGATGCGATCGGCCGGTGCGCTCAGCAATCTCGACGCATTGCGGTCGGAAGCCCGATGGCTGGCGCAGGACCTGTCCGCCGCGCGCGACTGGGACGTGTTCCAGCTCGAGACCTTGCCGGCGATCGCAAGCGCCTGTCCGTCGGTCGCCGGATTCGATGCGCTGGGGCGCGTCGCGGCCCGGCGCCAGTCGGACGCCTATCGCAAGGCGCACCAGGCGCTCGACGATCGCCGCTGCGCCGTGTTCCTGATCAATCTCGGCGGCTGGATCGAGACGCGGGGGTGGCGCAACGACGTCGCGCCCGAGGATCTCGGACGGCTCGCCGAACCGGCGGTCAATTTCGCCGAGTGCGTCTTGTCGGAGCAGCACGCCAAGGTGCTCAAGCGCGGCCGCCGCTTCAAATCGCTTGATGTCGACGGGGTGCACCGGGTGCGGCTCGCGACCAAGCGTCTGCGCTATCTCGGCGAGTTCCTGCTGCCGCTGTTCGACGATCGCAAATCGTCGCGGAAATTCGCCCGCAGGCTCGCCGGCCTGCAGGAGGAACTCGGCGCCTTCAACGACATGGCGGTGACGGCCTCATTGCTCGACGGGCTCGGCTCCGAAGATCGCGACAGCGCCATTGCGGCGGCCGCGATCACCGGCTGGCAGGCGCGCGCGTCGATCGGCGCACACCGGTCCCTGCTGGGCAGCTGGCGAGACTTCACCGCGGCGCGCGTGCCGTGGTCGGCGCAGGGCTGATCGCATATCCCGAAAAAGTTGCGGCCAGCCATTGGGGGATGGCTGGCCGCGCGCGAACCGGTCTGGGACGGGGAGGGGTGGGGATGTGACCGGGTCGCGTAACCTGTTGTCTCGTTTCTAATCTCTCGCGCTGGCGGTGGAGACCGCCGGCCTGGTATCGCCGAGCGAGACCCAGACATTGGGATCGCCCTGCGACTGGCGCTTGACGAAGCGGTAGCCGGTCTCCGTCCAGGCAACGACGTTCTCGTTCTGATTGTCGAGAACGAACTCGCCCTTGTCGGTCTTCACCGTCAGCACCGCGTGCCCTTCGCCCTTCTTGTCGCGCACGACGGTGATGAGCAGGGCCTCGCGGGGCCAGCCGGCATCCATCAGCATCTTGCGCTTCAACAGCACGTAGTCTTCACAATCGCCGTAGCCGTCCGACGGCAGCGACCACTTCTCGATCACGCCCCAGTGCTCCTGGTCGGTCAAAGGCTTGACGGTCTCGTTGACCCAGCGATTGACCTTGACGAGGTCGCGCCATGCCGTCTGCGACATCACGATGTCGCGCGGCTGCGTCGGACCGCCCTGGCACTGCGCGGCGTTGTCCGCACAGAACTCGACCCAGCCGATCGGCGCACGCGTGGTGTCGCCGAGGCTCGCGTAGAGCAGACGGCTTTCGCCGGCCTGCGCTGCCGCGCTGATCCCGAAGAGCATGGCGGCAATCGCCAAGCCTTTCCCATGTCCCTTGAAGTTGAACATTGTCGCCCCCGTTTCTTGTTGGGACCACAATGCGCATCGAGCTTTTGAATTGCCGCTAAGTCGATCAAGTCAAGTCGAGACGAATACAAGTAAAAGGCGCGGCGAATTCGATCTATACTTGAATAGAATTTGCGTAAAATGCAGTATTACTGCAATTGATTCAAATTTTATCGATTAACGCGGAAACGCTGGTGGAACCGCCGTTTCGGCGCGCAAACGGCCCCCGCGTTAACTCGCGCCGGATCGCCAAAACGCATGAAAAAGGCGGCGTCCGCATCGCGGAGGCCGCCTTCAGGGCTGGAAAATCGCTGGTTTTGGCGCGATTGCGCTTTACCGGGCGGTAACGCTCTCTTCGAGTGTCTCCGCCGGCTGCTCGTGCATGAACTCCAGCGCGAAGCCGTCTTCGAGGTTTCGGACCACGCGGCCCTGGACGCGGCCGAGCAGAACGATCGATTTCAGCGGCGGGCGGTTCTCGGCGGCAATGGCCGCACCGGACAGCGAAAGGTCGATGATGCGGCAGGTCATCTTGGTGCCGTCCTCGAGCGTCAGCACCGCGATCGGGTTGCGCGGCACGATACGGTCGTGGCGGCGGTCCTCCGGCAGGTTGAGGATGTCGCGGTTGGCGAGCCAGGTGAGCTGCGCGGCGAGCTTGTCGCGCTTCCTCGGCGTCGCCCCGATCGTCATGGCGAAGCCATTGTCGATGATGCGGGTGATCTTGCCCTCGACGCGGCCGATATGGTCGAGATAGGCGACCACGCGGTCGCCGACATTGCCGATGCCCGGGGCGAGCAAAGCGAGCCCGCCCGGCGACATGTTGATCACCTGGCAGGGGAATTCACGGCGGTCCGGCAGCATGTAGCGGCCGAGCAGGTGGACTTTCACCCGCTGGAAACGCCGACGTTCCTCGGCGGCCGGAAGAAATTTTTTGTTCGCCAACGCCATTTTCACAACCCGACCCCCCGCCTGGCGGAGTCCGGCACGACCCTAAGGTGCACAGGGTTAATGCCGCGTTAGGATTGGGCGCGCCGATCACGCACAGACACAATGCGCTCGAAAAGCCACATCAGGGCCGGGCAGGCCAGCACCGCGAGCGCGCCGAGGTCGAGCGCGGCCGCGGCCGTTCCGGCCGATTTGGCCAGCCGGCCGGCGATCGCCGGCCCCAGCATCATCGCGGCATAGAAGAGTGTGTAGAACACGCCCATCCCGATCGCCCTGGTTTCGGGGGCGAGCACGCGGGCGGCAAGGCTCATGATCGGGCCGGCCGGGAAGCCCCCGACCAGGCCGATCAGCACCAGAATGGTGAGCACGGCGTCGGACCGGGTCAGCCAGGCCAGCAGGGCTGCCACGGCGAGGCTGGCCGCGATCGTCAGGACAAAGGGCCCGCCGCGATCGGCCAGATACCCGCCCGACGGCACCGAGATCACCGACAGCCACATCACGACGCTGATCGCCGAGCCGGCGGCGGCAATGCTCCAGCCGCGCTCGGCGAGCAGAGACGGGCCGAACGAGAAGATCATGGCGAAGCCGACATTATATAGGCCCCAGATCATGCCGGCGACGATCACCGCCAGCAGCGCGAGGGGATCGAGCCGGCCCGAGCTGCTCGCGCCGACCTTTGCGCCGGGCGGCGGCTGGTAGAGCGTGATGAGTGCAATCCCGATCACGGTCAATGTGCCGGTTGCTGCGAACACGGCGCCCGCGCCATGGGCCGTGCCGATCGCCGGCAGCACCAGCAGCGAGATCGCAACGCCGGCGGGCCAGGAGTTGACGAAGATCGCCATCGCGGTGGCGATCTCCTTTCCCGCAAACCAGTCGGTGCCCATCTTGGTGAGCTGCACCGTCAGCAGCACGCCGCCGGCGCCGGAGGTGAGGCGGCCCGCCATCTGCCAGCCCCAGACATCGGTGGTGGCCATGACGAGGCTGCCCGCCGTCATCAGCAATAGCGCGGCAATGGTGGTCGGCTTGTCGCCGAAGCGCCGGCCGATCGCGCCGCCCGGCAGCGCCAGCACCACGCCCGGCGTGAAATAGAGCCCGATCAGGATGCCGATGTCGGCAAGCCCGACGCCGAAGGTCTGTTGCAGCAGCGGCGCGACCGCCGCAACGCTCTGGAACTGGAACGCGATGGTGAGGCGAACGACGAACAGGATCGCAAGAATGCCCCAGCGATTGCGCAATGCGTCATCCCCCAAAAGTCTTGAGGGTGCGGTGAGCAGATGCCGGAGTCAACCGGTTGGAGGCCGTGCTCCCGTAGCCCGGATGGAGCGCAGCGCAATCCGGGAACGCTGGCCCCGCATTCCGCTTCGCTCCATGCGGGCTACGCTGCGCCCTTCACGCCATCTTCGTCGCGCGCTGATACAGCAGGCACAGCAGCGCCAGCAGCACTGCGGCGGAGAGCCCGAGCGACCAGTGAATGCCGATCGCAGCGCCGAACACGCCGACGGTGATGCCGCTGAAGGCCCGCATGCCGAGCCCGGCCATGTTGTAGAGGCCGACGACGCGGCCGCGGATGTCGTGGGGCGCGTTCAGCTGCACCAGCGCCTGTGCCATGGTGTTGAACGACAGCTCGAAGAAGCCGGCGAAGAACAGCAGCACGATCGCGACCGGATAGATCCGCACCGCGGCGAAGCCGAGCAGCGCAACGCTCCAGAGCATGGCCAGCATGATCGCGGTGCGCGGCGTGCCCTTCAGGCGTCCCCAGGATTCCAGCGCGATGCCGGCGAGCAGTGCGCCCCCGGCATCCGCCGCCAGCAGCACGCTGTAGGACACGCCGGGATCGCCGTGGCCGAGATCGCCGGCAAAGCCCGGCATCTGGGCGTGATAGGCATTGCCGATCATGAAGGAGGTGAGGCCGGCGAGCCACGTCATCGCCGTCAGCACCGGCTGCGTGCCGATCGCGCGGATGGTCAGGATGATGTCCGCAAACCCGCGGACGGCGAAGCGCCGGACAGCCGCGCTCTTGTCGCGGACGGGTGCCCAGAACAGCCACAGCAGCATCGGCAGATAGAACAGCGTGTTGAAGATGATGCCGTGCGAGGTGCCGAGCGTCAGCATGATGATGCCGCCGACCGCAGGCCCGACCAGAATGCCGAGATAGCGCGCCATCGCGTTGAGCCGCACCGCGCTCGGAAGGTCAGCGGGGCCGACGAGGTCGTAGAGCAGCAGCTGGTTCGGCGTCTGCCACAGCACGCCGGCGCAGCCGTGGATCACCAGCAGCAGCATGGCGTGCCACATCTGGATCGTGTCGGTCAGGAAGAAGAAGCCCCATCCGGCCGAGGCCACGATGAACAGCAGCATGCCGCACTGGATGATGCGGCGCGGATCGAACCGGTCGGCCAGCCCGCCGACCGCGACCGAGAACAGCAGGAACGGCAGCCAGTGCGACAGCACGGCGAAGCCGCCCAGCGTCGGCGAGTGGAATTTCTGGAACACCACCCAATAGCTGATCACATGCTCGATATTGTCGGCCATCATCGCCAGCACGTAGGCGATGAATTGCAGCCGGTACGGCACGGATTTCATCGCCGCGAACGAGCCGGACGCGACCACGGGATTTTGGGGCTGGGGGTTCAAGCGGGCACCTGGAAAGGACTCTTGCGGCCTTACACGTTCGCCCGCCCGTGCTCAAGATATTTGGGTGTGTCCCGTAGCCCGGATGGAGCGCAGCGTAATCCGGGGTCGCCCGTTCCGCCGCCTCTACGCCAGCGACTTCACATACACCGCATATGGCACGCCCAGAATGTCCGGCGCCTCGCCGCTTCTGACAAATCCCATGCGCAGATACATCGGCAGCGCGACCGTCATGATCGTCGTCGTGTGCAGGGCGATGGCGCGCGCCTGGTCGCGCTCGGCGCGGCGCAGGCATTCTTCCGTCAATTGCCGCCCGATGCCCTTGCCGCGCGCGCCGGGATCGACCACCAGCATGCGGATCACCGGCCAGGCCGGATCGAAGAACGCCGGCTTCGGCGCGCGCGGGCCGATATAGGCCACGGCGCCTTCGATCCCGCCGCCGTCTTCGGCGACGATGATCTCGCCGGTCCTTGCAAGCCGCGGCATCTTCGCGACGTTGGCCGTGAACAGCGGCCAGTCGGAAAAGTGCGGCTCGAACTCGGCGAAAGCCGCCTGCGCGACGCGGACGATCGCGTCGGCATCCTCGTCCCGATAGTCACGCAGCATCGGCGCGGCCTCCTTGATCCCAAGCCCGGATGGAGCGCAGCGAAATCCGGGACCGCTCGCGGTGGATGGACTTTTCCCGGATTACGCTACGCTCCATCCGGGCTACGAGACCACACCTTGGCACGCCGGCGCATCTCACATACGCTTCGCCCCAGCCCGCACCATCAATCATAACAGACGGGCAGCGAGGACACACCATGGAGCAAATCCGCGTCTGCACCCACGCAGGGCCGGGCAGCGAACCCCTCATCAAGACCGTGCCGTGGCCGAAGGTCGGCAAGAAGGCCGCGCTGATCAAGGTCGGCGCCTGCGGGGTCTGCGGCACCGATCTGCATATCCTGAAGGGTCACTGGCCGAAGCCGCTGCCGTGGCCGTTCACGCTGGGTCACGAGATCGGCGGCGTCATCGTGGAATGCGGCGACGAATTCACCGAGGACTTCATGAGCAAGCCGCTCAAGGTCGGGTCGAAAGTGATGATCCCGCCCCTGATGCCCTGCGGCCAGTGCTATTACTGCATCCACTATCCGCAAACCGCGAACAAATGCCTGACACCGGTCTATTACGGCCGCTATCTCGGCTTCGACAAGGCGCCGCACATGTGGGGCGGCTGGGCCGAATATGTCTATGTCGATCTCGAGATGCTGCCGGGCACCAAGATCTACAAGCTGCCCGATGACATGTCGCTGCGCCTCGGCGCGCTGTCGGAGCCGCTGACCTCCTGCATCCGGGCCTTCAACCGCGCCACCCGCGCCGGCGGATTCAGCTGGGGTGACACGGTGGCGATCCAGGGCTCGGGTCCGATCGGAATTCTCGCGGTCGCGGCCGCAAAGGAGATGGGGGCAGGGCGCGTCATCTGCGTCGGAGCGCCTGAGGAGCCGCGCCTAAAACTCGCGCGCGAGTTCGGCGCGGAAGCGACCGTGAACATCGAGGAGATCAAGTCGCCGCAAGAGCGGATCGATCGCGTGCGGAAAATCGTCGGCGGCTTCGGCGCCGATCTGGTGATGGACTGCTCGGGCCATCCGACCGCCGGCCCTGAGGGCATCGAGATGCTGCGCGACGGCGGCACCTATGTCGAGATGGGCCAGTTCACCGACGCCGGCTCCATCGACACCTCCTGGCACCGCATCTGCACCAAGGACCTCAACGTGCTGGGCTCCTGGGGCTTCACCGGAAACGATCTGCCGCTCGGCGTGGACATGCTGTACCGCACGGCCGGCAAATATCCCTGGCTGAAGATGCAGACGATCTATCCGTTCACGGAAGCGGGCGTCGCGCAGGCGGTGAAGGACGCCATGGCGATGAAGACGGTGAAGTCGACCATCGTGCCGTGGCCGGAGCTGGTGGAGTGAGAACGTGTAGCCCGGATGGAGCGTAGCGTAATCCGGGAAATCTCGCCCGTGGCTCCCGTATTCCGCTACGCTCCATACGGGCTACGGGCAGACGTTGGAATGACGATGCATGACAGACCGCGAAGCAATTGAACCCAACCGGCGCTCCCCCTTCAGTGCCGTCCGCGCAATCGACTACACCGTGATCTTTGTCCGCGACATGGCGGCGATGCGCCGCTTCTATGAGGACGTCCTGGCGTTTCCGCTGCTGCGCGAACTCTCGCCGAACTGGATCGAGTATGGGATCGGCAGCAACACGCTGGCGCTGGCAAGGCCGAGCCGGACTGCGGCCGATGCGCCGACGCCGCCGGGCAGCGCCTCGCTGCAACTGGCCTTCAAGGTCGCAGCCGCCGAAGTCGATGCCTGTGCCGATGAGCTTCTGCGGCAGGGCGTGGCGCTGCTGTCGCCCCCGACGAACCAGTCCTTCGGACACCGCACGCTGTTCTTCCGCGACCCCGACGGCAATCTGCTGGAGGTCTACGCGGAGATTTGAGAGCGGAGGAGGAGCAGTAACTTTCGTCAGGCGCGCTGCCTCTTCCCCTCTCTCCTTGCGGAGAGGGTGGCTCGCCGCCAAGCGGCGAGGCGGGTGAGGGGCTTTTATCCGCGAGTCCAATTCGCGTATGAGTACAACGAGAGATACCCCTCATCCGGCGCTTCGCGCCACCTTCTCCCGCAAGGGGAGAAGGAAGAGCGGACGCATCGGCCGCCGCCCAAAAAGTTCCGCGGCAAATCCGCGAGTTATTCACGCTGCGGTGAAACTTCGGCCCAGGTTCCGGCTTTCACTTCGCAGGAGAGGTGCCGTGAAACGAATCCTGAAACCGGTCACTTACATCCTGGCCGCGATCTATTTCCTGGTGGATGCGGTCTTCATGGCCGTGGCGAGGCCGATTGGGCGCTGGATCGGGCGGCATTTCGAATTCAGGCGGCTGCGCGCCTGGATCAAGTCGCTGCCGCCTTATACGTCTCTCGCCCTGTTCTCCGTGCCGGTCATCATTCTGGAGCCGATCAAGCCGGTCGCGGCCTATCTCGCCGCGACGGGGCAGTTCGTGAGCGGCGCCGTGACGTTCATCGTCGGCGAGTTGCTCAAGCTGGTGCTGGTCGAGCGCCTGTTCCACCTCACGCGCGACAAGCTGATGCGAATTCCGGCTTTTGCCTGGTGCTACGGAAAATACGCCGCGGCGAAAGCGTGGCTGCAGGCGACCGAAGCCTGGCGTGCCATCCGCGCCCTGGCCCGCGCGGCGAGGGACGCTGTTGCCCGCGCAAAAGCCAGGCTGGCCGGCAGCTTCAGCAAGCTGGCGGCCTCCCGGGATTAGGCTGCGCTGCCCGCTATGCGAGCTTGCGCGCCGCGGCGGTTGCCTTGTCGCCGGTGTTCGGCGTCCCGGTCGGCTCGATCAGCATCAGGTGAACCTCCTCGCGCGCCACCGGGCGATGCTCGACGCCCTTGGGCACGACATAGAGCTCGCCCGGGCCGAGTGTGACAGTGCGATCGCGCAGTTCGATATCGAGGCGACCCTTCAGCACGAGGAAGAAATCGTCGGTGTCGTCATGCTTGTGCCAGGTGAACTCGCCCTTCACCTTCACCACCATCACGTCGCAATCGTTGAAGGTCGTGACCGTGCGCGGCGACCAATGATCTTCAAAGGTCGCGAGCTTGTCGGCAAGCGATATTGCGTCGGCCATGTTTTCCCCGTTGCTGTCTGTTGGGGCAGGATTTGGGAACGAGGAGCGGGCGCGGCAAGGCCGTGCTCGTTCATCCCTCGATCCCCCCGCGGAAGGTGGTCGGAGATATCGCGACAGCCAGCTTCTACTTGACGTATCCGGTCAGCATGGCCTGTGCCCATTCAGGGCGGTTGTTGGCGAGCGCACGGGCCGAGGCGGCCTCCCAATCATAGTCGAGGGCCAGAAGCTCGACCTGCCAGCCCCTTGCTCGCTTGGTGATGACCGCATACCGGGCGTGCGGCGAGCGATATTCCAGGTTTGCGGCAAAAGGAATGTCCGCAAACACCGGGCAGCCCACGCTTCCCGGATTGAGAACCAGACATTCGCCGGGGGACTGAATGACCGCCTGGCGGTGGCTATGACCACACAGCACCACGCGGGCCGCCGGCTCACCCGCGAGGCGCGCTGCCAGCACGTCGCGACGGGCCGGCACAAAGCGTCCGTCGTCGAGCGATTCTTCGAGCAGGCATGTCGTATCGCTGTCCGGCGTGCCATGGCAGGCCAGGATTCCGTCGTCCAGCCGTATTTGGGACGGCAAGCCGTGGAGCGTGCGGCGCTGCTCAGCAGTCAATGCGTTGCGCGCGAACAGTCCCGCCGGCGAGAGCTTGTCGTCCGGAAACTCCTCGATCCAGCGATCATGGTTTCCGCGCACGGTCGGCAACGACAGCGATTGGAGCGCTTCGAAAGTCTCCTTTGGCCACAACGGGCTGGTCACGCAATCGCCGAGGTTGATTGTGCGATCGACGCCCCGCGTCTTGATGTCGGCCAGCACCGCCTCGAGCGCGGCAAGGTTGCCGTGGATGTCGGAAATGACTGCCAATCGCATCGTTGTGCTCCCATTCAACGTCGTCATTGCGAGCGCAGCGAAGCAATCCAGATTGTTTCGCTGCGCTCGCAATGACGGAGTACATGGCGTGGGACTCCACCTCTCTCCTGTCCCGGGCAGGCTGCAAGCTGCCCGGCGGCAAACCCGTTGCATCCCAGGTTAATGGAGTTGGCCCGGAAAATCCGCTGCAACCTTCGGGCGCGGCTCTTTCCGCCAAGCCATGCATCAAAGGCATGGTGATTTGGGAGCACTTGGCGTAAAGAGCGCCCAGATCAAATCAAGCGTGCGGCCGGGCCGATTGCCGCGCACGCCCCCTCGGGTCCGCCGGTCCCCCGTTTGCGCGCCTGAATTAACCAAGGTTTCCCATCTCGTGTCTCTTCCGGCCCTGACCCCGCCGCTCGCCCGCGCTTTGGCCGAGCGGAATTATGATTCACTGACCCCCGTCCAGCTCGCCGTGCTCGCCCACGAAGCGACCAGCCGCGACCTCCTGGTCTCGGCCCAGACCGGCTCCGGCAAGACCGTCGCCTATGGTCTGGCCATCGCCAAGAACCTGCTCGACGATGCCGAGCGGTTCGAGCAGGCCGGTGCGCCGCTCGCCCTGATCGTGGCGCCGACCCGCGAACTGGCCTTGCAGGTTCAGCGCGAGCTCGCCTGGCTCTACGGTCATGCGGGCGGACGGGTCGTCTCCTGTGTCGGCGGCATGGACCCGCGGCGCGAGCAGCGCGAGCTTGCCGCCGGTGCGCATATCGTCGTCGGCACGCCCGGCCGCCTGTGCGACCATTTGCGGCGCGGCCGGCTCGACATCTCCGAGCTGACCGCGGTCGTGCTCGACGAGGCCGACGAGATGCTCAATCTCGGCTTTCGCGAGGACATGGAATTCATCCTCGAAACCACGCCGGAGACGCGCCGTACGCTGATGTTCTCGGCGACGTTCCCGCGCGGCATCGTCGCGCTGGCGCGGCAGTATCAGCGCGACGCGTTCCGGATCGAGGTCGCCGGCGACGAAGGCGGTCATGCCGATATCGAATATCGCGCCATCCGGATCGCACCGGCCGACGTCGAGCATGCCGTCGTCAACGTGCTGCGGTTCTACGAGGCGCCGAGCGCGCTGGTCTTCTGCAGCACGCGCGACAACGTCCGGCATCTGCAGGCGGCGCTCCTGGAGCGCGGCTTCGCCGTGGTCGCGCTGTCGGGCGAATTGACGCAGAACGAGCGGACCATGGCGCTGCAGTCGCTGCGTGATGGCCGCGCCCGTGTTTGCGTTGCGACCGACGTCGCCGCGCGCGGCATCGACCTGCCGAGCCTCGATCTCGTCATCCATGCCGACCTGCCCAACGATGCCGAAGTCATGCAGCATCGCTCGGGCCGCACGGGACGCGCCGGACGCAAGGGGACGAGCGTCCTCCTGGTGCCGCCCGCGCGCCGGCGGCGTGCCGAACTGCTGCTCAATCTGGCAGGCGTCGACACGGAGTGGGGCACGGCGCCCCAGGCCGACGAGATCCGCAAGCTCGATCACGACCGCATGAAGGACGTGCTGTTCACCGAGGAGACAACGCCGGATGATCTGGCGCTGGCGCAGGCCTTGCTCGCCGAGCGGTCGGCCGAGGACATCGCCGCGGCGCTGGCGCGGCTCTATCGTGCGCGCCTGCCGTCGCCGGAGGACATCATCGATCCCGGCGAACGTCCCGCCCGGTCGCGCGACGATCGCGGCCGCGACAAATTCCACGACAGGGGCGAGGGCGGTGACGATCGTCCCGGCAAGCCTCGCGCGAAGTCGGGGAAGGCGTCGTCGAAGCACGCCATGGCGGAGGGCAGCGTCTGGTTCCGCGCCGCGATCGGACGGCGCAAGAACGCCGAGGCGCGCTGGCTGCTGCCGATGATCTGCCGCCGCGGCGGCATCGACAAGCGCGACATCGGTGCCATCAAGATCATGGACACCACCACCGAGTTCGAGATCTCCCAGCGGGTCGCGGAGTCCTTCGCCGCGAAGGTCAAGCGTCCGGACAAGGAAGACAGCATCCGCATCGAGCAGATGGCGGATGCGCCGCAGGGCCGCGAGCCCCAGGAGGAGCGGTCGCACGAGCCTCGGCGCGAGAGCGGCGAGGCCGATCATCGTGAGCGGCGCGAGCATCGCCCGCGCGAGAAGGGCTTCAAGCCGGGCGGCAAGAGTTTCGGCGAGCGCGGCCCGAAGTTCGAGGATGCTCCGTCATTCGGAAAGAAAAAGAAGCACAAGAACAAGCCCGGCCATGCCGAGCCGTCGGTGACGCCGTGGCCCGCAAAAGGCGGCGCGCCGGGCAAGAAGCCGAAGAAGAAAAAGCACCGCGGCTGAGCCGGCTGCGTTACGTGGCGGCGAGGCGGCGGAGCATGTAGGTCGCAGCCTCGCCATAGCAGGCGAGCTTCGTGCGCAAGTCCGCATCCGCGGTGATGGGCTCAAAGCCAAGCCGCTCCCATAGCGCCCGTGTGGCATAGACCGAGACCAGTGCGAGGGCGGCGATGCGCGATGCGCGCGCCAGCTCCTCCACCCTCGCGACATAGGCGCGCGCTGAGCCGCCGCGATGATCCGGCAGCACCGCGACGTCGTGCACATAGAGGCAGTCCGCATCGTCGGGGAGGCGGCCGAGGAAGCCGTCGAGCGGCGGAATCCTGTGCTGCTTCCACGGGTGCGCGAGCCCATATCCGGCGATCGCATCGTCGGCGACGAGCACGCGGCAGCCGTCAGGATAGAGCCGCATCTTCTCCGCGAACACCTCCTCCCGTTCCGGAAGGTCGGGATGAATGCGCGCCGCGATCGCGCTGATCGCGGGCAGGTCTGAGGCGCGGGCGTCGCGCCAATGCGGCTTGCTCATCTCGGTCCGTTGTTCCGTCTCACCCATCCCAGTTTATTCCGCCGAGCCGGTCCGTGCAGCGAAAAATATCTTCGCGGCTTCCGCAGGAATACGATGCCGTCTGCGGCGTCCTACCCATGCAAGCCAATTGCATGACAGGAGACACCATGACGTCCTCGATCCGCCTCGCGCTCACGCTCGCCGTCTCGCTCGCATTCGTTCCCGCTGCCTTCGCCGCGCCGCCGACCAAGACCGGCAAGACCGACAAGGGCACCGTGCTCACCGACGCCAAGGGCATGAGCCTCTACACGTTCGACAAGGATGCGGACGGAAAATCGGCCTGCAACGGCCCGTGCGCGACGAACTGGCCGGTGCTGAAGGCCGAGGCCAGCGATGCCGCCGGCGACGGCTACACCATCATCACCCGCGACGATGGTTCGAAGCAGTGGGCCTACAAGGGCAAGCCGCTCTACACCTTCGCCAAGGACACCAAGCCCGGCGACGTCACCGGCGACGGCTTCCTGAACGGTGCCTGGCATCTGGCGATGCCGTAGTCCGTCTCCGGGATGCGCGGGGCGGGTTGCGTGACGCAGCCTGTCCTCGCGTCGCGCGCTTTACGCGGGCGGTGCCGGCACCAGACCATGGCGCAGCATCGTCTCTTTCATCTTCGCGGGATCTGGCGGTGTGCCGGCCGACAGGAGCGCGGCCATCTCCGTGAAATATTGCGGTCCGAGCACGCCGGGGCTCAGGATGCACAGGCATGTCGCAGGCCCGGCCGAGCGGTTGGTGAAGCCGTGCACCACGCCGCGCTTGATGAAGACGGATTCGCCGGGACCAAGATCGGTCTGCGCGCCGTCGATCGTCCAGGTCGAGACGCCGGACAGCCCGTAGATCGTTTCGTCCCAGCGGTCGTGATAGTGCGGGATCGGCATCCGCGCATTCGGCTGCAGCGTCATTTCGAAGATGTCGACGCTGCCGTCGGTGTCGTCCTTGCTCTGCAGGAAGCGGAGCTGAAGCGTGCCGAAATCAATGATGTTGGACATGGCTGTTTCGCCCGGATGAAAGGCTGCATCGAGACCGCGGCGCCCGGTCAGTTCGCAACGAAAGCGACCGCAGCCCGTCATACGCCATAAGCCCGCGTGCCTGCAATTTGCGGATCGCGTGCGGCGGACGCGTCTCCGCGTCGCATTCGTCGTCAAAGGGCCTGCTGGGCCGGGCTGATCTGAAGTTGGCGGATGCAATCGCAGCAACTTTAGAGAGGCGGGATGCTGTCCGCGGCGCTTCGTCGCTTGAAGCGAAATTATTCAAGTCGAGAGTCCGAAAGCGAACCGAAGTCACGATCCCGGTTGGTCATAGTCGGCTCAGGCAGGGGGCGAAAGCGGCTTTTTCAGCAGCATCGCTCCAATTCGAGAATAGGGGCACTGGTTTCCCGGTGCGGCCCGCACCTGGGAGAGTTTCTGGAAGTCTTCAATCCATTGTCTGGTTTCGCGTGAAGGGATGAATGACGATGAATGATGCCAATGTGAAAGCCGGGACGAATGCCACTCCGCTGGGCGGGCCGGCGAACGGTGGTGCAAAGTTCAAGTTCGACATGCCATTTTTCAACATCCAGGCGATCTTCGGCGATCTCGCCGAGCGGGGCGCCGCGCGGGCCAAGGCAGATATCGAGCAGATGAAGGCGGCTTCCGAGGAGATCACCGGGGCGCTCCGCGAAGCCTGTTCCAGCAACGCCACGCGTGCAGCCGATTACGGCGCCAAGGTCATCGAAATTTCAAACATCAATACCAGCTCCACGCTGGAATTCCTGTCCCAGCTTGCGGATGCGAGGTCGTTTGCGGACGTCGTGAACCTTTCCACCGCCCACAGCCGTAAGACCTTCGAAGCGGCTTCCAGCCAAAACCGGGAGCTTTGGGACCTTGCCCAGAAGGTCGCCACCGAGACGGCCGAGCCGATCAAGAAAAGCTTCAACCGGGTTCTGCATAGGGCTGCTTGAATCGAGGCTGCCGGCCGCGTGAATCGGCTGGACGAGCGTCTTCGCCAGAAGAGACGCCGTCCAGCCGATGCGGCGACAGCGTGCCGTAAGGTGATGCCAGGCTGGAGGAGATCAGGATGGGTATGGTGATGATCAAATGCCCGGAAACGGGCCGCGCCATTTCGACGGGCATCGAGATGGATCGCGAGCGGTTTCGGTGCAGTACGGTGTTCTTTTCGCGCACATATTGCGGAATGTGCGCGGCGACGCACGAATGGTTCGCCCGAGAGGCCTGGGTCTACGAGTCGGTCTTGGCGAACGGGAAATCCGGGGGCGGGCAGCCGTTCCGCGCCGGCGCGGCGTGAAGCAGCCTGACGGCATCCTGCGAGACGATCCGATCGATCCGGCGGCTCATCACCTTGTAGCACTCGCATGCGACGGCCTCGAGCCGCTGCCTGTCGATCTCGAGGTGGCCGCGCCGGTTGGATTTCAGCGCCCGTGACGCGCGAAGTGCGCTCACGACGTGCGTGACGGTGGTCCGCCGGACGCCGAGCAACTCCGACAACGTCTCCTGCGTCAAGGGCAGGACGTCGCCGCAGCCCTCCATCCGATCGTGAATGTGAAGCAGCCAGCGGGCGAGGCGCGCTTCGACGGAGTGCAGCGCATTGCAGGCCGCGACGTGCTGGATCTGTGTCATCAGCGCCCTGGCGAGAAGCTGAACCAGACCTCTGAGGGCGGCACTGCGTTCGAGCGCAGCATGAAATCGCGCGGGCGAAATCTGCAGAGCGGTCCCGGCCACTCGGACGACTGCGGTCATGGGGGATCGGGTCGGACCGAGCGCCGTCAGAAGTCCGACGGCGCCGTCGTTGCCGATCACGGCAGTTGCCGCCGTCTGTCCGTTCGGCAACTCCATGATGAGGGCGATCGCGCCGCTGCAGGGAAAGGAGAGGTGCTCGATCTTGTCGCCCGATCGCACCAGGACCGCGTCGTGCCGGAGCTCTACTTTTCGCAAATGGGGGGCAAGCAATGCGAAATCGGCCGGCGGCAAGGCAGCTAACAACCGATTACCAACTCTGGTCGCTTGCTCCATCACGGGAATCGTCCCTGGACGGAGGCCCGGCAGACGCGTTTTCACCAATCGGGTCGCGCTGCCGCTTGCCATGGCAGTCGAACTAAACGCGACTTAAAAGTTAATGTTCCCTGGAAGGATTGGCAAGCCGGTGCGCGAATGTGTCCGATTGCGATCAGGCCGTCGAAGATCGCAGCCGGCCGTTCGCAACTGCGCGTCTGACGCGAGGGTGGTTCCTACCTCAGCCCCTCATAGACCATCAGCCCGCGGGCAACCTGCAATTTGCGGATCGCGCGCGGCAGCAGCTTCTCCGGCTGGTGCAGATAGCGCCAGGAGGTGAGGGTGAACGCCGACAGCGTGCCGCATTCGTCGTCGAACGGCGCCAGCACGCCGGTGACGCTCACCGGTGTATGCGGGCGGGCATTGAAGGGCAGCAGCAGGAGCTCGAGATAAGCCTTGCTGCCGTCCTCGCGCGTGGCGGTGAGGCCGGCGATTGCGCCCAGCGTCTCGTCGGCGACGATGGTCGTGATCTCCTCGATCTCGCGCCGGCTCGTCTCGGTGAACAACGCCGCAAAGCTCGCATCCTTGAGGTCGCGTCCGGTGAGCGCGCAGACGCGCGTGCCGGCGACGCGGAACGGGAAGCCGAGATTGGGCTCGCAGGAGAGCACGAAGATGTCGCCGAGCAGCTCGCGGACCGCGGCTGGATCGATGTCCGCCCGGTCGGGCGCCCGCGCGGTGCCACGCTTCTTGTCCCAATACGCGAAGAACGCGCGGCTCGACGAGTGTTTCATGGCTGAACGCTAACCCCGGGGTACGACTTCCGGGACATATCTGTCCCGCTTCAGTGCACCCGCGATCCCTTCTGTTGTTGTGCAGGAGGGGATTTGCAGCGTCCATGCCGGGACGACGTTTTCGCGCCCGTTAAGGCTGTCTTTGCGTTGTTAACGTTAAATTAACTATGCGCTTTGTGCCTCGCGCGGCCCTGCTATGGTGACCGCGGTCGCAAGCCTCGCCGCTTTTCTCCAGGTTCTCGGCGAGGTCTGTACACAGGGCGTCAAACAGTTTGGCCACGGGCCGGGGAGGGGTGGGGATACACCTTCATTCCCTTGGGCTTGGAAAGGCCGACACGGACAGGCAGGGCTTTCCCAGGGCCCTGCCTTTTCCTTTTGTGCACTTGCGCCGGGACCGTAAAGGCGACTATCTCCAAGACTGTCGCTCCGATCGGGCCTGAAAGCGAAGCTGCCTTGGATTCCCCGCAAGATTCGTCGCCGGACGTGCCGGCCGTCGTCGAAGAGGCTCCGCGCGAGCCGATCCTGACGCTGCCCGTGGCGCTGACCGCCTATATCGCGCTGCTGGCGGTGATCCATCTGCGGGTGCTGCTGCCGCCGGAACTGGAAAACTGGACCATCGACGTCTTCGGCTTCATCCCGAAGCGCTACGATTCCTCGCTGCTCAATCTGCAGATTCCCGGCGGCGCCGGTGCCAAGGTCTGGAGCTTCGTCACCTATTCGCTGCTGCACGCCAATCTGACCCATCTCGGCTTCAACGTGCTCTGGCTGCTGCCGTTCGGCAGCGCGCTGGCGCGGCGCTTCGGCGCAGTCAGGTTCTTCATCTTCATGGCGGTCACGGCGGCGGCCGGTGCGCTCGCCCATCTCGTCACCCATGAGCATGCGGTGGCGCCGATGATCGGCGCCTCGGCCTCGGTGTCGGGCGCGATGGCGGCCGCGATCCGCTTCGCCTTCGCCCGCGGCAGCTTCCTGTCCTTCTCCCGTTCGGATGCCGATACCGCCGCGAAGGTTCCCGCGCTGCCGCTGTCGCGTGCGCTGCGCGACGGGCGGGTGGTCGCGTTCCTCGCCGTGTGGTTCGGCGTCAACATCATCTTCGGCGTCGGTGCGATCGGCGTCGATGCCGAAACCACCAGCGTCGCCTGGCAGGCGCATATCGGCGGCTTCTTCGCCGGCCTGTTGCTGTTCGCGCTGTTCGATCCCGTGCCGCGCGTGCGAAGCGATGCTGCGGATGCGTCATCACGGGACGTTTCAGACCGCATCTGAAGCGGCGCTTGCGGGGCGGCCCGAATTCATCCATCATTCGCGTGAAGAATGTGCCGAAGCGACAAGCCCATAGAGGCAACGCTTCGACAAGCGCGCGAGCGTGAAACCCGCGCCGAAACTGTTAGTTGAAGACTCGCGAACAAGTCCGGGACCGCCGCCAAGGCGGACGGCTCCGATTCAGGGAGGCGACAATGACGGTACGTTCCATTCTCAACACCAAGGGCCACCAGATCATGAGCGTCGAACCCGACGCCAAGCTGGCTACCGCGGTCAAGCTGCTCGGCGAGAAGAAGATCGGCGCGGTGCTGGTGATGAACCAGAGCCGGCTGGAAGGCATCCTGTCCGAGCGCGACATCGTGCGCGTGCTCGGCGAGCGCGGCGCCGCCGTGCTGGAAGCGCCGGTGTCGGAGGTCATGACCCGCAAGGTCGTGACCTGCAAGGAGACCGACACGGTAGCCGAACTGATGGAGACGATGACGACGGGCAAGTTCCGCCATCTGCCCGTCCTCGACAACGGCAAGGTGGTCGGCCTGATCTCGATCGGCGACATCGTCAAATGGCGTGTCCGCGAATACGAGACCGAGCAGGAAGCCCTGCGCGACTACATCAAGACGGCCTGACCGGGGCCCGATCCGGACGAGCGCGCAGCGCGGCGTTCCGGAAAAAAGATCGTGCGCGAACAATCACGTGACGCGCGACGAGGCTTCGCTCTCGCCGCGCCTTACTCCTCCACCTTGGGCGCGTGGCCCGCGGGCGCCGGCGCGAGCACCTCGATCGCCTCCTGGATCGATTCCAGCGCGCGCTCGGCGGCGCGCGTGCCGTGCGCGATCAGGTCCTCGGAGCGGTGGAAGTCGAACCAGCCGAACTGGCCGACCCGCGGCGTGATCAGCATGTCCGGCGGGTCGCCGGCCAGGCGCGCGCGGGTGATGCGGTCCTGCATGATGTTGAAGGCATCGACCATCACCGAGGAGATGCCGGGCCGTCCGGCGCCGCCGAAGAACTCGCGCTTCATGGTCTTCTCGGGCGAGAACAGGCGCGGGAAGCGCCGCTTGGCGGTCGCTTCCTCCGGTGCGGGCGTGACCGCTTCCGGCGCGGCGCCATGCGAATGGATCGTCGTGGAATGGGTGAAGATGTCGCTGGAAAGATTTGCGGCGATGACGATTTCGGCGCCGAGCGCGCGGGCGGCCGAGACCGGCACCGGATTGACTAGCGCGCCGTCCACCAGCCAGCGGTCGCCGATCAGCATCGGCGAGAAGATGCCGGGCAGGGCGTAGGAGGCACGCATCGCGTCGACCAGGCGGCCGCGCGTCAGCCAGATCTCGTGGCCGGTGCGGACCTCGGTCGCGACGCTCGCGAACTTGATCGGGAGGTCCTCGATCTGGATCTGGCCGACCGCCGCCTCGAGCCGGGTTGCCAGCTTCTCGCCGCCGAGCAGGCCGGAGCCGTTGAGGCGGATGTCGAGATAGCCGAGGATGTTGCGCATCCCCTGCAGGCTGCGTCCCCATTCTTCGAACGTCTCGAGCCGGCCGGCCGCATGCAGGCCGCCGACCACGGCGCCGATCGACGTACCGACCACGACGTCGGGCACGATGCCGTTGGCGATCAGCGTTCTCAGAATACCGATATGGGCGAAGCCGCGCGCCGCGCCGCCACCGAGGGCGAGGCCGATGATCGGCCGGCGGGTCGCGCCGAGGCCAACCTTGTCACCGTTCGAGCCGTTCGCACCGCGGCCCTTCAAGATCTCGAGCACCAGTACACTCTCCTACGCAGGGGGCCAGCCCACCGCCAGACTAGGCACCCCCATTGCGCTCCGCCATCTCTGGGGCGAAGCATGGTTTATGCCGCTTTGGGGAGGGCGCTGGGCAGGAGTATGGCGAGAGGCGTTTGCCTCATGTCTAATCACGCAGGCGTCAGCCAGGTTCCACAAGTCCGGCCGGGACCGTATTTCCTGGGGTATCAGAGGCTTGAATTTGCCGCGTTTTCGGTGAAAAGCAGGGAACATGACACGCGGGGGTGACGGCATCATCGGATGGCGGCGCAGCGGCAGGCTGCTGCCGGCGCTGGGCCTTGCCGTGTGCCTCGTGATATCGGGCCAAAGCACTGCGCAGGCGCAGCTTTTCTCGGATCGGCCGCCGCCGGTGCCCCCGGCCTCGGTGCCCGATCCCGGCGGGGCCGTCAGCCTGGCGCCACCCTCCGGCCCGGGTGCCGGACCTCCGAGCCTGCCGCCGACCCTGACCCAGCCGAATACGCCCAGCATGCCGCCGCCCGCGGTCACGACCGTGCCGTCGGCGGCGCCGCTCAATGCGGCCGTGCCCGGCCAGGGCGTGCTGTCGCTGACCGCGCGATACGGCAAGGACTCCGCGCCGATCACCAGCGGCCTGGTCTGGCGGGTGTTCGCCGACCGTCCCGACGAGAACGGCACCTTCAAGCTGATCCGCGAGGACCGCAGCGCCACGCCGAACATCGTGCTGCCGCCCGGCAATTACGTCGTCCACGTCGCCTTCGGCCTCGTCAGCGCGGTGCGCACCGTCAGCCTGAAGGCCGAGACCGACCGCGAGTCGTTCGTGCTGCCCGCCGGGGGCTTGCGCATCGAGGGCCGCGTCGGCACCAGCCGCATTCCGCAGAACCAGATTTCGTTCGCGATCTACAAGGGCAGCCAGTTCGAGTCCGGCGAGCGTGCCTCGCTGGTGCCGAACGTCGCCGCCGGCGACGTCGTGCTGCTGCCGGAGGGCACCTACTACATCATCTCCAACTATGGCGATGCCAACTCGGTGGTGCGCTCCGACATCCGCGTCCAGGCCGGCAAGCTCACCGACGTCACCATCACCCACCGCGCCGCCGTCATCACGCTCAAGCTCGTCAGCGACAGGGGCGGCGAGGCGCTCGCCAACACCGCCTGGTCGGTGCTGACGCCCGGCGGCGACGTCATCAAGGAATCGATCGGCGCCTTCCCGCGCGTCGTGCTGTCCGAAGGCGAATACCGCGCCATCGCCAAGAACGAGGGCAAGGTCTACGAGCGCGGCTTCAACGTCGTCAACGGCGTCGACGGCGAAGTGGAAGTGGTCGCGCGCTAGTTTCGTGTCCCGGACGCGGCGCGCAGTGCCGCAGAGCCGGGACCCGGAAAGCCGCAAGCGAACATTTCGATGGATGGGGCCCGGCTCTGCAGCGCACCGCTGAAGCAGCGCTGCGCCGCGTCCGGGGCACGAGAGGGAGCGCAGCGCCCCTCACTTCCGATACCTCAGCGCCTCCACCAGCACCGCGAAGGCCGGCGTCGGCTGCCGCCGGCTCGGGTAATAGAGGTGATAGCCGGCGAACGGCGCGCACCAGTCGGCGAGTACGCGGATCAATCGTCCGTCGGCGATCTCGCGCTTGACGATGTCCTCCGGGACATAGGCAAGACCAAGCCCGGCGAGCACGGCGTTCATCCTGAGCAGCCCCGTGTTGAACACGAGCTGGCCGTCGACGCGCACCTTCATGGCGCGGCCGCGTTTCTCGAATTCCCAAGCGTAGATTCCGCCATAGGTCGGCAGCCGCAAATTGATGCAATTGTGCTCAGTCAGCTCCTGCGGCTGCTTCGGCTTGCCGCGCGTCGCGAAATAGGCGGGTGCGCCGACCACCGCCATGCGCATCTCCGGCCCGATCCGCACCGCGATCATGTCCTTGGCGACCTGCTCGCCGAGCCGCACGCCGGCATCGTAGCGCTCGGCGACGATGTCGGTCAGGCCGTAGTCGACGACGAGCTCGACCTTGATGTCGGGGTAGCGCGGCAGCAGTTTTGCGAGCGCCGGCCACAGCACGGTCTGCGCGGCGTGCTCGCCCGTGGTGATGCGCACATTGCCGGCCGGCGTCTCGCGCAGCGCCGTCAGCGCCGAGAGTTCGGCTTCGATCTCGGCAAAGCGCGGCCCGACGTTGCGCAGCAGGCGTTCGCCGGCCTCCGTCGGCGCGACGCTGCGGGTGGTGCGGGTGAGGAGCCTCAAGCCGAGCCGCTCCTCGAGGCCGCGCACGATGTGGCTGAGCGCCGATTGCGACAACCCGAGCTGGGCTGCGGCGCGGGTAAAACTGCGCTCGCGCGCGACCGCGAGGAAGGCGAGGAGGTCGTTGACGTTGGTACGGGCCATTCATGAATCCGGATCATGAGTACATGCCGCTTTTATCACCTAATCGCAGGCCCGCATGCGACCTAAATTCGCAGCCGACATCATCTTCAAAGGAGAGCTTCAGATGCAGAAGCGCAAACTGGGCAAGAGCGGCCTGGAGGTCTCGGCCCTCGGCCTCGGTTGCATGGGATTGAGCTACGGCTACGGTCCCGCGACCGAGACGTCACAGGCGATCACACTGATCAGGACTGCGTTCGAGCGCGGCGTCACCTTCTTCGACACTGCCGAGGCCTACGGCCCGTTCGTCAATGAAGAGCTGCTGGGCGAGGCGTTGGCGCCGTTCCGCGACAAGGTCGTGATCGCCACCAAGTTCGGCTTCAGCGGCGGCAAGGTCGAGGCCGGGCTCGACAGCCGGCCCGCCAACGTCAAGGCGGTGGCGGAGGACGCCTTGAAGCGACTCAGGACCGATCGCATCGATTTGTTCTATCAGCACCGCGTCGATCCCGAGGTGCCCGTCGAGGACACCGCCGGCGCGGTGAAGGAATTGATCCAGGCCGGCAAGGTGCTGCATTTCGGCATGTCGGAGGCGGGTGCGCAGACCATCCGCCGCGCCCACGCGGTGCAGCCCGTGACCGCACTGCAAAGTGAATATTCGCTGTGGTGGCGCGAGCCGGAGCAGGAGATCCTACCGACGCTGGAAGAGCTCGGCATCGGGTTCGTGCCGTTCAGCCCGCTCGGCAAGGGTTTTCTGACCGGCGCGATCACGGAAAGCACGACCTTCGACGCAAGCGACTTCCGCAATATTGTGCCGCGCTTCTCATCCAGTGCACGAAAAGCCAATCAGACGCTGGTCGCGCTGCTCGGCGAGATTGCGGCCGCGAAGCAGGCGACGCCGGCGCAGATCGCATTGGCCTGGCTGCTGGCGCAGAAGCCGTGGATCGTACCGATTCCCGGCACCACCAAGCTGCACCGGCTCGAGGAGAACCTTGGCGCAGCCGTGGTAACGTTGTCCGAGGCCGATCTCGCCGCGATTGCAGCGGTGCTGGCCAAGGTCGCTGTTCAAGGTGATCGCTATCCCGCCCATCTCCAGGCGCGGGTCGGCCGCTAACATATATTGCATGCGAGCCCGGTGAGCGTTCGCTTACCGGGCTCTGCGTCTTGTGTTCCGGTTTGAATTACGCATTGCGAGCGCTACCAAGCTGCATCGGAGCGCCGGTTAACACCGTCAGCGTCGGCTTATTCCGCGATGTCGCGACATCGTCATCGCCGGTGGAAGACACGCAATTCCGATAATCAATTTTATTCTCTTTCCATCCTGCTGCGTTATATGTCGGGCATCCGTCCAATGGGGGACGCCGGAGCAGGCTGGTTGCCTGCGAGACCGGAAGAGCAGGGACTAAGCCCGTCGGCATGTTCGAAGTGATCCTTACCAGGCGCAAACGGTTCGGTTGGCGGTGGCAGGTGTGCGACCAGTCCGGCAAGATATTTGCCGACGGTTTCGAGCGCACGCGGCCGGCCGCCAAATATCATGGCGAGCGCGCGTTGTTCTTCCTGCTGTCCCAAGCCTACTTGCGCAAGCGCTCCGCGGCGTCCAGCGAGGACTAGCTGCGCGCAGTCATCCGTCGCCCGGATGAAGCGCAGCGCAATCCGGAGCCGCTGTATCTGGTCGGACAGAATTCCGGATTACGCTGCGCTCCATCCGGGCTACAGGACCTTCGCAACTCAGACATCCACGATCAGCTTGCCCTTGGCGGCGCGATCGCGGATCAACGCATAGGCATCGCCGACAGTCTCCAGTGTGAAGCGCCTTGTATCGACGAGCGGCACGAGCTTGCCGGCTTCGATCAGGCGCGTTGCCTCGCGCATGATCTCTCCGTGATGCGCGCGGCCTTCGCCTGTCAGCAGCGGCAGCAGCGTGAACACGCCGGAATAGGTGGCGGCACGGAACGACAGCGGCGCCAGCGCATGCATGCCCCAGCCGAGCGCGCTGACGACATGGCCGAAGCGGCGCACCGCGGCGAAGGACGCATCGAGCACCTTGCCGCCGACGGTGTCGTAGACGATGTCGAAGCCGCGGCCGCCGGTGTGCTCTGCCACGTAGGTCTCGACCGCGGTGTCGCGGTCGGTGAAGACGGCGCCGAAGCCTTCGATCGTCGCGCGCTGCGACGCCGATCCCGTCGCGAACACGTCTGCACCGAGCGCATGCGCGATCTGGATCGCGACATGGCCGACGCCGCCGGCGCCCCCCTGGATCAGCACCTTCTGTCCGGCCTTCAAGGCCGCGCGGTCGATCAGGCCTTCCCAGGCCGTGATGAAGATCAGCGGCAGCGCGGCGGCCTCGCGCATGCTGAGATTGGCGGGCTTCAGCGCCAGCAGGTCGGCGTCGACGGCCGCGAACTCCGCGAGCGATCCCTGCACGCCGCCGACGCCGCCGGTCATGCCGTAGACCTCGTCGCCCGGCTTGAACCGCGTGACGCCGCGTCCGGTCTGTTCGACCACGCCGGCGAGATCGATCCCGGGAATGGCGGGCAACGGATGGCGCGCATGCGCTGCGGCGCCTGCGTGGATCTTGGTGTCGAGCGGATTGACCCCGCTCGCGCGCACCCGGACCAGAACCTCGCCGGCGCCAGGCTCCGGCATCGAGATCTGCGAGATGCGCAGCGGCGCATTGCGGGCCTCCAGCACGCCTGCGCGCATCGTCGATGGTCTGGTCACGATGATCGTCCTTGCCCCGTTGTCGGCCCCCAATATGCCCATGAATTTTTGCATGAGAAGAAACAAGGATGTACGATTATCGTGCATTTTTGTATGGGGCTATTGCGATGGACTGGAGCGACCTGCGCATCTTCCTGGCGATCGCGCGCGAGGGCACCCTCGGGGCTGCCGCGCGAAAGATCGGACAGACCCAGCCGACCATGGGGCGGCGGCTTCGCGCGCTCGAGGCGGCGCTGGGGCAGACCCTGTTCCAGCGCACCGCCGACGGCTTCGTCCTCACCGACGAGGGCACGGCCGTGCTGCGGCATGCCGAGCGGATCGAGGAGGAGGCGCTCGCGCTGGAGCGGCGCGTGAGCGGCGTGGAGACCGAGCTCGACGGCTTGTTGCGCCTGTCGTCGTCGGACTGGTTCGGAACGGTGATGCTGTCGCCGGTGATCGCCGCTTTCGGCAAGCGCTACCCGAAGGTGACTGTCGAGCTCCTGACCGATGCGCGCCTCTACAGCCTGCCGCGTCGCGAGGCCGATCTCGTCTTCCGCATCAAGCCGTTCGGCGAGCCCGAGGTGATCTCGCGCAAGCTGCTCCACATTCCCTACGCGCTCTATGGCCGGAAGGGCAGCAGGGCGCCGCGCGTCGGCGACGGAAGCGGCGTGCGCGTGGTGACCATGAACACCGAATTCGCCGACATGCCCGACGCGGTCTGGCTGAAACGCACGCTGCCGAACGCGGAGGTCGCCTCGCGCAGCAACAACAGGCAGGCGCAGGCCGAGCTCTGCGCCGGGGGCGGCGGATTGGCCGTGCTGCCGCGTCCGATCGGCGATCGCGATCGGCGCCTCGTCGCGCTCGACATCGGCGCGCCGCCGCCCGGCCGCGACACCTATGTCGGCTATCACCGCGATCTCAAGCGCCTGGCCCGTCTGCGAGCGCTGCTGGACGTGGTGATCGAGAAGCTGGCGGGGTAGAGCCGTAGCCCGGATGGAGCGCCGCGTAATCCGGGATCGCATCCGCGGACATGGCGGCCCCGGATTGCGCTGCGCTCCATCCGGGCTACAAGACCTTGTGTTGCCCGTCGGGCAAGACACCCCGGCGATCGGTCAACCAGCGTGGCCAAAAATATTCCACTTTACCGAAATTCGGAAACAGCGTATCCATCGCCGCAACCCGGCCCTTGGGAAGAGGGGCGTATCGCGATCGTCACGAACGCGGGCCGGGCGGCGGTGGACGCGGATGGCGTCGGCGCGAAGAGCTTTGCAGGGCGGGAGACCGTGAGCAAGGACCCCGCGCATACGACCGGTGCCATCAGCGTACGGCAAAATCGTGTGGTCCTGACGCCCGGGGTCTGTGCGTCAAGTCCCAGCGGTGATGCGGCGGCCCGACCGGGCACGTGCATCAGCCATCTCGCGGGGACGACGGGGGCAATAGTGCATCGCTCCCCGGGGAGAGCACGACATAAGCCGTAAGACCACTGCGCAGGGAAGGCCGGATGCTTGGCTTCACCTGTATGCCGCTGTGCAAATTCTTGTTGCCACCTTCCGCACAGTGGACCGTGGGTGCCCGGCCGGCACCTGGTCTTCCCTGCGCCCTCTTTCATTGGGGCGTGAGGCGACGGAAGCAAAGCTCGGGCGAGATCAGCCGCGAGGATGCGAAGGCGTGCGTGCGAGGAGCGTAGGATGGGTAGAGCGCAGCGAAACCCATCATGCTTCCGCGAGCGGGAAACGTCGATGGGTTTCGCTGCGCTCTACCCATCCTACGAGCTATTGCCTTACACTCCGTCATTGCGAGGAGCCCTTGCGACGAAGCAATCCAGTCTGCCTCCGCGGAAAAGATTCCGGATTGCTTCGCTGCGCTCGCAATGACGACGCTCTCGCGCGTCCACACACCGGGCGCATTTTGCCCAACTGTCATAGTCTCTAACGCCCACTAACCAACACCGGACTTAAAACTGTCACAATCGAGAAATGGAACCTGCGTTCGCGCGCTCTTTACACGCCATTAAGTGCACCTGCATTGGATGCGCGGGGAAAGTGCGTTGGGGACTGCGATGACTGCCGCGAAGAAGATGCCGGGAAAACCGGCCGCCGAAATGTTCGATGACATCCCGGTGCTTCAGCGCAAATGGCGTGCGGCGTTGAAGCCGGGTGAGCGGCTGCCGCGCTACGAGGACGTGATGCTCGGTAGCCTCGGCCGGCTGGCCGATCACATCGCGCTCCTGAAGAACGACGGCGCGCTCGAGCTGTCGCGCAGCGGCCGCTACGTGCAGAAATGGCTCGGCGAGGAGCGCTGGGACATTCCGGTCGCCGAGCTCTCGCCGGACTGCGCCACGGCGTTGTCGGAAGCTGTGGCCAGCGCGCTGGCGAACGGGCGGCCGCATCAGGCGAGCGCGCATTGCGTGCGCGACGGCATGGTCAGGACCTATGATGTGCTGGCACTGCCGACCGCCTCGCGCTGGGGCGCCACGCTGGTGGGCGCCTATGTCAACGAGCGCGGCGCGCAATATAATCTGCTGGATGCGATCTTCTCGGCGACCGATGATGCGGTGATCTCGCTGGCGACGCTACGCGATGCCGCGGGCAAGCCGTTCGATCTTCAGATCGTGCATCACAACAAGAGCGCCGCCGCGCTGCTGCAAGCCGCTGGCGCGGCCCTGCTGTGGCGCCGGATCGGCGAGAGCGGCACGCTGCTCGCAGCGCCGGAGATCATCAAATTCCTGGTCAAGACCGTCTCCGGCGGCCGCGGCGAGCAGCTCGAGATCGAGTACGGCGGCCGTTACCTCCGTCTGAGCGCCACGGCCTTTGCCGATGTGGTCTCGCTGACGATCTCCGATGTCACCGCCCTGAAACGGCGCGACGCCTCCTTCCGCCTGCTGTTCGACAATAACCCGATGCCGATGTGGGTGTTCGATGCACAGACCAAGGAGTTCCTCAGCGTCAACGACGCTGCGGTCCAGCATTACGGCTACAGCCGCACCACGTTCCTGCGCATGAAGCTGCACGAGATCTGGCCGGAGGACGAATGGGACAGCCACGCCGAGGCGCTCGAGCGCCTCGGCGACACCTATCACTCCTCGCGCAACTGGCGCCATTTGCGCGCCGACGGCAGCGAGATCGAGGTGCTCACCTTCGGCCGCCGCGTCGCCTTCGACGATCGCGACGGCTATCTCGTTGCGGTGGTCGACATCACCGAGCGGCGCAAGGCCGAGGCGCGGATCGCCCACATGGCGCATCATGACGGGCTCACCGACCTGCCGAACCGCGAATATTTCCAGGAACGCCTCAAGCAGGCGCTGGACCAGGCCGGAGGCAAGCGGGTCGGCGTGCTCTACATCGATCTCGACCTGTTCAAGAACATCAACGATTCCTTCGGGCATCCCTCGGGCGACCGCCTGTTGAAGGAGGTCGCCGAACGCCTGACCACCGCGGTCCGCGGCGCCAATCTCGCGGCGCGGCTCGGCGGCGACGAGTTCGCCGTGATCCTTGCCGCCGACGTCTCCCCGAACGAGGCGAGCGCTTGCGCGGCCTTGCTGATCGACATGCTGAAGGCGCCCTATGAGATCGACGGGCAGGAGATGGTGATCGGCGCCAGCATCGGCATTGCGCTGTCGCCGGGCGACGGCACGACGTCGGAGGAGCTGATGCGCAACGCCGACATGGCGCTGTACCGGGCGAAGTCGGACGGCGGCGGCGTGCACCATTTCTTCGAGCGCGAGATGGACCTGCAGGCGCAAAAGCGCCGCGACATGGAGCTCGATTTGCGCCGTGCCTTTGCCAACGGCGAGTTCGAGCTGCACTATCAGCCGCTGGTCTCGATCGCCTCCGACCGCATCTCCGGCTTCGAGTCGCTGCTGCGCTGGCGTCACCCCGACAAGGGCATGATCTCGCCGGCGGAATTCATTCCGGTCGCCGAAGACATCGGCCTCATCACGCAGCTCGGCGAATGGGTGCTGCGCGAAGCCTGCGCCGAAGCGGTGAAATGGCCTGCCGACGTCAAGGTCGCGGTCAACCTGTCACCGGCGCAGTTCCGCAGCCGCAATCTGGTCCAGGTGGTGATCTCGGCCCTGGCGCAGTCCGGCCTGTCGCCGAAGCGGCTCGAGCTGGAGATCACCGAGTCGATCTTCCTGGCCGAGACCGATGCCAATCTGGCGACGCTGCATCAGCTGCGCGAGCTCGGCGTCAGCATCTCCATGGACGATTTCGGCACCGGCTATTCCAGCCTCAGCTATTTGCGCAGCTTCCCGTTCGACAAGATCAAGATCGACCGCTCCTTCGTCAAGGACCTGGCGCGGCGCCCCGATTGCAGTGCGATCGTGCGCGCGATCTCCGGGCTCGGCCGCAGCCTCAACATCACCACGACCGCGGAAGGCGTCGAGACCGAAGACCAGCTCGACTGGCTGCGCGCCGAAGGCTGCAACGAGGTGCAGGGATTTTTGTTCAGCGCGGCGCGGCCCGCTGCCGAGATCGCGAAGCTGCTGGCCGATTTCGGCCAGCGCGCCTCACGGGCGGCGTAGCCCCTCGGGGAAGCAGTCGTAGACCAGCGCCTTGAAGGCGGGGGTGATGCGGCTGCGCTCGTTCTGGGTCTGCTGCATCATGAGGTAGACCATGTCGAGCTTGGGATCGACGCCGAAATAGGTGCCGCTGCCGGAGTCCCACTTCAACTCGCCGATCGAGCCGGGCGGCGGCGGCTTCGCGTTGCCGGGATCGGTGCGCACACCGATGCCGTAGCCATAACCAAAACCGTCGCCGGGGAAGTAGAAGTAGTCGCGTCCGACACCGGAACCGGGGCCGACGTGATCGGTCGTCATCGCCTTGAAGGCCGCCGGGCTCAAATAGCGCTTGCCCTCGAACTCGCCGCCGTTGAGCAGCATCTGCGAGAAGCGCTGGTAGTCGGTGATGGTCGAGAGCAGGCCGCCGCCGCCGGATTCCCATTCGGGATGGGCGAGGCGGTCGCGCTCGCCGGCGAGCAGGATCGGATCGTTCGGCAGCGGCCGCGCCATCCGCGCGCGCTCCTCCGGGGTGGTCAGCACGAATTTGGTGCTGGTCATGCCGAGCGGATCGAGAATGCGTGCCTTCAGGAACTGGTACAGCGTCTGGCCCGAGATGATCTCGATGACGGCGCCGAGCACGTCGGTGGAATGGCCGTAGCGCCACAGCGTCCCGGGCTGGCGCGTCAGCGGCAGCTTGGCGATGCGGTCGGCGAATTGCCTGTTGTTGAAGGGTCCCTCGAAGATATTGGCGGCCTGATAGACCTGCAGGACCCAGGGGGCGCCGATATATTCGTAGCTGATGCCGGAGGTGTGCCGCAGCAGATCCTCGATGTTGACGGGACGGACCGGCGGCTCGAGCTCGAGCTTCGTGTTGCCATCCGGCTCGATGCCGACCTTGGTGTCGGCAAACAGCGGAACGTATTTCGACACGGGGTCGGTGAGGGCGAGCTTACCCTCGTCGATCAGCATCATCGCGCCGAGGCACGTGATCGGCTTGGTCATCGAGTGGATCGAGAAGATCGTGTCGGGCGTCATCGCCAGGCCCGTCCTGGTGTCGCGTACGCCGATGCTCTTCAAATAGACCGGCTTGCCGTGCTGCTGCACCATGAGCACCGCGCCCGCCAGCCGGCCGGTCGTCACCTCGGTGTTGAAATAGTCGGTGATGCGATCGAGGCCGCCGGGGGAGGGGGCGGGGATGTCGGCGGCGCGGCTTCGCGCCATCGAGCCGGCCAGCAGCGCGGCCCCGACCAGAAATTCACGACGTTTCATTCCGGCTTCCTCCCTCGCCGGGAACAAAGCCGCAAGACGTCGGAAGCGTCAACAAGACTTCGATTAAAAACGCGTCACGATTTCCGAAAGGAACGGTCGCGGACGATCCTCGCTCGGCTTGGTCGGCGTGCCCACGTGGATGAAGCCGGCGAGCTTCTCGTCCGGCTTGAGGCCAAGCCCGTCCAGCACGTCGCGGTCGAACGAGAACCAGCCGGTCAGCCAGCAGGCGCCGTAGCCGAGCGCGGTCGCGGCCGTGACGATGTTCATGGCGCTGGCGCCCGCCGACAATTCCTGCTCGAACGCCGGCACCTTGGGATGCGGCTTGGTGAAGCTGACGATGCCGATCACCAGCGGCGCGTCCATCAGGCGCTTGCGCTCGGTCTCGATGTCGGCGGCGGGCGCACCGGGATTCTTGCGGGCGAAGACCTTGGCGATCACCTCGCCGGCGCGCTGGCGAGCATCGCCCTCGAAGATGATGAAGCGCCAGGGCGCGAGCTTGCCGTGGTCAGGCACGCGCGCGCCGATGGTGAGGATGGTTTCGAGCTCGGCCGGCGAGGGGCCGGGCCCGGTCATCTCGCGCGGCTTGACCGAGCGGCGGGTCTTCAGGAGTTCGATGGCGTCGGGCACTGCGATATCCTCTTCGGCTGGTCGTCGGGCGTGCCATGCCCAGATAAGCATGCACGCCCGCAACCGGAAGCGAATTTAGATCGATTTCAGGGATCAGACCGCGCCGCGAGCCCGCCGGACGTCCGGCGGGGTCGCCTCGTCGACCAGGGCGGCGATCGCCTCCTCGGTCGTCATCACCTTCTGGCCGTCGCTGCCGAGCCGGCGGACCGAGACCGAATGCGTCTCGGCCTCCTTTTTGCCGACCACGAGCAGCGCCGGAATCTTGGCCAGCGAGTGCTCGCGGACCTTGTAGTTGATCTTCTCGTTGCGCAGGTCGATCTCGACCCGAAGCCCGGCGCGCCGCGCCTGCTCCAGCACCACCTTGGCGTACTCGTCGCCTTCGGAGGTGATGGTCGTGACCACCGCCTGCACCGGCGAGAGCCAGAGCGGGAAGTTGCCGGCATAGTGCTCGATCAGGATGCCGATGTAGCGCTCCATCGAGCCGCAGATCGCGCGGTGCACCATCACGGGCGGCTTTTTGCCGCCGTCATGGTCGATGTAGAACGCACCGAACCGCTCCGGCAGGTTGAAGTCGACCTGGGTGGTGCCGCACTGCCAGTCGCGGCCGATGGCGTCGCGCAGCACGTATTCGAACTTCGGCCCGTAGAACGCGCCTTCGCCCGGGTTGATCTCGGTCTTGATGTGATTGTTCTGCGACTGGATCTCGCGCAGCACCGTCGCCATCACCCGCTCGGCGTGATCCCACATCGCGTCGGTGCCGACGCGCTTGTCGGGGCGGGTCGACAGCTTCACCGTGAGGTCGCCGGTGAAGCCGAAATCCGCGTAGGTCGACAGGATCAGATCGTTGATCTTCAGGCACTCCTCGGCGAGCTGGTCCTCGGTGCAGAAGATGTGCGCGTCGTCCTGGGTGAAGCCGCGCACGCGCATCAGGCCGTGCATGGCGCCCGAGGGCTCGTAGCGATGCACCACGCCGAACTCGGCGAGGCGCAGCGGCAGGTCGCGGTAGCTCTTCAGGCCATGCTTGAAGATCTGCACGTGACCCGGGCAGTTCATCGGCTTCAGCGCAAACCAGCGCTTGTCCTCGGCCTCGTCGCCGGCCGACTGCGCCGCGAACATGTTCTCGCGGTACCAGCCCCAATGGCCCGAGGTCTCCCACAGCACCTTGTCGAGGATCTGCGGCGCGTTGACCTCGCTGTAGTCGCCGGTCAGGCGGCGGCGCATATAGGCGATCAGCTGCTGGAAGATCGTCCAGCCCTTCGGATGCCAGAACACGACGCCCGGACCTTCCTCCTGGAAGTGGAAGAGGTCGAGCTCGCGCCCGAGCTTGCGATGGTCGCGCTTCTCCGCTTCCTCGATCTGCTTGAGGTAAGCGTCGAGGTCCTCCTGCTTGGCGAAGGCGGTGCCGTAGATGCGCGTCAGCATCGGGTTGTTGCTGTCGCCGCGCCAATAGGCGCCGGCCACCTTCATCAGCTTGAAGGCGTTGCCGACCTTGCCGGTCGAGGTCATGTGCGGACCGCGGCACAGGTCGAACCAGTCGCCCTGGTAGTAGATCTTGATCGGCTCGGTGCCGGGAATGGCATCGACCAGCTCGACCTTGAAGGCCTCGCCCTTGTCGCGGAACACCTGCTTGGTCTTCTCGCGATCCCAGACCTCCTTGGTGAAGGGCTTGTCGCGCGCGATGATCTCGCGCATCTTTTTCTCGATCGCGGCGAAGTCTTCCGGCGTGAACGGCTCGTTGCGGAAGAAGTCGTAGTAGAAGCCGTTCTCGATCACCGGGCCGATGGTGACCTGCGTGCCCGGCCACAGCGTCTGCACGGCTTCGGCCAGCACGTGCGCGCAGTCATGGCGGATCAATTCGAGCGCGCGCGGATCGTCGCGGTTGACGAGCTCGATCTTGGCGTCGGCCTCGATGGGATCGTTGAGGTCGGCGAGCACGCCGTCGAGCGCCATCGCAACCGTGCGCTTGGCCAGCGAGGGCGAGATGCCCTTGGCGATGTCGAGGCCGGTGATGCTCTTGTCATACTGGCGCTGGGCGCCATCGGGGAAGGTGAGGGTAACTTTTGCGGCGGGGGTCACGGGCTTGAGGTTCGACAGGCTGTACTGGAAACCGGACTCGGATTTGGGCTGGTCGGTCATTGCTTTTCTCCTGAGGCTCACTCCTGCGAACGAGCGCAGGTAAGCGGGAACGAGCGATATATCAGGCGATTCGGCCTGCGCAATCCGGCATTTCCAAGAAAGTGGCGCGTAAAACCCGCGGCGCAGCCCCAACTATTTGGCGCTCCGCCCTTTAACTCGTCATAGGCCGCCGCTACATGCGTTTGCATGGAAAATGCCCCTGCCGCCGGCCGTTTCGCGCCGACCGCCCTGATGCTTGGCAATCTCGTCACGGGCTGCTCGGTGCTGGCGCCGGCCGGCATGCTGCCGGAATTGTCGTCGGGGCTCGGGATCAGCATCCATGCGGCCGGCCTCCTGATCACCTTCGGCGCGGTGACGCTGTGCATCGGCTCGCCGCTGACGGCGTGGCTGACCAGCCGGATCGAGCGGCGGATCCTGCTCACCGTCACGCTGGCGGTGCTCGCGCTCGGCAATTTCGCCTCAGCGTTCGCGCCCGACTATACGAGCCTGCTCGTCATCCGCCTGGTCATGCTCGCGGTCGGCGCGCTCTACACGCCGCAGGCCGCCGGCACCGCGGCGCTGATCGTGCCGGTGGAGCGGCGCGGCACACGATCGCCTATATCTTTCTCGGCTGGTCGCTCGCTGCGGCCGTCGGCCTGCCGCTGATCACCTTCATCGCCAGCCGCTACGGCTGGCGCGCGGCCTATGGCGGGATCGGTGCGCTCGGCTGCATCAGCTTCCTGTTGTTGCTGCTGCGCTTGCCGGCGGGGCTGAAGGGCACGCCGGTGGATTTGAAGACCTGGAGCGCGGTCGGCCGCAACCGGGCCATCCTGCTGCTGCTGGCGATCACGATGCTGCAAATGTCCGGGCAGTTCGTGGTGTTCACCTTCATGGGCCCGCTGCTGAAGAAGCTGACCGGGGCAGGACCGGACGCCGTCGGCCTGGTGTTCGCCATTTACGGCGTCTGCGGCTTCCTCGGCGTCGTGGTCGCCACGCGCATCGTCGACGGGTGGGGACCTTACCGTACCTCGCTGCTGTTCACCTGCCTGCTGCTTGCGGGCATCACGGGCTGGGCGCTCGGCGCCGGCACGCTGGTGCTGATGGCGATCGCGGTCGCGATCTGGGGGCTCGGCTTTGCCTCGACCAATTCGATGCAGCAGGTGCGCCTGGTCACGGCCGCACCGAAGCTGGCACCGGCGACCGTCGCGCTCAACACCTCCGTCCTCTACATCGGTCAGGCCGTCGGCTCAGCCATCGGCGGATTGTTGTTTGCTCGCGAGCTGCTGCATCCGCTCGGCTTCGTCGCGGCCGGTTTCGTCGTGCTGGCGCTGGTCCTGGTGGTCCTGAGCCGGCCCCGGCGGGCTGCTGCCGTCACGGCCTGAATCCCCCGTTTTCCTGTGCGCAAGGTGCTTGGCAAACAGCGCGCGGGAGGGCTAGAAGGCGAGGCATGGGGACCAAAGAGAGATGACTGAAATGAGGATGATTCTGGCGGTTGCCGCGGTGCTCTATTCAGCCTCCGCGTTCGCGCAAGCCGACAAGCCACCGATGGTGGGGGACAAGCCGCTGGTGCAGGTCAAGCCGAAGGGGACCAAGGCAGCAGCCGCGGCTGCAACGCCGGCGCCGAAGGGCAAGCCGCAATCGGTCGCTGCGCGGCTCCAGGCCTGTCTCGAACTCGATGACGGCACCAAGGACCGGCTCAACTGCTACGACGCGATCATTCCGCCGACGCCGAAGCCGAAGCCGGCAAAAGCCAAGGGCTACGCCGATTGCCGTTTCCTCAAGGAAGAGGACGAGCGGCTGGCCTGCTTCAACGGCTTCGCCGAGAGCATTCCGAAGCTGCCCAAGACCTGAGAAGGTTGGAGCCGGACGGCTAGTCGCTGATCCGGCTCAGCACCGCCCTGAAGGCAACGCCGGGCACTTGCAGCGCAGTGCCTTCGAATTCCGCGGTGTCGCCGTCTTCCCGGCCGGCAAGCGTCAGGGTGATGCGGTCGATGCCGAACAGCGCCTTGAAGGACGGATCGTCATTGTAGCGCTGGGTCGAGATCTTGACCTTGATGCTGGCGCCTTCGCCCGTATAGGTGCCGATGAAGGCGAAGGCGGAATTGCCGCCGCGCATCTTGCCGTCCACCACATAGACGACGCCGCACCCGGTCCCGTGAACCGTGTGGAAGTCGACCTTGTACAATCCCTGACGCAACGACCCGACCCCGCAGAATTCGATGTGCAAACTGGCCGGCAAATTATGGCGCTCGCCAGCGGAAACAATCCGGTCACACCCGGGGGCCGTCGGCCATCAACATCACATTTTGATCAGCGCCTGAGACAATTGCAGGCAGCGCGGCCAAATCCCGGCCCGCGCAATTTCGATCAGCGGCTCGATGCGGCCGGATTGGTGGAGGCGACGCGCGTGAGCGCGAGCGAGGGGGTCGCCGACATCTTCACCAGCACGTCCTTCAGCGGATCCCGCGTCCAGGCGCGCGTCACATAGTCACGATGGGTGATGCCGTCGCCGGTCTCCACGAACACCACGCTGCCGGGACGCAAGGGGCCGTCCATGTCCTCGGAGACGCTGATGCCCTTCTGCCTGAGCATGCTCATCAGCTCGCGGTCGCGCCGTGCGGTGTAGCGGGTGTAGGAGCTGACGAAGAAGCCGGAGCGGTGGCTCTCGATCCAGGAGGCGAACTTGTCCATCTCGCCGTAGACGGCGTCGAGCAACACCACGCCGCGGACGCGGTCGCTGATGCCGCCGACCTCGAGGCTCCAGGCGGTGGGCAGGAAGCCGCCGCTATAGCCGACGATGACGATCGGCATGTTGGCGAAGGCCCGCGCGCTGTTGGGATCGCCGGTGAGGCGGGCGAGATGGTTCGCCGATTCCTCCATGAAGCGCTTGAAGCCGCCGGCCTGCCAGAACTTTCCGGCGCTGGAATCGGCGGCATCGACCGCCATCTGCGGCGCGAGCAGGATCGCGTTGGCGCCGGAATCGGTGATCTGTCTCGGCACCAGCTGCCGGTCGCGCACGTCGCGCTCGAGCGTCGCGCCGTTGCCGTGGAAGAACACCACGATCACGCCCGGCTTGCGCACGTCGAAATGCTCGGGCACGTGCACCAGCACGCGGCTGTCGCTGTAGGTCTCGTCCTGCCAGTAGACGCGCCCCGAATAGCTGCGGTGGCCGCGGCGGTCGCCCTTGGCGATGTTGAGGAAAGGCGCGTCGGAGGCGGGGTTGTTGCCGAAATACGGGAAGGCCGACGATTTCATGCTGACGAGCGTCGTCAGGTCTTCGCGCTCCGGACGCTGGTAGGGGACCTGCGGCGCGAGCGAGGCCACCTTGTAGGGCGATTGCTCCGGCTGCGGCGCCTGCACGGCGCGCTTCGGCGAGAAGTCCGACATCTGCCGTTGCAGGAAGCTCTCGCTTGCGGAGGGGAAACGCTCCGTGAATTGCGGGGCGGGGAAGCGGTCCTCGAACGTGTCTGCGCTCGCAACCTGCTGGGGATTGGTCTTGGCGACGACCTGGACATTGGCCTGCGAGTTCGCCGCGAGCGCCGCCGGATTGGGCGCCCTGCCGCATTGAACCAGCGTCAGCGACAGCGGCACCAAGGCTGAGATCAGGCCGGCCCGGAGCGCACGAGCGCGCCGACCGGACGGCGTCCGATCGGCACGAATGTCAGCTCTCATGTTCGGAACGGCCCCGACCATCCACCCATGACCCCAAAGTCACGTCCATCGGCAATCTCTAGACAATTGAGCCGACTGGCGTTTAGGCGACGTTAAGTGTCCGGAGAAACTTCCCCACATCCGGAACGCTCAAAGGGACCATGCAATCGTGTCGTGATTGTGGGGGCGGGGAGCGGGATTCTCCGGTGTCCGGGCTGGTTTATTGCCCAGCACCAACCATAAAGGGTGCTCCAATACCGATTTCAGCTGCCTCATTTAACCCTTGTTAACCCTGCTTGAATTGACTGGACCAAACTGCACGATGCTCCCCACGAGGCGTGACGCCTGAGGTTAGGACCGCGATGACGGCATCAGATGCGGGTAGCGCGCCCTGGACTGGCCGGCTGACCGGAAGCGGGCCCGGCGTCTCCGCTCTGGTCGCAACCGCCATCGTCGTTGCCGACATGATCGGGGTCGGCGTCTTCACCAGCCTCGGATTCCAGGTCAAGGACATCCCCTCCGGCTTCTCGATCCTCCTGCTGTGGACCGTCGGCGGCATCGTCGCGCTGTGCGGCGTGTTCTCCTACAGCGAGCTCGGGGCGATGTTTCCGCGCTCGAGCGGCGAGTACAATTTCCTCGGCCGCGCCTATCATCCCGCCTTCGGCTTTCTCGCCGGCTGGGTCTCGGCGACGGTGGGCTTTGCAGCGCCCGTCGCGCTCGCCGCGATGGCCTTCGGCGAATATGCCAAGTCGGTCGTGCCCGATCTGCCGCCGATCCCGCTCGCCATCGGCGTGGTGTGGCTGGTCTCGCTCGTGCAGTTGACCGGCGTCAGGCACTCCGCGACCTTCCAGCTGATCTCCACCATCCTGAAGGTCGTGCTGATCGTGGCCTTCCTGGTCGCCGGCTTCATCATCGGCGTGCCGCAGCCGATCGCCTTCACGCCGCAGCCGGGCGATCTCGCGCACATCGTCAGCGCGCCCTTCGCGATCGGGCTCGTCTTCGTGATGTATTCGTTCTCGGGCTGGAATGCCGCGACCTACATCATCGGCGAGATGAAGACGCCGCAGCAGAGCCTGCCGCGCGCGCTGCTCGCGGGCACGCTGATCGTGCTCGTGCTGTACGTCGCGCTGAACGCGGTGTTTCTCTATTCCACGCCGGTCAGTGCGCTCGCCGGACAGCTCGACGTCGCCAGCGTCGCCGGCACCGCGATCTTCGGCAGTCTCGGGGGGCGGATCGTCGGCGCGATGATCTGCGTCGGCCTGGTCTCCTCGATCTCCGCGATGATGTGGATCGGCCCGCGCGTGATGATGACGATGGGGGAGGACATCCCGGCGCTGCGTGTCTTCTCGAAGCGATCGGTGAGCGGTGCACCGGCCTATGCCATCCTGTTCCAGCTCGCGGTCGCGACCCTGTTGCTGTTCACGCGCAGCTTCGAGGCGGTGCTCGACTTCATCCAGTTCGCGCTGCTGTTCTGCTCGTTCTTCACGGTTGCCGGCGTCATCAAGCTGCGTATCACCGATCCGGACCTGCCGAGGCCCTATCGCGCCTGGGGATACCCGTTCACGCCGCTCGTTTTCCTGCTCGTGACCGCGTTCATGATGTACTACCTGTTGACCGAGCGGCCGGTGCAGTCGCTGTCGGGGATGCTTGTCATGCTCGCGGGCCTGTTGATTTATGCTGTTTTCCGCGGGCGGCCGGTCGCCGCTGGCAATTCATCACATCGCGAATAGACATGGTCCGACCCTTGAGAATTGCGGCCGTCGCCCTTGCCCTGCTGGCTGCGGCCGTCTCGCCCGCGCGTGCCGCCGACGTCACCTTCGACGACACCGCGCGCTTCCTCGCGGGCATGCAGCCCTCGGCAGACTCGCCGCTGGTGCCGCTGACCAGAGATCCCAACTGGCAGCATCACGCCAAATTCTTCGACAACGCCTTCGCCCAGCTCGAGCAGCGGCAGATCGCGAAAATTCGGAGCTGGGCCGACGTCAACCTGGCGGCGCCGCGGCCAACCATGTTCTACATGTTCAGCGGTCCGGACTTCCTCTACGCCAACGCCTTTTATTCCAAGGCGAGCACCTACGTGCTCGGCGCGCTGGAGCCGGTCGGTGCCGTGCCCGACCTGACAAAGCTGCCGCGCGGTTCGGTCGGCGCGGCGCTGTACAATGTCGAACGCTCGCTCGGCTCGATCCTGAGCTTCTCCTTCTTCATCACCAAGCAGATGAAGGTCGACCTGCACACCAACCAGGTCAACGGCACCTTGCCGATCCTCTATGTCTTCCTCGCCCGTTCCGGCAAGACCATCCGCAATGTCGAGATGGTCGCGCTCGACAACAAGGGCGGGATCCATGTGGGGAATGACAATCCGGGGCCGAATGCGACGCGCGGTGTCCGCATCACCTTCGCCGGCAGCGACGGCGAGGTGCGCACGCTGTATTATTTCTCGACCGACCTTTCCAATCAGGGGGCACGTGCGACCGGCTTCCTGAAGTTCTGCGAGACGCTCGGTCCCGGCAACAGCCTGCTCAAGAGCGCGTCCTACCTGCTGCACTCCGGTAACTTCACGGTCGTCCGCGACTGGCTGCTCGCCAACAGCGCGACCATCATCCAGGACGATTCAGGAATTCCGCTCGCGAACTACAGCGCGAAGCAATGGCGGTTCTTCCCGTTCGGCCGCTATCTCGGACCGATCAGCGAATTCCCCGGACGCTACCAGGAGCGCTACGCCGAACTGTTCACGCGTGCCCAGCCGATCGATTTCGGCGTCGGCTACCGCTGGCGCATGCACGAGTCGAACCTGCTGCTGTCGGTGAGGGTGCCGGGCAGCGAGACCGCACCCGCTCCGGAGACGGTTTCGTCCACCGAACCGGCGCCGAAGCCGCGCCCGAAGCGGCCGCGTCCGCCCGAGTCTGTCCCGCCGTCGTCCGGACGTTTCTTCTGGTTTCGCTGACTACCAGTGCACGCTCTGGCTTGGCACGACGAAGGCCGTCGTGCTGGGCGGCGTTGCAAAGCTCGTTGCAAGATACCAGCCGGAACCGACCGCGAGTGCGAGCAGGGCGATGATGGCGAGCAGGTCCAGGGTTCTGGGGTCGTGCGGTCTGTGACCGGGGTGGGGGCCGGTCCTGAGGTGAAAGAGGGGGCTGATTTTCCAGCGCATTGTTGTTCCTCCCGCGGGAGCATCACAACAACGCGAGGGAACGCTTTGGGTTCCACCGGGAATAGCGATCCCAAAGCACCGCAGCGAGGCTACGACGGATTGACGCCGCGCCAGCGCGCGTAACGCCAAGGCAGGTACCAGCGCGCGTTTTGCGGCGCGGCGAGTGGGACATTGTCGATGCCCGACGTGCCGAACGGATTGCAGCGAAGCAGGCGCGCGAGCGTCATCCAGCCGCCGGCCCAGAGTCCGAAGCGCTCGATTGCCTCGTCGCCATAGACGGAGCAGGTCGGCAGGTGCCGGCAATTGTAGCCGACCAGAGGCGAGAGCGTATGGCGGTAGAGCCAGATCAGCGCCCGGCCGACTCTTCGCGGAAGGCGAAGGACGCCCTCGATCGGAGCGGTGCAGTGCTCGCAGGTTGATTGCTTCATGTGCGCGTTGCTGCGAGGTTGAGCGAGGACTTGCGCGGTTCCAATGCAGGGAACTGCAAGCTGTTGTTTTGACGCCATAATTACCGTGCTTTTTGGGAGCAGTGCAGCAAGTATCTATGGACGGGCTGTATTCCCACGGATACCATTTTTGTGACGTTCACGTGTAGACTCATTGAACGCCGAACGGGGCTTGCCTGAATCGCCTTGGGGGCTTGGGGAAGGGACCAGTTTGAAACTACTGAAGTCGCTCAATCGTCGCGGCTGGTTGCTTGTGGGAACCGCCGTATGTGGGATCGTGATGGCGGGGGCCATCGCGACGTTCGGATCGTCGGCCCGGGCGGGGGCCGCCCTCGAAGAGCGCAAGCTGCCGATGAAATTCGGCTGGGTTGCCTGCGAGCCCAACTGCCGCGGCTGGATCAGCGCGGTCGGCATCATCACCGCTGACACCCCCAGGGATTTCGAGGAGTTTGCGCGCGGACGCCAGCTCGGCGGCGCCACTGTGGTGCTGGATTCCAGCGGCGGATCGGTCAACGACGCGATCTCGCTCGGCCGGCGCTTCCGCAATCTCGGGCTTTTGACCACGGTTGGGATCAGCCTGCCGAACCGCGGCGGGCAGTCGGCCCGTCCGGCGGTCGTGCCCGAAGCCTATTGCGAATCCATGTGCGTGTTCCTGCTGCTGGCCGGCAAGAAGCGCTACGTGCCGGATGCGGCCCATGTCCGCGTGCACCAGATCTGGATGGGCGACCGCGCCGACGATGCCAAGGCGGCGAGCTACAGCGCGCAGGACCTGATGATCGTGGAACGCGACATCGGCCGTCTCGCCAAATACACCTTCGACATGGGCGGCGCCGGGGACTTGCTGTCGCTCGCGCTCAGCGTTCCGCCCTGGGAAGATCTGCATGAGCTCGATTCCGGCGAGCTGAAGCTCACCAATCTGGTGACGACCGACCTGGTCGCCGACGTGCTGCCGCATGTGGATGTCACGGCGCCGGCGGTGGCGGAGCTCGCACCGAAGACGCAGGCGCGGTTCGGTGCGGGACCGGAGCAGCCGGCCAAGTCGACCCAGACGGCGGAAGCCCTGGTGCCGACCGGTGGTGTGGTGGCGCCGGCTGCGGCGGTGCAGAAGTAAGCTCTTAGATCCAGGCAGTCATTCCGGGGGCGCGCGTAGCGCGAACCCGGTATCTCGGCCGGCAATCCCCGGCTTTCGGGTTCGATGCTACGCATCGCCCCGGCGTGACATTGAGGGATCAGCCCTGCGCCGCGGCCGGCTGCTTGGCCTTGGCCTCGATCTGGCCGATCGCATCGACCACCGCATCAAAAGTCAGCAGCGTCGAGGCGTGGCGCGCCTTGTATTCGCGGACCGGCTCGAGGAACTTCATCTCCTCCCACTTCCCTTGAGGAGGGGCGCCGTTCTCCTTGAGCATCTTGCGAACGGTTTCGCGTAACTCACGGAGTTCGCTCGCAGTCGAGCCGACCACGTGACTTGCCATGATGGATGAAGAGGCTTGTCCGAGCGCGCAGGCCTTCACGTCGTGCGCGAAGTCGGTGACCGTATCGCCATCCATCTTGAGGTCGACCTTCACGGTCGAGCCGCACAGTTTGGAATGGGCCGTCGCGGTGGCATCGGGGGCGGGCAACCGTCCGAGGCGCGGAATATTCCCGGCCAGCTCGATGATCCGCTTGTTATAAATGTCGTTCAGCATGTGATGGAGTCCAGGACTTCCCGGCCGGATCGGCCTTGGCGGGCGCCGTTCACGGTCTTATATAGGGTCGGAACTGGCGGAAAAACAGTCCAGCGGCGCGGCGGCAGCGGTTCAGATCTGCGCTGCCGACGTGATGACCCAAGGGCCTTTTTCGTCAAAACTGTTTCTCTTCAGGCGTCCGGCGGCTTGCCGCCCCGTCTGCCGGTGACACTCCGGCCTTTCAGGCCGTCGAACGGAGTAGACATGGACGCGACCATCAAGCCGATCCGCCCGACCAAGCAGCCCGAGGCCCGCCCGGCCGAGCTCGATCCCGCCGAATTCCTCGCGGCCGCCGTCCGCGCCGACCAGCCGCGCCCGGCACGTGCCGAAGCGGAAGCGGCGGTGAAGACGCTGCTCGCCTATATCGGCGAGAACACCAACCGCGAGGGCCTGCTCGACACGCCGCGCCGCGTGGTCGAGGCCTTCGACGAGCTCTATCAGGGCTACCACCAGTGCCCGGCCGAAGTGCTCGACCGCACCTTCGGCGAAACCGCCGGCTATGACGACTTCGTGCTGGTGCGCGACATCGAGTTCACCTCGCAGTGCGAGCATCACATGATGCCGTTCTACGGCAAGGCGCACATCGCCTACACGCCGGTGGAACGCGTCGTCGGCCTGTCGAAGCTGGCCCGCCTGACCGACATCTTCGCCCGGAGGCTCCAGACCCAGGAGCATTTGACGGCGCAGATCGCCGCGGCGATCGACGAGATCCTCAAACCCCGCGGCGTTGCCGTGCTGATCGAGGCCGAGCATACCTGCATGTCGGTGCGCGGCGTCGCCAAGCATGGCGCCTCCACCTTCACCAGCCGCTACACCGGCATGTTCCGCGACAATCCGGCGGAGCAGGCCCGTTTCCTGTCCATGGTGCGAGGCCTGCAGCGCTGACCTCGCGACTGTATTAAGCGAGGGCGCCCGTGTCCGCTCACTCCCACGAGATCGAGGAAGGCCTTGCCTTCCTCCCCAGGTTCGACGCGAGCGGCCTCGTGACGGTCGTTGCGACCGACGTTGCGACCGGCGACGTCCTCATGGTCGCGCACATGAACGACGAGGCGCTGCGCAAGACCATCGCGACCGGCGAGGCCTGGTACTTCAGCCGCTCGCGCAATGCCTTGTGGCGAAAAGGTGAGACCTCAGGTCAGACCCAGCGCGTGGTCGAGATGCGCACCGATTGCGACCAGGATGCGGTCTGGCTTCGGGTCGAGCAGATCGGTGCGGCCTGCCACACCGGCCGCCGCTCGTGTTTCTATCGCAAGGTCGAGGCCGAGGGCGGCGGAGCCACGCTCGTCTTCGTCGATGCCGAGCGGCTGTTCGATCCGGACGCGGTCTACAAGAAATGACGTGAGTCATTCCGGACAGCTCGAAGAGCCGACCCGGAATCTCGAGATTCTCAGTGTGCGCAACTGCGCACCGTAGCTCGCGCTACGCGCGCCCCGGAACGACCGGGAAGCCCGAATTAACTCCGCATTAACCATACCTGTCCCACGGTGAGACGACAGGGCGCCGAATTGCCGGTGCCGCTCAACGCCGCACGGGGCGGGCACTCCATCATGTCGGTCGACAATTCCAGTGCCTCGCAGACGGCGGTTCTCGATCCGACGCGGGCGCGCGTCGCCGGTGCGATCAAGCAGGCCTCGAACATCTCCGGCGTCAGCTTCCAGTACATGCTGACCACCGCCAAGATGGAATCGGACTTCGATCCGACCGCGGGCGCCACCACATCGTCCGCGCACGGGCTCTATCAGTTCATCGACCAGACCTGGCTCGGCACCGTGAAAGAGGCGGGGAGCCAACTCGGCTACGGCAACTATGCCGACGCCATCACCAGGACCTCGTCCGGCACCTACACCGTCGACGACCCCTTCATGAAGCGGTCGATCATGAAGCTGCGCGACGATCCCGAGGCCGCATCCGGCATGGCGGCGGCGCTGACGCAGTCGAACAGCTTCAAGCTCACCGGCCTGCTGGGCCGCCGGCCGTCTGACAGCGAGCTCTACATGGCGCATTTCATGGGCGTCGGCGGAGCCGCAAAACTGATCGCCAATGCCGAGGACAATCCGCAAGCCGTCGGCGCGCGGCTGTTTCCCAATGCGGCATCCGCCAACCGCTCGATCTTCTATGCCAGGGACGGTCGCGCCCGCAGCGTCTCCGAAGTCTATTCGGTGCTCGATGCGCGCTATGCCAGCGCGGCGAATTCGAAAGTGACCCGCAGCGCGATGGCGATGTATGGCGGCACGCCCTCGACCACGGAGGTCGCCAGCGCAAACGGCGTGCAGCCTACCGCGCCAATGATCAACAACGCCGCTTATCTCCAGACCTTTCCCAATACGAATGCAGTGACGCCGGTGAGTGCGACATCGTCAACGACAGTTGCAGACAATACGCCGATCGCGCCCGCATTCCGTTCGATCTATCAGCCCGGCGACACCACCCAGCCGGTCTCGACCACGGTGCAGAAATTGTGGGGCAACAACGCCTCGCTCACTTCGGTCGCATCCGCGACGCCGGACGTGCGGCCGCCGCAACCGCTCGATCTCTTCAGCGATCGCAGCGGCACGTTCAGCAGCTAATTCTCGGCCAAACATTCTCGCTCGTGTCCCGGACGCGCTGCAGCGTGTAACGCTGCTGCGCAGAGCCGGGACCCACGCAACAGGCGCCGCTTGCTAAACTATGGGCCCCGGCTCAGCAGCGCATCACTTGCGTGCTGCGCTGCGGCCGGGGCACGAGAGCCGGCCCTCTTTGTTCCCTTAACAAAACGTCAATAAAACCAGCCAGTTATGGTGAACGCTTTGTTAAGCGTCGTGGTTTATTTTGTGTTGCAGGTGACGAGCCGTCACCATTTTCGTTTGTTGTGTAAGCCGGAAGCAGCATGATTGTTCGGCAGTTCATCAATTGGATCAGGACGGCGCCCGCCGGCGAGCGGGCCGAGGCGACGCGGGCGTTGGCCCGGGCCTGGCTGATCTCTGATCTTTCCACCGACGACCGCATCGCCGCCGAGGGCGCGCTTCTGATGCTGCTCGACGATCCCTCGCCGCTGGTGCGGCAGGCGATGGCCGAAGCGTTTGCGCGCAGCCTCGATGCACCCGCCTCGATCGTGCGGGCGCTGTCGGCGGACCAGCCGACCGTCGCGCTGCCCGTGCTCGAACATTCACCGCTGCTGATCGACGCCGATCTCGTTGACATCGTCGCGACCGGCAATGACGAGGTGCAGTGCGCAGTCGCCCGCCGCATCGCGCTTCCGGTCTCGGTCTGCGCCGCGATCGCCGAAGTCGGCTGCGCGGCGTCGGCGCTCGAGCTGATCGAAAATCCGCACGCCGAGCTCGCGCCATTCTCGTGGAATCGCATCGTCGAACGCCACGGCCATCTCGCCGCGATCCGCGAGGCCATGCTGGTGCTGGACGATCTGCCGGCGGCAACGCGCGCGGCGCTGGTGGCGAAGCTCTCGGAGACCCTCGCGCAATTCGTCGTGGCGCGGAACTGGCTGAGCGCCGACCGCGCCGAGCGCGTGACCATTGAGGCGCGCGACCGTTCCACCATCAACATCGCGGCGCGCTCGCGCGGCGACGACATGCAGGGCCTGGTGCATCATCTGCGCGTCACCGGCCAGCTCACCGCCGGTCTCATCCTGCGCGCGCTGCTGTCGAGCAATCTCGACCTGTTCGATGCGGCGCTGGCCGAGCTTGCCGACATGCCGCTGGCGCGCGTCACCGCGCTGCTGCACGATCGCGGCGGCAACAGCCTGCATGCGCTGCTGCGCCGCGCGGGCCTGCCCGAGGCGACGTTCGCGGCGTTCCAGGTGGCGCTCGATGCCTGCCACGAGCAGGGCTTCGTCGACAGCGACGACGGCGCGGCGCGGCTGCGCCGCCGCATGGTCGAGCGCGTGCTGACCCATTGCGAGACCGACCGCGGCGCCACCGAGCCGCTGATGGTCCTGCTGCGCCGCTTCGCGACCGAATCCGCGCGGGAAGAGGCGAGGTTGTTCTGCGACGAGATCGTCGCCGATGATGCGATCGATCCCGTGTACGACGATCTGATCGCGGCGTAACGAGATGCCGTAGGGTGGGTTAGGCGAAGCCGTAACCCACCACTGTCTATTTCCACAGATCGCAAAAGAGACGGGTTACGCCGAGCGGTTTGCGCTTGGCGCAATCCGCAGGGCTAACCCACCCTACGGCACCTATGCTCGCAAGGACGAGAGGAGAGAGGCGGAGCGTTACTCCGCCGGCACGATGCTCGGCGCGAGGATCGCCTCGAGATGCTCGGGGCGGTCGCGGTTGACCTGGGCGAGATAATCGTCGGCGACCTTGCGCAGGCGGCGGCTCAGCTCGGCGGAGACGCTGATGCTGTCGAGCCGGGTGTTCTCGTGCACGATGGCGAGGATGGCGTTGATGTGGTGCGTGAACAGCTCGGCCGGCACCTTCTCCAGGTCAGGCGCGTGCTCGATGACGCGGCACAGGCTCTCGGCGACGCCCGCCGCCGCCGGAAAACCGAACGTTGCGGCATCACCCTTGATGTCGTGTGCGGCGCGGAACAGCTCGTCGCGCCGCTCCTTGGTGAAGCCGTCATTGCGGATGGCGACGTAGGCGGCCGACAGGCGGCCGACCTCGGTCGCCATCCAGTCCCCGAACTCGCCGGAGAGGCTAGCCAGCGCCTGCTCGGCGCGGGCGACCGGATCGTCCATGTCCTTGTCTTCGACACGGCGCAAAACTTTGCGCAGCGGGTTCGGCTGCGTGATGACCTGATGCGTGGCGAAGGCCGTGACTTCGATGTCCTTTGCGCTGTTCTTCGCCATGATGCCTGCCTCGTCTGAAGACGTTGCGCTAGATGGAGGAGCGGGCCTTGTCGAGCAGCGAGGGCTGCTGCAGCACCTCGTGCTTTTCGCCGACGCGGCGCTCCGGGCCCATATAGGCGGAGTTGGTGTTGCGGCGCCGGTCCGGACCGAAATAGGTCTTGGTCTTGATGAAGGGACGGGGATTGGCGACGACGTTGAGGATGCGCTGGTACAGGCCCTTGGCCGAGATCGGCTTGGCCAGGAATTCGGTGACGCCGGCATCGCGCGCGACCGTGACGCGGCGCTTCTCGGAGTGTCCGGTCAGCATGATGATCGGCGCGTAGGGATTGCCCTTGGACTCCGGCTGCCGGATCATCTGCGCGAGCTCGAGCCCGTCGAAGATCGGCATCGCCCAGTCGGTGATGACGATGTCGGGCACGTAATGGCTGTACATTTCCAGCGCCGTGGCGCCGTCCTCGGCCTCGTAGACCTCGCGCGCGCCGAACGAATGCAGCAGCGTCCGCAGGATGCGGCGCATGTGCGGATTGTCGTCGCAGACGAGGAAGCGCAGCTTGTTGAAATCGATGCGGAACATGTCGCCCGGGCCGAAGCGGTCAATCTTCGTTAACCATATCGCGCCGGGGGTTAATGAAGGGTTGCCGGCGGGCGCCGGGCGGGCGGCTCAGGTGCCGAACTGCTCGCGCAGAATGCGCTCTTCCAGGCTGTGGCCGGGGTCGAACAGCATCCGCATCGAGATGCTCTTGTCCGAGAGCACCTCGACGCGCCGGACCCGGCGCACCTCCTCGTGGTCGGCGACCGCCGCGACGGGGCGCTTGTCGTCTTCCAGCACCTCGATCACGACATAGGCGGTGTTGGGCAGCAGGGCGCCGCGCCAGCGGCGGGGCCGGAAGGCGCTGATCGGCGTCAGCGCCAGGAGCGCCGCGTTGATCGGCAGGATCGGGCCCTGCGCCGACAGATTGTAGGCGGTGGAGCCTGCCGGCGTCGCCACGATGATGCCGTCGGCGATCAGCTCGGGCATGCGCTCGCGCTCGTCGATCAGGATCCGCAGGCGCGCCGCCTGGGAGGTCTGGCGGAACAAATAGACCTCGTTGATGGCGTGGTGCAGGTGCACGCGGTCGTTGACGTCGGTCGCGCGCATCAGGAGCGGATTGATCTCGGATTCATGCGCGGTTTCGAGCCGCGCGCGCAGATCGTGCGCCGAATACTCGTTCATCAGGAAGCCGACCGTGCCGCGGTGCATGCCGTAGATCGGCTTTCCCGTGCGCATGTGGTGGTGCAGCGTCTGGAGCATCAGCCCGTCGCCGCCGAGCGCGACCACGACGTCGGCCTCGTCGGGATTGCAATTGCCATATTGCGCGGTGAGCTGGTTGAAGGCGGTCTGGGCCTCGCTGCTCGGGCTGGCAACGAAGGCGATCCGGTCGTATCGCGATGGCTTGGTCATGGCTGGTCGGGCAGGCCCGCTGGCTCGAGAAAGTTCCGCCGGGCTCGTCTATACGAGGTCGCCCTCCATTGTCGAGGATGACCGCCCGTCAAGGCAAACGACCGGCCGCCCGATCCGGGGTAAACCGGGGCGTTTCCAGCCCGATCGGCCTCGTTCGGCGCCGCCGGGCCCGTGATCCCCCAAACCGTCGCAATTTCGCGCTAGCCTTTCGGCCTCACCGGCTGTGACGGCCGGGCAGGGAGGACGAACATGGTCACGAGCTTGCCGGCACTGCGACGAACGGGGATGGTGCTGGCTGTGTCCGCGATCGCGTTTGCCGGCTTTGCGCGTGCGGACGATCCGCCGCAGCCGCGCTCCGAGACGGCGGCGCCGGCCGGGCAGAAGGGCGGGCGCGGCAGCGGCGGGCAGAATTCGTCGGCGTCCGAGCCGCATCGCCTGCCGCCGGATTCCACCACCAGGCAGACGCTCGATCTGCCCGGCCGCTCCCTCAACTTCGCCGCGACCGCAGGCTCGATCCGCGTGTTCGACGGCAAGGGCGAGCCGCTGGCCGATATCGCCTACACGTCCTACGAGCTCGACGGTGCCGACCGCGCGACGCGCCCGGTGACCTTCCTGTTCAACGGCGGACCCGGTGCGTCCTCGGCCTGGCTGCAGTTCGGCGCCGTGGGCCCGTGGCGGCTGCCGCTCGATGGCGAAGCGCTCTCGCCCTCGGCATCGCCCGAGGTGAAGCCGAACGCCGAGACCTGGCTCGACTTCACCGATCTCGTCTTCATCGATCCCGTCAGCACCGGCTACAGCCGCTTCGTTGCGAGTGGCGAGGACGCGCGCAAGTCCTTCTACTCGGTCGACGGCGACGTCAACTCGATCGCGCTGGTGATCCGCCGCTGGCTCGAGAAGCACGATCGCCTGGTCTCGCCGAAATATGTGGCGGGCGAGAGCTATGGCGGCATTCGCGGGCCGAAGGTGGTGCGCCAGCTGCAGCTCCAGCACGGCGTCGGCGTCAGGGGATTGATCCTGGTGTCGCCGCTGCTCGACTTCCGCGAGTTCACGGGCACCAGCCTCCTGCAATATGTCGCGACGCTGCCGAGCTACGTGGCGGTGGCACGCGAAGCCAGGGGGCCGGTCAAGCGCGCCGATCTCGCCGACGTCGAGGCTTATGCGCGCGGCGAATTCCTGGCCGATCTCGTCAAGGGCGAGGCCGACAAGGAGGCGACTACCCGATTGGCCGACAAAGTCGCCGAGCTCACCGGCATCGACCAGGCGGTGAGCCGCAGGCTCGCCGGCCGCTTCGACGTCGGCGAATTCCGCCGCGCCTTCGACCGCAAGAACGGCAAGGTGACGGGACGCTATGACGGCTCGGTGCGCGGCTTCGATCCCTATCCGGATTCAGGCAACTCCCGTTTCGGCGATCCCTCGGGCGATGCGCTGCAGGCGCCGCTGACGAGCGCCGCGGTCGATGTCCTCACGCGCAAGCTGAACTGGCGGCCGGATGGCTCCTATGAGGTCCTGAACGGGAACGTCGAAGGCAACTGGGATTTCGGCCGCGGCATCAACCCGCCGCAATCGGTGTCGGACTTGCGCCAGATCCTCGCCACCGACGCCAGGCTGAACGTGCTGGTCACGCACGGCCTGTTCGATCTCGCCACGCCCTATTTCGGAACGAAGCGGGTGCTCGACCAGCTGCCGGCGTTTGCGAACCAGCGCGTGAAATTCGTCGTCTATCCCGGCGGCCACATGTTCTATTCGCGCGACGGCTCGCGGCAGGCCCTTCGCGGCGAGGTCGAGGCGCTGATCAGGGAGTAGGCCGCCGCTTTCGCGGCGGATAGCGGCGCGCGATCTCGCGGGCCACGACCTTTTCCGGCTTGACGTTGGCGCCGGCAATCCAGATGTCGCTGACCTTGCCGCGCTTGTCGCGCACGCGGCGGACCGGCTCGCCGTAGCTGGAATGGCCGGCGGCCCAGGCAAGCTTGCCGCTGTCGCGGCCGGTGACCTCGATCTCGCCGGCATCCATGAACGGATTGTTGAACTGCGGGTTGGCGACGAGCACGCGGTTACCCATCGGCACCAGATCGGTTGCACCCCACATCGTCCACCAACGGCCGGTCCAGTCGCGCACGCGGCGACCGGGCGCGCCGCGGGTCCTGAAGACGCGCAGGATCTGCATCGCGCCGTCCATCCAGAACGGCGCCGCGCCATCGATGGAGTTGCTGATGATGCTGATCGCGAGCTCGCAGTCGGGGATGGCGCATGTCCGCGAGATATAGCCCTGGAAGTGGCCGCCATGACCGAACCATTCCCAGCCGTCGAGCTTGCCGGCACCGATACCCAAGCCGTAATAGCCTTCGAAACTCTGCGGTATGCGCCAATGATGCCGCGTCATCTCGCGGCGACTTGCGGCCGACAGCAGGCTTCTTTTCGCATTGGGCGCGAGCTGCGCGAAGAAGCGGGCGGTGTCGGCGGCGGTGGCGGCGAAGCCCGTGGCGGACGCCATCGCGTTTGTAGGATTGTCGCCGGGGATAACGCAACGCTCGCCGAACGGCACTCTTCTCGTATGGCCGCGCGCGAACGCGGCGCCCTTGGGGAGCGGCGCGTCCGGCTCAGTCTCGCGCAGACCTGCGGCCTCGATGATCTCGCGTTTCATCCAGGCGGAGTAGGGCTCCTTGGTCACGGCTTCGACGACAAGGCCGAGCACGCCAAAGCCGTGGTTGGAATATTTGAAGCGCGTGCCGGGCTCGATCGCCGTCGGCAGCTTCAGCTCCGCGAGCAGCTCTTTGGCGTTGAGATACGGACGGCGATCGATGAACTGGCCGGAATCGGCGCCGTCGCGGGTCAGCCCGGCGCTATGCGAGAGCAGCTGCGCGATGGTCGTCTCGGCGACGCGCGGGTGCAGGCCGCCGACATATTGGCCGACCGTGTCATCGAGCCGAAGCTTGCGCTGCTCGCGCAGCTTCATAATGCCGGCCGAGGTAAAGCTCTTCGAGTGTGAGGCGATGCGGCAGCGATGGCGTGGGGTGAGCTTCTCGCCGGTGTCGAGATTGGCGAGCCCGAACGCATGCTCGGCGACGATCTCGCCGCGATGGGCGAAGGCGACGATGACGCCGGGCTGCTGGATTGTCGTCTGCTGGAATTCGATCCAGGAGCCGATGTAGTCGATCGCGGATCGCAGCCACGTTTCCATTGCGCACCGATCGTGAGGGGAGGATTCGTGCGCGAAGGCTAGCCGAGAAAGCAGAACCGGCACAACCCCTGGGGTTGTGCCGGTTCGCTTCGTTCTGACAGGAGATGACTTAGTAGACGAGCGTCGCGCCGGTCGGCTTGTCGAGCGCTGCGGCAAGCGAGCGATACTCCGAGCTGTCGGTGCCGGCGAGCGAGGCGATCTTGTTCAGATGATACTGCGCCTGTTCGCGGTTGCCCTGCTCGAGCTGCCAGAGGCCGTAATACTGCCAGGTGCGGACGTGGTTCGGATCGTCCTTCAGCGCCAGCTCGTAATAGACCTTCGACGACTGATAGTCGCCGAGCTTGCGATAGGAATAGCCGATCAGGTTCGCGACGTCGGCAACGTCATCGCGCTTGAGCGACTTCAGCTGGCCGATCGCGCCGGTGTAGTCGTGGTTGTCGTAGATCGTGGTGTACGCGGTGCGATAGGCCGCAAGGAATTTCGGATCGCTGACGGAAGAGCTCTTCTTCTTGCCCTTCTTGGACGAGGAGGAGTCCGATTTCGGCGGCGAGGACGGCTCGTCACTGCCAGCTGCGTAGGCGCTGGACAGCACCGGAGCAGCCGCCAGCGACACGGCGACAAGGCCCGGCAGCAGAAGCATTGAGAGTTTGCGCATCTAAGTTCTCCCGTATGGAACGTGGCGATCCTACACGATTGCCCGAAGACCGGAACACCCGGGGGACGAAAACATTCCCGCTTCGCACGATCTATTCCCCGAAAGCCGGATGACAAACTTGTCATCCAGATGAACGGAGGCCTGCAACCGGCTTCAGACTGGGTTCAGCGCGCGGCGCCTAGGCTCCCACCTACGATCGAAGGGTTGGCGAGAGGGCGCCGCCTCAAGATCCTTCCAAGAGGAGACCACCATGCTGAAGACCATTTCCGCAGCCTTGCTCGCAGCCTCCGTGATCGCAGCCCCGGCCTTCGCGGCCGAGGCCGGCAAGACCACAACGACCGCGCCGGTGATCAAGGCGGACCAGAGCCAGACCAAGGCGGCGACCACTGCCGCGAAGCCGGACGCCGGCGTCAAGGCCGACACCAAGGCAGCCGACGTCAAGGCGGATGCCAAGGTCGACACCAAGTCGAAGGCGATGAATGCCAATGCGGCGGTGACGCCCGACGAGCACAAGACCGTGCGCAAGCATCGCCATCACCACAAGCAGGTGTCATCGAAGAAGTCGCTGAAGGCGCAGCCCGACGTCACCAAGCCGGTGACGACCGAGAAGCGCAGCTAAGTCTGATCCCGCGCGGCGGCATCCCTGGCATTGCCCTGCTGCCGCGTGCGGAGTTCAGGCCCGTCCCGCCGTTCGGCGTCTTGCGCGAAAGCGCGAGGTGCCGGCGGCGGGCCGGTGCGTTGTGCAAGAGAATTCCCTTCGCGCCGCCTTGGAGCCAGGCGGTGTTGGAGCTAGAACGTCTCCTGATTGTGGGCGAGCGGAGACCGTGACCGGTGGGGCGATTGGCGAAACGTGCGGCGAAGCCGGCACTGATCCTGGCATTGCCGCTGGCGCTCGCAGCATGCTTCGGCAGCGGCGGTGATCGTCCCGGCATGGACGGGACCCAGGCCGGAGGCCCGCAGCCGTTTCCCGACAATTTCCGCAGCGACACGCTGGCCTTGATGCGCGCCTATCTCAACAACCCCGTCGGCGTGCGCGACGCCACCATGTCCGAGCCGGTGCTGCGCGAGATCGGCGGACGGCAGTTCTATGTCGCCTGCCTGCACTTCACGCCGCGCGAGAGCGACGGCAGCTACAAGGCCATGCGCGAGCGGGCCGCCGTCTTCGTCAACGGACGGGCCGACCGCGTCGTCGACCGCGCCGGCGAGCTCTGCGCGGGCGCGGTTTACGGTCCCTTTCCGGAACTGGAAAAGATGGCGCGGTAGCGCAAAGCCCGCCTTCATCGCCGCCTGCTAGAACGATGGCAGCCGGAGCCGCCGGATCACATTTTGGCGAGCTTTGAACGGGGCGGAATTGCCTTGCGACTAAACGTTACGGCAGGCCTTGCGCAAACGACAAAATCGGTCGGTGCAAGGCGGCGTGACGGAACAAAATCGCGATGTTGCCACCCCGTCACAGTTGCGAACGATCAACGTTCCGGCATCGCCGCGAAGCAACCAAATTCACGCCACGTTGTTTGCTGAGGGTCGATTTTGAAAGAACGGGGATGGACATGAAGACGATTTTGCTGGGCGCAGTCGCCTTGCTTGCGCTGGCAGCGCCGGCCGCAGCGGCGGACATGCAGGCGCGCCCCTACACCAAGGCACCGGCCTATACGCCGCCGCAGGTGATCTACAACTGGACCGGTTTCTACATCGGCGGCCATGTCGGCGGCGCGTTTGCCGGCGACAGCAGCTTCCAGTCGAGCGACGCCCGCTTCCTGGGCGGCGTGCAGGGCGGCTTCGACTACCAGTTCGCGCCCAACTGGGTCGTGGGTATCGAAGCCCAGTACTCCTGGCTGCCGACCAACAATAACGGCGTGACGTTCCCGGCTGGCACCCAGGTGACCTCCAACACCGACCAGCTCGGCTCGGTGACCGGCCGCATCGGCTACACCTGGGGTCCGACGCTGCTCTACGCCAAGGGCGGTTACGCCTGGCGCAATGGCGGCCTCGGCGTCAACGTCGCGGGCGTGCCCACGGGCTTCACCGCGACCGGCAACAACAAGGACGGCTATACCGTCGGCGCCGGCCTCGAATACATGTTCGCGCCGAACTGGTCGGCCAAGGCCGAGTACCAGTACTACAACTTTGGCAGCACGACCTTCACCGCCGGTCCGGCCGACATCGTCGGCGTCCGCGGCCGGGACGACGAGCATACCGTCAAGGTCGGTGTGAACTACCGCTTCGGCTGGGGTGGCCAGCCGGCCTCGCGCTACTGATCCGCCAGCGGGTCCGAAGGGATCGAAGATCTGAAAAAAGGCCGGCTCCCAGCCGGCCTTTCGTTTGGCGGCTCCGTGCGTCCCGGTCCGCCGTTTGCTTTGCGTGAACCATCTGGCGCGTCATTTGCAAGCAAACATTCCGGCACGCGGTTTCTCACGCGTGTCATGGGGCGGGCGTAAAGCAAAAATAATTTTTGCCGCTTACGGAACTCGCGCTCCGGAACGCGTTATATGACAATTACCGGGCTGGTGGGACGACGGTCATGCGTATCTTGGTGTCGGCGACAGTGCTCTCGTGCTTCCTCACCCTGCCGTGCGCTGCCCAAACAATCCTCAAATCCGAGCCTCTGATGCTGGCACCCTATGAGGTGGCCTTCGTCAAGGACGCCTCGTGTCCGTCGGGCAAGGTGCTGAAGGTGACCGGCGCGATCCGCGGGCTGCACCGCCGCAAGGCCTGCGTGGTGCTGGCTGGCGAGCAGGCTTCGCTGGCGACCGCGACGCCCTGATCTTTCGGGGGTCCGGGCGAGCCTTCAGGAATTCAACTCAAGCTCCATCCGGGACTGGTGCTCGGCCTCGGCCTTGTTCTTCGCGGGGTCCTCGCCCTGGGCGGCCCGGCATGGCTTGATCTCGTAATCGTTGTCCAGCACCCGGCGCGGCCCATGGCGCTCCTCGTCGGTGCTGACATCCACGACCAGGCCACTCCGCTGCGCGAGTTTCCAGACGTCGGCCTCGTCGGGGTAGGCCTTGCTGATTTGGGCATCGTTGCAGAACAGGGCGTAGGGCATTCTTTCCGCTCCGGGAAAGCCCGTTAACGACTCCGGCGGGCCAGGGGTTCCGGCCTGATGGGCGATCACGGGGCCGTGAACGGGCTGCCCGGGGCTTGAGTCGTAAACGAGTCCTGAATCCGCAAAAAAAGAATCCTTGGGACTCTCCGGCTGGAATCAGCGGATGTTTTGGCCCATGACGAGCGACCTCAAAACCTCCTGCGGGCACATGCTCCTGCCGCTGACGCTGGCGCTGTTCAGCGCCTGCGCAGCCAATCTCTGGATGGTTTGGTCCTGGTTGTAGGTGCCCGCGGACGGGCCGGCCTTACTTTTCGGCCGGCGGAGGCGGGGCGACGTCGCGGATGGCCGCACGGAGCTTTGACAGGGTCGCCGCGCAATATTCCTCGCGCTCGCGTTCGAACCGCTCCTGGTGCTTGCGGAAATTCGCGATCCGGGCCTGCATCTCGGTGCGGAAATCGCTGGCCATGCGAGGCGGCGGGACCGGGAGGGGCCGAGGAGGCTCCGGCGGAGGAGGTGTCGGCGCGGGTGGCTCAGCCTCGACCGCAACCGTCACTGCCTGGATGGTCACGATCTCCGTGGTTACCTCGAAAGCAGCAGGCGAGGGCTCCGGCGGATGGAATTCATCCTTCTTGCCGGTGACGGATTGAACGAAGGCCATTGTCTGCGCAATCAGTGCGTCGCGCTCGATGATCCACTTCATGGGCTAATCCACCCTTGCTGCGACCATTCCACCAAAGGTCGAGGACCGAATCAAGAAGGTATCCCGCAAGGGATTGCATATTTTTCCCGGTCGCCCGACAGTGGGCGAATGGAAGCCGGGAAAGAAACAGACGAGTCGGACGACGTGGAAGGCTTGAGACTGGTTCGTGCCTTTCTCTTGTTATCGCCCGACAGACGAGCTGAGGTGATCGCGTTCGCCGAGGAACTGGCCCGTGCTCACGCCGACGCCAAGGAAGGCGAGGGCACGCCGGCGCGGTGAGGGCTATCGCTGGCGCGGATTGACGTTGGGCACGAAGGGCGCCCCGATCACCCGCACGGCTTCCGGGGCCGCGATCTCGATCGGCCCTCTGTCGGCGACCTGGCGCTCCGGCGGCGGTCCGACGACCGGCTCGAACAGCGCAAGCGTGCCGGCCACGATGGCGCAGCACAGCGTCACTGTCCCCAGCAGAACCATGTTTCGATTTTCTTCCCGGATCCTCATGGGCCGAAAACGACCGGCGCGCGCGCTTTGTTCCGGCGGGCCGGCGACCCCGGACGCCGCGAAAATGCGCCCAAGCTGACGTGAAGCTTACGGGAGGGCGGCATAAGGTTATTTTTCCGTATGACTACCCGCCTCAATTGGCATCAAATCTTAACGATGACCGGTTCCAATGCACGTTGCTGGGATTACGCCCTGAAAATCATTGGACGGCTGAGATGAGCTTTTTGAACAATCTGAAGATCGTGTGGAAGGTTGCGCTGATCGTGGCCGTGATGGGCTGCGCCATGATCGCTGTCGCGGGCTTCGGCGCGCGCGAGCTCTCCGCGACCGTCGACGGATTTGGCGAACTCGCCGCCGCGCAGTCCTCGGCCCTCAACCTGACGCGGGCCCAGCGCCGCGCCGAGACCTATCACGCGGCGCTCTATGCGGTCTTCACCGAGGCGACGGAGGCGGGCAACGCCGGCCGCCTCAAGACCGCGAACCAGAACCGCGCCGAGATCGCCCAGTATCTCGATGCCGCGGAGAAGGACGATCCGTCCCGCTCGAGCCAGATCAAGAGCATCGCAGACCAGCTCAAGGCCGCCTTCACCAGCTGCGATCCGGTGCTCCAGGCAGGCGCGCAGGCCAGCAGCATGGACGAGAACGCCAAGGCTGCCGAACGCGCACACAAGGAATGCGATCCGGTGCTGGATGCATCGCTCGCACGCATCGTCCAGTTCGTGACCGAGACGGCGCAGGCGACGGCCAAACGCAAGGAAGCCATCATCCGCGATGCCAGGTCCGCGACCTGGACCGTGATGGGCGTCAGCGCCGGCGGCCTCGTGATGGGCATCGCGATCGCGCTGTTCATCGGCTTCAACGCGATGTCGCGGCCGATCGCCCGGCTCAAGCTCGCCATGGAGGGCCTTGCCCGCAACGATCTCAAGATCGACGTGCCCGAGAAGGAGCGCCGCGACGAGATCGGCGACATGGCCAAGACCGTCGAGATCTTCAAGACCAACGGGCTCGAGGTCGAGCGGCTCAAGGCGGCGCAGGCGGAAGCCGAGAAGCAGGCGGCCGAGCAGCGCCGCCGCGACATGGTCAACCTTGCCGACGGCTTCGAGCGGGCGGTCGGCGAGATTATCGAGACGGTCGGCTCGGCGTCCACCGAGCTCGAGGCATCGTCCTCGACGCTGGCCACCACCGCGCATCGCGCACAGGAGCTGACCTCGGTCGTGGTCGCCGCTTCGGGCGAGGCCACCGGCAACGTGCAGTCGGTCGCGACCGCGACGGAAGAGCTGTCCTCGTCCGTGAACGAGATCAGCCGCCAGGTGCAGGAATCGGCGCGGATGGCGGGCGAGGCCGTCACCCAAGCGCGCACCACGACGGAGCGCGTGAGCGAGCTCTCGGTCGCGGCCACGCGCATCGGCGACGTCGTCGAGCTGATCAACACCATCGCCGGCCAGACCAATCTTCTCGCGCTCAACGCCACGATCGAGGCGGCGCGCGCAGGCGAGGCCGGCCGCGGCTTCGCGGTCGTTGCTTCCGAAGTGAAGACGCTGGCCGAACAGACCGCGAAAGCGACCGGCGAGATCAGCCTGCAGATTTCCGGCATCCAGACCGCGACGCAGGAATCGGTGAACGCGATCCGCGACATCTCCGCGACGATCGAACGGCTCTCGGAAGTGTCGTCGACCATCGCGGCGGCCGTCGAGGAGCAGGGCGCTGCGACCCAGGAGATCTCGCGCAACGTGCAGCAGGCCGCGCACGGCACCCAGCAGGTCTCCTCGAACATCACCGACGTGCAGCGCGGCGCGGCCGAGACCGGCACGGCCTCCTCGCAGGTGCTGTCGACCGCCAAGATGCTGGCCACCGACAGCAACCGGCTGAAGGACGAGGTCGGCAAATTCCTGCGCACGGTGCGCGCGGCCTAAAGGCGCGCGGCGGCATCCGTTCGCCGCGCCGACCCATCTATCGCGCCAGCAGAAATGCCATGGCGACGATGAACAGGACGGCCGTCGCGACGACGGCCGCAGCCGCGCCGGCGGCGATCTTGGCCTTCTCTCTGGGCGTGGTGGAGCGCATCGGGAGCGGACGGGCCGGATGACGCGAGCAGCTTCGCGCGCGATGATGTCGGACGTTGTTCTGCCAATATAGTCTGGTTGCGTCCCAATTCCGAGTCGCGAGCGGTCCGATGATCCCAAATCGTCCACCGGTGCTAGCCCACGAGCGCTTCCTCGCCGACCGCGAGAATTTCGCAGGTCTCGATCTCGCCGCGCGCTTCGAGCGGATCGAACGGACCAATTTGTGGGGCGCGGCGAGCTCGGTCTCCGGCCTCGGCTCGGAGGATGTCGCCACGAGCGCAATCCGGGAAGCGCTTCCGCCGCTGTTACAACGGCTCGGCGTGCGCTCGCTGCTGGATGCGCCCTGCGGCGATGCCGGCTGGATCGGCCGCATCAAGCTCGATCTCGACTACACCGGCGTCGACATCGTGCCGTCGCTGATCGCCGACAACAGCGAGCGCGCGGCGCGCGGTGAGCTTCACGGCCGCTTCCGCCTCGCCGACATCACGCGCGATGCGCTGCCGCCTGTCGATTTGATCCTGTGCCGCGACTGCCTCGTGCATTTGAGTTTCGCCAACATCGCGCGCGCCATCGGGAATTTTCGTGCGAGCGGCGCGCGCTTCCTGCTGGTCACGACCTTTCCGGAATGGGACGGCAATGCCGATTGCGAGGACGGCGACTGGCGCGCCCTGAACATGGAGCGGGCGCCGTTCAACTGGCCGTCGCCGCGCGAGCTGATCAACGAGCGCTGCGCTGAGGGCGAAGGCGGCTGGCGCGACAAGAGCCTTGGGCTGTGGCGGTTGGATCAATCGCCTGACGTGGAAGCCACATAGCCGATCGGAACAGGGCGGCAGGCATCCCTGGGCTGACGAAGGGGAGTGTTCAGATGACGGATGCCAGATGCAGCTGCGGCGCGCTCGTGCTCTCGCTTCCGGGGCCGCCCGCTTTGGTCGCGGCCTGTCACTGCATCGACTGCCAGCGACGAACCGGCGCGCCGTTCGGCGTCGGCGCGTTCTATCCAACCGATTCCGTCACGATCTCGGGGCGGCCGAAGGAGTTCGTCCGCGACGGCGGCAGCGGCGCGAAGGTCCGCAACTATTTTTGCCCCGACTGCGGTTCAACGGTTTATTGGCGAGCGGACCGGCTGCCGGCCATGATCGGCGTTGCCGTCGGCGCGATCGCCGACCCGAAATTTCGTCCGCCCGCGATGTCGGTGTTCGAACAATCCAAACATGTTTGGGTCGAGATCACCGACGCCGAACATTTCGAGCAGGGCAGTGCGACAAAAGCTTCGCGCTGAATGGCATCGCAGAACTGGTGCCGGCTGAGGGGATTGAACCCCCGACCTTCGGTTTACAAAACCGCTTGTCTGTAAACAGGATATCGCTTGGAGAGACTTGAAGCGCAAAATTTGTTGACAGTATAATAGGTTATTAAGGTACCCAAAATTGGGCGCTTGTGGGACGGGCCTTCGGCCTACATACTTGTGTATCCCCATGTATCCCAAAAAGGCCGGAAATGGCAAACAAGCGATACGCGCTGACAAAGGATTTGGTCGGTGAGGCAGGCGCGAAGCGCGACGCGGACGCTGAATGCCAGTTTGCTATCGATAATCCCAGAGGCCTGAGCATCCGCGTCAGGGGCGGGGAGGCCGCCTACTATGTGCAGGCCCGCACGCGCGTCCGAGGCCAGAAGTCCACGGTTGTAAAACGGCGGCTTGGCGCGGTGGGAGACTTCACTTTCGCGCAAGTGAAGAAGATTGCCACCGAAGCAATATTCGCGATTAAGAACGGGCGCGATCCGGACGCCGTCATCGAAACTAGGCTGATGGGTGGCGACGAAAAGTCCGTCGCTGTAGCAGTTGACCGCGCCGAGGCTTTAAAGGGAGAATTGTGGACTTTCGAGACGCTGATTGATCAATACGCGCGACGAACGAAAAGCCCGAAAAATGGTGGTCGAAATGAAGAGGCCAAATTGCGCCTTGCGCCTTCGTCCATTACCGAGCTGGAGACCCGATTGCGAGATCGGCCGGAAAACGCCGAACTCAAGAAACGCTTCGTAAAGGAGCTCCGCCTCGAAGATCTTGAAGAAGTTCGGGACCGCATTGATGCCAGCGGTTCAGGTCCCTCCGCTGGAGCAAAATACGTCGATCTCGCAAAGCGTGTCTTACGCTGGGGACTCAAGCAAAAGCGGCGCTTCACCGGCCTCGAGCCGACCGCGACCTGGTGGGAGGCATTGTCCCACGAATATGAGATGGAGGACCGCTCCGGGCGTTATCTGACCCCTGCGCAGATTGGGATGCTCATTGCACTTCTGGAGGCCGTCAGGCCTTTGGGAGGCAATAACAACGATGCGGTCTTGGGTGCCCTGCAGGTTTCATGGATGATCCCCCAGCGGAGCTCCGCGCTGGTGAACATGCTCGCCTTGGGTTCCGATCGCTGGATCCCTGATCCCGCACCGGAGCGTGCCGGCTGGCGCGTCTATACGTGGAAACCGGATGAGGTGAAAAATAAGCGCGAGATCAAGCTGAGCATTCCGCCTATTGCGATCGAGATCCTCGAAAGAGTGGCGCGGTACTCGAAGCAGCAATTGGGTGCGGTCTCGAGGTGGGCGTTTCCGCAGGATCGCAACAAGTATCTTGTGCGCGCTCTCGCTGCTAAGCAACGTAACGATGATCGCGTACCGGCCCATCTGGACAAAGCGATTACCCCTTCCTCCCTCAATCACGCGCTCGATGCCTTGGCCGGACGCAAGCCGGGATGGCCGGATCTGCTCACTGTCGTCGGGCTGCCCAACCGGATTGGCCCTCACGACGAGCGTCGGTCCGTCACGAGCTTCTTCGAGAATTTTGGCGAAGGCGCATATGCTTCGGCGCTCCTGGATCATCGCGTGAGCGGCGCAGACAAGATGTCGCGTGAGGTCGCTGCTATCACCCAGAGTGTTTACAGCGCCGCGGACCGCGTGGTGTTCAAGGCTGAAGGCATGCTGATCTGGATGGAAGCGGTCTTGCCGGCCTACGAAGCGGCAAAGAAGGATCCGCGATTGGCGAAGGCCGTTGAAACGCGAAAGGCCGCGTTGACGAATGGGTTGCCGGAGGAGAAGACGAGAGGGCGAGCCAAGGCGCGTTCCGCGCGGGCGCTTGCCTCGGCTTAGCAGCGGGGGGCGAGTCCTCCCTCGCTACCAGATCTTGCGCACCCCTTGGTTTCCCAGACTTGGCCGATCAAACTGCAACTATCTCCGACCTTAGATCAAAAAGCAGTTAATTTCCCGACAAGTCGGGTGGCATCCGAGCCGTGCGCTGCTATGGATGGGCTCACGAGGTCTCCCCTCGCATACGCGCTGTCGTAACTGCGGCGTAAGAGCGAAAGTCTAATCAAGGATCGTGCGCGCCACGTTTGCTCGCTGAATGCCTGGCGTGATTGGAAGGGAGACCTCGTGCCCAGCCTTGCATCGTTCTTCGCCGCTCCTATCCGGGTCGCCGTTCCAAGCGAGCTCACGAGCGAGGCCGAACTGCTGAAGTATCTTTCTCTATCGACAGCCGAACTCAAGAGGATCTGGTGGTTTCGCGGCCGGATGTATCAGAAGTTCGAGATTTCGAAAGGCGAAGGAAAGAAGCGCGTCATAAGCGCGCCGGATCATCGACTGAAGATGCTGCAGACAAAAATCGCGTCCTCGCTCGCGTCGATATACAGGCCGAGGAATCCCGTTCATGGCTTCGTAGGCGGCCGTTCGGTCAAAACGAACGCTACGGCTCATCTCCGGAGCAAGTTCGTGTTGAACCTGGATATAGAAGGCTTCTTTTCGGCCATTACGGAAGGACGCGTCTCCGGCCTTATGAGTGCGCTCGGCATCGACGATCGAGTCGCCGAGATCCTGGCGCGGATATGCTGCAACGAGGGTGTCCTGCCGCAAGGCGCGCCTAGCAGTCCAGTGATTTCTAACATGATCTGCTTCCGGATGGATAAGGAATTGCAGATTATCGCGAAGGAAAGCCGCTGCATCTACACTAGGTATGCCGATGACATCACTTTCTCCAGCTACCAGCCATTGACGTTGCTGTTCGAAGGACCGCCCCCGCCGGCCGGAAATTTCTCGCCCGATCTGCTCAAGGGTCAGCTTCGCGGAGCCTTCCGGTCCAACGGCTTCGCGATCAATCCGCAGAAGGTCCACTACGCCGACAAGCATTCGCGCCGAACGGTGACCGGCCTGAAGATCAACGAGCTTGTCAACGTCGATCGAAAATTCGTACGAAACATCCGCGCGGCGTTGTTCGTGACGGAAACACAGGGGGCTGCGGTCGCTCAGAAGATCCTCAAGGACAAGTATGGTCGTGAAGCAAACCTCGGGTCGCATCTTCGCGGACGGATATCTTGGGCGGGGCACATCAAAGGACCGTCGGACCCGATTTTCCGCAGTCTAGCCTCGCGCTACAACAAGCTCTTCCCCTCCGAGAAACTGGAAATTCTGCCCACGATTTTTGAGATCAGGGAGCGTGCGGTGTGGGTGGTCGAGCATTGGGGAGATGACGCAGCGGAAGGCAGCGCGCAGGGCACGGCTTTCTTCTTGAAAGCGGTGGGTCTCGTTACGGCCTGGCATTGCGTGGAGGGGGCGACCGAGATCGCGGTCTATCACCCCAGCAAGCCTTCGAATAAATTCAAGGTGACCGTCGACAAGAAGGACGCCCACCGCGACTTGGCCGTTCTCGCTCACGAAATACAAGCCACCGAGTACTACGAGTTCGACATGTCGAAACGTACGCTCAAGGCCGGCGACAACACGACGGCGATTGGATTTCCGAGCTTCGGCCCAGGCGATAAGATCAACGTCCGGGCCGGATCTATAACGTCGTTGCCCACGAAGAGCGCCGTTCCGATGATCGAGGTGACGCAAAAACTCTCGCAAGGCATGTCCGGTGGTCCGTTGCTCGATGAGGACGGCGCCGTCGCCGGTATCAATCATAAGGGCGGACCAGGGGAGGCCAGAGATTTCGCCGTGCACGTCAGCGCGCTGACCAACTGGCTGAGCAAGTCGTAGGTCTTCCGATGCGGCGAGATCTCGGGACGGTGCCTTCAACAGGCGCACGCTCCTTGAGCTCGCTCAGACATCCGGCGATCCCAAACGACTGACATTGGCGATTCGCTACATGAAGAAGCGAAACTGATAGGGTGTCGAACCTAGGCCATCCATGCGCTTCACGACGCGCGCGAGAACTTTAGCATAAGCCATCGTTACCGGCAGCATGTCGTACAGCGCGTCGTTGTTCCAATTCATCTTAGCGAGAGCGAGAGCCGAACGGGCAGTCTCGTCCCAACTACCATGACCCGCGTGACGGATCAGACGGATTGGCCGCGGCGTGCTACGACCTCCTTGGTAGTATGAGCGTTCGGCAACGCCCTTCACGTCCCCGTGCATCCAAAGCAGGCACTCTCGATCCCCGAGCGGGATCAACGTGCCGCGTTCAACCGGATAGCCGAAAGGCTTTCCTTTGGCGCCGCCCTGCCGATCGCGTTCGATCTTGACGCCGCGCCAGCCGACGTCCTCCACGACCTGCACGAGGTCGACTGCTTCGCACAGATGCAGCGCTTCCATGCAGCCCTCGATTTCGTCCCTCTTGAACTCCGTCGTCTTGTGCACCGTGACGCGCCGAGGAGTGCGGCCCGAGTGTCTTCGCCTATAGAGGTCCAACGATCGGCTCATCACACGAAACATCTCGGTTCGGGACATGAACGGATTTTCCCGCTGAACGTCGATTTCGTGGGCATCGTATGCGACGAACTCTAGGCCGGCGCCTTCTGCATCGAAGACCTGACTGCAGCACGTGACGAAGCGCGGCCGGTCGGATTCGGTCGGACGCACAGCGTAGGAGAGACCGATATAGGCGGCCTCAGGATCCGTGTCAGCGAGCTTCCAGGGGACGCCTCCCGCCTTCGCGTAAATCGCGAGTCCGATGCGCCACATGACGCTTGCGCGATCAGGATAGGCGAGCGCGCGGTCTTCGCGCACCAATTGGATTGGAATGCGCCGCGCGGCGGTGGCCGCCTTGAGGTGGTCGTGGAGATCGAAATCGTCGCCGGCGGCCCCCACGAAGCCCGCGGCCCAGCTTTGCGGCATGTAGATGAAGACAATGTCGAACGCGTCGCGACGCGCCTCGAGAGATTGGACGGCGCGAAGCAGCCGATCTGCCAGTACGACGTGCGGCGTGGCCGAGTCCTTCATCTCGAACTCCAGCCGATCGTCCAACTCGACGTGGCAATCCTTAACGGCGCCTCGCATATCGAGATTGAACGCCTTGCGGAAGCCGGGCCAGGTCGGTAGGTAGTCCTTGCGTTCGGTCGCCTTGAACTCGGCCGCGAGTTCCCTCATGAAGCCGTAGAGTCGCGCCCCCTGCCGGGCCGGCGCGATTGTCGCGATCCGAATGGGATCGGGGACAAGGCCTGACGAATAGGGACCAAACCGCAACAGCCCGCGCAGGGGATGCAGGTCGACGTCGGATGTTCGTTCGGGATGGAATGCGAGCTCGGCTTCCGGGATGAAAAGGTGAGGCGATATCTCGCTCGTCATGGGCGGGCTCTTCCTGAATAAGCCGTCGTATCGCCGAGCCTGAAGGCCGCATCCACGCCCGCGCTGATGCCGAGGGCCAGGATATCGCGATCCGGGCACGCGAACAGGGTTGACCAGAACGAGAGAAGGGCATTGAGCACCGGATTGTAGCGCCTCACTGTGCGCTCGCGGGCAAAATCGGTCGCCGCGGTTCTGTTCCCCTGCGTGATGCCTTCGAACACGGTGCGCGGCTCGAGCAAAAGCCAGAGCCGCTCGTCCGCCCAATCCAGCCGGATCCCCACGCCCTCCCGCCAACTCAATTCGGGATGCTTCGGCACGGTTCCGCCTAGGCTTCCCGTCAGCGTCTTCAGCGACGCCCACTTCGCGTCGTCGATTGATGAGGGTGTCAGAAGATCGCTGCTCCGGCGACGATCGGCGATCATCTCGTGTGTTCGGGTCAGCGCGTTGGTCAGAGCTTCGCGCAGAAGGCCGCGCTCTTGGCTTTCGTAGCGCAGTCGGCGGACTTCGATCGCGTGCAGGTCAAAACTTTCAATGTCGTAAGCCGAAAGCACGGCTCGCACGTCGGCGTCGGAGCCGAAAGCGAGTACTCCGGCTCGCGACCGGGTCGCGAGCACCGGCAGGTCTGTGGCTTCGATCGCCGACCTGACCTCCGCCACGCCGCCGATGCGGCATACGACGCGGCGACAAACGGTCGGCGTTTCGACCATTTCGAGTGCATTGAGCCGGACCACTGGAAAACCGCGCTTGCCGGTTGGACGCGGAGCCGGCGACCATATTCGTCGCTCCGAGGCGAGTTCGTCCAAGGCCTTGGTGTCCAGATCCTCCGCTAGGCGAACGAGGTCGCGCAAGACTTCGTCGAAATTCTCGATCGGCACCAGCCCGCCGTCGACGCCTTTGCGGGCAGCGGCCGCCAAGAGCCGTTGGACGCGCAGCAACGGCGGATCCTCGCCGCGATGGAGCCAGAAAAGTCCGGCCGGAAAAGGGGTGTCCCGGTCGAGAGCCGCCTCGAGCGTGTCCATGATGGAGTCGTCTCGGCCGCTGTAGCCGGCGACGATCAGGCCCCACCGGCAGCAACTTTCGATCAACAACGCCCTGAGCTTCGCATCCTGTTCGCGCAGTTCGTCTCCGGTGTTCTTCAGCCTGCGCGATCGAAAGTCGCCGTGCAGTTTGACTTCGACGGGCCAACGCCCCTCGTCGATCACTTGACGTCCAATACTTCCGGTCTCGATCGCCACCGTCGTCAACTGACCTGTTCCGCCGTAGACCTTCGCGCAGCCGTCGGCGATCAATGGGTCGAAATTAGTCGTCCACGTGAGGCGAGCGCGTCCGCCCCTCATCATTGTCGCAAGAGCGATGTGCCCGTAGGACGGCTTCGCGCCGCTGACCTTCGACGCAATGTAGGTTCGACGATCCGCCTCGCTCGGATAGACGGCTTCGAAGAGAGCCGCATACTCGTCGGGAGCGCCGGGCGGCGGCAGATTCCCGACGCCATCGATGAATGACTGCAGTTCGCGCCGGACGGCCGGGTTGGCGAGGTCGGCGACCATTTTCGGGGAGACGCGCCGCTGACTTATGTAGAGCTGCTGCTTGAACTCCCAGATCATGTCCCACGCCGTCGGAATGCCGGCGGCCGCCGATGCCCCTGCTCCGAGCAACCACATCAGATTTCCGCCCCGTTGCGAGAAGCGGCGCGCAAAATCATCCGCAGCGACGGCTGGATAGGTCGAATCGGCTGACATGCGAGTATCTTAGTTGTGGGACTCACGTTCTGCGGCTTGCGATTAATCCTCTATCGTTCTGCCCACCGGAATCTTTCAGCCGCTCTCGTCGCCGCCAACGCGAGAGATCCGGGTCCCGCTTCGGGCGCTTTGCGGGAAATAAAATTTCGTCGCCTGTTTGTTCGCATTGGGTCGGTGATTGAGCCCGGCAGGTGTGTAACCCCATGGGCCGAAACCCCCGTCAGGAGTGAGCAACAGCTCGTGGTAGCCTTTTGTCGCAACTAACGGCGGGACGACGACACGAAGATCTGCGATCGCCATTGACTTGTCGAAGCCGTGCGAACCAAGGCGGCAATTACCCAGGAGATCACCTCCCATACCGACGAAGCTGCCAAAGGCGCTTTGGTGCGATCCAGATCAAAAGTGCTTGGTCGGGTCGCTGACCCGAGCAAGAATTCTCGATCGCGAAAGATCAATTTGAAATCCGAATATTCCTGACGACCGTCCCGACAGCCTGAAACCAAATGCTGGGAATTAAGAAAACCCAGCAGGGTCAATGTCTAAATGGTGAATCCTGATGACTAATTTCGAACATAGGTTTTCCCGGGCAATTTGCTGGCTCGACATCAGTGGCGCCTAAGTGGGTATCTTCAGGATTGACCGGGCCCGAGGGCGAAACCATTCCGTCTAGCGAGCCGATCCAAGAATTGTGCGGTTGTCGAGCTGCCGCCTGTTACTGGCGATTCGGTATCTAAACACCGTTAGCGAGCTTTCCGCGGCAAAAGGCTGAACATTCTTACAAAGCAGCTGGTGTCTTGCCGAGAGCCCGCGTTGAATCGTGCCGCGGGAGAGGTCCCTTATATGTCGGGCGCGGAGGCCTACATCTTTGAATAGTGGATCATGTCATATTAGATTTGGGGTTGTGCAAAAACGCAAAGGCTATACCGCCCTTGCGCGCTTCGCCTATCAAACAAACGGCTATGTCAATGACGGGGGTCGGCGCGCCGATTACGGGAAATATCGCGGCGATCACGACGGAGGATTGATACTTTTACCCCACGGCGCCTCCGAGGAATTCGCCGACTTGGGCAACTTCATCATGGCGGCGTCGGCGAGAGACGTTCGGTCCGACGCACAGTGCGGCAGGACGATAGATTTCGCGCTGCCCAGAGAATTACTCCGGGAGCTTTTGCGGCCCGTCGCAGCATTTGTTTTGGCCCAATTTGCCGCCGAGGGAATGGCCGCTCGATTGGACATCGAGTACCCGGTCGCCTCGGACGGGGACTACAATCCCCACTGCCACGCCTGGGTCTCCCAGCGAGGCCTCGAGGCCGATGGTTTCGGCAACAAGCGTCCGGAGTGGGACCGACAGTTCCTGCGGGATAAGTCGCGATATGCGCGGGCACTTATAGCAGGGCGCCTGACGCTGGCCTGCGCATTGCTCGGTGTCGCGGCGTACGTTGATCCTCGAAGAAACGAGGAGAGGGGGCGGCCTCAGCCTGAGGAGCGGGTTCCAACCCAATTCTGGCGCATGCGCGACCGCGGGGTCTATGTCCCGGGGCTCGAGAAATTGATCGATACCCGCCGGGAAAATAAGCCGGTTAAGGCCGGCCGGCGCTCGGAATTGGAGTTCAGCGACAAACTCCAATCGGTCACGGTCAGGAATGCCGTTAGCCAACGCCATCCGCCGAGCGATGAAGTGCGGCAGTCCCGAATTAATTTCGTCGTGCCGTTTGCCGTGGAGGAGGGAGCCGAAGTACGCGTGACCAAAGAGGACAAACCCGAGATCGTGCTGACGACACGCGACGGCTCAGTCGTTTTCGACGGCGCGATATTGAGCTTCGAGGGAGTAGCGGGGACGGCGCGAGCACGGCTGATTGTCAAACTGGCGCGAGCTTTGGATTGGCCGGCAGTTATCGTGGAAGGGAACGCCCAATCCACCGACCAAATTATTACGGCGGGCGTGATTTTAGGCGTGACCGCTATCAATACCTGCGCGAGCGAAGATGCTTTGAAGCTAATCAACAATCAGTTTGGCCACTTGCTTGCTGACACAGTACGTCCGTTGGATCCGTTGGCGGTCGTCGACCAGCTCCTCGCGGCGTACGTTCCGCCTGCGAAAGTCGAGCCTGTGGACCCATCTTCGGTAGGGCCGCAGAGTTCCGAGCCGGCGTCCGACCCTGAAATGCGTGAAACACTTGAGCCTTCCTTCGACGAGGAGAGTAGGTGGCAGGACAACGTACCCTGGCAAGACGATCCTGACGAACTTGATCATGCTGAGTTTGACGACGAGGCGGAGCCAGAGACTGATCCCAATTTCGACTATGACGAGGAGCCCGAGCCGGACCCCGGTGATGCCTAGAAAAGAAGAGCGGTTGCCGGGCTCGGTTCGGGGAAATTGGGCTGTGCAGCGGCCGCCATTTCGAATCTTGTCGCAACCGCGACTAGGACCCCCTTTCACAAGCGTCCGCTTTAGGTTGCTACGCCGCCGACGGGGCGCGCGCGGGGCGCCGACCGGAGCTCGTGAACGGTAGACGGTTTTATGCGCCGCTACGCGGCGGTTCGGTGTGATTGGGATGGCGCCGGTTTGCGGCTGAAAAGCTGGAAGAACAGACGCGTCGCAAAGTAGCGGCAGGTGGTCGCGCTCATCGACATTCGCAGCTTTGGCTTCTCTGCCAGCGCGAGCAGTTTCTCGTCTAGGCGCTGGGCGCCGTGCGCCTTGGCCAGCGTCGTCGCCCATGGTGAACTTGACCGTTTAACCGGCCACGATCGCCTCTCGGCTGAGAACAGTCGATGCGTCTTACCGACAACTGGCTCGCCATTGATCAAAACGACGGCGGTCCGCCGCCCTCACTCGGCAAATCCAACGAGGACGCAATTCCGTGATCTGAATGAGGAGATCGCTGCACTTCTGTTGGCGGCGGCTGCAACTTCGAAGTTCTCTTTTATCCGGAACATGGCTAAAGGGCAGATGTCCTATATCATGAAATAAGAGCCAAGCGACAGCGCGCCGGAGCGTCGTCATTCACAGCGGACCCGCCGTCCTCTTGGCGTCGCTCGACCGCAACCGTTACTGCGGGTTGCGCTTCGGGCGTCCGACGCGGGGCTGCTGCTGCCTGGCCTGATCCGCCGCGGCATGCAATCGATCAACGAAAGCGCGATCCTCGAACATAGTGGTGATAGTGCTGACCAGTGCGATGACGTCGTGCTCATCGCGCAAGAAGGGAGTCCAGCCTGCGTTGCTAATGGCCTTGGCAAAATCCCGCGCCAGCGCGCCGCGGGCCGCTTCGAGCTGCTGTTCGGCTTCCTGCAGCGATCGCTGATAGCTGTGAGACATCCTTTCATTCCCCTCCATTTCGATTTGCGGGCCAATCCCGCAATCCAGATATTTTAAGTGGAGGAGCGGCTGTCAAGCCGCGCAATTGAGATTCCATTGGCGCGGCGTTGGCGTTGCTTCAAGGATCGATATCCTCGGTAGCCACTATGGGAAGGAGGCGCCTATATCTCTCAGCCCGGTTTAGCGTCGCATTCCATTCGCTACGTATCTCACTAGAATTTCTGAAACGAAGCTCGGAAGACCTTACTGCGTCGTTCGGCAAGAGGCAGCAGTTAACGCGATTTAACGATGTTCTGTCGTAAGGCTTGTGTCTCAATGGGCACGGCCTATTTTGACGTGTCCGCCGCTCCTGAGGGCGGTTGTGCAGCCCGTGGAGAGGCTGCCGGACCTCCGTACCCGAGGCCACTTTGTGGTGAAGGCGTGAAGGCTTCTCCATCGACGACTTAGCCTTCTCTCGGGATTGCTTCGCGCACCCCATGAAAATCCTTTGAAAACGACGCCCCTGAGGCGTCAATCGACGCGCAGCGTTGTGCTTGCGCGATGCGATTGGCGTCGCGGTGGCCTAGCATAGGGAGACTAGTCTTCGGACTAGTCCTGCGAATGACAGTGCATGCCGACGCCGAGGAAGCATCTGAGTGTGATCCCGACACCTTTGACCAAGGTTCGGGGCCGGACACCTTTGACGAATCTCAATTCGACGAAAAAGCCGCGGAATTGGGCCTTGAACCGATGAAGGCCTACGTCCGCGTCGCCCGTGGGAAGAAGAAAATTTCCGACGCAGCTGAAGCCAAACAGAAGTACCGAGCCAGACGGAAGGCAGAAGGGTTCGAACAATACGTTGTCGAGGTGCCGAAGGAGGCTAAGGACGCCGTCTACGACGTCGCACAGGCGTTCGTCGCCGACAAGGATAACAGCAAGAATGTTCGCTCGACTATTCTGTCGGTCGTTTCAAGCGAAGCCCTGCTCGAGCTGATCCAACTCCTCGTCGAATCCGGCGTGGACGCGTCGTCGATCATCGAACTGATCAAGCGCGGGGATTTGGTCAAGATGGCCGCGATCCGTGCGGCCCGTCCTGGGCTGCTTGACGAAGTCGCCCGCCTAGCGAACATCCATGACGACTTCCTCTCCGTTCTGGACTGCCTCGTCCGCCATGCGGGGGATATCTCGGACGCTTCTGCCAAGGGCTTGTTGGAGGCGGCCATCGCGGCGTCCGGCTGTCCCGAGGCTCTGCGTTTCATCGAGGTTCGCCAGCGTGGCGGCCTCCGTGCTCGATTGCTGGGCTGGGCCCTTGGAGGTGTGCGCTAAGAGAAGAAGTGTGGCTGCCCCTGGTCTATCGACGGCGTTGCTTTACCGGCCCCAGTTTAGGACTAGTCGTGAGACTAGTCCTATCTCCACTCAGACTAGTAGTAGGACTAGGGCGCGGACTCATAACGCGCGGCCAGCCATAGCCGGATAGATGCGAGTTGGACGAAGGCAAGGTAGTTTCCCGCAAGCCTGTCGTAGCGCGTCGCCACCCGACGGCATTGCTTGATCCTGTTGAAGAACCGTTCGACCTGGTTGCGAGCGCGATAGAGGTAGGGGCTAAAGCAGATCGGATCGCTTCGGTTTCTTTTCGGCGGGATGTTGGCCCACGCGCCTTTCTTCATGGCAAGCTCTCTGATCCAATCGGCGTCGTAGCCACGGTCGGCAAGCAGCATTGATCCGGATTTGAGACGAGACAGCAGTTTTCCGGCAAGTCGAACATCGTGCGCCTCGCCGGGGCTCAACGCAAGCCGTATCGGTAGACCATTGCTATCGACCACCGCATGGATCTTGCTCGTCAGACCGCCGCGTGACCTTCCCATCGATTGACGCCGGTTTCTTGATGCAGGACCCATGTTGATGTACGCGAACAACGGAAGTGTCGATCATCTGCACGGTAGCATCATGAGCGCCGGCGAGTGCGCTCATGAGCTTGGCCCACACGCCCGCCCGTCGCCAGCGAACGAACCGATTGTAGCAAGTCGTGTATGGACCGAAGTTTTCGGGCAGGTCGCGCCATGGCGCTTCGGATCGCAAGACCCAGAAGATGCCATTGAGGATACGACGGTCATTCACTCGTGGCACGCCGCGCGACTTATTCGGCAGCATCGGCTCAATGGCAGACCACTCATAGTCCGTGAGTTCGTAGCGCATGATTCGGCCCCTTCCGTTGAATGGCTTGAATCATGGCTCGGCTGTCGGGCTCAACTGGTCGCTATGCACCCGAAAGCGGACCTATTATGCTCACCTTGAGTTTTGTCGTTCATGACCCACACCGGACCTTCTCGGGCCGGCTGCCATGGTTCCTCACCATTTCCGCTTTGCGTGTGCCAACCTCAATCTCGGAGGGTTCAATGCTTTCAGCCCGGCGTCATTCCCTTCGCTTTAATGATGGCGCTTGCTTCTGGCGACTTGAGATACCCGAGCAGCGCTTTTGCGGCATCTCCTTGCTTTGTGTCCGCGGCAGCAGCACCCGTAAAGACAACTTCCTGCTGCAGGTCCGCAGGGAATGGGCCGACGACGTCTAGTCCAGGGGCGGTGAGCACATTTAACAAGAACACGCCTAGCTCCGCTTCGCCCTTTGCAACCGCCGCAACGATCTCGGCTGGTGCCGCTTTTGCCTGAACCTTGCCCTTGATTGCCTCGGCGACACCAAGTCGCTCGAATGCTTTCGTCACTTGCGCACCTGCAGCGCTTGCCGGCAGCGTTGCGATCGACTGTGCTTTGAGCAGCGCAGCCTTAAGTCCGTCACGTGTGCCGATGTCGGGCCTCGGAGCCCCAGCTCGCACCGCAACACCGAGGCCGACCCGCGCAACATCGGATGTCGTGCCGGAGGCGAACTTTGCACGTGCTGCTGCGTCCTGCATCACCTCGACCGGCACAACGCCGACGTCAAACGATTTCCCCGAAGTTGCCTCCTTGATCAAATTTGGCGTGGTGCCGAAGAAGATGTCGAGCTTGTGTCCAGAGACCTGCTCAAACTTTGGTTTCACCTCGGCCCAGACCGCGGTCATCGCGCCGCCCGCCAGAACGCGCAGCTCGGCTGCCTGACCCTTCTCGCCCAGAAATGTAACAAAGACTGACGCGAGGAATGCCGCGCGCGCAAAACCCAACACAGTCATGATGTGCTCCGCAAACGAGTTCACGCAGCTTAGCAGTTCCCACTGATCAGCGCCAATTGCCTGCGTGCATGCAGCGAGTCGCCCGGAGGTCCGGAAATGACTCGTTGCGGACCAAGAGGCCTCTGGTCTGCTTGCGGAATTCCGCAATCTGATCGAAAATTGGTTTCGCTTGCTTTGCGTCATTGGAATAGTCGATTGGAGCCCATACGATGCTGCGGCGCAATTTTATCAAGGCTGCCACCTATGCAACCGCTGCGTGGCCCTGCATCGCAACGGGTCAGCAATCAGCCAACAAGACATGGCGCATCGCACATGTGTATCCGGGAAAATACGATAACGCGTCCGATCGGACCATGTACGACGTCTTTCGCACAAGACTGAAGGAGCTGGGCTATGTTGAAGGAAAAAACCTCATAATCGACCAGAGAGCCGCCGAGGGAAAGCTTGAGCGACTACCTTCAATCCTTAACGAATTGATCTCGCTCCACCCAGACGTCATTGTCGCCATCCTGAACTCAGCTATTGCTGCCGCTCAGAAAGTGACGTCGACGATTCCCATCATCATGGCGCCGAGCATCAATCCAGTAGGCTACGGCTTCGTCAAAAGCTTGGCCCGGCCCGGTGCAAACATCACTGGCGTTTCCAGCATGACCGATGATGTCATGGGCAAGACCGTCGAAGTTCTCCACACGCTCCTGCCATCCGCAAAGCGCGTTGCTGTACTCCTATCCAACAACCCGAACCATCCGTGGCAATACGAATTGGCCGCATCCGCCTTGAGGAACGTGGGGCTCGCTGCCGTTCGCGTGGTGGCTCCGACCGCTAATGATCTTGAGCATGCGTTCGAAGCCATGAAGAAAGAGGCTTCCGATGCGTTGCTTATGCCCGGCGACTTAACGAGACTGGAAGTGATACCACTGGCCGCCCGATCAGGAATGCCGACGATCTATACATCGAGCGCATACGTCCCGATGGGAGGTTTGATCAGCTATAGTCCGACGTTGGCGGAATTTTACCGGATGACGGCACAGTTCTGCGGCCGAATCTTCAGAGGAGCTAATCCGGCAGATGTGCCTGTGGAGCAGCCAGTGATTTTCGACCTGGCTGTAAACCTAAAGACTGCGGCCGCCCTCGGTCTAACCGTCCCACCCAGTATCTTGGCGAGCGCCGATACGGTGATTGAGTGAGAGCGGATGACTTCCGTTGTTGGCCCTTCGCTTCTGTTAGGCCGTTGCGGCGAGATGTCCGGGGTCGGGGGTAAAGCGAAAGCTCCCCACCGCGGCTCAAATCGGCGCTTTTGACCCTCAGCGGACTCCGCGGCTCTCAATGCCCTTGGCTCAGGGTTGGCAAGCATTGGTTTAGTGAAATTCCCGCGCGCCCAGTTTCCTTGGGCTGGAACTTATGTGCACTTTGGTGCTTAAGCACTCGCCGCACTGGAGCGGTGGGAGGTGGGGATAGTGCACAGCGCAGTACTGTTAATCCTGGTAGTAGAAGACGATTTTCTGATCCAAAACCTTGTCGAAGTCGCGCTTGCTGAGGGCGGATTTGAAAACGAGATCGTTGCATCTGGCGAAAAAGCAATCGCACTGCTCCAAGACGAGCCCACGAAGTACCGCGCGCTTTTGACCGACATTAACTTGAATGGCCAACTGACGGGCTGGGACGTTGCCAAACGGGCCAGAGAGCTTAATCCGGAGATGCCGGTAATTTACATGACCGGCGCTGCGGCGGACGAGTGGCCCTCGCATGGCGTACCCAATAGCATTCTTCTCAACAAGCCATTTGCGCCTGCCCAAGTCGTGACGGCTGTCTCTCAATTGATCAACCAGACGCCGCCGCCGAAAGAGTAAGCCGCCTCAGTTCGCCTCATTGGACGTACACTTTTGGACATTGAGACCACGCCGCAATAGCTCCCTGAAGGCTGCCGCTCTGCTAAGCAAGCGCTGCGCAAACCGGAAGTCGTCGATGGCTTTCAGTTCGTCCTTGGATAGATCGACTTGAAGGCGGACGGTGAGGCGGCGTTGTCTCATGTGCATGCAATGCAGAATACGGCTGCTAAGTTCCGGCAGAGTAGGGTCGCCTCAGTTGGCGGCCTCTTTCATATCAGCCCACGTCGACTTCCGCTGTTGGCCCTTCTTCCGCCAGGGCGTTTCGGCGGGATGTCCTGCGTCCGGGGTAAAAGCGGAAGCTCCCACCGCTGCTCAAAACGGAGCTATTGACCCGTTGCTGACCTCCGCCCACAGAGCTGCGATTTCCGCTTCCAAAAAATGACCGTATCGAGGACATCCGGCTGTCGTGGACGGCCCTTGACCCTTTCAGACATCAGACAAAGTGGGCTCTATGGACGCGACTGGAGTACATCGAACTTCGAGCTAAATCGCGTACCGTTGTGATCAATGCTGCGTTGAGCGAAGTGCTCCGATCAGTCGCGCAGCCGTGCCTGGCTTAATTCCAGGCGGAGTTGTACGCCAGAAGGCTTCCAAACAATATCGACTTTTCCGCCGAGCTGCCCTTCGACTGCCGACTTAATGAGCCTGCTGCCGAAACCGGTCGATGTCGGCTTGGCAATTGCAGCAGAGGAATTGCGCTCGCTCCACGTCAGCACCAGACCCTCTCCAGCAAATGCCCAGCCGATCATCACCTTCCCGTCTGCATGACCCAGTGCGCCATACTTGATAGCGTTCGTGGCAAGCTCATGCAGGATGAGCGCCATAGCGGAGGCTGATTTCTCGCCCAGCAGGATTTCCGGTCCGGTCAAGCTCACTTTGCCATGTTGCGCGTCACTCAAATGCGGTGCCAATATCTGTTCAGCAAGATGGATGAGCAACACCGAATGCGCCGGCATCGAATCCGCTGCGCCGATCCGGACGAGGTCATGTGCCCGCGATAGCGCCTGCAAACGTTCTTTAAGCGCGGCGCTCATTTCAGCCGTCGTATTGGTCGATCGGCCCGTCATGTACACCATGGCCTCGAAGAGCTGGAACAGGTTCTTCACCCGATGATTCAGCTCTTGCATCAGCAGCTGGCGAGCCTCCTCGGCCATTTTCAAATCATGCAGGTCGGTGCACGTGCCGTACCAGCGGATGATCTCGCCCGCCTCGTTGCGGACGCACTGTGCACGTCCGATCACCCAGCGATATTCGCCCGAGCGGTGCCGCAGCCGATACTCGATGTGATAGGGGGCGCCCGTAGCCAAGCTGTGGCGCCACAATTTCCAGGCTCGCTCCTGGTCGTCGGGGTGAAACATTCCGTTCCAGGCCTCACCATCGGTTGAACCTTTGGGCATCCCCGTATATTCGTACCAGCGGTCGTTGTAATAATCGTGATAGCCGTCGGGCAGCGTCGACCAGATCATCTGGTCGATGGAGTTAACGATGGCCTGGTAACGTTCCTCGCTTTCGCGAAGAGCAGCCACTGCCCGGATCGTGTCCGTCACATCGGTCGCTTGCACGAAAATACCGTACCGATCGCCCGCGCCGTCGCTTATCGGCTGATAGACGAAGTCGAGATGTCGCTGCTCGCGAATTCCACTTCGATCCAGGACGACCGGAATGGCGCGCCCGGCGTAAGGCTCTCCGCTCTTATAGACGGTGTCGAGTAGCTCGATGAAACCTTGCGATGCCACCTCGGGCAGGGCCTGGTCGACGGACTTGCCGAGGATGTCGTTACGGCCCACCAACTGCAAGTAAGCGGGGTTTGCGATTTCAAAGACATGGCGGGGCCCCCGCAGAATGGCCGTCGCGCCTGGCGCCTGTTCGAACATGAGGGACAGACGCGCAATCTCCTGCTGGGCGCTACGCCGCGCCAGGACAATTTGAGTTGTCTCGTTGCCTTGATTGAAGATGCCCGCGACCTCGCCGTCTTCGCCGCGGATCGGGCTGATGCTGTAGTTCCAGTAGGTCTCCTGCTGGACGCCGCCACGCACCATTGGCAGCATTTCGTCATAGGTAGAAAAGCCCTCACCCGTGGCCATCACGTTCTCGAACTGCGGGCCGACGACGTGCCAGATGTCGGACCAGACTTCCTTGGCGGGGCGGCCGAGAGCCCAGGGATGGCGCTCGCCCGGGATGACAGACCACGCGTCATTATAAAGGAGCCTGAAGTCCGGCCCCCAGTAGATCGCCGTTGGAAAGCTCGAATACAGGCAAATGGACAGTGCCGAACGAAGCGATTGCGGCCACGAATCCGGAGGCCCGAGTGGATTTGACCTCCAGTCGAACAGGCGGATGCGCTCGCCCATCCGTCCTCCGCCGTTCAGGAATGCCAGCATCTCGTCACGCATCGACTGCCCGTCTCAGCCCTCCGGGAGCAAACTTATCCAGCGTTTCGGCGGACGGATACCCCCTGGCATGTCCTTACAGAGCGAACTGATGGGTCGGCTCTGTCCCGTCCAAAATATTTGCTGATCTCTCTCGATCTAGACCGCCCCCGGGAAGCTCTGCAACTGGGCAAGAAGTTGGCAGAGCGAAGCCGAGAGACTGTGACGGTTCGGGACCATACCGGTGTGATCGTAGGCGTCTTCACCCGGACGCGCATTGACTAAAGACGCCCCCGGGTTGGCGGCCCTCTTCATTTCAACCCAAGTTGGATTTCCGCTGTTGATGCTGTGGACGGCTCCTCCACCGGCACGAGAGTGCCAAGGAGTGGGCGCCGTTTGAGGCTCCCACGATTCGGAGGAGCAGCCTATGCAGTCAATTTCGACGATCGGTCTGGATATCGCGAAGTCGGTCTTCCAAGTGCACGGCGTTGATGCAGCTGGTCAGGTGGTGATCCGCCGCCAGCTCAAACGCCGTTTCGTGCTGCCCTTCTTTGAGAAGCTGCCGCCCTGCCTGGTGGGGATCGAGGCTTGCGCATCATCGCACCATTGGTCGCGCGAGCTGCAGGCGTTGGGGCATGCGGTGCGATTGATGCCTCCGGCCTATGTGAAGCCCTACGTCAAGCGGCAGAAGAACGACAGCACCGACGCGGAGGCAATTTGCGAGGCGGTCACGAGACCCAATATGCGGTTCGTGCCGACCAAGACGGTCGAGCAACAGAGCTGTCTGATGCTTCACCGGGCGCGCCATCTCTTCATCCGCCAGCAGACTGCCGTGATCAACTCGATCCGCGCCTATCTCGCCGAGTTCGGGATTGTCGCCCCTGTCGGGCGCAGGGGTGTCGAGCAACTGCTGGAAGTCGTCGCCGATAGAGCCGACTGCCGGCTCCCCGAGGTGGCCCGTGCGTGTCTTGCCGCTCTCGGCGGTCAATTGCGCGCACTGAAGGCCCCAATCCTGGAGTTCGACCGACGCATCATCGCCTGGCATCGATCAAGCGCGACGAGCAAACGGCTGGACGCGATCCCCGGCGTCGGGCCGGCGCTGGCAACAGCTCTGGTCGCCAGCATTGCAGATCCCAAGGCTTTTCGATCGGGACGAGACTTCTCGGCCTGGGTTGGGCTTGTGCCGAAGCAGAACTCGAGCGGGGGCAAGGACAAGCTTGGCAGTATCAGCAAGCAAGGCGATCGCTATTTGCGCAGCCTGTTCACGGCTGGCGCGCTCGCCGTAATCCGCTATGCCAAGATCCATGGCACCGGTCACAGGCCCTGGCTCACGCGATTGTTGGCCCGGCGCCCCACCAAGGTCGCCGCCATCGCACTCGCCAACAAACTCGCCAGGATGGCCTGGGCGATGATGGCGAGGAACGAACGTTACCATGAACCCGCCGCTCTCGCGGCATGACGAGACGAAATCACACCGGCCATCCGGTGTGACGTAACGGTTGGGAGGGCGAACAGCGCAAAGTGAAGATTCTCCTTGCCAACCCGGAGCCGTCCACACATGGCCCATCTCGGAAGTCCGACAACGTCCGCTATCGCGCCGCTGTTGGAGGACAAGCGGACATCCGGTACGCCTACTCTCAGCGGCAGATTTTATGAGTACGCACCCTAGTCCTGCGGCTCCTGAGACTAGTGTGAGAGACTACCTGTTATGGTACTTCGCGATTCAATCTATGATCACGACGTCCTTGACGCCAACATGGGTCGGCGCATTAGCTACTCAATCGCCAGGTCCGGCATGAAAATCGATCGAGCAACGTGATCGCTCGAACCGCGATCTGGACCTCTTCCCTCTGAAAAGATCTCCTTTCGGAGATAGAGAGCTCGGCTCCGGTGACGTCGGCGTCCGCATGGACGTATCGCTGGGGTTGCATTGCGCAATGGAGACGTTTGTCTCGGGCCACGCGCGCGTGTTTGAGGCCGCCTTTCCTTCAGCGGTTCTGCTCCAGCTCACCGCCGGCCGTGGTGTGCTCACGGCAATTGTTTTCCCTAAATAAGGTCGCTGGCCTGAAATCCGGTTCCATGATGCGCCTTTCCAGATCTCGCGGAGATGCTTCCCACCCGATCACCGACTTTCTGAACGTCGCTCAGCATCCGATCCGAGTAGCGTTCGTAGGCTGTCAATTTGACCAACGAGATATCGGGATTCGGTTTTCTGTAGACGCGCTCCCGAAGGAAGGCGATCTCCGCCACGACGTCTTCTTCGCCAAGCTCGACGAACCAGCATTTCGGTCTATCGGGCGAGCCGGGATGCCATCTGTACCCTCGTTGCTTAAGAACTTCCCGGGCGGCGAACGGGGTGTCGCCGGCCGATATGCGTGCGGTCGTCCGTCGCGCCGACGCGAGCAGCGTCGCGAACGCTGTCGAGCCGCTCCGCGGTAGCTTGCGTCGGAGGACCTCGACGCCGGCGTAGCAGTCGTCCGCGGCCCTGTGCGAATCGAAGTAGAACCCGAAGCTGGCGGCGATCTGTCCTAGTTTCGCTCCTTCGAACCCCTCGGCGGACCAGTCGATCTCCTTGAGCGAGCAGGCCCAGGGCTTATCTCTGAAGACGGGCCAAAGTCGCTCGCAAAAGGTTCGGTCGAAAGCGCAGTTGTGTGCGACGACAACGGCGCACGCGCGTGCGGCGGCCTCGACGGTGGCGGCGTCGATCGACATGCCCTTCACAGCGGCGTCGGTAATGCCCGTAAGGCGCGACACGGCCTCGGGGATGGGAAACCCGGGATCGCGCAAGCCCGAGTAGACTTGGCCGACCCAGACGATCTCGCCGTCGGCGCGGTAGCCGAACGGCACCATCGCGAGCTCGATGACGGTATCCTTGCCTGCGTCGAGGCCGGTTGTCTCCACGTCGACGAACAGCCCCCGTCGAAAGAGGTCGGCCGGCACCGGAGCGGGGGCGGGCTCTGCCAGCCGCCTCAGAACCCGAAACCGGCCCGAGGATTCAAGCAAGGCTGCGATCTCCTCCAGGTCGCAGTCGCCCATGTCGATCGGAAAATGCTGGCTCATGACCGAATCCTCGACCTTGCGAGGAGATCGGCGACGGCGAGCCCGTCGATGCGGCGCGAGTGCAGCAGGATCTTCACGACCTCTTCGAGAGCGGGACGATGCGCGGTCAGCTTGGCGAGACAGCTCTCGGCCGCCTTCTGAAGTTCTTCGTGCGCCGCCCGTCTGACTTCGGGATAGCTCATGAGCTCCTCGGTGTCGTCGAGCGATCCGAAGAACAGCAGCGGTACAGGACCGGCCAGCCCAAGCGAGCCGACCATGGCGGCGGCGGTGGTGGTCAGGAGGTGGATATCCGATCCCCTGCGACCGCCGGAGCCGTGCGAATGTTCGGAAAGTAGCAAGCTCTCCGCGGTGCGTCCTGCGATCAGAGTTTCCAGCCGAAGACGGTAGTCCGAGTAGGTACCTGCGAACGGCGGAGACTTGGTGCGCACCGTGGCGCCGCCGCGCTGGCCGACGGCCGCGATATTCGCGAATACCTTCTCCGGCGCGCCGAAATTGAGCACGTCCATGAGGATGTGTCCGGCTTCGTGGATCGCGACCCGCCGTTGCGTGTCGAAGTCGCGGTCCTCCTCGGGCGAGACTACGGTGCGCAGGTCCGACAACATCAGATCTCGCGAGGCATGGCGCGCGATGCGCAGCGCATCCTTGACGATGCGTTCGACGTCGGCGCCGGTGCTGCCGAGCGACAGCATGCAGATCTCCTGCAGGTCGTCGTGGACGAGCTGCCCGCCGAGCCTGAAGCGATACATCTTTTCCAGATCGTTCAGGTCGGGCAAACCGATCCTGATGATGCGGTTTAGCCGACCCGAACGGAGGATCGCGGGATCGCATCTGCTGAGATCGTTTGACGCGCCAAGCAGTATCAGGCCCTCGCGACTCGACGTAGCGGCTTCGCGGCCGCTGGAAATGCCGTCTAATTCGGAAATCAATCCGTTTACGCAAGCAGTAACGTAGTCCGCGTGAGAATGTCGCAATTTGGATCTATCGGCGAAAGAATCACATTCGTCGATAAAGACCAGAATCGGCCGGGGTTTTGCCCTGGCGGAAGCGAAGAAATTGGTCATCTCACGTAAAAAGTGGCCAAGGTGACCTTCGCCTGCGCCCTGAAATTGGCTGTGCGAACAAGACGCCAGCTCGAGCTTGATGCCCTGCTCGGCGGCCGAGCGTTGCATGGCCATCGGGAGCGTCGTCTTGCCGACGCCGGGCGGTCCCTCCAGGCACGCGCCGGCGTCGATCGCCGACCAGGGCATACCGGCTTTCCACATTTTCAGATCCGTGATCACGGATTTTGCCCAGCGCACCGCCTCGCTCATGCCGTGCAGGTCGTCGAGCGAAATGTCCCGAACGGACGCCGGCACGCGCTTCAGGCCGACGAGGCGTTTGAGTTGGGCGAGGCATTCCTCTGGCGACCGGTCGAACCGGATGCCGATCGATAGATCGGTGGCGGTGAGCAAGCGTGCGGCATCGTCCTCCAGCAGTTCGCGACAAGGTTTGCCGGTGACCACCCGGATCGCCAGCGCTATGACTCGCGCATCGATGGACGGCAACACGAGTCTGATCGGGTCCGACTTCAACACCACGGTCGGCAGGTGTGATTCCGCATCGGGCGAGATGGCGATGAACGGAAGCCCCAGGCACAGAGCGGAAAGTGCCTCCTTCTCGAATTCGCTCGTGTCCTTGGTCTTGCGGGGCTGTGTCATGGCCAGGCTGACCATGTCGAAATCTTCCCGCCGGCCCAAGTTGCCGGTATCCATCACCCGTACGCCCTCCGGAAAGAGGACGTCCTGCCAGTTGCCGATCACGGCCTGCAGCAGGTCGCGCTCGGCGACGTCGATGGTGACCACCGGCGCCGCAAGCTTCAGTCGGTCGAGCACGTCTTTGCGGCCGTCGAACAGACGGGCGAGCAGGAGACGCGCAGCGACCTTGGCGGCGATCACCGGGTACGCAGGGCCGGGCTTGGGCCTCTCCGGCAACGTCTCCACCTCGTCGTCGTCCAGCATCTCGACGAACCTGCGGCGGCCGAGTTGCGAGAACGTGTCGGACGGCGCGTCGGACGCCTTCTTCCGGGCCTTGCCGGTCTTCTTCGGAGCCGTCCCGCGCCGTTTCATCGCCTTCACGAAAGCGGCGCGCAGCCTGAATTGCGCAGCGTCCCGCCAGTCGTCCCGATAGACCTCGAGCTCCAGCGGACCCATGCCCGCGACGTCCTTGCACGGCGTCGTGTCGTCGGAGACGGCTACGCTGTCCGGCGTCACGGCGATCTTTGGCAGGGTGGGAGGCATCGTCAGGTCCTCACCTTGAGGTTCGGCTGAGGTTGAAGTCGGGCGTTGTTCGCCGGCGTGGCCGACGACTTGCGGCCGGCGCCGTCCAAGACACCGACGACACCAACAGTGAGGTGCTGGTCGCAAGCCTTGTTGTTGCTCAGGTGCCATGCCCTCCGCAGGTCGGCGCGGACCGCTTGAGGCACGAGAGCATGTTCGCTACCAGCCACGAGGTGGCGAGCTGCTTGCGAAGCCGGGCAGGGAGCGGCATCTGCCGGAGCTTGACGGAGAGCACGAGCGCCGCGGCGGGGTCGTCGAAGGCGCAGGCCAGCAACACCGTCATGGCGAAGTCGACCTTGATGCCGATGGTGTCGGGCGCCTTGCAGTCGATCACCATGGCGATGGCGGCCACGGTGTCGCCCGCGATCGCACGGCGCCACTCCGGGATCGTGGTGGTCGTACCGCGCACGAAGGCCGTCACCTCCGACTTGAAGGCGTCGTCGAACTCCTCGGCGGGGATGCTTCGCCAGTAACTCAGCACGCGGGGCCGGCCGGAGCCGTGGCGCCGTGCGGGATCGCTTTGTTCGTCGTCGTAGTTCTTCAGGTCAGCCTCCATCGATCGCGCAGCCGACTGCGCGTTCGTTGCGATTGATGAGTTGCGCGGATCTTTCTCCTGAAGATCCACGGCGGGCCATGCCATGCCTCGCCGGGCCACGCCCCGGCACGGGGAGCTATTTGACCGTTTCCTCGACCTGGAAGCGGCCGAACTCGGGGGTGTAGTCGCCGAGGCCGTACAGGCCGGCCACGCGGTAGAACCCGACGATGTCTTCGCGGTCGAGCAGCGAGGTCAGGAACGTGCCGCGGATGACGGCGCTCCAGCCGTCGAACATGGGCCGGGTCCTGACGGTGAGCGCACCGGTCCTGCGGATCCGGACGGTCGTGCGATACCGGAAGCGCTCATCCTTCCACAACTCCGGCGCGGTCTTGGGACCGTCGTAGTCCAGGAGGGCCGGGCCGTCCGCGCGGAAGCCGGCCTTGGTGGTGTTGCCCATCTTCGTCGGCTTGGCGCCGTCCACGCAGACGCTTTTGACCATGTTCGCCGGGAGACACGGCGCGCCGTTGTGCAGATACAGCGAACCGTGGAATTCCAGCTCCGCCACGCGCAGATGGTCGGCCTCAGTCCTCTCGCTCTTGCCGGTCACGGCGTCGATCTGCTTGGCGATGGGATCGAGAGGATCGCCCAGGCGCGAATTGCGCATCAACATGGGGCCGATGCCGACGAGGCGGAGGGAAATGTGCTCGATGCTCATTAGGCGATCTCCAGGGGCGAGCGGTAGTCGAAGAGGGGGGGAGGCGGCGGCGCCGCCGGCGTGGGCGGCGGCGGCTTGAAGGGCGACCGCGCGTACTTGCGGAAGCGCTCCATGCCGGTGACGCCGAGGTGACAGGGATGGCAGAGGGTCGTCAGGTCCTCGGCGAGTTCGCAGCGGAAGTTCCGGTAGGTGCGGTGGTGGACCTCCAGCCTCGCCTCCCGGCGCGAGGCGAAGCACAGCCGGCACCGGTGTCCGGAAGCCTCGAGCTCGGCCAGGCGGGCCGGGCTGGTTTGCCAAGCCGAGCTACTGATGTAGCGTCCGTACACCGATCCGCGATCGGCGGATTCGGCAGGAGCCTCGGAGCAGATGGTGGAGATGGGCGTGTCGTCGGCGGAAATGGCCTGCGCAGGGGTGATCGCCTGCGGCTGGCCGTCGGCGTCGGGGAAGGTCATCAGAGTCCTCGTTCGGTTGCGTTGACAGGACTCTAACACCAGTGGCGCACAGGTGCACCAGAAATGCACAATGATGGTTAACGGAAGGCAAATTGCGTCTGCGCGCGTCTGGCTGGAGATCTCTCAGGCTGAACTTGCGCTCGCATCCAAGGTGGCGAAGCGAACGATCGCGCATATCGAGAATGGCGGTCGCATTCCCCACGACCGTACTCTCAAGGCGCTCGTCGATTGTCTGCAGGAGATGGGCGTCGAGTTTCTGATGGACGAGCACAACGCCGAGCGGGGCGTCGGCATCCGCGTGAGGGAAGCCAAGCTGCACCCTTTAATCCAAGAAAGCCGCGACGAGGCGCCTTCGTGACCTTTGCGGGTTGAGGCGTAAGCACGCTGCCCAAGCCGGGCGAGCCCGGCATCGTCATCGTCACAAGCGCGCCGCATCAACGATGGGTCGCAATCGCGTTAGTAAACCCAGGGACGCGGCAATGCTCGTGGTTTTGCGTTGAAAAAGCTCGTCAATGATCCTCGTTAGGTCGTGCGGGAGATCCTCGAAGGCTTCGCCGCGACCGGGTCGGGCGTTCGGGCTCCATAGGCTCGTTCGCCAACTGAGCCGTTCGGCTTGGCACACGCCTGTCGGCGTCCAGGAGGTAATCGCGTTCCCTAGAGCCCAAGGGGCACCTGTTTTGGGGTGAGCTCCGGATATGTCTTTGAGATCCGCTCTGAACGAGTGCCCTGCCGTGCAGTGCAGTTGAACCTCGCCAATCGATGGTTCTGCAAGCTAGGTGTTGAGGATCCCCTACGTGATCATTCGGCGGAGCGTGCATCGACGTTGACTAGAACAGCGATGGACGCCGCCGGTCGAGCTTCGCTTCCCATGTAAGAGGGTTACCAATCGTAACCATAAAGGCGATGCCAAATGCGCTGACTGCGGCCTGCATTGGCAGCCCCTCGGAGACCCGGTTCAATATGACGAACGCAATAAACGAAGCCACCACGCTGAAGCAAAAGACGGATAGCGAGTTTTCGCCACAACGGATCAGCGCCTTCGTCCAGGGCCCGGGTGGAGGGTGCCCGTCTGGCGGCACAAAACGCGTTAATAAAACGACGAGGGCCAAAAAGTGGATGAGCCGAACCGGATCTAAATGACTCTTCTACGACTTGAACGCAGAAAGGCGATGCGTCGTCTGTTGAGGCGCCTCCTGAGTCGCATCGAACCGGCCGAGTGGGGGCCGCGAGCGCCAAGTCAACACAATGCAAAAAAGCTGGTGGTGCAGCAAATGCGGCCGGCGAGGGCACCAGCCAAAGGAATTAAGTTTACGGACTGTGCCATTGCTCGCTGCAGTCGGTATGTTTCGGCCAGAAGCGGCGCTCCCGTGGCGGTGAAAGGAAGTCGATGTTAGGCGTCATCCGGCAACTTCGATCGCAATTCAGCTGTTGAAAGCATGATCCGTTCAAATGTCTCGGTTGCGCGTTTCCTGTCCCTTCCCCGCGAAGACAAGAAGACTAGGGGCCACAGAAGGACACTAAAAAAACTCTCATGATCGCTCGCGAAGGCCTCGTGGAGCAAGCGGGGTGATCATAAGTTTGCCGAAGTCTCTACCCACGGGGCCAGCCCGCGCTGGTTGTTGAGAGCAGCAGTAGGAATAACGCGCTATGCGCATCATATCTCGCAGCTGCACGTGTGCTTCGCGAACCCTGCATAACGATTATCCCGTTCGTTGAACATACGCGCCAGCGCCATCGCCGGCCCTTGGGTTGCAGGATGATCTCGAAAATGGGGAATTGAGGCGACACAGGATTATGCAACACGGTTCGAGCCTCGGAGATTGCAATCGTTTGGGTGAGCCGGAGTAGCACTAAAACAGCGGGAGACGAGCTGATCTACTGCGCGCAGGTCCACAGACAAATGTCGCTTTGGTTCGGAGCAAGTGAAGATAACGTTCAATGTTGTCGTGGTGCACTCGAACCAGAACAGCCGATTTCGCTCGGGTCGCCTTCGTCACAGAAGCACCCAACGCCTGACGCTCGCGAACATCCGCTTCTCGTTCGGTCCTGTTCTTGAGATTCTTAATCATTGGGGTCCTTATCCTAAGATGCTAGGTCGATTTCCCGGAGGGGTGATTGGGCCCTGCAAGCCCGGCCGACGGTCGTCGGCTCGTCAATCCGAAGTCACCTGGGGTAACTGCCGCGCCCCGTTCCATTCGCGGCGCCACTCTGACAACGACACTGCTTTTGCCCTCCCTTCGCTGAAGCGTCAATTTCAACTCCTGTCCAACTCGCGCTAATCCGACCTTGTTGCGCAATTGCGCAGCCGATCGAATGGGACCGTCATCGGCCATTGTCACAACGTCCCCTTTTCGCAGACCGGCGATTTCTGCCGGTGAATTTGGCAGAACCTCAGCTATCAAAGCGCCTTCGGCCCGAGCACCCGACAGCCGCGGGTCCTGCAGAGAAACGCCGATATGGCCGCGTTCGACATGGCCGGTGGCAACGATTTGCTCCATCACTCTCCGCGCCATATTGGCGGGGATCGCAAAACCGATCCCGACGTTTCCTCCAGCAGGCGAGATGATCGCCGAATTGATTCCGACCAGCTCGCCGCGCAGGCTGACCAGCGCGCCACCAGAATTGCCGGGATTAATCGCCGCGTCAGTCTGAATGAAATCTTCGTAGCCCTGCCTGCCAAGGCCAGTGCGGCCGAGTGCGCTGACCAGACCCGAGGTTACGGTTTGACCCAGACCAAAGGGATTGCCGATCGCGAGCACAAAATCACCAACCTCGAGGGCGTCACTGTCGCCAAAAGCAAGCGCCCTGAGCCCGACCGGATTCTGGATCTGGAGCACGGCGACATCGGTCGGCGGATCGCGGCCGATCACCTTCGCCGAGAGCTGCCGTCCGTCCCTGGTCGTGACCTGGACCGTGGCGGTGCCTTCGACGACGTGATTGTTGGTGAGAACATAGCCGCGCACGGCATCGACGATGACGCCTGATCCGGTCGCATTGACCTCCTTCTCGATCTGCTTCGGCGCGTCGAAGAACTCCCGGAAGATCGGATCGCGGTAGAGCGGATTGTCCTCACGGACGCGCCCGTGCACGGAAATGTTCACGACCGCCGGCGTTACCTGTCGCACCAGCGGTGCCAGTGTCGGGATAGAGCCGGTCTTCAGGTCCGGGATCTGCGCGGCCGCGGGAAACCACGCTGCGCACGCAAAAATGAATGCCGATAAGAGCAGCCGCACCACGCACATTCTGACACCTTCCTTTGAAACGGAACTAGGAAGCCAGACCGGATCCATCACGGTCGAGGGACAGCAGCAGGGACCGCTGCAGGGCGATGACGGGAACGGCGCACGCCGCAACCATGTTGCCGAAGAGGACGAGCCCCATGACGGTTTGCGTGATCATCACAGCGTACGCCGCTGTGCGGCGGCCCAAGGCCGCCGCAGCCGCATCGGCACGCCGCCACCACGCGGCGGATCATCGTTGTCGTTGTCGCCATCGAGCTTGCGCAGCGCTGCGAGAATATCCATCAGCCGGATCGTGTGGCTCATGCCGGGAATCTCGCGCAGCGCCGGACAGGATTCCACCGCATACATGTCCGAGGCCCAGGACGACAGGATGATGCGCTTCTCCGGCGTTGAGAGCTCATTGTCGTTCAGGACGCTCGTCGGGGAATCGTAGTGAGCGGCAGGGTAAAAGATCGGATGAAGGTTCCGGGCATTTGCATTGGTGTTCGTCATCGTCGTGTCTCCCTTATTCTCTCCTTTCCAAGGGATTGCTGGGGAGAGACGGCGGCATTGGCGCCGCCATCTCCTGTTTGGGGTTAATGCGTGTTGATCGCGACGCGCTTTACGCCGGCACGCGGCGTGTCGGACTTCGGCAGCGAGACGGTTAGGACGCCGTTCTTGAACGCTGCCTCGACCTTGTCCTCTTGCACATCATCGAGCGGGATCTGGCGCTCGAAGGCGCCGTAATAGCGCTCGCTGAAGTATCTGCCTTCGCCCTTGTGCTCGGCCTTCTTCTCGCCGCGGATGGTCAGGACGCCATTGGCGATTTCCACCTGCACGTCCTTTTCGGTCATCCCGGGCAGTTCGGCCGACACGGTCAAGGCCTTGTCTGTCTCGCTAAGCTCGACCTTCGGCCAGCCGAGGCGGCCTTCCATCGACGGCGACAGGCCCGGGCTGCCAAAGCCGCGGAACACATCGTCGAACAGGCGGTTCATTTCACGGTGCAGGGTCAGGAACGGATCGAAGCTGTCGCGCGCGGGCGCAAGCTCCTGGGATCTCGACCACGGAATGAGATCACGAATAGCCATTGTTTCACCTCACTGGTTCATAGGGAGAGGGAGTGCGGACGCTTCACGCGCCGCACGCCCCGCCTCGATGCCAAATTCGCGCCTACGCGGCTTTCTTCTGCGCGATCTGGGGTGAGGAGGAAGCCGCCGTCCCGATCTCGATTCGGCGCGGCTTCATCGCTTCCGGCACCTCGCGCACTAGATCAATGATCAGCAGACCATCCTGGAAAGAGGCCTGCTTGACCTGAACGTAGTCGGCGAGGTTGAACACGCGCCGGAACGGACGGGCCGCGATACCTTGGTACAGGTATTCGCGCGCGGTACCGTCGGGCTTCTTGCCCTCGACGGTCAGCACGTTCTGCTCCGCCGTCACGGCGATGTCCTGAACGCCGAAGCCGGCCACTGCCAGTGTGACCCGGTAGTGGTCTTCGCCGAAGCGTTCGATGTTGTAGGGGGGATAGTTGTCTTCAGTCGCCTGACGCAGCGTCGAATCGACGAGGTCTGCCAGGTGATCGAAGCCGATGGTGGAGCGCCACAGCGGCGCGAAGTCGAGTGTCCTCATAGCCAAGTCCTCCAAAGAGCAAGATGGATACGAAGGAACGCAAGACCGTGGTATACGGAAATATCCGAAGCCCGATCCGGCGCCCGTGCCGGACCCGAAGCTGGCGCCCGGCACACCGCTCCCGCGGCGAAAAATGACTTAAAAAAACGGCAGATGATTTCAAGAGGTGGGCTCGAAAAAATTCTCGCGTTCCGGTCGTGCCACAATTTTCAGTCCGGATCAGGCGGCCTCGGCGTAGGTCAGGCGGGCCAGCTCGGCTTCGGCATTGTTGCGCAGGGACACCAGGCGAGCGCGATCCTCAGGAGTTAGGTCGCTCGCAGGCAAGAGCCTCTCGCAATGCGAAATAACGCGTCTCTGGCTTTCGATCAGAAAGGCAAACGCGCCGCCAACAGCGGGTTCATACGGCATGGAAAGTCCTCACACAGTTCAGACGGAGGTTTCGAGCGACCGGATCGGCCGGCCGCTCCACACGGACTAGCTGGTTGCAGGTAGCGTCCCGTCGCGCTGGCTCGGCAACAGGTCGAACCTCAGCCGGGGTGCATCCAGGACCGGCGAAAGCAGCGTATCCACCTTCATCGTGGAAGGCGCCTGCGGCCAGGTCAGCCAGGGCATCGTGTCCAGGTACGGAATCGGCGGCAAGGCAATTTGTTCGAAGCCGCTTTTTGCTGCCCGCAGCGGCGACGTCGCTTCCGACCCTCGCGCCGCAAACGGCGCCAGCGCAACGACACCACCGAGCGTTACTGCGAGGAAATTGATTAGGGTTTTGTGGGTGCCCTCCGCCCGAGCGGAGAATGTGAATTGATCCTTGATCATCTCATGCTCCTATCGTCGAAAACAGATCCAGATGTCCTTTCTGTATGTGATAGGTGGGCCCGGCCGGTCGGCCGGGCCCGATACGCGTTAGAAGTCCATGGCGGGAGCCGGCGCGGCTTCCGTTTTCTTCGGCTTGTCCGCCACCAGTGCTTCCGTGGTGATGAGCAGCGACGCGACCGAGGCCGCATCCTGCAGGGCGGTGCGCACGACCTTCGCGGGATCGATGACGCCGGCCTTCACCATGTCCTGGTATTCGCCGGTCGCGGCGTTGAAGCCCCAGTTGTAGCTCTCGTGCTCCAGAAGCTTGCCCACCACCACCGACCCGTCCTCACCGGCATTTTGCACGATCTGGCGTGCAGGCACCTGGAGCGCGCGGCGCACGATATCGACGCCGGCCTTCTGGTCGGAATTCGCGATCTTGATGCCCTCGAGGGCCTTCAGCGAGCGCAATAGCGCAACGCCGCCGCCCGGCAGGATGCCTTCCTCGACCGCCGCCCGCGTCGCGTGCAACGCGTCGTCGACGCGATCCTTGCGCTCCTTGACCTCGACCTCGGTGGCGCCGCCGACGCGGATCACCGCGACGCCGCCGGCAAGCTTCGCCAGCCGTTCCTGCAGCTTCTCGCGGTCGTAGTCGGAGGTGGTCTCTTCGATCTGCGCCCTGATCTGCTGGCTGCGCGCCTCGATGTCCTTCTTGGCACCCGCGCCGTCGACGATCGTGGTGTTCTCCTTGTCGATCACCACCTTCTTGGCGCGCCCGAGCATCTTCACCATGACGTTTTCGAGCTTGATGCCGAGGTCTTCGGAGATCACGGTGCCGCCAGTGAGGATCGCAATGTCCTCCAGCATGGCCTTGCGCCGGTCGCCAAAGCCGGGCGCCTTGACGGCGGCGACCTTCAGGCCGCCCCGCAGACGGTTGACGACGAGGGTGGCGAGCGCCTCGCCTTCGACTTCCTCTGCGATGATCAGAAGCGGCTTGCCGGACTGCACGACCTGCTCGAGCAGCGGCAGCATGCTTTGCAGGCCCGAAAGCTTCTTCTCGTGGATGAGCACGTAGGGATCCTCGAGCTCGACACGCATCTTTTCCGCGTTGGTGACGAAGTAGGGCGAGACGTAGCCGCGGTCAAATTGCATGCCTTCGACCACTTCGAGCTCGGTGTTCAAGCTCTTGGCTTCTTCGACCGTAATGACCCCCTCGTTTCCGACCTTCTGCATGGCCTCGGCGAGGAAGCGGCCGATCTCGGCGTCCCCATTAGCCGAGATGGTGCCGACCTGGGCGATCTCGTCGTTGGAGGTGACCTTCTTGGCGTGGGTCTTGAGGTCAGTGACGATCGCGTCCACCGCGAGATCGATCCCGCGTTTCAGGTCCATCGGGTTCATGCGAGCCGCAACGGCCTTGGCACCTTCCTTGACGATCGCCTGCGCCAGCACGGTCGCGGTGGTGGTGCCGTCGCCCGCCAGATCGTTGGTCTTGGAGGCGACCTCACGCACCATCTGGGCGCCCATGTTCTCGAACTTGTCCTCGAGCTCGATCTCCTTGGCGACGGTGACGCCGTCCTTGGTGATGCGGGGCGCGCCGAACGACTTCTCGATCACGACGTTACGCCCCTTCGGACCGAGTGTGACCTTCACCGCGTTCGCCAGCGTGTCCACACCGCGGAGCATGCGGTCGCGGGCTTCGGTCGAAAATTTCACGTCCTTGGCAGCCATGTTAAAAATCTCCCTTCTCTACGATGACTGTCAGCTCACGCGGCTTTCTTAAGCGTTTCGGTCTTTTCGACCACACCCAGAAGGTCGCTCTCCTTCATGATCAGCAGCTCTTCGCCGTCGATCTTGACCTCCGTGCCCGACCACTTCGCAAACAGCACGCGGTCGCCAGGCTTCACGTCGAGCGGCACGAGTTGGCCCTGCTCGTTGCGGCCGCCTGGGCCGATGGCAATGACCTCGCCCTGCTGCGGCTTCTCCTTGGCAGTGTCGGGAATGATGATGCCGCCAGACGTTTTCTCTTCGGCATCAATGCGGCGCACGAGCACGCGATCGTGCAGTGGACGGAAATGCATGCACATCCTCCTCAATCAGGTTCAGCGATGTTCCAAATCCGGGTCCGGAACCGGCCCCCGGGCGAAAAGCGAACTGGGAGCCGAACCGGCTCCCTTCAAGACCGCTCGAGTGAAATTTTTCAGCCCGTGACGGCGCCCATGCATTCGGACGGAAGCTTCTGGGTTGGACCGAGGGCTTGCCGTCAACGTTTGGTAAACCGTGCGCGAAGTGGCGCTAATTTCTTGCCGTGCCGCTGATTTCGATAATCCGTATTTCTCGCGTCCGGTGGCGAAAATTTTTCGGTCCCCTCTTGAAACCGAAAACGGTTTTGCTAATTTTCCGACGCCACAGAAGTGTGGGGTTCGGACGCCTTATGGGTCCGGATCAATGAGACGGGCACCGGTCGTGTCCGGTGCCGCTCGTAACCATCTTGCTCTTTTGGAGGATTTGGCTATGCGCAATTACGACTTCTCACCTCTTTGGCGTTCGAGCATCGGATTCGACCGCCTCTTTGACCTCGCAGAAATGGCGCAGCACGCCGGCGAGAATAACTACCCACCGTACAATATCGAACGCCTTTCCGAGGACCGCTATCAGATTTCGCTGGCGGTTGCGGGCTTCGCGCCAAGCGATATCGCAATCACGGCTGAACAGAACGTGGTCGTGATCGAGGGCAGCAAGCCGGATCATGCCGAGCGGGATTTCATCCATCGCGGCATCTCTACGCGCAGCTTCAGGCGCAAGTTCGACCTGGCAGACTACGTTCAGGTCAAGAGTGCTTCCTTCGAAAACGGACTACTCAAAATCGAGCTTTTCCGCGAGATCCCGGAAGCCATGAAGCCCCGTCGGATCGCGATCAACGGCGCGCCAGCTGACAATGTCCAAAAACTAGGGACCAAGGCAGCGGCGTAATCAGGCTGCCTGATCGGCGCCGCGCGCATTCGCGCGGCTGCCGCCATTTGTCAACGAGCAGGAGGATACAATGCGGCTGACGACCGCGGACGACAACACACGTCTCCCGACAAGCGACGGCCAGCGTTACTTTCGTTGGTCCAAGCGCGGCAACGCTACATGACGCGGGAGAGAAGCAGCCATGAATGGCCACCACATCGAACGGCTTCGCGCGCACCGAAACAATATTCGCCGCTATCGCAGGCTCCTCGAAACGTCTCTAACAGATCTTGAACGAGGCTATATCGAGCGACGATTGCTTGACGAACGAGCTTCCGTGAAAGCTCTCCTGCGCGAGGCCTACCCGGATTGCCTGTCACTCCGGACGGCGAAACCCGGGGCAGATCAGCGCACAACGCCATTGGAGTTGACGGAGTTCCTGCATCCGGCCGGCGCTTTTGAGCATCCCCTGCATGTACTCGATGATCCCGATCTCACCGCGTACGAGAAGCGGACCATCTTGTCCTCCTGGCTCGCGGATCACTGCCTCGGCGAAGGTCGCTCCCACCTGATCCCGCGCCACGACGATACGAGCACCCAGCTCGAAGATATCGTCGATGCGCTGTGCGATCTCTCCTCGCAAACGGAGACCGAGAGGCTCGATCATGAATGCGGGCCGGATCAAAAGGAGCGGCGGACAGGACCCCAGTTCCCTTCAGGGCGTCGGCGTCATGACGACCTCGGGAGGACGAATCGATGCTGATCGATCCCGCCAATGTTGCCACACTGGTCGGATCAGTCGGATTCCTTTTGAGCATGGCGGTCATTGCAAAAGTGCTCTCGAGAGCAACGCTTCGCTGATCGCAGATCCATACCGGCCTTACGTTATGAGAGCCACTGCGAGGGGCACATGTACAACACGTATTCTCGGCCACTGCCTTCAATTGCAACCGGACTGACCCACTATCTCGCTCAGATCAAGAAATTTCCGATCCTGACCCAGGAAGAGGAGACCCAATTCGCGAGACGCTGGCGCCAACTGGGCGATCGCGAAGCGGCCTATCGCCTCGTCACAAGCCACCTGCGCCTCGTTGCAAAGGTTGCGATGCGATACCGCGGTTACGGATTGCCCATCGCCGATATTGTTTCCGAAGGCAATATCGGATTGATGCAGGCCGTGCGACGCTTCGACCCAGAACGAGGGGTTCGTCTTTCAACCTACGCATTATGGTGGATCAAGGCGACGATTCAGGAATACGTGCTTCGATCATGGTCGATGGTGAAGGTTTCAACAAACAACGCACAAAAGAAACTCTTCTTCAAACTGCGGCAAGCTAAGCGTGCGATCTCAGCTGTCGAGGACGGAGATCTGCGTCCTGAGCAGGTGCGGGCAATTGCTGCACGCCTCGAGGTGCCGGAACGAGAGGTCGTAGATATGGACCGGCGCCTGCGCGGCGACGTATCCCTGAATTCCCGCACTCACGACGATCCGGAAGCCGACGAAGCGATAGAACGGCTTGTAGACCCTTCGCCTGCGCAAGACGAGAAATTGGCTGATGAACACGAATTAGCTCAGCGCAGACAAGCGTTGCGAGCCGCAATCCAGACGCTGAGTCCGCGCGAGCGACACATCTTCACTGCGCGTCAGTTGACCGAAACGCCTCCGACACTGGAGGAACTCGCGGCACAATATGGAGTATCCCGCGAGCGGGTCCGCCAAATAGAGCAGCGAGCATTTGAGAAGATAAGGTTGGCAATGCAACCGGCCGGCAATTCTTTGAAAACCGCGACAACTGTCGCAAGGAATGCCGTGTCGATCCAATCGACACAAGAAAATCGAGATAGATAGCGCAATTCTGCAGCGCAGCGGAATCAGGCGAAGGGCCAGAGGGGGAAATTAGCGTTGGTTGAATGAAAGGTTTCATAAACTGAGGCGGCCTAGTCTTTCGGCGGCGGCGTCTGGTTGAGCAATTGAGAGACAGCTGTCACGACTTGGGCAGGCGCAAATGGCTTGTTAAGAAGAATGCTATTGGGCACGCCATGCGAGGGCCACTCGTCCGCCGCAGCGCCGGTCATGTAAATTGCTGGCATCTCCGGATTAAGCTCCCTGGCCCGTTTGGCAACGTCCCAGCCCGTCAGTTGGCCTTTCAAGTTAATATCGGTCAAGAGCGCTCGATATTTCGTAGGCGCGCTTTGAAGCAGTGCAACTGCCTTTTCACCAGATGCAACGATCTCATTTTCAAATCCGCCCTCGGCAAGCGCGGCGTCGACAAGGTCTTGGATCAGCGGATCGTCTTCTACCACCAGGATTAACAGTACTGCGCTGTACACAATCCCACCTCCGCCGCGCCAATGCGGCAATTGCTAAGTGCTAAAGTGCACATAAGTTCCAAATGCGAAACCGGGCCAGAGGGAAGGTCAACTAAACCAATGGCACGTGGGGGGCCGCTCCGCGACCGGAAGGGTCTGAGGGCCGAGCTAACCGTTCAATAGCTCGGAAGGTCTTCACCTTCTCGCCATCGAATTGCCGATGACCGGTTCGCCGGCACTGGCGCACCTGCGTCCAATCTCGAGGGCCGCAATAGTCCTCTGGAGACTAGCGGCGGTTGATAAGATCGCCGCCGTCCTCGGCGTCCTCCCTTGACTGGAGCTCCTGGCCAATGCGGTCGCGGAGCTCTTTTTCTTGGTTGCCGGGCTGCTGGCCCTTTCAGGCGCGGGCGATGACTGATCGACGCGGTCTCGGTCCTGACGAGGCCGTTCCATCCGCAATCAGAAAAATGCATTGTCTTAAGCGGCGTCTATCCCGCTGCTCCGCCCGGATTCTCAGGACTTCAGCTATTTTTGTTGCTTGCGCATCCAAAGTTGCGTCGGCACGAAGGCGCTGAACCAGTCGGAGCGCCGCTTCAGGGTGAGATCAACCAGAACGTTTTCCAGCAGCGACAGATCCGGGCACATCGCCAGATTCAAGGACAAAAGTACTTCGCCCGTCCCAGCGGCCGCGCTGAGGATTAGACCACCGGGCGCGTCGAGCAGGTCGATCTCGATACTGGGGCGAACGTCATCGTCTTCGACGATAAGGGGGCTTCTGGTCACTGACCTCGGCAAGACCCATGCCCGCTTGATGGACCGCGGCGCGGTCTATTATCACGCATCGATGGCTCGATGATCAGGGAAGCGATCTTCCCGATCACGACCCCAAACGACGTCGGGCTGTCACCGGACGGACGCATGCTCTATGTGTCGGAAACCGAGACGATCCGGGTCTGGAGCTATCCGATTGTCGGAAGGCGAGGTTGCGAAGGAGCCCTGGCCGTCGCCAAACGGCGGAGCTGCACGGACCCGCCGGGTACAAGCGCTTCGATTCGCTCGCGGTGGAAGCGAGTGGCAACATCTGTGTCGCCACGCTGGTGCGCGGTGGGATCAGCGTGTTCTCGCCCGACGGAAATCTCGTGGAATTTCGTGAGGCTGACGAGGTCTATTGCACCAACCTCTGCTTCGGCGGCGCGGAGATGCGTACCGCCTTCATAACGCTCTCCGGCTCCGGGCGGCCTATCGCGGTGGACCGGCCGAGGCCAAGTCTCGCCTTGAACGACCCCTGCACCGCGCGATAACTTCAGGAAAGTCTCCGGATTCCCAGCTAAAGTGCAACAGGCTCTCCAACATGGCCCATCCGCGAATGAGGCGCGATTCGGCGGGCCCGCAGGTGAGCCTCAACGTGCGTTGTGATAGGCAATTGAGCGACTTCAAATCAGCATCTCGCCGCGCGAAAACGCGAGGCGTGGGGCTTGATCGTTCCGAAGGTTAAAGTCCCACACCCCGCTTTAGATTTCTCCAAAGTTCTTGCGTTCGCAACAATGCGCATCCTGATCTTTGGTCTGGCGGTCGCCGACTTACGCCGCCTTCCTGCGCGTCTTCGCTTTCGTCTTTTTGTCGAGAGAAGACTTCTCCGATGCCGAGGGGGCGCCTGGACCCGGATGGACATGAACCTCCTTGGCCGAAAGTGGTTCGCCGCACTGGGAGCACACCATGACTGGATCGAAGGTCTTGCCGCATTTGCGGTGCTCATGCAGCAATGGCCGCCCGCGCACGTCGACCATGTGGATATCACCCCAATGCACAATTGCCATCATGATCGGATACAGATCGAGGCCCTTTTGGGTGAGGATGTATTCGTGCCGTTTGGGCGACTCCTGATAGGGAATGCGGCGCAGCACGCCCTGCCGAACAAGCTTTTTCAGCCGCTCCGCGAGCAAGTGGCGCGTGATCCCGAGTGCCGACTGGAAACCCTCGAACCGGCGTGTGCGCAGAAAGCACTCGCGGAGGATCAGAAGCGTCCAACGATCGCCGATCACGCCGATCGTTCGAGCCATCGAACATGGCTCTTCCTCAAGTTCGTCCCATTTCATACCCGCTCTCCGGTCCTCCGACGCGTGTTCCGCCCGAATCTTCTACCGGAACCGCTGCATTTCTCTATCATTCTAGATAGGTACTAGATTTCAAACAATACCCCAGGGACTGCCGTAATTAAGCGGATTTGAGCGTGAATTTGACAGTTCGATTTTAGAACTGTATGAAAGCTCGTAACGGAGTTGGGCCGAAGAACCAGCAACTCCTATCATTCACTTCGCTACGGGAGGAGCTGACATGCCCCTGAAAGTTGAATTCCTGTTCGATTTTGGGAGCCCGAACGCTTATCTGGCGGAACTGGCGCTTCCGGGAGTCGAACGGCGGACCGACGTGAAATTCGAGTATGTCCCGGTACTGCTCGGCGGCATATTCAAGGCAACGGGCAATCTGTCTCCATTCGAGTCGCTTCGCGGAATCAAGAACAAGCCGGAATACCAGGCACTGGAGACCCAGCGCTTCATCCAGCGCCACAACGCGACGAAATTTCGGCAAAATCCCTTCTTTCCGGTCAATACGCTGATGCTGATGCGTGGCGCTGTCGCCGCCCAATTCGAGGGCGTGTTCGAGCCTTACTTCCGTGCGGCCTATCATCATATGTGGGAAGAGCCGAAGAAGATGGATGACCTCGAAATCTTCCGGAGCGCTTTCATCTCCTCAGGCATCGATATCGACCGATTGATTGCACGCGCCCAGCAGGACGACGTCAAGAAGGGGTTGATCGATCGGACGACCGATGCGGTCAATCGCGGAGCATTTGGCTCGCCGACTTTCTTCGTCGGAAAGGAAATGTTTTTCGGCAAGGATCAACTCCGGGACGTCGAGGAGTCGATCGTCGAACAGACCGGTCGGGCGGTTGCGAAAACGGCTTGAGGTTTGCAGTTGAGCCTGCGCAGCCAGGTGGATGTCCCGGTGCCCGACGAAAAACCAGTCGGCCTCACGACAATGTAATTCAGGGAGAATGCCCATGCCTGGCCCGCTCAGCGGAGTTCGTGTCCTCGATTTGACGGGTGTGGTGTCAGGTCCTTTCGCGACCATGTTCCTGGCAGACCAGGGCGCTGACGTTCTGAAGATCGAACCCATCGGCGGCGATATCACCCGGCGTAGCCGTGCCACCATCGACAAGGATGGCGAGTTCTCCGCGCTCTTTATCTCTTCAAACCGCGGCAAGCGTTCGCTCTCGATTGACGTCAAGAGCGGGGCCGGCCGTGAAGTTCTCGCCAAGCTGGTGGCGCAGGCGGACGTCTTGGTGCAGAATTTCCGGCCCGGCACCATGGAGCGTCTCGGTCTTGGCGTTGACGAGTTGCGCCGGCGCCACCCGCGCTTGATCTATGTCTCGATCAGCGGGGTTGGCGACACCGGACCCTACGTGAAGAAGCGCGTCTACGATCCGATCATTCAGGGTCTGTCCGGCTTTGCCGATATCCAGTCGCAGCCGGTCACGAACCGTCCGCAGATGATACGTACCATCGTGTGTGACAAGACCACGGCGGTATTTACCGCGCAGGCGGTGGCGGCGGCGCTCTATGCGCGCGAGAAGACCGGGCAGGGCGATCATATCCAGGTCGCGATGCTGGATGCCATGATTTCATACCTTTGGCCGGAAGGCATGATGCAATACACGGTGGTGGGGGCCGAGCAAACGGCCGCAGATCCCAACGATCGGCCGGATCTCGTGTTCAAGACCAGCGACGGCTACATCACCGCCGGTACGATCTCGGACTCCGAATGGCAGGGATTTTGCCAGGCTTCCGGAGATCCCGAGCTCGCCAAGGATCCCCGGTTTGCGACGCCGTCGGCGCGCTCGGTCAACGCCACGGCCCGCATCAACAAGATGGCTGAATACTTCGGTCTGCACACCACCGCCGAATGGTTGGAACGCCTGGACGCCGCGGACGTCCCTTGTGCGCCGATCCTGCGGCGAGGCGAAATCATCCACAACGAACAGGTGATCGCGCGCGAAATCATCGCAGAGTTCGATCAACCGAAAGTCGGTCGGGTGCGGCAGCCGAAGCCGGCAGCCCGGTTTGCGATCAATGAGGCCGCGATCGGCGGGCCGGCACCCCGGGTCGGCGAGCACTCGCGCGAGGTCTTGCGGGAGCTCGGCTACGACGATAGCGCGATCGAGACGATGATCGCGGAACGCAGCGTGCGCGTGGCGGTCTGACGCCACGCGGTCCTTGCGCGAGTGGCCTTTAGGCTGCCGCCGGCGCCGGTGTGATCGGCACTAACGGGACGTTGGCCTTGACGGCTCGCTGAAAGGCCTCCCGTTTCCGGATGCGTTCGAGATAGGGGCGCGCGTTGTCGCAAATGTCGACCCCGTAGGCGATGGCCCACTCGAGGCAGGTCGTGAGCAGGATGTCCGCGCTGGTAAACTGGTCGCCCATCAGGAATTGCCGGCTGTCTGCGAGCGCGACTTCGACATGGCGCAACTGCTGGCGAAAATACTCGCCGGCCTGGGCGACGACCTCAGGCGCAATGCCGTAGATTGGACCGAGCGCGTCAGCCCGATGGCGCCGCATCACGTAGAGGCTGGTGGAATCCAGCTCCGCGACGATGAAGAAGCACCACTCTAGCCACGCGGCATAGTCGCGCGTGGTTTCCGGAATCAGGGAGCGTTTTGTCGTGGAGTACATTCGCGACAGGTAGGCGACAATGGCGGCGCTCTCGCCGATGCGGAAGTCGCCGTCTTGCAGCAGGGGGATTTTTTGGCGAGGATTGAGCTTGGTGTATTCAGCGGTCTTGGTCTCGCCCGTTCGCGGCCCGATCGGCTTTGTCTCGTAAACCAGGCCCAGTTCGTGCATGGCCCAGTGCGGGCGAATGGTGCGGCTTGTCCCCACGCCCCACAGGGTCAGGTTTGGTGTCGCGTTCATTTTACCACTTCTCCACGGACGGACGGAGATCGAGCTCGTGGGTCCAGCCATCCCTGCTTTGATGGTGGGTGAACCAATAGGCGTCAGCAATGGAAGAGGTCTTGGTTAGGCTGTCTGCGGGTATTTCACTCGCCTCGATTCCCTTCGCCGCCTTCATGCGCTGATGAATAGCTTCGCTATCCACGCCTGCATCGATCAAGAGATGCACGACATGGATGTTCTTGGGCCCCAGCTCGCGGGCCATCGCTTGGGCCACTGCTCGAAGCCCGAACTTCGCAGACGAGAATGCGGCAAAGCCCTTGCCGCCGCGCACACTGGCCGTCGCACCGGTAAAGAAGATCGTGCCACGTCCGCGTGGAAGCATGACGCGCGCAGCCTCTCGGCCGACGAGGAATCCGCCGTAGCATGCCAGTTCCCAGGCCTTGAAAAACAGCTTCTCCGTCGTGTCCAGCAGAGGCTTGTTGACGTTCGAACCGGCGTTGTACAGGCAGACCTCGATCGGTCCGTGCTCTTTTTCGACCCGTGCGAATATGCCTTGGACCTCTGCTTCCTGGCGGGCATCGACGCTGAATGCATGAACCTCATGTCCCGCAGCCCTCAGCTCCCCCACAAGCCCCTGCGACTTCGATGCGTCACGCCTGCAAATGCAAACCGTATAGCCGCCCTCGGCGAAGCGCCGCGCGACCGCCGCGCCAATCGCATCGCCAGCCCCCACAAGTATCGCTACGCCGCGCCTCCCCGTCATTTCGATTCTCCCATATAGTTCTATTTTAGTACTTCATCGTACCGGTAGGCCGGCGCGTTGTAAATGACGGGTTCGCTGAAATTCGGAAGGAAGATAGATATGGAAGCTAATGTGCCCCATTTGGGCCTTGGGAGACGGGCAAGAACGATTATGGATTGACGGGTTCTAAAAAAGAACGTTATGTAAAACGACGAATGTGCCCCGCTGCGAAAGGAGGCATGGTTTTGTCGGGAGGTCGGTCGTGGCAGAGCTTTCAGATGTGATCGGTCTCGACGAGATTGGCGTCGGTTTGCCAGGCCGCATTCATGACGTCACGGCAAGACAGGTTGCCTCTGCCCCCGACCGGATCGCGCTGGTTGAAGACGGTGCCTCCTGGACCTACCGCGATCTGGATCGGCGTGTCAGTGAGATCGCCACAGTCCTTTCGTCGCTGGGGATCAGGCCGGGGGACCGGATGATCATTGTCAGCGAAAACTGCATTGCGCTCGCCGCCTTGCTGTTGGCGGCGAGCCGGATCGACGCCTGGGCGATCGTCGCCAATCCGCGATTGTCAGCGCGCGAGCTCGATCAGATCCGCGATCATAGCAGCGCCCGTCGGATGTTCTTTACGCCAGGTATTTCCAAGGAGGCCGCAGCTCACGCCTCGCGCTACGGTGCAGACAGCCGGCAAATCGGGCCTTTGCTGGTAACCAGCGTTGGTCCGCTCAACGAGAGCGCGGCCGTCGAACCGGTGGAGGCCGATGGGGCAAAGCAAGTCGCGGTGCTGATCTACACCTCCGGAACGACGGGGACCCCCAAGGGCGTGATGCTCTCGCATGACAACCTCCTGATCAGCGCAAGGACGACCGCATATTTCCGCAAGATGAACGAACACGATAAGATCTATCTGGTTTTACCGATCTCCCATATCGTCGGCATCTCTCTTCTGATCATGACATTGATGGTCGGCGGCACGATCCGGATGGTCAGCAAATACGATCCTGCTGCGACTGCCAAGGCGATCGCGGAGGAGGGCGTTACCATCCTCAATGGCGTGCCCGCCACCTATCAGCGCCTGTTGGAATACAAGAGCGTAGCGGGTGTGAAGCAGCTCGCGCGAGGTTCGTTGCGCTTGATCGCGGTTGCCGGAGCTCCCCTGGATCTGAGCCTGAAGGCGCGCGTGGAAGAGGAGTTCGGCCTGCCGCTGCTTAACGGCTACGGCATTACGGAATGCTCGCCGGGGATATCGGGCGTGCGCTATGATGCGCCGCGGTCGGATCAGGCGGTCGGCACGTTGCTGCCCGGTGTAGAGGCGCGGGTCAGAACCATCGACGGCTTTCCGACGGCGAGAGGCCAGGTCGGCGAGCTGCATGTCCGTGGGCGCAACGTGATGCTCGGCTATTACCACGCTCCGGAGCTGACCGCGAAGGCGATCGACAGCATGGGTTGGTTCAATACCGGCGACCTGGCGCGCTTCGACGGGGATTGCCTGTATATCGTCGGCCGCACGAAGGAAATGATCATCCGTTCGGGCTTCAACGTCTATCCCGCCGAAGTCGAGGCCGTCGTCAATTCCCACAAGGACGTCGTGCAATCCGCCGTGGTCGGTCGTGCCGCTGACGGCAACGAGGAGATCGTCGCCTTTGTGCAATTGCTGCCGGGGTCTCGCACCACGCCCGACGATCTGATGAGATTCATCCGATCTCAACTCACCTCGTACAAGCGGCCGTCCGAAATAGTCATTCTCGATGCCTTGCCGGCGACCTCGACCGGCAAGATACTCAAGCACAAGCTCGTGGAGTCCTTGCGCGGGGAGGGTCGTGAAGCTCCTCCGAAGGGGGCGCCCGAATTCCGCAAGCAGCAAGTCTAACCTCACCGGGAGAACACCCTTGCAAAAGAGAAACGCGACCGTGGCCGTGATCGGGGCTGGAGATTATATCGGTGGCGAAATCGCCAAGAAGTTCGCCTCTGAAGGCTTCACGGTATTTGCCGGTCGCCGCAATGGGGCCAAGCTCGAGCCTCTGGTCAAGGAAATCGAAGAGGCCGGCGGCGAAATTCACGCGCGCTCGCTCGATGCACGCAAGGAAGAGGAGATCATCTCGTTCCTTGGCGACGCGGACAAGCATGCCCCGCTGGAAGTCTGCATCTTCAACATCGGCGCCAACGTCAACTTTCCGATCTTGGATACGACCGAGCGCGTATTCCGCAAAGTCTGGGAAATGGCCTGCTATTCCGGCTTTCTCGCCGGCCGTGAAGCGGCCCGCCTGATGCTGCCCCGAGGGAAGGGCAATATCTTCTTTACCGGCGCGACGGCGAGCTTGCGCGGTGGATCGGGATATGCGGCCTTCGCCAGCGCCAAATTCGGCCTGCGCGCCGTCGCACAGGCGACTGCGCGCGAGTTGGGTCCAAAGAACATTCACGTGGCACATCTCATCATCGATTCCGGTGTCGACACGGAATGGGTCCGTCAGCGGCGGATCGAGGCGCTCGGTCCGAACGCCCTCGATGATCCCGATCTGTTGATGCCGCCGTCGTCGGTCGCGGAATCCTATTGGCTGCTGTATCAGCAGCCGCGCAGCGCCTGGACCTTTGAGCTCGAGATCCGCCCCTTCGGTGAGAAGTGGTAGGAGGTCCGCGCGATGGAGCTCAGCCTTTCCAGTGAGGACGCCGCGTTTCGTGACGAGGTGCGCACTTTCATTGCGGAGAACTATCCGCAGGAGATGCGCGTTCCCAATCCGGAGACCGACCTGACGAAGGAGCAGTCGCTGCTCTGGCACCGCATCCTCTACAAGAAGGGCTGGATTGCTCCGCTCTGGCCCAAGGAGTACGGCGGCCCCGGCTGGTCGGTCACCCAGCGCTTCATCTTCGAGCAGGAGACGTCTCGGGCAGGGACGCTTCCGCCGCTCGCCTTCAGCGTCACCATGGTCGGCCCGGTCATCTACACGTTCGGCAACGAGGCGCAGAAGAAGAAGTTTCTGCCGCGAATCCTGTCCGGCGAGGACTGGTGGTGCCAGGGCTATTCGGAGCCGGGGTCCGGCTCCGATCTCGCGTCGGTCCGAACCAAGGCGGTGCGCGAAGGCGGCCACTATATCGTCAACGGCCACAAGACCTGGACGACGCTGGCCCAGCACGCCGACTGGATTTTCTGTCTCGTCCGGACCGATCCGTCAGCCAAGGCCCAGGCCGGCATCTCCTTCTTGTTGATCGACATGAAATCGCCCGGCGTCACCGTGCGGCCGATCATCACGATCGACGGATCGCATGAGGTCAACGACGTCTTCCTTGAGAACGTGCGGGTGCCGGCCGAGAATTTGATCGGCGAAGAAAACAAGGGTTGGACCTACGCAAAATTCCTGCTGGGCAACGAGCGCACCAGCATGGCCGGGATCGGGCGGTCGACGCGCTATTTGCAACGATTGAAGCAGGTCGTGCGGACGGAGATCGGCGAGGACGATCCGTCCTTCGGAGAATTCATCAAGGACATCGCGCGGGTCGAGCTTGATGTGCTCGCGCTGGAAGCGACCGAGCTGCGCATCGTTGCCCAGATGTCGCGCGGTATCGATCCGGGACCGGCGGCGTCGCTGTTCAAAATCAGGGGCACCGAGATCTTCCAGCGCATCACGGACCTGACGCACCAGGCGATCGGCAATTACGGTCTGGCGATTCGCGAGCATCCGGTGACCGCCAATCGCTTCATGCCGGGGCCGGACTATGGCCACACCGCGACCGAGAAGTATCTGAACTCCCGGAAGCTCAGCATCTACGGTGGGTCGAACGAGATCCAGCGCAACATCATCGCGAAAGCGGTCTTGGGTCTCTGACATATCGCACGAGGCATCCGATGGACATTCAATTTACCGAAGAGCAGGAATTGCTCCGATCCAGCATTCAACGGTTTCTGCGCGAGCAGTACGACTTCGACGAGCGCCGTAAGATCGTTTCGACCGACGAGGGCTGGAGCCGCAGGCATTGGAAATCGTTCGCCGAACTCGGGCTCTGCGCGGCGCCGTTCCAGGAAAGCTCGGGCGGCCTGGGCGGGGGCCCGCTCGCGACCATGATCGTGATGCAGGAGTTCGGCCGCAACCTCGTCGTTGAACCCTATTTCGAGACGGTGGTGCTCGCAGGCGGCCTGATCGAGGATGTCGCCTCGCCCGAACAGCGCGAGGCGTTCCTGCCTGACATCATGGAGGGCGAGGCGATATGGGCGCTGGCCTGGGCGGAGGGGCGATCCCGCTACGATTTCAACAACGTCACCACGACAGCCCGGCGCCAGGGCGACAATTTCGTGCTGAGCGGGACAAAGGCCGCGGTGGTGGGGGCACCGTGGGCGAACAAACTCATCATATCGGCGCGAACGTCTGGTGGCCCCCGTGATCGCGACGGCGTAAGCCTCTTCATCGTCGATCGTCATTCGGCCAATCTCCATTTGCAGAGCTTCAAGACCGTCGACGGACGGCGCGCTGCCGAGCTCGCGCTGATGAACGTCGAGGTGCCGGCCAGCCAGTTGCTTGGTCGCGAGGGCGAGGGCGTTGCGGCGCTCGAGGCTTGCCGTGAACGCGCCATCGCCGCGCTCTGCGCCGAGGCGGTCGGTGCGATGTCGGTGCTGAATTCGGCAACGCTGGAATACAGCAAGACGCGCAAGCAATTCGGGGTCGCACTGGGGACCTTTCAGGTGCTGCAGCATCGCATGGTCGACATGTTCATCGCGCTCGAAGAGGCCGTCTCGCTCACCCAGCATCTGAACCTCAGCCTGGCCGCCCGGGAGCCCAATGGGTCGAAGCTCGCGTCAGGCGCCAAGTCGAAGGTTGGCTACGCCGCGCGGTTCGTCGCCGAGCAGGCCGTGCAGATCCACGGTGGCATGGGCATGAGCGACGAATTGAACGTCGGTCATTACTTCAAGCGGATCAGCTCCATCAACGTCCAGTTCGGCGACCCGACCTATCACCTGATGCGGTATGCGCAGCAGAGCTGAACCGTCCGCCTGTTCAATCATCCGATTGGCGCTTCCACCAGAGGTAAGCAATGACTGAAGCTGTGATCGTCTCGACGGCCCGCACCCCGATCGGCAAGGCGTATAAGGGGGCGCTCAACCATACCGAGGGTGCGACCCTGCTGGGGCATGCCATCTCCGCAGCGCTGTCGCGCGTGAAAATTGAAGGGGCAGAGGTCGAAGATGTCGTGATGGGTTGCGCCATGCAGCAGGGTACCACGGGAACCAACATCGCCCGCAAAGCGCTGCTGCGTGCCGGACTTCCGGTGAGCGTGGCGGGGACGACCATCGACCGTCAGTGCGCGTCCGGCCTCCAGGCGATCGCGCTTGCCGCCCGCTCGGTCGTTTTTGACGGCGTGCCCGTAGCGATCGGCGGCGGTGGCGAATCCATCAGCCTGGTCCAGAATAACCAGTTCAACGGTTTTCATGCCGTGGATCCGGAGTTGCTCGCGATGAAGGGAGATGCCTACATGGCGATGCTCGACACGGCCGAGGTCGTCGCGAAACGCTACAACATCTCGCGTGAACGCCAGGATGAATACAGTCTCGAGAGCCAGCGCCGCACCGCGGCCGCGCAGCAGGGCGGTCGGTTCAACGACGAGCTCGCGCCGATCACGACCACCATGGCGGTCACGGACAAGGCGAGCGGTGCCGTATCCTATCAGAAGGTAACGCTGTCGGCGGACGAGGGGCCGCGCCCGGATACCACGGCCGAGGGGCTCGCGGGCGTCAAACCGGCCAAGGGGTCGGGCTTCACCGTGACCGGCGGCAATGCCAGTCAGCTTTCGGATGGCGCGAGTGCGGCCGTCATTATGAGCGACAAGCTCGCGGCGCAAAAGGGACTGAAGCCGCTCGGCATTTTCCGAGGCTTCGTTTCGGCTGGCTGCGAACCGGACGAGATGGGTATCGGCCCGATCTATGCCGTTCCCCGCCTGCTCAAACGGCACGGGCTCAAGACCGACGATATCGACCTCTGGGAATTGAACGAGGCGTTCGCCGTGCAGGTGATCTATTGCCGCGACAAGCTCGGGATCGATCCGGACAAGCTCAATGTCAACGGCGGCTCAATCGCGGTCGGCCATCCCTACGGCATGACGGGCGCGCGGCTGACCGGCCACGCCTTGATCGAGGGCCGTCGGCGCAAGGCCAAGTATGCCGTTGTCACGATGTGCGTCGGCGGTGGCATGGGCGCTGCAGGACTTCTCGAAATCATCAACTAACGAGCAACAAGTCGCCAATCTGTACAACACGTCGGAGGTACGCGCGTGAAGACGGCAATTACTGAGCTGTTCGGTATCGAACACCCGATCATCCAGGGCGGAATGCATTATGTCGGTTTTGCCGAAATGGCGGCGGCGGTGTCCGGCGCAGGCGGCCTCGGCTTAATCACAGGCCTCACGCAGCGGACGCCGGAACTGTTGGCCAAGGAGATTGCGCGCTGCCGCGACATGACGGACAAGCCGTTCGGCGTGAACCTGACCTTTCTGCCGACGTTCAGCGCGCCGCCCTATCCGGAATATATTGCCGCCATCAGAGAGGGCGGCGTCAAGATCGTCGAAACGGCCGGGCGCAGCCCCGAGCAGTACATGCCGGCCTTGAAGGCTGGCGGCATCAAGGTGATCCACAAGTGCACGTCCGTTCGGCATTCGCTGAAGGCCGAACAGATCGGCTGTGATGCCGTCAGCGTCGATGGTTTTGAGTGCGGCGGCCATCCCGGTGAGGATGACATGCCCAACATGATCCTGCTGCCGCGTGCGGCCGAGGAACTGAAGATACCGTTCGTTGCCTCGGGCGGCATGGCGGACGCGCGCAGCCTGGTTGCGGCTCTGGCCATGGGCGCCGCCGGCATGAACATGGGCACGCGATTTATCGCCACCAAGGAGGCGCCCGTGCATCAAAACGTCAAGGATGCCCTGGTCAAGGCAACCGAGCTCGATACGCGCCTGGTCATGCGGGCGCTGCGAAATACCGAGCGGGTCCTGAACAACAGGGGCGTCGAGCAACTGCTCGAGATTGAACGGGAGAAGGGCAAAGCCCTGAAGATCGACGATATCCACGAGCAGGTGGCGGGCGTCTATCCCAAGGTGATGATCGACGGCGACATGGACGCGGGCGCCTGGAGCTGCGGCATGGTCGTTGGCCTCATTCACGACATCCCAACGGTCAAGGAGCTGATCGATCGCATCATGGCGGACGCCGAACGGATCATCCGGCAGCGCCTGATAGGCTTTCTCGATGCCGCCGAGCAACGGCCGGCGGTGGCTCGAGCGATTGCGTGAGCATGTTTCGGATGGGGCCCTACTGCGGGATGTTCTGACAAGGGCAGTGCCCCGCCCGGTCATGCGTGGGTCAATTGTTGTTGAAGGAGCTGGACTGGACAGCGATGGATGGGCCCTGGCGGCCCCCGGGGAGAGAAAGGTCATGGATCTGGCAGACTTTCACTACTACGAGCCGTCGAACGGCCACGGACTCCGACATAATCCATTCAATGCGATAATTGCTCCGCGCCCGATCGGCTGGATTTCGTCGCGGAACGCGGCCGGTCAGCTGAATCTCGCTCCCTACAGCTTCTTCAACGCGTTCCTTTACGACCCTCCGATAATCGGCTTCTCTTCAATTTCGTGGAAGGACACCGTCAAGAACGTCAGCGAGACCCGTGAATTCGTCTGGAATCTGGTCACGGTAGATCTGGGCGAGCGCATGAATGTGACGGCGGCACCTCTCGATCACGGCGTGAGCGAGTTTGAGGCAGCAGGGCTGACGCCGATACCCGGGCGTCGCGTGGCCGTGCCGCGCGTCGGCGAGAGCAGGGCCGCGATGGAGTGCAAGGTCATCGAGGTCTCTCAGCTGGCGAATGCGCGAGGCGAGAAAGTCGAAGGCTGGTTCGTCCTCGGCGAAGTTGTCGCAGTCTACATCGACAAGTCCCTGATCCAGGATGGCGTCTACAACACCGCGCTCGGAGGTCCTATCCTGCGCGCCGGCCGGGGCGGAGACTACCTTGAGGTCAAGACGGAAAACATGTTCGAGATGAAACGACCACCAGGTAGCAGCAAGCCAGAATTTCACGGCACTTGAATGGCGATGATCCTGAATACACAATCCAACGTGGCTGTGGTCATGATGACGATGACGTCAGCTCGTGCCGAGAAGAACAGCGAACTCATCAATGCCATCTGTGGCGCTTGCGGGATTAGCCAATCATGGCCTCGGAATTCGCGTATATAGGCCAAAGGCAAGCAGCGAAAACGCGCTCAACACCACGCCCAGCGCAAGCATTGCTTCATGCGATACGGTGGCAGCAAGCCATACACCGATTGCAGCGTTCATCATCTGCCAGAAGCCTAGCAGCGCCGAGGCTGCGCCGGCTTTTTCTCCGAATGGAGAGAGCGCCCGCGCGGTGGTTAGGGGACTGACAACGCCCATGCCGAGGAGAAACACGCACATCGCGCCCAGAAACGGCAGGAATGTTGGGCTTGTCATCGAGATCAGCAGAAGCGCAAGACTGCTGGCGGTTGTCGCCCACAGTCCTGTCCGGATCGGGCCATCGAGCCCGTAGCGTGGTGCCAGTCTCGTCGCCAGCATACCTGCGGCGAATACGATAAAGACGGTGCCGGCGAAGAAGAAGCCGAGTTGGATTGGTGTGAAGTGCAGCGCCTCGATGAACAGGCGCGGCGCAGCCGAAAACATCGAGAACAGGCCGCCTATGATCAGGCTCCCGGTTGCGGCCGGGATAGCGAAACGAGGATCGGAAATCAGGTTAACGTAGGTTTTCGCGATAGCGACCAGGTTGAGCGGGGTGCGGGTTGAACGGTGGGTTTCGCCGAGGATGATCCCATAAGCAATAGCGCCAACAACAGCAAAGGCAGCGACCAGTGCGAATTCAGAGCGCCAGCCGAAGCTGTGGTCGAGTGCACCCCCAAGCAGCGGTGAGAATCCGGGGGCTGCGGACATTGTGATCATAATCAGCGCCATCGCGCGGGCCAGCGCCGGCCCTCGGAACAGATCGCGGGCGATGGCGCGAGACAGCACGGACGTCGCGCAAGCCCCCGCGGCCTGTACGACGCGGCCGACCAGTAGGTTCGGCAGGTCGTTCGCCAAACTGCACCAGACGCTACCGGCGATGAAAACGGCAAATCCGATCAGGACTGGCCAGCGTCTTCCGTAGCGATCCGAAAGCGGTCCGACTACCAGCTGTCCAAACCCGAACACCGCGAGAAAGACGGTGATGGCGGATGTGGCCGCCGCGCTCGTGACATTCAGTGAGATCGCAATTTGCGGCAGCGACGGCAGCAAGATGTTGGTCGCGAGCGTTCCCATGGCGGCCAGGACGGAAAGGATCGCAATCGGCAGGGCACTAGGGATGGGAACGTCTGGCGGCGCCGTCTCGATCGTTTCGCACTGGTCAGTCATGGGAACTTTCGTGCCGATAGGAATGGGCAGGTAACAAGTCAGCGAGCGTCGCAGTTCGCGCCGCTCGCCGAACCAATTTTGCAGGGCCTCTCGTGCTATCCGCGGATAACGCGCTCGATCGCAATGGCGGTGGCTTCACCGCCACCGATGCAGAGAGCCGCCACGCCGCGTTTGAGGTTCTGCGCTTCGAGGGCGTGCAAAAGCGTCACGATCAACCGCGCCCCTGTGGCGCCAATGGGGTGGCCAAGCGCGCAGGCGCCGCCATTGACGTTCAGTTTCTCCCTGGGGATGCCGAGATCTTTTTGCGCCGCCATCGCCACCACGGCAAAGGCCTCATTGATCTCGAACAGATCGACATCGCCGACGCTCCAGCCGACCTTATCCAGCAGCTTGCGGATGGCCGGGATCGGCGCCGTGGTGAACCATTTCGGCTCCTGGCTATGAGTGGCGTGGCCCTTGATCTCGGCGAGCACAGGCAGGCCGTCCCGGTCGGCGAGCGAGCGCTTTGCCAGGATGAGGGCCGCGGCGCCGTCCGCGTTGGCCGAGGAGGCGGCTGGCGTAATGGTGCCATTGGCGCGGAACGCAGCTTTCAAGGCAGGTATCTTGGCGGGATCGACCTTGAGCGGGTGCTCGTCGTTGGCGACGATCCGCGGCCCGGTCTTCTCCGCCAAGGTGATCGGCGCGATCTCAGCTTTGAACGCACCGCCCTCGACTGCTTTGCGTGCCCGGGTCAGGGTCTCGATCGCGTAGGCATCCTGGTCGTTCCGGGTGAACTGATAGGCTTCCGCCGTGGCTTCGCCGAAATCGCCCATCGAGCGACCGGTCTCGTAGGCATCTTCGAGGCCGTCCATCAGCATGTGATCGATGATCCTGTCGTGTCCGGCGCGGTAACCGCCGCGCGCCTTCGCCAGCAGATAGGGCGCGTTGCTCATGCTCTCCATGCCGCCGGACAGCACGATTTCGGCGGAACCTGCATTGATGATGTCGTGTGCCAGCATCGTCGCCTTCATGCCGGACCCGCAGACCTTGTTGATGGTGGTGGCGCCGGTGGCGTCGGGCAACTTGGCACCGCGTACCGCTTGCCGGGCTGGAGCCTGGCCTTGTCCCGCCGGCAGCACGTTGCCCATGAATACCTCGTCGATCCTTTCGGGGGCCAGTTTGGCGCGCTCGATAGCGGCGCCGATGACGTGGGCTCCCAGCTTGTGAGCGCTCAACGGCGACAGTTCACCCATGAACCGGCCAAGCGGTGTACGAGCGGCGGAAAGAATGACGACGGGATCTGAGGCGGCGGCCATGGCGAATTCTCCTGGTGATCTATGTTGTTATATGACGATAATCATATAAGGTGACTGGCATTGCAATGGAATGTTGCCGTGATCTTCAAGGAAGTGCGGTTCCAGAATTGCTCGAAGGAGAGGGGGCGGTTTGTGCAGCCGATCGCCCTGGGCCTTGCAGGGAGTGGCGATGCGATACGTAGAAGACCACAGACGTCAAACCCACAGTCGGATCGTTGAAAATGCATCTTACGGCTTGCGGCAGAAGGGCGCCGAAGGGCTCAGCGTTGTCGACTTGATGAAGTTGGCGGGTCTGACGCATGGCGGCTTCTACAACTATTTCGATTCGCGTGCCGCTCTTGTCGGCGAGGCGATCGCTTTTGCAATGGACCAAATGACCGAGCGGTGGAAGCGGGTGGCGAATGGGAAGGCCAACGGGGAGCGCTTCGAGGCAGTGATCGCCGACTATCTCAGTCCCCGGCATCGCGACGATTCCAGACACGGTTGCCCACTCCCAGCCTTGGCCGCCGATGTTGCTCGATCGAGCCCGAGCGAGCGGCGGGCCTTAGCTTCCAAACTCGAGAAGATGATCGACGTCTTTGTCGATCTGCTTCCCGATGGGGAGCCAGAGCAGGCACGTCAAATTGCGACGGGCGCTATCGCAACCATGGTTGGATCAATCGTGCTGTCGCGTGCCGTCGGCGCCGGGAATCTTTCCGACGGCATTCTCGACGCAGGACGCGTGACCGCTGGCGGCCGGATTCGGAAAGCCTCAGCGAAGCACAACAAAGGCAGCGCGCAACGATAAATCCTAACGTAGGGAGATTACCATGACGGCCGGCAAGTGGCTCAAGACAGCCTGTAATCTGTGCTACATAAATTGCGGGATCGAAGTCTGGGTGAATGACGGTCGCTTGGAGAAAGTGCGAGGCGACCGTTCGAGCCCGAAATCACAGGGCTATCTGTGCAACAAGGCGACCCGCATTCCATATTATGCAAATGACAGGGATCGGCTCACGACCCCGCTGCGTCGTCGCGCCGACGGCGGCTTCGACGAGATCGAGTGGGACGTGGCGATCGCAGAGATCGCGGAGCGGCTGCGAGGCATCGTCGACAGGCATGGGGGCAAGAGCATCGCCCTTTATGGCGGCGGTGGGCAGGGCAACCACGCCGGCGGCGCCTACGCCAGTGGATTGTTGCGCGCGCTGGGCTCGCGCAGCGTCTTCAATGCGCTTTCACAGGAGAAAACTGGCGATTTCTGGGTCAATGGCCACATGTTCGGCAGCCAGACGTGCCACACCGCCGAGGACGTACATCATTGCGATCTCTTGTTTGTCATCGGTGCAAATCCCTGGATCGCGCACGGCTTCCCCAATGCGCGGGACCATCTCAATCAGATCCGCAAGGATCCCGCACGCAAGTTGATCGTCATCGATCCGCGCCGGACCGAAACCGCCGAAATGGCGGACCTGCATCTCGCAGTTCGTCCCGGCGCCGACGCATTCCTGCTCGGCGCGTTGCTGGCTACGCTCGTCCGTTCCGAGCGGATCGACCACGCGTTCATTGAGGAGCGCACGATCGGCTTCGCCGAAGTGAGGCGGGCACTGCTGAACATTCCAGTCGAGGAATGGGCTGCTGCGGCCGATATCACGATGACGGACCTGGAGCGTTGCGCCGCGATGATCGCAGCCGCGAAGGCCATGGTGGTGCGGGTCGAGCTTGGCATCCAGCAAGGCATCAACTCGACGCTCAACTCCTATCTCGAAAAGCTCTTGATCATGCTGTCCGGCAGTTTCGGCCGTAAAGGCACCAACCAACTGCATAGCTGGCTTCAGCCACTATGGGGCAATTCACCGAACCAGACCTTCCCTCCGACCGGCGACGCGATCATCGGGGGCCTGTTGCCTCCGAATATTTTCCCCGAGGCGGTGCTCAACGACCATCCCGACCGATTGCGCTGCGCCTGGATCGACAGTTCCAATCCTGCCAACACGGCAGCCAACACCGATGCAGTAGAGCGAGCGCTACGTTCGCTTGAGCTATGCGTGGTGGTCGACGTTGCGATGACCGAAACCGCGCAGCTCGCGGATTATGTTCTCCCTGCCTCCTCGCAATTCGAAAAAACGGAGTTCACTCTGTTCAACTTCGAGTTTCCGACGAACTATTTTCACGTGCGCGCCGGTGTATTGCCGCCACTCGCCGGCACCTTGCCGGAGCCCGAGATCTATACGCGGCTTGCCATAGCCCTTGGGCTCCTGCCGGGTGATAATGTGCTCGCACCCTTGCGCGAGACAGCACGCCGCTCCCGCCCGGAGTTCGCCGCGGCCTTTCGCGCCTTTATTGCCGAAAACCCGCAGGCCGTGCCCGCCCTCGTGCTCTACCATACGCTTGGGCAGACGCTTCCGGATGGCACTGCGGCGGCTGCACCGTTGTGGAGCGCGGCACTGGCTTGCGCGAAGCGATCGTCGCAAGCCGTGCGGCGCGCGATCAACGCATCGGACGAGGTCACGGATCATCAGCTCGGCGATCTCCTGTTCGACACCATCGTGGCCACCCGGCAGGGCACGGCGGTTACCCAGCACGACTACGACGACGTCTGGTCGTTGATCAGTCATTCGGATCGCAAGGTACGGCTGGTCATCCCGCAGATGCTGGAATGGCTGGCGCGCCTCGACCCGAAAGCCGCGGTTGCTCCAAAGGAGTTTCCGTTCATGCTGGCGGCCGGTGGCCGGCGCATGTTCAATGCCAATCAGATCTTTCGCGATCCCGCGTGGCGTCGCGACGATCCGGACGGCGCCATGTTGATCAATTCGAACGATCTGAGCGAGTTGGGCGCGAAGGACGGTGACTGGATTGCCGTCGAGTCGGTGGTGGGGCGGCTCGTCGTCCGCTGCAAGGTCGATGACGCCATGCGGAACGGCCAGTTGGCGCTGCCGCACGGCTATGGTCAGGCATACCCCACGTCGGATGGTGAGCGCCTCGTCAACGGGCCGCGCATCAATCTCCTGACGGACAGTGGCAACCGCGACCCCATTGCGGGCACGCCCTACCACAAGAACGTTGCGGTTCGCCTGGCCCTGGTGCCCGGGCACGAGGCTGCGGCCCATCAGTCGCAGTCCGACCGAATTCATAGGACAGTGGCCGGACGATAGCCAGAAGGGAGCGTCAAATGGCCGAGAAGCCGATCGCGATCGTGACGGGCGTAGGGCCGGGCACCGGGGCCGCCATCGTCAAGCGTTTCTCCGCCGGTGGCTTCCGTGTCGTCGCGCTTGCTCGCTCTGTGGAGCTCATCAATCGACTTGCACAAGAGTTTTCCGACGTGCACGCGGTGACCTGCGACGTCTCGGACGAGAGCCAGGTGCGGACCGTGATCACTGAGGTAAAGCGGCGCTTTGGCGCAGCCGAAGTCCTCATCCACAACGCGGTTGGAGGAGGCTGGGGGAACTTTCGCGAGATTGATCCGAAGATGCTGAAGAGCAATTTCGAGGTCAACGTGATGGGCTTGTTGTACCTGTCGCGCGAGGTGGCCCCTGACATGATCGATCGGGGTAAAGGTGCAATCCTGGTGACTGGCAACACGTCGTCGATCCGAGGCAAAGCCAATTTCGCCGGCTTCGCACCGACGAAAGCCGCGCAACGTATCCTGGCCGAGTCGATCGCGCGGGACATGGGACCTCTCGGCGTGCATGTCTCCTATGTCCTCATCGACGCCGTGATCGATACGCCCCGGATGCGCGCGCGGATGAGCGACAAACTGGATGAGTTCTTCATCAAGCCTGCCGCGATTGCCGATGAACTGTACCATCTTTGCGGTCAGGACCGGTCCGCCTGGTCATTCCTTACGGAGCTGCGGCCATTCAACGAAAAGTGGTGATGCTCGCCCTACGAGAAACGCGGTCACAACCGGTAACGCGCACTTGGTCATTTAGAGAGCTCTGCGCAGGACTTGAAAGGTCAAACCATGACTGATGGATCAATCTCGGTCGATACGGGGACGGACGAACTGCTGTGCACGATCCGGGATCGCGTTGCCGTGATCACCTTGAACCGACCGGAAGCCCGAAATTCGCTGTCTGACCATCTCACGCCGGCGTTGCGCCGGATGATCAAACACAATGGAGATGATCCTGAAGTCGGAGCCCTTCTTCTCACCGGGGCGGGCACCGCCTTTTGCTCGGGCGGCGACATCAAGGGAATGGGTGGGAACTCTGCCGCACCGGCCATGTCAATCCGCGACAAGGTCGAGCGATTGCGGGCTCGTCAGCGAACCCTCACCGGCGCACTTGTCTCGGTGCGCAAGCCCACCATCGCGGCCTTGCCGGGACCGGCGGCCGGCGCTGGACTTGCGATCGCGCTCGCTTGCGACATTCGTATCGCAGCCGAATCCGCCATTATGACGACGGGCTACGCCAGGATTGCGCTGACCGGCGATTACGGCATTTCATGGCTATTGACCCGGCTGGCCGGAACATCGCGTGCGCGCGAACTAATGTTTTTGTCCGAACGGATCGATGCACGCCGCAGCGAAGCGCTGGGGCTGGTCAATCGCGTGGTGTCCGATTCTGAACTGCAGCACGAAGCGTTTGCAGTGGCGAGGACGTTGGCGAACGGTCCGGCGAGCGCTTTTGCCTCTATCAAGGATAATCTCGATCTTGCGCTGTCGGTGGACTTCTTGACGTCCTTGGATCAGGAGGCCGAAAGGATGGTCATTGCAGCGGGTACTGCGCAGCACGCCGAAGCCGTTCGAGCTTTTAATGAGAAACGTCCTCCCACTTACAGGTAAAAACTGTTTCAGTTAATTACTTTGAAGGCCTGGTGGGCCGCACGCGCGACCGCACAAGCTGGAGATGTCAAGCGAGTAGCTCATTCGGGTTCGGCGATACGAATGGAACGTGTCCCGATCGGAGCGCCGGTCGCGCGGTCGATGGTAAGGGGATCGATCTCCGTTCCCTTCTCGGCGTCGAAGAACCGGATCATCTTGCCTCCGCCACGATGCTTGCGTCCCCACGCGCCAATCGCGAAGAGCACCGGCAAAAAGTCGCGGCCGGCTTCCGTCAGCACATATTCGTCCCGTGGCGGCCGGTCTGAATAACGACGTTTCTCCAGCAACCCCTCGTCCACCAGGGCAGAAAGCCGCCCCGTCAGCATCGTCGGTGCGATACCGAGACTCTTACGAAAATCGTCGAACCGGGTCAGCCCCCCATGGGCATCGCGCATGATCAGCATGCTCCATGCGTCCCCGACAATCGCCAGGCTCCGGGCAATCATGCAGGGCTGGATCGAAAGTTTCTTCATGTTAGTCTCATTTTAGTAGTGACATGGTACTAAATTGATAGTAACAGGTTGTTCGTCGATGTTCCACGACAAATTGAGAAAACTGGACCGAGGAGCAGGACAGAGGGCGGACTTGCGCTGATCTCAGGTACTTGCGCCAGCATTGGGCCGACGTTGCCGCGCGATCAACCCGTGCATCTTTGGGTGCGCGAAGAAGAAGGTGCGTTCTCCGACCGGGTCCTTCCGATCTTGCGGATTCCGGTTTCAACCGAACTATGGAGTAAGTGATGCCCAGTTATGTGAGCCACGCCGGATCGGTTGTGCGCTATATCGATGCGCCGAATCTTTCGGTCAGTGCTGCAGGAACCACCTTTGCCTATCGCGACATCGGTCCGCGCAGTGGCGTCCCACTGATCCTTCTCAACCATTGGGGCGCGGTTCTCGACAATTTCGATCCACGGATCGTCGATGGCCTGGCCACCAGGCACCGTGTGATCGCGATCGACTACCAAGGTATCGGCGCTTCGAGCGGGAAAGCGCCTGTTACCGTTGGCGAAATGGCGCGAGATACGATTGCTCTGGTCGCAGCGCTGGGCTTTGAAAAGATCGATTTGCTCGGCTTCTCCCTCGGCGGTTTCGTGGCGCAGGATATCGCGCTGAAGGCGCCGGGCCTCGTGCGAAAGCTCATTCTGACCGGCACGGGCCCGGCAGGCGGCAAAGGTATCGAGAAGGTCGGGCCTGTGTCCTGGCCGCTAATGATCAAGGGCTTGCTGACTTTGCGAGACCCCAAATTCTACTTGTTCTTCACGTCCACGGCCAATGGCCGCCGAGCCGCAAGGGCCTTTTTGGAAAGGCTGAAGGAGCGCAAGGCCGATCGGGACAAAGGAGCCACACCAGAGGCCTTGTTGCGGCAACTCAAGGCGATCAAGAGTTGGGGCCAGCAGACGCCTCAAGATCTCGGCAGCATCCGCATCCCTGTGCTCATCGCGAATGGCGACAACGATATCATGGTGCCCACCGCGAACAGCGCCGACATGGCGCGCCGTATCCCGGGTGCGCAATTGATTATCTACGAAGATGCCGGGCATGGCGGAATTTTTCAGCACTACGCCGACTTTGTTCCGAATGCGCTGTCCTTCCTTGAAGCCTGACACCACGGCAATACTTCGAATGGAGAACACCATGAGGGCATTCGTTGTCGACAAATACAAAAAGAAGGGCGCTCTGCGCTTGGCTAATTTGCCGGAGCCGGAGATGCAGGACAATGATGTCCTGGTTCAAGTTCGTGCAACCGGCGTGAACCTTCTGGACTCCAAGGTCAGAGACGGAGAATTCAAGCTCATCCTGCCGTATCGTCCACCTTTCATTCTGGGTCACGATGTTGCAGGGATAGTCCTCAGGGTCGGCCGCAATGTCAGGCGGTTCAAGGTCGGCGACGAGGTCTATGCACGGCCGCGCGATCATCGGGTCGGAACATTCGCCGAATTCATTGCCATGAATGAAGCGGACGTGGCGCCGAAGCCCAAGAACATCAGCATGGAAGAGGCCGCCTCTATCCCGCTGGTGGGGCTGACCGCCTGGCAGGCGCTAGTCGAGGTGGGCAAGCTGAAGCCTGGCCAGAAGGTCTTCATCCAGGCTGGCTCCGGCGGGGTTGGGACTTTCGCTATCCAACTCGCCAAGCATCTCGGTGCGATCGTCGCGACGACGACGAGCGCGAAGAATGTCAAATTGGTCAAGAATCTCGGCGCGGACCTGGTCATTGATTACAAGACGCAGGATTTCGAGAAGGTCTTGTCGGGCTACGATCTGGTCCTGCACAGCCAGGACGCCGAGGCGCTTGAAAAATCCCTGCGCGTGCTCAAGCCGGGCGGTCTGCTCGTGTCAATCTCCGGGCCGCCTGACCCCGAATTCGCCAGGGAAAAGGGCATGAACCTGTTCCTGAAGCTGGTGATGCGCATGCTGAGCCGCGGTGTGCGGAAAAAAGCCAGAAGCGTTGGTGTGCGCTTCTCATTCCTGTTCATGCGCGCGCAGGGCCAGCAATTGAGCGAAATCACCTCCCTGATCGAATCTGGCGTGATCCGTCCGGTCGTGGACAAAGTTTTCCCGTTCAAAAAAACCGGTGATGCGCTCGCCTATGTCGAGGGCGGGCGCGCAAAGGGCAAGGTCGTCATCACGGTGGCAGACTAGCAACCACGGCGGGCCCATCGGAATAACGATCCTGCCTAATAGAGTACTTCGAGAAAGAACGAGATCATGGCTAAAAATCCCACTGTCCTCATCACCGGAGCCTCCTCTGGCATCGGAGCAACTTATGCAGACCGTTTCGCCCGCCGCGGACATGATCTCGTCCTGGTTGCCCGCGACAAGGAGCGAATGGGGGCCCTTGCTGTGCGGCTTCGGGACGAGACGGGTGTTGCCATCGACATCCTACGGGCCGATCTGACCAACCCGGGCGACCTTGCAGCCGTCGAAATGCGGCTGCGTGACGATCGCCGCATTGGTGTCCTCGTCAACAATGCAGGGGCGGCCTTGGGCGGATCCTTCATCGCGCAAGCAGCCGAGGATGTCGGCCGTCTTGTCGCTCTGAACACGACCGCCGTCGTTCGTCTCGCCAGTGCCGTAGCGCCGCGGTTTGCAGAGGCGGGCGAAGGCGCGATCGTCAATATTTCATCGGTCGTCGGGCTCGCGCCGGAGTTCGGAATGTCGGTGTACGGCGCGACCAAGGCTTTCGTGACCTTCCTGTCCCAGGGGCTCAGTCTCGAGCTCGGCCCCAAGGGCGTTTATGTCCAGGCCGTGCTTCCGGCCGCGACGCGCACCGAGATTTGGGAGCGTGCCAGCATCGACGTCAACACGCTGCCCGTGGTGATGGACGTGGGAGAGCTAGTTGATGCTGCGCTGGTCGGCTTCGATCGACGTGAGCCGATCACCATCCCGCCGCTCCACGACGCTGGGCAGTGGGACACCTATCAGGCTGCCCGGCAAGCGATACTTCCCGGCCTTCGGCAGGAACGCGCGGCTGCCCGCTATCAGTCGTAACTATAATTACCCTCGATGCGACAAACTCTTGGTGAAAGCGACAAATGACCAACAAGTCACTCTTTGAACCCTACATGCTCGGTGCTCTCACGCTGTCCAACCGGATCGTCATGGCTCCGTTGACGCGCAACAGAGCGGGCGGCGGGTTTGTACCAGGCGATCTGACAGCGGAATACTACGCCCAACGCGCCTCGGCAGGCCTGATCATCTCGGAGGCGACCCAGATCTCGCAGCAGGGGCAGGGCTATCAGGATACGCCTGGCATCTACAGCCAAGCGCAGATCGACGGTTGGCGAAAGGTGACGGATGCCGTTCATGCCAAGGGCGGTCATATCTTCCTGCAGCTCTGGCACGTGGGCAGGGTGTCGCATGTCGATCTTCAGCCGAACCGGCAGGCCCCGGTAGCCCCTTCGGCTATCAGGGCCGAAGCTAAGACATTCGTGAACAATTCTTTCGTCGACGTGTCGCAACCGCGGGCGCTCGAGCTGGGCGAGATCGCAGCGATAGTCGATGATTTCCGTCACGGCGCCGCCAATGCGATTGCCGCTGGCTTCGATGGTGTAGAGGTCCACGGCGCAAACGGCTATTTGCTCGATCAGTTCTCCAAGGACGGAGCCAACACCCGCACCGATGCCTACGGCGGTTCGATCGAGAACCGCGCCCGGCTGACGCTGGAGGTGACCGCTGCGGTCGCCCGGGAAGTTGGAGCCAACCGAACTGGTGTTCGGATTTCTCCGGTCTCGCCGGCAAACGGAGTGTCTGCAACCAACCCGCAGGCACAGTTCAATTACATCGTCGAGAAGCTCGACGAACTCGGTATCGCCTATCTCCACGTCGTCGAAGGCGCGACGGGCGGTCCGCGCGATATCGCATCGTTCGACTTCGCGACTCTTCGGCAGAAGTTCAAGAATACCTACCTCGCCAACAATGGCTATGATCTGAACCTCGCGACGGCTAGACTTCGCGAAGGGCTGGCGGATGTGTTCGCCTTTGGAAGGCCGTTCATCGCCAACCCGGATCTCGTCGAGCGCCTGAAGACGAGTGCGCCGTTGGCCAGCTTCAATCCGGCGACGCTCTACGGGGGTGGACCGGCGGGCTATACCGACTACCCCTCCATCGCAACGTCGGCCCGCTGACCACGATGGGAACGGGTATACCTGCGGCCACATTGCTCGCGCCGATTGGAAGACATACCACGCTCGCCATCAAGCGCATCGAGGAGGCAACATGACTCAGCCCATCCACGACACCCAAACTTCCGCACAGGAGGTTGCGGTCATTGTCGGCGGCGGCCCCGGCATCAGTTCGAGTTGCGCCAGGTTGTTCGCGGAAAACGGCATGCGTGTCGGCATCGCAGCCAGGAAACCCGACAAAGCCGTCCTTGAGGCTCTCGAAAAGATGCATGGGGTGCGTCGATACGCCTGCGATGCAAGCGAGCCGGCAGCAGTCGCGCAGCTGTTCAAGAATGTCGTTCAAGAGATCGGAACGCCGAGGCTCGTCGTTCATAACATCGACGGCCGGGTTCCCGGCATATTCCGCAAGAGCGTTGTCGAAGCCGATCCAATCATGGCGATCGAGACACTTCGAAACGCGGCGTTCAGCGCGTTTCTGGTTGGTCAACAAGCAGCTCGGCTCATGCTCGGAAACGAGCCGGACTCCAATGGCGCGAGAGGAACGATCATCTTTACGAACGCAAGTGCTGCGCTGAAAGGCTTCCCATCGGGTGGTCCGTTCGCAATGGCATGTCATGCCAAATCGGGGCTCGCGCAAAGCATGGCCCGAGAGCTGATGCCGCAGGGAATCCACGTGGTGAACGTGCCGATCGACGCTGCGATCGGATGGACTCAGGAGGACGGGACCCGTGCGCATCGTCTGGCGGGAACAACCGTTGACGACAACATGGCCGACCCTGTCCATATCGCGAAGACCTATCTGCAGCTTCACCGGCAGCATCGGTCGACCTGGGCATTCGAAGTCGTGCTTCGCCCCTGGACCGAGAAATGGTGACGGCATTCGCCGTGGCGCAGGTTCGTTCGTTCGCGCTTGGAATTTGGCCTTACTCCCCATCATCGACATCAACCCAAACACCTTCGGGCACAGAGAAGCACATGAGAGCACTTGTCTTTAAGCGTTACGGCAAATCGGATCAGGTTTCGTTTGCCGACATTCCACGGACGACCCCCAAGCCGAACGAAATTCTCGTTCAGGTTCACGCTGCTGGATTGAACCCCATCGACAACATGATTCCGAAAGGCACTTTCAAGCCCATCCTCCGGTTTGACTTGCCGGCCACGCTTGGCAGTGATTTGGCGGGCGTCGTGGTCGAAGTCGGAAGCCGTGTAACTCGCTTCAAACCGGGCGACGCTGTCTTCGCCAGCATCTTCGACACCGGAAAAGGCGCACTTGCGGAATTTGCTCTCGTGCCGGAGGACGCGGCTGCGCTCAAACCGCAAAATCTGGACTTCGTGCAGGCGGCTTCGATCCCGATGGTTGGGCTGACGTCGTGGCAGGCGCTCAAGCAACGTGCACGCCTCAAGCCGGGCCAAAGATTGTTCATCCCCGCAGGTTCTGGCGGCATAGGTACGTTCGCAATCCAACTCGCGAAATGCCTAGGAGCTACTGTGGGGACGACAACCAGCACGGCAAACGTGGATCTGGTGCGGAACCTGGGAGCTGACGAAGTCGTGGACTATAAGCAGCAGGAATTCGAGCAAGTGCTGCGGGACTACGACGCCGTGCTCGGCACCGTGAGGGGCGATGCCATCGAAAAATCCCTTCGGATACTGAAGCCCGGAAGCACGGTCGTGTCTCTGATCGGTCCACTGGACGCAGCGTTCGCTCGCGCCCGCGGGCTGAACGCCTTCATGGTGTTCGTGTTCGGGTTGATGGGCCGCAAGATCATTCGGCTCGCCCGCAAACGCGGCGCAACGTATTCATTTCTCTTTGTCCAGCCTGACGGTGGGCAGCTCGCTGAGATCGGCGAACTTCTTAAGACGGAACGTATCCGGCCTGTGATCGACAAGGTATATCCGTTCGAGGAAGCGAAAGAGGCGCTTGCGTATCTCGAAAAGGGAAGGTCCAAAGGCAAGGTCGTTGTCCAGATCAGATAGCTGCAATGCTGCGGTCCCTTGGTCGAGCAGGCGGCAATGCGGCGGAAGTGCGCGCTAATGTCGGTGCTTCCAGCCCGTGTCCAGATTGCTCGCTTCAACTCCGAGATCAGAGGTGCCGAGCCTCGGTGTCACTCATGGAGCTGCGACAAGCCAAGGTCGTTTCGAGAACCTTCGGTGAAGGAACTCCGTGAACGCCCGGACGCGTTGGGATCCACCCGGTTGCGGCTGGTAGAGCGCGAAGATCGGCTCATCCAACTTGCTGGTGAATTCCGAAAGCAGCGGGATCAGCGTGCCCGCTCTGACGTCGTTCGCTACGACGAAGTCGGCGACTCTGATAATCCCGACGCCGCGAAGCGCCAGCTCCCGCAGCATCGGTGCATGGTTCGATGACGCATTTCCCTCGATCCCGAGGCCTTCGGGCATAGACTTGAACGACCACGGGACAGCCATCGTTTGAAGGGAAAAGCTGAGGCAATTATGCAGCACGAGGTCGGCCGGCGACTCCGGAATGCCGCGGCGCTCCAGGTAGATCGGCGATGCGCAGACAACCCAGCTGCTGTCCGCGACTTTGCGCGACACGAGCCTGCTGTTTTCTGGGCGTCCATACCGCAAGACAATATCGATGTCGGAGTTGATGCTGTCTATGTTTTCCGTTCCAAGCTGAATGTCGACTCGGATTCCAGGATTGGCATCCAGAAATTCCGGAAGGACAGGTGCGAGTTGGGAGAGCGCAAAGGAGGGCAGGGCATAGATGCGAAGTTGCCCAGTAGGAGCCAACGAGAACTTCTCAATGAGGCTCTCCGCATCAGTCATGGCTTCAATGACGCGGGACGCTCGCTGAAACAGCGCCTTGCCCTCTTCCGAGAGCCGGACCGAATGGGTCGTCCGATTGAAAAGCCGGGCGCCGAACTTGCGCTCGAGTCTGGTCACGACCTTGCTGACGGTCGACGGCGTTAGGTCCAATGCACGGCCGGCGGCAGAGAAGCTCCCGCTCTTTGCGATCTGTACGAATACCAAAACCTCTTGAAACCGGTCGTTGCGCGTCACGCCCTTGGTCTCCCCCGCCGTTACGCATGGATCAGACCCTCCGATCTAGCGTGATGTGAATTGAATTCATAGCCGTTTTTCGCCACGTGCCGTGGCGGGGCTCTGTCCCAGGCTCTAAAGCAACTCCGCCAGTTCGATTCTGCGATGCAACGCGGAACGACATAAATCAGGGAGGGAGGGGGGCGGAGTGATCGATCTTGTTGGACAACTCGCCATCCTCGGGGTCGCCAACGGTGTCGGCTATGTAGTCGCGTCGCTGGGGCTCACCATTATTTTCGGCGTCATGCGAGTCGTGAACTTCGCCCATGGCGAGTTTTACATGCTCGGTGCGTTCACCGCGTCAACTCTGATCGCGGGACTTGGATTGCACTATCTCGTGGCCTTGCCGCTCGCTGCGATCATCGTGGGATTTATCGGGCTCGTCTGCGAAAGGTTGGCCCTCGCGCCGCTTCACGACAGGTCTCCTCTCACCTCGCTGCTCGCCACGCTCGGTCTCAGCATTATTCTACTCAACGGAGCCGAACTCATTTGGGGTGCGTCGCCGCGCCCGGTTCAAAGTCCGTTTGAACAGGAAGTCGTCGTCCTCGGCCCCGTCTATCTGACCGGGCAGCGCATTCTCATCATGCTGGTTGGCGCGGTCGTCGTCTCGCTGCTCGGCATGTTTCTCAGATACGCCACGTCAGGCAAGCTCATTCGCGCTACGGCTCAGGACCCGGAGGGCGCTGCCTTGGTCGGCATCAACGTAGGCGCGGTGCGGGGCATCACTTTCGGCATCGGATGCGGCTTGGCCGGCCTGTCGGGCGGCCTGCTCGGGGCGACTGCGATGGCTTACCCGTTCATGGGGCAGGCCATCGCCCTCAAGGCGTTCGCCGTCATCATCCTCGGTGGTTTGGGAAGTGTTCCCGGCGCGATTCTCGGCGGACTGGCTCTCGGCCTCGTGGAGGCGATCGCAGGAGGATTGCTGTCCACCGAATACAAGGACCTCTTCAGCTACGCGGTCATCATCTCCGTTCTGCTGTTGCGGCCGAGCGGCCTGGTCGGTGCACGACGATGAGAGAGATTGTGGCAGTCGATGTGAGACGCTTTGCCCTCTACGGCGTCGTTTTCCTGATCGCCTGCACGGCGCCGCTCGTGGTGCCGAGCGGTTATTTCCTCCATCTTCTGGTCCTCTTCCTGATCTTCGGGACACTCGCACTGAGCCTGAGCATCGTCGTCGGATTTCTCGGCGAGTTGACGCTGGGGCAGGCGGGGTTCTTCGCAGTCGGCGCCTATGCGTCCGCTCTACTGAGCGTCGATCAGAACTGGCCCTTCTGGTTTTCGCTTCCGGCGGCCGGACTGATTTCCGGCCTGACCGGCGTCCTCGTCGGGCTCCCCTCCTTCCGCCTGCAAGGACCGTACTTTGCCATCGTGACGCTCGGGTTTTCCCAGATCATCGGCCTGGTCATCACGAATTCCATCTCCATTACACGGGGCCCGATGGGCATCTCGCGGATTCCGGCGCCGACGCTTGACCTCCCGATGCTTCCGACGATCCGATTCAATACTGAACTGTCCTTCTACTACCTCGCCCTCGCGCTGCTGATCTTGGTCATATACGTAGTCCGCCGGCTGCTCGTCTCCCGGACCGGCCGCGCGATCGTGGCGATCCGCGAGAACGCAAGTCTCGCCGAGTCGGTAGGTATCGATCTGTATCGGTACAAGATCACCGCGTTCTTCATTTCCACCTTCATCGCAGGAATCGCGGGCGCGATGTATGCCCACTACGTCAGGGTGATCACGCCTCACCTCGCCGACGTTTACTACACGTCCAGCGCGCTCATCATGGTCGTCGTCGGCGGAGCTGCCACCATATCAGGCGCGCTCATCGGAGCCTTCGTTTTCACGATCTTGCCCGAAATTCTGCGCTTTGTTGAGGATGCGAGGCTTCTCGTCTTCGGCGTGATCCTCATTCTGTCGATCCACTACATGCCGAAGGGGGTCGGACCGGCTCTCGCGCAGCTGGCGGGTCGGCTGTCACGCCGCGGCGGGATTTCGAGCGGTGGGAATTCCAAATGAGTTCGGAAAACTACCTCCAAGTCACGGATTTGACGGTCAAATACGGAGGGTTGTTGGCCGTAAACAAGTTCTGCATGACCGTCAAGCAAGGCGAGATCGTCAGCCTCATAGGTCCGAACGGTGCCGGCAAGACCACGGTCCTCAACCTTCTCACCGGCTTTGCGAGGCCGTCAGGCGGGCGAATAGATTTCCGAGGTCGCGACGTCACCGGATTGCCCCCGGCGTGGATCGCCGCAAACGGGATCCGTAGGACCTTCCAGCAAAACAGCCTGATGTTTGATCTCACGGTCGGAGAGAACATTCGCGCCGGCCTCCACACGCGCGTCAGTACGGGTTTGTTTGCATCGCTGTTCAATAGCGCCGCGTTCCGGGAGGAAGATCGGACGATGCGCATCGCCGTCGACCGCGTGCTGGACGCGGTCGGCATGCAGGCGCAGCGAGACGTCGCCGCCCGCAACCTGCCCTTCGGCGACCAGCGCAAGCTCGGCATCGGGATTGCGATCGCGGCGCAGCCAAGTCTGCTCTTGCTGGACGAGCCGGCCGCCGGGCTCAATCCGGACGAAAGCGCTCAACTCACGGCGCTGATCTGCCGGTTGAGGCAGGATGGAATCACGATCGTGCTGGTCGAGCACGACATGCGGGTCGTCATGGGGGTGAGCGACCGCATCGTCGTACTCAGCCGCGGCGAGAAGCTCGCCGAGGGCACCGGACCGGAAATCTCCACGAACGCGGAAGTGCTGCGCGCCTATCTCGGCGACGGCTCCTGGGCGATGCCGGCAACCGTCGATTCAGAACATAACCAACAGGAGGGTTGAAATGAGACAAAGAACGAGAGCAGTTCGCAAGTTGACCGGGCTCATAGCGCTTGCCGTCGGCGCGATGCTGGCCGGCGGAGCGTGGGCGCAGTCCGAGACGCCGGCCAAAATCGGGGTAACGCTTCCGCTATCGGGGCCGCTGTCCGTCAATGGCCGCAATTACCAAAACGCTATGGTGCTTGCCGAGAAGAAGATCAAGGCCGAGCTACGCAGGCCCTTTGAGGTGATCGTGTACGACGACAAGGGGGTCACTGAAGAGGCCGTGAGCGCGGCAAAGAAGCTCTTCTCGCGGGACGGGGTCGATGCGCTCGTGAGCGGCGCGATCAGCGGTCCGGCGCTGGCCCAGAAGGAAGTCTCGCGCGAGGCGGGCAAAGTCCATGTCATCATCACGGCCCAGCACAAGGATATTACCCTGCAAGGGCACTCGCATCTGTTCCGGTTCAACACCACCGTGGAGATGGGAAGTCGCGCCCTACTGAAGTACGTGGTCGAAAAGGTCAAACCGCGTTCGGTCTGGTACCTCGGGGTCAACGACGAGTACGGACGCTCCGTCGCTGCGGTTTACAAGGAAACGCTGGAGAAAAGCGGGATACAGCTTCTCGGCACGGAGTTCTACAACAGCAACGACACCGATTTCCTGATCTACCTCGCCCGGGGCAAGTCCGCAAAGCCTGATCTAGTGATGCTGGCCGCTCCCTCCGACGCGGTGGCCGCGACGATCCTGAAGCAGAAGAAGCAGATCGGGTTCGATGCTCCGACAGCGCAGGCGGCCGGGGTCTTGACCAAAACGCTCGTGGATCTGGCGGGCGGCGCGGCAGAAGGCATCGTCAGTGTCGATAGCTGGGTAAAGACGTTGGAAACGCCGGCGAACAAATGGTTCGTGGAGAACTATGAGAAGGACTTCGGCAAGCCAGCCGGCAAGCAGGAGGCGACCGCATTCGAATCGCTGCTGTTTCTCGCGCAAGCCATCGAAAAGGCCGGGTCCGCGACGGACGCCGACAAGATTTCTGAAGCGTTCCGGACCACCACTTTCGTGGGACCCCGCGGCAACATCACGTTCGACAACATCGGTCAGGCGCTCGTGACGGATAATCCGATCGTCGTGCGCAAGGGCGAAATCGTGCTGGCGGAGTGATGCCAATGGATCTGTCGGCAGGCAAAGCGGCGAGACGCGGGTCTAGACGATGCTTCAGGTAGAGAATCTTCACGTCCGTTACGGTGAAGTCACAGCCCTCAGTGGCGTCGATATCGTCGCCAAGGAGGGAGAGTTCGTGACCCTCATCGGCGCGAACGGAGCCGGGAAAAGCACGCTTCTGCGCACGATTTCGGGCCTTTCGAGGCCTTCCGAAGGAGCGATATCATATCGCGACTCGCGGATCGACCGTCTTCCAGCCCATGCCATCGTGGGGTTGGGCCTTGTCCACGTTCCGGAACGCCGTTCGCTTTTCCCCGCCATGACCGTGATGGAGAATCTTGAGCTCGGGGCCTATCGCCTCAAGGAAAAGTCCGAATTCGGGGGCCGGTTGCGTTCCGTGTTCGACGATTTCCCGGTGCTCGAGGAAAAGCAGGATCGGCTCGCGGGCAACATGTCCGGAGGTGAACAGCAGATGTGCGCGATAGCGCGAGGACTGATGCTGGGCCCCAAACTCCTTCTGCTGGATGAGCCGTCCCTGGGGCTGTCGCCTCTCCTGGTCGGCATGCTGGGCACCATCATGAAGCGCCTTCACGAAGGCGGGCTCTCCATCATCCTCGTGGAGCAGAATGCATTTCTGGCGCTCCGCCTTGCCGACCGCGCTTACGTCCTGGAGCGAGGTCGCATCGCGCTTGAGGGAACAGGTCGGGAATTGCTCAACAGCGACCGCGTGCGGAAGGCCTATCTCGGTCTCTGACGAAAAACCCGTCGCGCGCGAGCGGCCGGCGCCAGCTGATGAATTGGCGTCACATCGGTTTGTCGCCCGAGCCTCTGGCCGGCGGAAACGGTTCGAGTATGAACCGACGATAGATCCCACTCGTCTCGTTTCGCACGGGCCGGGTGGAAGCCAAGTAACAATATCTGACGGCCAAACGGGAGCGGGATGCACGATGGACCAGGTTGCACCGGATGTTGCGGCGGACAGTCACGGCCGCCGCTACCTGATAGCAGCGGATACAGGCGGTACCTTCACGGACCTTGCTGTGTTCGACACGCAAACCGGAGAGACTCGCTTCGGAAAGACGTTGACGACCTATGGCGATCTGGTCGAGGGCGTCATTGCCGGCCTTGAGGACACCAAGGTTGGGCTGGATCAGGCGGCAATATTCAAGCACGGCACCACGCACGTCATCAATGCTTTCATCCAGAGGCAGGGTGCACGGACCGCTCTGGTAACGACAAAGGGTTTCCGCGACGTGCTTGAAATCGCGCGCGGCAACCGGCCGGAGACCTTTGACCTTCGGTACCGTCGGCAAGAATGTCTTGTGCCGCGACGGCTTCGATTCGAAGTGGAGGAGCGGATCGAAGGAAAGGGCGAGGTGGTTCAGCCTCTGGATCACGAGGATGTAAAGCGGCTCATTCCCGTTCTGCGCGACGCCGGCGTCGAAGCGATCGCCGTGTCGTTGTTGAACTCGTACGTCAATCCGGTCCATGAGGAGGAGGTCGCACGGATACTATCCGAAGCGTTGCCCGGCGTTTACGTCACTTCGGGAACGCGGCTGTCACGGGAGTGGATGGAATACGAGAGAACATCGACGGCCGTGGCCAACGCTTTCGTCGGCGCGCGAATGTCGGAATACATCACGGGCTTCTTTTCCGAGTTGAACGAACGCGACTTCCGCGGACGGTTCTATCTTTCAAGCTCGAGCGGCGGAGTGATCACGGCCGAGGACGCGGTGGCTCAGCCGATCGCCCTCGTCGAGTCCGGTCCGGTCGGAGGCTGCATCGGGGCCGCCGCCTACGCGACCGCCTTGAAGCTGCCCCGGGTCGTAGCGTTCGACATGGGGGGTACGACGGCCAAGTGCGCGCTCGTCGAAGATGGGCGGTTCGATGTCATAAGCACCTATTGGGTAGGTGGGTACGAGCGCGGGTTTCCGATACGCACGCCAGTTCTCGATATTGTCGAAGTCGGCGCGGGTGGTGGCTCCGTCGCCTGGGTCGACGAGAACAAGCGTATGCGCCTTGGTCCCAAGAGCGCCGGGTCGACGCCGGGTCCGATCGCATTCGGCCGCGGAGGTAGTCAGCCCACCGTGACCGACGCGAACGTCGTGCTCGGCCGCATCGGATCGGACAGCTTCATGGGCGGCCGATTGACGCTCGATGTAAAGTCGGCTGAGAAGTTCATTTCGGAGCAGCTCGCGCTACCGCTGGGGTACTCAGGGCCGGACGCGATCGACCAGGTCTCGCAGGGCATCCTGGATCTCGCCAACGTCACCATGGCGGGCGCGATCAAGGAGATCACTGTCGAGCGGGGCCGCGATATTCGCGACTATCTGCTGTTCGTATTCGGAGGCGGCGGTCCGCTCTTCGCGGCCGAACTCGCAAGAGATCTCGGGATCAAAGAGGTCGTGGTTCCGCCGCATCCCGGAGCATTCTCGTCGCTGGGAATGCTGATGACGGAGGCGCGCCGCGATGCGGCCCGGACGTTCCTGAGCGGCCTCTCTCCAGCTTCGGTCGAAGACGCCGAGTCATTGTTCGAAACCATGGAGCGCGAGCTACGGGAGTCGATGAGCGCCGAGTTCGACGTACGGCGCATCTCGTATGTCCGCGAAGCCGATATGAACTACGTAGGCCAATCCCACACCGTACGGGTCAGCCTGCCACCCCAGCTCTCGGTTGAGACAGTCAGATCGGCGTTCGAAAAGGAATATCTCGCCCGTTACGGTCATTCGAACGAGGGAATGGACGTGGCGTTCGTGGCGCTACGCACCGGCGGCGTCGTTCCGACCGCCAGGCCGAGCCTCGAGGCGGTCAAATGGGTCGGCGAAATCGATGCCGAGCCCGAGCCCCACTCTCACAGGTCGGTCTATTTCGCCCAAGCCAAGGCACGATTGACAACCCCCGTCTACCGCCGCTCGGACCTGGCGATCGGCGCCGCCATCGAAGGTCCCGCCGTCGTCGAGGAATACAGTTCGACGACGGTGATCGGGGCTGGAGACCGTCTCGTCGTGGGCAAGCTGGGAGAGCTCCACATCACATGCGCGATCAATCGAAAGGCGGAGAGACCGACCCATGAATAAGATGCTTCCTTCCCGCGCGGCCGTTTCTGCCGTCGACCCGATCGAACTTCAGATCATTCGACAGCGCCTAATCGCCATCCCGAATCTGATCGAGAAGAATATCGAGAGAACGGCGTTCAGTCTCCTGGTTCAGGAATACAAGGACTACGCCGTCGGCTTCGTCGACGCCTGCGGGCAATTGGTGACGCAGTCACGCTACAGTCTTCCGGCTTTCGTCGCGAATGCTCTCGGTCTCGGTGTACGATCCGGTCTGGCGACCTTCGGCGAAGAGGGCATGCGCGACGGGGATGTTTTCTTCGTCAGCGATGCGGAAGTTCTCGGTGGACACCTCAATGATATCTGCATGTTCACGCCGATACGGATCGATGGCGCCCTGATCGGCTTCTTCGCCGTGATCGTTCACTGGATAGATATCGGGGGAGCCACGGCAGGCTCCTGCCTTGCGCCCACAGCGACCGAATTGGCGCAGGAAGGCATTCAATATCCAGTAATGAGGCTTGTGCAGGAAGGGCGCAGGCTCGACGACATCTTTCGCCTGATCGCGAAGAATACGCGATTTCCGCAACTCCTGATGGGCGACGTCGAGGCGCAGCTCGGTGGATGCGTGATGGGTCGCGAATTGGTCGGCGAGGTCGTCGAGCAACACGGTCAGGCCGGCATCCTTGCCGCCATCGAAGCCATGCGAGTTGACTCCAGACAGAACATGGCCCGTGCCATTCGTGCGGTGCCACCCGGCACCTACACGGCGTCGTCGTTCTTCGACGACGACGGAATAGCTTTGGACCAGCCGATCAATGTGAATGTGAAGGTGATCGCCGATGGCGAGACCCTCACGGTCGATTTCTACGACGTCAGCGACCAAGTTCCGGGACCGTTCAATTCGGGTCGCGACGGAGGAGCCGTGGCTACTGCCCGGATGGCGCTCAAGTTCCTGCTGTCCTCTTCTACCCCGGTCAACGAAGGGGAATTCGACAACATCCGTGTTGAAATTCCGGAGGGAAAGTTTCTGAGCGCAAATGCCGAAGCACCGCACGGATCGGGTCCAAATACCCACGCCTCGGTGGTCGACACGATCCTTCGAGCATTTCACGAGGCCCTCCCCGATATGGTCCCCGCAGGGCATCACGGGATATTCGGCACGCACACGATAACGGGCGTCGATGAAAGGACCGGTCAACGGTTTCTGTGCATGGACGCGATGTCGGGAGGCTGGGGAGCCTTTTCGAATTCCGACGGGCCTGGCCCTTTCCGGTCCACTGCTCACGGCGACGTGCGGGACGTGCCCGTCGAAATTCAGGAGGCCTTGTACCCTTACCGTATCGAAACCAAGCGTTTGCGGGAGGATTCGGGCGGAGCCGGGCGTTTCCGCGGTGGTCTCGGCATCGAGAAGGTCTACCGCTTCCTGCAGCCGCTTACGCTGATGAACAAGCTAGATAGAACAAAATGCCCGCCTTGGGGATTGGCCGGCGGCGCGCCGGGCGAGCCGGCCGGGGGAGAGGTGATCCGGGCTTCCGGCGAACGTCACCCTCTCCGCAAGGGAGTTCTGGCGGTAGGTAGGGACGATCGTCTCGTCATTTCAAGCGGCGGCGGCGGCGGTCACGGGCCTGCGAGCGAACGCGAAGCAGACCGGCTCAACGCGGACGTTCTGGAGGGTTATGTCACCGTCGCCGGAGCGCTCCGCGACTACGGCGTCGCGTTGAAGACCGGAGCAGATCAGGGACAGGAATCATGAACCCGACAAAAGCAATGGAGCCGCTCGCTTCGCAAAATGTGCCCTACGAGCAGTTCGACGTCGTGATCGTCGGGGCAGGCATCTCCGGAGTCGGAGCGGGACATCATCTTGTTCATGAATGCCCCGGGACGACATTCGTCATGCTCGAGATGCAAGATAGCTTCGGCGGAACCTGGCTCACCCATCGTTATCCGGGCGTGCGATCAGACAGCGATCTCTTCACGTTCGGCTATCGCTTCAAGCCGTGGACCGGCGCGCCCCTGGCCTCTCGAGAGGAAATCCTGAGATACATGGGCGAGGTCATCGAAGATGACCGTCTCGATGCGCACATCCGGTACCGGCACAATATCCTGTCCGCGAATTGGTCTAGCGAGAATAACAGATGGACCCTCCAGGTCCTGCGTCCGGACGGCAGCGAACTTACCGTTTCCGCCAAGTTCCTCTGGATGTGCCAGGGCTATTATCGTCATTCCGAAGGCTATCTCCCCGCTTGGGAGGGTTTGGAAACGTATGAGGGACGCCTCGTTCACCCTCAGACGTGGTCGGACGACATTGAACTCAAGGACAAGAACGTAGTCGTCATCGGTTCAGGCGCGACGGCCGCTACTCTCATTCCGGCGATTGCCGACGAGTGTCGACACGTTACAATGCTGCAGCGATCGCCGGGTTATTACCGCACCGGCCGCAACGTCAACGAACTCGCCGATATGCTGCGAGCGCTGCAGGTCGACGAAAAATGGATCCACGAGATCGTGCGTCGAAAAGTTCTGCATGACCAACATCTAATGGCCAAGCGGTCGTTCAGCGAACCGGAGCAACTACGGAGCGAGCTCCTCGCCGGCGTGAGCGCGCATTTGGGCGCGGACCACGAATTGGAGCCTCATTTCGCGCCGACCTACAGGCCTTGGAGTCAGCGGATCCTGTTCGTTCCGGACGGCGATTTATTCCGCACGATCAGATCGGGAAAGGCATCGGTGGAGACCGATGAGATCGTCCGCTTTACGCCTTCCGGTCCGTTGCTGCGTTCCGGCAAACAGATTTCCGCGGATATCGCCATCGCAGCGACCGGCTTCAACCTGAGCGTAATGGGGGACATCGCTTTCACGTTGGATGGCAAGCCGCTCGACTTCGCAGACACCGTGACCTATCGCGGAATGATGTTTACCGGCGTCCCCAACCTGGTTTGGGTATTCGGCTATTTTCGCGCAAGCTGGACGATGAGGGCCGATCTCGTCTCCGATTTCGTCTGCCGTCTTCTGCGCCATATGAAGGAAACCGGAGCGGCGCGGGTCACGCCCTCTTTACGTATCGAGGATCACGGGATGCAATTGTCTCCTTGGATCAACCCGGACAACTTCAATCCTGGGTACTTGAATCGTTCGATGCACCTTCTGCCTAAATGCGGCGACAGAGCACCTTGGCAGAACAACCAGGATTACTGGACCGAGAAGGACGAGTTCGCTTCGATTGATTTCACCGAGAGAGCGCTAGTCTATGGCGGACCCAATGTGGTTCAATCCGACACGACGCCCGTTTCGTTGCGGGAGAAGAAGACGAACTATGCCGTGCCGATTACGGCTTCCCAGGATTGAGGTACGCACCCGTCATCGCTTTCGGTGCACCGGGGGATTCCGACCATAGGGAAGCTAAGTACTCCGGAACGAACTCAACTGAGTGGCTCCACAACACGATTGAGCTGATGGCTCGCATACCTCTGCACGAGCATGGTGGCAGCCTCAGACGCAGCTGCCGAGTACCCCTTGTCTCCATGCACAAGGATCATCGAGATCGCGCCTTCCGAGAGCAGTCGAGCAACCTGCATGACGCCCCATCGGCCGAGGAGATGGATCGCATTCGCCAAGTGTTGGTTCAGCGGCAAACATAAGGCGGCCGCTGTTGGGGAAAGTGGCCTCGTCGCGACATAGGGCTTTCGTGCCGACGAACTGAGCTACGAAACGCCCAAGCTCCTCTCGTTGAATGCACGACGCGCCTTGTCGACGGCCTCTCGATGCTCGACCGTCCAGTTGTAGAGAGCCTGGAACGGCTTCTTCAGCGTGCGTCCGAGCGGCGTGATGCTGTATTCGACAGCGACGGGCGAAACGGGGATAACGCGACGAGCAACGATGCCGTTGCGTTCGAGGCGCCTTAACGCCTCCGTGAGGGCCTTTTGGGTGACACCGTCCAATTCTCGCTTCAACGCGTTGAACCGCAACGGACCTGGCAGCAACGCAGCGAGAATCAAGATCGACCATTTGTCGGCGATCTGATCGAGGATTAGACGGCTGGGACAGACATCATTCCGGTGCGCATCTCTTTTCATTGCGGTTTCCTCGAAGATACCTGGGTGATTCAAAGTACCTAATTGACGATAGGTATATTCGGTATACCTCAATGGGCAAAGCCAAAAACTGCGACACCTGCTTCAGCATGCGCCGCCTCATCACTCCCGAGCCCATTCATTCCTGCGCCAGAGTTCGGCGACGATGAGATCCCGGCACCCAACTTGCGCGCTGAATTCGCACCGGGCGCGGTCGGCTTTTGCTGCGCATTGCAGCGACTCCAAGAGGGCGGGGCAGACCGCTCCGCCGAATTCTCTAACCTAGGAAGAAAACATGAAAGCAGTACGGTTTCACGGGACTGGCGGGCCTGAGGTCCTTGTCTACGAGGATGTGCCCGACCCGACGCCCAAGGACGGGGAAGTCTTGATCCGGGTTGAGGCCGTCGGGCTCAACTTCGCCGACGTGATGCGCCGGCGCGGCGACGACTATCCCGAGCCGTCGCCGCCGCCCTTCATTTTAGGGGCTGAAGTTGCCGGCACGATCGCTGCCGTTGGAAAAGGTGTCACCTCGCTTGCAGTCGGGACGCCGGTTCTTGCGACTCCAGGAGCCGGAGGATACGCACAGTACATTTGCGTTCCGGCTAAAATCGTCGTTCCGCTTCCACCTGGCGTTGGCACCGTACAGGCCGCTGCTGTGGTTGCGCACGGGCTGACCGCGGCCCTCGTGCTCCGCAAAGCCGCGCGGCTCGCGCCGGGCGAAAGCGTGCTGATTGAAGCAGCCGCCGGAGGCGTGGGCTCTTTCGCTGTCCAACTGGCCAAGCTTTATGGCGCGGGCAAGGTCATCGCCGCGGCCAGCACGCCCGAGAAGCGCGCAATCGCCGAACGCCTTGGTGCGGACGCATCGGTCGATTACACGGCGCCGGGCTGGGCTGCGAAGGTACGAGAGCTGACGAACGGTCGCGGCGTTGATATCGTGCTGGAGACTGCGGGCGGTGAAACCGTCGCCCAGGCACTCGACGCGATGGCGCCCTTTGGCCGAATGATTTTCATCGGCCAGTCGAGCGGTCAAACGGCTCGGGTCGAGCCATGGCAGCTCACGGTTCCGAACCTCACGGTGACGGGCTTCTATGTTGGCGCATATCTCGCTTTCGCGGACCTCGTCCAGGCCACGCTGGGTGAGATTTTCGGTTTCATCATGAGCGGAAAGCTGTCGCTTGAGGTAGGTACGGTTCTGCCGCTTTCGAAGGCGGCAGAAGCGCATCGGCTTCTCGAAGGCCGAAAGACCACGGGGAAGGTTGTACTGCAGCCCTGGGTCGACGCCTGATTTGAGCAAATGATCTACTATACGGCGCCAAAGACTTGGCGCCGTATGGTGAACCCTGGTGGCTGCCGGCTGTATCCAGCCTCGACGTGATGACCGATACAGCACTCGTAGGCGGGCCACGCGATTAATGCGAGCGGCGAACGAACGTTGCCGCCGTTAATGGTCTGGGCAACTCGCGAATTCCTCGGCCGCCCGAATGATGCCGGGTTTCGACGAGTTTTTGAACCTCCGTACACGAAGCCGTCACGCAGGATCAGCGGACATGATCGAGCGCCGATTGCCCCACGACTACCCTTGCCCCGAGCAGGGTATTTTCTCGATGGGGTCCTGCCCGTTTTCTTAGCGGTTTTGCGTCAAGATCTTTTAATTCCAAATAGGAATGGGATGTGATTATGGATTCGTGGCCAAATCATAGCGTTTGTGCGCATCGGTATGACTTGACAGTTCTATTTTAGAACGTTTTACTTGCTCGTCTAGTAGGACGAATGGTGCGGACCTGCCCGATTGAAGGAGGCCGCGCAACGCTGCCGAAAAAAGGCACGAGGGAGGACGGTATGAGGAGCGTGGACGAGCTCACCGCAGCCGAATTGTTGGACGGCCTGCCGTTCAGAGTGCACGAGGTCTACGCGCCGTTCGTGCGGGATATTCCGAATCATTCGGCCTTTGTGGAAGGCGGGCGTTCCTGGAGCTACCGGCAGTTCTCAGGCGCTGTCGACGCCGCGGCAAAGGATCTCGCCGGTTTGGGCATCAGGCCCGGTGATCGCGTGATGATCGCGAGCGAGAACAGCGTGGCCCTGGGGGCGATGCTCTTCGCCGCGAGTAAGCTTGATGCATGGGGTATTCCGGTCAATCCCCGCCTTTCGCCAAGAGAGATTGACCTGATCGGGACGCACAGCGGCGCCAGACGCGTATTGTTCAATTCGGCGCTATCGAAGGAAGCGGCCGATCATGCCAGCCGCGTCGGCGCGAAAATCGGCGCTGTGGGGCCATTCGGTGGAATCGGTGTCGGTCCTCTCAATGCGGACACGCAAGCGGAGCCGGTCGAAAAGGATGGTGCGCGCCAGGTCGCCGGCCTTTTGTACACCTCTGGCACGACCGGTGCGCCGAAAGGCGTCATGTTGAGCCATCGCAATCTCCTTTTCACCGCAAGGACGTCGGGAATTCTTCGCCAAAGCAATCCAGGCGACCGCATCTACGGCGTGCTGCCGATGTCGCACATCGTCGGATATTCGATCCTGCTGATCGCAACGCTGATGCACGGCGGCACATTGTATGTTGTGGCCAAGGCCGATCCCGCTGCGCTGGCCCATGCCATAGCCGAGGAGGGGATCACGAGCCTGTTCGGCGTGCCGGCTACATATCAGCGTCTGCTCGAACACAAGGCGGTCAAGGGCATCCAACAGCTCGAGCGAGGCAAGCTTCGGACCATGGCCGTTGCCGGCGCTCCACTCGACCTCGATCTCAAGAAGCGGATCGAGGACGAGTTTGGCATCCCGCTGTTGAACAACTACGGCATAACCGAATGTTCGCCCGGGCTATCGGGAGTCCGTTCGGAACAGCCCGTTTCGGATGAGTCGGTCGGGCCCTTTCTTCCCGGCATCGAGCACCGGATCGTGGACGGGCAGGGAAAAAGAGTGGCGGCCGGCGAGGTGGGCGAATTACACGTTCGAGGTCCGAACATCATGCTCGGTTACTATCGCGCCCCCGACCTGACGGCGGCGGCGATTGATGACCAGGGATGGTTCAACACGGGGGACCTCGCCCGGGTGAACGGCAAGGGGCATCTCTACATCGCCGGTCGCACTAAGGAACTGATCATCCGCTCCGGCTTCAACGTTTACCCCGCCGAGGTGGAGGCGGTCTTGAACGCACACGACCAGGTCGTTCAATCGGCCGTAGTCGGACGAAAGGTCGACGGCAATGAGGAGGTCGTCGCGTTCGTTCAGCTTCTCCCCGGTGCCAGCATTAGCGCCGAAGACCTCAAGGCGTACACGTCCCAATTGCTCACGTCGTACAAGCGTCCGACCGAATTGATCGTGCTCGACGCTCTGCCCGCTGCTTCAACCGGCAAGATACTCAAGCACAAGCTGCGGGAGATGGCGAACGCGCGAGCGAGCGCAGGGACGTCCAGCGCGGCGGCCGCGGGCTGACGGACGGGAAACCCCGAAATCGAGTTACGCCCGATCAAGGAAGAATGGTGAGCGGCGGAATTGTCGCCGAAGGGAGATGGCAAATGTTCAAAATGACCATGATTGTCGCTGCACTCGCGTTTTCGATAGCCGGCGCACCGGCCCGCGCGGAGACGCCGGGAGTCAGCGAATCTGAGGTTAAGATAGGAGCGACTTTTCCGTTTAGCGGCCCCGCTTCGCCGCTCAGCAATACGGGCAAGGGCATGATCGCCTACGTTAATTCGATCAACGAGCGTGGCGGCATCAACGGACGGAAGATCAATCTCGTCACCTACGACGATGGTTACAGCCCTCCCAAGACGGTAGAGCAGACTAGGAAGCTCATCGAGAGCGATGAGGTGGCATTCCTGTTCGGCCCGCTGGGTACGCCTGGCATCAGCGCCACCATCAAGTACGTCAACGCGAAAAAAGTGCCCCATCTGTTTGTCGTGAGCGGAGTCACAAAATTCACGAACTTCGCTGAATTCCCGATGACCACGACTGGATTGCCGAGCTACGACACCGAGGGACGGATCTACGCAAAATACATCACCCAGACCCGTCCGGACGCGAAGATTGCCATCCTGTATCAGAACGACGATCTGGGTAAGGACTTCGTCAACGCATTCAAGGGCTACCTGAAGGATGATTTCGACAAGAAGGTCGTGGTATCCTCCTATGAAGTGACTGAGCCGACCATTGATTCTCACGTCGTGTCGCTGAAGGCGTCTGGCGCAGAGGCCTTTTTGGTGGCGGGGACGCCAAAATTCGCGGCGCAGGCCATCAAGAAGGTCGACGAGATCGGCTGGAAGCCTCTGTTCCTGATCAACTTTGTGTCAAGCTCCGTGTCGTCGACCATCGTTCCGGCTGGACCGGAAAAGGCGGTGGGCATCGTCGCCGCGACGATCGCCAAGGATCCGAACGACAGGAAGTGGGCCGATGATGCGGGCATCAAGTGGTACCGCGATTTTTTTGCCAAATACCTGCCGGGCGCCGATATCGGCGATAGCAATTATTTGTTCGGTACTCAGCAAGGTCAGATCCTCGAGCAGGTGCTTAAGCAGTGCGGCAACGATCTTTCGCGCGAGAATATCGTCAAGCAATCTCGGAGCATACGCGGGCTGTCGCTTCCCACTCTCATACCGGGCGTTCTGATCAATACGGGCCCGGAAAGCAGCATGGCGTACACGCAGCTGCAACTGCAGCGCTGGAATGGGACAACGTGGGAGCAATTCGGTAACGTGCTCAGCGCCGAGGGCAAGTGAATTGCACCTTCTGAATGTCCAGCGCGGGTGATTTGAGCCCGTAACACGACCAACTTACTGATGGAGCATGGATGTCTAGCGACGTTCTTTTCCGGCCTTTCAAGCTGAAAGGGCTGAATCTGCCGAACCGCGTCGTGATGGCGCCGATGACGCGCTCATTCTCTCCGGGCGGAATTCCGACCGAAGACGTCGCGCTGTACTACCGCCGCCGTGCCGAAGGAGCTGTTGGGTTTATCATTTCGGAGGGGACGGGCGTAGATCGTCCAGCATCGCTGAATGATCCGAACGTTCCCCGCTTCCACGGAGTGAAGGAGCTGGCTGGGTGGCGGCGTGTGGTTGACGCGGTGCATGACGCGGGCGGCCTGATGGCACCGCAGCTATGGCATGTCGGGGCCGTTCGCACCCGCACCCCGGATTGGTCTCCTCCGGGTCCCTACGACAGTCCGTCGGGTCTGTCGCGACCGGAGAAGAAGTTCGGCGAGCCGATGAGCGGAGAGGACATCGCAGACGCCATTCGCGCTTTCGCCGATGCAGCGCTTGCGGCGAAGCGCCTGGGATTCGACGCGGTCGAATTGCATGGCGCGCACGGCTATCTGATCGATCAATTCTTCTGGGAGGGTACCAATCGCCGGGAGGACGCCTATGGAGGCAAGGACCTGCCGGGCCGGGCCCGGTTTGCCGCTGATATCGTTCACGCGGTGCGCAAGTCGGTCGGACCGGACTTTCCGATATTGCTCCGCATCAGCCAGTGGAAGCAGCAGGACTATGAAGTGAAACTGGCGGATACGCCTCGCGCGTTGGAAGCCTGGCTCAAACCTCTCGTCGACGCGGGGGTCGACATTCTGCATTGTTCGCAGCGCCGCTTCTGGGAGCCAGAGTTCGACGGCTCCGATCTGAACTTCGCAGGATGGGCCAAGAAGGTGACAGGCGTGCCGACGATTTCGGTCGGGTCGGTCGGTTTGACCGGCGAGTTCATCGCGGCTTACGGCGGGGAGAGCTCTCGCCCTGCATCCCTCGACGAGCTGATCCGCCGCCTGGACCGCGAGGAGTTCGATCTTGTCGCGGTGGGACGGGCGCTGCTTCAGGACCCGCAATGGGTCCTGAAGATACGCGACGGTCGGACGGAAGAACTGATGGCCTTCGAACGGACCGCGTTTGCTGCCCTGAGCTAAGGCTGCGCGATTGATGGTTTGGAGACGTGATTGTTTGCCGCTGGATAATGGTTGTCCAACCGCTTGGTGGCCGCGTTTCGGAGAAGGGTCCAGCTGACTGGCAAAGAAAAACCGGCTGCGCGCCAGCCGGCACGAGGAGCCTGCGCGCCGTTGCGCAGTCGCTTGGAAGCAAATTTGGAGACGAGCAATGAGCGACGCCAGGACCCAAGTCGGTCAGATTCGTACCGAGGTGCACGGGCATGTGTTCAAGATCATCATCGACAACGTGGCGAAGAAGAACTCTTTCAGTCCGCTGATGATGGCGCAGATGTCGGATGCTATGACGCTTCTCGATTGCACTGACGACTTTTGGGTCGGTGTTCTTTGTGCCGAGGGACCGGATTTCACAGCCGGGCTGGATATGCCGAAGTTCTTCGGACCCAAGGCCGAAAACACCGAGCTCAGGCCCGGTAACATCGATGCGTTCGCGCTGAAGAGCCGGTGTCGCAAGCCGATTGTGACGGCGGTACAGGGAATTTGCTTCACGATCGGCATCGAAATGATGCTGGCTGGCGATATCGTCGTGGCGGCCGACGATGCCCGGTTCTGCCAGATGGAATCCAAGCGCGGGATCGCGCCACTGGGCGGCGCGCACTTTCGCTATCTGACCCGTGCCGGTTGGGGAGACGCGATGTATCATTTGTTCCTGTGCGACGAGTTCAATGCGGCGCGGGCGCACAAGATCGGGTTTGTCCAAGAAGTCGTCCCTCCTGGCCAGCAGATCGCCCGCGCGATGGAAATTGCCGATTTGATCGCCAAGAACGCTCCAATCGGTATTCAGGTAACCAAGGAAGCCGCTCTGAAATACATCGAGGCCGCCGAAAAAGCTGCAATCGACTACATCCCGAAGATCAAGGATCGCGTCTTCAACAGCGAAGACATGAAGGAAGGCATCCAGTCTTTCGTGGAACGTCGTGCGGCCGTGTTTCGCGGGAAATAGAGACCCCGTTGAACCGAACGTAACCGCGCAGGCAAAACTGCGGCCGCCAAACTTGAGGATTTGACCATGGGAAGCGTCAAGAAGGCATTCGATCTCGCCGGCAAGAATGCCCTGATTACAGGGGGCTCCCGTGGCCTGGGGCTGCAGATTGCCGAAGCGCTGGGTGAGCAGGGGGCGAGACTCGTAATCTCCTCCCGCAAAGCACCAGATCTGGAAAAGTCTCAAGCCCATCTTGCTGGTCTCGGCATCAAGGCGGAGTGGATCGCGGCAGACAACTCCAAGGACGAGGAGGTCAAGCGGCTTGCAGACGAAGCGATTAAGAAGCTCGGGCGGGTGGATATTCTGGTGAACAATGCGGGCGCAACTTGGGGCGCGCCTACAGAAGATCATCCGATCGAGGCCTGGGACAAGGTGATGAACTTGAACGTGCGTTCGCTGTTCCTGCTGAGCCAGCAGGTGGCGAAGTACTCGATGATCCCGAACAAGTATGGCCGTATCATCAATCTTGCCTCGATCGCCGGCTTGTTTGGCAGCAGCGGGGATATGCAGACGGTGGCCTACAACACGAGCAAGGGTGCGGTGGTGAATTTAACGCGGGCGCTGGCGGGGAGTTGGGGCCGCTATGGAATTACTGTCAACGCCTTGGCGCCCGGTTTCTTCCCGTCGAGAATGACGAAGGGCACGATCGAGGCCGTCGGGGTCGAAAAGCTTGCCGCGGGTGCTCCGCTGCGACGCATTGGCGACGAGGACGATTTGAAAGGCGCCGCGGTTCTCTTCGCGAGCGATGCCGGCAAGCACATTACCGGACAGATTCTTGCCGTCGATGGTGGCCTGACTTCGGTATTGTCGTCGTCCTGACCTTTTTCGGCCTCGGCGCCTGCGGCTTCGGGAGGCGCAGTCGGCAACGGTGCAGCAGGCTAGGGGACCACGAGGGTCAAGGTCTCGGCGACCAAGGCCGGCTTTTCGCTGTTCTCGATCTCAATTACGGCGTTGCCCTTGATCAGCAAGCGCCCGTTGTCTTTCGGTTCGACGCCGGTCAAAGAAAGCTGAAGGCGAACACGACTGCCCGATTTTACCGGCGTCAGGAACCTGACCTTGTCGAGGCCATAGTTGAAGACGGCGGATGCATCAACAGGTACGAGCCCGAGGTTCATGCTCAAGGGTGCAATCAACGACAGGCTCAGGAAGCCGTGGGCGATGGTGCCGCCGGCGGCACTTTCCTTGCTCGCACGATCCGCGTCAACGTGGATCCATTGTCTATCGCCAGTGCACGCGGCGAACTGGTCGATCATGGACTGGTCGACGGTGACCCAACCGGATCGGCCGAGATCCCGACCTATGAAATCCCTGATCGCTGCGAGTGTGACCTTTGCCATCGTCGTGTCCGGGTCTTTAACTATTGCGTATCGGAATACTACCGTCCTGCTGCGAAGAGGGCCATAGGGCGGCCACACGACCACAGGATTTCGGTGTCGCCAGCCCCGGGCTCGTTCAATTCAGCTACGCAGGAAGGTCTTCACCTCCGCGGTAAAGTCTTCAAGGTGCTGGAACAGGAAGGCGTGTCCCGCATCACTGTACAGGACCAGCTTGGCGTTCGGCAGTTCCTGAACCGCCGCGTAGGAGGCGAGCGCATCGATCATGACGTCGTGAGCGCCATTGGCGTACAGCACCGGCAGAGTGATTTTCTTCAGGTTGGCTGTGACCTGCTCCCATGGTGCCGCCAGCGTCGCCGTGATGGCTGCGAGCTGGCCCATCGCGGCTTCCTCAGTGACGACGGGCGCATTCTTCGGCATCGCTGCGGCGATCTTGCTGAAGTGCTCGACGCCCTTGGCGCGGGCAGCATCAGTCTCCGGGTAAAAGAGGTATAGCGCATCCTCGGGGTCGGTTCTCGGCTTGAGCATGATGTTCGCGACCCGCTCGCCCATCGCAGGCATGCCCGGAGCAGAGCCGGAGCCGCTGCCGGCAACGATCAGTCTGCGAACGAGGTCGTGCCGCTTGAGCACGATGCCTTGGGCCACTACGCCACCGAAGGACCAGCCGAGGAGATCGACTTGGGTCAGGTCGAGGGCCTCGATGAAGGCGATGGCTCCGGATGCGTAGGCCTCCACAGTATTCATGGGTGCGCCCTCCGTGTAGCCAACGCCGACGTTATCGAACATGATCACATCGCGCTCGGCGGCCAGCGCTTCGACGAACTCCGGATCCCACCAGTCGATGGTGGCCCGAAAGCGATGCACCAGCACAAGAGGCACCCCCTTCCCGGGCCCGACCCTGCGGTACGCGTAGCGGGTTGATCCGACCTCGACGTACTGCGTTTTTGTGGTGGACGGGGAGTAGCTTGAAGTGGATGTCACGATGCGCTCCTTCGGGCTGTGTTGATCAGGGTCCGTCGCTCCGATGTCAGGAGGACAGTTTATGGTTGGCGATGCCGATGTATTCGCCCATGCGGAGCTCGAACTCGAGACCGAGCTGAGCGCTCATCTTTTGGGTGCCTGCTGCGCGGGCGATGAAGCCCGGCAGGGTGAGGGACTTGGCAAATTCGCTGAAGGCTGCGATCAGGTCGGCTTCCGGCGGGAGAGTCGCTCTGTTGATCAGCGCCTTGGCTGAGGCCAGCGACGCCTTGTCGAAGCTGGCAAGGCGGGCGGCCATCGCGTCCACGAAGCTGTCCAGTTCGGCATCGGGCAGGGTCCGCGTGACCCAGCCCCAGCGCTCGGCGAGTGCGGCGTCGTAGTCGCTACTGCTCAGGATCGCCTCAAGGGCCCGGTCGCGGCCGATCGCCCGGGGGAGGCGCTCGGTCCCTCCGCCCCCTGGCAGCAGTCCGGCTCCTACCTCCGGCTGGCCGAACATTGCCTTTTCCAGGCTCGCGTACCGCAGGTCGCAGGCCAGAGCCAACTCGTTGCCCGCGCCGCGGGTACGTCCGCGGATGGACGCGATCGAGATGAAGGGGGCTTTGGTGAGGCGAACGACGAGGTCGGTCCAGATCGGCAGCGCGCCCTTCTCCGGCGGAGGGAGGTCTCCGGCTGCGGCCAGGTCGAAGTGGTTCAGGAAAAAGTCCGCTACCGCGCTCTTGAACACGACGACCTGAAGCTCGGCATCCCGCTCGAACTCGCCGACAATGTCCGCCAATCGGGCAACCGTCTCAACTATCGCCACGTTCGCTGGTGGGTTCGAGAAGGTGATCGTGGCGAGACGGGGGCTGTTGCGCTCAAGGATCACAGTGCTCGGATTGCCCATTGGATTTCTCATTTCGATGTTGATCAGAGAATACAGCCCTGTTACTATCAATTTGATATCGAGTCAATATCAAAAAGATACGGTATGGAAGATCGTTCACCTCTCCAGTGCCCCGTCGCTCGCGGCCTTGATTCCATAGGAGACGCGTGGAGCATTCTCGTCCTGCGCGATGCCCATGCGGGCCTCACCCGATTTGACCAGTTCAGGAAGAGTCTTGGGATTGTCCCGACTATGCTGACGAAACGCCTCAAGGCGCTGACGGAAGATGGCTTGCTGGAAAAGCGCCTCTACTCCGAGCGGCCTCCCCGCGAAGAATATGTCCTTACCGAAGCGGGGCGCGATTTCCTCCCCGTGCTCATGATGATTGGCGCGTGGGCGCACCGTTACTGCGGCGGCGAACTCGCACGGTATGTCGACGTCGAGTCAGGTGCGGAGATTCGGCCGATCGGAATAGATGCTGTTACGGGTGCAAAGCTCGGAACTCGGCCAATGCGGCTTAGCTTGGACCAGGAAGAGAAGTCTCGCGAGTGAAAGTATACTGAAACCCTACAACCTGCTCTTTGGAGTATCGAGGTCATGCGCTGACGCTGAAGCTAGGTGTCGAAAGTTTGCCCGGCGCGGTTAGCTAAGCTCAGTGGTTCTACAACGCGACCCGATCACGATGTATCTTTGCGAGGTTTAGCTATGGTACGACGCACAAGCTTTCGGACGGCCGAGTGCCCAGTTGCAAGATCTCTAGAAGTCGTAGGCGACTGTTGGTCGCTGCTCATCGTTCGAGATGCCGGTAGCGGCCTTCGGCGCTTTAGCGAATTTGAAAAGAGCCTTGGGGTCGCAAAGAACATTCTTGCTGCGCGACTCCGGCACTTAGTCGCGCACCAAATCATGAAAACCGCACCCGCATCGGACGGCAGTACCTACCTCGAGTATGTTCTTACATCCAAGGGAGACGCACTATCTCCGCTGTTAGGTGCGCTCCGGCAGTGGGGTGAGGATTTCTATCCAATACCAAGTGAATATGATGCCCCCATTCGGGCGAACATGTCTTTGGCCCGAAAGCTCGAAGCTTGTTCGGGACCGAGATCACGGCCAACTGGCCGTAACAAGTAGATGCTGAAATTCCATGACCGTGGCGGCTACTTCGGCGAAAATGCATGGGTCCGAAGACGCTTCAAGAACCCGTAGCCGGGCAAGGCTGGCGCGATCTTGAGATAGTTCATAAAAAACGATCAGGGCTATGGTGACGACGAGATAGCTCAGGATCCAAGCTCCGCACCCCGCCCACGGAACGACAGGCTGCAAGGAAGCGAGGACATGAAAGAAGGCATCCGGTCCTTCGTCGAACGTCGCTCGGCAGCGTTCTGCGGGAAATAGATCCCGCCGCCCCGATGCTCTTTCACGGATTAGGAATTGTTCTGCGGAAAGCATCAGGAAGGCAGTGGCAAGAACGGCCTTGTTATGTGAGGCTCCCGAGATCGCGAGGCACTAGGTGAGCAAGGCGCCCGGGCCGTGATCTCATCTCGCAAGACGAATCCGGTCATAGCTGCGGGGAAATTCAAGGATGGACATCGATTTGATCCGCCTGTTTGTCGCGGTGGTTGACGAGGGCGGCATCGCGCCGGCGGCTCGAACGCTTGAGCTTTCTCCGTCCTTGGTGAGCCGCCGGATTGCAGCCCTCGAAAGCGAATTCGGCGCACAGCTTCTCGTCCGTACCACCAGGTCCATGGCAACAACTCCGGCGGGAGCCGCTCTTTTGCATTGGGCACGAGGATCGATCACCGATTGGGGTAGAATTCGAGATGAAATTGGCGCGATGCAGGGACAGGCCACGGGCTTGGTAAGAGTGGCGACAAACGACTATGCGGCGGTGGAATACCTTCCGCCCATACTCGCCGAGTTTGTGGAGTTACAGCCAGCCATTCAGATCGCAGTGTCAATCGCGCAGGAACCGGCCCGGTTGCTCGATGGGCAATGCGATCTGGCGATCCATGCAGGGCGTCGGCCTGACGCGGAGCTGGTGGGGCGGCGAATATGGGAATACACGCGTCGTCTGGTTGCTTCTCCGGCCTATCTCGCGCGAAAAGGGACACCGCGAACCCTGTCAGAATTGACGAGCCATTCCTGCCTTACACATACGGTTAGCGAGCCGTCGGAGTGGTATTTTGAGGATTCCGAGCGAAAGCTCGTGCCGCTCAGAGTTCGATCGCAACTGTCGGCGGACAGCTGGACGATGCTGCTACAGTTGGCACTTTCGGGAGCCGGCATAGCCAGACTTTCTGACGCTCTCGTCCATAACGCCATAACTGACGGCCGACTGGTGGAACTGTTCCAGGAATTCCGCTCCGTGTACCCCGACGGCGACCCGCCAGCTATGTGGGTCTTGGCCGCTCATAAGGATCCTCCTTTGCGTATCCGTCTGCTTGCGGATCACATCGCCCAAAAACTGCTGGTGTACAGGCAAGCCAGATCGCGTTGATCCATTCGTGCAGAATCTGCACGAAGCTCGATCATTCCGGATGGCTACACAATGCCGTCACGCTTCATCATTCTCCTCGACAACGAAAATAGGAAATCTTCGGGGAGGGGTATTTGTCCCACTTCATCGCGGCCGATACCGGCGGAACGTTCACCGACGTCGCAGTCTATGACGCGGCCCGGCAAAAGATTTCGTTCGCCAAATCCCTCACGACCTACGGCGATCTCGTGGACGGGGTCGTTGCGGGCATCGACGAGGCCAAGGGCGACTTCGGATCCGCGGTCGCGCTGAAACACGGCACCACCCACGTCATCAACGCATTTCTGCAGCGCAAGGGCGCCCGAGCCGCTCTCGTGTGCACGCGCGGATTTCGGGATGTGATCGAACTTGCCCGCGGAAACCGTCCGGCGCCGTTCGACATCGCTGAACGACGAGAAGCGCCGTTGATCGCGCGAGCGCTGCGCTTCGAGCTAACCGAACGGATATCTCCCACCGGTGCGGTGATCCAAGCCCTCGACGAGGACGAGGTCGTGGCGTTGGCCTCCACATTGCGGGATGCACGCGTGAGCGCGGTCGCGGTCTCTTTCCTCAATTCCTACGCCAATCCCGCTCACGAACAAAGAACGATAGAGATGCTCGGCAAGCTGTTGCCGGGTGTCTATTTCACGTCGGGATCCGCATTGTCGCGCGAATGGTTCGAGTACGAACGGTCGACGACGGCTGCGGCCAACGCCTACGTGGGGCCCGCGATCGCCACGTATGCCGCAGGATTCACCAAGTGCCTCCGCGACAAAGGTTTCGGCGGCGACCTGGCGATGATGGGATCCAACGGCGGCATCATGTCATTCGAGGCGGCCGTGGAGCGGCCGGTTGCCCTAGTCGAATCGGGTCCGATCGGTGGCGTGATCGCGGCGGCCGAATATGCGCGCGCCCTGGGACTGAACAAAGTGGTGGCCTTCGATATGGGGGGCACGACGGCAAAGTGTGCGCTGGTCGAGGACGGCTCGTTCGCGGTCCAGCCGACCTACTGGGTCGGCGGGTATGTTCGGGGCTTCCCAATCAGGAGCCCCGTGCTGGATATCGTCGAGGTAGGCGCGGGCGGCGGGTCGATCGGCTGGACCGATGCCCAGCGTCGTCTGCGGGTCGGACCACGCAGTGCCGGCTCCGAGCCTGGGCCGGCTTGCTTTGGTAGGGGTGGTACCGAGCCGACCGTGACGGACGCCAATTTGCGATTGGGTCGCATCGGCGGTGGCAGTTTTCTCGGCGGTCGTCTGTCGCTCGATGGAAAGGCCGCCGAAACCGCGATCCGCGATCGCGTTGCCGTCCCGCTCGGATATGGAAGCGGAGAAGAGGCCATCACGCGCGTGGCGCACGGGATTCTCGATCTTGCCACGACCCTGATGGCCGGCGCGGTCAAGGAGATCACGGTAGCTCGCGGATACGACGTCCGCGAGTTCGCTCTTCTGGTCTTCGGAGGCGGAGGGCCGATCTTCGGCGCCGAGCTCGCCAGAAATCTCGGCATCCGACGCGTCGTCGTCCCCCCGGAGCCGGGCAACTTCTCCGCGTTGGGAATGTTGATGGCCAACGCGCGGGTCGATCTGGCGCAGAGCATCATTGCGGATCTTTCAGAATCCGGAATTGCGACGCTAGTTTCGGTCCGCGATAAGCTGCGCCAAGATATCCAACTCGAAGCAGAACGTGAACTGACCGGCAAGGCGATTACGTATCATTGGCAAGCCGATATGCGTTACCGCGGCCAGAGACACAGCATTCCTGTTGATTTCAACGGCGACCCATCCGCCAACGGTCTCAAGGAATCCTTCGAGGCGGCCTACAGAAAACGCTTCGGACGCATGCTCGGCCACGACTTCAAGCCGGAAGTGGTCGGTTTGCGCGTATCTGCCGAAAGTGCCGGCGATCGTCCCTCACTGAAAGTTCTGTCGCCTGGCCTGCGCGGTGCCGCCGTAGCTCCGGCGCCCGCGTCGCACCGGCCAATGCATCTGCGGCCTGGAGGGTGGGTCGATGTGCCTGTGTGGAAGCGTGACCACCTGCCGGTCGGATGGACGACGACCGGGCCGGCGGTGATCGAAGAGTACGGCTCCACGACCCTCGTTGGTCCCGGCGATGTCGCGACCGTCGGAGCGCTCGGCGAATTGACCATAGCAGTCGCTGGACACGGAGCGGAACGATGAACATCGCTATGTCGCGCGGCGTGGTGGACGATCCGATCGATATCGAAATCCTCCGACACGAAATTCTCTCGATCCCCAATCAGATAGAAAAGAACATCGAGCGAAGCGCATTCAGTCCGCTCGTGCAGGAATACAAGGATTACTCCGTAGGTCTGGTCGATCCCGAGGGATCGTTGATCGCGCAGTCGCGAGGCAGCCTGCCGATCTTCGTCGCCAACGCGCTCGGTACCGGCATTCGAGAGGCGATCTCAGTGCATGGCGCGGACAATCTGGTGCACGGAGACGCAATCCTAACCAACTCGGCTGCGACCCTCGGGCAGCACCTGAACAACGTCGTCTTGCTCACCCCGATACGCGAAGGGGGCGACGCCAACGGTCCACTGATCGGCTTTTTTGCCGTCCTGGTCCACTGGATTGACCTTGGCGGCTCGGCACCCGGCTCGAGCACCGGCACGGATACCACCGACGTTTGGCAAGAAGGAATTCAGTTTCCGTGCATGCGCCTCCTGGACGCCGGCCGACGCGTCGAGGATGTTTTCCGGCTATGCGCTGTCAACAGCCGCTTCCCGAAATTGCTCCTCGGTGATTTGGAAGCTCAGCTGGCCGGATGCTTGCTCGGCCGAGACATGCTGCTCGACATTGCGCGAAGACGGGGCGTCGATCTGCTTAAGGTGACTTTCGACAGCATGCGGCGGCAAGCGCGTGAGGCTGCGGCAAGCGTGATCGCAGCTATTCCACCGGGCGAATACGTCGCGGAAAGCTTTCTCGATGGCGAGGGCAACGGCCCCGTCCCGATCCGCGTCAAAGTGCGTCAAGTCGACGGACGCCTGGTCGTCGACCTTTCTGGACTGGGCCCGCAAATGGCGGGCCCGTCGAATGCCGGACGCAACGGGGGTGCGATCGCGGCCGCGCGTATCGCGGCGAAGTATCTTCTCACGCCCCAGGAACCGGTCAACCAGGGCGACTTCGATCTGCTCGACGTCGAGGCCCCCGACGGTACCTTCCTTACGGCCCGGACGGGAGCGCCAATCGGCGGCTCGGGGAATACCATTCCGACCGTAGTGGACACGATTCTGAAAGCCATGGGTGAAGCGGTGCCAGCCAACGCGATGGCCGCGCATCACGGGACCTACGGAGTTCATGTAATCTTCGGGCGTCTACCCGACACGGACGAGTTGTTCACCAATCTCGATACGGTGACCGGCGGTTGGGGCGCCACCGCTTCGGAAGACGGTGCATTTCCGCTTCGCTCGAACGCTCATGGCGATGTCCCCGACATTCCGGTCGAAATGCAGGAAGCGCTTTATCCCTTCATGTTGACGAGAAAGGCGCTCCGACCAGACAGCGGCGGGGCCGGCAGACGAAGAGGGGGTCTCGGGGTCGAGAAAGAGTACCGAGTGACACACCCGTGCACGATGAACCTCAAGTTCGAACGAGGCAAGTGCCCGCCGTGGGGCGTGGCAGGCGGCAAAGCCGGACAGACCTGCTTCGTCGAAGTGCTGCGAGAAGACGGCACGCAGGTTCGAACGTGGAAGGGAAGTTACCCTCTCGGTCCGGGTGATCGTATTCGCGTCGTGTCCGGCGGCGGAGGCGGCTACGGAGCGCCCCACGAGCGAGAAACGGCGCGCGTGGCGGCCGACGTCGAAGCGGGATACGTCAGCCGCGAAAGCGCCTTCGAAGATTATGGCGTCGTCTTCGGACCGAACGGTGGAGTCGACGAAGAAAGCACCCGGAGGCGACGAGAAGCCCTGAGGCGTGCGTGAACACGCGCGGAAAGCTGAAAAAGGGAGGGCCATCGTGAAGATTGCAACAGGTATTGATCGGCGAGCATTGCTCGCCGCCGGCGTAGGTCTTGTTTTGCCGCGTCGCGGCAGCACGAGCGAGGCTTGGCCCACGCGCAACGTGCAGATCTTAGTCGGCTTCGGTGCAGGCGGCGTAACCGATGTCTCCACCCGCCTCTTGGCCGAGGGACTAAGGTCTCGGCTCCCGAAGCCCATCGTCATCGAAAACCGGGTAGGAGCAAGCGGCATGATCGCGGCTCTTACCGTCGCGCGCGCCACCCCGGACGGCCACACTCTCCTAGGCATGCCGGGCACGATAACGATCGCGCCCTCCGTCCTGAGGGACGTTCCGATAGACGTGCGGCGCGACCTCCAGCCGATCACGATCTTCGCTACCTCGCCCAACGTGATGGTCTCATCCACGAATTTCACCGCCAAAACTCTGCAGGAGTTTGTGAGCCTGCTCCGCAGCAAGCCTCGTGACGAGTTCGCCTACGCGTCGTCCGGCGTCGGCACCACGGTTCATCTGATGGCAGGAATGTTTGAGCGCGCCGCCGACATTAAGATGCGTCACGTGCCTTTCCGGAGTTCCACCGATTCGATCCAGTCGGTTATCGCCGGCGAATTGCCCGTCGTCTTCTCGTCCTTGAACTCGGCACTCCCGTTCATCCAATCGGGCGTCGTCCGCGCGCTCGGCGTTGCGACGGAGCAGCGCTCGCCTCTTTTGAAGGATGTGCCGACCTTCCAGGAGATCGGCCTCGCGGACGTGAAGTCCGACACGTGGTTCGGACTGTCCGGGCCGGCCGGCATGCCTCGCCCTATCGTCGATGAGATCGCATCCCTATGCGCTGCCGTGATCGACGGCGTCGCGGCCAGCGGCAAACTCGCCGCTCTGGGTGCGGAGCCTCTGAACCTCGGCCCCGACGCATCGCGCGAACGTATGGATCGCGAGCTTACCGCGTTCGCGCAGCTGACAGCGGCGATGGGCATCCGTCCCGATCAACAGTGACGATGCGTCGCACGATTCCAATGTGCTTTTCTTCAACGTGATGTCGGGCGATGAACCAGGCATCCAAATTCGGGAAGCCCCATGAAACTCGCAACTTTCAGTGTCGGTCATGAACAGGCGTGCGTTGGTCTTGTCGATCCGGAAGCGGGTCGCATTCGCGATCTGCTTGCACTCGCTAAGTCGACGGCAGGTGTCGATGAGACATCGTTCAGATCCATGATCGCCTTGATCGAAAGCGGCGACGCCGGACTCGACCAACTAGGCCGGCTCGCCAAGATCGTTGAAGGCGGCAATGTGGACGGATTGGCCCTCTCACAGGTGAAATTGCATGCGCCTCTGCCCGTTCCTCCGCAAATCCGCGACTGTTCGGTATTCGAGCAGCACATTCGCGACGCTCCCGTTGGGATGTCGCGCGTGAGGGCATCTCTCGGGATAGGCACCGAGATCGCGAGCTCCGAGGTTCCGGCAATCTATCGATCCCAGCCGCTCTATTACATATCGAACCGCTTCGGCGTGACCGGGCCGGACATGCCTATCGAATGGCCGCGATACAGCGAAGTGATGGACTTCGAGCTTGAAGTTGCTGTCGTAATCGGGCGCCGCTGCAAGAACGTATCGGTGGAGAGAGCGCCGGAGCAGATATTCGGTTTCACCATCCTCAACGATTTTTCCGCCCGTGATCAGCAAGCCAAGGAAATGGCCGGCGGCCTGGGGCCGACCAAAGGCAAGAGTTTCGACTGCGGAAATGCGATGGGACCGTGGATCGTGACCCGCGACGAAATCAGCTTGCCGCTCGATCTCGGGGCAGAGGTGCGCGTCAATGGACAGACTTGGGCAAAGACACGGACCAAGGGAATGCTCCATGGGATATCCGAAATAATCTCGTTCATCTCCACCGATGAAACCCTCCACCCCGGTGAAGTGATCGGCTCCGGGACTGTGGGGGGATGCTGCGGCCTGGAGATGGGGCGATTTCTCCAGGACGGAGATGTCGTCGAGCTCGACGTGGAGCGCATTGGCATTTTGAGGAATGCCATCAAGCGCCAAGTCTAGGCAGTTGCACCGACAAAAATAATGAAAATCGGCGGGAGGGACGATGGCCGAGGATATTGAAAGAGCGACGCTCAATCGCGTCATGTGGCGATTGATTCCGTTCATGGGCACCTGCTTCATGATCAATTGGCTGGACCGCAACAACGTGGCGTTCGCAGCCCTGACCATGAACAAAGACATCGGCCTTACGGCGACGACCTTCGGCGCGGGCGCCGGCATCTTCTTCTGGGGGTTCGTGCTGTTCGAGGTCCCGAGCAATCTAGCTCTCGCCAAATTCGGCGGAAGGATATGGATCGCCAGGATCATGATCACCTGGGGACTTTTCGCCGCCGGCATGGCGTTGGTCCAGGGCGAATATTCCTTCTACGCTTTGCGCTTCCTGCTTGGTGCTGCTGAAGGAGGATTCTATCCCGGCTCTCTCTATTTCCTCAGCCAGTGGGTACCAAGAAACTATCGCGGTCGCGTCTACGGATGGTTCGGAGCCTGCGCTACCGGCGCAGCGGTAGTGTCGGGGCCTTTGGCTGGGTACATCCTCCAGATGGACGGCGTGCTCGGCCTGGCTGGATGGCAGTGGCTCTTCATCTTCGAGGGGCTGCCCGCCACCATCCTCGGCGTCGTCTGCATCTTCTATCTTCAGGATCGACCGCAGCAGGCCAAATGGCTGACGGAACAGCAAAGGGCATGGCTGGTCGATGCTCTCAAAGCCGATCGGGCCGAGGATGCAGGTCGGCCCCGCGTTTCCATCCTCAGCGCGATGTTGGACCGTCGCGTCTTGACGCTTGCGGCGTGCTACTTCTTCTTCGGTTTCGGTCTTTATGGCGTGGGACTTTGGATGCCGTTGGTCATCAAGGAATTTGGATTCACGAACGTACAGATTGGATATCTCAGCGCGTTGCCGGCGATTTGCGCCATCTGCTGGATGAGCTTCTGGAGTTGGCATTCGGACCAGAAGAACGAACGGCGATGGCATCTGGTGATAACCGGCATGATCGGAGCGAGCGGCCTGATGCTCGTCGCTTGGCAATCGTCGAATATCTATCTCGTGATGCTCGGCTTCTGCATGACTGCGCTCGGCGTCTCCGTGACGTTCCCGATCATGATGACCTGGCCGACAGCCGCGCTTACCGGACCGGCGGCCGCAGCGGCCACTGCCGTCATCACCTCGATTGGAACATCTAACGGCTATTTCGGAGCGCAGATGATCGGAATATTTCGAGACATGACGGGCGACTTCCGGCTGGCGATGCTATTAACCGCTTGTGGAGTCGCGATTGCGCCTCTTGTGGTCGCGATCTTCGGTGGCTTTCTAAATTCGGCAAGATATACGATCAGCAAAACTGAAACGCCACGATCAGTTATAGCCAATCCGGAGGTGGCTAGTTCTTGACTTGAGTACCGCGACCGACGCCGGTGGAGGGCGTTCTGTTTGGCGGGAAGCTGAGCCCAAAATGCACATGCATGCGCGAACTGGTCCCCTTAGATTTGAGGCATGATAGAAGCTCCGATAAATCAGAGTCTCGCCTACGAGCGCGGCGAACGCTTGCAAAGCTCGATCTCCGGCGGCTCGGCCCGGCCGGTGCGGCCAGGGATTAGCGAAGAAAATCATTACACGTATCGCCCGGCAGGCCGGCGAACGGAGATGGCGCCTTTGGTCGCATATGTGTGGTCGCTGACAGCAGATGCGTCGTCGATTTCGACGCTTTGATCGGCGACAGGGTGAGTAGTAGGGACTTTCCACGATCACCCGGTCGGCGGTGAAAATATTTGGTCTGTGCACGAATCTTGGGCGCAATTTTTCGCTTGAACCGCCGGGAAATCGATCGCTTGAAAGGGCGGCGGATCCGAACGAATCTGATTGCCTCTGATGTAGCCCCTTGTATCCCCAAGGTCTAGTTGTCGCGCCTGCGGGAAAACTTCGGGCTACATTTCTGTGCTAAGTTATTGTAAACACTGGTGCCGGCTGAGGGGATTGAACCCCCGACCTTCGGTTTACAAAACCGCTGCTCTACCGCTGAGCTAAGCCGGCGACGCCAACAAACGGGCAGGGCCCGGCATGTTCCGGGGTTGTCCGCCCGTGCGCGCCGAATACCAGACTTGATCGGAAAGTGCCAGAACCGCGGTCGCCGCCGCGAGCATGAATCAGGCGGCCCGAGGGCCGCCTGAGCTGTTGCGTTCGACCTGAGCTGCTTACTGGCAGATGTGCCGCCGGCCGTCTTCGCCCTTGGTCCAGGTACCGGGTCTGCACACGATGCCGTTGCGGGCCGCATAGGCGTCCCAGTTGCCGTACCAGGCGGGGCCGCCGCGGTCGTAGCTCGCATAGGAATTGCCCCAGCCCTGGAACGGCGCGGCGGCGACCGCTGCTGCGGTTCCGACGGCTGCGCCGGCCACGGCGCCCGCCGTGTCGAGCGGCCAGAAGCCCGACTGCCGCTCATCGTTGGGATACACTTGGTTGCGGGCCATGTGACGCCGGCGATAGGCGCGATCGGTGGTGGCATTGCCGGCACCGAGATTCTGGCAATTGGGATCCTGGAAGAGGCCCGTGCAGCGGCCCGAATTGTCGACGGTCGTTTGCGCGAAAACCGGTGTTGCCAGCGTGGACGCGAGGATCGCGGCCAAGCCAAGAAGCCTTGGGCTCGTCATGGCATTTTCTCCATGTTGTTGAGACCTGTGCTAAGTGCGGCATCCCGCAGTCGTTCCGCGGATTCTCGCATGCGGGGTCACATCGACGTGAACCCGCCGAGGATGTGCAGTTTGTGCCGCGCAACCTCGCTTGAGCGCGCGGTGCGATCGCGCCGCGTTAACGTTTCGCTAGTGCGCGTTTCGGCATTTGAGCGGCCATCGATGCTTACGCGTTAGGCTTACCGGAAATTGGTGAGGGAGCCTTAACCCTCTCTGCGCAGCGATCGGATAGGTTGCGCTCCGGATAACCGGGGCCTTCTCATGCGCGCCATGGCGCTCGCTGCCATTCTGATCGGACTGCCCGCGACGGCGTTTGCCGACGGCGGCTTCGATATCGTGGTGCCCGGCCGTCCCGGCGTGCCCATCATCATCAACAACATCGATGCGTCCTATGCCGTCGTCGAAGGCGTGTGGGGCCTCGGCAAGAACGTCCAGGTGCAGCCGACGATCTATGGCGGACGCTATATCGCCGAACGTCAACCCTCCGACGTCGGCCATTACTATCCGACGCTGGGCTTGCGGCCCGGTTACGGCCGGCTCGAGGTCGAGCCGCCCGCGAACCGCAAATTGCCCAAGCCCGCCGAAGGCTATCACCAGAGCTGGGGCGCGTCGTCCGCGCCGCTGCCGGTGCAGATGGATCCGCCGGTCGATCCTCCGCCGGTGATCTACGCGCCAGAGATCAACGATCGTCCGCGACCGCCCCGGCCGCGGCCGCGTGCACAGGTGCCCGGCAGGCCGCCGGGTTAAGAAACGACAAGATCCAACAAAACGGAAATCAACAGGAGAGAGTAATGCGTCAAATGATTTCGGGACTGGTCGCGGCAGCTGCCGTGATGTTTGTCGGGGCCGCGCCTGCCGCGGCTTGCGGCTTCAGCACGTGCGCACCCGTTGCGCCGGTCTTTAGCGGCTGCAACACCGGCTGCGGCGGTTACGGCTACGGCTACGGTGCCGGCTATGGCTACGGCGCCTATGAGCGTCTCGCCGAGCCGACCACGCAGTACTATTACGTCAACCAGGGCCCGACCTATACCGGCCCGGGCGCCTTCGCGCCGTATCCGACCTATCGTGAGGACGCGGTCGTTGCGCCCGCCAATTACGGCTATGGCTATGGCTATCGCGCCGCCGCCTATCACCGCCCGTATTACCGTCCGTATCGCTACGGCTACGGCCCGCGCTACGGCTATCTGCCGCGCACGCACTACGGTTACGGCCCGCGCTACGGCTACGCCCACCGCCACGCGCCGATGCCGTATTACGGCGGTCACCGCGTGCTGCGCCGCTACTACTGATCTCTGATCGGTTGAGTTAAGCAAACGCCCGTCCGCGAGATGCGGACGGGCGTTTTGTTTTTCTCCGATGCGGCCGGGCCTACCGCTTCATCAGCCCGAGCCGGCTGGCGCCGACATAGAGCGCGAGCGCGGCGGCGTTGGAGACGTTGAGGCTCTTGATCTCGCCGGGCATGTCGAGCCGCGCCACCACGCTGCAGGTCTCGCGCGTCAGTTGCCGCAGGCCCTTGCCTTCGGCCCCCAGCACCAGCGCGAGCGGCTCGCGCAGCGTGACGTCCGCAATGTCCTCGCTGCCTTCGCTGTCGAGGCCGACGGTCTGGAAGCCGCGCTCGTTCAGCGCGGTGAGCGCGCGGGCGAGGTTTTGCACGGTGATCACAGGCACCAGTTCCAGCGCGCCGGAGGCGGCTTTCGCCAGTACGCCGGTCGCTTCCGGGCTGTGGCGCGCCGTCGTGACGATCGCCTTCACCGCGAACGCCGCCGCCGAGCGCAGGATCGCGCCGACATTGTGCGGATCGGTGATCTGGTCGAGCACCAGCACCATGCCTTCCTGCGTCAAGGTCTCGATGTCGGGCGAGGGCAGGGCATCGGCCTCGGCGAGCAGGCCCTGATGCACGGCGTCGGGCGACAGCAGCCGGTCGATCTCCTGGGGACGGACGATCTCGGGGGTGACGCGGGTCGCGATGTTCTCGTCCGCGAGGCGCTTTGCCGCGTTCTCGGTCAACGTCAGCTTGCGAATCCGCCGCTGGGGGTTGGCCAGCGCCATGGAAACGGAGTGCCAGCCATAGAGGATGACCGGCCCGTCGGCTGCCGAATCGCGGTCGCGGCGGGCCGGGCGGCCGGCCGATTTCTCGGTCTTCTTGAAGGGCTTACCGTCCCGGCGGCGGCCCTTGGGTGCGAATTTTCGATCGTTCATGGCTGCGCTTGTGTCACGGGTTCCGGAATATGGCAATTTGGCCATCTCCTGAGGCCATTATGGGCCATTTTCCCCGAACGCGTCGGTTGACTTTGCCCCACCGCTTCGCCCATAAACGCGCCCGGTCGCGCCCCCATCCGGGCTGTCGCGGCCTTCACGTTCCATGGCCGTCTTCGGTCCGCCGGCAAGGTCCGGCCCGATTGTGCTGCCGTCGAGCGGGGGAGTGTCCCGAGTGGCAAAGGGAGCTGACTGTAAATCAGCCGCCTCATGGCTTCGCAGGTTCGAGTCCTGCCTCCCCCACCAGCCTTCGCTCGCTTCGCGAGCTACGGCTAGGCAAGCCAGTTTAAGTGCTTGTGGCGCGAAGCGAGCGAAGGCTGTCGCGCCGTAGCCCGAAGGGCGCAGGCGGACTGGTCCCAAATGTGACGCACAGGCGGGCTGTGTCGAAGCTTACCCCATCATCTCCCGCACCAGCGGCACCACCTTCCGTCCATAGAGCTCGATGCTTGTCATCAGCTTCTCGTGCGCCAAAGGCCCGGCCGAATATTTCAGCTGGAAGCGCGAGATCCCGAGCGCCTTTGCGGTCTTCGCGATCTTGCGCGCCACCGTCTCCGGCGAGCCGACATAGAGCGAGCCGTGCTCGGCCTCGTTCACGAACTCGTCGCGGCCCATCGGCGGCCAGCCGCGCTCCTTGCCGATGCGGTCGCGCATCGCCTTGTAGTCGGGCCACAGCTCCTCGCGTGCCTGCGCATCGGTCTCGGCGACATAGCCGGGCGAGTGCACGCCGATCGGCTGCGCCGGGCGCCCGAATTCCTTGAAGGCGCGGTGATAGAGATCGACGAAGGGCGCAAAGCGCGCGGGATCGCCGCCGATGATGGCAAGCATCAGCGGCAGGTCGTAATGCGCGGCGCGGACCACGGATTGAGGGCTGCCGCCGACGCCGATCCAGGTCTTGAGCCGGCCGTTCTCGACCGGCGGATAGACCAGCTGATTGCGCAGCGGCGGACGCAGCTTGCCTTCCCAGCTCACCGGCTGCTGCGACAGCAGCGCCGCGAACAGATCGAGCTTCTCTTCGAACAGCTCCTCGTATTTGCGCAGGTCGAAGCCGAACAGCGGAAAGGATTCGGTGAACGAGCCGCGACCGAGGATCACCTCGGCGCGGCCGTTGGAGAGCGCGTCCAGCGTCGCAAAGCGCTGGAAGACGCGGATCGGATCGTCCGAGCTCAGCACCGTCACGGCCGAGCCGAGATGGATACGCTTGGTGCGCGCCGCGGCCGCCGCCAGCACGGTCTCGGGCGAGGAGATCGCAAAATCAGATCGGTGATGCTCGCCGAGCCCGATGAAGTCGAGGCCGAGCTCGTCGGCCAGCACGGCTTCATCGACGACGTTGCGGATCACCTGCGCATGCGCAAGCATGCTGCCCGCGCCGTCCTTGGTCACGTCGCCGAAGGTATCCAGTCCGAATTGAAGCGGTGCGGTCATCGCTGAGGCCTCTGGGCGCGCTTGCGCCTGTCGCATATGGGGGGAGATCGTTTTGCGGAGGAGCTAGGCCGCTGCCGCCGGTGCAACAATGCTGTTCCGGGAAACGCAGCGTTTCCTCTTTTTCATCATCCCGCGCTCAATCCGAGCTGGCGAACATCTCGACCAGGGTCTCGCGCAGCCAGCGCTGCGCCGGCACGGTGTCGTTGCGCTGGTGCCAGAACAGGCTGACGATCCGCGGCGGCGCCTTGAGCGGAAGCGGCATCGCATGCAGGAACGGCGCATGCCGGGACTGCGAACGCAGATCGCTCGGCAGCACGGCGATCAGGTCGGACTGGCGCACGACCTCGTAGGCGGCGCTGTAATGATTGACGGTCGCGACCAGATTGCGCGATTGGCCGCGCGAGGCGAGGAAGAGATCGTAGGACGGCATGGTCTTGCCGGCGAGGCTCACGTCGACATGGCCCGCGTTGAGGAAGGTCCGCGTGCTCAGCCGCTTCTGCGCGGCCAGCGGATGGCCGCGCCGCATGAAGCAGGCGTAGTCGACGGTCCACAGCGAGCGCGAGCGAATGGAGGCCGGTTGCTGCGCCTCGTTGACATAGACGCTGAGCACGCAGTCCACCCTGTTGTCCTCGAGCTGGTCGGCGATCTCGACGACGGTGTTGGGCACGGTGTGGACGCGCGTCTTGGGCGCGACCTTGCCGAGATGGCCGAGCAGGTTCGGCATCACCAGCGAGGAGACGTAGTCCGACATCGACAGGCTGAATTCGGTCTGCGCGCGGGCGGGATCGAACACCTGCTCGTCGAGCGCGCCGCGCACGCTCTCCAGCGCCTCGCCGATCGGCTCCCACAGCACCACGGCGCGCTGGGTCGGGCGGATGCCGGTGCCGGACCTGACGAACAGGGGATCGCCGAGCGCGTCGCGCAGCCGCGCCAGCGCGTTGCTGACCGCGGGCTGGGTCATCGTCAGCGCGCTCGCCGCGCGCGTGACGCTGCCTTCGGTCATCAGCGCCTCGAAGACTTTCAGCAGGTTGAGATCGAGCGCGCGGAACGACACGAACATTCACTACAGTGATATATTAGATCATAATTATAAATTATGACGATAATGTCACTTTGTCTATGGTTTCCTCCCGAGCGGCGCGCCGGGCCCGTGACATCCGAGGGGGACTTTCATGTCGATGATATCGGCGCGCATCGAGCGCCTTCCGTTCGCACGCTTCCACATGCACCTGCTGCTGATGGGCGGGCTCGGCTACATGTTCGACGCGATGGACGCGGCGGTGCTGGCCTTCATCCTGCCGGTGCTGCGCACGGCGTGGAACCTGACCAGCGTGCAGATCGGCGTGCTCGGCAGCAGCACCTATATCGGTTTCCTGTTCGGCGCGTTGTTCGCGGGCACGCTGGGCGACCTGATCGGTCGCCGTGCCGTGATGATGTCGGCGCTGGCGCTGTATTGCGTGGCATCGATCGTCAGCGCGATGGTGGACAGCTGGCCGTCCTTCTTCGCCGCCCGCGTCGTCGCCGGCATGGGCACCGGTGCGGAGAGCGCGATCATCGCACCTTATCTCGCCGAGTTCGTCGCGCGGCGTTACCGCGGCAGCTTCACCGGCGCGCTCGCCGGTTTCTTCTCCTTCGGCTTCGTTGCCGCGGCACTGCTCGGCTACTTCATCGTCCCCGCCTATGACAATGGCTGGCGCATCGTGCTGGTCATCACCGCTGTGCCCGTGGTCATGCTGCTGTGGTGGCGCCGGGCGCTGCCGGAATCGCCGCGCTGGCTCGAAAGCCGGGGACGGGAGAAGGAAGCCGAAGCCGTGCTCGACAGGATCGAGGCGAGCTTCGCGCGCGAAGGCCGTGTCTTGCCGCCGCCGGTCGTCGAAGCCGCAGCGCCCACGGGGACGGGCGGAACGCTGCTGGCGAATTTCGCGGCGCTTCTTGCGGCCCGCCAGGCCCGCATCACCATCATGACGTGGATCATGTGGCTGGCGATCACCTTCAGCTATTATTCCTTCTTCGTCTGGATCCCCGGCCTCCTGGTCCAGAACGGCATGAGCATCACCAAGAGCTTCGCCTATTCGATCGCGATCTATTGCGCGCAGATTCCCGGCTATTTCAGTGCCGCGTATTTCAACGAGCGGATCGGCAGGCAGGCGACGATTGCGACCTACATGGTGCTCGGCGGCGTCAGCGCGCTCGGGCTCGCCTTCGCGCAGAGCGACCAGCAGATCATGGCTGCGGGAATCTTCCTGTCGCTGTTCATGAACGGCACCTACGCGGGCGTCTATGCTTATACCGCCGAGGTATTCCCGACGCCGGTCAGGACCACGGGCGCGGGGCTCGCTTCCGCAATCGGCCGCATCGGCGCGATCGTCTCGCCGATCCTGGTCGGTTATCTCTATCCGAATTTCGGCTTCGCCGGCGTGTTCGGTATCACCACCAGCGTGCTGCTGATCGGTGCGCTCACCGTCGTGGTGATGGGCGTGCCGACCCGCGGCCGTTCGCTGGAAGAGATTGCGGCGGGCGAAGTCGCATGACGCGGACGAAAGTTACGGCTGATCCATTGCTGTGCGCCGTCGCGGCGTCGCAGGGCAGGGTAGATCAGCCGGCTGCACTGTTCGCGGCGCTGGATGACGCCATGAAGTCGGCGATCGGGCACAAGCTGTTCACGATCCTGACCTATGACGACGACACCGGGGAAGCGGCGAGGGTCTATTCCAATCTGCCCGGTCCCTATCCGACCGGTGGACGCAAGCGCCTCGCACCAGGCCCGTGGACCGAGGCCGTGCTCGATCGCGGCGAGGCCTATATCGGCTACAACAGGGATGATCTGCGCACCGTCTTCGCCGATCATGAGCTGATCGCCTCGCTCGGCTGCGAGAGCGTGCTCAACATGCCCGTACGCTGGCGCGGCCGCACGCTCGGATCGCTCAACCTGCTTCACGAGGCGGGCTGGTACGGCTACGACGATGCCGCCGCATGCCTTCCCTTCGCCCAGCTCGCGCTGCCCGCGCTGCTGACGGCGACTTCATCCTGACCGGACAGGACACAACCATGCCCAGCATTCTCTTCAAGAACGCCGCTCTGCTCGATCCGCTCCAGCCGGACTTGCTGGAGGGACAACACGTGCTGGTCGAAGACAATCTGATCAAGGAGGTCTCCGACCGGCCGATCCAGGCCACCGCCGATCGCACCATCGATCTGAAGGGCAAGACGCTGATGCCCGGTCTGATCGACCTGCACGTGCACGCCATCGCCGTCGAGCTCAATCTGGCGCAGCAGGTGCACATGCCGAACGTGCTGGTGACGCTGCGCTCGACGCTGCTGCTGCGCGGCATGCTCCGGCGCGGTTTCACCACTGTCCGCGATGCCGGCGGTGCCGGCCACGCGCTGAAGCAGGCGATCGAGACCGGCCTCACCGACGGGCCGCGGCTGTTCGTCTCCGGCCGCGCGCTTAGCCAGACCGGCGGCCACGGCGACATGCGGGCACGCTCGGATTTCCTCGCGAGCGACGCGCCGTGTCCGTGCTGCGTACGGGTGGGCGCATTGGCGCGCGTTGCCGACGGCGTCGACGGCGTGCGCAAGGCCGCGCGCGAAGAGCTCCAGATGGGCGCCGACCAGATCAAGATCATGGCCTCCGGCGGCGTCGCGTCGCCGACCGATCCGGTCGGGGCCTTCGGCTACTCCGAGGACGAGATCCGCGCCATCGTCGAGGAGGCGCGCGGCCGCCAGACCTATGTGCTCGCGCACGCCTACACCGCTGCCGCGATCGAACGCGCGGTTCGCTGCGGGGTACGCACCATCGAGCACGGCAATCTGGTCGATGCGCCGACCGCGCGGCTGATGGCCGAGAAGGGCGCCTATGTGGTGCCGACGCTCGTCACCTACGAGGCGCTGGCGAACGAGGGCGCCCAATACGGCCTGCCGGCCGAGAGCGTCGCCAAGATCGCCGATGTGCGCGACGCCGGCCTGCGCTCGCTCACGATCTATCGCGATGCCGGCGTGAAGATGGGCTTCGGCAGCGATCTGCTCGGACCTTCCCAGCGCCTGCAAAGCGACGAGTTCCGCATCCGCGCCGAGATTCTCGGGCCCCGTGCCGTGATCGCCAGCGCGACGGCGATCGGTGCCGAGGTGCTCGGCATGGAGGGCAAGCTCGGCCGCATCGCGCCGGAGGCCATCGCGGATCTGCTGGTGGTCGACGGCAACCCGCTGCGCGATGTCGCCTGCCTGCTCGGCCAAGGCGAGCACATTCCGCTGGTGATGAAAGCGGGCAAGGTCCAGTTCGACCGGCTGAACGCGTAATCGCCGCCGCATCGCGCGCATGTGCGCGCGCCGATGCGGCGTCCTATTTCGCGATGCGCACGACCATCTTGCCGAGCGCCCCGCGCGTCTGCATAGTCCTGAACGCCTCGCGAAATTCTTCCAGCGCGAAGACGCGGCCGACCACGGGCTTCAGCTCGCCGTTGGCGAGCCAGTTCATCAGCTCCGACATCAGGCGCTTCTGCAATTCGGGCTCGCGCGTTGGAAGCTGCGCGAGGTCGACGCCGAGCAGGGCACCGCCCTTCAGCAGCGGCAGATTGAACGGCAGCGCGGGGATGGCACCCGCGGCGAAGCCGACCACCAGATGGCGTCCGCGCCAGGCGATCGATCGAAAAGCCTGCACCGAGATTTCGCCGCCGACGGGGTCGAAGATCACGTCGGCGCCGTGCCCGTTGGTCAACTCCTTCAGCGTGTCGCGCCAGCCGGTCTGCGTGTAGTCGATGTCGGCGTCGGCGCCGTGCGTCCGCGCGAATTCGCGCTTGTCCGGCGTCGATGCCGCTGCGATCAGGCGGGCGCCGAGCAGCTTGCCGATCTGCACCGCCGCGGTTCCCGTGCCGCCGGCTGCGCCCAGCACGAGCAGCTGCTCGCCCGCGCACAGCGCGGCGCGTCCGCTCAGCGCATAGAGCGCCGTCAGGTAGTTGGCCCGAAACGAGGCGGCGACCTCGGCCGCAACGCCGTCCGGCAAAGGATGGAGTGCTGAGGGGCCAACGACAATCTCCTCGGCAAGCGCGCCTGACCGCGTCATGCCCATCACGCGCATGCCGGGTTCGAAACCACCGGCCGCGCCTTCGGTCACGACGCCTGCGAACTCCGTGCCGGGAATGAAGGGCAGGGGATCCTTGGTCTGATAGCGTCCCTCGATCTTCAAACCGTCGACAAAGCCAATCCCCGCCGCCTCCACCCGGACGCGCAGTTGTCCGGGCTCGATGCGCGGGGACGGAACGTCCTTCAGCTCGATCTGATCGATGGACGCGTATTGCTCGACGACGACGGCTTTCATGTCGGACCTCTGTGGTTCCAGTTATCCTGACAGGTCCGGATGGCGGTCTCTTGTGTCTACCGCCACATCCCGCGCATCTTCGCGCCGATGTCGATCTTCGGTCCCTGGGCCGCTGTACGTGCTGCACCCGCTGCGGCCTTCGGCCAGGCGGTGCGCTCGAACAGATAGACCAGGGATTCCGGGATGAAGCGGGTGCGCGAGGCGTAGACGTGGCGGTCGCCCTTGGCGGCCTGGCCGTGGACGAAGAAGCGTTGGGGAACGACGAGGTGCAGATCGTCCTTGGCGCGCGTCATCGCGACATAGAGCAGACGGCGCTCCTCCTCGATCTCGGCGCTGGTGCCGGCGCCGAGATCGGACGGCATGCAGCCGTCGACGACGTTGAGCACGAACACCGATTTCCACTCCTGGCCCTTGGCGGAGTGGATGGTGGACAGGATCAGGTAGTCCTCGTCGCGGAGCGGTGGTCCGGATTTGTCGCTGGTCGCATCCGGCGGATCGAGCGTGAGCTCGGTCAAAAACTTCTCGCGCGAGGCATAGCCGATCGCGATCTGCTCGAGCTGCAGCAGGTCGGCACGGCGCGTCTCGGAATCCTCGTGGATGCGATCGAGATGCGGCTCGTACCAGAGCCGGACGCGTTCGAGATCGGCGGGCCATTCCGAGTAACGCAAATTCTCGACCGTGCGGACGAAGGCAGTCCAGTCGTCGCCGGTACGCGCCGGCACGGGAAACCGGCCGAGCGCGGCAAGCGGGTCCATGCTCTCCGCCATCTGGTCGAGCACGCGCTGCGCGGTGGCGGGGCCGATGCCGGGCAACAGGTGCAGGATGCGGAAGCCGGCGACGCGGTCGCGCGGGTTCTCGGCAAAGCGCAGCAAGGCCAGCACGTCCTTGACATGCGCGGCGTCGAGGAATTTCAGCCCGCCGAATTTGACGAACGGGATGTTGCGGCGGGTCAGCTCGATCTCGAGCGGACCGGAATGCGAGGACGTCCGGAACAGCACCGCCTGGTGCTTGAGCAGCGCGCCTTGCTCGCGGTTGGCCAGCACCTCCTCGACGATGTAGCGGGCCTGGTCGGCCTCGTCGTGCACGGTGACGAGCTGCGGCTTCGGTCCGGAGGTGCGGTCGGTCCAGAGGTTTTTGGTGAAGCGCTCGCGCGCAAGGTCGATGACGCCGTTGGCCGCCGCCAGCACCGCCTGCGTCGAGCGGTAGTTGCGGTCGAGCGTGATCATCTCCGCGCGCGGCGAGAAGCTCTGCGGAAACTCAAGGATGTTGCGCACGGTGGCGGCGCGGAACGAGTAGATCGACTGCGCGTCGTCGCCGACCACGGTGAGGCCGCGGCCGTCGGGCTTGAGCGCGAGCAGGATCGAGGATTGCAGGCGGTTGGTGTCCTGGTATTCGTCGACCAGGACGTGGTCGAAGCGGCCGCCGATCTCTTCGGCGATCAGCGCGTCGCTCATCATCTGCGACCAGTAGAGCAGGAGGTCGTCGTAATCGAGCACGTGCTGGGCCTGCTTGGCCTCGACATAGGCCGCGAACAGGCCCTTCAGCTCGGCCGCCCAGCCCGCGCACCAGGGATAGTGCTGGCCAAGCACCTTCTCGATCTCCATCTCGGCATTGACGCAGCGCGAGTAGATCGACAGGCACGTGCCCTTGGCCGGAAAGCGGCTCTCGGTCTTCGACAATCCGCGCTCGTGCCGGACCAGGTTCATCAGGTCGGCGGAGTCCTCGCGGTCGTGGATGGTGAAGGCGGGATCGACGCCGATCCGCTCGGCATATTCGCGCAGGAGCCGCGCTCCGATGCCGTGAAACGTGCCGGCCCAGGCGAGGGCGTCGCGCATGATCGCGGCATTGTTCTCCCCCAACACCTTGCGGGCGATGCGCTCGACCCGGCCGGCCATCTCGGCCGCGGCGCGGCGGGAGAAGGTCATCAGCAGGATGCGGCGCGGATCGGCGCCGGCAACGATCAGGTGCGCAACGCGATGGGCCAGCGTGTTGGTCTTGCCGGAACCCGCGCCGGCGATGACGAGCAGGGGGCTTCCCACGGTCGCGCCGTCGGCCACGCCATGCTCGACGGCGCGGCGCTGCTCCGCGTTGAGCGTATCCAGATATGTCGCCACGAATCGCCCCGGTGAAAGGGGCAGACTCGGCAATCCGGCGGCGCTCCGCAAGGCATACGTGGAGGGCGGGGACCGCCGGCGAGGGGGCGGGACCGGCGTCGGCCGCTGCACCACCGGCCGCAATTCAGCTCGGCCGTACCATGAATGGCATGCTTTTGGCGTCGGGCTGGCCGGCGACCTTGAGGACGAGGCGGTAGATTCCCGTCAAGGTCGGGGCCGTCAGGCGCAGGACCGTCACCCCCATCGGCGGTCCGGAGTAGCGGATCGGCTTGGCAGGCGGGGGCGCGAACGGCTTGAAGTCGCTCTCGTCGAGTTCCGCCTTGCCCGGTGACTGGACCGCGCGTTCCCAGGAGAGTTCGCCCTGCAGCGATGTCGCGGGGGAACTCGACTGGATGAGGACCTCGAACGGCGCCTGGACCGGGACGATGATATCCTGGACGGTAATGTCGAACCGCTCGTCTTCCGCCGCCAGCAGGCCGTCGGCGCCGAACAGTTCCTGAAAGGCAAACCTCGCCTCTTCGGCGGCGATCAGGCTCACATGCGACTTGTCGGTGAACTGGATCTGCTGTCCCGGCAGGAAGGCGCCCTGCAACGACACCGTGCCATCGCCGGCTGACTCGGTCTCGATCTTGTCGACAATTCCACCGTTCCAAACGAAATGCGTGATCGTGCTGAAACGCGTTCCGACCATCAGAAAGGTGCGGACATGCGCCGGAATTGGCTTCGTCGCGATGTCGATGGCGTCGCGAAAGGCCTTGGCAAGATCGAGGGTCGCCGCGCTGAGTTTGAGCTCGTTGACCGCAAAGGCCCGGTCGCTGAGCGAAATCGGCGCGAGGCCGCCTTCCACCTCCCGCTTCCAGATGATCGGTTCATGCTGAAGCGGAAATGTCTGATAGAGGGCGGTGTAACGCGGATCGTTGGCCAACCGTTGTGATTGGTCGGCGTTGAGAAAATCCGCCGCATGCAGACCCAATGCGCCGGCGAGCGCGACAGGCGCGCCGTTGTGCGGCGTGCCGAACGTGGTGAGCGAGCGAATGGCGGCAAAGCCCGGCTCGTTCGTAAACTTGCCGCTTTGCAGATAATACCTGGTGACGAGCCCGCCCATGCTGTGGGCGACGATGTGAATCTCCGCCTTGCCGTTCCAGTCCGTGTGGATCTGCCTGATCTTGGGAGCCAGCCGCTCCTCGGCGGATTTCGTCAGATCGATGCGCCAGTCATAGGGCGCGGTATAGAGGGTTTTGTCCCGCGCCGAGAACATCGCCTGGCGGTTCTTCCTGTCGCGCAGCCGCGAGAACGCCTTGAGCCATTGCGCATAGATGTCGACGACGTATCCGACCTTTCCGATGACTTCGCCGACGACGAGGTTCGGCTGAAGCAGGCGCTGAAACCGCTCTTCGTCGAAGCCCACGATTCCGTTGAGCAGCGAGCCCGGCCAGACCATTCCCTCGCCATCCGACAGCTCCGAGCCCAGCAGTCCCGGAACGAACAGCAGCACCTTGGTCATGGCGTGTACTCCCGGATCGCCTGGATCATCTTCACGACGCTCGCGCGCGCGTAGTCCGGTAGTTCCTCGAGGCTATGCGGGCAGATTTCCATCTTCTTCAGCAACACCACGATGTCCTTGCGGTCGTCGCAATAGTCCATGATGCAACCGCGCGTATCGTCGTGCTCCTCGAGATCGAAATATTCGGCGAGGACCTGCGCGACGATCAGGAGTGCGAGACAGGCCTCGAACGAGCGTCCCGCCTTCGCGGCGTAGCCGCGCAACTCGTAGGCGGACACCAGGATGATGCGCTTGCTCGAGACCGAGAAGAAGTCGATCTCAACGCCATCGCGGTCGAATGGCGGGTTGGTCACGCGGTCCGCAATCAACGGCGCCAGCAGGCAGACCAAGAGATCGGTTCCGGTCGATTTGAGGATCGGCCGGGCAACGGGATAGATGTCCTCGGCCCAGACGCTGTTTTCGAGCTGCGGGTCTTCGGCGGTCTTGGGATCGAGCTTCTGGATGATCTCGCGGGTGCGGCGGCCCGACATGGTCAGTCCCATCGGCACCGTTGCCTCGATCCGGACGAACCTGAACAGCTTCTGCTTCCGGTTGATGGCGTCCAGCACGCGATTGACGAAGCCGGAATGGACGTCGATGTCCCAGACCGCGACATCGTGCGTCCGCGCCTCGCGGGCGCTGGCCGCGCGAGGCTTCGCGACGGACTTGGCCGCGGACTTGGCTGGAGACTTGGCTAGAGACTTGGCTGCAGATTTGGCCGCGAACTTGGCGGCGGGCTTCATGGCCGCGGCTTTCTTCGCAGCCGTCGTCTTCGCGGTGGTCGGCGTCTTGCTGACCGGAGCACGCGAGCCGGACCGGACGAAACGTGTGGCTTTTTGCTTCTTGAACATCAGGACCCCTTCAGGGGGTGAACAACTGGCTGCAGCCCGGCCGCCGGTACAGGACAGGAATTCCCCACTCGATGGCGGCGAATTTGAGCGCCTCCATTTCCTTGACCAGGGCGATCCGCCCCTTGTTGACGGCGACGTCGATGTTGCCGTCGGTGAGGAGCGAGCGATAGAGCGCGCCGGTGAAATCCGCGATCGAGCTGACGGAAATCGGCAACTGGTTGGCGACGACGGCCGGCACCCCTGAACGCACCAGGTTCTCGGCGATCGTGCCGAGCGGCTGCACGTCCTCGATCAGGGCGGTGTCGCAGGCACTCAGGATCACCAGAGCCGGTTCGGCATCCGAGATCATTTTCGAGAAGGGCTCCGTTCCGAGGACGATGCCGCCCTGTTGTCCTGCGCCGCGCAGCAGGATGCCGTCCGGCCGGCCATGACCGATGAAGTGAACGATGTCGTAGGGCCTCTCCTCAAGCGCGTCGCGAACCATCTTCCTTGTTGCGCCCTCGACGAGGTTCATGGTGATCCGGGCGGCTCCCGGCCCCTGGATCCTCTCGCCGATGATGCGCTCGAGGTTTTCCTTGGTCTCCGTCCAGGGAATCCGTTCCCGGCCGAGGACGTCGGCACCGATGACGAGCACGGCAATCTGGGAGTTGCCGATAGGCTTCGGCTTGCGCTCGGCGCCGTTGGCGACCGGAACGCTTCGCGCAAACGTACGCTTGGCGTGAGGCCCTTCGTTGACATCAGGCCATACGATGAATTCCCACGGGACCCGCTTGAGGCGGTTGTCGGAGGTGCAGAGCGTGATCTGGATGTTGCGCTGGCTCGCCGCATAGTAGAGATCGTTCACCGAGCCGGAAAACAGCGTGCGGCTCAGCTCGAGGCCAAAGTCCTTGAGTTGCGCGAGGGTCGGGCGATCGTCATCGTCCGTCAAGCTCTTCTCGAGCCTGTCTCGTGTGTCGATCAGTCCCTTGAGGACCTGATCCACGATGTCCGGCCCGTAAGCGAGCGAATAGTCGTCTGCGGCAACGGGGAGTGCCCCGCCTTGCTTCTCGGGCAAAAGAAAAAGATTTATCCTTGCGGCATCCAGCGCCACTGGAAACGTCCTGTCGCAATTGGCGTCACGGGTCGAAAAAGGGAATGCAATATGAAGTCGCAGGAATGGTACATTACCATCCAAAAGATGCAAGGTGCCGCCCGCGCCACCGTTGACGTCGGCGCCGCGACAAATGATCCGGCATGACCGAGCTCAGGCCCGACCAGTTCGAGATGCGGCGGCTGGAATCGCTCAGCAACACCATTTTCGGTGTCGCCATGACGCTTCTGGCCTATGACCTGCCCAAGGCGGCCGTATTCACCACTGCGCCCGACTGGAGCGATCTCGCCCGGGTCTATTCCGGCAAGCTCGCCGGCTTCGCGCTCAGCTTCATCATCGCCGGCGTGTTCTGGATCAGCCATCACCGCCGGCTGGCGCGCCAGCCCGTCGGCGGCCGCGGCTGCGTGATCCTGAACCTGTTCTTCCTGCTCTCGATCGTGCTGCTGCCCGTCACCAACGGGCTCTACACCAACTACGCCATGAGCAGCGCGGTCGCCGTGCTCTATGGTTTGCACCTGACCGCGATCGCCGGCCTCAATACCTGGCTGTGGTGGACGATCCTGGGCAGCTGGAGCCGCGAGATCATGGCTTCGATGTTTCCGCTGGCCGTGTTTATCCCGGGCACGATCGTGGCGGCATTCGCGCCGCAGGTCGCGCCCTTCGTGTGGTTCATCGCTTTCGGCGGGCTGCTGATCCAGCGCTTCTATGTCGCACCGGGCCCGTAAGCCGCCGCCTCAGCCGCGTGTCGTGCCGAACCCATCGGCCGGCACGTAAAGCTTGACCGGGCGGATTTCGTAAACGGCGGACGGATTGACCGCGCGCAGCTTCCGTGCCGCCGCGACCGCCTCGTCGTCCGTGGCGCAGTCGACGAGGTGGAAGCCCAGAAGCTGCTCCTTGGTCTCGGAAAACGGGCCGTCCAGCACCATCCCGGCGCCGGGGCCGCGCAAGGTGCGGGCCTTTCGGGTCTCGTCCAGGCGGGCGGCCGGTCCGAGCAGTCCGCTGGCCCGCATGGGCACCTGAACCTCGATGACCTTGGCGACGACCGCGGCATCCTGCTCGGGCGACCAGGACAGGATTTCGTCTTCCACGTGATAGGCCAGGATGGCGTAGAGCATCGTCACCTCGTTATTTTTGCTGCGCGCGTCCACAGGACGTATCACGGCATCTTGGGCCGACAATGGCGGCACGGAAAATATTGCGTCCGTCCCCTGCGACGAAACCGTCCGGAAACCCGATTGCGGCCCTGGGGTGTGAACGTCGCCCGAAACCGGCGCGACTGATGGCCACAAGAACACTTCGGAGGCGGCCATGTCGACCATCAAGATCATCTGCGACGCGCGTCGGGCGGGAAGATCCGAACCTGCGGATCTGCACGACCAGAGCGGCCACCACCGCTATTACGGCAGCTCGGCCGAAAACGGCGGCGAGCGCATCGTCGAAAGCCGCCGCGGCAAGCAGCCGCGCGCCGTCAATGTCTGCGGTTTCTGAAGCCCCCACGACGCGCGACCATGAGCGTCCTGCAGATATCGATCGCCGCGATGCCGTTCCTGCTCTCACTCGTGAGCCGGAACAGCAAGGCGATCGCTCCGTGCCTGCTCACGAGTATCTTCACCGTGCTGCTCGCCGACGAGCCGCCCCGGGCAGCCATGGCCTGGTGCATCGACGTGCTGATCGCCGCCGTCGCCCTCCGCGAACGGCTTCGCGCGACCTGAGCGGGCACCGTTACGGTGCGCTCAGGATCTGCTTGACGAGCGCCTCGCGCAGCGTTGCCAGTTCGCCGCTCGCCTCCATCTGCGCGATCACCTTGCCGACCTCGGGCACCAGAGCGCGATGGCGTTCGTGCAAATAGTGATAGATGTGGATACGATCGAGCGGCGGCGAGAGCGGGTAGATCCTGGCCTGCAGGTTGAGCTTCCTCACAGCGACAAGACCGCTGAAAAGATCGGTGATCATCACGTCGAACCGATCGGCGTCGAGCATCTTGACCATGCTCTCCAGGCTGGTCGTCGCCGTGACGCGGGCCATGCCGCGCGTGCCGGCCTCCGATGAGCCGACGCCGCGGACGATGCCGATGCTGTAGTCCCGGATTGAATCCCAACCCGCGACATCGAAATGGAGCCTTGTCGTGAACACCGCGGGCTCGATGTAGTTGATCGCCGGCGTGACCTGGACCAGGGTCGGGTAGTCGCGTGAGAGCGTCCCGATCCGCTGGATCTCGCCGTCCACCTCGCCGGCACTCGACAGTGCGAGCGCCCGCTTGCCGGGAACGTCCTCGAATTCGAGCTTGATGTTCAGCTTGGCGTAGACGGCCCGCAGCATCTCGCCGCCGACATACTGATCGGGGATATCGGCGATGCGCGCCAGCCGGATCAGGTCCTGCGCCTGCGATGGAGCGGCTGCGAGCAAAGACAGCCAGACGACGGCAATCCGCCACATCACGCTTCTCCCTGGTCGAACCCTTGCTACCGCTGGATTCGGAGGCCGGCGCGATCTACCGGGGGTCGCGCCTGCGCACCGATCAACGCTCGCCTGGGTGATGCGGCTCCAGACTTTCACCGATGTCATTCTAGCACGCGAGGTGGTAGCTTGCGCGGGAATCCTGCTCGCTGGGCGCAAGACATGACCCTGCCGACCTCAAGCAGCCCATGGGCCGACAGGATCGCCACGCGCCGCGCGTGAAGAGAATCTCAACTGTCGAACTGCTCGTGGCCGCGACCGGCCGGAGCAGTGCCGCCGTTCCCGGGACATGGTACATGGGCAACTCAGGCGATGAGGATTCCAAGCGCGGCCGCGCCGTTGCCCCGGCCGCCGCGGAGCAGGATTTGGGCGGGATCGGCGCTGCACTTGCGCCGCCGATGACCGGAGCGTGGCTGTCGCGGATCTTGAACTGGTCACGTCGCGGCGTCGGGCCGCGCCTGCTGGCCGCCGTGCTGCTGTTCAGCTCCGTCGTCACGCTGGTGCTGACCGCACTCCAGCTCTATCTCGACTACAGCCGTGAGGTCGGTGTCATCGAGACGCGGCTCGACGAGATCGGCCGCAGTACCACCGGCAGCCTCGGCGAGAGCCTGTGGAATCTCGACCAGAACCAGCTCCGGCTGCTGCTCGACGGTATCCTGCGGCTGCCCGACATCCGCGCCGCCGAGGTGCGCGAGATCGCCGATCGTACCAATCCGATCCGTGTCGCGGTCGGCGAGCCGAACACCCGTTCGATCGTGACGCGCGACTATCCTTTGACCACCACGGTGCAGGGGGCGGTGCGCACGATCGGCGCGCTTCACGTCGAGGCGACGCTGAGCGAGGTCTACCGGCAATTGATGAACCGCGCCCTGGTCATTCTCGCGAGCCAGGCGGCGAAGACGTTTCTCGTCTCGCTGTTCATCATCTACATGTTCCATCTGCTGGTGACGCGGCATCTGGTCGCCATCGCCGACTTCGTCAGCAGATACAGCCTCGCGCAGCCGCCGCCGCCTTTGCATCTGGAGCGCCGGCCGTCCTCCGATCCCGACGAACTGGACAAGGTGATCGTCGCCTTCAATGCCATGTGCGCCAATCTCGAGCGCGCTTATGGCGAGCTGCGCGAGGCCAACGCCAATCTCGAGCGTGACCTCAAGATCCGTCGCAGCGCCGAAGAAGGCGCGCGCGCGAGCGAGCAGCGCTTTCGCGACTATGCCGAGACCGCGTCCGACTGGTTCTGGGAAACCGGACCGGATCATCGGTTCACCTACATATCGGAGCGGGCCGGCGCCTTCGGCATGGACCAAAAGGCGCTGATCGGCAAGCGCCGTACCGATGCCGCTTTCGACCACGACGCCGAGCCGGAGAAATGGCGCGTGCACGTGGCGACGCTGGACCGTCACGAGCCGTTCCGGAAATTCGAGTATCGCGGTCGCGATGCGAACGGACGCATGCATCATTTCAGTGTCAACGGCCAGCCGGTGTTCGCGTCGGACGGACGCTTCATGGGCTATCGCGGCTCCGCCACCGACCTCACCGAGCAGCACGAGACCGAGGAGCGGCTGCGCCAATCCCACAAGATGGACGCGATCGGCCAGCTCACCGGCGGCGTCGCGCATGACTTCAACAACGTGCTCACCGTCATCACCGGCACGATCGAGATCATTCAGGAGGGGGTTGCGGACAAGCCCCAGCTGGTTGCCATCGCGCAGCTGATCGACGATGCCGCCGCGCGCGGCGCCGAGATCACCTCGCAGCTTCTGACCTTCGCGCGTCGCCAGCCGATGGAGCCGCGCGAGATCGACGTCAATGCCCTCGTGCTGGAGACGGCGAAGCTGCTGAAGCCGATCCTGGGCGAGCATGTCGAGATCGTGACCCGGCTCGCGGACGACGCCTGGTCGGCGATGGCAGATCCGTCGCAGCTCTCGTCCGCGATCGTCAATCTCGCCGTCAACGCGCGTGACGCGATGCCGGGCGGGGGCAGGCTCACGCTCGAGACCGCGAACCGGGAGCTCGACGGCACGGAAGGTGCCGGCGAGGGCGAACCCATGCGCGGCGCCTTCGTGATGGTCGCGGTCAGCGACACCGGGCATGGCATTCCGGCCGATATCCGTGAGCGCGTGTTCGAGCCGTTCTTCACCACCAAGGGCGTCGGTCGCGGCACCGGGCTCGGGCTCAGCATGGTCTATGGCTTCGCCCGCCAGACCGGCGGCACCGTCGCCATCGAGAGCGAGGAGGGGCACGGCACGGTGATGCGGCTGTTCCTGCCGCGATCGAAGGGCGAGGCGCCTGCCAGGACGGCGCCGGTTCAGGCGCCGGCCACGGCGCGGGGGCGTGAGACGATCCTCGTGGTGGAGGACGATCCGCTGGTGCAGGGCTATGTCATCGCCCAGCTCGGCAGCCTTGGCTATCGCACGCTCGCCGCCGGCGACGGCGCATCCGCGCTGGCGCTGGTCGACCAGGGCGCCAAATTCGATCTTCTGTTCACGGACATCATCATGCCTGGTGGCATGAACGGACGAGAACTAGCCGACGCCGTCCGGGCTCGCCGACCGGGGGCGAAGGTGCTCTATACGTCCGGCTATACCGACGACACCATCGTCCACGAAGGGCATCTCGACCCAGGTGTGGCCCTGCTCCAGAAGCCATACCGCAAGTCGGAGCTGTCGCAGAAGATTCGCGAGGTCCTTGCGGGCGAGCCCCCCGCCTGAGCCGCGCCGGCAGACGAAAAAGGCGCGGCGGGGAGGCCCCGTCGCGCCCGATTCTTGCTCGCTGGTCCAGGGCTGAGAGCGCCCCGATGCCAGGCCCTTTGCAGAGCTTAGCGGGCGATCCCAGCGAGGTGACAGCGCTTGAGATAAGACACTGGACGACTTGCTCAAGAGCAAAAAACCGTTGTGCACCAGTAACTTGCGGCTTTCGCGGGTGCGGTAGGGCGCAGGGTGGGCGCGGACGTTAAGTAATTGGAATCGTTGTTGTTTTTGAAAGGATGAGAGAGCAATTCTTTTCGGAAGCGTGTGATGTCAATGCGTTGCTGCGCTGCTTTGATTTCTTGGGCGCTCATAGGGCGCGTGGACAAGTCACGGAAGCTCTGGGTTGTTCACGGAACTTACTCCAGTATCCAGCCACGCCATCGATTCTAGGAATTGCGCCTATGACATTTGAAGACTGGATGAAGGTCGGCGAGTTGGTGAAGTGGCCCCTCGTGGCTCTGATCGTGGCTGTGATTGCTCTGCTGATTTTGAAGAAGCCGATCAGCGCGCTGTTGGCGCGCATGAAGCGCGCCGCTATCGGTGACAAGGCCGTCGATTTTAGCGACAGCGCTGCAATCGCTAGCGAGCAGCAGCAGAAAAATCAAATCGAAAAGCCTACGGCCCCAGAAACGCCATCTGGTGAGCTTCCGCCGCCTCCCGCGCCGCCAGCTTTGGCGGCAATGGAGAAAAACATAGTTGATACATTGGCCGCTTCCAATGCGTCCGATGAAGTGAAGCGCTTATGGCTCATCCGGGGCATGGCCGTTGCCAAGATGGAGCGCGCGCATGAGATCACGTATCGATTGATTATGGGATCTCAGATCGGTCTGCTGCTACAGGCGAACACTGGAGTGCCGACAAGCATGGAGTCCGCCCGAGCAATCTACGATGATGCTAAGAACAACTTCCCAGCTATCTACAACAATTTTGATTTCGATGGCTGGCTGACATGGCCGTCCAACACCGGCCTTATCAATATTGAGCAGCATGGCGTTGCTGGATCAATCATCACCATCACCGACATCGGCAAAGAGTTTTTGCACTACTTGGTGTCGGCTGGCCTTACATCGACAAAGATCGGTTAGGGATCAGTGGAGTTATTTGGGCACTTCCGTTAGCTTGGCCAACTGCCGCTCTGCCGCCTTACGATCCTCGTCAGTCTTCGCCTCTTTGACGCGCTCCGTCAGGATCAGGCGCAACTTCTCCTTGAGCGGCAGCTTCTCAGTCTCGTCAGGCGAACGGGATTTGATGATCATCAGCATGTGGGGAGTGTGCTTTCACGACGCTAGTGGTGTCGATCTGAGCTGCAGCCAGGATGCGGCCCTCGGCGATCTTCAGGTAATCCTGTGACAGCTCGCATCCAATGAACTTGAGACCTTCCAAGATGGCGGCCTTACCAGTGCTGCCGCTACCCATGAACGGGTCGAGCACGGTGCCGCCGGGCGGCGTGACCAGCCGGCACAGGTAGCGCATCAGGTCGGTCGGCTTCACGGTCGGGTGGATATTGTCTTCGCCTCGGTCCTTCTTGCTGGCCTTCGCGCAGTAGAAGAAGCGGGCCGCGCTGCCGACGTCACCGCGCGGCTCCGGTCGCTTCGTGACGTGCTTCAAAGCACCGAACGTATTGTTGCCCTGGTTGGCTCCATCGGTGCGGGCACGCCCCTGCTGATCAGGCGCAGTCGGAAACGACGCCAGCACCTCGTCGCTGCCGTCGTGGATCAGATTCGCAGGCCAACGGCCGTCCGCGTCACCAATCCGGCATTCATCGACATTCAGCGCGCCAGTGCGGTACTGGCGCCAGTTCGCCTCCACGGTCCCCACCAGCGGCTTTCTCGCCATCACAATCGGCTCGTGCGCAGGTTTCAGAGCCGTCCCGCCCCAATCTCCGTTATGCGACTTCGGGAAGCCAGACCCGTAGACCCACATGATCTGATCGCGCACCTCGAAGCCGGCGTCCTCGACGGCGCATGCCATGCGGTGATAGGTACGCGAGCCTCCGAACGCCAGCAGGTAGCCTCCGGGCTTCAGCACGCGCAGGCACTCGGCGAAAATTTCGGTGGCCCAAGCCTGAAAAGCGCGCATGTGCTCAGACCCGGCGCCGTATGAGGCGCCCGAGCCGTAACGGATCTTGCTGCGACCGAACGGGTTTGCTCGCACGTCGGTCAGCGTGCCGTCGAACACCTGACGCCGATCAGTCTTCCATGGCGCGTCCCAGTCCTTGCCCATGAACTCCAGCCCATACGGCGGGTCTGTGACAATGGCATCTACGCTGTTATCGGGAAGCTCTCGAAGCCGATCCTCGCACTTGCCAAGCAGGAGTGTCGCGCCGCCAATTTCAGTTGTGTCCATAACCGTGCCGCTAGTGATGTGCGGCTCAAAAATGATGTCACGAATTATGGGCTGGGGCGGCTTCGCGTGATGTTGCGTGAAGGCGACATTGCGCAAATTTGACCAAAGCAAAACGGCGCGCGAATCGCTCCGCGCGCCGTCCATTTGCCGGGGCTCTATGGACCGATTTCTGGGGCGCTCATTGGGCGCACCGAGAATCGCTCACAAGGCCCAGTCACCGTGGTCCACGGTAAATTAGCGAGTCTCTCCAAGGAGAAACCAGTGAGATGCCGTGAACTTGCGTGACAAAAGATGCACTGGATCACCTCCTTTCGTTGGTTTCGGGACCTCCAATATAGGTTGAAATCGCCTGGCCGTTAAGGGGGAGGGCGGCCGGCCTGGAACAAAGGGCGTTTTGAGCGCGGGAAAGACCGCCCGGAGGCAGTTGAGACCGCCGCCCGGCCGTGTTAGGGGATCGCCCAACGCGGGTGTAGCTCAATGGTAGAGCAGCAGCCTTCCAAGCTGAATACGAGGGTTCGATTCCCTTCACCCGCTCCAATCCTTCCAGGTCCCTCTCGGACGATTAAGCCGCCATCCGGACACATGTCCGTCTTTTTGTTCGAGACGCGCGCCGCCCTTTCGCGCCGTTGACAACTTGCCGAGGGCCCACTTGGCATAGCTCGACCCGTGACGTTCGTGGAGCGGCCTGCGCCTTCATCTCGCGGTCGGCCAGTTCCGCGTCGTCGTCGAACCTCAAAGGCCATGCGAGGCACAGGGCCAAGGCGCACGCCGAGCCCTGACGCTCAGCATGATCACCTTGCTCGGTCGCCGGCACTCATCCGCAAGCAGACTCCGGATGATGGTTTCGAGATCTGTGGTCTCAAGGTCGGCCTCGCGTGTGGCGCGCCGAAATCGTCCGTCACAAGATCGACCGTCGATTCAAGGACGAGGGTCAAGCGCGATCGTCCCGAGGCGTTGGCGGCAGCAAGCCGTCGCAGGCGAGGGGCGTTTCGAGTGCAGTCAATGCCGCCGACGAGGTAGCTCCTAATAGTGCTCGTCTTCGGGGGATTGCGGCAACCGGTCTCATTCACCCACACTGCTCGTAGCCTCAGGATGGACATCGCCGGCGAGAGAGGCTCTAGCGCCGGAAGCTCTCGGAAGAAATGCTATCCAGCCATCGAGGCGTTGATGCGTGGTTCTATTGAAGTAGGACATCGCCAGACGGACGATCTCAAGCCTGCGCCGATCGAGCCGTCGTGGATCGTTGAAGGCAATCCAGAGGCTCGCTCACGCCTTCTGTCGACGAGCGCCTGTGGGACTGCCTGGACCATGCTCTGGTCCTGCACCCAGGGCAAATTCAACTGGAACTACGATTTCGACGAAACTGTCGTGATCCTCGAAGGATCTACCGTCATAGAAATGGATGGTAGACCGGCGAGGCGCTATGCGGCTGGTGACGTGATCTTGTTCCGCACCGGGACGCGTGCCAAGTGGCATGTCGAAGATCATGTCAGAAAGGTCGCCTTTTGCCGGCTGGACAATCCGGTCCCGCTCGGTTTCGCCATCCGTGCTGTCAACAAGCTCAGGTCGCTGGTCAGGGGGCAGCCTCAATCATCCCAATTGAGTTGAGCAGCTGCAGAGTCGTTATCCGCGATATCGGGTGAATGAACTCGCTTGCCATCAATCCGATTCCGTGGAGCCGATATCCATGTCAATCGGCGCCAGATAGTCGGCATGCAGCGTGATTCGAACCTTTGATCCGTCCAGGACCAGCCGCACGCTTCTCGGATAGTAGCCGCCGCCGATCACCGTGCCGGTCTTTCCAGCCAAACGGGAGCCTGCGGCAGGCGTGACACGAACGCGCGAGCCCGGTGGATACCCGAGGCTAGTTTGGGCCGGTTCCGGCCTGGGTTTCTCGCCGTGAATGAGGGCTCGGCGCGGCGAATGCACTTTCACGGGTTTTCGCATCGCAGCTCTCACCGGAGGTCATGATCCCTTCAGCCCCACCGCGGCGCCGGCGACGGCCTAAGGCTTGACGTAGGTCCAACCCATCTCCTGCAACTCCATCACGCGCACGACGCCCGATTTCACGATCTCCGCCTGGCGAACGATCGGTATGTCCTTGTTCTCGGCCTTCTTCATTTTCTCCTGGGTGTTGCCGCAGGCCTTGAATGAAACCTCGGGCATGCTCAGGGCCATTTCCTCGATGCGTGCCTTCACCGGCGATGTGTCTTCGCGCAGCATGTGCAGGCCAGGTCCAAAGGTGACGACCTCGATCTTCACCTTCTCGCCGGCGTCCTTGAAGTATTGCGCCACATTGGTTGCGTTGTTCAGCGCGAGATTCATTGCCGGGGGATCGTTGGAGTTCACCTGCAGGATCAAATGATGTTCTTTCGTCTTCGGTGCTGCCGGCGCATCCATGCGGGCAACCGCAGACCGTTGCCGTGTCGCCGTCGCCGGCTTCGCGACATGATGCCTCTCATGCATCGTCCTTTGCAGGACGGGTTGCGTGTCTGCCGGCGTCCAGTATCTTCCGCCCTGCTCAGCGCTCGCAAACGATATAGAAACCAGAACAGCAATGGTTGCCGTCGCAAACGCTGCGGTAGTATTTTGGAACCTGACCATATCCGTCTCCATCAAAAAAAATCCTATGCACGTCATCAGCGATTGGGCGTTGCGATCGCGCGCGGCCATTTGCACGCGGCGGCCATCTTCGTGCGCGCCGCGTCGAGCCCGGCGAGAGAGAATGTTCCATCAGAGGCAGCGTTGCCCCTTGATGAGAGCTGGATGATAAGGTCCCCGCGGTCGGGAAGGGATTGCAGCAAGCGAACAATGTCCCCCGTGAACGCAATGCCGGGCCCGGACATCGGGCTGCCTGCCGCGACTTGCACCGCCGCGTTGTTGTTGATGCGATAGGAGATGGCACCGGCGCTGCCTTCGCGCGAGATGCCGGGGCCTGTCAGCACCAATTCGGTCCGGCCGCCGCGGCAGCGGATCGACATCTGCATCGCGGACTCGGCGGTCCCGCCGCGTGACGATGTCGTAGCGGTCGCGATCGGAGAATAGTCAATTGGCGAGGTCGTCTGGCTGACGATCCATTCGTCGTCTGAGGGCTGGCGTTGATGGGGTGCGACTGTGCGCGTCAGTTTGTCCAGACATGCGAGGCGCTCGGTGTGCGGCTTCTGCAGGCAGGAGCCGAGCTCCGTCGTTGAATCCTGGGCCGACGCCGTGCCGACCGCAAAGAGAAGCAGGATTGCGATGCGGTTCATTGCGATGCTTGTGTTGCGCGGTGCTGACGATCCAGCCAGGTCTGCGCTGCAGGGACGCGCGCGAGGCCGGGAACTGTCGCAGCGAGATTGATGGATTTCCACTTCGGGTCGAAGCCGGGCGCCTGCAGTTTGTCGATCCGGGAGAACAAGTGGTCGATGAAACGCGAGACGCGCTCGGAGCGATTCGATTTGGCCGGCCAATTGAACGCGACCAGAGCGGTCGACACGGCGATGGTCGAAACGCGTTCGCCCGGCTTTATCAGGTTGGGATAGTCGGCTTCGCCGAGCGCGGCCGGAAGATAATAGTCTTCGAACCTGCCGTCATAGGGGAGGGACAAGAACTTGAAACCGGGCTCCCAGCGGCCCCGCACGAAGGCATCCACCGGCTTCGATGTAATGAAGACGACGGCAGCCATATCGCCCTTGCGCATCTGCTCGAGCGCGACCTGATGTGGAATGAACGTCTTCTCCACATCGAGATTGAGTCGGCTGAAGATCAGCGGCCCCGAATAGGCCGCAGCGGTGCCCTGCGTATTGAAGTTGACCTTCTTGCCGGCGAGATCGTTCAAGCTCTGGATCTCCGGCCGAACGAAGATGTGGAGCTCGGACGGAAACAGATTCAGGACATACGCAATTCTTCGCTGGATATCCGGCACCTGGCTTTTGTATTCCTCCAGCGCGTCGGAATTGATGATCGCTGCATCGATCCCGCGCAGATAGAGCAGGGAATTCAGGTTTTCCGTGGCTCCGCGAGTGACGACCGGCAGGACGTGCAAATTATCCCCGTCGTCGACCACGCGCGCGATCTCCGCTGCCAGGCGGATCGGTGCGCCCTCGAGCAGGCCTCCAGCCAGGCCGATGGTCCAGGCATTCATCAGGACCGCCTCAGGCCTTGGCTGCGGCGCCTCGGGCGGTGCCTGGCGAACCTTGTGAGGCCGATTATTCTGTGGCCGGGCATCCGCCCAGGAATGGAGCGCCAGGAGGAATGGTGCGAACGCGGCGAGCAAGAGCAGCCGATGCAATCCCGTGAGCTTTTTCATCGACCATCATCCTCTCTACATGCCTCATGCGTATTGGACGCGTTCGAATGTCGATAGCGCGTGGCCGTTCTGTAGAATGGCCGCGCCGGACAGCACTATCGGCCCAGCGCTTCGATCCGCGCCGTCGCCTCCTTGACTCCTCCGGCTTCGGCCCGCGTATAGAGATCCCGGGCCTTTGTCGCGTCGCCGTGGGTCCCATACGTTCCGAAGCTGGGGAGGACCCGCGGATCATAGGTTTCCGCGAGCACGAAGATTGCCTGCGCATTGCCCATTCGGGCGACGTGCTCCAGAACGACCCGCGCCGCTCCGATGTCTCCCTGCTCGAGCAGCAAGCTCGCGCGTGCGATCAGCCTCGCGACTTGCGCCGCTTCGTCGGGATTGGCCCGGACCTCCGCTGCGCCGCGCGGCACCGTGCTTGGATCCTGAAATGTCTCATCCCGCACCGGCGCTTCCTGCACGGGCTCGTTCTTGGGCTGTTGCGTCCGCGCGCCGATTGGCTCCTCGCGCATAGCCGTTCCGACCGTTGCCGGCTGAGGCGCGGGAGGAGGAAATCTCGCCACGAACGCGCCGTTGTCGAGACGCGCCAATGCAATCTCGGTTTCCAGCCCCTGGGCCCGTTCGCGCTCACGCTGCAACATGCCGCGCAACTCGGCTGCGTCCCGCTCCCCGGCCTGCTTGAGCCGCAGGACCTCCTCGCTCGCCTTGGACGCTCGCTCGGTCTGTACCTCGAGATCGCGGGTTGCTTTCGCCAGATCCCGTGCAAGCCGCTCGGCCCGATCGCGCTCCGCTTGCTGCGATTGGCCCAAGGAAGCTGTTTCGCTCTCCTGCGCCTGTTTGAGCTGCGCCGCGCTCTCGGCGGCTTTGGCGGCTTGAGCTTCGTATGCGTAGACCTTGCTGCGTGCGATCGAGAGATCCTGTGCCAGCGCTTCGGCTCTGTCATGCTCCTTCTGGATCGACCGTGTTCGCTCCGCGGCGCCGGCTTTTGCCGCCTGCGTCAGCCTGGCGACCTCGTCGCTCGCTTTGGTCGCCAGCGCGGTTTGCGCATCGAGATCGCGCTGTGCCGCCGCCAGGGTCCGCTCCAGCTGGCCGGTCCGATCCCGCTCCTGTTGCAGGGAGTTCCGCAAGTCGACCTGGCCGCCATCCGCGGCCTTCTTGAGTTGGGCGGCCTCATCGCGTGCCTTGTCCGCCAGGGCGGTCCGATCTTCGACATCGTGCCGCGTTGCTGCCAGGGCCCGTTCCAGCTGGTCGGCTCGATCGTGCTCCTGCGCGAGACGTTGCAATAGCTCGATATCGTGCTTTGCACTGCCGAGCTCGCACGACAGCGCCTCGGGCTTGCGCGGTTCCGGCTGCGGAGACTGCTGAGACTCGCCGCTGCCAGGGACGGCCGCTTGCGCTAGTCGAATTGCGCCGTCTCTGCCGTGTCGGTGAGGCGGCTGCACGACGAATGTGTTGCAGCCCTCGAGCCGGTGGGGCGTGGGGAAGCCGGACACATTCTGCTGAGGTGCAGCCATGGGGCATCGCGCCGGATCGGCGAATGCCGCGCCGGACGCAGATGTGATCACGAGGACGGCCGCCGCCAGCTGCGGGATAGCCGAGCATCTCCGCACGGGCAGGGGCCTTTCCGTCCTCGCAGCGCAGCGCGGCACGCCTGCGACGTCGCCATGGGCCAGAGAAAGAATAATCGTGCGACTCATTTGCATGGTCCGTCGCATGATCGGGGCGTTTGGGTATGGACGCATCATTATGCGCGCCGCCCATTCGCCTTCCAATAACCCGCATGGAGGAGCCTCGCTTACCCCTTTTTGCTGCCCGGAAGGGGTACCTCCAGGGATGCCCACAAAGGGTCGTTGTGTCCGTGCTCACCGGAGATCACGATGGCGCGCGGTGTCGTTCTGATTGCTCACGTTTGCAGCCGGTGGCGCGGTCGGACGGAAATCGCAGCCGTTGAAATCGAGACCATCCGCCATGGACGCCAAGGGCAGCTCAAAGCCTGCTATTCGCCAGCCCGACATGCCGCCTCGCAAGACAAGAAAGCGCTTGCTGCTGCTGCTCGGGGCGGTCTCCGGGATCGCCCTTGGGGTGGGTACGGTCAAGAATTGGAAAGCGATCGAGGTTGCTTCCGCGGGTGTCGCGCGGTCGCTATCCGCTGCAGGCGGTGCGCCGCGAGACCGGTCCGTTGACGCGGCGACCGAGGCCGGCGCAGCGTTCGGATCCCAGGCGCTACACGCAACGACGTTCGACAGCAATTTCACTCTCGCCGCATCTACCATCACCGAGCCCCCGAAGGTGGGCGGGACGCAGGCGGACCCATCGCCGGCAGGTTCGCTCGTAGTCGGCGACAAGCTCAAGCTCGCGTTCTACGAGCGCGTGGAGGTCGAAGAGGACAAGTGGGGACGCTCATCATCAGCATCGGCTCTGCGCGGCATCCTCCAGCGTCCGGAACTGAGCGGGGAATATTTGGTCCAGGAGGATGGTACGATTACCGTGCCGTTGCTCGGCTCCATTTCAGTCGTCAACCGGTCGGCGCAACAGGTGCAAGACGCCCTCATCGACAGCCTGGATCAACTGCTGGGTCGCAAGGGAATGGTGACCATCCTGTCGATAGAGCGTTCCCCCATTTACGTGGTGGGGCCGGTCAAGAACCCGGGCTCGTTCAAATACGCGGCCGGCATGACGGTTTTGCATGCCATCGCTCTCGCCGGCGGACTCGATCGGGGCACCAACGAGCCATGGCAGAAGATCGAAGCCGTGCGCGAAATCCAGAAGCGCAGCGGGGCGGTCGATGCCCTGCTGAAGTTGCTGGCGCGTGCGGCGGTGCTGAAGGCAGAGCGCGAGGGGGCCGAGCCCAAGGTTCCAGCCCGGCTGCTGGAACTGGTCGGCTCGACCGAAGCCGCCAATCTCGTCAACGAGCAGAGCGACCGGCGCAAGGCGGTCGCCACGGCGCGCAAGAACCGCGAGCACGCCGTCCTGACCGCATTGGAATCGGCCAAGCAGGATGTTGCGGTCTACGGGCGTACGGAGGCGCTCGACGAACTCGTTAAGCTGCGCCAGGATCGCGTGAACAGCATGCGGTCGCTCGTCGATCGTAACGTTCTCAGCATGACGGTGTTGAATCAGGTCCAGACCGAGCTGACCGATGCCGAGCAGCGCCGACGGGACGCTCTCAATCAGTATGCGATGGCCAAGCAGCGCCTTGCGACCATGGAAGCTGAGGCGATGAAGATCCAGGCTGATGTCAAGAACGATCTCGAGGTCGAGATCGAGCTGGTCGAGCGCCAGATAGCGGACAATGAGCGCGATTTCAACATCAGCGAAGGCGTCCTTAGCACGTTGCCAGCGACCCGCGCCCAGTTCGCCAAGGAGGCGAGCCGGGTGACGTACGAGGTCGTGCGGCAGACTGCAGCCGGACCGGTCGCCATTGGCTCTACCGGGATGACCACCTTGCTACCAGGCGATCTCGTCAACATCATCACGAGCGAAAGCGAGAAGGTGCAGGCCGGCGCGTCGGGCGCAACGTCGCCGGCGGGCGAGAGACCGGCCGGGCGTGCCGCCGATCATACCGAGACGACTGGTCGCGCCGTCGCGGACAAGAGCCCTGGTCCGAAGCAATGATGGCAGGTGAATTGCTGCGCGGACTTCATTTGCCTGAATAATCCGGGAGGAGCGGTCCCTCTGAAAGTGTATCGCGACTCGCGGACGCAGGAGAAGCCACTAGCTCGTTGTCAGGAACAGAAAACGTCTGGATGAATGCTGATCAAAGTGCCCGCATTTCTTCAACGCACGAACGTGAGTTGACGACCGGGCAGGGAACGTTCGGCCTTTCGGCGACCGCCAACCTGCTGCGGATTGCGGTGCGTGCAAATGCCGTATACGCGCGAAACGCCGGTGCCATCGTCATTGGAAACTGTGCCAACGGCGCGTTGGGATTCGTATTCTGGTGGTTGGCCGCACGTTGGCTTTCGCCCGAGGCGAATGGCTCGGCGTCGGCTCTCATCTCAATGACGGTGCTGTTGGCTCAGTTGGGGGATTTCGGACTTGGCACCCTGCTGCTCGGCGAAACGCAGCGGCATCCAGGTCGCGCGCATGGGCTAATTGTGGCCGCGTTGCTGACGGTGTTTGTCTTTTCAGCCCTCTTTGGTACAATTTATTGCGTCCTGGCGGGGTCGCTCTCCCTGCTTGGTCGGTTCACCGAGAACTCGTTCGAAGCGCCGCTATTCGTCGTCGGCTGTGCGCTCACCGGCTTTGCCGTCGCGCTCGATACAGCGTTGATCGGTCTCCTCAAAAGCACGCTGTGCATGTATCGAAACTCGGTGTTCGGTGTCGCCAAACTCCTGCTGCTCGGCGGCATAGTCATGATGCTGCCTTCGATGGACGGAGTATCGTCCGTCCTCTTCAGCTGGGGGGCCGGCGCTGGAGTGTCGCTCCTCCTCCTCCTTCCCTTTGCGTGGAGATATCGCGTGAGCGTCGTGCACGCTCCGGACTTCAGCCTGCTGGCGACCCTGGTTTCGAAGGTCGTCGATCACCACCTTCTCAACATCGCGTCGCAGGCACCAAGTCTCATCCTGCCTTATCTCGTCGCCGTCCTTTTGTCACCGGAGGTCAACGCAGCTTTCTACCCCACTTGGATGCTTTGCACCGTAGCCTTGATAATCCCCTCGGCACTCACCACGACGTTGTTCTCGGCGGCGGCGGCTGAACCGGGCAAGCTACGCCGCCATTTGCGATTTTCGCTGCTGGTCTCCGGCGCTTGCGCCCTGGCAGCAGGTGTCTTCCTCTTGTTGTTCTCGTCGTTCGTTCTCCATATCTTCAATCCCGCCTATCCGGAGATCGCCGGCTCGAGCCTCCGATTCCTGGGTTTCAGCTTGCTCGGCGTCGTTATCAAATTTCACTACATCGCTCTGATGAGATTGAGGAACCGCATGCGCGTGGCCTCGTTGTGGCTCGGCCTTGCGGGCATTTTCGAGTTGGGAATGGCGGCTGCCGGAGGCAGAATTGGCGGATTGGAGGGGCTTGTGCTGGGCTGGATGCTGGCCCTGTTCATCCAGGCCGTCCTGATGTCGAAGCCAATATTGGAGGTCGGGTGGAGCGCTGAGTAGCGAGGAATACGGCCCATGGAAAAGACCATCCTGTATATAACTTGTTCGAGAAGCACCAAATACGGCGCAGGAGAACGTTTCTTCGTTGAGACGGCCCGCCAATGCCGCCAGTTGGGTTACAGGAGTATTGTACAGCATCAGGATCGTCCTCAAAGTGACGCCTATTTGCAGGATCTAAGAGACCTGGATGTCGACCTCGTAACGGTACCGCTGAAACTAAATCCTCTGAAAATCTGGAAACTCATTTCCGATGCAAAGCCCGACATCGTTCATGCGAATTTTGCAAATTCATTGCTTCTGTTCGAGATTGCGATCATTGCCAAATTGCTCAAAGTGAGGAAGCTGGTTGATACCGAGCATTGCATATCGTCTCCGCTGGTAAGGAAGCACGTGCTCGGTCTGTACAATGACGTCATCTGCGTTTCGAATGGCGTAAGAAATTTGCTGAGATCCAAAGGCAGCAATTTGTCGACATTGTATCTGGGTGCATTTGTTGATTGCGCAGGGCTGGCGCAATTGAGAGAACAATTTCGAACAGAGTTCCGGTTTTCCGCGCGCGACAACGTTCTTGCCTGCATCGCCTTCGATGCCCCGGTGAAAGGCTTGGATGTCCTGCTGAAATCTTTCCATGAGATTTGCGAAGATCGCCCGGACGTACGGCTGCTCATAATCGGCGTAGACGCGGAGAAATCCCAATTGCCGTCCTTGGCGAGGGATCTTGGAATAGCTGACCGTGTTCATTGGGCGGGGATTCGGGACGAAGGATGGAAGGTTCTGGCCGCCGCTGATGTCTACGTTCAGTCCTCCCGATCGGAAGGAGGGCCGATAGCCGTGATGGAGGCGATGGGATTGAAGTTGCCGGTGGTGGCGACGCGACTGGGGGCCGGCGGTGAACTTTTGGCCGATGGAGAAGCTGGCCTCTTGTGCACGCCCGATGACGTAGAGAGCCTGACCGAAGGAATTCGGCTGATGCTCGATCAACGAGAATCGTGGAAGAGAATGGGAGAGGCTGGCTACAGGCGTTATGCCGAAATGTTGAGAGGTGAAAAGGTGGTGCAGACGCTAATTCATAGCCATTACTTGGCGTGATGTCGTTGCCTTTCCCGCGTCGCGGGCCTTAAAGGCGCGATGGCTCTCCCGGGCTCCGATGCGCGTCTATGGCAGTTCTGCTGGCGGCCGCGCGCAGGACATCGTGGTAGACCTGCTCGATCTGGTTTACGACCCTCGTGGCCTTGAGGTTCTCCACTTTGACGAGGGCTGTTGCCTCCAGACGGGCCAGCAAGGCGCGTTCGCTCAGCAGCGTTTGCATCGCGCGGGTCAAGGCTTGCGCGTCGCCTGGCGACACGAGAAGCCCCGTCGTATCGTGCTCGATGAGGTCCGGCATCCCGCCGACGTTGGTCGCGATCACGACTTTTCCGGACGCCATTGCTTCCATGACGACGGTCGCGCAGGCTTCAGGCCCAACCGACGGCAATACGCCGAACAGTGATCTGTGCCATGCATGCATGACGGCGGAATGCGGCCAGTTGCTGAAGACCCGAACGTTCGGTGGAAACTCGGTCGGCGTGTCGGCGACCCGGCGCCCGATCAGGACCAGCGCCGGCGCATGCTCCAGCCGCGCGTAGGCCTTCAGGAGCACGTCAACGCCTTTCAGCCGCATCATGTCACCGACGAAGAGAATGAAACCGTCCTCGGGCAACTCCCTCACGCAGGAATCTTCCGGACCAAGAACTCCGACATCGTCGGGAACGAAATTCGGAATCACCTCGTAGGGAGCGCGCCCTCGCGTGAGACCGTTATGTCGCGCCACCGCATGGCTCACCGCGATGAAGCGGTCGACCACGCGCCGCGCTGCGAAGCTCGAGGCCCAGTTGCCCAACGTAGTCGCGGTGGCCTTCGCGGCGCCGTAGTGAGCGGTGGCGCAGGGCAGGCATTTCGCGAGCCGCCGGCCATCACACAGATGCGTGCCGAGATGCATGAAGTTCTTCTTGGCGCAAACGAGGCCGTAATCATGGAGTGTAACCACGAGGCGTGCATTGCCGAACGCCTTGAGCGGCAGGAAGGAGGCGTAGATCCAGTTATGGGCGTGGACAATGTCCGGCCTCTCCTCGGAGACCAGCCGCCTTAGCGCTCGCACCAGTTCGGGATCCGGAAACGGCGGCGCGTGGCGGCGCTCGGAATCGCTGTGAAGGGCGGACCAACGCTGAAGCGTACCCCGTAGGCGGTGCACGCGGACTGCGCCGTCGAGTTCGGTGTCGGGCGATCCGGGATGGGCCGAGGTCCCGACGCTCACGGCGTGGCCGCGCTGCGTTAGGGCTCTGCCGAGGTTGCGGACGTGCCGCTCCTCGCCCCCGATCACCGGAGGATAGAACTGCGACAGCAGCAGGATGCGCATGGTCGGCCTCGTTTCAGATACGCGGCACCAGCGTCGAAACGCTGCGATAGAGTCGATTGTCGTCCGGCCTGTAGAGCCGGGCTTGGGCCTTCTGCGAGTCGGCCGAGATGAGAACCGGGATCTGTCGTGTCCAGGTCTCGCCCGGCGCCAGGATAAGCGAACGGAAGACGGCGAACGGTCGCCCGTCGATTGTGATGTCCACGTCGAAACGCTGAGTTTGGGTCTCCGCGCTGCGAACGCCCACCGTGAGCCGACCCGGGTTGTCGATGGATGGCAACATCCAGAACTCCGTGTACCTGAATTGTCGGTGAGTCGCTTCGTCGCGGATGGCCAGCGCATAGCCGCCGGTCGCCAACAGCACCGCGAGCGCGATCGCGGTGTACTGCCGGAGATTGCCCCTGATTGGAGCCGGCCAGGTTGGCAGATCGGGAGTGTCGGTCCGACGATCAGCGACGAGAGCGGCACCGATGGCAATGGTAAAGAGCCAGATCGCCCAACCGAGCGGAGTCAGGAAATCTATGGCGTTCAGCGCAAAGCCACCAACGATGGCCACGGCGAGGCTCGCGCCAACTGCATAGGTGAGATGTTCAGACACGGAATTTGTCTTGATGCCGAGCGCCCGCAGCACGGCGTGGCCCGAAACGAGAAGCACCATTGGCGCGCCCACAATGGTACGCAAGAACACGCTGTCGCTGACGACAACGGTTACCAACGTGGCGACCGCCCAAAGGCAGGCGGCTCGAAGGTCCCGGTGACTAGGAATTGCCATGCAATCCTCTCACGTCGTAGATGACGATCCAGCCGTTGTCGAAGATGCGCGTGACGCCCTTGACGTCATCGAATTTGAGCAACTCGGCACCCGACAATTTCTTTCCATGGCGCGCTTCCCACTGTTCGAAGTAGAAACCCAGCACCGGCGGGGCCGTGGACAGGCGGAGGTCCACCAGCAGGAAGTCGATATCGCTTCTGACCAGGGCCCAGAATTCGTCCGGCCCCAATGTCTCGTTCTCGAACACCCGCGCGGGAGCGACGCCTTCGACAACTTTGAGCCTCACGTCTTGCCGTCCGTAGCTCGCGAGCAGGAGGCGATTGACGCGGTCGGATGTGAAGCGGTTGCCTGGCCCAAGCCATGCTTTGGTCCACTGCGCCGCCTCGATGCCCATGGGCTCGACAGATTGCCCATCGGCGGCCACCCTATAGCCTCCGTGAATCGGATAGAGCGACGAGGCCGTGACGCCCCCGGACACGATGATGACCAGAGCAAGCGCCGGTGCGATACGCTGCCGTGCATGGCCCTCCCAGAAATGTACGACGCTCACTGCTACGAGCAGACCGACGGCAATGAACGCGAACGTTCCCATGCGGTTCCCAATCTCCCATCCGCCGATGGTCAGCCGGAAGGCGACTGAGACTGGAAATCCGAAGGCAAACATTGTGAGAACCACGATGCGGCTATCGCGCCAGCGCCTCCTGAGAATATCCTGGATCAGACGCCAACCTGTCCGTCCGGCGCTCGGCGCTGTCATGGCCAGAGTTCTGAAGAATCCCGTCGCCAGCCCGATTGCCAACAGCAGGATTGCCATCAAGGTTGTGAGTCGCACCGCGAGGGGCTGCGCTGGCACGCTGAGGTGCTCCGACTTCGGGCTGGGCGCGCCCATGATCTTTCCGAGCAATGTCTCGAAGCCAGCTTCGACTACGGGGCCGAGATAGCCCGTGAGAGGGTTGCCGTGGGCTTCGATCCAGACGAACGGCAAGGCAATCGCGAGTATCGCCGTGAAGCCCATGGCCAATCTCGCCTCTATCCGCAGGGGGCCGCGTCGCAAAGCCTCAAATCCGGCTAGCGTTCCGAAGTAGACGGCGGCGAATGCAGCCGAGAGATGGTGCGTGACTGCGAGGCTCGCCAGCAACAAGGCGATCAGCCCGAGCGCCTGGAGTCTCGGTCGACCGTCCAGATCCCGGGACGCTGCTTCGACCGCGAAGGTTACCACGCACAAGGCGATTCCCAGGCTCTCGTAAGAGAACGTCGACTCGAACAGGACAAAGGTCGAGCAGCCCATGTTGACCAGCGCGGCGATAGCAGCGATGCGCGGCCGCCCGCAGAGCTTTTCATAGAATAGGAATAGGCCACAGACGACCATGCCCTTCAGAACCGCTAACAGCAGCGTCGCTGCCGCAAACAAGGTCAGTCCGGTAAGATTGACGATCGCGGTCGCCAGAATTTCCAGGGCGGGATATGCCGGACCGATCGGCAGGAGCGGGTTGGACAGGAACAGCCGGCGCGTCGCCAATAGATTGTCAGTAGCGACCCAGTGCAAAAACTCGTCGTGACCGACGAAGCTGGTCGGGGAATAGACTGATTTGTAATAGAACAGCGCTTCGGTGAGCAGGAGCAGAAGGAAGAGACGTTCACCTCGGGCGACCCCGGACCAGCCGATGCGAAGGCTGAGCGGGACGACGAGCAGGACCACGCCAGACCAGAAAAGCAGCGGCGCCATGTCGTAGGCTCGCCGCCCCGCCGCGTGGCCCGCCACGACCAGTAGCAAGGCCACGGCCGCCGTGAGGCACAAGGCCGCGATCCATTCGCAGCTCGCCGGCCGCGTAGGGCCGTCGGAGCTGCCGCCGTGAAGATCGGGACCGATGACTGTCGAGACGATTTGGATTCCGCTTTGGAGCAGACCTGGCTCCGTTGATGCGGTCAAACGAGCCGGCGTCATCGGCGGCGCGCCTTCGTCGCAGGAAGCCATGACGGGATGCTGCCGAGCGAAAGGCGACGCCCGGACCGGCTGATCAGAATCTCGTTGTGAACATCGTCATAAACTTCGCTCAGCGCTTGTGCGCAGGCACCCCAGTCCGGCAGCGCCCAATCCGGGACTTCCCGTCGGGCCTCCAGTTCCTCGGCCATTGCGGCAGCCAGCGTGCTCGGGCTTGCGTCGCGCGCAACCGCCCGGCAGAGCCCTTTGGACGCCAGCTCTCCAAGCCCGGACGTGTCCGTCACCAGGACCGGCCGCCGCAGTGACAAGGCTTCCATGACGGCGACCGGATGAGCTTCGTAGTCGCTGAACAAGACGAACAGCCCGGCGCTCGCAAGGATGTCGGCCATTTTCTGGCGTTCGGATCCGGGGATGGACGCGATCGTAACCCGCTCTTCAAGGCCAAGCTTTGTGATCAAACGCCGCAAGTCTGCTTCATGAGGACCCGATCCGACGATGTGAAGCCGCGCGTCCGGTCGCCGTTGGATCAGCTCGGGCATGGCTGCAATCGCCCGGTGATGACCCTTGTAGCGCTCGAGCCTGCCGCCTGACACGATCAGGTGAGGATCGACCTTGACGTCGGGACTCGCAGCCGGCATTGCCGCGCCGTTTGGAATGACGACGAAGCGCTCGCGCGGTACGCCCATCCTGGTGCTGAAGAAGCTTGCCTCGAATTCGGAGACGCCGATCAGCCGTGCGGCTCGGGTCACGAGCGGGCGGAGCATTGCCTGCTGGACCCCGCGTATGGCATTGCGCAGCCGCGAGGAATGTCCGCCGCTGTGGAAGGTCAGGACGAAAGGCAGGCCGCCGCGAATGGCCGCAAGCATCCCGACCGGTGCCACGAAGGTGTTGTAGCCTTGGAAATGGATAAGATCCCAGACGCCGCGCCGGATCGCGGCGTAGATGCCCGGCGCGACATACAGGTCCCGTTCCCTGGGCCAGGCCCGCACGCGCTGCACGCGCATGCCGCGCATGTACTCCTCGACCGGCAGCTCTCCCGACGGATCCGTGGTGAGGACATCGACCACGTGGCCGCGCGCCACGAGGCGTGGTCCGACTTCGTGGATGTGGGTCTCGATACCTCCCATGAAGGGGTAGCAACGGGCGGCGACCATCAGGATTCGCATGGGCTATCCCTTCACCGGACGATCCCTCGATTGTCCCCGCCTTCAGGGGTATCCATAGGAGACCAGCGAGACCGGCGAAAGCACCCGCTCGCGAAGGATCGTCTTGAGCACCCGCCAGCCGTCCGGGATCGCGCGCAGATTGCTCCTGCCGCTGATGCGCGGAGCCTCGAAACTCGCCACCTCGACGATGTTGAGATGGTTCTTCAGCGCGCGCACATTGATGAGGGTCTCGATTTCGAATCCGTCGCAATCGCAGTCGAGCGTGACGACGTGCTTGGTCCAGAACGCCATGTATCCGTAGCAAAGATCGGAGAATACACCGCCATAAAGCAGCCGGACGGTCTGGGTGAGGCCCCAATTGCCGAGCATACGGAACAGCGACATATCGTCGGTACCCGCCCCCTGGATGAAGCGCGAGCCCTTGACGAGATCGGCGCCGGCGATCAGCGCGCTCACGAATGTCAGGGACTCTTCCGGGATCATGGAGCCATCGGCGTCGATCATGACGATGATGTCGCCGGCTGCAGCGCGGAATCCCGCACGCAGGGCCGCGCCCTTGCCTCGTCGGGGCTCCATGACGACCTTCACGTCACGCATCCGGCGCGCGACCGCAACGGTGTCGTCTGTCGAGCGACCGTCGACGATGATGATCTCATAGGCCCAGTTCGGGATGCGGGGCAGCAGCCAGGGGAGGTTCTTGGCCTCGTTGAGCGTCGGGATGACGAAGCTCACGCGCGGGAGAGTCAGCGATCGTCCCGGCGCGATATCCATCGGGTAGGGGAGCGGCGCGACGCCGAGATGGGCGAGAATGCTCGGTACTGGCGCGTTCATGGCAACACCGTTCGGTCAAGGGGCCTGAGCTGGAGCGCGGGCCGGTAGCGAGCCAACACCGCCGACAGGTGGCGGGCCAGATGCCGGGCTGAATGATCCGTGCCGCAGACGAAGCGACATACCGGGCCAAAGCTGTTCGCCGCAGCCGGACCGATGAAGTGCAGACCCGGTACCGTCGTCTCGTAATGCGCCGACAGTTGCGGAGCGCCGTCGACGAGCTGCAAGTGCTGCAACAGCGCCGGGTTCAGGAAGCCCAATCGGCTGATGTCGATCTTGTAGCCGGTTGCGAAGATGACGTGGTCGGCTTTCATCAGACGCTCCGCACCGCAGGAGTCGACGAGGTTGAGCATGACCTTGCCGTAGTGTGTCCCGACGTGACGAATCTCTTGCCCGAGCAAGGCTGGAATTTTTCCGACGACGCGATCCCTCACGAATGCGCCGCCCAGCGGACCCAGCGCCCGGTGGTTGGCGAGCCGGATCCGCAGGTCCTTTGATAAATGCTGGATCAGTTGCGGATATTTGGCGCAGGTCGCCAATGTCCAGCCATGACCGATGCCGCTCATCGGAGCAATGGCGCGCGACAACCAAGAGCGGTGCCGCGGGCCATCGGCGAATTGCAGCTTTGGCCGGCGTGCAACGAGTGAAACCGAAATGCCTCGTTCGTGGATCAACGCCGCCAGATCGGACGCAGATGATCCGGATCCCACCACGAGGACCTCTCTTCCGTCCAGGCCGTCCAGCGAGCCGTATTCGCTGCTATGCGAGCAGAGTTCGGCGGGCAGAAGTGCAGCCTCCGGCGGCAGGCGCTTGAAGGGAGACAGGCCGACAGACACCACGACGCGGCGCGCCTCGACCGTTTCGCCGTCGTCGAAGGTGGCACGCAGGCAGCCGGTGCCGGGCTCCAGCCCGATGAGGGACTTGCGCTCGACGGCAGGCACATAACGTGATTGGAAGGCCTCGCCGTAGTCAACGAAGCGGCTCAGCGGCAGCGGCATCAACTCGTCATGATAGGGCAGGGCACGTTCAGCGCAGAAGCGCTTCAGGTCGAATTCCGAGTCCGGGTCGGAGAGGCTCGTTGCCCAGGGGTAGGATTTGAGCAGCATGCCTGGAGGCATGTTGGTTTTCCAGGAGCCCATGGGCTCCCCGAAAATCCGGTGCTCCACCGCGCGCCGGCGCAGGTGCGCGGCCAGCGACAATCCGTAGGGGCCTGCTCCAATGACCGCCACATCTACGAACGTACTTGACCTCGCCATCTGCGGCCTCAGGTACTGTGTACAACGCGAACGAGATCAAAGGAGATCGAGGTGAAATGTCTTGGGCGCTTCTCCCGACCTGAACGAACGGAGCATCCCCGATGGCAGGCTGCAATGAAAGCGCGATAGTTGGTTAGCTCTTTGTGGTTATGCCTTCACGGCGTATCGAGTCTGCAACGTCTCGCATTCCTGACGCTTCATTGGCATCTGCCCTACGGCGTTGCCGAATCCGACTCGACCGCGGCAGGAGCCGGCCCATGGGCGCCGGTTGGACGGGATGCGAGCGGGCCATAGGAGGCCGTCACCTCTCGCAAGCCGTTGACGCGGCCGAAGAGGTCCAGGACCTCCAGGCCGGACTGGCGGTTATATGTGTGGCATCCGAACGCGCCGGTCCGGATGCGGCCGACCGGCGTCTGCTTGAATTGCGACCGGTCGAGTGCATCGATCCGGCAAAACGTTACCGCCCCGCCATACTGGCGCGAGCAATCCTGGACAGGGCGCAGCGTGCGCCCGCCGTGCCGAACGAACGCGCCTGCGGGACGGCTGAGAGCCGCATCGATCAACAAGGGATTGTGTGCATGCGGCGTCCAATGACCTGACAGGCTTTCGGCGCGGTAAATGCTGAGGATGTCCCAGGAGGTCGACGCCCATACTCGCGAGCTGCCGAAGAACCAGAAGCCGCCGGCATGCTGCAGCGGCGTGGCGTCGTAAAGTTCGATGCCTTTGGTAAGGCATGCCTCGCGCGTCCATCGGTGTGGGAATTCCACGGCTCTATAGAGGTTGACGCTCCGGGCCGCGCCCGATTCCGGAATCATCCAGATCTGCCCGTCATGCTCGAACACGAACGGATAGGAGAGATGATAGGGCTCCTCGATGACGATTTGCGGCGGGGTGATGCCCTTCCGGTCCACTGTCGCGACCGCAATGCATCCCCGGCGCTTGGTGTTGAGATACTGTTCGACAAAAATGAATTGCCGCCCTCGGTGTTCAAACGGGAACGGGTCGGCGAGAAAACCATTGGCTTGCGAAGCAAGAACACGAAAATTTGCTTCGCCCTTCTCGAGCAGGCTTGTCCCTTCGTCGAAACGCCAGGCGATTGCCCAGGTCCTGCCGCCCCGCGCGAGGAGGTCTGCGAGGTTGAGTGCCTTTGATGCAGCTGTGCTGGTTGCAAATGCCAGGGCCGAAAACGCGCCAAGGCGCCGCGTTGTCTTTGCCCAGGTCGTCCTGCAGACGTCGGGCGCGGTCTCACCGTGCAACGCTTTCAAGATTAACGCCACGGCGCAGGAGAGCGCACTGTCGAGGCCTGCCGAGAACACGTTGCGGTCCAGCCGGGCCGGACGGGCCGTCCACGCGCCCGAAGGAGAGGCCGAGTCGTGCAGCTCGACGACAAGGTCTTCGCCATTGGCGAGCGCGGCCAAAACACCGACCTCGCCGGGGATGCCGTTGAAGAGTGGCGTCAGCACGCGTCCTGCTGCCGCGAGCTGCGCCTCGCCGCCGAGATTGATGATCGTGTCGGCATCGCCGATCGGAAGAGGCGGTAGGGATCGCAGCTCCGTTTCGACGGGGTCCGTGGCGCCATTCGCGCCAAAGCCATAGACCAGCCGTTCGAGATCGACCAGCAGACGGCATACCGACGGCAGAGGGCGCTGCGCAACCGCGAAGGCGCAGGAGACTTCGTTCTCGCGCGTTCCGGCAAGCGCCTCCGCCAGCCAGTGATGCCAGCGCAGAAGTCGTGATGGATCGAGATACAGGCAGATGCGCATGTTACTCTCGCCCCACGGAGAGACGCCGGCTTACGGCCGCCCCGAATTTCTGCTGCAGCACCGTGACCCATGGTTGCAGATGCAATTTTACGCCGCATGCCGCGTCGTGCGGATAGTGCACGCATGCCGGCAGCGGATCTTTTCTGCGCCAATAGCCATCCACCACAATGGACCGGGGCGGAATCGATCTTGCAGTCCGGCTGACCCGCTCGATCCAGGAGCTCTGCCAGACCATTCGGCTGTCGACCGGCTTGTCGGGAAGGGGCCGCAGGTCAAGTTCGTGCCGATAAGCGATCAGGGGGATATTGATCCCGGCGAGGGTGGCCACCTCTTCCTGCCAATCGGTGCGCCCGACCGTCGGCTCGATGATCAGGAAGCGTCCGCTCCCGGCATCGCGCTTGTATTCGATGCCGCCAAAGCCAGAGTAGTTCACCTGGTCGAGAATGCCGATGGTCGCGCGCTCCAGCTCCCTGTTGGCCGCGGCCGTGCAGAAGGCCGTACTGCCGGTACCTCGCGGCGTGCTGGCGAGCTTTCGCCCGGTGAACATGCCGAGCGTCTCATGGTCGCGGCCCCGGTAGAACAGGCAGAAGAAGATGTTGTCATCCGCTCCCTCGACAGTCTCCTGCACCAGGACCTCGCCGACCTGAGGCAGGAGCTGCTCGGCGGCCGCGATTGCGTCGGCGTAGCTCGCCGCCGTGACCAGGCGAGGAGCGCGTCCGGCGTGGAAGTGGCGTTTGTCTGCGGGTTTGACGATCATGGGCGGACGCAGCGCCGCGATCCCCGGGATATCCGAGAGAGTCCGGACGATCGCGCCGTTCGGCACGGGCCAGCCGTGCAAGCAGGCGCTCTCGTGAAACCTGGCCTTGTCGTGCAGCATGAGAACCGTCTCGTGAGCCGGCAGGCGGAAGCGATAGAGCTTCTCGAGCTCCTTGCGATGCTCCGAGATCGTAAGCAGCGCCAGCTCGTCCGTGACCGCCAGGAACGGCGGCTCTCCTATCCGGCGTTGCAGATCGCGCAGGAAGGCAACGAAGGCGGGGCCATGCAGGGAGTTCGTGAGGACCCGATGGGCATAACGCGACCACAGCGCAGGCTTCGAGCGCTTGCAGTCGACGACCCAGATGGGCATCCCACCGATGGCAAGGCTGCGGCACACCCCAAGTCCGTTCAGCTCGCCGCCGATCACGACGGCGGGAACGCGCCGTTCCGACGAGCGGAAGAATTGGTTGGTTGCGGACAACACAGGGCCCTACCGCGACGACCGGACCGCCATGGCACCACTATGCCTGATTGGCGCCGGATCGGGCGGCGCCAGGAGAGGTAATCCTTCGGAGCGGTTGCGTTCGCCCTCGGGCAAAGGTCACGTGGAGGTATGAATGCCGATTGGAAACGGGCGGGAAACAGGCTGCGCGAGAGCGTGCGAATGCTGGTATTCGCGCTGCTGTGCGTCTCGGCCGCTGCGAATGCCGCCGACAATCCGTCGGCGACCTCCTTCGTCAGGATTTCCGGCACGAACTTCACGGTCGATGATCGGCAGTTCTTCGTCGTCGGCGTGAACAACCATTATCTGACGTACAGCTCGCGGAACGAGGTCACGCGGGTTCTCGATGATGCCGTGACCATGGGAGCCAATGTCGTCCGTATCTTTCTCCAACCAGTGATCGGGTCGTTGGATGGAAGTACGGCAACGGTCTGGAATTGGAAGAGCGTGGGCGACGCCAGCGATCTCGCGGTCAAAGGTTCATATCTGCTCTACTGGGACCCTCGCACTGGCGGGATGGCGATCAATGATGGCCCGAATGGCATGCAGAAAGTGGACTTCGTCATTGCCGAGGCGGGCAGGCGTCATCTGAGGCTGGTCATCGGATTCCTGGATTTTTGGTCTTACACCGGCGGCGTCCAGCAGATGCGGGCCTGGTATGGGAGCCAGGACAAGTCCGGATTTTTCTTCAGGGATCCGCGCACGAAGCGCGACTACAGGAGCTGGGTCAGTCATGTCGTGCAGCGGGTCAACCCGCTGACGGGACTCGCATACCGCGATGATCCGACCATTATGGCCTGGGAGCTGATGAACGAAGGCAACGCGGAGCCCGAGACGCTGCGATTGACCTGGACTGCCGAAATGTCGGCCTATGTGAAGTCCCTCGATCCCAACCATCTCGTCAGCTCGGGCCACGCGAACGTCGAAGCGAAGCTGTCCGATCTGACGATTCCGACTCTCGATTTCGGGACATGGCACGGCTACCCGCTGTTCTACAAGCTCACCGTCAGCCAGTTCAACGACAAGATCACCGAGTTCTGCCAGTTGGCGGCGCGCGCGAACAAGCCGGTCCTTCTGGAGGAATTCGGCTATGCGCGCTCCAATCCCGACTCGGCGCAGGCTTACGCGCTGTGGCTCGACACCCTTGCGCGCGATTCGAACTGTGCCGGCTGGATGGTCTGGCGACTGGTGTCGCGGCAGGACAGCGGACGCTATCCGATCGATGAGTATGACCAGTTCGATGTCCGCAACGATGGCGGCGCGATCTGGAACGTCTTCAAGGCCGCGGCATCGCGGGCAGCACAGGTCCGGAAAACTGCTGCGAGAACCCCATGACCGAGGCCTCCGTCGTGATCTGCGCGCATACGCTCGACCGCTGGAGCGAGTTGACGCGCGCGGTCAATTCCGTCCGCAATCAAACGCGCGCCGCGCGCGAAATTGTCGTGGTGGTGGACAATAACGATGCCTTGCGGGAGCGCGCCGCACGGGAGCTCTCCGGCGTGACCGTGCTCGCCAATGCGAAGGAAGCCGGCTTGTCGGGCGGACGCATGACGGGAGCAGAATGCGTCACGGCGCCTGTGATCGCCTTTCTCGATGACGATGCCGTCGCCGACCCGCACTGGCTGGAGGAGTTGCTGGAGGCTTACAAGGATCCTGCCGTGCTCGGAGCAGGCGGCCCGGTCGAACCGTTATGGCAGGCGCCGCCGCCCTCCTGGTTTCCCGGTGAGTTTCGCTGGGTCGTCGGCTGCACCTATACCGGCATGCACGTGCGCGATGGCCGCATCCGCAATCCGATCGGCGCCAACATGTCGGTGCGTGCCGAGGTGCTCCGTCGCACCGGCGGGTTCACGTCGCAGCTCGGACGCCGAAAGCTCGGATTTTCCGTCAGCGGTCGCGGCAGGATCGGTGGCAAGGCCGAGAGCTGCGAAGAGACGGAGTTCTGCATACGTGCCGCCCGCCAGCATGCCGGCGGCTATTGGGCGTATCGTTCCGGCGCGCGTGTGCATCACGCCGTGCCTGCCCACCGTTTGACATGGAAGTACTTCGTGCACCGTTGCTTGGTCGAGGGCAGCGCCAAGGCGGTATTGACGGATCTTGCAGGCTCCAGAGATGGCCTGCGCGCTGAAGGGCGTTACGTCCGCGAGGTCCTGCCGCGCGCGGTCGCGACGAACCTGCGGGCTGCCATGCACGGCAAGTTCAGTGAAGGGCAGAGGGCTGGAGCGATCATCGCGGGCTTCACCATCACGGCGTTTGCGTACGCGGCGGCCCGCCTTGGTGGGACCACCGAAGCGCTCTCGCGGCACCTGGGATCGCGGGCCCGGGTGTGGAGGGCGTAGCTGACACGACTCCGGGGGAGGTGCGGAGAACGGCGGGGGAAGGCGGAAGGTGTCAAAATGATCCTGGTCACCGGAGGCGCCGGCTTTATAGGGACCCACGTCTGCATCGCGCTGCTCGACGCCGGGCTCGACGTCGTGGTCCTCGACAATCTCTCGAACAGCAACAGGGCCTCGCTCGAGCGGGTGGAGGCCATCTGCGGGCGATCGGTCATCTTTCGCCACGCAGATATCCGGGACGAAGAGGCGATTTGCGGCACGCTGCGTGCTTGCGGCGTGACGGCCGTCATTCATCTGGCGGGGCTCAAGGCGGTGGGCCAGTCCAATGCACAGCCTGTGACGTACTACGAAAACAACGTTCTGGGCACGATGCGGCTCGTGTCGGCCATGATGAGGGCGAATGTAAAGACGCTGGTATTCAGCTCGTCCGCGACCGTTTATGGCGTGCCGAAATACCTGCCGCTCGACGAGAGGCATCCCCTCGATCCGACCAATCCGTACGGTCGCACAAAGCGCGTCATCGAAGAGATACTGACGGATCTGTGCAGGTCCGACGACAGCTGGCGTATCGGCAATCTGCGCTACTTCAATCCCGTCGGCGCGCACGATAGCGGGCTCGTCGGCGAAGACCCGCTGGGTGTGCCGAGCAATCTCGTGCCGTTCGTGGCGCAGGTGGCGATTGGGAGACGCGAGAAGCTGCTGATATGGGGGAACGACTATGACACGCCCGATGGCACCGGGATCCGCGACTACATTCATGTGGTCGATCTGGCGGCCGGTCATCTGAGCGTCTTGCGTCACCTCGGACAGCCGGGTCTGATCACGATCAATCTCGGCACCGGCAAGGGCAGCAGCGTTCTGGATGTCGTCCATACGTTCGAAAAGGTAAGCGGGCGATCCATCCCTTATGACGTCATGGAGCGTCGAGCCGGTGATGTGGCGGTCTGCCTCGCCGACCCCGCCTTTGCGAAGCAGGTGCTGGGTTGGACATCGACGCGGTCGCTGGAGCAAATGTGTGCGGACCATTGGCGCTGGCAATTGCGCAACCCCAATGGCTATCGTTGCGACGATCTCGCGAAAGCCGTTGGGCGATCGAAGCGTGTTCGTCACGTCCGACCGTCCGTGGCCGAGCGTCGGGAAAAGCGCCAAAGGGCCTGATCGCATGAGGCGCGGCAGCCGTATACCGCCCATCGGAGGTAGCTCGTAATGACGCAAAATCTCCACGTCGCCGCACAAGCCTGCAGGTAATATGCAGTCCGCATGGGGACTTGCGATGCCACACTATCGTGCATTCCTTCTCGACAAGCACGGCCAACTGGGGAGCGTGGTCAATCTTCATTGCCCTGACGACGCGTCCGCAACCGAGCGGGCCGGGCGCCTGGCGGACGGCCACGAGGTTCAGCTTTGGCGCTTGGTCGCCGAGCTCAAATTCGACAATCCGCAGCAACGGCACAAGCGGCGGAGCTTCCGCGCACCGATGCACTGACTGAACGCGTGCAGGCGTTAGCTCGCGACCGCGACCGTTTTCGTGCGCATGACGGCGACGTCAGCAAGCTCAGAAGCAACGCTTGCGTGCAATGGCCGCTGCATGATCACGCAGCTCGAAAGCAGCACCACATACCTATGTATGTGCGAATTCTTCTGTAAATTTCACATTTAGAAACATTTTTCGCCACGTTTCATCAATACCCCGTCCGCACCAGCAGTCGGGGGGGCACTTCAAAACCCACTGCTTTGAAATGGTGCTCGTCAAGCGAGAGCTTCGAGCATGCGGTATGTCGCGCGCCTTCGCGCTGCGGCAGTGGAATTCCCTGTCATCAACGTCAAGAGGATACCGGAATGACCCTTTCCGCACCAGCGGGCTATACGTCGAGCGATCTCGTCTTCCAGGATGACTTCTCCGGAACGACGCTCAGCAACTCCTGGAATCCCTACATCACGAGCAACGCCGCCAACGGCTGGCCGTGGAATGGAAGTCCATCAACCGGAAGCTTGGTTGGGACGGAATATTACGCCGACTTCGACACGCCGAGCCAGGTGTCCGTCTCCAACGGAACCTTGAACCTGACGGCTGTCAAACAGCCGATCACGACCAGCATCAACGGGACGACAAAGACATTCCCGGAGACGTCCGGCACGGTCAGCAGCTATGGCAACTTCGAATTCAATGGCGGCTACCTTCAGATCAGCATGAAGGCGCCGAGTGGCGACGGCGCGTGGCCGGCCCTCTGGTTGTTGCCGGGCGACGGCGCGGGTAGCAGCGGCGATAATTTCGAGATCGATATCCAGGAAGGGGGCATGCTTTACAACGGGCCCACGAACCAGGGTTTCGCCTGGCACATTCATGCGGGCTCGTCCGGAACTCTCGGCGGCGTCATCGATAGCGGCGTCGATCTCACGGCCGGCTACCATACGTACGGCATCAACTGGATCCCCGGTCAGTCGATCACCTGGTATCTCGACGGGAAACAGATGGCGCAGGTGACGAGTGCGCAGGTGAACATCCCGAACGAGCCGATGGAATTGATCATGAACAACGGGGTCGCGAATAGCGCCTCGTCCGGATGGCATACGGCTCTCGACAGCTCGACTCCCTCATCGATGCAGATGCAGATCGACTCCGTCCAGCTTTATCAAAAGGCTGGTACTGGGGAGACCGTCACCGGTGCGAACGTCACTCCGGGATCGACCCCGACGACGCCCGCGATCCAGCCGGCGGTGACGCAGGCCACGGCTACGCCGGGGACGGGAATCGAGCATGCCGGTGATGTCATCACCCTGTCGCTCGCCTTCAACGAGGCCGTGACGGTGACGGGCACGCCGACGCTGTCGCTCAACGACGGCAATGTCGCCACCTATGCGGGCGGTTCGGGCACGAGCACGCTCACCTTCAAGACCACGGTTGCTGCGACCGACACCAATACCTCGGCGCTCGCCATCACCGGCGTCAATCTTCCGACCGGTACGGCCATCAAGGACGCGTCCGGTGTTGCCGCGAACCTTTCGGGTGCAGTGAAGACGTTCACCGGTCTTCAGATCGATCCGGTGTTGCCGACGGTGACGCAGGCGACGGCTGCTCCGGGAACGGGCACCGAGCATGTCGGCGACACGATCACCCTGGCACTCGGCTTCAACGAGGCCGTGACGGTGACGGGTACGCCCACGCTGTCGCTCAATGACGGCGGAACGGCCACCTATGCCGGCGGTTCCGGCACGAGCACGCTCACCTTCAAGACCACGGTTGCCTCGACCAACACCGCCACCTCGGCGCTCGCCATTACCGGGGTGAATCTCTCGAGCGGCGCGGCGATCAAGGACGCTTCCGGTGTCGCTGCCAATCTTGCCGGGGCCGTCAAGACGTTCGCCGGTCTGCAGATCGACCCGACGTCAACGACTCCGACGACGCCAACCACCCCAACCACTCCGACCACCCCGACCACTCCAACCACTCCGACGCCCGCCGTGGCGAAGCCTGTCCTCACCATTGCGGACGACTCGCTCTGGGTGGCAGGGAGAGGTGGTACCGTCGACCTCGGGACCAAGGTGACGACGACCGATTCCAATGACGTCGTGACCGTGAACATCACCGGGCTGCCGAAATATGAAATGATCACGGACAAGCTCGACGGCCAGACGTTCCGCGGCAAGGACATCACGTTGACGGCTGCGCAGGTCGACAGCGGATTGACGCTGACTTCGACCTACAGGGGCGGCGGTCATCCGGTCGCGACGCTGACGATGACGGCAAGCGCGAAGGATCCGTCAACCGGTGCGGTCGCGACGGCTGCGCCTCAAACGATCACCGTGACGGATCCTCGTCCCGAGACGACTAAGACCACCTCGTCGGACCACCACCACTCTGCGACGGATCATCAGGCTGTTGCCACCACGACGGCCGCGTCCCCGACGACCTCGCAGACGATCGAGCCTGCGGATCATCAACCGACGACCGCTGCAATCGCGGGGTTGGCCAGCCGGGGCTTTGCGATGCTCCAGCAGCATTTCGACCCGGCCGCTGGCAGCCTGGCAGCGACCGCTACCCATCCGGTCATGGCGGCAGATCATCCGTCTGCCACCGGGAGCACGATGGCCTCGCTCGCAAGCCAGAGCTTTGCGTTGCTGAACCAGTATCTTGCCGCGCACACCGGTCAGGTGGATCCCGGTCAGATCGTAGCGGCCCTGTCGCACGCGACCGGGTGGGGGCAAGACGCCTTGCTGGCCCGGCCACAGCACTAAGGACTGAGCCGCACCCAGGCACAGTGCTTGGGTGCGGTACCGTCAATATTTGGGAATGCATGAGAAGGAACATCATACGCGGCCGGTAGCCGCGAAGGGTTGAGTTATAAATGGCGATCCAGAATGGAAATGCCCATGCCGCAGATCTCGGGCTTAGATCCCTGGTTCTGTTCCTGCGCCTTCATGGCGTGAACGCCGAGCCCGATCAGCTCCGCGACCGCTGCGGAGACAGCGCAATCGGCATCCGTGCGATGATCAGCTGCGCCCGCGATTTCGGGCTGAAGGTCGCTTCGCGCACGACACATTGGAAAAAGCTCGCAGGCATTGGCCTCCCCGGAATCGCAGCGCTGCGTGATGGCGGGTTTCTGCTGCTCGGGAAGGTCGAGGAAGACGCCGCGCTTGTGCTGCATCCGACCTCGACGCATCCGAAGTTGATGCCGCGTGCGGAATTTGAAGAGATCTGGGACGGTCGCTTGATCCTGAGCGGATCTGAAGGTCTCGCCGGCCGGGCGCATGATGCATTCACCGGCCTGGTCGCGTACGGACGCGATCTGGCCGGGAGCGCCGGTTCCGCCCTGGCGCGCATGAATCCCTTCAATCGTCGCGATGTGCCGGTCCAGGAGCCGGGCGAGCCCTCGGACGGCGATGAATCGGGCTTGATTGCAATGGCGATCTTGCTGCGGTGCCATGGCGTCGCGGCCGACCCGGAGCAAATTCGCCATCGCATGGGCACGTCGCGCATTGGCGTGACCGAGATCCTGCGCTGCACCAGGGAGTTCGGCCTCAAGGCCCGGGCACAACGCTCGAGCTGGAACAGGCTTGCCGTTACGCCGCTGCCGGCCATAGCCGCGCTGCGCGATGGCAGCTTCATGATCCTGGGCAAGGTCATCGAGGACAGGATTCTCGTTCAGCGTCCATTGGCGCCCCGACCGGAATCGATGACGCAGGCCGAACTCGAGGCCGTCTGGGATGGCGACATCATCCTGATGACCCGGCGCGCGGCCCTGACAGACCTCTCCAGGCGGTTCGATATCGGCTGGTTTCTCGGAGCGATGCATAAATATCGCCGCCTGCTCGGCGAAGTGCTGATCGCCTCGTTCTTCCTTCAGGTCTTCGCCCTCGTAGCTCCGCTGTTCTTCCAGGTCGTGATCGACAAGGTGCTGGTGCATCGAAGCATCAGCACGCTCGACGTGCTGGTCGCGGGCCTCGTGGCGCTAACCGTGTTCGAGACGGTCCTCGGCACGTTGCGCGTCCATTTGTTCGCGCACACGACCAACCGTATCGACGTCGAGCTCGGTGCACGGCTGTTTCGTCACCTGATGGCACTGCCGATCGCGTATTTTCAGACGCGCCGCGTCGGCGACTCGGTCGCACGCGTTCGCGAGCTCGAGAACATCCGTCAGTTCCTGACGAGCTCGGCGCTCACGCTCGTGGTCGATCTCCTGTTCACCGTCGTCTTCCTTGCGGTGATGTTCTACTATTCGACGCTGTTGACGCTGATCGTTCTGGCCTCATTCCCGTTCTACATCGGAATCTCGGCCGGTGCTGCCCCGCTGTTTCGCCGGCGCCTCGACGAGAAGTTCAATCGCGGTTCGGAGAACCAGGCCTTCCTGGTCGAGAGCGTCACGGGCGTCGAGACCCTGAAGGCGATGGCGGTCGAGCCGCAGATGCAACGCCGCTGGGAGGAACAGCTCGCCGGCTATGTGGGAGCGAGCTTCCGCGTACTCAGCCTGAACAACACGGCGAGCCAGGCTGTCCAGATGATCAACAAGCTGGTCACGGCCGCAACGCTCTATTTTGGCGCCAGGCTCGTGATCGGCGGCGACCTGACCGTCGGCGAGCTGATCGCGTTCAACATGCTGGCGGGGCGGGTGAGCATGCCGGTGCTCCGGCTCGCGCAGATGTGGCAGGATTTCCACCAGGCCCGTCTGTCCGTCGATCGTCTCGGGGACATTCTCAACACCATTCCGGAGCCGAGCTTCAGTTCGGCGCGCGCGGCGCTGCCGCCGATCCGCGGCAAGGTCGTGTTCGATCACGCGACGTTCCGCTACCGTACCGACGGCCCCGAGGTGCTGCACGACGTGTCCTTTGCGGTCGAGCCTGGGCAGGTCGTCGGTATCGTCGGTTCTTCGGGCTCCGGCAAGAGCACGATCGGCAAGCTGATCCAGCGGCTCTACGTGCCGGAGAGCGGACGCGTGCTGGTCGACGGCGTTGACCTTGCAACGGTCGACCTGACCTGGCTTCGGCGCCAGATCGGCGTCGTCTTGCAGGAGAACGTGCTCTTCAATCGCTCCATTCGCGAGAACATCGCGCTCGCCGACCCCTCCATGCCCATGGAGCGGGTCATCGAGGCGGCCTCACTGGCTGGCGCGCACGACTTCATCCTGGAGCTGCCGGAGGGCTACGACACCATCGTGGGCGAGCGCGGAAGCAGTCTGTCCGGCGGGCAGCGCCAGCGTGTCGCGATCGCTCGCGCACTCATTACCAATCCGCGCATCCTCATTCTCGACGAGGCGACCAGTGCGCTCGACTATGAAAGCGAGCGTGCCATCCAGCAGAACATGAGGCGGATAGCCGCGGGCCGGACGGTGTTCGTGATCGCCCACCGTCTCTCGACGGTCCGAAATGCGAACCGGATCATCACGCTCGAGCACGGCCGGATCGTCGAGGACGGCAGCCATGATGAGCTGATCCGCTCGAACGGGCGGTACGCCAATCTCCACTATTTGCAGGCCGGTATTCATGACGTCCGCTAGCCGAAACATCGTTCCGTTTCCGAGGGCCGAGGTTCGACGGCGCCAGCACGAGATTGCGTTTCTTCCTGCGGCGCTCGAGATCACCGAATCGCCGCCGTCTCCGATCGGACGCGCGATCGGGGCGAGCATCATCGCGGTGTTTTGCGTCGCGTTGTTGTGGGCATCCCTGGGCAGCGTCGATATCGTCGCCACTGCGACGGGCAAGATCGTGCCCGGCGGGCGCACCAAGGTGATCCAGCCGTTCGAGACGGGCGTCGTCCGTGCGATCCATGTCCGCGACGGCCAGAGCGTCAAGGCCGGCGACGTCCTGATCGAGCTCGATCCGACAATGACGGAAGCCGATCAGGAGCGTCAGAAGAGCGATCTCGTCGCGGCCGAGCTCGACGTCGCGCGGCTGCGTGCTGCGCTCACCGACGATCCGCTTGCCGCATTCCGGTCACCGCAGGGCGCAAGTGCCGCGGAAGTCGAGATGCATCGGCAATTCCTGATCAGTCAGCGGGCCGAGCAGAGCGCCAAGCTCGCGGAGATCGAGCGTCAGCAGGGCCAGAAGGAAGCGGAGCGGGCGACCACCTCGGCCAGCGTGGCGAAGCTCCAGGCGACGATACCGGTGCTGCAGGAGCGGGTCGACATCCGCAAGAATCTGGTCGACAAGGCCCTGGCTTCGAAGGTCGTCTATCTCTCCGAGTATCAGGAACTGGTCGGCCTCCAGCAGGATATGGTCCTGCAGCAGAGCCGGCTGCGCGAAGCCGACGCCGCGATCGCCTTGCTGAAGGAAACGAAGGAGAGGACCGCCGCGGAGTACCGACGCACGACCTATGACGCGCTCGCGAAAGCCGAACAGAAGGCGGCGAGCGCCGCGCAGGAGGTGGTCAAGGCGGAACGGCGTACGAAGCTCCAGCATCTGACCGCGCCGGTCGACGGCGTCGTGCAGCAGCTCGCCGTTCACACGGTGGGAGGCGTGGTGACGCCGGCGCAGGCACTCGCGGTCGTGGTTCCGAGCGAGAGCCAGCTCGAGATCGAGGCCATGCTCTCCAACCGCGATATCGGGTTCGTTCATCCCGGACAGAAGGCGGAGATCAAGATCGATACGTTCAATTTCACGCGCTATGGCCTGTTGCATGGGGATGTGCTCAGCGTTTCGACGGATGCCATCACGCGCGACAGGCAGGGCGGGCCGAACGATCGGAGCTCGGGAACGGCGCAAGGGAGCAGCGAGCCGAAAGGCCAGGAGCTGGAATACGCGGCGCGCGTTTCGCTCGACCGGACGCACATGCAGGTGGAGGACAAGCTTGTCAAACTCGGCCCCGGCATGGCGGTGACGGTGGAGATCAAGACCGGCGCGCGCAGGATCATCAGCTACCTGCTCTCGCCGCTGGCGAGATACAAGCAGGAGTCGCTGCGGGAGCGTTAAGACAGGGAGCCGCTCCCGTCTCCCGCCGCCCGGCTATTTATACAGCCGTACCGCTGCGCCCGTCCGTTGGGCCGTTCCCTTGCGGAGGAGACCGTCGACAGGGGGTACCGCCACGTGACTGGACTGGCGGACCAGATGAGCGGTCTCGTCGAGATGCTCCGGTTCGGGGATCGCCCCGTGGCGCCTCACGATCGGAGCGCCGGCCTCACCGGCCGCCGGCGCGTGGTCATTTGCGGCGCGCGCCTGCGATCCATGGTTCATTCCCCAGATCGCCGCCTGCGTCCGGTTCTGAACCCGTATCTTTCGCAGAATCGCCTTGACGTGGACTTTCACGGTCGCCTCGGCGATGTCGATCTTTCGGGCAATGCACTTGTTGGAATCGCCTTCGATGAGGCAGGCGAGGATCGCGTTTTCGCGCGGGGACAGTTGAGGCGAGGTCACGTTCTCTTGAGGGACGAGGGGCGCATGTTCATGGTGGGTGCGCTCCATCGTCTCGTGTTCGCGATTGCCGTCGAGAGCGAACGACAGGAATGCAGGCGGGAAGACCGTCTCGCCCATCGTCACCAGTTCGACAGATTTGATGAAGGCATCGCACGAATTGACGTTGACGAAGTAGCCGCTGGCACCCGCACGAAATGCGGAGGCGAGCTCGACGGGTCGGTAGTTGTCCGACACGATCGCAACGGGCGCGTTGGGATATCGATCCTTCACATATCCGATTTCGGATACCGCAAGAGCGAAATCATCGCCGGTGTGAACGATGAGAAACATCAGTTGCTGAGCTTGAAGCGAGCTTGGCAAGTCCTCCGGGGACGACACCGATATCGGCATTCGAAAATTTGCTTCGTGCAGTATTCTGGCAATGCCTTCTCTAATCAAAACGCTCTTTCCGATAAGAGCTACTTCGTAAGATTGATACCTCCTCATTGGGGCCTCCAGCCGACGCAATGACACACAACAGAAACGCAACAAAATAACCAAATAAACTCTCATGAGAGACGACCAGCCATCGGTGGTTGGTCGTTTGCGTTCGGACCTAGACGTCCGGGTATATGTGGCTACTCCGAGCGGGCGCCTTCCCGAAACGTCGCCGGCAAATCCGTGGTTCCTATATTGTTTAAGCTTTTTAGAGTGTTAATCTCGAATTTAAGATCGACTATATGTCGTTCGTTATAGACGCGGAGCGTGTCGGAGACACGCAGACCTTTCGCTGCCGGCGTGGCGCTATCTGAGATCGTGTGTTCGTTCGTCGTTTGCGGGAGCTCGCTGATTGCAGATTGGTCGCGAACTCTCGCAGGCATTCGGTGCAAGTTGCGGGCGGAAGGCGGGCGCGCCACCTGCTGATTGTATTGCATTGCAGCGGCGACGTCCGTGTCGGAAGAAATTTCCGACCTATTGTTTGAAAATAGGAGTATGTTCAGCGCGTTGATTGGGGGGACCCTCGGCGGAGGAGCGCCCAATGGCACGTACCAATGTCGTCATTGCACACCGACATCCGATTGTCCTGGAGGGGCTGAGCATGGTGCTCGGCGCCCTGGCCGATTTCAAAATCGTCGCATCTTGTGAGAGTACTCCAAGCTGCATCGATGCGATAAATAACCTCGCTCCCGATATCGCGATCGTCGACCCCGCGATGCCCGAGTGTGCCGAGCTGTTGGCCTTTTCGTCGCACGCATCACAAAATCGTTTGCCGGAAAGTCATTCGACACATTTAATCTTTTTTGGCTCGAGTGAAGATTGCGCCCTGGTGCTGGAATCCGGCCCGCCAACCTGCAGCATCATCCTGACAGACGCGGAGCCCGAGGCGCTGGTCGGGTTCTTGCGGCGCATCGCCGATGGCGACAGTCTGGCGCCATTGGCGTCACCCGATCCTGTCGTGTCGCAAGAGGAGAGGGCGAACACGGACGACATGCTGGCAACGCTCACCGACCGCGAGCGCCAGATCATGCATCTGGTCTCCAAGGGACTGTCGAACAAGGAAATCGGGCGGCGGCTGAACATTGCCGACGGCACGATCAAGCAGCATCTTCACAACATCTTTCAAAAGCTTGAGGTCAGCAATCGGACGGTGCTCGCGGCCCTCGCCATCGCGCAATATGGTCGGGCGACGTGAATGACGGCGAGATGCCTTGAAGCTTTGTGGGTAGTCCGTTGGACCAGGCCGCTGATCCGGAATCGCAGCCCTCGTATCGGTTGGAACGTGCTTTAGTCGACGCCTGCGGGTCTGGGTTTGTTCGCGTTGCCCGCTGTCAGTAACTCGTCGCGGTTCATAGCGAATGGCTCCAGTTGCGCCCCGCAGGGGTGTGCCACTGGGTTTCGGCATATTCAGAGCAGCGGCCCTGATCCTTTCCTGCCCTGCCCCCCAGCGATCAGGGCCGTTCTCTCTCCCCACCTGCCAGCAGGATCGCAGGCGCGCAAGCGCGATCTCACGGCTGCCGCCGATGAGGAGGACGTTACGCATCGGTGCGCGCCAGTTTCCCTGCCGCCGTGACGTCGAGCCGCTCGACGAAGCGGATCATCGCGGGCACCTTCCACACCGCCAGGCGATCCCTGCATTGGCCAAGAATCTCCGCACGGATCGCCGCGTGGCGAGTCTCATCGGTGCCGTTCGCGAGGATGACGTCGGCGACCACGATGGCGCCCGTAATCGGGCTCCTGCGCGATCGCGCGCGCGACATCTGGACGGAGGCGTGCCGGTTGATCACCGCCTCGACCTCTTCCGGATGCACCTTCAACCCGCCGATGTTGATGATGCCGCCCCGCCGGCCGACGAAGTGATATCGTTCGCCGCGCAGCTCGACCATGTCGCCGGTATCGACGAACCCCTCGGCGTCCACGAGCGGCGGTGCATCCGCCCCGACATAGGCGCGCGCGGTTCGCTGCGAACGGATCCGCAGCGAGCCCTCGATCACTTTCATCTCCACGCCGCCTTGATTCCGGCCGATCAGGTCGGCGGGAAATCCCTCGCGCCCGTCGTCGACGCTGAAACCAACTCCGGCCTCGGTCGAGGCATAGGCATGACCGATCGAGGCGTGCGGAAATGCCTGAGCCAGGCCATCGAGCACGGCCTGGTCGGCGATTTCGCCGGACAGGCGGACATAGCGCGGCGAGAAATCGGCGGCCGCGCCGCTCATCAGGAGCTTGCGCCAGTGTGAAGGCGTTCCCGAAATGTGGGTGACGCCGCCTGTGCGCAGGCGTGCCACATGGGCCACGATGGCTTCCCCGGGTTCTGAAAGCACCATCGACCCGCCGCCGATCAAGGCGCGCAGGAAGATCTGCAGGCCGCCATAGCGGCGGATGTCGTAGAACGTCGCCCAGGTCGCGCCGCGGCGTTGCGCAGGCCCGTCGGCGATGATGGCGCCGGCCAGTCCATCGAGCGTATGCCGGACGATCTTCGGCAGCCCCGACGTCCCCGAGGTCAGCATCAACCATTCGGTCGCATGGTCGGCCTCCGGTTTGATGGCTCTGCGTGCGGGCAGGTCGATGCCGATGACCGCGCATCTTCCGGAGAGGTATTCGGATGGCGGGCGGTCAGTGACAATGGTATCGATGCCGGCCTGCGCGACCAGGAACTGCAGGCGCTCCCAATCGACGTCGGGCGGGCAGAGGAGCATGCGGCGGGCTATCCCGTCGAGCTCGATCATGGCAAGCGCGGACAGCAGCTGTCTCGATGTTGCAAGCAGAACCGAGCGGCCTGAGAGCTCGCAGGACGACCCGCCGATCAGGCAGCTGTGCTCGACAAGGTCGGTCAGACATACACTTTGCCGGGCATCGGAAATCGTGCGGTCCGTCGGACCCTCGTCGAGATACCGGCGCAGCGCGATGACGTCAGGCGGGGACATTCTCGTAGGCCCTGACAAACTCACCGAGGGTCGAGGGGAAGGTTGCGTCTTCCGCGACAGTGAAGGGGTCGATACCGAGCTCGTCCTCCAGCCGCGCAACCAGGATGGCGAAGGCCAGTGAATCGAACCCGGTTTCGTTCAGGCTGAGGTCATCCTCAAGCCGGGGAAGCGTCAATTTCTGCTCGTCGGCAATCTGCTTCATCGCGGAGAAAATCTTCGTTCTGACCAGCATGGTACTCACCTCACATTTGCGGCTTCCGAGCAGACGTCACAGCCTGATCGCGCCCTCGACGATGCGCGCGAAAACGGACGGGTCGATCGAATGATAGTCACCGGTCGCCGTATCACGGAAGAACAGCGGATCGGCCACCACAGAGGGATCGAATGCCTCGCGGATCAGCCGCTGCTTCTTCTTCCTGAAGGTGTCGGTCATCTCGAGCGACGGGCACAGCCTGACGAAGGCCGGAATTGCATAAGGCGGCAGCCTGCGCGAAAGGTGTTCGCGGAAGACACCGAAGTCGAAATCCGGCTTCACCACCAGGGCCACCATGCCGGCGCGGCCATCGGTCCCGGACACCTCAACTCCATAGGTCGAGGCATCGAGTATGCCGGGGCAATCCGTGATCGTGTCGTTCACCTCGCTGGTCGCGACGTTCTCGCCCTTCCAGCGGAAGGTATCGCCCATACGGTCGATGAAGTGCAGATAACCGTGTTCGTCGCGCATCATCAGGTCGCCCGTGCGGAGCCAGGCATCACCTGCAGCGAAGACATCGCGCAGGATCTTTCTCGCGGTCTCCGCGGGATCCGTATAGCCCTCGAAACCCCAGCCGTCGCGACCGGCGCCGCCGATGCGGCCTACGGCTTCTCCGGTCTCGCCGGGCGAGCAGGCGATGCAGAGCCCGTCGGTGTTCCGGACCGGGCTGCCGCCATCGGCATCGACCTTGATGATCGCGGCCGGAAAGCGATGGGCCAGAACGGGCGGGATGCGGCCGACCGCGCCCGGCTTTCCATCAACGTTGAAGAGTGAAAAATTGCCCTCGGTCGCGGCATAGAATTCGATGATCTGCGGAATCGCGAACCGGCCGGCGAACATCTCCCAGATGTCGCCGCGCAATCCGTTGCCGACAGCCAGACGCAGGCGGTGTCGCGCCTCTTGCCTGGACGCCGGCGCCTTCAGGAGGTAGCGGCAGAGTTCGCCGATATACTGGAATACGGTGCAGTCGAAGCGCGCGACGTCGTCCCAGAATCTGCCGGCGGAGAACTTCTCGGCGATCACGACCGAGCCGCCCGCGAACAGCATGCTGCAAGGGGCTGCGACACCGCCCACGGAGTGATGGAGCGGCAGGCAATCGTAGAGACGATCGTCGATCGACGCATCGGTCAGTCCGGCAAACCAGCCGCCCCAGGCGAGAACCCGGCGGTGACTGACGTTCGCCGCTTTCGGAAGGCCCGTGGTGCCCGAGGTGTAGATGAGGAGCGCGCGCCGGTCGATCGTGACGTCGCCGCGCTCGGCGGGCGACAGCGGTCGCGGCTCGAAGGCGGCGAGTGCGGCGTCCAGATCGTGACCCGAACCGCCGGCGCCAAATGTCCAGCATTTCGGCACGCCATGCAGATGCGGACGCGCGCTATCGAATGCGTCCGCGCACTCCGGCGCCAGGATGAGGTGATCGGCATGAGCGACGTCGATACAATGGGCGAGCGATGGACCGACGAGCCTGGTGTTGATCAGCGCCACCGTCCCGCCAACGCTGCTGATGCCCAGCCAGCAGGCGAGGTAGTCCGGCCGGTTCGGCATCAGCAGGCAGACGGTGCCGCCGGCATGGAGGCCGAGGCCCCGCGCCCAACGCGCATAGCGGTTGATCCGGTCGGCGAGCTCCCGATAGGTGAAGGACTGGCCATGCCCGAGCAGGGCGGAGCGATCGGGCTGACGCCGGGCCCAGTCCTCGACGATATCGGCGAACAGGTGGTGGGGCTGGGTCTCCGGCCGTGCGGTTAGCGCGATGGCTTTCAGCCAACTCTTCGCGGCGGAGCGTCTGCGTGGCGGAGCGTCCACTCTCATCGCCGGCTCGGCGTGCGCGCGCACCCGTTCGATGCGGCTCGCCTCGTTGTCGAAGCAGGAGGTCTGTTCAGCCGGATTCATCCCGACCCGGATCCAAGCTGATTGAGTATCATCCGCTCCATCGCCTTCACCGATTGGAAATTTTCGGGCGTGATCTCGAGTTGGGGAAGGATGAGATCGAACTCGGCCTCGACCTTGAGCATCAACTCGACCATGCCCATCGAGCTCAATCCGATGTCCACGAGCCGCGACTCCGGATGCACATCGGCCACGATCTCGTTCTGCTGAAGGACGTTCCTGACGACCGACAGAACGCGGTTCTGAACGTTGACGGCAAAGCTGTGCATGTCAGCCGGTCTCCTGCCGCGGCCAAGCGTGATCGCATGGATGCGACGATACCTAACTGTTGCTTGGGTCAATAGCTCTGCTTCGGAGGTACCTCGCCCGGGACCGGAAGCCTCCTGATACCCACTTCTGCGCCAACGACGCGGTAGGGGAAGTGAGCTAGTTGTCGGTTTCGAGGGTAGATCTCCTCAATCTGTCTCGCATCGACTGGTCACCAAAACCATGAGACGGGAGGCCCGGCCTATGACTGTGCAGGAAGTCCAGTTTCGCGATGTCGCCAAGCAACTCGGGCGAATAGCGTTCTCTCCCGACAACTCCTCTTTCCGGCAGCGAACGGCAAAGGTCGCGGAAGTCGCCGCGGCAGAGGCCGAGACGGTCGATCGCACGGCGTGCTTCCCTCGGAAGGCGATCGACGCGGCGCGCAGGGAGAGACTTCTCGGGGCTCAGATTCCGATCGAGTACGGCGGAGGCGGGGCGTCGATCTCCGAGGTCGCTGACATGTGCTATACGCTCGGCCGCGCCTGCGCTTCGGTCGGGATGATCTTCGCGATGCATCAGACCAAGATTGCGTGCCTGGTTCGTCACGGCGCCGGCAGCGGCTGGCACGAGAATCTCATGCGCCGCGTGGCTGCCGAGCAGTTGCTGCTGGCATCGTCGACCACGGAAGGCCAGAACGGTGGAAACATACGCTTCAGCTCGGCTGCCGTGGAGCACGCCGGCACCGAGATTTCGTTGGTGCGGGATGCGACGGTGATTTCGTATGGCGCGGAGGCGGACGGCATCATCACCATCGCCCGTCGCTCCGACGCTGCCGCCGGATCCGATCAGGTGCTGCTGGCCATCACCCGGGATGACTATACGCTGGAGCGCACCCTCGAGTGGGAGACGCTCGGCATGCGTGGGACCTGCAGTGCCGGCTTCAAGCTGAATTTCAGGGGAGCCGCGGAGCAGATATTCCCGGTGCCATACGAAAAAATCCATGCGCAGACGATGACACCCGTCGCCCATCTGTGCTGGTCCTCGGTCTGGGCGGGAATTGCGGCAGCCGCGGTGGACCGGGCGCAACTCTTCATCCGCAAGGCTGCCCGCGGGTCGGGCGGCAACCTGCCTCCTGGTGCGACGCACTACACTGCCGCCAGGATGAGCCTGAACAAATTGCGCGCCGTGATCGCGGCGTGTCTCCAGTCCTATGAAGCGCGCGAACGCGATCTGCGCGCAATCTCGTCCGTCGATTTCCAATCCTCGATCAATCTTCTCAAGGTGGAGGCTTCCGAGCTTGCGGTTGCGACCGTCATGCATGCGATGCGCACCTGCGGCCTGTCTGGATACCGCAACGACACCGACGTGAGTATCGGCCGCCACCTGCGAGACGTGCTTTCCGCTCCGATCATGATCAACAACGATCGCATCCTCGCCAGCATGGGTACCGCCACGCTGATGAGCGCGGTTCCGGAGTCTCTGTGCGATTGATGTTGTTTTGAGAAGGAAAGGGCCCGATGAAGGTCGCCATCGTTGAAGCTCCGGCGGACGCCAATTCGCTTACGGCAGATCCGTTGGACCATCTTGCCGACACGCTGTTTCATGAGATGGGCTCGCCCGGCGTCTACGGCCGCACCGCGCTCTACGAAGACGTCGTGGAGCGGATTGCGGCGGTGATCTCGCGGAATCGCGAGCCGGACACCGAGGTGATGCGTTTCCCGCCCGTCATGAATCGGGCCCAGCTCGAGAAGTCCGGCTATCTGAAAAGCTTTCCCAATCTCCTCGGCTGCGTCTGTGGCTTGCACGGATTGGATAGCGAGATCGACGCGGCGGTCAGGCGCTTCGATTCCGGCGGTGACTGGACCGCGTCGCTGTCACCGGCGGATCTCGTTCTGTCGCCGGCCGCCTGCTATCCGGTTTATCCGATCGCCGCGAGCCGGGGACCCGTGCCGCCAGGCGGCTGGCGCTTCGACGTGGCCGCCGATTGCTTCCGTCGCGAACCCTCGCGCCATCTCGACCGGCTGCAGTCCTTCCGGATGCGCGAATTCGTCTGCATCGGGAGTGCCGATCTGGTCTCGGGATTCCGCGAGCGCTGGATGATGCGCGCGCAGAAGATCGCCCGGGATCTTGGGCTGACCTTCAGGATCGACCATGCCAACGACCCGTTCTTCGGCCGCGTTGGGCAGATGATGGCGGTGAGCCAGAAGCAACTGTCGCTCAAGTTTGAATTGCTGGTGCCTTTGCGCTCCGAGGAGCAGCCGACCGCCTGCATGAGCTTCAATTACCACCGGGATCATTTCGGCATGACCTGGGGCATCGTCGATGCCGCATCGGCGCCGGCCCACACGGCCTGCGTGGCCTTCGGAATGGACCGTCTCGCCGTCGCCATGTTCCACACCCACGGCAAGGACGTCGACCTGTGGCCGATCGCGGTGCGCGACCTGCTGGGCTTCCCGGAGGCCGACCGCCGGCCGATTTCGACAATCGAGGAATTGCGATGCGCCAAGGAAGTCGGGAGCTAGGCCGGGACCGGAGAGCCGTAGGGCCGGCGACCATGCGCAGAGAAACGCTCGCGGTCCACGGCGGCTTCGAAAGCGACCCGGCAACGAAAGCCGTTGCCGTGCCGATCTACCAGACCGCTTCCTATGTGTTCGACAGCGCCGATCATGGAGCCGCGCTCTTCAATCTCGAAGTGGACGGTTTCCGTTACACCCGGATCGGCAATCCCACCAACGCCGTGCTGGAGAAGCGCGTCGCCGCGCTCGAAGGAGGGATCGACGCACTCAGCGTTGCCTGCGGTCAGGCCGCCGTGAACTATGCGATCGTCAACATCGCGGAGATGGGGTCCAACGTCGTCTCGGTGCCGCAGCTCTACGGCACCACGCATACGCTGTTCGCCCACATCCTGCCGCGGCAGGGCATTGCGGTCCGCTTTGCGGAAGACGACCGGCCGGAGAGCGTCGCCGAACTCATCGACGACGATACACGGGCCGTGTTTTGCGAGAGCGTCGGCAATCCCGCCGGAAACGTCTGCGACATCGAGGCGATGGCCGACGTCGCCCACCGGCGGGGCGTCCCGCTGATCGTCGACAATACCGTGCCGACGCCGATCCTGCTCCGGCCGATCGAGTATGGTGCGGACATCGTCGTGGAGTCGCTGACGAAATTCATGGGCGGGCACGGCACGACGCTCGGTGGAATTATCGTCGACGGCGGCAGATTCCCGTGGGCGGAGCATCGCCGGCGCTTCGCGATGATGAACGAGCCGGAGAAATCGTACCACGGCCTGGTCTTTACCGAGCGTTACGGTGCCGCCGCCTACATTGCGCGCTGCCGCGCCGTCTCTCAAAGGACCACCGGGGCCGTGCTGGCGCCGATGAATGCTTTCCTGCTGCTTCAGGGCATCGAGACCGTCGCCCTCCGGATCGAGCGGCACGTGGAGAACGGCGAGAAGGTCGCACAATTCCTGCGCCATGACCGTCGCGTCGGATGGGTGAATTATGCGGGCTTTCACGACAACCCCTATTTTGCGCTGACGCAGAAATATCTGGCCGGTCGGGCATGTTCGCTTCTGACTTTTGGCGTGGCTGGAGGATTCGAAGCGGGCAAAAGATTTTACGACAGGCTGAATCTCTGCAAGCGGCTGGTCAATATCGGCGATGCGAAGACGCTCGCCTGCCATCCCGCATCGACAACGCACCGGCAAATGTCGGTCGAGGAACAGCACAAGGCCGGCGTACGACCGGAGATGATCAGGCTGAGCGTTGGAATTGAGCACATCGACGACATCCTCGCGGATCTCGACCAGGCCCTCGGCGCCGCGAACTGATGCTTCATCAAGCATAGAGGCAATCGAATGACTGTCCTGATCGACATCGAGTCGCACGAGCACCACCTCTCTTCGAGAGCGTCGGGGGCCGCCGACGCGAAGGCCTCACCGGGAAGGCGGGAGGAATATCTCGACATCGGGCTCGTCAACAACATGGCGGATGCCGCCTTGATGTCGACCGAGCGCCAGCTCTTCGACCTGCTCGATGCCGCTGCCGGACGGCTTTGCGTCAGGCTGCATTTCTACACGATGGAATCGACGCCCCGTTCGGATTGGGGACGCGATTACGTGCGCCGGTACTATCGCGGCATGGGCGATCTGCTGAACGGACGCCTGGATGGTGTGATCGTGACGGGTGCCGAACCCAGGGCCTCCTGCCTGACGGAAGAGCCATATTGGAGCACCTTCGCCGAGATCGCGGATTGGGCGACGGAGAATACCGTGTCGTCGATATTCTCCTGCCTGGCCGTCCACGGGGCGGTCCTGCACCTGGACGGCATTCCGCGCCACAAGCTGCCTGCCAAATGCTTCGGCGTCTTCGCTCAAACGAAGACGTGGCATCATCCGTTGATGCAGGACGTGCCGCGGACCTTCCGGATACCCCACGCCCGGTGGAACGAGGTGCAGGAGGAGGATCTCTCGGACTGCGGATATCAGGTTCTCACCTGGTCGACGGAGGCCGGGGTGGACTGCTTCGTCAAGCCGCAGAAGAAGAGCCTTTTCGTGCATTTCCAGGGTCACCCGGAATACGAAACCCAGAGCCTGCTGGGTGAATTTCGACGGGATATGGGACGCTTTCTCCGTGGCGAGAACGAAGTCTGTCCGACGATACCGCGGGGGTATCTGAACGAGGGCGCGGAAGAGATCCTGATCGCTTTCCGGCAGAAAGCCATTTCCGGCAGACAACCGGAGCTGTTCGCCGAGTTTCCGGTCGATCGGCTGGCGAAGGACCTGAGCAACGTCTGGCGTCTGCCGGCCCAGCGCATCTACCGCAACTGGTTGCTGTACCTGGCGTCGCAGCGAGCCGGGCGCTCAAAATCATCGGGCGCGCGAGACGAGACCTTCTCTGCGGCCCGGCGCCACGGACGCAGGTTGGTTGCCGCGCGATCGGCTCATCCGGCACGTGCGCAAGCCCGCTGACCAAAGGGCGACCCGGGTGCCGCGGGTGAAAGTTCGAACATGATCCGATGTCGTGAGATAGAAATCGTCGATCTCGACGCCATCGTCGATCTCTTGGCAAACGGCTTTCCGGTGCGTCCGCGCGACTACTGGATCGATGGTCTCCGACGCCTGGCCGTGCGCGAGACGCCCGACAGTTTCCCGCGCTTTGGCTATATGCTCGAGCATGACCGGATGCCGGTCGGTGCTCTGCTCCTGATCCACACCGCCAGGTGCGATGGCGGAAATATCTCGATCCGGTGCAATCTCTCCAGCTGGTATGTGCAGCCCGCCTATCGCAGCTACGCACCGATGATGACCAAGGTCGCGCAACGTCACAGGGACGTGACCTACGTCAACATCAGCCCGGCGCAATGGACTTGGGACGCCATCGAAGCGCAGGGGTTCCGCCGTTATTGCGCCGGCCTGTTCTTTTCCTTTCCGGCCGTATCGCGACCTCCAAAGGATATGCGCGTGGAAGTCGTCCGGCAGGATACGCAGGCTATTGAGGGATTATCGGAGTCCGACGTCGCCTTGCTTGCACGCCACGCGCTCTACGGCTGTCTCGTCCTGGTGTGCCGCGCCGTTGATGGCCGCGCCTTTCCGTTCGTTCTGCAGCCGATGCGGCTGGGCCGCGTCAGCTTGCCATCGATGCAAATGATCTATTGCGCCGATGTGGCCGACTATATCGCGTGCGCCGGTGCCATTGGTCGTTTCCTGGTTCGACGCGGTTGGATATCGGTTGCTCTCGACGCCAATGGTCCCGTGACCGGCCTCGTCGGTATCTACAGGGAGCCGATCGGTCGCAAATACTTCAAGGGTCCGCATTGCCCCCGGCTTGCCGATTTGTCGGACTCTGAACTGGTGATCTATGGGCCATGACTGGGGTTAGGCGCGCCGGCCGAGCGGCTTTCCAGGTGGATTGAGCGCCGGACGCCCTGGGAGTCTTGCTGCCGCACTTCGTTTCGTCTCAGCAAAGTGAGGTTCCAAATGGAACCTCGCTGTTTTTTTTGATTTGATTCAGGGAGGGCGAACGAAAGTCACGGACGAATGCCTCGATCCTGCGAGCCCATTGATCATTCGAGGAGAGGCGTCAATTGACCGACAAAGCGCCGATGCAGAGTAGATACTTCATTCGGATGGGCGGCAGAGGGTGGATGGTCTACGATCGAGAGCGCAGGGGGCCGGCAATGATTGGGACGGACCTGGCTGAGAATCTGACCAGGGAGCGGGCCGAGGAAGTGCGGCACATGCTGGCGGCTTCAGGGCGAGGGCAAACGGGATCATCTTGATCTCCCGAATTTGTTGAAAAGCGCGGGAGGGAGTTGTCGGACTGGGTTGCCGTCCTGCTGATTGTCGCCGAAGGCATGGACCAATGGTGGCGGGCCAATCTCGCGGACCCGAAAGCCGCTACAGTCTGCTGCGTGGCTGAAGCCGAGAACTTCCTCCGCGACGCCGATTGCTCCCGCAACGGCTTGACACGATTTCCAATGTGAGTGGTCGCTTTCAGGTTGCGGAGAGGGCGGATGAATTGGGATGCGTTTTCCCGTCCAACATAACTTCCGACATTTTGCGCAACAAAAACGTCCACCAAGACCCGTTGATGCCTCGTAAGATATTGTTTTATATAATGTAATCGTTTGGGGTGGCGCTCATCACCTGCTCCACCCGAACCTCTTCACCCGCGCCAATTCCCCACGGCATTTCCGAGAGTTGACCGCAGCGGCCGTTCTGTCAAAGAAGGACGTCACATCGAGGGTTGCCGCGAAGGGGCGGGCTGCCCGCGCGGTCAGCGGGAGTTAAGGGTTCATATGTCTGAGCGGATCGCTCTCATCACCGGCGTTACCGGCCAGGACGGCGCCTATCTCGCCGAATATCTGCTGTCGCTCGGCTATGTCGTGCACGGCATCAAGCGGCGCTCGTCCTCGTTCAACACCGCGCGCGTCGATCATCTCTACCAGGACCCGCATGTCGGCAACGTGCCGTTCCTGATGCACTATGGCGACATGACGGATTCGACCAATCTGATCCGCCTGGTGCAGCAGATCCGCCCCACCGAGATCTACAATCTCGCGGCCCAGAGCCACGTCGCCGTCAGCTTCGAGAGCCCGGAATACACGGCGAACGCCGATGCGATCGGCGTGCTGCGCCTGCTGGAAGCCATCCGCATCCTCGGCATGGAGAAGGAGACGCGGTTCTACCAGGCCTCGACCTCCGAGCTCTATGGCCTGGTGCAGGAGATCCCGCAGAAGGAGACGACGCCGTTCTATCCGCGCTCGCCTTACGGCGTGGCCAAGCTCTACGGCTACTGGATCACGGTAAACTACCGCGAGGCCTACGGCATGTTCGCCTCCAACGGCATCCTGTTCAACCACGAGAGCCCGATCCGCGGCGAGACCTTCGTCACCCGCAAGATCACGCGCGGCGTGTCGCGCATCGAGGTCGGTCTGGAAGACACGCTCTATCTCGGCAATCTCGAGGCCAAGCGCGACTGGGGCCATGCCAGGGACTACGTCGAGGGCATGCACAAGATCCTGCAGGCCGACAAGGCCGACGATTTCGTGCTCGCCACCGGCGAGATGCATTCGGTGCGCGAGATGGTCGAATTGTCCTTCGCGCAGGTCGGCCGCCGCATCGCCTGGCGCGGCAAGGGCGTCGAGGAGACCGGCATCGACGAGACGAGCGGCAAGACCGTCGTGAAGGTCGATCCGACCTATTTCCGCCCGACCGAAGTCGATCTCCTGATCGGCGATGCCAGCAAGGCGCGCGACGTCCTCGGCTGGAAGCCGAAGCGGAGCTTTGCCGAACTCGTCGCCGAGATGATGGCGAGCGATCTGGCCGAGGCAAAGCGGGACGCGGGCGATGGCAAGCGCACCGTTTGAGCTGAAGGGCAAAAGCGTCTACGTCGCCGGTCATCGCGGCATGGTCGGCAGCGCACTCGTGCGCCGGCTCGAACGCGAGGACGTCCGGCTCGTCACGGTGACGAGGGGCGAGGTCGATCTCTGCAACCAGGCCGCCGTGTTCGACTGGTTCGCGAAGGTGCGGCCGCAGGCGGTCTTTCTCGCCGCGGCAAAAGTCGGCGGCATCGTCGCCAACGACACGCTGCGCGCCGAGTTCATCTACGACAACATCGCGATCTCCGCGAACGTGATCCAGGCCGCGCGTCAGAACGGCGCCGAGAAGCTGATGTTTCTGGGCTCGTCCTGCATCTATCCGAAGCTGGCGCCGCAGCCGCTGCGCGAGGACTCGGTCTTGACCGGCCCGTTGGAGCCGACCAACGAGCCCTATGCGATCGCCAAGATCGCGGGCATCAAGATGGTCGAGGCCTATCGCAGCCAGTACGGATGCGACTTCATCAGCGTGATGCCGACCAACCTCTACGGTCCCGGCGACAATTATCACCCCGAGATGAGTCACGTCGTCGCCGCCCTGATCCGGCGCTTCCACGAAGCCAAGGTGTCGGGCGCGAAGAACGTCGTGGTGTGGGGCACCGGCACGCCGCGGCGGGAGTTCCTGTATGTCGACGACATGGCCGATGCCTGCGTGCACCTGATGAAGACCTATTCCAGCCCGGAACTGGTCAACATCGGCACCGGCGAGGACATCGCCATCGCCGAGTTCGCGCGCGTGGTGGCCGACATCGTCGGCTACAGCGGCGAGATCAGCTTCGACACGTCGCGGCCCGACGGCACCCCGCGCAAGCTGCTCGACGTCAGCCGCCTGGCAAAGCTCGGCTGGCGCGCGACGACCTCGCTTCACGATGGCTTGAAGCGCGCATATGCGGCGTATCAGGTCGAGGCGCCCGGGGCCGTGCAGAGGTAGGAACCTTCGCCACAAGCGCGAGTTGGCCGGTCGGGTAGGGCGAAAGCCACACGAGGCCAACCGTGCAAGAAGCTGTGCGCGTGCGCTCCACCGCGCAAATCGCGGGCCATCCGATTCATCCGATGCTGGTGCCGATTCCGATCGCGTGCTTCATCGGCGCGCTGCTGACCGACATCGCCTACGTCGTCAGCGCCGAGATCATGTGGGCGAATTTCTCCGCCTGGCTTCTCCTGGTCGGCGTCGTTTTCGGCGTGCTGGCGGCGATCGCCGGCCTCGTCGATTTCCTCGGCAACCGCCTGGTGCGGGCGCAGACGCCGGCCTGGCCGCATCTGATCGGCAACGCCATCGTGCTGGTCCTCGCCACCATCAACGCGCTGATCCACACCCGCGATGCCTGGACCTCGGTGTGGCCGGCCGGGCTCATTCTGTCGATCATCACCGTGCTGATCCTGCCCGTCACCGGCTGGCTGGGCTGGGCCATGGTGTATCGCCACGGCGTGGGAGTTGCGCGATGAAGTCTTCGATTGTCCGCGCGCTCGCGTGCATCTCGCTGCTGAGCTTGGCCGCTTGCGATGACGGCAGCGGCGATCCCAAGGCGCAGATCGGCGCCAACCCGAAGCTTCCCGACATCCAGCAATATTGGCTGCCGCCGATGCACATCGCGCGCATCGTCGGCTGGAAGAAGGACGAGACGCCGGCGGTCGCGCAGGGCCTGCAGGCCAAGGCCTTTGCCACGGGTCTGCAACATCCGCGCTTCCTCTACGTGCTCCCCAATGGCGACGTGCTGGTGGTGGAATCCAAGGCGCCCACATCCGCTCCGATCAAGCGGCCCAAGGAAATCGTGATGGGCTATATCGAGTCCTGGGCGACCTCGGGTGGCGATACCGGACCGAGCAATCGCATCACGCTGCTGCGCGACACCAACGGCGACGGCGTGCCGGACACGCAGAGCGTTTTTCTCGACCACCTCAATTCGCCCTTCGGCGTCGCGCTGGTCGGCAACGATCTCTATGTCGCCAACACCGACGCGATCGTGAAATATCCCTACACCGAAGGCGACACCAAGATCACCGCGCCGGGCACGGTGCTGACGCCGCTGCCGGGCGGGCCGATCGACCACCACTGGACCAAGAGCCTCGTCGCCAGCCCCGACGGCTCGAAGCTCTATGCCGGCGTCGGCTCCAACAGCAACATCACCGAGAACGGCATGGAGGCCGAGCACAACCGCGCCGCCATCCTCGAGGTCGATCGCGCCAGCGGGCGCTGGCGGATCTTCGCAAGCGGGCTGCGCAATCCGAACGGCCTCAGCTTCGAGCCGCAGACCGGCGCGCTGTGGACGGTGGTGAACGAGCGCGACGAGCTCGGTCCCGACCTCGTGCCCGACTACATGACGTCGGTGAAGGACGGCGGCTTCTACGGTTGGCCCTACAGCTATTACGGCCAGCACGTCGATCCCCGCGTCAAGCCGGAGCGTCCCGATCTCGTCGCCAAGGCGATCGTGCCCGACTACGCCCTGAGCTCGCATGTCGCCCCTCTCGGAATGGCGTTCTACACCGGCACGAGCCTGCCGAGCGCCTATCGCGGCGGCGCCTTCGTCGGCGAGCATGGCAGCTGGAACAGGCAGAACCTGAACGGCTACAAGGTGGTGTTCGTGCCGTTCAGCGACGGCAAGCCGAGCGGTCCGGCGCAGGACGTCGTCACCGGCTTCCTCAACAGCGACAACAAGGCGCGCGGCCGGCCGGTCGGCGTCGCCATCGACAAATCAGGCGCGCTGCTGGTCGCGGACGACAGCGGCAACACGGTCTGGCGCGTGACCGCGGCGCATCCGCAGCTCACGCAGCGTTAGACCCCGGATTTGATGGACTGGAGGATGAGACCATGGGCCTTGCTCAATACGCGATCGTGCCGGTGCAGGACGAATGGGGCGTGCTGCACGACGGCGACGTCAAGAGCCGATATGCCACCAAGGAAGCCGCCTTCGAGTCGGCGGTCGCTGCGGCGTCGCTGGCCCTGCGCGAGGGCCACGAGGTCCATGTCAGCGTGCCCGGTCGCGAGGCCGGTGAGAACGCGCTCGGCATCTAGCGCGGTCACACGATCAGTCGCCCGCGCCGCGCGGCAATTCCGATCGTGACCTCGGCGCCCGCGTTGAAGTCGAGGCGGTCGGCCTCGACGCCGTCGCTGAAGATGACGCCGTTTTCCGCCATCAGGGACCGGATGCGCAATTGATCCTCGGACGCCAGCCGGCCGCAGACGAGATTGGTCTGCGAGTGGCGGCTCGGGAAGGGTTCGCGCACGGCGAAGCGCAGCTCTGCTGCGTCCCAGGGCAGGGCGTCGTAGCTGGCCGGCGGGGAGGGCTGGCCGAAACTGCCGGCGATCGCAAGCGAGCCGGTGACGATGCTCTTGAACCAGGCGGTCGAGCCGAGCCCGGTCGAGACGATCAGCCCGCTCGAGGACTGCCGCTCCGTCGTCCCGCCGGCCGCGATCTCGTAGACGGCCGAGACATGCGTGCGTGCGCCGACGAACAGGTCGTTCACGGCGTGCAGCACCTGGCCGTCGGAGAGCCGCGCTTCCGCCATCGTCACGGCCTGGCTATCACGCTTCTCGGCGGCGACATCAGGCAGGAGCTTTGCGAGATCCCCAGGCGCGAAAGGCAGGAGAATGCCGTCATGGCGCGCCGGTTCCGGATTGACCCCGATCAGCGGATGGCCGTCGAGATATTTCATCGTGTTGGCGACGACGCCGTCCTGACCGAGCGCAACCACGATGTCGTCGGGCGCGAAGATGAAGTTGGGCAGGAACCCGCGCTCGATGACCTGATAGCGCCCCCATTGCTCCAGCACCTGCAGCGTCGCGTGACGCTGCGCCTGGTAGACCTCGTGCTCGCGCTCGTAGTCGGAGAAGTCGGCGCCGAGATGCTCGACGTAGAAGCGCGCCTGCGCCGGCGTCAGGTAACGCGCGATCAGGTCCTCGAGCCTGGTCCGGCGCGTCACCAGCACGATCTTGCGGTCATTGGCGGCGGGCATTGGCGGCCTCGGGCTTCGGCTTCTCCATCAACTGGCTGAGCAGGTCCGGAGAGACGTTGAGCTGGCCGATCTTCTCGGCCTTTTCGGCGATGCCGGTGAAGGCTTGCGCGATCAGCTGCCCCGGCTGCATGCCGGACGCGGCGAGCGCCTGGATCACGCGGGTGTCGACACCCTCGAAGATCTTCATCAGCGCCCCGACACGATAGGCCTCCGCGTCGGCCAGCGTCCTGGTGTTCTCGGCATTGAGGCCGACGAAATCCTTGCGCTTGCCTTCCAGCACGATGTCCGCGGCCATGCCGGCCTGCCTCAGCTCGTTGCGCTTGGCGGCGACGCTCGCCTCGGCGTCCATCTGGGTCTCGCGGATCGAGCGCTTCTTCTGCTCGACCGCGATCTCGGTGTCGAGCTCGCTTTCGCGAATGGCGCGCTCCTGCTCGACGGCGAAATTGCGCCGGGCGAAGATCGCTTCGTCCGCAGTCTTCAGGATCGCCTCGCGCGCTTCCGCTTCCAGCGCCTTCGCGGTGTCGGGCGTCGGCTTGATGCCGCGAATGGACACGCCGAGGATCTCGAGGCCGAGCGCGGCGATGTCGGCGCGCGCCCGCAAGCCTGCCGCGATGATGTCGGCGATGCGGTCGGAGGACTGCAGCGCGTCCTTCAGCGTCAGCTCCTTGATCGCCTGCTGGGCGAGGACCTCGACCGTGCCGAGGATACGCTGCGGCAGCTTCTCGGGATCGTCGGTCTCGTAGGTCCTGCCGTCGGCCTTCAGCGTGAAGTCGAGCATCGCGGCCGCCTTCTTCGGCTCGTTGATGCGGTAGGTGACATGGCCCTGCACCGTCAGCGTCTGAAAGTCGCGCGCGATCTGCTGGAAGATGAAGGAGGCGTCGCGGCTGCCGATCGGCACGGCGACGAGCATGGTCACCGGCGCGTAGTAGAGCGCGGACAGACCGGCGCCCTCGGCGACGACAGCGCCGGCGCGATACTTCATCAGATAAGTGGTGGGCTGGGCCTTGATGAACCTGACGCCAAACATGGCTTTCTCCGTGGGGTCCTTAGTAAGTGTGTCTGAGCAACTAAGTAAGTTGGACTGTACAACTAACCATGCTACTGTCAAGGCCGATCAGCGGAGGTGGCGATGGCAGGCGAGCCCAGAAGCAAAGACCTTGGAAAGTCAGGGCAATTGGACTTTCCGCGGCCCCTGACCACGGTCGACGTCGTGATTTTCAGGATTTCGGGCGACAGCCTCCAGGTGTTGCTGGTGCAACGCCCGGCGGACGAGGGCGAGCCGTTTCCGCAAGCCTGGGCGCTGCCGGGCGGCTTCGTCGACGTCGCCAAGGACCGCGATCTCGCGGCCTGTGCGGCGCGCAAGCTTAGGGAGAAGACCGGCGTCACGAGCCCTTATCTCGAGCAACTCGGAAGCTGGGGCAGTGCGACGCGCGATCCGCGCGGCTGGTCGGCGACGCACGCCTATTTCGCGCTGATCCCGGACGACGCCGGCACGCTCGCACCCGATGCGCGCTGGTTTCCGATTCAAGGGGGCCGGCTCAAGGACAAGCTCGCCTTCGACCACGGCGACATCCTGGCAACGGCTATCCAGCGCCTGCGCAACAAGGTGGAGTACACCTCGCTGCCCGCCTATCTGATGCCGGCGGAATTCACGCTGCCGGACCTGCAGCGCGTCTACGAGATCGTGCTCGACCGTTCGCTGGAGAAGAGTGCGTTCCGGACGCGGATCCTGTCGGCCGACATGATCGAGCCGGTCGCGAAGATGCGGCGCGGCCCCAACCGTCCGGCGCAGCTCTATCGCCTGAAGAAGGGCAGGGAGCCCGTGTATTTCGTGCGGACGTTCAATCCGCCGGAATGATGTCGCGGCGACCGAGTTCGTGACGCATGATCCGAGGTTCCGGTTCGGCGCTTGCATCACGTCTTGGGGCGGCTGCATCAATGGGCTGTCGCTGATGTCGCTCCTGATCTGACTTCACTTCGGCTTTCGGGGGCAAAGCGGCCGTGACCGGACCTGCTGCTGGCTGGACTCAGTCGTGAATTGGCCCGTTGAGGACAGTCGCATCGATTGGTGCTGCGAAGGAAACCTGACAGCGAGAGACCCGACCGGTCAGGCTTCTACTTCGGGCTTTTTCGAAAGACGTAGCTGTGTCCGTCCATCATCATGATGAGGCTTGTAGTCGCGACGTTGCTTCGGCGAAGTGATCCCGAAAGTCAAAAACTCTGCCCGCGAAATTGAGTAACGCGTGGCTCAATGGATCAATTGATCGCTTGTCCTTTCAATACAATGTCTGACAGCGCAGATGGGGCGACTCGATGTCCACAATCACGACCAATGACGGCGTAAACATCTTCTACAAGGATTGGGGATCAGGTCAGCCGATCGTGTTCAGCCACGGTTGGCCGCTGTCAGCGGACGACTGGGATGCCCAGATGATGTTCTTCCTTCATCACGGGTATCGGGTGATCGCCCACGACCGGCGCGGCCATGGCCGGTCCGACCAGCCAAGCACCGGCAACGACATGGACCGTTGGGTTGCCGACCTCGCGGCCCTGACTGAACACCTCAACCTGCGCGATGCGATCCACATCGGGCACTCGACAGGCGGTGGTGAGGTGGCTCGCTATGTCGCTCGCCACCAGGAGCGCGTCGCGAAGGCGGTTCTGGTCGCTTCACTGACGCCGAACATGTACCGGAGCGAGACCAACGCGTCGGGTCAACCGCAGGAGTGGTTCGAAGCGATCCGGGCAGGCGTGCTGGGCAACCGGTCGGAATTTTACCGTTTCGTCCCTGAGAATCCGTTCTACGGGTACAACCTCGATGGGGCCAAGCCTTCTGAGGCAATCATTGCGAACTGGTGGCGCCAAGGCATGGCCGGTGGTGCTCTCGCTCACCACGCAACTGTCGCCTCTTGGCTCGAAGATTATACTGAAGACCTCAAGAAGATCACCGTGCCGGTGCTGGTGATGCATGGCGAGGCTGATCAAGTCGTCCCGTTCGCAAGCTCCGTGCCGCGTGCGGTCAACTTGCTCAGGAACGGGTCGCTGAAGACCTATCCCGGCTACCCCCATGGCATGCTGACCACGCATGCGGATGTCCTCAACCCCGACCTGCTCTCGTTCATCAGATCTTGACGACATCTCTCATCCGTCATCGCCGTCCCGCGCGAAGGAGATGCCGTTTGCAAGGCGACCTCTCCTTTCAGTTCAGGAGACGGCATGCGACAGCCGCTTTTGGCCCTTAGCGCCATTTGGCTGCGCCACAGCCTGCGCAACAAGGTGGAGTACACCTCGCTGCCGGCCTATCTGATGCCGGCGGAATTCACGCTGCCGGACTTGCAGCGCGTCTACGAGAACAGGCGATTGATCCTTCGCTATCTGGCACGGTCTTTGAGAGCGAAGATAAGCCAGGGGGTAACGAGGGAGATGGCGTAGGCGGGCTGAATAAGGTCGCTATATCCGCCCAGTCCCTCAAAGGACCGATAGCCGCCGCTCGCGGCGATCCAACCCAATATTCCAGAGATCGAGGCGGCAACAAGCGAAGAGTGCTTGGCGAGCGCGGCAGCGCCTGCGGCAACCACGTAGATAATGGCCGTGGTGATCGTGGCGAATACAACGAGCATTGGCAACGTAACGACCATTCGGATGAAGAATTCGCCGCCGGCGCCTTTGTGAGTGATGGCGAGAAGCAGGGCGGCGCTGCTGAAGAAGGCCATCGCCAGAAGCGCGCATTTCATCGCTTGTCGCAACATGGCAATCTCGCACTCTCCGGGGTGCCTCTCGGTTAGGCCATGACCCACACGATAGCATGAGCAGGTTGGACGGATCGTAAACAAGCTTATGGTCGACCGCGCCCGCTGCAGGCCGGACCCAGTCGTGAATTGACCCAAGACAGGCACTGGCCAGTAGTCGCTATAATTTGAATCCTATTCTTCATGCGGACGAAAGCTCGCTTAGCTATTGTTGGTTGTAGGGCAAATGAGGCGCTTCCTTCCATGCCGAAATGGCTTGTTGTACTTGTCGCTCTCCTCGCGGCTAGGGCCTACATCCCTCAGGTCCGCCACAGGGTGATCAACTGGCTTAAGACGCACCCCACGCTCATTGGACCAGCTCTGATCGTCGTCGGAATAGTGGCGGTCTTGTATCCGTTCATCGATCCTACCACTGTCCTATTCTTGGCCGTTGTTGCAGTCATCTCTGGTCTCGCTGCATTTTTTGACCCAAAAACGTATCCCAGCCGATGAGACCCTCGTACGAACGGCAGCTCGCGGCCTTTGAAGCTGCATATGGCGAATTGCTCCTCTCGGCTTTGCAAGCGTGCGCCAAGGGACAATGGGGGCTCTTCGGCTCATACGAACGGGTCGGCCTGCGCAGCCCGGCAAGGGAGGAGCTACTTGAATTGGGCTCAAGAATTGAGCGCCTGCGCGACAAGTGCGGTATGGAATCCTTCACGCTTCATGCGCGGTTCCTGCAGATGGGCTCTCGCCATTCAAACACGCCCGGTGAGCTGAAATTGGCTCAGCAGTGGTTGGACGAGCTGACGTAAGGGATCTAGCGGCTGCAATCCTGCGTGGGCCAGCGCATCCCTTGGAATTCTGCTGTTGGCTTATAGGGGACATAGTGTCCAGCCTTGGCGGAGGTCAGCACTTGACCCAAAGCGGACGTGTCCTGCTCGCTAGGCCGCATTGCCGTGAATGTATTAGCCGCGCTAAAGATACATGATGATGGCTCGCCCGATACCCACGCCTCTCTGGTTCGCGGCGGCCCTCATCCCAATGGCAGTGTCGCAAATTGTAAGACTGCAACAGTCCGATCCGGCAGCATGGATCGCCTGGGATTACGCAGGCCGCCTCGGGGCCTTGGCAGTTCTGTGCGCGATACCTGCTGCGCGGAAGATAGCCTTCCGATTTGAACCACTTCGAATAGCGCGATGGGAAGCGACCATCTGGATTGTTGGCATTGTCCTCGTGGACCATTATGGGGCGGCTGGATCCGACGAACCATTGATGGAGTCCTACCTGCGACAGTGCTCGGGACATATCCTGAAGTGCAAGGCTGGCTACATGTCGTCGATATCTTTTTCGGTCTTGGGCTAGTCGCCTTAAGTGAGGAGATCTTATTCCGCCGCTGTGCGCGTCATCTGCTCAAGAGCTATTTGGATGACGGCTATGCCTTGATTCTCGCAACCTCATTTTTGTTTGGAGCCGTTCACTGGTGGACGGGTTTCGGGAATTTTGGCGCGGCTATGGTGACAGGCGGCTTGTTGATGATGTCGTACCGCCGATCCGCGGCACTTTGGCCTGCAGTTCTTGGACACTACGTAGCTGACATAGTGAACTTCGCGTTTTGAAAGGTTGCTTTTTGGCCCGTACCGGACCTTCCGCAAGCGTCACGTCCTCAACCGCTTTTGACCCGAAGCGTACGCGCGGCCGCATCAATTACGGTCGATTGAGCTCAATTGTACCTTTGATAGAAATCATAACGGTTCAGATCGTTTGAAAGCGTAGCTCCATGATGAAGCCGATCTCCGTCCAGTTGGCCGTTGAGCTTCTTGAGCCAGGGCAACTTGTTTTCGATGCCAACTGTGACTGGGTCATCCGTCACTTCGATGACAGCTTCGCGAAGTGCAACGCCAGGACCGAAGGCTGCAGCTAGATTTGCGGGCTCAACCTGTTCGACCGATTTGGGGTCATCGAGATCACGGAAGTGCACCAACATCGGAATTTCGTCCACACGCAACACGCGACGTGGGCGCTGTTCTTTTAAGAGTTGCACCTTCGGGAGTGGTTCGGCCTCGCGCTTGTGCACGTCGGCAAACGCATGAAACAGCAGCCATGCGGGACCCCCGAGAGTTCTGAAGCCGACGCTCTGCCCCCGCAACAGTGCGAAGAGCGTACCGCGAGGGCCAAGATTGACTATTACAGCTTCGCCATTTACCTCGCTCCCGGTACCTCCCATTGAGCCAAAGAGGGCTCTCATATCGGACTGCTTGACCTGAATGACGCCAGAGCCGCTCACGAGCGAGCCATCGACGTCTACGTTAAATGTCAATCGGTACCTGATGGTCTCGCTGAACGAGCCGCCGCAAGCTGTGAGAATGATGCCCAAAAGGCAGAGTACAGCCAGCCATCTCGCCCGCGACAGATCCATGACCTATACCAATACCTTGAAGCCGCTTACTGGCGAGTCAACGACCTTGGGTTGTGCATAACGAGCAGCTAAGGATTGGTAAATCATCCTGACCGCCAAAAAGGAAAGCTGGCTAGGAGTTCACTTCCGTTTCTGCCCCATCGCGCCATTTGGCTCCGCCACAGCATTCGGCCGCTATTGCTGCATAGCGGACTCTTGCATCTGTCCGCCCGGCAGATGGGCCCTCAGCCCAGATAACATCATGTTAGGTTTATCGCATAACAGGGTAATTGTGTTACCCCGGCGATAGCCTATTGTCGCAGTCAATCAGACACCCATCGGCAGTGACGAGCGCTCGCGGCGACCCGCAGGGCGACCGGAGAATGCTGCCCAATTTCGAGCGAAGCCCGCCAACGGGCCGTCAGCAAATCCAGTGGAGGAATTTTTCAGATGACCGCGACCCATCAGATGAGTCAGTCCCGGAAGGCTGCTGCCAGCGGCTGGATCGGTTCGGCTCTCGAATATTATGACTTCTTCATCTACGCGACTGCCGCCTCGCTGATCTTCCCGCAAATCTTCTTTCCGTCCGAAAACCCCACCGTCGCGATCGTCGCATCGCTGGCGACCTATGGCGTCGGCTATGTGGCGCGCCCCATCGGCGCCTTCGTGCTCGGACATTGGGGCGACACCCACGGCCGCAAGACGGTGCTGATCGTCTGCATGTTCCTGATGGGCATCTCGACCATGGCCGTCGGCCTTCTGCCGACCTATCATCAGGTCGGCATCCTCGCGCCGATCCTCCTCGTCATCCTGCGTCTCGTGCAGGGATTTGCCGTTGCCGGTGAAATCTCCGGCGCGAGCTCGATGATCCTGGAGCATGCGCCGTTCGGCCGGCGCGGCTTCTATGCGAGCTTTGCACTCCAGGGTGTGCAGGCCGGACAAATTCTGGCAGCCGCGGTCTTTCTGCCGCTGGCGGCCTATATGCCGACCGACGCCTTCAACAGCTGGGGCTGGCGCATCCCCTTCCTGCTCAGCTTCTTCGTCATCGTCGCCGGCTACATCATTCGCCGCGAGGTCGACGAGACCCCGGCCTTTGCCCGCGAGGGCGAGCGGGGAGAGACACCGCGGGCGCCGATCGTCCAGGCCATCAAGCTGAGCTGGCGCGACATGCTCAGGGTGATCTGCATGGCGCTGATGAACGTCATCCCCGTCGTCGCGACCATCTTCGGTGCGGCCTACGCGGTGCAGCCGGCCTATGGCATCGGCTTTGCCAAGGACGTCTATCTCTGGATCCCCGTGCTCGGAAACATGCTCGCCGTGTTCGTCATTCCCTTCGTCGGGCATCTCTCCGACAAGGTCGGCCGCAAGCCTCCGATCATCGTGGGCGCGCTGCTCTCCGGTCTGCTCGCCTTCGGCTATCTCTACGCCATCAGCATCAGGAACGTGCCGCTGGCAATCTTTCTCTCGCTGCTGATGTGGGGCGTGGTCTATCAGGGCTACAACGCGATCTTCCCGAGCTTCTATCCGGAGCTGTTTCCGACCCGCACCCGTGTGTCGGCGATGGCGATCTCGCAGAACATCGGCACCACCATCACTGCATTGCTGCCGGCGCTGTTCGCGACCGTGGCGCCTCCCGGCTCGGCCAACATTCCCCTGACGGTTGGGGCGATCGCGTTCGGCATCACGGTCATCGCCGCGCTGGCGGCCCTCACGGCCCGGGAGACCTACCGGATCAGCATCGACGATCTCGGCAATCCCAAGGCCGTGCCGATGCCGCGCGCCGACTACGAGCGGCGGCGCACGGAGGCCGCAAGCGGTGCGGCCGCCATTCCGACCTGACGGAAACGTGACGAGGCCATGCCGCTGCGAACCACGATATTTGCAGCGGCAGGGCTTCAGGCGTTATGTGTCTATCCGGCTTTGTGCGCGCGAGCGCGATCCTCATGAGGTCTCAAGATGAACCCCGTCGTCGTTGCCGTCGCCATCACCGGCTCCGTTCCGCGCAAGAAGGACAACCCGGCGGTGCCGATCCTGCCGTCCGAGCAGATCGAGTCGACGCACCAGGCCTTCGAGGCCGGCGCCACGCTCGCCCATATCCATGTGCGCAACGACGACGAGACGCCGTCCTCCGATCCCGAGCGCTTTGCCCTGGTGCAGCAGGGGATCAAAAAGCATTGCCCTGGGATGATCGTCCAGTTCTCGACCGGCGGGCGAGGGCGCGATCCCTCGGCGCGCGGATCGTCGCTCTATCTGAAGCCGGACATGGCCTCGCTGTCCACGGGCTCGGTGAACTTCCCGACCATCGTCTACGAGAACAGCGCCGCCCTCGTTGACTTGCTCGCCACCGGCATGAAGACGAATGGCATCCGGCCGGAAATCGAGATCTTCGATCTGTCGCACCTGCACGGTGCGCGCCGCCTGATCGAGGCGGGGCTGATGGACCAGCGTCCGCACGTGCAGTTCGTCATGGGCGTCAAGAACGCGATGCCGGCGGACGAGCATGTGCTCGATATCCTGCTGGGCGAATTGCGGCGGCTGATCCCGAAGGCGACCTGGACCGCCGCCGGGATCGGACGTCACCAGGCCGAGGTGATGGGCTGGGCGCTCGCGCGCGGTGCCGACGCGGTGCGGACCGGGCTCGAGGACAATATCCGGATCGACAAGACGCGCCTTGCCGCCAGCAATGCCGAGCTGGTGTCCGTCGCCTGCGAGGCGGTTACGCGCCACGGCCGGCGCGTTGCGACCGCGGCCGAGGCGCGATCCCTGCTCGGTTTGGCGGCATAGTGGCTGCTGCCTCCTCCTGACATGCTTCCGGCCGCCTCCTGCCATTCGGCGGCCGGCGTTCCCGCGCGCCGAGTCTGCGGGTAAGACGGGTAGCTCGGGCGTGATCGGCGCCTGCGGGGCAGGCGACGTTTGGAATGCGATTCTTGAAAACTGACGGCAGGCTCATCGGCGTCCTGCTGGTTCTCGCGATCACCCAATTGATCGGGTGGGGCACAATAGGTCTTCCGGCCGTGGTTGGCCGCGAGCTTGCCGACGGCCTCGGCATGAGCCTGCCGGCGGTGTTCGCGGGCAGTTCGGTGCTTTACGTCACGATGGGGCTTTGTGCGCCGTGGCTTGCCAGGGCCTTTGCGCGGCACGGTGCGCGCAAGGTGATGATGGTGGGCACGGTCGTCTCCGCGCCGGGCTACATCGTCCTGTTTTTCGCGCGTGAGCCGATGCTCTATTTCGCCGGCTGGGTCATTCTCGGCATGGGCGGCAGCGCCACGTTGTCGACCGGTGCCTACATCATGCTCAACGAGGTCGCGGGGCGAGGGGCCAAGAACGCCATCGGCGGGCTGATGCTGGTGACGGGCCTGTCCAGCAGCATCTTCTGGCCGACCACCTCGTTCCTGAGCGGTCATGTCGGCTGGCGCGGCACCTGTCTCGTCTACGCGGCCATGATGCTCCTCATCAATCTCCCGCTCTATGCATTCCTCGTTCCGCGCCGGAAAATTGCGACCGGCGAAGGCGGCGGGCCGGTCAAGGCGGCGCCGCCGCCTGCGATCCCGAGAAGCACCTTCGGTCTCGTCGTCTGCGTGATCACGATGAACGCTTTCGTCAATTTCGGCATCAGCGCGATCCTGATCGAGCTGCTGCGGGCGGAGGGCCTTGCGCCGGCGCAGGCGCTTGCGTTCGGCTCGATGCTGGGCGTGATCCAGGTCAGCGCCCGCGGGCTCGATCTCCTCGGCGGCGGCCGGTGGGACGGGATCACGACCGGGCTGGTGGCCGGCACCGCGCTGCCGGTCGCCATGCTGCTGTTGATGACGAGCGAGGGCGCGACCTGGGCGGTCGCGGCGTTCATCCTGATCTATGGCGCCGGCAGCGGGGCGATGGCGGTGGCGCGGGCGACGATCCCGCTCGTGTTCTACGACCAGGCCGAGTTCGCCAAGGCAATGTCGATGATCGCGCTGCCGCTCAATCTGGCGTCCGCGATCTCGCCGCCGCTCCTCGTCGGCCTGCTCACCCAGTTCGGCAGCCGCGGGGCGCTGGGTCTCACCTTTGTGTTTTCCTGCGCCACGGTGCTGATCCTGGTCCTGCTCGGCCGGCGGCGGCCGCAGGTGGCTGCGGCGGCCGCGACCTGAGGCGATATTCGCGGCACGGAAATTCGCCGCACGGCCGCTCCTGCGCCGGGGCAGGGATGGCCGTATGCCCGCAGTGCAGTGCTCGGGGCCCGAAAATGGTGTATCCGCAGGGAGCGCGGCCCCGCGATCTCGCCGCCGCGCCAAGATCAGCTCTAAGATCCAGTTCCCGGAGGAATTCGACATGTCGGCCTTGCCGCTCTCAGGCATCAAGATCCTTGACCTCACCCGCGTGCTTGCCGGGCCTTTGTCCGCCCAGATGCTGGGCGACATGGGGGCGGAGGTCATCAAGATCGAGCGGCCCGGCACCGGCGACGACGCGCGCGCCTTCGGCCCGCCTTACCTGAACGATCCCGAGGGCAAGGCGAACAACAACAACTCGTTCTACCTCTGCGCCAACCGCAACAAGAAGTCGGTCACCGTCAACATCGCCAAGCCGGAAGGGCAGGCAATCATCCGGGAGCTTGCCAAGGACGTCGACGTCTTCATGGAGAACTACAAGGTCGGCGACCTCAAGCGCTACGGCCTCGACTACGAGACGATCAAGGCGATCAATCCCGGCATCATCTATTGCTCGGTCACCGGCTTCGGCCAGACCGGCCCCTACGCGCCGCGCGCCGGCTATGACGCCATCCTGCAGGCCATGGGCGGTCTGATGAGCGTCACCGGCCACATGGACGGCGAGCCCGGCGAGGGCCCGATGAAGGTCGGTCCGTCCATCGTCGACTACATGACCGGCATGAACACCTCGATCGGCATTCTCTCGGCGCTCTACCATCGCGACGCCAATGACGGGCAGGGCCAGCACATCGACGTCTGCCTGTTCGACACCGTCATCGCCTCGCTGTCGCACTGGCTGCAGATCTACCTCGTCAACGGCAAGACCCCGCCGCGCCGCGGCACCTGGGGCAATGGCGGCATGCCCGCCGGCGTGTTCCGCTGCACCGACGGCGAGCTGATGCTGGTGGTCGGCAATGACGGCCAGTTCCGCAAGACCTGCGCCGTGCTCGGCGCCCCCGAGCTTGCGAGCGATCCGCGCTTCGTCAAGAACAACGACCGCGTCACGCACGGCAAGGAGATCATGGCGATCTTCGCCGGCCTGTTCCTGAAGCAGCCGGTGGCCTACTGGCTGGACAGGCTGGAGGAGGCCGGCGTGCCCTCGGGCCCGATCAACAATTTCGAACAGGTGTTCTCCGATCCGCACGTCCAGTCGCGCGGCATGCGGGTGAAGACCGAGCACAAGTTCGAGCCGGAGCTGTCGCTGATCCGCAACGCGCTGACCTTCTCGGAAACCCCGATCAAGACCTACCGCGCCCCGCCGCTGCTGGGCGAGCACACCCAAGAGGTGCTCGGTGGCAAGCTCGGCTATGACGCCGGCAAGATCGAGGACCTGAAGAAGCAGGGGATTATCTAGCGTCGGCGAAGCGGCGCGCGTTCTTGCCCTCTCCCCCTGCGGGAGAGGGTGGCTCGCCGCAAAGCGGCGAGACGGGTGAGGGGTATCTCTCCGCGAGTCCCTTCACCGTGTTTGTGGACACAGACCCCTCATCCGGCGCTTCGCGCCACCTTCTCCCGCAAGGGGAGAAGGGAAGAGGGCCGGCGCTCCTGGCGCGTGAACATTGGGATGAAATCATATGACCACCGGCAAGACCATCATCACCTGCGCCATCACGGGCAATCTCACAAAACCCGAGCAGTCGCCGTATCTGCCGATCACGCCCGAGCAGATCGCGACCTCCGCGCTGGAGGCGGCCGAAGCAGGTGCCGCCATCGCGCACATCCACGTGCGCGATCCCGCGACGGGACGGCCGTCGATGGAGATCGAGCTCTATCGCGATGTCGTGGACCGCATCCGCGCCCGCAACAGGAGCCTCGTCATCAACCTGACGACCGGCCCCGGCGGACGTTTTGTTCCCTCGCACGAGGATCCCCGCGTCGCCGGCCCCGGCACCACGCTGCTGCAGCCCGAAAAGCGCGTCGAGCACGTCGAGCTGATCAAGCCCGACATCTGCACGCTCGACCTCAACACCATGAATTCCGGCGGCGAGGTCGTGATCAACACGCCGCGCAACGTCCGCATCATGGCCGAGCGGATGAAGGCCGCCGGCGTGCTGCCGGAGATCGAGCTGTTCGATTCCGGCGACTGCCATCTGGCGCGTGACATGCTGGCCGACGGCTCGCTGAAGGGGCCGGGCCTGTTCTCGCTCGTGCTCGGGGTGAAGTACGGCTTCTCGGCGACATCAGAGACGATGTTCTACGCCCGCAGCCTGCTGCCGCCGGGGGCGATCTGGTCCGGCTTCGGCATCGGCCGCGCCGAGTTCCCGATGGTGGCGCAAGCCTGGCTGCTCGGCGGCCATGTCCGCGTCGGCATGGAGGACAATCTCTATATGTCCAAGGGCGTGCTGGCGAAGACCAATGCGGAACTGGTCGCGCATGCCGCAGGCATCTTGAAGAGTCTTGGCGCGAGCGTTGCCAGCGCCGAGGATGCGCGTGCCATTCTGGGACTGGCATGACGCTGCGCGGCACCGGATCACTGCGCATGGACTGGTGACCACAACGTGACGCTGGCGCGGCCTTGTCTGGAGCTTGCGCGCAATCCCCAGATAAACCCTGTCCGTAGTCGCACAGGCTTCCACTTCACGCGCGACTCTGATTCGATCTCTCCACGTGAGCCGGGAGGGAATGAATGTCCTACACGATCGGGTTTCAGTCCAAGAACCAGAAGTCCATTCTGGCAACCGAGGCGGCGACCGCCAATCAGGCCGTTGCCATCATTGCCGCGCTGCGGCAAAGCGCCGACGAAATAAAGTTCATCCGCTCGCCGCAGGAAGGCGAGATGGGCATCGAGATGCTGCTGCTGCTCGCCAAGGAGGAGGCCGAGGAGATGCCGCGGCGGGCCTGATCCCGACACCACCACAGTTCGAGCAGAAGCGAAGCATGCCGGCTACGGAATAATGTAGCAAGGCGCTAGTCTCGCTCGAACCGAAGGTGGCCCGCATGAAACGCGAAGCGCTCCGCGTCGAACCGATCTCGTCCTTTCTCGACCGCGTGAAGGCGCCGACCTCGCCGGTGACGCGCGCCGGCAACATGATCTTCGTCGCGGGCCTGCCGCCGTTCGACCCCGATACGGGCGAGATCGGCGGCATGGCAATCGAGCGGCAGAGCGAGATCATCATGGAGCAGATGAAGCTGTGCCTGCAGGCGGCCGGCGCCTCGCTCGACAATGTCATGAAGTGCAACGTCTACTGCACCTCGACGAAACACTTCGCCACGTTCAACACGGTCTATGCCCGCTACTTCCCCGTCGATCCGCCGGCGCGCATCTTCGTCGTGACGCCGGAATGGTTCGGCCCCTTCGACGTCGAGATCGACTGCATCGCGATGATGTGAGGGGAGCGGTTCGTTTACCTCTTCCCGCTTGCGGGGAGAGGTCGGATTGCATCGAAGATGCAATCCGGGTGAGGGGGGGCAGGTGCCACGACAATCTCGCGCGCGGAGAGAGGCCCCTCACCCCAACCCTTTCCCGTGAGAACGGGGCGAGGGAGCGCAGCGTCGGCGTGGTTAGGGTCTTTCGCTAGCGCGCCGCCACCTTTGCCGGCGCCTTCGCCTCGGCCTTGCCCGCCGTCAGCGCCATCGTCGCCACGCTGACGACGCGGGCGACCACGTCCTCGACGTCGTCGAGGTCGCATTTGCCTTCCGACAGCTTTGTCAGTCGCTCGCTCTCGCGGATGGTGTGGTGCGCCATGGCGAGCGCGAAGTTGAGGCCCCAATAGATATCGACGTCGCTGCGGTCGGGCAGGGACCTTCGCATCGCGCCGGCGAATTTGCGCAAATGGTCGATCTCGCGGTTCTTGATGCGGCGGATCGGCGGCACGGATTCGATCGAGGCGCGGATCATGAAGCGCGCCGCGGTGGAGCGCTGGTTTTCCGGCCCGAGGCAGCCGCGTAGCGTCGGTCCCACCAGCGCGCGCAAAATCACCTCGATCGGCGCGCGGCCGCCGCCGTCTTCTTCCGCCGCCTTCAGTTCGCGCAGGCGCTCGCGGTTGGTGGCGATCGAGCGGGTGACGAACAATTCCGCGATCAGCTCGTCCTTCGAGCCGAAATGATAATTCACCGCCGCCAGGTTGACGCCGGCCTCCGCGACGATGTCGCGCAGCGTCACGTCGCCGAAGCCGCGATCGGCATAGAGCCGTTCGGCGGCGGCGAGAATGGCAGATCTCGTATGATCGCTGGCCATGGCCCTTGTCCCGTCATTCCGGAGCGACGCGCGAGCGTCGAACCTGGAATCTCGCGCCACGATCTCGAGATTCCGGGTTCAGCCCTGCGGGCTGCCCCGGAATGACGTCGGGAGCGAGGGAGTTGCAATTCAAACAGTTGTATGAAACTATCGTTTGAAGGCCGGGAAAAGTCAATCCGCAATCGGGACTCGTTCGCAACTGCGACCGGTTCCGCTGGTGCTCGCAAGCAGCGCATTCGCGCTTGCGGGCCGCGCGCGGCGGGAGGACAGTCCGGCGCAAAACGACAAAGCGAGAGAGAAACGAGGAGCGTCCCATGGATTTCGATCTGTCCCCCAAGCAGAAGGAATGGCTCGACCGCGTGCGGTCCTTCATGGCCAAACACGTGCGTCCGGCGGTGCCCGTCTATGACGAGCAGGATCGCACCGGCGAACGCTGGAAGGTCATCCCGGTGCTCGAGGACCTCAAGAAGAAGGCGAAGGCCGAAGGCCTCTGGAACATGTTCATGCCGCCGAACGAGCATGAAGATGACGAATTCCGCGGCGCGGGATTGACCAATCTCGAATACGCGCTGCTGTCCGAGGAGATGGGCCGCATCACCTGGGCTTCCGAAGTGTTCAACTGCTCGGCGCCCGACACCGGCAACATGGAAGTGTTCATCCGCTACGGCTCCAAGGAGCAGAAGCGCAAATGGCTGCGCCCGCTGATGGACGGCGAGATCCGCTCGGCCTTCCTGATGACGGAACCGGCGGTTGCCTCGTCGGATGCCACCAACATCGAGACCCGGATCGAGAAGGACGGCGACCACTACGTCATCAACGGCCGCAAATGGTGGTCGTCCGGCGTCGGCGATCCTCGCTGCAAGATCGCGATCCTGATGGGCAAGACCGATCCGTCGCTCGCCAAGCATCAGCAACAATCGCAGATCCTGGTTCCGCTCGACACGCCCGGCATCAAGGTCGAGAAGATGCTCCCCGTGTTCGGCTTCGACGACGCGCCGCATGGCCACGCCCAGGTGCTGCTCGAGAACGTGCGGGTGCCGAAGGAGAACATCCTGCTCGGCGAGGGCCGCGGCTTCGAGATCGCGCAGGGCCGCCTTGGGCCCGGCCGTATCCATCACTGCATGCGCACCATCGGCAAGGCCGAGGAGGCGCTGGAGAAGATGGTGAAGCGGCTTTCCTCGCGCACCGCGTTCGGCAAGAAGATCATCGAGCACAGTGTGTGGGAGCAGCGCATCGGCGAGGCGCGCACCGACATCGAGATGAACCGCCTGCTGTGCCTCAAGGCCGCCGACATGATGGACAAGGTCGGCAACAAGACCGCGCAGCTCGAGATCGCCATGATCAAGGTCGCCGGTCCCAACATGGCGCTGAAGATCATCGATCAGGCCATCCAGGCCTTCGGCGGCGCCGGCGTCTCGGACGAGGCGGGCCTTGCCAAGGACTACGCCCACATCCGCACGCTCCGTCTCGCCGACGGTCCGGACGAGGTGCATAACCGCGCCATTGCCAGACTTGAACTTCGGAAGTATGCAAACTCTCCGCGTCACTGAGCACGTCATCGAGTGGGAGCGCCGCCCGGCGTTCCCGGCTTGAAGACAGGGCATGACCGGCATGGGCAACCGCTTGACGCAAGTGCGTCAGCGGGTACCCATTAGGATCATGCCGGACCTGAAATGGTCGGGACTGAAGAGGGAGCGTCACCGTGGCTGACGGCGTCAGGAAAGACGAGGAGTTCTCCGGCACCAAGCCGGTCGAGGAGCGGCATCGTTTCGACGAGCTCCGCCTCGAGGCATGGATGCACGAGAACGTCGAGGGTTTTGAAGGCCCGCTGGTGGTGCTGCAGTTCAAGGGCGGCCAGTCCAATCCGACCTATCGCCTCAACACGCCGAAGCGTTCCTACGTGATGCGCCGCAAGCCGTTCGGCAAATTGCTGCCCTCGGCGCATGCGGTCGATCGCGAATATCGCGTCATCGCGGCCCTTGGAAAACAGGGCTTTCCGGTCGCGCACGCCTATGCACTGTGCCAGGACGACAGTGTCATCGGCGCTGCCTTCTACATCATGTCGATGGAGGAGGGCCGCGTGTTCTGGGATCCGACGCTGCCGAGCCAGGATCCCGACGCGCGCCGCAAGATCTTCAGCAGCAAGATCGAGACGCTGGCCCAGCTGCACATGTTCGATCCCGTCGCGATCGGCCTCGGCGACTTCGGCAAGCCCGGCAATTACTTTGCGCGCCAGATCGATCGCTGGACCAAGCAGTACCGGGCGTCCGAGACCCAGCACATTCCGGAGTTCGAGAAGGTCGCCGAATGGCTGCCCAAGACCGTGCCGGAACAGGCGCGCGTCTCGATCGTCCACGGCGACTATCGCCTCGACAACATGATTTTCCACGCGACGGAACCGCGCGTGCAGGCCGTGCTGGACTGGGAGCTGTCGACGCTCGGCGATCCCATGGCCGACTTCACCTATCTCTTGATGCAGTGGATCATGCCGGGCCTGCAGGGCGCCGACCTCAAGGCGCTCAACATCCCGAGCGTGGAAGAGGCCGCGCAGATCTATTGCAACGTCACCAAGATGACGGTGCCGGACCTCAACTGGTACTTCGCCTATAATTTGTTCCGCCTCGCCGGCATCACCCAGGGCATCGCCGGCCGCGTCCGCGACGGCACCGCCGCCAACGCCAAGGCGCTCGAGTCCGCCAAGCGCACCGTGCCGCTGTCGAAGGCGTCATGGGAATACGCGCAGAAGGCCGGCGCGGTGTAAGAACGACAAAGGCGCGGCTGATGGCCGCGCCTTTTTTGTTTGGGTGAGGGGCATCCTCACGACGCGCTCGTGTCCCGGACGCGGTGCAGCACCATGAGCGCGTTTACGCGCGTCTTCGACGACTATGGTGCTGCTCCGCAGAGCCGGGACCCGGTTACGTCGGCAAGGTATTCAGCTCATCCGTGAGATCGCGCCAAACCGGATTGAGCTCTTCGATCAGCTTGAGCTTCCACGCACGCCGCCAGCGCTTCAGCGTATGTTCGCGTGCGCGTGCTTCGAGGATGGACTCGAACGTTTCGAAATAGACCAGCAGCGTGACGTCGTACTGCCGCGTGAATCCGGGGATCAGCTTGGCCTTGTGTTCGCTCAATCGGCGAACAAGATCGTTCGTTACGCCGACGTAGAGAGTCCCGTTTCGCTTGCTCGCAAGGATGTAGACGAAGAACGGCATAGCCGCGCAACCGGAGCTGACTGTACTGCTTCCTAAAGTTGCATACTTCAATGCCGTCGCCAAGCGCTCTGGGTCCCGGCTCTGCAGTGCGGTACTACGCACCGCACTGCGTCCGGGACACGAGACCGGAATGTTTTGGCGCCTACATCGTCCTCCGCAGGCTGGATCAGCGACCGCTCTCTCGTGTCCCGGACGCGGTGCAGCACGCAGTGCTGCTCCGCAGAGCCGGGACCCAGACTCTGTCGCGAGTGCCGGCTACGAGACAGCACAATGCGCGATCAGCTTCTCCACAAACCCCGCGCATTTCTCCAGCTCCGCCATCTCCACGAACTCGTCCGGCGTGTGCGCCTGCGCGATCGCGCCCGGTCCGATTACCACCGAGGGGATGTCGGCGATGCTGCTGAACAGACTGGCTTCGGTGCCGAAGGCGACCTTGGCGTGGTCGTTGCGGCCCGCGAGGCTCTTGGCGAGCGTGACGATCGCCGCGTCGGCCGCGGTGTCGAGCGCGGGATAGTCGAGGATCTCCTCGAAATCGATGCCGCACGAGGGATTCCTCGCCTTCATCGCCGGCTCGAGCTCGGCCTTGGCCCAGGCCACGATCGCGTCCGTCACCTCGCGCGACTCGGTGATGCCGATGCCGCGGCATTCGAAATCCACCGTGCAGGTATCGGGCACGATGTTCAGCGCGGCGCCGCCATGCACGATGCTGGTGAGCAGCGTCGAATGCGGAACGTCGTAGAGGCTGTCGGACGAGCGCGTGGCGGCCAGCTTCTCGGCGCGGCGGCGGATCTCGACGATCAGCTCCGCCGCATATTCGATCGCGTTGACGCCATCAGGTGCGATCGAGGAGTGGCGGGCGAGCCCATGGAACGTGGCGCGCACGCCGTGCTTGCCCTTGTGGCCGATGATGACCTGCATCTGGGTCGGCTCGCCGATGAAGGCGCCGAGAGGCCTGACCGTCTTCCTGGCGACCTCGCGCAGCATCGGCCGTACGCCGACGCAGCCGATTTCCTCGTCATAGGAGATCGCCAGGTGGATAGGCGTCGTCAGCTTCGCCTCCAGCATCTCCGGCACCATCGCAAGGCACACCGCCACAAAACCCTTCATGTCGGTGGTGCCGCGGCCAAACAGCTTGCCGTCGCGCTCGATCAGCTTGAACGGATCGTGGCTCCAGTCCTGCCCGACCACGGGCACGACGTCGGTGTGGCCCGACAGCACGAAGCCCGGCCGGTCCTCCGGCCCGATCGTGACCCAGAGCGCAGCCTTCTGCCCGGTCTCGTCGACGATGCGCTCGCCCTTGAGGCCGAGGAAGGCGAGATAGCTCTCGATATGGGCGATCAGGGGCAGGTTGGTGCGGTCGCTGATGGTATCAAAGCCGACCAGATCGGCGAGAAGGTGGCGGATGCGATCGGGTCTTGACGTCGGGAAGATCGGGTTCGGCATTGTCATTTCTTGTCGTGGGAACGGAAGCAGAAGCGCTTGCACGAACCATACCAATGTGCGCGTCGAATGGGCAAATCAACACGGGCCTGTAGCCCGGATGGAGCGCAGCGCAATCCGGGGTCTTGGTGCCGCATGGATGGATTCCCGGATTACGCTGCGCTCCATCCGGGCTACGGGGTTCCTCGGGCTACAAGACCTTGTGTTGCCCGGCGGGCAAAACACCCCGGCGATCGGTCAACCGGTGCAGCCGAAAATATTCCACTTTACCGAAATTCGGAAACGGCGTATCCATCGCCGCAACCCGGCCCTTGGGAAGAGGGGCGTATCGCGATCGTCACGAACGCGGGCCGGGCGGCGGTGGACGCGGATGGCGTCGGCGCGAACGGCCTTGCAGGGCGGGAGACCGTGAGCAAGGACCCCGCGCACACGACCGGTGCCATCAGCGTACGGCAAAATCGTGTGGTCCTGACGCCCGGGGTCTGTGCGTCAAGTCCCAGCGGTGATGTGGCGGCCCAACCGGGCTCGTGCATCAGCCATCTCGCGGGACGACGGGGGCAATAGTGCATCGCTCCCCGGGGAGAGCGCGACATAAGCCGTAAAGCCACTGCGCAGGGAGTGGTTAGCCCTAAAAATATCAATAAAATCAACATCTAAGCTGCTTTGTGTCCACCGTTGTGTCGCGATCCGCGATCTCAAAAATATTTTGCATCCATGCGCCTCACCCGATCACCCTGTACCGCTTGGCCCGCTTCCTTCTCGGCCCTGCGGCTCCGTGCCCCGCTTCAGCGCTCGCATCATCCCGATCCGCGCGAACATGACCGGCCCGCCGCTCACCACCAGCAACAGCGCCACTTGCCACTCGGGCTGATCGTGCACGGTCACAGGAAGCGCAGCGATGTATTCGCCCGCGTCGCGCAGGGTCCGCAGCGTCCTGCCGTCATCCAGCCTGATCGGGTCCTCGAACGCGAGGCCCCAGCCCACCTCAGCCATGGGGAGATTGTAGCATACTGAAAAGCGTCCGCTTAGCGGAGCCAACCGGAAGTCATCGCCTGAGGCCCAACCGACGCGATTGACCCGTTGCAAGCAATTCACAAGATCGATGTTGCGCCCGGTGTGCCTCGACGGGCTATTTTGCGTCCCTAAAGGCCTTGATTGCCACGGCTTCCAAGATGATCGTGTGCCCGGCTTCGGTCAGCAGCTTGATTTCACCATACATCTTCGTGACCACAGGCCCACGCTTAGCTGCCATATTTTCTGAGACGTCGGTCCCCGAATTCGATCCGAGCATCCAACCGGTAACTGCATCACCCGATGTGAGATGAACCACGACCTTCTTTCCGCCGAAGTCAGTGGCCTCTAGAACGATCTTTCTCGCATGCTCGTATTCTTCGGCCGTTGTGGTCCAGATTGGCATCGCTTGGCATTCCCTTGTCACAGCATGGTCGGTTACTTGGGAATTCCACGATATATGGCGTTGGGGCCGAATTTCCAAATGTATCGCTGGCGATTTGCCGACCGTCGCCGCCAGAGCGCGGCAAATCGGCCGCTGACGGCCGATTTCGCTCTCACTGCTCCGCGCTCTGGCAGGAAGCCCACCAGCGCTGTGCGATGAGTGCCTGCCGGTCGGCGCTTCATCCGCCTTATCCACAGGTGCCTCCGTAATCCCCCGGCTTCGCACTACCCTGAATTGTGGCATCGTCGTGGTTCCCGATTCGTCAGAAGGACGTACGCATGGCACTGAACGACGGAGAGATCGCGATTGTTAAAGGCATGCTGCTTCGCGGAGACCGGCAGCACGACATCGCAGCGTATTTCGGCATCAACGGTGGCCGCATTGCCGAGATCAGCACAGGACAAACCGGCAGCAGCATCACAGCATCTCCAGCAGAAGACTTGCCGCCTGCGGGGCCATACATGGCCGGCCGCTCGGCTCTCCGAGCGCGCGACACGCTGATCGCGCTCCGCGATCTGATCCAAGATGCGATCAACGACATCGATCTGTACGAAAAGCCGAAAGATTGAAAGAAGATGGATGACGTTATCTTCCTGTACGACCAAGCAATCGAGCATATCGTTCGACTGCATGGATTCTGCTCCAGCAAGAGGCGTGACCTAGGCGACGCTGGAGATGTTCAGGACGACGTGGACAGCGTTGCAGACTTGCTGGCTAAGCGCGATTTGCTCACCTTCTCCGCGTCTCTTCGTAACTTCGCCGAGGCTGCCAAGGCGGTGCAGGAACTACGACAATTGAGGGTTTCCACCTGCAAGCTCATAGCACCACCACAACCGCCTTACTTCGTGGACTCCGGCGAGACACTTTCGCTCTATCAAGTTCTTAGCCGGATCATCCATTCTCATACGGTTTCTATTCTCCGCTCGTCTTACGACTTTCATCTCCTCGTCGCCAAGACTGAGGAGGAATTATTTTCGATCCCATCGCAACCGATCAACGAATCCGGAACCATCTTGCTGGTCCAAACTGAGCAAGACCCAGTGACAATTGTAGCGCTACGCACCCTTATTCAGATCGCTTGCTCTTTCCTTGGGCCCGTGTCTGAGAGACTGCACATCATTCAGCGAGACGACCGCTGAATTGTCAGGAAGCGAGAAATCCCGCGGCACCATGAACAACAGGCTCAACCCGATTCGTCTTTGGTATGTGCTACTCGATAGCCGCCCGCTATCGCATATTTCTTGGTCGTCTATTCGCAGAATTGGTCAGTCACGACTTCTTAGCTTGACCATCATCGTGCCATTTCTGGGCTCAGTCATTCTGTTTAATCAAGCCGTCGTTGACTTACTGAGCATTTCGCCTGAGGTGGTGCGCCGCTGGTTTCACCTTACTAGTGAGCGGCCAGACGAAGCAAAAGCGGCAGCGCACACCCTTACCTTGTCGCGATTATACCTCGTGTACTTCGGACTGAGCTTTCTTGGCTTCGGGTCCGCCGTCTTTGCCCTTTTCTGCCCTGAGTCGATTAAGGAATATCCGTCCGTTACCAATTACCAAAGCGTCGAGGGGCCGTTGGCGACCAAGCCAAGGTTTCGCATCCTGCTGCGTCATGCGGCCCACCATTTCTGTTTCTGGCAATGGAGCATGTACGATGACTTGTTTCCTCTGACGGCGGCATCTCGAACCTTAAGGAGGCTCGGCGAGCCTGTCGATTTTCGAAGGCTATTCATAACAGTCATCCTTGAGGTCTATGGCTCATGGGGTCGCGCACGCGGGTCCGCTCCTGATGATCACGAGCAATATCAGGACGAGGACTCTGGGCGGCTCGATCCATGGAAACTAGCACGCCCTATGGCCTTCAGCCGCAGAACCGAGGAATGGTGGGTTGATGAACTAGCCGACACGTCGTTCGATGTGGCGACGCGCAACGATATCCTTGCTCTAAGCTATATGGCTTATGATCATAGCAAGCCACTTTGGAGGGTGCTTGCCGCTTCTTTTTATGCTGTGGGCTTTGCGCTCTTGCTGATCCCGACGTTTCAGACATTCTACAATGTCTTAAGTAGCTTGTTCGCTCGCCCAGTGTGACTAGAGCGCAGCGGCCTCGCAAGCGCCGCAAGTTGGAGGCCCTACGTTGTCAACCTTAGACCGATGGCGATCATTTCTGATCGCGCCGAAAGCTCTCACCTTTCCTCGAATGCAACTGATTGGACGCGACCACCTTCCTTCTCCGCTCGCAATCGGCAGCGGGACGATCAGCATGCAATCCCTATCGGACTTATCCTACGAATTTCAGGCTTCTTCGATGGATTTCACGTCGCTGATGGACACCATGCGTTATCAGCGGGATAATTCATACGATGCAAGCGCTCGCATGCGTCTCGAAGGTGTGGACGCGGATGGGGTCGAATGGTCATGCGGATACACAATCCCAAATCGAAGAAATATAGTCGAAGGACGGTTTGAGGGGGAACTGTCCTCGCTTATCTGTGACGATACAAGTGAGGGTATCACTCGAACCTCATGCACCGAACTGATCTATTCCGTTGATGGGCACCATCCTCTGGCACTTGCGCTGAACGGCCACAGGGGCAAGACAATTGAGATGCTCGGCTCGGCCATTACATTCACTCATGACCGGGAATCCCATTGCGTCATCGTTACAGCTCCGCATTCGGAGCAGCTTCCTCCAACGTATACAGAGCGATGGTTGGTCGAGCCATTTCGAGTGTTGTTCGGACAGCCTGTTATGCCGCGTCTCTATGCGCGGAATTTCGGCGACCGTTCGATGGTCTGTGTCTCCACTGTGCCGCAGGTGAAAAGTGCGGCTTGGTCCGCATTCTGGCACTGGGGAGATGACCAGAAGTGGGGGGATTTCTTTGAATGGTATAGCCAATTTCTAAGTTTGATCGCGCTTGCGAGAGATGATTGTGGCCGACCCAACTTCGCTCCTCATCCGATAACCAGCTTTTACGACGAGTTGGCGCAAGTTGCATTTGCTTCGCGTTGGGTCATGGCTCTTACTCTGGCGAGCGCGACCGAAGGCCTGACCAAGCTATTGCGCCCGGCAAAACAGGTGGCAAGCAAAGACAAAAAAGCTGATAAGGAGCAGAAAGCCGCTCTAGTTAAAGTAATCGAGAGCGCGACGGCTCCGGACCGGCTCAGGGGAGCGGCAATCAAGGCTGTTCAAAACTTTAGCTTTGAAAATGAAACGACCAAGAATGATCTGCGAAACCTTCGAGAGAGAGCGGCAATCACATCATCGCAGTTTTCGGCATGGAACGACATACGTAACTCGGTGATGCACGGAACGTTACTGTCGCCATTTTCGCAGGAGGAGGAAGATAAGAAGCTGGGTGATTTAGTCGAGCTGGTGCACGCGCTGACGCGCGAATTGCTTCGAGCCAATTATGCGACATATGAGGCCAAAGCATGCGGAACGGCCTATCATCACTAAAACCGTTATCGGCTGTGCCGTGTTTGCAGGCGCTGGTGTTTGCAGGCGCTTATACTCGGCGCCGCGCAAGACATGATGAAGGAAGCAATGCGATTTTCGAATTGGGTGAAGTTTGATCACCGAGACCTGCTGAGGAACACAAATTATCCCGGTGTATACGCCATCGCAATTTCTAGAACGAATATCGCAGGCAGGCGGTTCGGTTGGGTGAAGGAGATCTGCTACATCGGCTTCACAAATGGGGTCAGCGGACTTCGCGGTCGCCTCAATGCGTTCAATAATACGTTGCGTAATAAGTCGGGTCCGGGCCATGGCGGCGCCGAAAGGTTTCTCGGCAAGTACCGCAATGGCAATTCGCTTGCCAGAAAACTTTATGTCGCTGTCTGTCCATTCGAGTGCAACGTCTCCTCAAACCTACCTAGGGACTTGAGGATAATGGGCGATGTCGTCCGAGCTGAGTATCTTGCTTTCGCGAAGTACGCGGCCCTTTTCGGTAGACTGCCGGAGTTCAACGACAAGGAGAAATCACCCAAGAGGCAGATGCTCTGAGGGCTCGGGTTGCTTATCGAAGAAGTTTCCAGCCGAACCCCGTCCCCCGCCATGTTAGCTCAAACTGGCACGTAGCTTCTTTGCGCTTCCGGTTACATGGAGGAACGTCACCTCGTACCTCGATGAATATCTTTAGGGGCACTTGTCCGTTCTGATCCTCGACACGTTTGTCAAAGACGGGTTGCTGGAATTCCTTCTTCCAAGGTGATCCCGTTGCCTGCTCTGAATAGGCGTAGAGATCACATCCGTCGGTGGAGCATGCAGCGCTCCCGTGGAACGTGCAGATCTTACTAGGATCGAACACCGCCACACGCCTACCGTCTCCCCTCTGATACACGGAGATGGTCTTCTCCAAGTCACCGCCAGTGCCGTCCTCACCCGCTCCGTTGCAATCAGCAGCTATATCTTTGGCGGCTTGTCCGACCTCGGCGGGCAAATCGACGATGCGAACCCCTGTTGTTGAATGGTCCTGAGACGCTTTCGGTGGTTCCTGACAAGGAAACCTGTCTTTGAACGCCAACATGAGGGCTTCGGCAGCGGGCAGGTCACGCGCTTCTCTGTGGGCCATTACGTAGTCAAAGAATATCACGCTCATGTCTTTGACCGGCAAGCCTGTCGGGCAGAAAGATCGTGTGCCCTGCATGAAAGCGATGCGTGCGTCATCCCATCCATTTATATAGGCGTTACAGAACTTTGCGTACTCCTCCGACTTCTTGTCTCTCTTAATTCCCGGAACATTGCCCGCACACGCCAGCGCAAGGGCGGCTCCGGGCATATCGCTCGCGCGCACGGGAGTGATGATTGCCCCGAGCGCTATTACAAGCGCCAGCCGTAGCAATGTGCAGGAAGCTCTCAATAAGTGTTGCATGTCCGTTGATGGTTGATAGCTCGCGCGTCCGCCTTTGAAAAACTTTTGAGCTGCTGGCGATTTTGCTGGTTGGGAGTGCCGTGGTCCGCGCAATCGGCTCAGAGCCGGAGCCCAAAGCCGAAAGCGGATGTCCTTGGTGGACAACATCTATAGGGACTAGCCGCCCAATGCTGAATTGGGCGCGCTAATCTACTTGTGCGTCCCGTACTGGTTTCCACTGCTCGGGTTCGAATAGGTGCCACCCTTGTGAGACGATCCCGATCCGCCCGTGTAGGAGCCCCCGTGGCTCGACGTATGGGAGCCACCGCCATAGGAGGTACGGCCACCACTGCCGCCCCGAGCTTGAGCAAGGGTTGTTGAGCACATCAGTGCTACCGCGAATATCGCTAGTTTCCTCAAAACACCTCTCCTTGACCGTCTGATTGACGATGACGTTTCATGCTTAGACACGAGCCGCATTGACAAGGCGGAACTCATTCGTACGCACACGACTAAGGTCTATGCCCTTCAGTTTATGGCGTTTGTTGAAATCGCGTGCTGGTTGCGCTCATATTCGTCCGGGCTAGGGAAAGAATGCGATGTGCAAATTGGGTGTTGCGGTGCTTTGCGCCGCGTTGGGCGGATGTGTAGCAAACAGCGAAACAGTCCAATTCCGACCATCAAACCCGCAGCAGCAAGCGCTAATGCGGGACGGGCAAGCTGCTCTTGTCTCTCGTCAGAAGAGTTCCCTTGTGCTGGTGCGCCCTGCATCGCGACAAGTGCGGGCAAATGGACGGCCTGTCTTCGTCGTTGCGATTAACAATCTGAGCAAAGTCCCCGTAGATTTCCGGGTAGCCCAAGTTGAAGCTACCCAGCATGTGGCTGGGTCGGACTACGGCATGCAGGTGGTGACCTACGAGATGTTGGTTCAGGAGGAGAAGAACCGGCAAGTCGCTGCGGCCGTTTTTACGGGCTTGGCCGCCGCAGGAAACGCGTACAGCGCGTCTCAGGCGGGTTACGGCCATTACACGACGCCAAGCGGCAGAACGGGTACGTTCTATAGCCCAACTGCCGCAGCCATCGCGCAAAGCAACGCCAGTGCGCAGAATGAAGCTATGATCGCCGCTACCGTGGAGACCGGGCAGCGCAACATGGCCGTCCTTGAGCAGTCCGTCATCAAGGACAACACGCTCATGTCCGGCGAGTGGTATGGCGGGCAACTCCATCTCGCTCCGCCCGTTGCTAGTGAGAGCGGAGGGCCGAAGACTTACACCATCGTCATTACGGTCGGGACCGATCGGCACGTGATCGACATTGCGCAAGGGCCGGCCGGGGCATGAACAATGTGCCGGGTAGTTGCGCGGTCGCCATGACTTCGTTGACCTCAAACGTTGTTGGGCGTTGACCGCAGCGTAAAGCCGGAAAACTGGATATGCTGGTATCGAGCCTCGGGGTCCCCTTTAGATTTATACCCTCTTTTGTTCATCAGACCGTTCTCCTCCCGTGTAATCAGGACCGGGGCGTATTCGCCGATGATAGATGCAGCTTTGTCCACTGTTAGAGATGTGCCTTCGGCGTTCAGCATCTCATAGATTTGTTTGAGCGGTCGGGCATGCTCGAAGGTCACCAGCTTCCTCCAATTCCGGTCTCCGCTTCCCCTAATCTTTCGAGCCGCATCGCTGACGCGCGGATATGTTTTCCAATCCTCTTTGTAATTACCGCATTCCAGATACAGCGAGATCGCCCATAACATTTTCCTAATGTAAAAGCTTTGCTTCACGCCCGCGTGGATGAGCTTCACCGTCGCCTCAAGAAGAATTCTCGCCTTTGCAGCGTCGAGATTATCGTCGTGTATCGAGAACTTCATATTAATCGCCCCCGGCCACCAATTCCGATATCCTCGCTCGCGAAATGCGACGCATGCACATATGAAAGCCCGGCGACGGCCGATATGCAAATTATCAATCGGTTGAGTATGACCCGCAATCGCGGGTGCCACAGGCCCTGCCTTATTCGTGTTGGAGCGGCCCGCATGTTGGCCCACCCGTAAATTTCCCAAGTGCTTGCTGTTAGGCTCGCGGGTTAAGTGGCGCAAGTTGAGCGCCGCACATGAAGACACCGAAGCCAAAGCAATGGTCTGAGCAGGAAGTCCGCCGATTAATCAAGCTCGCCCGGCAGAGAGCGGGCACGTTGGAGATCGCCGCCGAGCTGGGGCGTCATGCCGGTTCAGTGAGGCGGATGCACGGTCTATGGGCCTCTTGTTGTTGAAGAAGTAGCCGTTCGACCACGTCATCTGCTTGCAGTCCCGCCACGCACCCGTAATTTTACGGGCATTGCATATTTATCCCGTTTCACATCTACTTGAGATTGTTTTTATGACGATCTTGGTTTTTTGACGGGGCGCCAATGAGCGTCAAAGCCTTGATAGCAGCTAGCCGCCGTCGATTTTCCTTAGTCGAACGCATGGATTCATCCTGCAAGTAAGCCGAGAGGTCAAAAGATGAAGATAGTTGGAGCTTTAGTTATCCTGCTTTCGATTGGCGGTGTTTCATTTGCGGCCGATCGTTGCGGATGCGATACTCGTAGAGATCAAGCGAGCGCCGCTTGCAGGGATCAGATTTGCGGTTCGAAAATTACGTCCGAATACTACGCATGCATGAGGGCATGTTTCCCGCAAACAGGCAATTCAGGAGCTAGTCGCTGAGACCGCGCTGTTAACGCGAATACTGATGATGAGGTGAACAGCAGTCGTCAGAGCAAATCATCATTAGTTCACCATCCCTAAGCGTCGGCCTTCTAAGTCACAGGGCCGCTGTTTACCGAAATTTACAGTAGCGAACAGCAGCGTTGGAGCGAGCAGGCGCGATCTTTCATCGCCAGTTTATCGTCTGCTGCCAAGGCCCCAGCCCGTTGCACTCGCGATTGAGAAAGGGATCTTATGAGGGCGTTACTAGTGAGCATGCTGTTCTTAGCAAGCGCGAGTACTGCGTTGAAGGCCGAAAAGTTGCCGTGCTCGAAGAATCCGGGTCCAAATTGTTACAACGATCTTCGGCCCAGCGAAAAACTAGCGGCCTGCGAGCATACTAAGGACGAGGCTAAGCTGAAATGTTACCAAAAATCTAGCTCGTCAGAACAGCGAGGCTGCATTGAAGTAGTGAATACGCAACATGCGTCATGTGTGACTAACGCCACACATTAAGTCTCGACACACGACTAATCGCTTTGACGGCGCCGAGATGGCCTTTTCCCGGCGTATTCGGTTCGGGGGCTTCGCTCGCTTCGAAACAGCAAAAGCAGCTTAATGACATTCTCGCAAGTTTCACCAGCGATACTACTGATGCCGCAATGCGTACTATCTGCGAATAGTGCTGCTGACACGGAGTTCTTTATGAGATGGACAGCAATCTTTGTTTTTTTCTTCGCAGTATTAGGATCATCTCCCTCGTCGGTCGCAAAGGATAAGTCGCCTCAGAAAGATGGAGGTCGCACCTCTACAGCGCCAGTGAAGTTTTTGCTCGATGAAGAGGGCGAGAGTTCGGGCCATGGCAAAGAGGTCACGAGATCAACGTCGCCGTCTCCCGGTTCATCGCAGCAGAAGCCCGCTTCTAGTAATGTCTCTCAGATGCCAACCTCTTCCTCAGACGTGCAGTCCCGGAAGGAAGCGGCTTACTCGGCGTGCCAATCAAAATGGATCGGAAAGTGCAACGATGGCTTTGAGAAAACAACAATAAGTTGCCGCCGAATATCCCTATTGTCAAATGCCCAAACTATGACTCTCGATCAGTGTGTGGACGCAGCAGCCGACTTTCGAGAAAAATGTTTGAGCAAAAGTGAGCAGCTTTGCCAGATGGAACTGAAGTAATCTGGACAAGCGATCGTCTACGGCATGAAGCTTCCAAGCTGACGTTGTGCATTACAGCCGAAGTCTTGCCGTGCGTACTCACGCCGAACCGCCATATCATGCCAGAGGCTATTTGCATTACCGCAAGGCTGCACGAGAGCTTTTGAATGCGAAAGATCTACATTCCAACGTCCGGTGCTGCGAGCTGGCAATCCCTTCTTGCCGATCCCGAAAAGCATTGGCGCATGGGATACTCCGCGCGGACACTCGCGCACTGCTGGGAAGCCTCAGATGGCCTGCCAACGGAAGTCGCCGCTCTGTTTGGATCAGATGCCGAGCTACTTATTGCAATCCCGGAACACAAGGTTTCGCTGCGCGATACAGGCAGAGAAAGTCAGACAGACCTATTTGCTTTGATCAAAGCGAACGATCGCACGATAGCCGTCGCCGTGGAAGGCAAGGTCAATGAGACGTTTGGGCCGCTCATCAAGGATTGGTTCGCGGAACCATCGCCCGGAAAGCAACAGCGATTGCAATTCTTGTGCGACCTCATCGGCATTGGCTGTCCGCCACCGGACCATCTTCATTATCAATTGTTTCACCGCACCGCTTCGGCCATTCTCGAAGCCGAACGCTTCAAGACGGATGATGCGGCCATGATCGTCCATTCGTTCTCCGCCGAGAACAAGTGGTTCGATGCCTATGCGGCGTTTCTTCATGCCCTTGGGCTAACCGCAGATTGTGAGCGACTTGTCAGCAAGAGGCTGGCAAACGGCCGTGTCCTATATTTTGGATGGGCCAAGGGTGATCCTAAGTTTCTGATAGCCTGATGCGTATTTGACCGTCTGTGAGTGATCAGCGCCTCTTCCTGCACCGATTGCCGAAGGGATGTAGTGCGGAGCAGCACATTGTGAGTGACCTTTTCAAATTCTGGCGCCGCATCGACCCCGCTGACGGCGTACACCCGGATGACGCGCCGACATTCAAGCGCCTGAATGGGCAGCATGGGTTCAGTTTGAACTGCCTGCCGTTGAGCTTCACGGGACCATTAAAGACCGCGCGCGTTGTGCTACTCTACCTGTCGCCCGGATTGCCAAAAGGGCTTGAAGGACACTCAAGATCGCCGGAACTTCAGGTGCTGTACGCTAAGCAGAGAACAGGCACGGCGGAGCTGCCCGACGCGAATTCTCCCGGACATCGATGGCGAGAAAGCCGACTATCGTTCCTAGGAGATTGGGAGCAGCACAGAGACGAGATCGCGGTATTCAATATCGGGGCTTATCACTCGAAAGAGTTCATTGACCACGATGTTTTGGCATCGTTGCCATCGAGCCGCATAGCGCTGGACTGGGCACAATCCGTCCTCTTTCCAGAAGCTGAGGCAGGGAACCGCGTCGTCATCTGCATGCGGGCAGCAAAGTATTGGGGACTTCGTGCGGGCCAGACGTTCGGCAAGTCACTGTTTGCGCCTGAAACGACCCGGGGCGGTCACATGGTGGCAGGCAAGCAACGAGAAGTCATCATCGAGAAGGCGCGACGAGCGCTCGGTACGCGACCACAATGACCAGATCGGATGAGATACGTTCACTTGCAAAGCAAGGCTTAAGTACTGCGAACATAGCTCGACGATTGGGCATTCGCTACCAGCATGCTTACAATGTGTTGAATAGCTCTGGCCCTCCCAAGCAGGCCACGGCAGCACAAGCTTTGATAAAGCCGTCCCTAGATGCAGCCGTACTAGTAAATGGCGGCTTCATACTGTCATCACGCTGGCGGCTCGCCGAAACACTTGAATTGAAGCTAGAGCAGCCGATAACTAAGGAGGTCGGCGTGTATGCTTTCGCCAAGGATAATATCGTTCTCTATGTGGGCGTAGCGACCATGGGGCTTGCCAAGAGATTATATTTTTACGCCAAGCCCGGTTCTACGCAGCGCACCAGTCAACGCCTCAATGAAATTTTGAAAACGGAATTGGCGGTGATGGACTACATCGACATTTATACGGCGACGCCGCCGGATTTGGAGTGGAATGGCCTTCCAGTTCACGGCGGCGCTGGCTTAGAGCTGGGGCTTATTAAGAAATATAGTTTGCCTTGGAACGTTCGAAGCGCTGGCTAGAAATCTCACTTGGAGTTGCTCCGCGCGACGCGGGCAAAAGCAACGCGAGAAATTGATCCCAATGAGGAAGTTGGCCGTGCCGCTGGGGGCCGTAGCTACGACGATGATGGTCTCGTCGGCGTCGCCTAGAGAGGTACCGACGTTTGACGCCGCCGCCTATTGCGAAGCAGAAGCAAGACGCGACAACGCGCTCAATGAAGGTGCGAAGACAGCTTTCGTTGGTCTCTGCGAGAGATCAGTCGAGCCGCACTTTGCTGAGGTCGTCGCCTATAAATGGGGGTACGTCCCCGACCAAATACAGCGTGCGTGCATCAGCTCCGCTCGGGGTAGCTATGAGAGGTTAAACCGCTGCCTCGATAACGCTCTCGACGTATACCCTAGCTCGTCTTTACCACAGATATGGATACTTGAGCGGGCCGCACGTACGATGGCTAAGTATTGGACCATCGACGAATGTATGTCGCGACGGAAACAGGCCGGCGGGGTCTGCCGACTTGGGTCCCCCTGATTTCGCGCTGCCGAGCTATTGTGCGGGTGTTCTTGTTAGCGTTGACCCGCAAGTGGCTTAAGTAAGATAAGCGCCGGACCCATTCGAGATCGCCCGACTGGATATTCCGCCGTTCCTTCGATCACGATGCGGACTGAAGGGGCTTTTACATTGCGCGAAAGCGGCTCGCCTCCAATTCGCTCTTGCGCCAAGCGGCCCGGCGCGCCTTCTCAGTCGCCACCGCCTTGCGCGTCACCACGTCAGAAATGATCTCGTCGATCTCGCGTCCATGCAACGTCCGCTTGATGCGCAGGACCGTAGAAAGCACCATCAAAACATCGCCGTAAGGCGCCAATAGATCACGGGCAACGACATCGCAATGCGCGAGAAACGTCTCGATTGCCTCATCGCTAGAGCAGATCAGCAAAGCCAGCTCACGGGCCTGCCGAAGATCGTCAATGGGATGGCAGGGCTCACCTTCCAGCAGCAGCCGCTCGGCGGCACGACCGGCGACGAATTCGATGCATTTGGCGTAGACGCTGCCGAAGACATCAGCAAGCGGGCTGCGGTCTTCGCCCGCCTTGGGCATCATTGGAGCGATCACGGCCCGTACATCTGAGGCATCGCCGTGGCCTTCAGAATACGCCTCCGCATGGCCGACATCCCAGCATAAGCCCTCCGAGCCACGGACCGGGTCCGGGTTGATCGTAACTCCGCCAACCTGATGGCCGAGCAACCGCGCACAGACCGCGTGACCAGCTTCGTGCACGGCAATCCGTTGATCCTGCTCTTCGGTCCGGCCGAGCGTTGAAAGCAGATAATCGTACTCGTCCGGCGGCTCATCAGGGCCGCCGCCAGACGCAGCGACGACCAATTCAGCGTCGGCGGCGGCCCCAGCTCCGGCAGAATGAACCGCATCCTCAGCGAAGCCATCCTCGACCGGATATTCGTTAGACATAACCGAGAACCTTCAGTTGACGTGCGACCATTCGCGCGCGGATAGCGGCAACGCGAGGGTCGGCAGGTTGCGGCATTGCGCGTGCGATCATCTCGGCGACGCGTGCCGGAATACCGCTTTTGTTCTGGGGATCGACGACCCAGCCGTCAACTCGACTGATGATTTTGTGCGGCTGCCAGCCGGGAGGTGCTGATTTCATGTGAAGGCTCCTCCTAGGTGGGACCGAATTTCGGCTTGATCGGGAGGTAACGGTAGTGGTCCTCACTTGGCGCGGGAGCAGGCACTTCAGCCAAAGCTCCCTCAGGCAACGGCAACTTGGCTGAAGCAGTACCCGCAAGCACAGCATCAGCATGGGCACGCAGCATCGTGCTGACGAGTTCGAGGGCCTGCGGAACCTCGGCAAGGCAGACCTTCGTAAAATTGTCGATGCCCAGAGCCTCGTAAACGATCGGAACAGCCCGACGGGTTTGTTCAGACATCCGCTGAGCAACACCATTGAATTCCGCGCCAATCTCGCCCAGCTTGCGAGCAAGCAGTTCGATTTCCGCAGCAGTCTCAGAACGCAGCTTGCGGTCAGCCATTTCGGCCTTGGTCCGCTCAAGATGGGCGATCTGCTGATCGATCTCGGAAAGCGCGCTCCGCAGCGTGACGGCGCGATCCTGAGCAGAACGAAGAGAAGTTTGGGCCGCGTCCAGCCCGGCGTCATCGCCGGACAGCGCGCAGTCCTTTGCAGCCGACGCGTGACGAGCAATGGCTTGGTCGCATTCGGTCAAGCGTGCGGACACTCGCTCACGATTGGCGGCCGCGGCTTCAATGTCGCGCTGAACCGTCTTTTCAGGTGTCGATTTGAAAATTCGCATGTGATCATTGCCCTCCTATCGCCAACATAGGTGACGAAACGGCGGAGAGCACGGGGTCAAATCCTTCGAAATCCTTCGCCTCTCGGGGCGGGAATGAGGCCCTGCTGCTGATCTCACTGTCGGTCCTAGTTCGGTCCAGAGCTGTGCTCTGGTAGCCAAGGCATGACCGTACTCCAGTGAGCCCCAAGGCGGCGGACCACGGATGAGCCTCAGTCACCGGCCAAACGGCGATATGCGCGACAATTCGCAAAGGGGATGACACAACCCATTGAAATTACTGCGTGTAACACGCTGGACGAGATATCGACATGCTATACACGCGGGGACTATGCAAATTGATGCAAATTTGAGAACGTAGCTTGTGGCATTATCGCCACGATCAACATTAGGGGTGCAGAATGTCTACGCTCTCAAATGCATTCTCAGACTTGGTTACCAACATCGGACGCTGTCCGTATTGTATGCGTAAAGCCTTTCTTTCAATGATGGCAAGTTGCGCGATCTTGATCGTTTTGTTGGTCTTTTCTGTCCCTAACTTATTACTGGCCTCTGCCGGCGCAGTAACAATCGTCTTAACCGCTTTGTGGCTATCGCACGTGACTTCTTACGCGATTAGAGCATCAGCAAAACCAGTCGTCAAAGCGGTAGACGTAAGCGCACGACGCTCTGCGTTCAAGCTTTTTGCAAAAGCACTGGCAGGTGCGGCCTTAGCGACAGCAGCCCCAAGGATCGCGCTGGCCGGGAGCTGCTCCACGACATGTGGAAGTACAAGATACTCGACAAGTTGCCCGGACGGCCATCAATGCAATTGTAACTGCAACCAAGGCTGCTACTGCAGCTGAGGCTACGGCCCTCGATAAACCCGCAGCCATCCCTGCGGGTCATCGAGCGCAGCAACATTACGGTCCACTTTCGGCCAACCGACCTTGGCCCAAAGCTAATCGGCAAGGTGACGCCCGGAATGCGTTCGAAAGAATGAAATCGTTTTCGGGCGTTCCATATAATGCCTGCTCGATAATTACGGGCTATCCGCTGATGATCTAATGCGCTTGATGAATAGCTGGCGGAAGCTGGGAATTCGGACGAACACAAGGATCTGAAGTCGGCTTGAGGTTAAAAAGCGGTTGTCGGGCACGAGTACGCCCTCCGACAGCACAACCCGGACCACCGTAGTTTGGCCGATCCATAGGGCCGCCGTCTATCGGCGCGACCGTGAAAAGCGCTGCCGCAAGCTCGTAACGTTCACGTGCCACCGGCCGCCCTCACGGCGGGCCTCGATCAAGCCCCGCTCGGCGCGCTTGCGAACCCACTCGTACTCAAGGCCGCACTCGCCAGCGGCGGCCTTCAGCGGCATCCACCGAGGCGGAGGACATTCAAGTTCTGCGATCCGCGTTCGCAATTGTTCGATCGTGCGGAGCAGGTCAGCAACGATCTCGCTTTCGATCAAGCTGAGGGCGGGCTCGGCCCGATTTGGTGAAGTCGATTTCATGGCGGTGCTTCGCAACCTTTAATTACAACACCCTTGTAAATGTCTATCGCTAGTTGACGCGGACGCGCAGGTGCGACCCGCATATGGCGTGGTCAGAGAGGAACCTATCACTGCGTGAAGAAGCCGCTCTCCATGTCACGCTTGCCACGCCTGTCCAGCGGGAGTGACAGCCGGGACAACCGTGGCAGCCTGTTTCATTTATCGACCCCCACGCGCGCGGGTAGGGGTCGTGGTAATGAGAAACAGCCGTCACGCTTGCCACGCCTGTCACTGATTACAGATCACGCATCAGAGCCGTCGTCCGGCTTCAAGGCAACGCCGCAAAACTCACGCACGTTGTTGCGCTTGCGGTAGGCAAAGCCCGCCTTCCGCATGCTTTCCTTGAAATCTGCCTGCGTGCCCGGCTTCGCGCCGACCGAGCGGGCGTACTCAGACCATGAACGATAAAGCGTGCTGCTGGCTTCGGAGATCGTGCCGCCAGCGATGCACTGTTCCTCTAACCAGCGCGGAAACACCTCCTGATCGCTGAAGTATTCCTCAGTAGCCTCTATGACGCAGTTCGGCCGAACAAGACCATTTTTCTGCCAGTCAAGACAGCCCTCAATCATCCACTGCAAGATGCCGGGCGCTTCAGTCAGCAGCTTCTCGGGAAGCTGACGATCGGGCGCGGAGGGCTTAAAGATGAACGGCACGATGTTGAACCGCCGACGAGCGGCTTCATCAACGTTGGTCAGGGTCGGCTTGTGATTTCCGATGATTGTCAGCTTGAACTGCGGCATGTAGGTGAAGAAGTCCTGCCGCATGAACCGCGCGCTTATGCGATCACCACCCGTCATCTGCTTGATGCGGGCCTCCGCCCAAGCACGGCCAGCCTCCGTCTCCGATGCCGTGACCATCCGCGCACCGTGCAACATCGCCAAGTCAGTTGGATGCTTATCGCTGGACGATGCGGTGAAGGTTTCCATCGCCGAGACAGCCGCGTAGTCGTGCAAGATATGCGACGTGGTGTTCAGGTACACGCTCTTACCGTTGCCACCGGGTCCATACACGAACAAGAGCGCATGTTCCGACGTGTCGCCAGTCAACGCATAGCCGCACCACTGCTGCAAGAAGCGGATCAATTCGTCGTCGCCGTTCGTCGCCTCCTTCAAAAAGTTGAGCCACAGCGGACAGCCCGTGTTGGTAGGCGTGACCGCTGTGGTTTTCGTGATGCCGTCCTTTGGGACGCTCGCACGCAGTTCGCCGGTACGCAGGTCGACCGTGCCGCCGGGCGTACCCAGCAACCAAGGATCGCGGTCCCAATATTCGCTGGTCACCGCGACGTTCTGATCATGTTTAGAAAAGCGCTCGACGCCAGCCGAGAAGCTGGTCTTATTGGTGATGTAACGCTTTCGCTCGTCTTGGTTCTCCGAAAGTTGGCGAGCGAGCTTACGGGCGAAGTCGAACGCGCGGCCGGTGCTGTCGGGCTTCCAACAGATGCCATTCCAAAAGAACCATGAGCCGTGCGTATGGCAGTAGCGGAGCTTTTCGCCATGCAGGTCAACAAACTGCTGCGCAGCACTGTCTTCAGTCAGGATGTCATTGGGCAGGTGCGCAGTGCCGGGCTGCGCGATGCTGCGATTGCTGTGGGTCGTCTGCGACGACACATTGGCGTACGCTGCACCCGCTTCCCTGTAGTCCAGCCATTCCGCGATCTTGCTCGCCACTTTCTCGCCGAACAGTTCATTCAGCGAGGGGTAACCGTACGTGCGGTCGCCCTTCTCATAGGCAATAGCGGCATCATGCGCCGCCCGAACACGATCTCGCCAATCTTCGTCATTCGCAGCCCGCGCGATGTACTCAGCGCACAGCTTAATATATGGCTTGCCGAAGCCGCAGCGGGCAAGAAAGCCGCCCACGATCAAGGCGCCGTCGTGGCGGCCGCCCTTCATCGGCCAGTAGCGTGCGAGCAAGCAAAGCGCGGCCAGCAGCTTGGCTTGCCGGAGGAGCTCATCGTCTGCAACCTGCGCAGGTTCACCACGCTCCTCCCAACAAATCAGCTCGCCGGTCTCATGCATCGAGCCGGGGAAGACGGTCTGGGCACCCTTGTTGCCACCGCCAATACGAACTTCCAGCAGCATTGTCTTCGTTTCAGGGTCCTTGAACGGCAACGAGCCCTGATCGAGGCTCTCCGCGATGGCGGTGTTATAGAGGTAATGGCTGTCGCGTTTTGATGAGCGACCGAAGATCGCACTAGTCTTCGGCAGCACCGCGCGCGCAATAGCCACAGCCTCCGGACAATCCAGATCGACGTCCGTAAGACCACCCGACTTCGAGCCGAGCTGCACGCCAATGTTCTGCGGCTTATCGCCGAAGAAGCGCTCAACCTTGCTTCCGGTGATGACGTGGTGCTGCCAATCGGTGCCAATCGGCGCTTTCTTACCGAGAGGGAGCGGGATAGGGTTCCAGCCGCGCATTGTATACTGGAGCGCGCTCCATTCTGGCGTACCCAACGTCGGCCACTTCTCGCCCAGCTCAAAGATATTGCCGCCGTCATAGGCCAAAGCGAATTCAGCAAACTCCTCAAACGGGCACTTTGCATTCTCATCGACAGATGTGGTAGTAGTCACGATGTATCCTTTCCAGAGGTACAGTTGGTCGTTTCCCGTGACCTGTGGCTAGGTCATAGGAAAACAGTGGGAATGATGTTGTGATTGGCTTTAAGGCGGCTTGTGACGAGCCGCCTTTTCTATGACTACGCAGTGCTGCTGCCGTTCTCACGCGCCCGCAGCCACACAGCGGCAGCCTCCCGCGAGATCAGCACGCGAGTGCCGAGATAGAAGGTCGGGGGCATCAAGCCCTCCGACTTCAGCTTGTAGAAGAGCCTACGGCTGATGCGGTGACGAGCGCAAAATTCATCAATGCTGTAGGCGTCAGCTTCAATCGTTGAAACTCGATGTGCCAGTTTGCGGCCGGTAACTTCGGGGCGCATTCTCGTCTCTCCACGTGCGTTGTTGTACGTCTCAACGCTGTGGTGTTTCGCGGGAATTTGGAAGCGAGTTACCAACAACTACTGGCAAAGGACCCCGAGTTACCGACATTCAAGTGGCCTGACCGCCAATCCACTTGAATTTGATGTGGACAATTTCCTGATCCAGCGTGCGCGATCGATGCTTAGCTACAACCGTTGCGCTCCCTTGCCCGGTCAACTCGCCAAAGCGATGAGGTTAGAGGTGGTCGTCGGTCCGTCCTGCAACAACGCATTCCGGAACATGTCGTCACCGTGTTCCACGATGTATTTCGAGTAGTGCGCTTCGATCATTCGCACGCTGGTGTTGTGAAGCGATGCCACGTAGCGGATTGGAACGTTCTTCAACAGCATCCGCACGATGCTGGAGTGCCGCAGCGCGTAGATTGTAGTCTCAGCCGGATCGAGGTCGATGCTGGTGACTATCTTGTCTACGTGGCGATGATAGCGCTGGCCGGGATTGTCGCCCCACGGGCTGCCGTCGCTTTGCAGGAGCAGAGCTTCGTCACTCGCACGATCCTTCACCGCCTCCCTCAGCTTCGCCGCCAGAGCTGGAGTGATCGGCACGGTGTAGCGCTCATGCCTCTTTTGGCTGCGGTTTCTCCCCCCACCCTTGGCGGACTTGGGCATCATCAGTTTCGGCCGAATGGGATGATCAAGGAAATCGCCGACCCGTAGCCGCACAGCTTGCGACGGACGTGCGCCGGTGATGGCGAGCACATCGACGAGGAGGCCCAGCTCATAACTGTCCTCGTAAGCGGCGGTGACGAATTCGCGCACCTTGTCGTCTGACAAGATCACGTTCCGCGCTTCGATTGCATCGGGAAGACCGGCAAGACCGACCTCCCATGCCGGTCGATTTTGAATGCGATCGTCATGATGTCTTGCAAGCTCCAGCGCGGCGCCGAGACAGCGGCAGAGCCGGTTGATTGTTGCGGCCGCCATCTTGTTGAGCAGGCTGTCGCGCCACGTCTTCAATTCGTGTGCGGTCAGCAACTGAACTGGCTTGCCCAACAACACGGAAGTCAAATGCTTGCGCGCCCAGTTAGCGTTATACGGATTGGCTCCTCGCGCTTTGAGATCGGTCTCGTAGGCAGTGAGCGCGCCGTCGATAGTGATCGGAGCGGTTCCCGTGTCGCCGCGCGCGATCTTCTTGGCGGCATCTTGAGCCTCATAGAACGTCAGCACACCCTTGCCGTCACTGTCCTCGAAGTCGTCGGCAAGCGCGAAGGCCTTGGTCCAGTAGGCGCCATGACCATCGCTGGCCTTGAGAACCCATGTGCCGTTGGTCTTGTTGCGGCGATACATCAGTGAGATGCCGCGTGCGAGCGATGGGCCGCTGTAGGGCCTACGGCGGACTTTCAGGCGGAGGCGAGCGCTGCGGCTTTCGAGAGCGCTAAAGCTGACTTTGCGAGCCATGATCGTGTCCCCGTTCCCGCGATGTGTCGCGATCGTGTCTGCGCACGCCGAAGCACGCGTACGGCATTATGGGGACAGAAGTTTCGAATAATCAATGAGATGAAGAGTGCGTCCGTGTGCGTGCGCGTGCGCGGGCATATTAATTTTTCCCCTGCGCAGGGAAGGCCGGATGCTTGGCTTCACCTGTATGCCGCTGTGCAAATTCTTGTTGCCACCTTTCGCACAGTGGACCGTGGGTGCCCGGCCGGCACCCGGTCTTCCCTGCGCCCTCTTTCAATCGGGCGTGAATCGATGAAGCAAAGCTCGGGCGAGTGAGCCGCGAGGATGCGAAGCTGTGTCTGCCGAGGCGTAGGATGGGTAGAGCACTTGCGAAACCCATCATGCTTCCGCGAGCGGGAAACGTCGATGGGTTTCGCTGCGCTCTACCCATCCTACGAGCTATTGCCTTACACTCCGTCATTGCGAGGAGCGAAGCGACGAAGCAATCCAGACTGTCCCCGCGAAAGGATTCTGGATTGCTTCCGCCTTCGCCAAGGCTCCGGCGGACAAGTCGCTGCGCTCGCAATGACGATGCAGTTGCGCGCCACAGTCCCGCTCTCGTGCCCCGGACGCAGCGCAGCGTCGCTTCGACGGTGCGCTGCAGAGCCGGGGCCCATGTTGCGGTGTGCCCGGGGCCTGCTGGGTCCCGGCTCTGCGGAGCGGCACTGCGTGCCGCACCGCGTCCGGGACACGAGACCCGTGCTACACCGGCTTGCCCGTATACGGCATCGACGCCGTCAGGCCGCCGTCCACCGGGAAGGCCTGTCCATTCACATACGAGGCTTCGTCGCTGGCCAGGAACAGTCCCATCGCCGCGAGCTCGTGCGGCTGGCCGGGGCGCTTGAGCGGATTGAGCTGGCCGATCTTGTCCTGGGTGCCGCGCTCCTTGGCGCGATCGAAGATCGGCTTGGTCATGCCGGTCTCGATCAGGCCCGGGCATACCGCGTTGATGCGCACACCGGTGCCGGTGAGCGAATAGGCGGTGGTCTGCACCAGGCTGATCACGCCGGCCTTGCTCGCGGCATAGGGATGCCCGCTGGCGCCGGCCTTGAGGCCCGCGACGGAGGCGGTCAGCACGATCGCGCCGGACTGCTGCTTCACCATGTGCGGCATCGCATGCTTCACCGCGAGGAACGGCCCGATCAGATTGACCCGCAACACCTCCTGCCACTGCTCCACGGTCTGCTCGCCGAGCGGGACCAGCCCGCCGGAGACACCGGCATTCGCCCAGATCACGTCGAGCCGGCCGTGCGTCTTCACCGCCTTGTCGATGACGGCGATGACGTCCTTTTCGGAGCCGGCGTCCGCAACCATCGCGTCCGCGACACCGCCGGCCTTCTTGATCTCATCGACGGTCTCCTTCACCGCCTCGGTGCGATCGACCGCGATCAGTTTCGCGCCTTCCCTGGTGAACAGCAGCGCGGCCGCGCGACCGATGCCGCTGCCGGCGCCGGTGATGATGACGGATTTGCCTTGCAGACGGCCCATGCGTTTCTCCCTGTGGTGCCTCGCACGACGCTTGCCGCGCGACGGAATTTCAAACAAGATTTCAAACGGTAAAGTGTTTTGAGACACGTTGCCTACTCACGTACAGCGACATCAGACGGGATGGAAGGGTTTCGATGGCAGCCGAAGACAAGCCCAATGTGGTCACGACAAGGTGGTGGTGGGTCCGTCACGCGCCGGTGCGCAACGACGGCGGCAACATCTACGGGCAGAGCGATCTGCCCTGCGACACCAGCGACACCTACGTCTTCAACGCTGTTGCCAAGGTGCTGCCACGCAAGGCAGTCTGGTATTCGAGCAATCTGATGCGCACGCACCAGACCGCGGAAGCGATCTGGGCGGCGGGCTACCCGAAGCCCGCGTCGATGCCGTGGGAAGCCGATCTCGCCGAGCAGAATCTCGGAAAATGGCAGGGCATGAATCGCGCCCAGTTCATCGCGAGCCGTCCCGTCGGCTCGAGCTGGTTCGCCGACATCAACGAGCCCGCGCCCGGCGGCGAAAGCTTCATGGACCTCTACAACCGCGCGCGCCGCACCATCGAACGGATCAACAGCGAGGCGGGCGGGCAGGACATCATCGCGGTCGCGCATGGCGGCACCATCAAGGCAGCGATCGGCCTCGCGCTCGAAGGCCAGGTGGAGAGGGCGCTGTCGTTCGACATCGACAATGTCTCGATCACGCGGCTCGACTATTTTTCAAGTCCCGGGCGCTCGGTGTGGCGGCTGCCGATGGTCAATCAGCAGCCGTGGATCGCCGATGATGCGCACGCGGAGATGCATCAGCCGGCGGGACCGGAAGTCAAGAAGCTCGCGTGAGTTAAGCTGTCATTCCGGGACGATGCAAAGCATCGACCCCGGAATCTCGAGATTCCGGGTCCGGTCCTCCGGACCGTCCCGGAATGACATCGCCTACGAAAATCAATCTGGGAGAGAAGCATGACCTTGTTCGACATGAAGGGGAAAGTCGCCGTCATCACGGGATCGACGCGCGGCATCGGGCTCGCGATCGCCGAGCGCATGGCCGAGCACGGCGCCAAGGTCGTGATCTCCTCGCGCAAGGCCGACGTCTGCGATGAGGTGGCCAAGGGCATCAACGACAAGTTCGGCAAAGGCACCGCGGTTGCGGTCGCCGCCAACATCTCGTCGAAGGAGAATCTGCAGAACCTCGTCGACGAGAGCAACCGCGCCTTCGGCAGGATCGACGTGCTGGTCTGCAACGCCGCCTCCAACCCGTATTACGGGCCGCTCGCCGGCATCTCCGATGATCAGTTCAGGAAGATCCTCGACAACAACATCGTCGCCAACAACTGGCTGATCTCGATGGTGGTGCCGCAGATGATCGAGCGCAAGGACGGCTCGGTGATCATCGTCTCCTCGATCGGCGGCCTCAAGGGCTCGACCATCCTCGGCGCCTACGCAATCTCGAAGGCCGCCGACATGCAGCTCGCGCGCAACCTCGCCTGCGAATACGGCAAGCACAACATTCGCGTGAACTGCATTGCGCCCGGCCTGATCAAGACCGATTTCGCGAAAGCGCTGTGGGACAATCCGGAGAACCTGAAGGCCTCGACCTCGCGCTCGCCGCTGCTGCGCATCGGCATCCCCGACGAGATCGCCGGCGCGGCCGTGTTCCTGGGCTCGAAGGCCGGCGACTTCATGACCGGCCAGACCATGGTGATCGACGGCGGCGCGACGATCAGTTGACGCGATAGAGCGTCATCCCGGGGCGCGCTTAGCGCGAACCCGGGATCTCGAGATTCTCTGGTGCGCAACTGCGCACCATAGTTCGATGCTTTGCATCGCCCCGGAATGACCCTGCGGGTCACTCCACCGCCGCGTACACGAGATCCCGCACCAGCGTGCGCGTAAAATCACGCTGTCCCGGGCCCTGGCTCATGAACACGGCGAACAGGTCCTCCTTCGGGTCGATCCAGAAGAACGTGCCGGCAATCCCGCTCCAGAAATAATTGCCGACGCTGCCGGGGAAGGGCGCGATGCCGGCGTCGCGGCGCACCGCGAAGCCGAGGCCGAAGCCGTGGCCGGGCGACAGCAGCGTGCCGTTGGTTTTGACGTCGGGCCCGAGATGATCGGATGCCATCAGCTCCAGCGTCTTGCGGCCGATGATCCTGTTGCCGTCGAGCGTGCCGCCGCTGCGCAGCATCAGCGCGAAGCGGGCGTAGTCCATCGTGGTCGAAACCAGGCCGCCGCCGCCGGACTCCATCACGGGCTGCTCGAGCATGTTGAACAGCGCGACTTTGTCGCCGGTCCAGGGATCGGCCGCAAAGGGCTCGGCGAGCCTGTGGGCATTGGTCTCGGAGGTGGAGAAGCCGGTCTCGGCCATCTGCAGCGGGGCGAGGATGCGTTCGGTCAGGAACGCGCCGAGCGATTTGCCGCTGACGACCTCGATGATGCGGCCGAGGATGTCGGTGGAGCGGCTGTAGTTGAACTCGTCGCCGGGCTGGCAGACCAGCGGGAAACTCGCCACCAGGGCGGCGTGCTCGGCATTGGTGATCTTGCGGCTGCGGACGCGGGACTCCTGGTAGAGCTTGTGCACGGGCCCGTCGCCCTGGTGCTCGTAGGTGAGGCCGGAGGTGTGGCGGAGCAGGTCCTGCACCGTCATCGGCCGCTTCGGCGGAACCAGCTCCAGCTTGCCGCCGCTGACCACGCCGACCTTCTGGTCGGCGAACTCCGGAATGAACTTGGCGACGGGATCGCCCAGCAGGAGGTGGCCGTCCTCCACCAGCGCCATGATGCCGACCGAGACGATCGGCTTGGTCATCGAGAAGATCCGGAAGATCGAATCGCGCGCCATCGGCGCCGGCCCGGCCGGGCTCTGCTTGCCGAGCGCCTCGAACCAGCCGACCTGGCCGCGGCGCGCCACCAGCACGGTGAGCCCGGGGACGGTTCCCTTGTCGATCTCGCGCCTGAACGCGTCCGACATGGCCTGGAGGCGGGCGCGCGACAGGCCCAGCGTCTCGGGGCGGGCCTCCGGGAGAGGCGGCGTCAGGGCTGCGGAGGCGGGATTGAGGGCGGCTTGGGCGTTCATGAGGGCTCCCGGGTTGTTATTGTCGTTCGGACCGAACTGTCGCCCAGAAGTCGCGGTGTGAACAAGCGCCCTTGGCGCGCTTCTCCCTTGCAAAGCGGGCGCCCTATGTGCTTGAAAGCGGCCCTGATCCGCGGCAACGCCGGGTCCGTAGGAGTGTAGCTCAATTGGTAGAGCACCGGTCTCCAAAACCGGGGGTCGCAGGTTCGAGCCCTGCCACTCCTGCCAGCAAAATCAATGACTTGGATTGAAGGCTGGCAGGGCGGGACGTAAGTCCCGCATGTCAAATCCCAAACAGGACGCCACCCCAACCGGATGGTCCCGGTCGAGGTCTACGACCGCCGCTCAGAGCGCTGCGGTCCGGCCGGCGTGCGTGGAGATCTGGCTGACGTCGATGTTGCGGATCGGCTTGCGGAACACCAACGCGACGATTGTCTGCGCGAGCTGCAGATAGGTGCGCAGGCGCAGCGCGCGCGACGATCCCTTCAGCTCCGCGTTCAGGCTCACGGGCACCTGCACGTGGGTGAGGCCGAGCTGGAGCAGCGAGATCAGGGAGCCGATCTGATAGCCGTAGCCGTCGACGTTCACCGCGATCTGGCGCAGCCATTTCACGGGATAGATGATCATGCTGTGATAGTCGGACAACCAGAAGCCGAACAGGCAGTTCAGGATGAAGCGCAGCGCATGCGACTGGATCGAGCGGTTGACGGAACGGTCCGACTGGTTGTCGCGGTAGGTGATGACGAGGTCGGCGGCGCCCGCCGCCTTGAACATCCTGGCAATGCCTTCGTTCTGGAAGGCGTGATCGCCGGGGATCAGGGTGATGGCATCGAACTTGGCGCGCGACAGGGCATATTCAAAGCCGGCGCCGACGCCCCGGCGCTCCGCGTTGTGATGCACGATGATGCGCGGCTCGCCGGCCGCGAACTCGTCCATGATCGCGCCGGTGGCATCGGTGCTGCCGTCGTTGATCAGGAAGATCTCGAAATCGTCCAGCAGCTCGCGCGCCAGCGGCAGCACACCATCGATGGTATCGGCGATCTTGTCCTGCTCGTTCAGCGCAGAAATGACGATCGTAAGCCGTCTTGCCGCCCTCGAAGGTGTCATCGGATGCTGCCCCGTTTCCGGCCACTCTGTACTGGTGGAACCCCGATAGAACTTTAGGTCATCTGGGCCGGGCGAACAACGCCGGGCGTGCAGGTCTGGGTCCCGGAACTGGGGAAGTGTGTATTTCGCGCAACTAATCGGCGAAATCGTAGAGACCGGTGTCGCCGATACCAAAGACGTGGCGCAGCCGTCCGACCCGGCCGGCCATGTTCCGGCCTGCCGCCGTGGGGGAAAAATGCGAGTTTTCGGGCTCCACCAGGCCCCCGTCGACGAGGACGTCAATTCGTCCCTGGAACAGACGTGGAACCTGCTGCTCGACGATCACGGAGAGCGGTGCGCTCCGTTCGGGCCGGTTGACGAGGCCAAGGAGGATGTCCAGCGAAACCGATTTGTACACCGCGCCAAAGGCGAAAACATACGCCATGACGAAAAATCCGAAAATCGATGCCGCGTCCCAGTAGTGGAACTGCGCGAGGAGGAGCGCGCCGAGGATCACGCCGAGGGCATGCGAGACGACCGCGGCGATCGCGATCAGCGTCACGGGCGCCAGCGGCCAGGCGCGAGCGCGGGCGATGAGCTGCAAGGCCGGTGCGAGCAGTGCGAAGATGACGACGCCGATGAGTCCGATGACGAAAGACATGGCGCCTACCCAAGACCCGTCGACAGACGAACAAGCTTGACGAGGCGCGCAACCGCCAGCCCCTTCGCCGTCGGGGCGAGCCGTCCGTTGGTCGTCATCACCATGCCCGAGCCGATCAGGAGCTTCAGGCGGTTGTGCGTGAAGGTGCCGAGGTCTCCGCCCTGCATGTAGGCCGCGGCCCATTGCTCCGAGGTGAGGGGACGTCCGGCCTGGACCAGCGACGTCAGCAGCGTCAGCGTGAAGCCCCAGGCCAGCAGGCTGAACAGGACGTAGAAAAACATGATGGCCGTCGCCAGCAGGAAGGCTCCGCCGACCACGTCGTCTAGCTGACGCTGACCCGGGAGTGCGATGCAGGCGATCACGAACAGGACGATCACGCTCAGGCAGCCCAGCCGGAAGCGACGGCCGGATCCGCGAATGATCCGCGCGTAGCAAATCAACAGCAGCGGAAGCGCGGCGCTGAGACAGATCGCAGCGATCTGCGCGGGGCCTGGTAGCATGTTCATTTCGGCAAATCGTCCCGGTTGCCTCTCCGGCCCGGCGAGGGTGGAAACCCTATAGGAGGTCGCTTTTTTACGGTCAAGGGAGACCGGCATCGCTCTCTTGCGGCGCCCCGGCGGGCGTGCCAAATCTGCGCCGATGACCTTCCCATCCCGTCCGGGCAAATCCTCACTGCTGCGCCCGATAGCCATTCTCCTCCTGGCTCTGCTGGCAGCGCACGCACCGATGCTGCTGAACGACGGGCTGTTCATGGACGACTGGTGGGTGCTCAAGCCGCGTCCGGATTTCGTCATCGACATCGATTTCCTCCTCACCGGTGCCGGCCACCCGATCTTCTACAGCTACGACAGGTTCGCGAACTGGACCGGCGCGCCTGTTGCCGTGATGGTGTCGATGGCGCTGGCCGGGATTTTTCTCGGCGCGACCTGTCTGGTGCTGACGGCAACGCGGCTCGATCTGCTCGACCGCGCCGAAGCGGTCTGCTTCGCGCTGATCGTCTGGACCTATCCCGGCTATCAGCTCTGGGCGGGCAAGGCGAATGCCGTCTATGTGTTCAGCTTCGGTCTCCTGTTCGTCGGAACGTGGCTGCTGACGCTCGCCTTCGGCGCGCGGGGGCTGCAGCGTGTGCTGCTTCGCATCGCCACTGCGCTCGTGTTCATCCTGAGCTTCGCGCTCAACTCGACGATCGTGCTTTATGCCTTCGCGATGCTTGGTCTGTTCGTTGCGACATGGCGGAGCGGCGAGGCGGCACACGGCTTCGTTCGTCGCACCTGGCGCGCGGGCTGGCGATGCGCCCTCGGCTATCCGGAACTGGTCGTGCTCCCTCTGGTCTATTGGGGCGCGCTCAATATCTGGTTCAAGCGGATCGGCGTGTACGCGCAGCACTATGGCGCTCATTTCCCGACGCCCGGCGAACTGGTGAGCGGCTGGAAGGCGTTTTTCGTCACGAGCTATGGGGATCTCGTGACCAGTGCGCTCAAGCTGGCGATCGAGGCACCCGCGTTGTTCGTCGTCGCCGCGCTCCTCGTCGGTGCCGCCCCGTTCCTGCTGCGCTCCGAGCCGGAGCCGACCATCGCCAATGACGCGACCTCTGCCAAATCCGCGGTTGCCGCGCCGCTCCTGCTCGCCATCGTCTTGTTCCTGGCCTTGTCGTTTCCCTATCTGGTCGCCGGGTTGCGGCCCTCCAGCCTGCACTTTTACGAGAGCCGTCATCTGTTGATGTTCGGGCTGCCGTCGGCACTGATCTTCCTTGGTCTCAAGCGATGGGGCCAACACTTCATCGGCTCGAAGGCAGCCCTCGTGGGCGTGCTCGGACTTGGATCGGTGCTGTCGATCGGCCTGCTATGGAACACCTACATCTTCATGCAGGCGAGGACCCTCAAGCTGGAAGCGCTCGCGCGCAATCTGGCGGCCCGGCCACAGCCGGCAGCAACGGTCTTTGCGCTCGACGACGGCTTTGTCGACTATCCGTCGCGGCACGTGCCGTTCGGCCTCGCCGAGGTCACCGGCATGCTTCGCCTGGCTTGGGGGAATCAGCCTTTCTTCGGATTTGCGCTGCGCGCCGAGCGGCCCACCATCCTCCAGGAAATGGAAGTGGCGCGGACGTCGCCGGGAAGCGCGTTCACTCATATCGATCCGTCGGGGCCGCAGGCGACGATCTCGTTCCAGCCGGGGCCGGGCGCGGTGCCGAACCAGGCTCTGGTGCGCAAATATTACGGATGCCGGCTGCTGTCGCGCTGCGACGTATCACAGCTCCTGCAGCAACTTGCGGACGTCACCATCAAGCCGGGACCTATCGCGGGAATATTGCCGGTCGATCGCTCGAAAACGGACGCCGCGCCTAGCCGCTGACCTTCGGCTTCCAGATCGCTTCGGCAAGCGCGATGTCGGTCACCGAATCTTCGCCTGACGCAACCGGTGTACCCTGTCCGACGATGTCGGCGACAAATGCATCGGCCTGACGCCGAAACGCCCAGCTGCCTTCGCCCGCGAGGCGCGTGATGTGTCCGCCCTGGTCGATGATGACCTCCGCCTCCTGCTCGGCAAAGGGCGGGGGCAGCTCGATGGTCACTGCGCCGCGCTCGAACTCGATCCTCAGCCCCTCGCGCCAGGTGCCTTCGGAGCCGTTCACAAGCTGCAGCGCGCAGGCAATTCCCGCGAAGTCGAGCGTCACGGTCGCAGCGCCGGAGGTCTCGACGCTGCTGGCGGCGACCGTCGGTGATGATCCGAGCGCGTAGCGCGAAAGATTGATGATATGGCTGAACACGTTCAGAAAATTGTCGTAGCCGGGCCGCAACGCGTCCGGCATCCAGTCGGGGCCATCCTGCCAGAGCTCGAGCCCGTCCGGCCGCGTTTCACCGGTCATGACGAAATTGTCGTGCGACCGCCCGGTGTCGCCGCCGAAGCACCAGCCTTTGGCTCCGACAATGCGCCCGAGGGACCCGCCGCTGCAGAGGCGCTTCAGTTCGGCCAGCGCGCGCGCCACGCCGGCGTCGTGTCGCTTCATGTAGCCGATGCTGTAGACGAGGCTCCGCCGCCGCGCGGCGTCTGCCAGCGATGCGGCCTGAAGCGCCGTATAAGCCATCGGTTTCTCCGACAGCACGTGGCGGCCGCTGTTCAACGCGTCGAGCACGATCGGACCGGTGGCACGACGCTTGGTCACGACGACGACCGCGGAGACCTCGGCGTCAGCGAGCAGCTCCCGATGCGTGGCGTAGATCCGTGGGACGCCGAATTTCTGCGCAGCCGCAGCGGCGAGGTCCGGCCGCAGGTCAGCGATCGCAACGACGCGGCAGGCGGGATTGGCGGCGAAATTGGCGAGGTGGCACATCTGGCCGACCATGCCCGTCCCGATGATGCCAATCCCTGGCTTCACTGCCTACGCTCCCTCGGAGCGCTTCCGGACAACGAGGAAATGCGCCGGCTGGCCCCAGGTGTTGATGAACGCAGGATCCGACTGGGTGAGGGCAGCGATCGCCGAGGCGTCGCGTCGTCCGATCGCGCTGAAGATGCGATGGAAGCTGTCGAGCGTTGCTACGATGGCGTCGATGTCGGCAGCATCATCGGCGAGAATGTCGGTCGTTCGGACCGCCTCGCGCAACGAGGCGAGGCTCGCGACCACGCGGGGCAGGCTGGCGCCGAAGGGGTCGTCGATCATGGCGTCGACGTCGAGCACCAGCGCCTCGATCGATGCCGAGATCGCCTCGACCGCGTCGATCCCGCCGGCCAGATAGAGCTTGCGCCCGCCGAGGAAGCTCAGGCGGCTGCGGCCGAGATGGCGCGTCGTGCGCCGCAATTTATCGTCGGCCGACAGGACTTTCTTGTGCCAGTAGACCTCGAGGCCGTCGCGATAGGAGGGCCACGCCGAATGGATGGCGAATCCCAGCCCATGCGCCGCGCTGCACAGGGCGGCCGCGTCGAGGAAGTAGCGATGGCGCACGAACGGATTTTCCAGCACGTCCATCAGCCAGGATTCGAAGCTGCGGGTGTGCGGAATGCTGTTCCACTTCGGCTCGAACAGCAGCTTCGCCGTTTCGAGCGCAGGGCGTCCCGTCAAGGCCTTGCCGGCTGCATGGATGGCCTTGAGCGCGAGCTCGAAGAAGCCGCCATAGCGTTCGTAATAGGACACGACGGCGTAGCCGTCCGGGTTGAGCAGCCGATGGAAGATGCCGAGCCAGTTTTCGGTCGGCTGCACCGTGTAGATGAAGCCCTCGGCATCGATGATGTCGAAGCGGCGCTCGCTGCGAAATCCTTCGACGTCGGCCAGTACGAGTTCCCGCAGACGCCCGGTCAGGCCGAAATGCGCGAAGTAGGCCTCGATTTTCGGATGCGCGTGCCGGTTCGGCTCGGCCAGCGTCATGTTTGCGCCCCAGCCGGCAAACACCAGCGCGTTCTCGCCGGAATCGGGTCCGAATTCGAGAACTTCCGCGTCGCGGAACAGCCGCGGCGGCAGCACGAGCTTGTCCGAAAACAGCTCGCGCCGCTGACTGGCGTATGCATCGAGTTCGGCGGCCGATTTGAAGTTCCCGAACGTCGGCAGGACGTCCTGACGTTCGTAGTAGTTGAAGAGCTTGTCCTCAGCCATGCCGCGTCCCAAGCGCCGCCTCGAGCTTGTCGAGCTCGCTCCAGATGTCGGAGGGCGCGAAGATGGAAACGATATGCAGCGGCCGCTTCACGCTCTCGCGCAGCCGGCTGCTCACCTTGGCCTCGTTCTCCTGGTTCACCGCGAGCAGGCAGACGAGCGGATCCGACTTGCCGGCGAAATCGTCGGGCGAGCGGATCGGGATGCCGGTGCCGGGCAGGAACAGTCCCTGGCGTTCCTTCTGGTCGTCGACCGAGACGTCGACGAGGTCCGCCAGTTCGTGCGCATTGGTGAAGGTGCAGGCGCGGCAGCCCGCGCCGTAGATGGCGATCTCGGTGCCATCAGCGCGGGCCTTGGCGAGGATCGGGCGCAGGCGGGCGCCGTACTCCCTGGCGCGCTGACCGAATTTCTCACCGACGCCGGCCGGCGCGGGCGGCGCCGTCACCGGGCCCGCAGCACGGCGGGCGGCGATCGCGAGACTGCCGCCACTGAAATTGTATTTCTTCACGGACACCGTTTCGAAGCCGTGGCGTGCGAGCAGCGCGACCAGCGTCGGCTCGGTGAAGTAGCTGACGTGCTCCTCCCAGAGCACCGAGAGATCGCCTGCCGTCGAGCCGGGTGCGAAATCGGGCACGTCGATGAACAGCAGCCCGTCGTCCTTCAGCGCGATCTTCACGCAGGCGAAGAAATTCTCGAAATCGACGATGTGCTCGAGCACCTGGCGCGAGATGACGAGGTCGAACTTGCCGGACTGAGCGACTGCGTCGTGGGCCATCTCAGGGCTGAGCATATCGGCATAGACCTTGATGCCGCGCTCGCGGGCGATCTTGCCCGACACCGGATTCGGCTCGACGCCGACCATGACCTTGGTGCCGCGCTCGCGAAGCTTGTCCATGAACAGGCCGTCGTTGCAGCCGATCTCGAACACGGATTGATGCTTCGAGAATTTCGCGATGGTGTCGAGCTCGTCAACCTGGTGCGGCTCGGGCTTCCAGCTGCTGAAATTGTAGTTGAACTGCCGGTACAGAATATCGGGATCGATCGGCTTGACGATCTGCGGCAGGCCGCACTCGCCGCATGCGAGCACCTCGAACGGATACCGTTCGTCCTGCTCGTTGCGGCTGTGTCGAAGCCGATGCGCAATCGGCATCATTCCGAGGTCGATGACCGGTCGCAGGTCGGTCGAATGGCAGAGGCGGCAATGATCGGTCACGGCTCTAGCTCTTTGCAGGAAAAGCAAGGGAACAACGGCGTCCCGGGGCGGCGCCCGGAGCTTCTAAAAGCCTATATAGCGGGGCAGGCCATGCTACAATTCCTAAGTTGTCCCGGTACGGCTTTTCACAAGCGGGAGCTTGTCTGAAGCTTGCGGCGGCACTCTTCCTGGCCGGCACCGCAGCTTTCATCATTCGCATGTGAAGACCTTGTCGAGGACCGAGGGATCCGCGCGCTTGCCGCCAGGAGGCAAACGGTGCTTCACCACCTCAAACGGCTCAACGCCGTAGGCCTCCCGGTAGATCTCCTTCGATCGGGTCCGTAACGCGGAAATGCCGGTCCCGGCCTGCGGATCCAATGTTTGAGCGCCGGTCTTCCAGGTCAGCAACCAATAGCTTGGCGTCTCGCTTTGGACGGCAAACCGATTCGCCAGTTCGGTCGGTTGAAACAGGTCGGAGAAACCGTTGAGCCAGAAGTCGCAATTCTGCTTCTGGACGTAGAACAGATTCACGCCGAGGGATCGAAGGGCGGCTTCCGCGGCATCGGCGGTCCCCAATGCGACCTTCCGGAAGTCGCGCGCGACGTCGCTCTCGTAGGTGTGGATGATCTTGCCTCGCGTGAGTAGCGGCGAGAAATAGCAGGGCACCATGGCGCGATAACCGTTGAGCGCCAGGATGCGATCCGAGCCGGTCGAACGCTGCAGCTCGTCACAGCGCTGCCAATCCAGGCTGACGCGGGGCATTTGATTGAGAGGCGCACCCTCCACGAAGGAGACGGCCTCATCAGCTATGAAGCTCTTCCAGGGATATTTTGCGGTTGTCCATGCGCAGGCCAGCAGAATGCCAAGGAGGGCGGCGTGGGGAGCGATGCGGTCGCTGAACCAGGCCGGCTTGAAGCGTCGCGCGAGGACCACTCCCCAGCAGGCGATCCCGACGGTCGAAAGCGGGAACAGCGCGTTCACGTGAATCGACAGTCTTATGAGGCTCGGAATATTCAGGGTCATATCCAGAAGCCGGACGCTGGCGACATAGGCGACAACGACGAAAAGTCCCGCAGGGTTGGGGAGCGGCGGCGGCTTTTGGAATTCCGGGGGATCGGAACGGAGCTTCGAGTCCACGACCGCGACGACACAAGTGCCCAGCACGAGGAGCAGTGCGAACTTGAGAACGGACTTGGTCTGCGCGACGAAGGCGAGAAATCCCCACTTGCTCAGAAAGTCGGTGACCTCCAGCGACTGCGACAGCACGAAATAATCCAGAATGTCGAGGCTGCCGAACCTCGCAAAGCGTTCCGCCGAAACGACGTGCCGGAAAAGCGAGTATGGATTTGTCGCGGGGATTCCGAGGTAAGCGTAGTTGATGGCGAGGGTCAGCAGGCACCCTGCGATCGCCCCAACGCCCAGCAGCACGCTGGTGACGAGGCCGGATTTGTCTCGCTGAATTGCCTTGGTGAACGCGCCCAACGACGAAATCACGAAGACGAGCGCTGCGTAGGGCGGATAGGATGCCGCGACGGCAACGGCGCAAATGCCCGCAGCGAACTTGTCCCGCTTTTGGGACGTTCGCACGACGACCAGCAGAAAATAGACGAAGAAGGCCGCCGTTTGCAGATGGTACTTGCCGAATTCCATGATGTAGAGGCCGGGCTTGACGCTCGGCATCGTTCGCGGCCACGCAAGTCCGAGGATCGCCAGGCCAAGTGCCATCGGTATCGCGGCGTCTTCCCAGCGGCGTCCGAGCGCCAGCCACGGCAGAACGATGCGGGCGAGCTCGAAAATGACCGCGCCGATTCCAACGAAATAGAGAAATGAAATGATCTGCGCGACGTGAGGGGGCAGGAACGTCGCAAACATCAAATGCAGGCCGTTGCCGTGGCCGATCTCGAAGTCGGAGAAGATCGGGTTGTCGGCCGCGAGCCAGATGCTGTGATTTCGCGCGACCTCCGCAAGATAGGGCGCATAGAGCTGCTGAACATCGGTCGAAATGACGTCGGGTATGACCGCGCGATCGACGAACACCGTTGCGAGCAGCCAAAGACCGAACAGCGATGTTGCCACGAGCGGCAACGTCACCGCGAGCTTTTGCGGTTTCCTGAAGCTGCGGCTATCCCACAGCAGGACTGCGATCGCGGATCCCAGGACGATCTGCGGATACAGCAGGGAAAGGGCGCCGAGCCCGAAACCGGTCAGTATGAGCGTCGCCGCGCCGACGAAGAATTCGTCGACCCGCTGGGTAGGCTCGTGCTTGATCAGGGAGAAGGTCAGGCGCCCGGTCGCCATCACGAGCCAGCCGAGATAAGGCGTCAGGATGATCCAGGCGATGACGTACAACCGCGTCGTCCAGCCACCGTCGAATAGCAGGGTACGGTATGTGTCGGGGCGGTTCAGAAGCCAGATGGAAACAGCGGCCGGCGTGCCGATGACGATACGCCACAACGCCGCCTGAACGAGGGCGCGCAAATTCGTTTGGGCAACTACCATTGCTTGACTTGTCCATGGTCATACAGCTGAAAAAAGCGTCGATCGACCGGGCGATCCCGCGCCGATCGATTGTGAAATGAGGTGTGGGGTCAGTATTCATGCGTGCCATGGCTAGACCGGTGTGGCGTCTGCCCGTTCGGCAATACCCCGCAGCTTGTCGGTGTTGAAGCCGGCGCGCTCCGGTGCGAAGAGCCATACCAGGCCGCCGATCAGTCCGACGATCAGGCCGCCGAGCCCCAACAATACCGATATCGCAAGCGCCTTCTCGGGCGCTATTCCCGCCAGGCTGAGCGCGGCAACCATTGCGCCCTCACGCACGCCCCATCCTCCGATCGAGATCGGGACCGCCGACGAGAGGATCACGAGCGGCACGAGAACGAATGCGTCGAGCGCGGAGAGCTGCGCCTCCAGCCCGAGCCCGAGGACATAACAGGCTGCGACCGTCATCAGATGGATGACGATGGCGGACACGATCAACGTGCCGCGCCCTTCGGTGGCCAGCAACGGCGCCCTGACCAGGGTCACGAATTGTACGACCTTGGCTGGCAGCAATGCGATCAGGCGAGGCGGCCACCAATCCAAGGTGACCAGGGCGATCAAACCGCAGCATGCGAATGCGAGCACGGTCAGGATCGCAAAGAGGAGCGAACTGTCGCTGATGCGCGGCAGAAGGAACGGCATCCCCAACAGGATGACGACGACGAGAGCCAGCAGCGCGAGGAAACGATCGGCGACGATGCTGCTGATGGTCTGCGACCATTGCTCGCCATGCCGCCGCAGCATCCAGATGCGCACGGCGTCGCCGCCGGCGGGCAGCACCTGGTTGAAGAATGTGCTGATGATGAGGATGCGCCACCCTGCGAGCCAGTCGAGGGAAACGCCCATCGCGCGGAGGATCAGAATCCAGCGGTGACAGAGAAGAAAGGTCTGGGCGAACAGCAGCGACACCGCAAGCGCGAGCATGTCGAGCCTGGCGGCGAGAAGATCCGCCTTCAACGACCCCAGATCCTGGCCGCGCATGATCAGCACGAGGATGCCGATCGAGACCACGAACTTGACCAGGGTCACCAGCGCTTTCGTACCGGGCAGCTTCATCGGCTAGTTCGTCCTCGAAGATTCAAGGCGGGGTCGGTGAGAAGCGGTCGTCGTCGAAGTCTATTTCCTTGTCAGATGCCCGGCGGCGAGCGCCCCCATCCTCGCCACGTAGTCCTGGACCGCAGCAGCGTCGCTGCCATCGGGGGCCCAGTCGGGAAATTCCGTGCGGGCCGGATCGAACGGGCCGGCGGTGGTTTCGTGAAACACCAGCCATTCCGAGGTGATCAGGATCGAGTGGAAGACCTTTTCCGGCATGCGATAATAGCAGCGCTTGCCCTGGCCGTAGGGCGCCATCTCGAGCACATCGCGGATGCTGCCGTCATCCTCGAAGATCACCACCTGCGCGGTGCCCTCGATCACGTGAAACGATTCAGGTTTGCCGAGATGCTTGTGGGGCCGGACATAGGCCTCGCGGTGATGCACGATCAGCATCTCGTGCAGGCCGGAGGAGGGATCGGGATGCGTGCACAGGCGGCTGCGCAGGCGCGGGTTGCCGGCGGCGATCCGCTTCAGCTCGCCGATCGTGGCATCGTCCGCGGTGACGATGGCGTCGTCGGAATAGTAGACTTCCGGGTTCTGCGCACGGAGCGAAGTCGCCGTGCGCGAACGCGCCGTCTCATTCGAAGAAGATGAACCCATGGTCGCCCCGATAGCCGCATTTGTCATAGATCCAGGCCCATGTCTGCGGGCCGTGGAAGCTCAGGCAGGTGAGCTGCCAGTAGAGGAGGTTCGCCTTCTCGCGCTCGTTGCGGAACGATTCCACCATCAGGTATTTCGAGGTGCCGCGTCCGACGCGCTCGATCTCGCCCACCGCGCGGAAGACGTCCTCGAGCGGGAGATTGTGCAACACGCCGAGCGACACCACGAGATCGAAGCTGTGGTCGGGGTAGGGGAGCTCGACGGCGCTGCCGACCTTCAGCTGCGGCCGCACCTCCTCCTTGGCGTTGGCGATGCCGTAGTCGGAGATGTCGATGCCGGCGATGGTGAGATCGGGGACGAGCTGGCTGAACTCGTAGAGCAAATAACCCTTGCCGCAGCCGACATCGAGCACGCTCATGCCGGGCTTGATGCCATAGCGGTCGATCAGGGTCTGGGCGAGCGGACGCCACCGTCCGTCATAGCGGTAGCCGCCATAGCCGTAGCGCCGGTCGCCGTCCCAGTAGTCGCGTCCCCATTGCCGCGCAACGGTCGCCGAGTCCGCCTTGTCATGCTCGACCACGCGCTGAACATAGTTCCGCTTGGTCGAAGCGTGCATCGGCTGGAGCAGGTTGACCTCGGCCATGGTCGTTAACCGGAGCGCGGCATCGTCACAGGATGGTCGCGTATTTATTGACGAGCAGGATATCCTCGACGGCCTGGATGTCCTTCTGCGAGGACAGTGTGATTTCCTCGACGGCGGCGTGCAGGTCGCAGCCCTCGCGCAGCACGCGGTCGTAGATTTCCCGTCGCCGTGCCTCGTCGGGCGGCAGCATGAAGATGCTGTAGAGGATCAGGCCATTCAGCCGCGGGAGCTCGTCGAGGATGTCCTCGAGCACCATGTAGCTGCCCGGCATGATATGCTCGACGGCGCTGAGCAGATATTGCAGGTTCTTGCGCCGTGCATAGTCGCGGATCACGATGTTCTGGACGTGCTGCGGGGAGCGGCTGCCGTTCAGCGGGCGGGCGCCGATATAGCCGCGATGGCCGGCTCGCTCAGCCATGGAAGCCTCCCGGCAGCTTGTATTGCATGCCGACGCGCGTCGCCGGACGCAGCAGGATCGGCTCGAAGAATTCGCCGAAGCGCTTGTCCGCGTAGGGCGACATGATGCTCTTGAACCGGCAGTTCATGCTCCAGCGCGTGCCGGGCTCTTCGTTGACGCGATTGCCGTGCATCAGGGTCTGATTGAACAGCATCACGTGACCGTAGGGAATTTCGATGAAGGTCGCGTGCGGCTTGATCGTCTTGTACAGCTCCTCGGCGCTGCGCAGGCTTGCCATCCGGTCCTGCATGTCGCCGTTCAGCGACGGCGGCAGCAGATACATCGCCTTGGTGCGGTGAACGTCCACCAGCGGCACCCACACCACGACCTCGAACGGCGAGTCCCCCGACCAGACGTCGGAATGGGTGGCAAGCAGCGAGGAATCGTCGCCGGGCATCTGGATGCTGAGATTGACGCGGCGCTGCATGCAGAGCTCGTTGCCGACGATGGTTTCGATCGTCGAGCGTGCCAGGCGGAAATAGGTCGGCCGGAACCAGGGCTCGGCGTTGAGGCCGTTGAAGACGTGCAGCCGCAGGCCGTTGAGATCGTCGACGCTCACGCGGGTATGGATGCCGTCGAGCATCGCATAGGGATCGTTGCTGTGCGGCAGCTTCAGATAGTCGGCGGCCAGCTCTGCGGCGCGCCGCTGGATCCGGTCGAGCCCGGCGCGGTCGTCGGCCGGCGTGGTGACGAAGCCGTTGTCGATGAAGCGCTGCGCCAGCGCCTGCTCATCGGCCTGGAGGAAGTCCGTATCCGTCATGCGAAGTACTCCCGCGCGGTCGCGCAGATATAGCTGATGTCGGCGGCCGAGAGGAACTGGTTGATGGGAAGCGTGAGGATCTGGTCCGCCTGCCGTTCGGTGACCGGAAACGCGCCGCGCCCGTGACCGAGATGCGCGGCGGCCGGCTGGAGGTGGATCGGGACCGGATAGTGGATCGCGGTCTCGATGCCCTTGTCGGCAAGATATTTCTGGAAGTCGTTGCGACGATCGGTCTGCACGACGAAGGTGTGGAAGGTGTTGAACTCGATGTTGCGGCAGGGCGGAATGAACAGCGGCAACCCTGCGAGCTCGGCGCGGTATTGCGCGGCGTTGCGCCGCCGGCGTTCGATCACCGAGGGCAGATTGCGCAGGCGGATGCGCAGCACGTCGGCCTGCAGCGTGTCGAGCCGCGACACAAGGCCCCATTCCTGGACGTCGCTGCGGTTGATCAGGCCATGATTGCGCAGGCGGCGGATGCGTGCGGCCATGTCGGCGTCGGCGGTGACGAGGAAGCCGGCATCGCCCGCGGCATTGAGGTTCTTCAGCGGATGCGCGGAGAAGCAGCCGAACGTTCCCATGGTGCCGCTCATGCGGCCGTCATAGGTCGAGCCGACGGCCTGGGCGCTGTCCTCGATCACGGCGAGCGCGTGCTTGCTCGCGAGCGCCATCAGCGGGTTCATGTCGGCCATGCGGCCGGTCAGGTGCACCGGCATGATCGCCTTGGTGCGCGGGGTAATTGCGGCCTCGACTGCGGCGGGATCGATGTTCTGGTCCGGCAGCACGTCGGCAAACACCGGCGTCGCGCCGACCGCGATGATCGCGGCGGTCGATGCCACGAACGAATTCGGCGGGGTGATGACCTCGTCGCCGGGACCGATGTCGAGCGCGCGCAAGGCGAGGATCAGCGCGTCGGTGCCGGAGTTCAGCGTCACGACGTGCGGCGAGCCGAGATAGGCGGACAGCTCTTCCTCGAGCTTGCCGACCGCCGCGCCGCCGATGAAGTCTCCGCGGGAGAACACGCCCTCGACCGCCTGCATGATCTCGGTGCGCTCTTCCTCGAATTGTGCGGGAAGATTGACGTAACCGATGCGGCGGCGGCCGGTGTCAGCGTCCATGGCAGAACTTCCTGACGGTCTCGATGACGCGATCCTGCTGCGCGCGCGTCAGATGCTGGTCGACCGGGAAGCTGATGACTTCCTTGGCATGTCGGTCGGTGACCGGGAAGGTGCCCGGCGCGTAACCGAGATGCTTGAGACCTTCCTGCTGATACAGCGGGATCGGGTAGTGGATCTTGGCCTCGATGCCGTTGTCCAGGCAGTACTTGTAGAGCTCGTCGCGACGCTCGGCGAACACCATGTAGAGGTGGTAGACGTGCTTCACGTTGGGACGGCGCGCCGGAACGCGCAGGCCCGGCAGGCCGGCAAGGCCCGCATCGTAATAGGCTGCGTTCTCGATCCGGCGGCGCGTGATCTCGCCGGTATGGCCGATCAGCCAGTTGCCGACGACGGCCTGCAGTGAATCGAGCCGCGAATTGCAGCCGAGGATCGAGATCTCGTCGCGATTCTTCATGCCGTGGTTGCGGATCAGGCGGAGCTTCTCGTTCATGGCGTCGTCGTTGGTGACGACGACGCCGGCGTCGCCCCAGACGTTGAGGTTCTTGAGCGGATGCAGGGAGAAGCCGGCCGCGATGCCGTGGGTGCCGGAGCGCTTGCCCGCGAACTCCGACAGGATGCCCTGGCAGGCGTCCTCGACCACGGGAAGGTTGTGGCGCTGGGCGATCGGCATCAGCTTGCCCATGTCGGTGACCTCGCCGGTCAACTGCACCGGCATGATCGCCTTGGTCTTCTTGGTGATGGCGGCCTCGACCTGGTCGACATTCATGCAGAAGGAGTCGTCGCAGTCGACCAGCACGGGCGTAGCCCCGGTCTCCGCGATGGCGCCGACGGTGGCGATGAAGGTGTTGGCGGCGGTGATGACCTCGTCGCCATGGCCGATGCCGAGCGCCTTGAGCGGCAGCTTGAGCGCATCGGTGCCTGATCCGACGCCGATGGCGTGACGCACGCCGATCAGCTCGGCAAAGCGCTTCTCGAATTCGGCGACGGGCTTGCCAAGGGTGAAATCACCGGTCGCGACCAGTCGGCCGATCTCGGCGAGGATCGGGGCGGGATCGGAGAATTGCTCGAGCAGGTAGGAATATCGAACGTCGTACATGGGGCCCGTCAGGTGGAATGGAGTTGAGGAGAGGAGGTGCGCGACGCCGCGAGCGCGTGCTCGATCGAGGTCGCAATGGCGTTGGCGGAGAGCCCGTGCTTCTTCAGCAGCGAGTCCTGCGAGCCGTAATTGTGCATGAAGCGGTCCGGCAGCGACAGCCGAAGCATCGCGGGCAGGCCGGAGCCGAGCTTGTCGATCAGCGTCTCGGCGACCGCACTGCCGAGGCCGCCGGAGGGGACGTGCTCCTCGAGCGTCACCAGGAGGCGCGTCGCGCGCACCGCCTGCAGCAGCGCCTCGGTGTCGAGCGGCTTGACCGTATGCATGTGCAGGATGCCCGCACGGATGCCTTGCGCGGCCAGCAGGTCGGCCGCGGCGAGGGCGCGCTGGAGCATGATGCCCGTGGTGACCATCACGACGTCGCCGGGCGGCCGCATCAGGATGGCCTTGCCGATCTCGAAGCCGTGCTCGGCCTTGGAGACGACGGCGTCACCGCCCTTGCCGAGCCGGATATAGATCGGGCCCTTCCAGTCCAGCGTCTGTTCCATCATGCGGGCCGCTTCGTCGGCATCGCACGGGCAGATCACCGTCATGTTGGGCAGCGCCCGCATGATGGCGATGTCCTCGATCGCCTGGTGGGTGGGGCCGAGCGGCGCATAGACGAGGCCGCCGCCATTGGCGATCAGGCGCACCGGCAGATTGTGCAGGCAGAGGTCGACCGCCACCTGCTCGTAGCAGCGCCGGGTCAGGAAGGTCGCGATGGTGTTCACGTAAGGAACAAAACCTTCCATCGCGAGGCCGGCCGACATGCCGATGATGTGCGCTTCCGAAATGCCCTCGATCAAATGGCGCTTCGGAAACTCCTTGCTCATGTTGCGCAAGGTGCCGGCGCCGGGATCGGAGCCGATGTAGAGCACACGCTCGTCGCGCGCGGCGAGCTTGTGGACCATGTTCATCGCGGTGTTGCGCATGGGGAGCCGATCAAAAATCGCCGACAGCGACGCGGATGGCGTCGAGCTCGCTGTCGGACAGCTTGTTCTTGTGATGCCAATCGGCGTTGGATTCCGCAGCCGGAAGACCCTTGCCCTTGACGGTATGGCAGATGATTGCGGTGGGCTTGCCGGCAACGGGCGGGATCTGCTTGAGCACGGTGCGCAGGGCGCCGACGTCGTGGCCGTTCACCTCCTGCACGGCGAAGCCGAAGCTGCGCCACTTGTCAGCAAGCGGCTCCAGCGGCAGCACGTAGTCGGTGGGGCCATAGCTCTGCAGCTTGTTGTAGTCGATCATCGCAACCAGATTGTCGAGCCCGTGCTTGGCTGCGCCCATCGCAGCTTCCCACACCGATCCTTCGTTGATCTCGCCGTCGCCGAGCAGGACGAAGGTTCGGTAGCTGCGCTCGCGCATCCGCGCGGCAAGTGCGAGGCCGACGCCGATCGAGAGGCCATGCCCGAGCGCGCCGGTCGACGCCTCGACGCCCGGCACCATGCCGTATTCGGGATGTCCGCCGAGGATGCTGTCGGGCCCGCAGAAGCCGTCCAGCTCCGACAGCGGGAAGAAACCGCGATCGGCCAGCAGCGCATAGAGCGCGAGGCAACCATGTCCCTTGCTGAGGATGGCGCGGTCGCGGTTCGGATCGCGCGGATTCTTCGGATCGATCCGCAGCACGTCGTCGTAGAGGACGCGGACCATCTCGATCAGCGACAGGGCAGGGCCGACATGGCCGCGTCCCGCGGAGCGGACAGAACCGAGGACCAGGCGACGCAGGTAGAGACTGCGCTCGTCCAGCGTGCAGGTGAGGGCGGCTTCAGCGTGGGGTGAGGTCTGGATCACGTTGGCAAATCGTTTGATGGAGCCGGCGGGCTTTGTCGAGCTGACCGGCAAGGCGGACCGTCAGATCGCCTCCTTGCGCAGCCAGGGCGCGCCGGGAGCGGCTTTCCGGCAAATAAGCATTCAGGACAATTAGGCACCAAATCGCCCCAAACAGAGGATACAGTACGTCTCGGCGGACCGCAAACGCGTCATCCCTAGCCGAGAAGGCTTGCGTGAGGCGTTCGATCAGGCGATTCGCGTCGTTTACGGGTAGATCGCTACCCGGGTGGATCGCGGTGTCGGACAGGAGTTTGACCGGATCGTCCCAGCCGAAATATTCGAAGTCGATGAAGCGCAGGCGGCCGTCTTCGCCGCGCAGGGCGTTGTGCAGTCCGAAGTCGGACGGGCTCAGCGCGCGATGCGCGGGCGCAAGGTCCGCCGCGGGATCCCGGCCCAGTTCCGCGTAGCGCCGGCGGAGCTGCCGGATGGCGATGTCGGTGCTGGGAACCAGGCTGCCGTCGATGAATGCGCGCAGGTCCGGATGATCATTGGAGGCCCGCCGCAGCCCGTCCAGGCGCTGCTCGTACTGGGCGATCGTCTCCTCGGGCGAGAAGATGGCGGCTGACGCGTTCCGCAAGGTCTGCGCGCCCTCGGCGTCGCGCAGCTTCTGAAGCTCGATCAGGAAGTCGGCGAGCTGATCCGCATCGCCGGCTTGCGGGCGCAGCACCGCCGCCTCGCCGTCGAACCATTGATACAGCGCGCAGTTCGCATCGACGTCCTTGGCGATCGGCCGCGGTGTGGATGTGATGCCATGCTGCGACAGAAACGAGAGCGCGTCGTATTCCTGACCCAGGCGATCGCGCCCGTCGGAGGGATAGTGCTTGAGAGCGAGCGGCGGCCCCTCGGCCATCTCCAGCCGAAACACCCTGTTGTTGCTGCCGGACCGTGCCGGCTGGGCGGACGCGGCCCGCGTGCCGGCAAGGCGGCTGCCGATCGCGATCGCATCCGGCGTGCTGATGTCGGGCTCGCTCATGCCGCGAAGACCTCGCGGCGGATATCGGCCCATGTCGCGATCGGTTCGCAGTGCTCGGGGTGAGGGGACTGCGACCGCGTGAACAGGATCGCGCGCGTCGTCTTCGGGAAATGCGGCTGCTCGAACACATCGACGAGGTCGTCGATGAAGATGTCGAGGTCGAGGCTTGCGAGCCGTTCGACCTTTGCCGCCAGCGTCGCTTCGAAATAGACCTCGCCGAGCGAGATCGCCGCATCGGGCGCATCGATCAGGCCCGCACCGCGCAGCCAGCCGCGCGCGGCGTCGCGCAGATCGACGCGGTCCGGGTCCTGATGGCCGAACTGGGTCTTGTGGCTGACGATGCAGACGCTGGCGCCGGCCTGCCGGCAGGCGGCGAAGAATTCGCGAACGCCGGGATAGATCTCGGCGCCGCCGATACCTTTGCCGTAGACGAAGCCCTGAAGCCCCTGCCAGGCCAGTTCTCCGCCCGGGCGGGACCGCAGATAGTCCCGCACGTCGGTTTTCAGTCCCGCCCATCCCTCGGGCAGCAGGGCACGCTGGCGCGCGACATCGGCAAAGACCTTGTCGTAGCAGATGATCGTATTGTCGAAATCGATGCCGATCCGCACGCCGCTCACTTCAGGCTGATGTTCTGCATCATCTTGATGTTGAAGTACCGGGGATTGTTCAGCGAGTCCGGCAGGCGACCGGACTTGAAGGCGTCCACCAGGCCGGAGACGGCCTGCTCGATCGTGTGCGTCGGGGCGAAGCCGAGCTCGCGGCGGATCTTCTCCGAGGAGACGTGGTAGGAGCGCAGATCGTCAGTCGGCTCGACCGCCACGTCGACGTTGTTGCCGACCACCGATTTGACGATGTCGGCGATCTTCATCAGCGAGTGGTTCTCGTAGCCGATATTGTAGGTCTTGCCGTCGATCTTCGCGTCATCCTGCTGGAGCAGGAACAGATAGGCCGCCGACATGTCCTGAATGTGCAGGTTGGGCCGCTTCTGCGATCCGCCGAACACGCGGATGCGGCCGGTGTTGACCGCAAGGTTGGTCAGGATGTTGACGACGACGTCGAGCCGCTGCCGCGGTGCGTAGCCGCACACGGTGGCGGGGCGCACGGTGCAGGTGACGAAGCCGGAGGCCGCCTCGTCGGCAAGGTCCGTCTCGCACATCGCCTTGAACTTCGAATAGTCGGTCAGCGGCTCGCAGGACAGCTCCTCGGTCACCTCGGCCTCGTCCTTGATGCCGTAGACGCTGGAGGAGGACGCATAGATGAAGCGCTTGATGCCGGCCTTCTTCGCCGCGCGCACCATCGGCCGGAAGCAGTCGTAGTTGATCGACTTGCCGAGTCCCGGGTCGAGCTCGAACGAGGGGTCGTTGGAAATGCAGGCGAGGTGGATCACCGCGTTGTTGCCGCGCAGGGCCTCGTTGATCGCGGCCTCGTCGCGGATGTCGCCCTTGATCAGGCGAAGGTTGGGATTGTCACGAACGGTATTGAAGACGTCGTCGCCGTACATGAAGAGGTCGAGCACGGTGACCTTGTGGCCGGCCGCGAGCAACTGGGGAACCAGCACGCTGCCGACATAGCCGGCGCCACCGGTGACCATCACGTTCCATTTCTGATCAATCACTGTCGTTCTCCAGATTTTTCGGTCGCGCTACTTCAACAACGCGGTGACAAACTTGACCAGCGGCGCCTTCTCGACCGAGCTGCGGTGGCCGACGATGCCGACCTTGATGGCGCCGGCTGCGTTACCGATGAAGGCGACGTCCTCGATGTTGCCGCCGGCCGCCACCAGCGGCGCCGTGATGGTCAGGAAGGCGTCGCCGGCGCCGACGGTGTCGACGACGGTCTTGGTGAATGCGGGCACGCGCGCCACGCCGGTCTTGGCCGAGAAGGGGTAGCAGCCGAAGGAGCCGTGCGTGATGATCATGTTGTCGCAATCGATCTTGGCGTGCAGGCCGTTCTCGATCACGGAGGCGATGTCGTTGAACTTGTCGGTGGCGGCCAGCCGCGCTTCCGGCGCGTCGATGCAGATGTAGTCGGCGCGCGGATATTTCGTGACCAGATTGTAGCCGTGATTTCCGCTGTTGCTCTGGGCGTTGACGGCCAGGAACTTGGAGTTCGCGATCAGCGTGTCGATCGTGCTGGATGCGATCATGCCGTGGCCGAAATCGGTGACGATGACCACGTCCGCCCCGCGCACGCGCTCGGCGGTCACGCGGTCGATCTCATTGCGCGCGGCCTCGTCGAGCGGCGTGTCGTCCATCGTGTAGACTTCGAACAGCTTGTGCAGGTAGCCCATCTCGACGTAGCGCAGCTTGCGGGTGGTCGGACGGCCCTGAATGCGGATCGGCGTCAGCGTGACGTTCGGGCGGACATGCGCGCGAATGAACTCTTCGGGGTAGTCGTTGCCACCGAGCGTCGTGACGATCTCGACCGACTTGCAGAAGCTCGCGACGTGATTGGCCGCGGCGATGACGCCGCCGGCAAACTGCTCGCCGTTCTTGAACAGGGTCGCGACGATGTTTTCCTTCGAGGCCTTTCCGAGCGCCGTGACGTACTGGTACTCGTCGATGATCGTATCTCCGACCAGCACGACGTGCATGTTCTGGATCTTGTCGATCAGGTTCAGCAGGCGTTCGGCGCCGCCACCCTCGCGCACCTTCTGCAGGTAGTCGCGCAGAGGGGGATCGTAGATGTCGAAATAGCGGTTCAGCAGCGTCGACGAGCTGAAGGTCACGTCGCGCGTGAAGACGATCCGTCCGCCATGGCGCTCGACGGCATCGCGCTCGGTGGCGATCTTGCCGGTGACGTCATCTTCAGGGTTTTCGTAGTCCGAGCCCTTCACATAGATGTCGGGGCGAACGGTATCGAGGACCGGCTCGGCGCTGGAGGTCCGGTTGATGCCGACGAAGTCGACCGTGCCGAGTGCCGCCAGCATCTCGGCGCGCATGTTCTCCGGAAAGATCGGTCGCCCGGGACCCTTGTTGACGAAACGGTCGGCGGTGATGGTCACGATGACCACGTCCCCCTCGTTGCGTGCAGCCAGAATGTGCCGGACGTGCCCCAGATGCACGAGATCGAACACGCCGTGGCAGAGCGCGACGGTGCGGCCCTCGGCCTGAGCGGCCCGCGCGATCGCGCCGAGCTCATCGAGCGACTTGATCTTCTCGTGCGGTGCCGGATGGACCGCTGCCTTGTTTGTCGGAGTATGACCCATGTTAATTACCCAAAGTGCCGGCCGGCATCAGCCGGACGGTCCGAAATTGATCGATTCGCGGCAACGATACCCGGCGAACCTGTTCAATAGCTTGCCTTCGGCGTGCCGGACGCCGCATCCTTGTCGTCGCCGAGATACTTGAACCAGTCCTTGGTGGCATCGGCGATCTTGTCGACCGTCCACAGCGGAGCGTCCTTGTACTGGTCCATCGACTTCAGCATCGTCGCGACGCCGTCCTCGAACTTCACCTTCGGGGCCCAGTTCAGGACCCGCTTGATCTTGGTGATGTCGGCGTAGGTGCAGTCGGGCTCGCCGGGACGCTTGGGAATGTGGACCTTGTCGCCGCCGAGCAGCTCGACAAGCCGGTTGACGCTGTAGGTGTTGTCCGAGCCGACGTTGAAGATCTCGTGCGAGACGTCGGACTGCGCGGCCGTGACGAAGGCGTCGGCGACATCGCTGACGAAGGTGAAATCGCGGGTCTGCTCGCCGTCGCCGACCACCGTGAACGGCTTGCCGGCAAGCTTCTGCGCCATGAACACGCCGAACACGGCGCCGTAGGTACCCGTGGTGCGATGACGCGGTCCGTAGACGTTGAACAGGCGCAGCGCGATCGCAGGCAGCTTATAGACCTGGCACCAATGCATGACGCACTGCTCGCCGAGATTCTTGGTCAGCGCGTAGGGATACATCGGCCGGATCTCGGCGCTCTCCGCCGTCGGATAGGCATCGGGGATGCCGTAGCAGGACGACGACGCCGCATAGACGAACCGGCGGGCGCCCGCATGCCGCGCGGCCTCGAGCACGTTGACGGTGCCGTCGACATTGGCGCGGTGATACGGCATCGGCGATTCGATCGAGGGCACGATGTCGGCGAGCGCGGCGAGATGAAAGACCCAGTCGACACCGTGGAAATACGGGCGGATCTGCTCGAGGTCGGTGACGTCGGCGCGCACGACCTTCAAGCGATTCGAATTGGCGTGCGAGGACAGATTTTCGGGACGGCCAATGACGAAATTGTCGAGCGCAATCACCTCATGTCCGTCGTCGAGGAGACGATCGACAAGGTGGCTTCCAATGAATCCGGCGCCGCCAGTAACGATGCATTTCATGGGGAACATCCGTGATGCGAATGCCCAGCGAAACAGGCTCGCCAATGTTGAGTGAAACCCGAAGCCGGTTACCAGCCACGCGCAAGTTTGGCAAGTATTATACCTTTGCAATCCCTAGTAATAGCCGGTATCACACGCCCACATTGCAGCCGAGCCGCGAGCCCATGCCCACCGAGTCCGTTGATCCCGATCACAAGGCTTTCCTCGTCGATTACATGGGGCGGCTTCATCGCGCGACGGCTGTCGACGACGCTGTCTTCGCCCAGATATCGGCCACCCGCGCGGCCTGGTTGCGCGCGCGCGAGCAGGGCGGCCGCGTCATCTTCATCGGCAATGGCGGCTCGGCGGGCATCGCTTCTCATCTGGCGATCGACCTGGCGAAGAACGCATCGGTGCCCGCGCTGTGCTTCAGCGATGCAAGCATGATGTCGTGCCTTGCCAACGATTACGGCTTCGAGGACTGGATTGCGCATGCGGTGCGGCTGAGCGCGCGTGCCGGCGACTGTCTCGTCGCGATCAGCTCGTCGGGGCGGTCGAAGAACATCATCAACGCGGTAGCGCAGGCGCGGACGATGAAGCTCGGCGTGATCACGCTGTCGGGGATGAATGCGGAAAATCCGTTGCGCAATCTCGGCGACGTCAACTTCTGGGTGGACAGCCGCAGCTACAACATCGTCGAGACCACGCACCAGTTCTGGATGATGGCCGCGATCGACCTCGTCATCGGTCGCGCGGAATATCCGGCATCCTGAGGCAGGCATCGATGCAGTCGCGGTTCAAGCAGGCGGCCCTGTTCTCGGTGAAGCTCCTGCTGTCGATCACCGTGCTCGTCTACATCGCACGCGGTCTCGATCTGAACCGGTTGCGCAGCCATCTCGTCTCAGTCGATCCCTCCCTGTTCATTCTCGCGTTGGCGCTGATCTTCCTTCAGACCTTCGCGCTCAACGGCCGGTGGGAGCTGATCATGCGCGCGCTCGGCGTGTCGCTGGACTGGCTCGCCGGCTGGCGGATCCTGATGATCAGCCTCTGGTTCAACCAGGTATTGCCGTCGTCGGTGGGCGGCGACGCCGTTCGGATGTGGATGCTGCGCCAGCGCGGCGTGCAGTGGCCCGAGGCGGTCAAGGGCGTTGCGGCGGACCGCTTCACGGCGTTGATCGGACTGATCGTGCTGATGGTGGCGGGATTTCCGTTCCTGATGTCGCGCGTCTCCAACGAGGCCGCGATTCTGGCGATCGGCGCGCTGACGCTGGCGGGCGTCGCCGGGACCGTGGTCCTGCTGACGCTTGATCGCCTGCCCAAGCGCCTCATCGCGTTTCCCGCGATCGCAAGCTTCGTCCGCTTCGGCACGCTGGTCAGGTTTCTGCTGCTTCGATCCGAGCATCGCGGCTTGCTGTTCGGTTCGGCGCTCTTCATCCATCTCGTGACCGCGACAGCCTGCTATGCCCTGGCGCGCGGCGTGGGGGCGCAACTCTCCGTCGTGGATGCCGGCATCCTGATTCCGCCGGTGGTTCTCCTGACGGCGGTTCCGATCTCGATCAGCGGCTGGGGCGTTCGCGAGGGCGCGATGGTCGCCTGTCTCGGCCTCGCCGGCATTCCGTCCGAGGAAGCGCTGTCGGTCTCGATTCTGCTTGGTGGCGTTAGCGTGATCATCGGTCTGGCTGGCGGCGTGATCTGGCTGGCAAGTCCGGAGCGCGGTTCCTATTCGGCGGACAAGGCAGCAAATGCTGCGGAAGAATCGCCGAATTACGGGCTGGCAAAGGCCGAGGAGGTATCGAGCCACCCTTGACACTCTTGAACCATTGCCGTCGATCTGATCTTCACAGGGCGGGTTCGACCCGCTCGCACGCACATCTCCGTTTTCCGGTCCTCTGATGCAAAACCTGTTCTACGTCCGCCATACCTGCCGTCTCTGCCATTCCGACAAGCAGGAGCTGGTCGTTCCGATGGCCGGCATGCCCATCGGCACGCCGAACTTCCAGGTGCCGAACGCCAGCGTTGACGATCCGGTTTTCCGGGCCGCGGTGCCGATGGCGCTGCACCTGTGCAGGGATTGCGGCCACCTTCAGATCCTCCATGTCGGCAATCCCGAGGTCCAGTACCGCAATTACGTCTACACGACCTCGCTCTCGCTCGGTCTGCGCGAGCACTTCGCCGGTTATGCCAACGACGTCGTCAGCCGCTTCGGGATCGCGCCGGGCTCGCTGGTCGTCGAACTCGGCAGCAACGACGGATCGCTGCTCGGCTACTTCAAGGAGCGCGGCATGCGGGTGCTGGGCGTCGATCCCGCCGTCGACATTGCGCGGCGCGCGACGGAGGCGGGGATCGAGACCATCGGCGATTTCTTCACCGACGTGATCGGTCACCGCATCCTTCAGAGCCATGGCGCGGCCAGCGTCGTGATCGCCAACAACATGATCGCCAATGTCGACAATCTCGATCCGCTGGTGATCGGCGTTCGCGACGTGCTGGCGCCGGACGGATTGTTCGTGTTCGAGACGCAATATGGCGTCGACGTCACCGAGAAGAACCTTCTCGACACCGTCTATCACGAGCATCTGTCGTATTTTAACATCAAGCCGCTGATCCGTTTCTTTGCCCGGCTGGGCATGGAGCTGATCGACGTCCAGCACATCTGGACCAAGGGCGGCTCGATCCGCGTCACGGTGCAGCGCGCCGGCGGCCCGAAGAAGCCGTCCGCGGAAGTTGCGCGCTTTGTTGCCGAGGAGGACAAGCTCGGTGTCGATCAGCCGGCTTATTACGCCCCCTATGTGAAGAGAATCGCCGACATCCGCAACGAACTGGTTGCGATGGCGGATGCCGCCCATGCGCGCGGTCAGTCGGTTGCCGGCTACGGCGTCTCGGTCGGTACCACGACGCTGCTGCCGCAGTTCGGCCTGGAGAACAAGATCGACTTCCTCGTGGACGACGATCCGAAGAAGGGGAACGTGATGGCCGGCCCGGGATACGACATCCCGATCCTGCCGCCCGCCGCCCTTTACGAGCGCAAGCCGGCCTTCGTCGTCGTCTTCGCCTGGCGCTATGTCGACCCGATCCGGGCCAAGCACGCCCGCTATTTTGCCGAGGGCGGAAAGTTCGTGGTGCCGCTGCCCGGCATTTCCATGGTCGACCGGGCCGACTGATAGGGCCGGGCCGGCAGGCGGGCGCCCGGTCGTGGGCGTTCCGCCGGATACCGGCCGGCGCCGGCACCGGCGGGGTTGGATAAGCCCTTGATCCGCATGGGCTCTGCAGGGCCGCCCGGAGGAGGGCGGTCTGCTCGCCCGGGCTGCCACGACCTTGACCTTTGGTCCCATCCGCAGTAGATACCCCGCACTCGCAGCCGGCCCGTTAGACGCGGATCTCCGGCGCGGCTTTTAAATCCCCGAACAATCGAGCCCGGTTTCCGGCTCATCCTTCGAGACAGAGGGCTGGGCCAACGGCGGCTGTTCGGATCCCTGAAATTCATTTGCGTCTATCGACGGACGCTGGACCCTAGGCGATGGCAGTCAGCCCGTTCAAGTTCTTGCAGGAAGTACGCTCGGAGACCGCCAAGGTCACCTGGCCGACCCGTCGCGAGACCACGATCACCACCATCATGGTGTTCGTCATGGTCGCGGTCGCCTCGGTGTTCTTCTTCGCCGCCGACCAGATCATCCGCGTCCTCATCACCTTCCTTCTGGGCATCCACTGATGGCTACAGCAACCGCTCAACTGTCCGACAAGCGCTGGTACATCGTCCACGCCTACTCGAACTTCGAGAAGAAGGTCGCCGAATCGATCCGCGAGCAGGCCAAGCAGCGCGGGCTCGAGGAGCTGTTCGAGCTGGTGCTGGTTCCGACCGAGAAGGTCACGGAAGTGCGCCGCGGCCGCAAGATCGACGCCGAGCGCAAGTTCTTCCCGGGCTACGTGCTGGTGAAGATGAAGCTGACCGACGAGGCGTTCCATCTGATCAAGAACACGCCGAAGGTGACGGGCTTCCTCGGCGCGGAAAACAAGCCGATGCCGATCTCGGAAGCCGAGGCGATGCGCATCCTGCATCAGGTGCAGGAGGGCGTGGAACGGCCGAAAGCGTCGGTGTCGTTCGAGATCGGCGAGAACGTGCGCGTGGCCGACGGCCCGTTCGCCTCGTTCTCGGGTGTGGTCGAGGAAATCGACGAGGCGCGCTCGCGCGTGAAGGTCGCGGTGTCGATCTTCGGCCGTGCCACGCCGGTCGAGCTGGAATTCGGTCAGGTCGAGAAGGTCTGACCGGACGAGGCGTGAGGCTTTCGGGCCTCGCGCGACAAGAGGCCGTGGGAGGACGAGGGCGGTTGCCAGCCGCACATCGGTCCCGACCACGAACCTGAAACCGCCGGCCCTGCCGGCACAACAGGAGTGATACATGGCAAAGAAAGTGACCGGATACCTGAAGCTTCAGGTCCCGGCCGGTGCGGCGAATCCTTCGCCCCCGATCGGTCCCGCGCTCGGTCAGCGCGGTCTCAACATCATGGAGTTCTGCAAGGCGTTCAACGCGCAGACCCAGAAGGAAGAGAAGAACACCCCGATTCCCGTCGTGATCACGATCTACGCCGATCGTTCGTTCACGTTCGAGATGAAGACCCCTCCGATGTCCTTCTTCCTCAAGCAGGCTGCCAAGATCCAGTCCGGCTCGAAGGCGCCGGGCCGTGACAAGGCCGGCAAGGTGACCAAGGCGCAGGTGCGCGAGATCGCCGAGAAGAAGATGAAGGATCTCAATTGCGACACCATCGAATCGGCCATGAAGATGGTCGAGGGCTCTGCCCGCTCGATGGGTCTGGAAGTGGCGGGGTAAGCGGTCATGGCAATCGGAAAGCGTTTGAACAAAGCCCGCGAAGGTGTTGACCGCGAAAAGCTTTACCCGCTCGCGGACGCCATCAAGATGGTCAAGGAACGCGCCAAGGCGAAGTTCGACGAGACCATCGAGGTCGCGATCAATCTCGGCGTCGATCCGCGTCACGCCGACCAGATGGTCCGCGGCGTCGTGACCCTGCCGAACGGCACCGGCCGTACGCTCCGCGTCGGCGTGTTCGCCCGCGGCGCCAAGGCTGACGAAGCCAAGGCCGCAGGTGCCGACGTCGTCGGCGCCGAAGACCTGGTCGAGAAGGTGCAGAACGGCGCGATTGATTTCGACCGCTGCATCGCCACCCCCGACATGATGCCGCTGGTCGGCCGTCTCGGTAAGGTGCTCGGCCCGCGCGGCCTGATGCCGAACCCGAAGATCGGCACCGTGACCATGGACGTCACCGGTGCGGTGAAGGGTGCCAAGGGCGGCTCGGTCGAGTTCCGGGTCGAGAAGGCCGGCATCTTGCAGGCCGGCGTCGGCAAGGCCTCGTTCTCCGAGGAGAAGCTGGTCGAGAACATCAAGGCTCTGGCCGATGCCGTCTCGAAGGCGAAGCCGGCCGGTTCCAAGGGTACCTACATCCAGCGCGTTGCGGTGTCCTCGACGATGGGCCCCGGCGTGAAGGTCGAGCCGGGCACCATTCTCGGCTGAGGTTTGGAAATTTGAATGAGGCGAGGGGCGGAATTGGGCAACCGATTCCGCCCCTCGTCGTTTGTGGCGGGGCTCACCGGAAACAAGAACAATGGCTGACAAGGTCCTGATCTTTTCGCGCTTTCCCAAGACGATGATGGCGCGTTTCGCCGAACGGTTCGAGCTGCTCGACACTGGTGGCAAGCCGGCGCATGAAATGTTTCCGACAGAGGAGTTGAGTGGCATCCGTGCGCTGCTCACCGCAGGCGGCTCGCCGCTCGGCGCGGAAGCGATGGACCAGTTTCCAAAGCTCGGGACCATCGTCTGCTACGGCACCGGTTATGACGGCGTCGACCTGAAGGCCGCCGCCGCACGCAACATCGCGGTCGGCCACAGCCCCGGCGCCAATGCGGCGTCCGTCGCCGACATCGCGATGACCCTGATGCTGGCGACGACCCGGCGGATCCTGGTCGCCGATCAATATGTCCGCAGCGGCGACTGGGCCGCCTCGAAGCAATCGCCGATGATGCGCCCGCAGGCCGGCATGCCCGGCCGCCGCATCGGCGTCTACGGCATGGGCGAGATCGGCCGCAAGATCGCGGCGCGCTGCGCCGCCTTCGAGAGCGAGGTCGGCTATTTCAGCCGCACCAGATACGATCTGCCCTATCAATATTTCCCGTCGCTGGAGGCGCTGGCCGACTGGTGCAGCGTGCTGATGATCGCGGTGCGGGCAGGGTCCGAGACCCAGCACGTCGTCAACGCCGATATCCTGGGGCGCCTCGGCGCCGACGGCTATGTCGTCAACATTTCGCGGGGCTCCGTCATCGACCAGAATGCCCTGGTCGCGGCGCTGACCGACAAGACCATCGCCGGCGCCGGCCTCGACGTCTTCGAGAAGGAACCGCACGCGCCCGACGCCCTGACCGCGCTCCCCAACGTCGTGTTCGCCCCCCATATCGGTGGCCACACCCTGGAATCGCACGTCGCCATGCAGAACTGCGTGCTGGCGAACCTCACCGCATTCTTCGAGGGCAAGCCGCTGCCTTATGGGGTCAAATCCTAGCGGGCGCGATCGAAGCGAAATTTGTCCTGCAACTCGCGCCGTAGCTTGTCGTCTTTCACCGAGGCAATGCGCGCCGCCGCGCGTTCGCGAAGCATCCGGGTCATGGGCGTCAGGGCGGGATAAGGGCTGTTCCAGCCCGCGGCTTGCAGGAACTGCTCGAGTCGCGCATCGGGGGCGCGATCGAGCTGCTGAGCAAGGAACTCGCGCTCCTCCTCATTGCGAATGAGGTAGACCCGTTTGAACGCCAGCACGCGGCTGACGAAGGCATCGCTGGCGTCGTCGCGTATCACACGAAAGCGCTGGCGCTGTTCCTCCACATATTGATCTGATTGATAGGCCGTCTTGTTGGCGAGGCGCAGCGCCAGTTCATATTCCCACGTCTTCAGGTCGCCTCGTTCCGCGAAGATCCGCGCGGCCTGATCCGCGACGCCGGGATATTTCTCAGCATCCCAAGGGAACGGCAGCATGACGTCGTTGTAATCGAAGCCGACGGCGGGGTCCTGCATCCGCGTGACGATCAGGTCGACGAATTTGCGCTGCCGGCCGGGGTCGAGCTTGTACCAGAATTTCTGCAGAGCTTCGCGGACGTTGCTGGGAAAGCTCGACAGCTCGATGAATGACGCCATCACGCCGAGCAGTTCGTCGTCGATGCCGCCCTTGGCCTGCACCGTCAGGGCGATGTCGAGCGCGGCGGTGCGGGTCGGCCCCCTCGAAATCTCGACAGCGCGGCGGATCAACTCGGCAGTGCTGAGATCGGGTGTCTTCGGCGGTGCGGCCCAGTCGATGCCGTAGACGGCAGCCGCGAGGTCTTCGCCGGTGAAGGTGGGGCCTCCGATCCAGACCATTTGCGATGGACCGCCCGAAAATCCCTCCCACAGCGACAATGTCGGGTCCGGCAGGTTGGGCTGCCCGAACAGGGGAGCATAGCTGAGCACGAGGCGACGGCCAGAGTGCCAGGTCGCAGCCACGTGTTCTTCGCCGTTCTGCCGGACATTGAGCGTGCCGACGGTGCAGCAGCCGACCATCGGGTAATAGGGCCTGGGCTTCATGCGAACCACGAGGCCGTCAGGGATGGCGTCGATCGTCGCTGTCTTCAGGCATTCGCCGATGCGCCCTGCGCGTTGCAGGAGTTCCGAGTTGCGCAGCTCGTCGCCGGTGCAATCCTTGGCTGCGGCAAGCTCGGTCATCCGGATGGGGCCGATATGGCCTTTCTCGTCGTCAGTGGCGTGGACGTAGCGATCGACCAGGCCGTCGGCGAGCAGCGTGATCTGACCGCAGCAGCCCCGGACCCCTGGGGTCACCAAGGTGACGGTACGAATGGACATTAATTCGGCCGGGATCGTGCGGACGGCGAGGGCGGGGTCGGTGGTCGCCTCGACGTGATAGCGGCTCCAGACTGATGCGCCGAACCAGATTGCGAAGAACACCGGGGGGGCGGCGATCAGGCCGGGATGTTTCCGGAGCGCGCCATACATCATCATGCCCAGGACCACGATCATCCAGACAATGTTGAGGCCGCCCACGATGATGTGCATGAGAAAGGCGAGGGCCAGCACCGGAAACGAACTGGTTCCCAACGCCCCGAAGACGGCAGCCAGGATCACCAGACCGATGATTAGGGTGACGATGTGCCGGGTCATGCTTGATTCGAATCTGGTCCCTGGACGGGAAGGGGCTCAACCTGTAGCTGAAAGACCTTGTCCGATCCGTAAGGCGTGTGTTCCGATGCGCCGTCGTGTGAAAAGGGTTCCCTAACCTTCGGCGGAAACGTGCCTTTTGCCTCGGTTCAAGCCCCGCCGGCAACGGATTGGAACTGGTGTGAATTTTGCTCTTGGCAAGCCGGCACAGAGCGGTTAAAGAACCGCCTCCGGACGTGCCGGCCTCGGCTGGCGCGTTCGTGCACGCATTCCGAAAACCCGACAGACAGGAGATCATTCCTTTTCAGGACGTCCGCGAGGATTTGCCGGAAAAGGAAGGAAAATCCGTCGGTTGGCTGGGATGCGGGCAGGGGTCGGGCGGTTCGCCGGCTGACCTCGTCCTGTCCAAGACTGCAGGCGCCCGCGGGAAATCTAGATTTCTCAACGGCTTAATCGCATGGCCTGCATAGACGGGTGAAGACCGGATTTCACTTCGTATCCAGCTTTAAGGGCTGGCTCTGCGAAAAGGGTCTGGTTCGGACCTCGACACGCCGTGGGCTCTGATGGGCTCCCGGAGGGCAGGCTTTGAATTGTCGTCTCGCCCGGCGCGTGTCCTGGGGGTTTTGACCCCGAGGTTCAGGTTTTGGGTGGGACGATGGGTGCAACCCGGCGGTCCCGCTTCTTGCGATGACCGCCAACCGGAAAGAGCTTGCTGTGGAACGAGCGGCAAAAAAGGAAGCGGTCGAACAGCTCAACGGGGTCTTCAAGACCACGAGCGTCGCGGTCGTTGCCCAATATTCCGGCCTCACCGTCGCCCAGATGCAGAAGCTGCGCCAGCAGATGAAGCAGGCGGGTGCATCGGTGAAGGTCTCGAAGAACCGTCTCGCCAAAATTGCTCTTGAAGGCACTGACGTCGTTGCCATCGGCCCCATGCTGAAGGGACCGACCGTGATCGCCACTTCGAACGATCCGGTAGCGGCGCCAAAGGTCGCCGTCGAATTCGCCAAGGCGAACGAAAAGTTCGTCATCATTGGCGGCTCGATGGGAAAGACCGTCCTGAATGTCGACAGCGTGAAGGCGCTTGCCTCGCTGCCGTCGCTTGATGAACTGCGCGGCAAGATCGTCGGCCTGCTTGTGGCCCCGGCGACCAAGCTCGCTCAGCTCGCCAACGCGCCCGCGGGCAAGCTCGCGCGCGTCATCCAGGCTCATGCCTCAAAGGGCGAAGCGGCCTGACGCCCTTCGCAAAACTCAAACCCGAACCAGACTTACACGTAAGGAAACTGAACAATGGCTGACTTGCAGAAGATCGTTGACGACCTCTCGAGCCTCACCGTGCTCGAAGCTGCCGAACTCGCGAAGCTCCTCGAAGAGAAGTGGGGCGTTTCGGCTGCCGCGGCTGTCGCCGTGGCCGGCCCGGCTGGCGGTGGCGCTGCTGCCGCTCCGGCGGAAGAGAAGACCGAGTTCACGGTCGTTCTCGCCTCGGCTGGCGACAAGAAGATCGAAGTCATCAAGGAAGTCCGCGCCATCACCGGTCTCGGCCTGAAGGAAGCAAAGGACCTCGTCGAGGGTGCTCCGAAGCCGCTGAAGGAAGGCGTGAACAAGGACGAAGCCGACAAGATCAAGGCCCAGCTCGAGAAGGCTGGCGCCAAGGTCGAGCTCAAGTAAGCACTGCTTACTGGCGGGGATCCCGGGCGGGCATCGGCTCGGCCCGGGATCCTGGTCCGCCCTCAATCGGGGTGGTCCGGATGCAAAAGGCGTGCGACGGAACGAGCCGACGCGGGCCGAACACGAAAAAGTGTGGGGATTTGCGGGTTTAACCCTCGAATCTGCACTATTGTCGCCCCATATCGGGTCGGCAGCACGAAAGCGCGGTGGGCAGGGAAGCCGGATTTTCCTGTAAGCCGTTGGGAGAGCAGGCTATTTCGGGCTTTTGCAGTCCGTGAAGACGATCGTTGTGACGGGCGGGCGCGCGCTAGCGCCCCGCGCGTCGTTTTGCGTTTTGAAGGTCTGAAGAACAGATTCAGGACATTCCCGCCTGAACCTGAGTTTTCCGACCCCCAAAACGGGTTCGAAAAATTCAACCCGGGGAGCGGCGGCAGCCGCGTTCCGGACGGCGCGCCCAGAGCGGGCGACGAAATGAGAGGCCACGATGGCGCAGCAGACATTCACCGGTCGCAAACGCGTTCGCAAGTTCTTCGGACACATCAAGGAAGTCGCCGAGATGCCGAACCTCATCGAGGTTCAGAAGGCGTCCTATGACCAGTTCCTGATGGTCGACGAACCCCAGGGCGGGCGCCTCGACGAGGGTCTGCAGGCGGTGTTCCGCTCGGTGTTCCCGATCTCGGACTTCTCGGGCACCTCGATGCTGGAATTCGTCCGCTACGAGTTCGAGCAGCCGAAATACGACGTCGACGAGTGCCGCCAGCGCGGCATGACCTTCGCTGCGCCGCTGAAGGTGACGCTGCGCCTCATCGTGTTCGATATCGACGAGGAAACCGGCGCGAAGTCGGTCAAGGACATCAAGGAGCAGGACGTCTACATGGGCGACATCCCGCTCATGACGATGAACGGCACCTTCATCGTCAACGGCACCGAGCGCGTCATCGTCTCGCAGATGCACCGTTCGCCGGGCGTGTTCTTCGACCACGACAAGGGCAAGACGCACTCCTCGGGCAAGCTGCTGTTCGCCGCCCGCGTGATCCCGTACCGCGGCTCCTGGCTCGACATCGAGTTCGACGCCAAGGACATCGTCTATGCGCGTATCGACCGTCGCCGCAAGATTCCGGTGACGTCGCTGATGTTCGCCCTCGGCCTCGACGGCGAGGCGATCCTGTCCACGTTCTATAAGAAGATTCTCTACAAGCGGACCAAGGAAGGCTGGCGCGTTCCGTTCGACGCCAACCGCTTCCGCGGCTACTCGACCGTCAACGACCTGATCGATGCCGACACCGGCAAGGTCGTGCTCGAGGCCGGCAAGAAGCTCACCGTCCGTGCCGCCCGCCAGCTCCAGGAGAAGGGGCTGAAGGCGCTGCGTTTGTCGGATGAGGAACTCGTCGGCAACTACCTCGCCGAGGACCTCGTCAATCCAAAGACCGGCGAGATCCACGCCGAGGCCGGCGAGGAAATCACCGACAAGAACATGAAGGCGCTCAACGAGCACGGCTACAAGGAGCTGCCGCTGCTCGACATCGACCACGTCAATGTCGGCCCCTACATCCGCAACACGCTCTCGGCGGACAAGAACATGACGCGTGAAGACGCGCTGTTCGACATCTACCGCGTGATGCGTCCGGGCGAGCCGCCGACGCTGGATTCGGCGCAGGCGATGTTCCAGTCGCTGTTCTTCGACGCCGAGCGTTACGACCTCTCCGCGGTCGGCCGCGTCAAGATGAACATGCGCCTCGACCTCGATGCGCCCGACACCCAGCGCACGCTGCGCAAGGAAGACATCCTCTCCGTCATCAAGACGCTGGTGGACCTGCGCGACGGCAAGGGCGAGATCGACGACATCGACCATCTCGGCAACCGCCGCGTGCGCTCGGTCGGCGAGCTCATGGAGAACCAGTACCGCATCGGCCTCCTGCGCATGGAGCGCGCGATCAAGGAGCGCATGTCCTCGGTCGACATCGACACGGTCATGCCGCAGGACCTGATCAACGCGAAGCCCGCGGCTGCCGCCGTGCGCGAGTTCTTCGGCTCCTCGCAGCTCTCGCAGTTCATGGACCAGACCAACCCGCTCTCGGAGATCACCCACAAGCGCCGCCTCTCGGCGCTTGGACCGGGCGGTCTGACCCGCGAGCGCGCCGGCTTCGAAGTCCGCGACGTGCATCCGACCCATTACGGCCGTATCTGCCCGATCGAGACGCCGGAAGGTCCGAACATCGGCCTGATCAACTCGCTCGCGACCTTCGCGCGCGTGAACAAGTACGGCTTCGTCGAGACGCCGTACCGCAAGGTCAAGGACGGCCGCGTCACCGACGAGGTCGTGTACCTCTCGGCGATGGAAGAGGGCCGCTACACGGTCGCGCAGGCCAACGTGCCGCTCGACCCGAAGGGCCGCTTCACCGAAGACCTCGTGGTCTGCCGTCACGCCGGCGAAGTCTTGCCGGTGACGCCGGACAAGGTCGACTACATGGACGTGTCGCCGAAGCAGCTCGTTTCGGTCGCCGCGGCGCTGATCCCGTTCCTCGAGAACGACGACGCCAACCGCGCGCTGATGGGCTCGAACATGCAGCGCCAGGCGGTGCCGCTGGTTCGCGCCGAGGCGCCGTTCGTCGGTACCGGCATGGAGGGCGTCGTTGCCCGTGACTCGGGCGCTGCGATCGCGGCGCGCCGTTCGGGCGTGATCGACCAGATCGACGCGACCCGCGTCGTCATCCGCGCCACGGAAGATCTCGATCCGACCAAGTCGGGCGTCGATATCTACCGTCTGATGAAGTACCAGCGCTCCAACCAGTCGACCTGCATCAACCAGCGTCCGCTGGTGAAGGTCGGCGACATCGTCAAGAAGGGCGACATCATCGCCGACGGTCCCTCGACCGATCTCGGCGAGCTCGCGCTCGGCCGGAACGTGCTCGTCGCGTTCATGCCGTGGAACGGCTACAACTTCGAAGACTCGATCCTGCTCTCCGAGCGGATCGTGAAGGAAGACGTCTTCACCTCGATCCACATCGAGGAGTTCGAGGTGATGGCCCGCGACACCAAGCTCGGGCCTGAGGAAATCACCCGCGACATTCCGAACGTTTCGGAAGAAGCGCTGAAGAACCTCGACGAAGCCGGTATCGTCTACATTGGTGCGGAAGTGCGCGCCGGCGACATCCTGGTCGGCAAGATCACGCCGAAGGGCGAGAGCCCGATGACGCCGGAAGAAAAGCTCCTCCGCGCCATCTTCGGCGAAAAGGCCTCCGACGTTCGCGACACCTCGCTGCGCGTTCCTCCGGGCGTGCAGGGCACGATCGTGGAAGTGCGCGTGTTCAACCGCCACGGCGTCGATAAGGACGAGCGTGCGCTGGCGATCGAGCGGGAAGAGATCGAGCGTCTGGCCAAGGACCGCGACGACGAACAGGCGATCCTGGACCGCAACGTCTACAACCGTCTTGCCGAGCTGCTCGAAGGGCGGCAGGGCATTGCCGGTCCGAAGGGCTTCAAGAAGGACACCAAGATCACCCGTGCGGTGCTCGAGGAGTACCCGAAGTCGCAGTGGTGGCTGTTCGCCTCGCCGAACGACAAGCTGATGGCCGAGATCGAGGCCATGCGGAAGCAGTACGACGAGTCGAAGAAGGGCCTCGAACAGCGCTTCCTCGACAAGGTCGAGAAGCTGCAGCGTGGCGACGAGCTGCCGCCCGGCGTGATGAAGATGGTCAAGGTCTTCGTCGCGGTGAAGCGCAAGATCCAGCCCGGCGACAAGATGGCCGGCCGTCACGGCAACAAGGGCGTGGTGTCGAAGATCGTGCCGATCGAGGACATGCCGTTCCTCGAGGACGGTACGCACGCCGACATCGTGCTCAATCCGCTGGGCGTGCCCTCGCGCATGAACGTCGGACAGATCCTCGAGACCCATCTCGGCTGGGCCTGCGCCGGCCTCGGCAAGCGTATCGGCCAGACGGTCGATGCCTACCTGTCGAAGCAGGACATCAAGCCGCTGAAGGAAACCTTGAAGAAGGTCTACGGCGAGGACGAGACCATCAAGTCGCTCAACGACAATGAGCTGCTCGAGCTCGGCCACAACCTCAGCCGCGGCGTGCCGATCGCAACGCCGGTGTTCGACGGTGCAAAGGAAGCCGACATCGAGGAGATGCTGAAGCTTGCCGGTCTCGACGCTTCGGGTCAGTCGACCGTCTATGACGGCCGCACCGGCGATGCGTTCGATCGTAAGGTGACGGTGGGCTACATCTACATGCTCAAGCTGCACCATCTCGTGGACGACAAGATCCACGCGCGTTCGATCGGCCCGTACTCGCTCGTGACCCAGCAGCCGCTGGGTGGCAAGGCGCAGTTCGGCGGTCAGCGCTTCGGCGAAATGGAAGTGTGGGCGCTCGAGGCTTACGGCGCGGCGTACACGCTCCAGGAAATGCTGACGGTGAAGTCGGACGACGTCGCCGGCCGCACCAAGGTGTACGAGGCGATCGTGCGCGGCGACGACACGTTCGAGGCCGGTATTCCGGAATCGTTCAACGTGCTGGTCAAGGAAATGCGCTCGCTCGGCCTCAACGTCGACCTGCACAACTCCAAGGTGGGACCGGCGCCGACGTCGGAAGCGGCCGAGTAATTCGACCTTTCATGCCCGGCCTTCGCGGCCGGGCATTGGCGCCCCTCCCGATGCCTTGAGGGCAGGGCGCCCCGCTAGATGATTTTCGAATTTGCGGCCGGAGGCGACCGGTCCGCGAGGAGAAGACGATGAACCAAGAAATTATGAATCTCTTCAATCCGACGACGCCGGCTCAGGTCTTCGACCAGATCCGCATCTCGATCGCGTCCCCGGAGAAGATTCTGTCCTGGTCCTACGGCGAGATCAAGAAGCCGGAGACCATCAATTACCGTACCTTCAAGCCCGAGCGCGACGGCCTGTTCTGCGCCCGCATCTTCGGGCCGATCAAGGATTACGAGTGCTTGTGCGGCAAGTACAAGCGCATGAAGTACAAGGGCATCATCTGCGAGAAGTGCTCGGTCGAGGTCACGCTGTCGCGCGTCCGGCGCGAGCGCATGGGCCATATCGAGCTCGCAGCACCCGTCGCCCACATCTGGTTCCTGAAGTCGCTGCCCTCGCGCATCGGCCTTCTGCTGGACATGACGCTGAAGGATCTCGAGCGGATCCTCTACTTCGAATATTACGTCGTGCTCGAGCCGGGCCTCACCGCGCTGAAGGACCGTCAGCTGCTGTCGGAAGACGAGTATCTGAAGGCGCAGGACGAGTACGGCCAGGACAGCTTCACCGCCATGATCGGCGCCGAGGCGATCCGCGAGCTGCTCAAGGGCATGGACCTCGAGAAGCTCGAGGCCAGCTTGCGCGTCGAGATGCAGGAGACCGACTCCGACATCAAGCACAAGAAGCTCGCCAAGCGCCTGAAGATCGTCGAAGCGTTCCGCCACTCCGGCAACAAGCCGGAATGGATGATCATGACCGTGGTTCCGGTGATTCCGCCGGACCTGCGTCCGCTGGTGCCGCTCGACGGCGGCCGCTTCGCGACCTCGGATCTCAACGACCTCTACCGCCGCGTCATCAACCGCAACAACCGCTTGAAGCGGCTGATGGAGCTGCGCGCGCCCGACATCATCATCCGCAACGAGAAGCGCATGCTTCAGGAAGCGGTCGATGCGCTGTTCGACAACGGCCGCCGCGGCCGCGTCATCACGGGTGCCAACAAGCGCCCGCTGAAGTCGCTCGCCGACATGCTCAAGGGCAAGCAGGGCCGGTTCCGTCAGAACCTGCTCGGCAAGCGCGTCGACTATTCGGGCCGTTCGGTGATCGTGGTCGGTCCCGAGCTGCGCCTGCATCAGTGCGGCCTGCCGAAGAAGATGGCGCTCGAGCTGTTCAAGCCGTTCATCTATTCGCGGCTTGACGCCAAGGGCCTGTCCACCACGGTGAAGCAGGCCAAGAAGCTGGTCGAGAAGGAGCGGCCCGAGGTCTGGGACATCCTGGACGAGGTCATCCGCGAGCATCCGGTGCTGCTGAACCGCGCGCCGACGCTGCATCGCCTCGGCATTCAGGCGTTCGAGCCCGTGCTGATCGAAGGCAAGGCGATCCAGCTTCACCCGCTGGTCTGCTCGGCGTTCAACGCCGACTTCGACGGTGACCAGATGGCCGTGCACGTCCCGCTGTCGCTCGAAGCGCAGCTGGAAGCGCGCGTCCTGATGATGTCGACCAACAACATCCTGCATCCCGCGAACGGCCAGCCGATCATCGTGCCGTCGCAGGACATCGTGCTCGGTCTCTACTACGTCTCGATCATGCGCGAAGGCCTGCCCGGCGAGGGCAAGATCTTCGGCGAGATGGCCGAGCTCGAGCACGCCCTGCACGCGAAGGTCATCCACCTCCACACCAAGATCAAGTACCGGTGGCAGGGCATGGATGAGACCGGCAAGGTCTCGACGCGCTGGATCGAGACCACCGCCGGCCGTGTCATGCTCGGCAACCTGCTGCCGAAGAACCCGCGGATCACGTACGAGATCATCAACAAGCTGATGACCAAGCGCGAGATCTCGGGTGTCATCGACCAGGTCTACCGTCACTGCGGTCAGAAGGAGACGGTGATCTTCTGCGACCGCATCATGGCGCTCGGCTTCTACAACGCGTTCAAGGCCGGCATCTCGTTCGGCAAGGACGACATGGTCGTGCCGCACGGCAAGTGGAAGATCGTCGACACCACCCGTACGCTGGCGAAGGATTTCGAGCAGCAGTACAACGACGGTCTGATCACCCATGGTGAGAAGTACAACAAGGTCGTCGACGCCTGGTCGAAGGCCACGGAAGAAATCGCCAAGGCGATGATGAAGGAGATCTCCGCCACCAAGAAGACGGCGAGCGGAGCCGATGCCGACATCAACTCGATCTACATGATGGCTCACTCCGGTGCCCGCGGTTCGCCGGCCCAGATGCGCCAGCTCGCCGGCATGCGCGGCCTGATGGCCAAGCCGTCGGGTGAGATCATCGAGACGCCGATCATCTCGAACTTCAAGGAAGGCCTCTCGGTTCTCGAGTACTTCAACTCGACCCACGGCGCCCGTAAGGGCCTCGCGGACACCGCGTTGAAGACCGCGAACTCGGGTTACCTGACCCGTCGTCTCGTCGACGTCGCGCAGGACTGCATCATCACGCAGTCGGACTGCGGCACCAAGCTCGGCATCAAGATGCGCGCCATCGTCGATGCCGGCACGGTGGTGGCTTCGCTCGGCTCGCGCATCCTCGGACGCACGGCCTGCGAGGACATCCGCGACAGCTCGGGCAAGGTGATCATCAAGCGCGACACGCTGATGGAAGAGAGCCATCTGGACGCCATCCAGCAGGGTGGTGTGCAGGAGGTGAAGATCCGCTCGGCGCTGACCTGCGAACTCGTCAACGGCATCTGCGGCAAGTGCTACGGCCGCGACCTCGCCCGCGGCACGCCGGTCAACCACGGTGAAGCCGTCGGCGTCATCGCGGCGCAGTCGATCGGCGAGCCGGGCACCCAGCTGACCATGCGCACCTTCCACATCGGTGGTGCGGCGCAGCTCAACGAGCAGTCCTTCGTCGAAGCCAACTTCGACGGCAAGATCGTGATCCGGAACAAGGCCATCGCCCGCAACAGCGAAGGTCACCTGATCGCGATGGTGCGCAACATGGTGGTGGCGATCGTCGATGCCGACGGCACCGAGCGTGCGACGCACCGCGTCCAGTACGGTTCGCGCCTGCACGTCGACGAAGGCGACATGGTCAAGCGCGGCCAGCGCGTCGTCGAGTGGGATCCCTACACTCGTCCGCTCCTCACCGAAGTCGAAGGTACGATCGGCTTCGAGGATCTGGTCGAGGGGCAGTCGATCTCGGAAACGCTCGACGAAGCGACCGGTATCGCCAAGCGCGTGGTCATCGACTGGCGCTCGACCCGCGGCGGCTCGGACCTGCGTCCGGCCATCGTGGTCAAGGGCAAGGACGGCAAGGTGCTCAAGCTCGCCCGTGGCGGCGATGCCCGCTACATGCTGTCGGTCGACGCCATTCTCTCGGTCGACGTCGGAGCCAAGGTCAACCCGGGTGACATTCTCGCCCGTGTCTCGACCGAAAGCGCCAAGACGCGTGACATCACCGGCGGTCTGCCGCGGGTGGCGGAACTGTTCGAGGCACGGCGTCCGAAGGATGCGGCGATCATCGCCGAGATCGCGGGCACCATCCGGTTCGGACGCGACTACAAGAACAAGCGTCGCATCTCGATCGAGCCGATGGACAAGACCGAGGAGCCGCGCGAGTACCTGATCCCGAAGGGCAAGCACATCCACCTTCAGGACGGCGACGTCGTCGAAAAGGGCGACTTCATCGTCGAAGGCAACCCGGCGCCGCACGACATCCTTGCGGTCAAGGGCATCGAGGAGCTCGCGGCCTACCTGGTCAACGAAATCCAGGAGGTCTACCGGCTCCAGGGCGTGCTCATCAACGACAAGCACATCGAGGTGATTGTCCGTCAGATGCTCCAGAAGGTGGAAGTCACCGACCAGGGCGACACGGACATGATCTCCGGCGAGCAGGTCGACAAGATCGAGTTCGACGCGCTGAACGAGAAGGCCAAGGAAGAGGGCAAGAAGCCCGCCACGGGAACGCCGGTTCTGCTCGGCATCACCAAGGCGAGCCTGCAGACCCGCTCGTTCTTCTCGGCGGCCTCGTTCCAGGAGACCACCCGCGTCCTCACCGAGGCGGCGGTCAACGGCAAGATCGATCCGCTCGAAGGCCTCAAGGAGAACGTCATCGTCGGCCGGCTGATCCCGGCAGGCACCGGCGCCTCCATGGCCAAGATCCGCGAAGTCGCAATGAAGCGCGACAAGCTGATCCTGGACGAACGCGAGAAGCAGGCGTCCGTCGTGCCGCCCGCGCCGGAAGCGGAGCTTCCTGCGCTGCCGCCCGCGGAATGATCGTTCATCCGTAGGAATACCGAGGACAATGAAAAGGCCGGCGCAAGCCGGCCTTTTTGCTGCTTTGTTTGCTTGTTGCGATGCGGGATCGACCTTTGTTCATCTTTCCTTCAGGCGCAAAAGCGCTTCTGCTAGGAGAGCTTAGACCGGTGGATCCCGTGACGGGGGCAGGGCCGGAGACCACGGAACGGATATGCTTGATCTCGCAATCGTAGGCGGCGGCCCCGGCGGGCTGATGAGCGCCTGGTATCTGAAGCGCAAGCTCGGCGACCTCTGCCGCGTCACCATCTACGAGGCGTCGGACCGGCTCGGCGGCAAGATCGTCACCCGCAAATTCGATTCCGCGCCCGCGATGTACGAGGCCGGCGTTGCCGAGATCTACGACTACTCGATGACGGGACCGGATCCGCTGCGTGAGCTGATCCAGCATTTCGGCCTGCAGACCATCCCGATGGACGCCGAGCAGGTGCAGTTCGGCGGCGAGCTGCTCAACGACGTGCCCGGCATGCGCCGCAAATACGGCGCCAAGACCGCGGCCGCGATCGAGGCCTTCCGCAAGCGCTGCGCCGAGGTGATGTCGCCGATCGAGTATTACGAGGGCGTCGGCGCGCACGACAACGAGAATCCCTGGGCCTACAAGACTGCCGAGCAGGTGCTCGACGAGGAGGTCGAGGACGAGACCGCAAAGCGCTTCTTCAAGGTGATGGCGCGCTCGGACATCGCGACCGAGAGCCACAACACCAACGGCCTCAACGCGCTCAAGAACTACCTGATGGACGTCGACGGCTATATCGGCCTCTATTCCATCCAGAACGGCAACGAGCAGCTGATCGAGTGCCTGCAGTCGGAAGTGAACGCCGACATCCAGCTCAATCATCGCGTGCTCACCGTCGGCAAGGCGCCGACCGGCCGCTACCAGCTCAAGATGATGAACGGCAAGGGGCCGGAGACGCGCGACTTCGATCTCGTGCTGGTCTGCCTGCCGCATTCCTGGCTCGCCACCATGGGGTGGGAAGGCGAGCAGCTGCGCAAGTCGATGGTCAAGCACGTCTCGTATTTCGACCGTCCGGCGCACTATCTGCGCGTCTCGATCCTGTTCGACTCCCCGTTCTGGGGCGAGAAGATTCCGGGCGCCTGGTTCATGTCGGAAGCCTTCGGCGGCTGCTGCGTCTACAACGAGGGCGCGCGCCACGACGTCAGCAAGCACGGCGTGCTGAACTGGCTCATTCCCGGCTCCGACGCGCTGGCCTTCGCCAATCTGTCGGACCAGGAGCTGATCGACGCCGCGCTGAAATCGCTGCCGGCCTCGCTCGGCGATGCCCGCGCGCATTTCGTGGAAGGCAAGATCCATCGCTGGCTGTCCTCGGTGAACGCTATACCGGGCGGGCTGCCCGTGCGCGACGTCATGACCAATCACCGGCCCGAGCCGAAGGAACATCCCGGCATCGTGGTGGTCGGCGACTACCTGTTCGACTCCACGCTGAACGGCCTGCTCGACTCCTCGGACGCTGCGACCGACATCATCCTCACCGAGATGATGCGCCTGCGCCGCGAGCGCGCGCAGGAAGAGGGTCAGCCGATCTCGGACAGGATCGATCGCGACTATTTCGAGAACTATCGCGGCCTCGGTCCCTACAGCGAAGTGTGGCAGCACTTCACCGATCCCGATTACCTGACAAAGCTGATCGGCATCGTCTGGGGCAAGGCGAAGGGCTCGAAGCTCCTGGTCGCCGGCTCGGCCAGCGGCGAGCTGGTTGGCGCGCTGCGCGATCGCGGCATCGATGCCTGGGGCATCGAGAACAACCGCGCGATCCATGCCAGGACGCCGAAGGCGCTGAAGAAGTACAACAAGCTCGGCTCCATCACCGACATGCCGTTCAAGGACGGTGCGTTCGACTTCGTGTTCGAGACCAGCCTCTGCCACGTTTCCCCGAAGCAGGTGGTGCGCGCGATCCGCGAGCTCAACCGCGTGGTGAAGACCGGCCTCGTGTTCGGCTCGATCACCTCGGACATGGCTTCTGTCGTGATCGACCGCTACGACCTCTTGCGCGGGGTCAAGAAGCTCGGCACCTGGTGGGAATGGTCCGAGCTGTTCTTCGGCAACGGCTTCGATCTGTCGATGCACCGCAAGGACTGCGCCGATGCGCTCTGGGAGGCGACGCTCGCCGCGGGCAAGGGCCCGGGCCAGTGGTACGCCGACGCGGACAGCCTGCGCTATTCGTTCTTCGACAAGGTCGAGGACGAGGACGACGACTAGTCCTTAAGGCCGGGTGAATTCGCCAATTGCTTTGCCGAATGCGTCGTGATCGCATAGAATCGGTGCGATAGCGGTTTTCCGCTGTTTCCTGCTTTCTCTGCGGTCATGCCGGCCGTCAGCATCGGTTGGTTTCATGGCGTCCAAGCCCCTCCCGCCCGACAAACAGAAGCTCGCCGCGGAAGAAGCGGCCGAGCTCGAAGACAAGCTCACCCCCGCCAAGCCGGACCTCGAAGACGACGAGGCCGACGACGACGAGGAGGATGACGAGCTGGAGCTTGATGACGACGATGAGGACGAGGACCTCGTCGTCTTTACCGCGCGCGAGGCCGCCGGCGCACTCGCGACCATCCTGGGTTTCGTCAAACCCGTCCTCGCCAATTACAAGCGGATGCTGTCGTTCGTGGCGTTCGGCGTCATCGTCGAGACGCTGTTCAACGTCATCATGCCGCTCAGCCTGAAGTACTTGATCGACGACGCGCTCGGCGAGGAGGACTTCCAGGCGCTGTACAAGATCCTCGGCGTGCTCGCGGTCGCCGGCATCTTCACCTCGATCGTCGCGGTCTGGTACGAGCGCTGGGATGCGAGGCTGGCCGCCTGCGTCATCTCCGACGTCCGCAAGCGCCTGTTCGAGCACGTCCAGGACCTGCCGGCGTCCTATTTCGGCCGTACCAAGCGCGGCGAGATCCTGTCGCGCTTCTCGGTCGACCTCTCGGCGTTCGAAGGCTCGGTCAAGACCTTCGCCAACAGCGCGGCGCTGCCGTTCCTGGAATTGATCGCTGGCATCATCCTGATGATATTCCTGAACTGGCAGCTCGCCGCGGTTGCGCTGCTGGTGTTCCCGATCACGCTGATCGGCCCGCGCATCCTCACTCCGAAGGCGGTGCAGGCCAATTACGAGCAGAAGCAGAACGAAGCCGCGCTGCTCGGCATGGTGCAGGAGAACATCGGCGCGCAGGCCGTGATCAAGGCGTTCAGCCTGCAGCGCAAGATGTTCGGCTTCTTCACCTTCCGCAACGACGAGACCCGCAACAAGATCGCCTCGGCCGCGTTCCTGTCGACCATGGTGGAGCGGACGGTCACGATCTCGGTCCTGATGCTGCATTTGGTGGTGCTCGCGATCGGCGCGTATCTGGCGACCAAGGGCCAGATCACAATCGGCACCTTCGTCACCTTCGAGAGCGCGTTCTGGGAAGTCTCCTACAACATCGCCCACGTGATGCATTTCATCCCGGTGTCGATCTCCTCGGCCGCAGCGATCCGCCACATCCAGGAGCTGCTCGACGAGCCGACGCGCGGCGCCGATCGCCCCGGCGCACCGGACCTGCCGCGCATCACCCACGACATCACGTTCGACCGCGTGACGTTCCAGTACGAGGGCAGCCAGACGCCGGTGCTGGACAATCTCAGCCTCAAGCTGAACGTCGGCAAGAGCATCGCCATCGTCGGCCCCTCGGGCTCGGGCAAGAGCACGCTGCTCAACCTGATCCTGCGGCTCTACGTGCCCGACGAGGGACGCGTCACCATCGACGGTGTCGACGTCCGCAAGGTGACGCTGGATTCGCTGCGGCGGAGCATGGCCGTGGTGTTCCAGGAAAACATGCTGTTCAACATGTCGATCCGCGAGAACATCCGGCTCGGCAAGGAAGGCGCGACCGACGCGGAGGTGGAGGAGGCCGCCAAGAAGGCCGAGATCCACCGCTACATCATGAGCCTGCCGCAGCGTTACGACACGCCGGTCGGCGAACGCGGCGACACGCTCTCGGGCGGCCAGCGCCAGCGCATCGCGATCGCGCGTGCGATCATCCGCAATCCCTCGGTTCTGCTGCTGGACGAAGCCACCTCGGCGCTGGACCAGACCACGGAAGCGGCGATCAACCGAACGCTGCTGAAGGTCGCCAAGGGCCGCACCATGATCTGGTCCACCCACCGCCTGACCTCGGTGGTCGAGATGGACGAGATCATCGTGATCTCGGGGGGCAGGGCGATCGAGCGCGGCTCGCATGCCGAGCTGCTCGCCCTGAACGGCACCTATCGCAAGCTGTGGAACGACCAGATCCACCAGCCGCACGGCGCGGCGGCTCAGGCCGACGACGACAGCGACGATGCCGACGAGGACGAAGACGACCTCGAGGATGATGAGGACGAGGACGACGACGAGGAGGAGTGACCGAGGAAGTTCGGCTCCAGGTCGAAAGCGCCTCCAAGTGGTCTCAACCATCCCTGAACCGACCAGGCGATGAAGCGCGCCCAGCGCTGCGCCGTCCAGTACGGGCTCGTGCCGGTCGTAACCGAGCGGAAGTCGAACGCCTTCGCCGCCGACCATTCGTCGCAGGCCCGCTTGACCGGATCGGCGTAGAACGCGGCGATCTTGGCTGCATCCATCCCGTCCGAGGCCAGCCATTGCGGGATGTAGATGTTGCAGAGCCGCTCGACGTCGGTGAAGACCTTGTCGCAGCCGGTGCCGGCGACCGGGCAGGAGGTCGAGAAGGCATCGCCCACCAGCACGAGGCCCGGCTGGCCGCTCGCCTCGTTCACATAGAGATCGACCGGGCGAACCTTCAGCTCGCCGGGAATGTCGAACGGGCCGGTGATGCGCTTGAGCCGGGGCAGGGCGGCATGCAGCGTCTCGGCCGGGGCGCGGCGCAGCTCGCGCAGCCAGGGATCGTCGAAGCTGCGATAGACGAACAAATTGGCGCGCATCCGCGTGCCGATCGGAAACAGCGTGATGTAGGGGATGTGGTCGCCCGGCCGCTCCGAGAAATAGGTCAGCGCCGGGAAGCCGAATGAATCCCGCCCGGCCGGGACCACGTCGAACCCGATCGAGATCGAATGGCAGGCGCTGACGATCGTTCGCGCGATGCCGAGCTGGTGGCGCAGGCCGACATTGAGGCCGTTGGCGAGCACAACCAAGCGGGCGGAGACGGTCTCGTCATTGGAGAGGGTGATCCGCTGTCGCTCCGGGCTGGTCTCGACCGCGATGGCCTTGGCGCAGATGCGCTCGACCCTCCCGGGGATCTCGTCGCGGACGGCGTTGACGAGGGAATCATAGAGGATGTTGAACTGCCGGCTCGGCGACCGGTCGAGCAGATAGCCGAATCGCGCGATCCAGTTCTCGCCGGAATAGGTCGCGCGCCGCAGCACCGATTCTGCGATTCCGGTCTTCAGGAATCGGCCGACCTGCACCTCGCCACTGAGTTTTTCGACTCGAAAGTCCGGCGGATAGCTCTCATGCGGATCGATCAGCACGGCCGAAATACCGGCGCGGCCGAGCATCGCGGCGGCGGTCGAGCCGGACAATCCCCCGCCGATGATGGCAATGTCGGTGTAGCGCATGACGCAAATCTCTGCCGAAGGCGTCAGATTGACGCATCAACAGGAAAAAAAGCCTTAGCAGGGGTTATAAAAGTATATTTCGCCCGGGTATAAATAGGTCGCTGGGGTAGCGGAACCGGGCAGGGATCGCCATATCGGGATGGCGCGGTGAGAGCGGTAAACCTCGATTTCGACAGGCGCGGGAAGCGTTTTGTGACTGTCGTTTCACCTTGACTTGACCGATTCTCACTTATAGAAAGCGCCTCACTTACGACAGGCGGTGAGCATCGCCAGCGTCGGAACGGGCCACCCGTCAGATCCTCCGGGATCGTTTTAAAACGGGCACCAACCTCGACGAATGCCGCTCAAACGCTGTCGATCATAGCTAGGCAATGCCAGTGCGATTCTAGGTCTCTTGAGCTCGTTCTCTTGAGGTCGAATTCGGATGCATGACCTCAGTGCGCGAGCCGCGGCGATTTCGCTGATCGGCTTCAATACTGCGGTCCTCTGTGGCGTCGAAGCGCTTTCTGCTCCCTGATGGAGCGGATGGCGTAATTCCGCTTTGTGTGGATTGTTCCGCGCGAGGCGGCCCCGTCGAGTGGGTGGCTCGAACAGAATTTGCGGTCCCGGTAACGGGCTGCGGCAAGACAGCAGGCCCGTGAGGGGCTGCGATAACAAAGGGTAAGGCCAGGATGCCGACGATCAACCAGCTGATCGCTCAACCGCGGGAAGTGCAGAAGTCGCGCAAGAAGGTGCCGGCGCTGCAGCAGTCGCCTCAGAAGCGTGGTGTTTGCACCCGCGTCTACACCACGACCCCGAAGAAGCCGAACTCGGCGCTTCGTAAGGTCGCCAAGGTGCGCCTGACCAACGGCTTCGAGGTGATCGGCTACATCCCCGGCGAGGGCCATAACCTCCAGGAGCACTCGGTGGTCATGATCCGCGGCGGCCGCGTCAAGGACTTGCCCGGCGTGCGCTACCACATCCTCCGCGGCGTTCTGGATACCCAGGGCGTCAAGAACCGTAAGCAGCGTCGTTCGAAGTACGGCGCCAAGCGTCCGAAGTAAGCGGGAACCAGGCCTATGTCTCGTCGCCACTCAGCGGAAAAGCGCGAAGTTCTCCCGGATCCGAAGTTCGGGAACATCATCGTCACCAAGTTCATGAACTCGGTGATGTACGCCGGCAAGAAGTCGGTCGCGGAAGGCATCGTCTACGGTGCGTTCGGCATCATCGAATCCAAGACCAAGCAGAACCCGCTCGGCGTGTTCGAGCAGGCACTCGAGAACGTCATGCCGACGATCGAAGTGCGCTCCCGCCGCGTCGGTGGCGCGACCTACCAGGTTCCGGTCGAGGTTCGTTCGACCCGCCGTCAGGCCCTGGGCATTCGCTGGCTGATCTCGGCCGCGCGCGAGCGCAACGAGAAGACCATGACCGAGCGCCTCTCGGCCGAGCTCCTCGACGCCTCGAACAACCGCGGCAACGCCGTCAAGAAGCGTGAAGACGTGCACCGGATGGCGGAAGCCAACCGCGCCTTCTCGCACTATCGCTGGTAACGGCGACACACGGAATTTAAGGAACAGCCCATGCCTCGCGTTCATGCCATAGAGAACTACCGCAATTTCGGTATCATGGCGCATATCGATGCCGGCAAGACCACGACCACCGAGCGCATCCTCTATTACACCGGCAAGAGCCACAAGATCGGCGAAGTGCACGAAGGTGCCGCGACGATGGACTGGATGGAGCAGGAGCAGGAGCGTGGCATCACGATCACCTCGGCTGCGACCACCGCGTTCTGGGCCGGCAAGCGCCTGAACATCATCGACACCCCCGGCCACGTCGACTTCACCATCGAAGTCGAGCGTTCGCTGCGCGTGCTCGACGGCGCCGTCTGCGTGCTCGACTCCAACCAGGGCGTCGAGCCCCAGACCGAGACGGTCTGGCGCCAGGGCGACAAGTACAAGGTTCCGCGCATCGTCTTCGCCAACAAGATGGACAAGACCGGCGCCGACTTCTTCAAGTGCCTGGCCGACATCGTCGACCGCCTCGGCGCCAAGCCGATCGCGATCCAGCTTCCGATCGGTGCCGAGAACAACTTCAAGGGTCTCGTCGACCTCGTGAAGATGCAGGGCATCATCTGGAACGACGAGTCGCTCGGCGCGAAGTTCGACTATGTCGACATCCCGGAAGATCTGGTCGAGCAGGCCAAGGAATATCGCGAGAAGATGGTGGAGGCCGCCGTCGAGCTCGACGACGACGCCATGGCCGCCTATCTCGACGGCAAGGAGCCGGATGAAGAGACGCTGAAGCGGCTGATCCGCAAGGCGGTGCTGACCGGCGCGTTCTATCCCGTGCTGTGCGGTTCGGCCTTCAAGAACAAGGGCGTGCAGCCGCTGCTCGACGCCGTCGTCGACTATCTGCCGTCGCCGATCGACGTGCCTGCGATCAAGGGCACCGACGATCTCGGCAACGAAGTCGTGCGCAAGGCGGACGACAAGGAGCCGCTGGCTCTGCTCGCGTTCAAGATCATGGACGACCCGTTCGTCGGCACCATCACCTTCTGCCGCATCTACTCTGGCGTTCTCCAGAGCGGCACCGGCGTCGTGAACTCGACCCGCGAGAAGAAGGAGCGCATCGGGCGCATGCTGCTGATGCATGCGAACAACCGCGAAGACATCAAGGAAGCCTATGCCGGCGACATCGTCGCGCTGGCCGGCCTGAAGGAAGCGCGCACCGGTGACACGCTGTGCGATCCCGACAAGCAGGTGATCCTGGAGAAGATGGAATTCCCCGAGCCGGTCATCGAGATCGCGATCGAGCCGAAGTCAAAGGCCGACCAGGAAAAGCTGGGCGTGGCGCTGGCCAAGCTCGCCGCGGAGGATCCGTCCTTCCGCGTCTCGACCGACCAGGAGTCCGGCCAGACCATCCTCAAGGGCATGGGCGAACTCCATCTCGACATCAAGGTCGACATCCTCAAGCGCACCTACAAGGTCGACGCCAACATCGGCGCGCCGCAGGTTGCGTTCCGTGAGCGCGTCACCAAGAAGGCCGAGGTCAAGTACACCCACAAGAAGCAGACCGGCGGTACCGGTCAGTTCGCGGAAGTGTCGATCGTGGTCGAGCCGAACGAGCCCGGCAAGGGCTACGAGTTCGAGTCCAAGATCGTCGGCGGTGCGGTTCCGAAGGAATACATCCCCGGCGTCGAAAAGGGCCTCAACAGCGTGATGAGCTCTGGCGTGGTCGCGGGCTTCCCCGTGGTCGACGTCAAGGTCTCGCTGGTCGACGGCAAGTATCACGACGTCGACTCGTCGGCGCTCGCCTTCGAAATCGCATCGCGCGCTGCATTCCGCGAAGCGCTGACGAAGGGCAAGTCCGTCCTGCTCGAGCCGATCATGAAGGTCGAAGTGGTGACCCCGGAAGACTACACCGGCTCGGTCATCGGCGACCTGAACTCCCGGCGCGGTCAGATCCAGGGTCAGGACATGCGCGGCAACGCCAACGTCATCAACGCGATGGTGCCGCTCATGAACATGTTCGGTTACGTGAACAACCTTCGCTCGATGAGCCAGGGTCGCGCGACCTTCACCATGCAGTTCGACCACTACGCAGAAGCGCCGGCCAACGTGTCGGCAGAAGTCCAGAAGAAGTTTGCCTGATTGTCGTCGGTTGAAAGCTGACGATTGAACGGAGAGTCAAATGGCCAAAGCAAAGTTTGAACGTAACAAGCCGCACTGCAACATCGGCACCATCGGTCACGTCGACCATGGCAAGACGTCGCTGACCGCGGCGATCACCAAGGTTCTCGCCGAAGCCGGCGGTGCAACGTTCACCGCGTACGACCAGATCGACAAGGCGCCGGAAGAGAAGGCCCGCGGCATCACCATCTCGACCGCGCACGTCGAGTACGAGACGCCGAACCGCCACTACGCCCACGTCGACTGCCCCGGCCACGCCGACTACGTGAAGAACATGATCACCGGCGCTGCCCAGATGGACGGCGCGATCCTGGTCGTGTCGGCCGCTGACGGCCCGATGCCGCAGACCCGCGAGCACATCCTGCTCGCCCGCCAGGTCGGCGTGCCCGCGCTCGTCGTGTTCCTCAACAAGTGCGACATGGTCGACGATCCGGAACTGCTCGAGCTCGTCGAGCTCGAAGTCCGCGAGCTGCTCTCGAAGTACGACTTCCCGGGCGACAAGATCCCGATCATCAAGGGTTCGGCGCTCGCCGCTCTCGAAGATTCCGACAAGAAGCTCGGCCACGACGCCATCCTCGAACTGATGAAGAACGTCGACGAGTACATCCCGCAGCCGGAGCGTCCGATCGACCAGCCGTTCCTGATGCCGGTTGAAGACGTGTTCTCGATCTCGGGCCGCGGCACCGTCGTGACCGGCCGTGTCGAGCGCGGCATCGTCAAGGTCGGCGAGGAAATCGAGATCGTCGGTCTCCGCGCCACCCAGAAGACGACCGTCACCGGCGTCGAAATGTTCCGCAAGCTGCTCGATCAGGGCCAGGCCGGCGACAACATCGGTGCGCTGCTCCGCGGCACCAAGCGCGAAGACGTCGAGCGCGGCCAGGTGCTGTGCAAGCCGGGTTCGGTCAAGCCGCACACCAAGTTCAAGGCTGAGGCTTACATCCTCACCAAGGAAGAGGGCGGTCGCCACACCCCGTTCTTCACCAACTACCGTCCGCAGTTCTACTTCCGCACCACCGACGTGACCGGTGTCGTGCATCTGCCGGAAGGCACCGAGATGGTGATGCCGGGCGACAACATCGCGATGGAAGTGCACCTGATCGTGCCGATCGCGATGGAAGAGAAGCTCCGCTTCGCGATCCGCGAAGGCGGCCGCACCGTCGGCGCCGGCGTCGTCGCCTCGATCATCGAGTAATTACGAGAAAAGGGACGGCGAGTAGCGAATGGTGACATTCGCTATTCGCTATTCGCCACCCACTGAAGAGAGACCACGGCAATGAACGGCCAAAACATTCGTATCCGTCTCAAGGCGTTCGACCATCGTATCCTCGATACGTCGACCCGTGAGATCGTGAACACGGCGAAGCGCACCGGCGCGCAGGTCCGCGGACCCATTCCGCTGCCCACCCGCATCGAGAAGTTCACCGTCAACCGTTCGCCCCACGTCGACAAGAAGAGCCGCGAACAGTTCGAGATGCGCACCCACAAGCGCCTGCTCGACATCGTCGATCCGACCCCGCAGACCGTCGATGCTTTGATGAAGCTCGACCTGGCCGCCGGTGTCGACGTCGAGATCAAGCTCTAAGATTTTGGATCCCGTTCGCGAAAGCGGACAAAGAGAACAGGAAGCAAGCCGATGCGCTCCGGAGTGATCGCACAAAAGGTCGGGATGACGCGGGTCTTTACGGAGGCCGGCGAACATATCCCCGTGACCGTGCTGAAGCTCGGCAATTGCCAGGTCGTAGGCCACCGCACCGAAGAGAAGAACGGTTACGTCGCGCTCCAGCTCGGTTCGGGCAGCCGCAAGACCGTTTACATGCCCAAGGCCGAGCGCGGCCAGTTCGCGGTCGCCAAGGTCGAGCCGAAGCGCCGGGTCGAGGAGTTCCGCGTCACCGCGGACGCCATGATCCCGGTCGGCGCCGAGATCCAGGCCGACCACTTCGTCGTCGGCCAGTTCGTCGACGTCACCGGCACCTCGGTCGGTAAGGGCTTCGCCGGCGGCATGAAGCGCTGGAACTTCGGTGGTCTGCGCGCCACGCACGGTGTGTCGATCTCGCACCGTTCGATCGGTTCGACCGGTGGCCGTCAGGACCCCGGCAAGACCTGGAAGAACAAGAAGATGCCCGGCCACATGGGTGTCGACCGCATCACCACGCTCAACCTCCGCGTCGTTCAGCTCGACGTCGAGCGCGGCCTGATCCTCGTCGAAGGCGCCGTTCCCGGCTCCAAGGGCGGCTGGATCCGCGTGCGTGACGCCGTCAAGAAGCCGCTGCCGAAGGACGCTCCGAAGCCCGGCAAGTTCAAGGTTGCTGGCGACGCTGACGCCGCTCCGGCTGCGCAGGAGGCGTGAGATGGAACTGAAGGTCACCACCCTCGAAGGTAAGGAAGCCGGCTCCGTCCAGCTCTCCGACGCCATTTTCGGTCTCGAGCCGCGCCAGGACATCATTGCACGCTGCGTGCAGTGGCAGCTCAACAAGCGTCAGGCCGGCACCCACAAGGCCAAGGGCCGCGCCGAGATCTGGCGCACCGGCAAGAAGATGTACAAGCAGAAGGGCACCGGCGGTGCTCGTCACGGCTCGGCACGCGTGCCGCAGTTCCGCGGCGGTGGCCGTGCCTTCGGCCCGGTGGTGCGTTCGCACGCCACCGACCTGCCGAAGAAGGTCCGCGCGCTCGCTCTCAAGCACGCTCTCTCGGCGAAGGCCAAGGACGGCGATCTGCTCGTGATCGACAAGGCGGCTCTGGAAGCCGCCAAGACCAAGGCGCTGCTCGGTCACTTCTCGGGCCTGGGGCTCACCAACGCGCTGATCATCGACGGTGCCGAGCTCAACAACGGCTTCGCCGCTGCAGCCCGCAACATCCCGAACATGGACGTGCTGCCGATCCAGGGCATCAACGTCTATGACATCCTGCGCCGTCAGAAGCTCGTTCTGACCAAGGCCGCCATCGATGCGCTGGAGGCGCGCTTCAAATGAGCAAGAACATCGAGCCTCGCCACTACGACGTGATCCTGTCGCCGGTCGTGACCGAAAAGGCCACGATCGCCTCGGAGCACAACAAGGTGCTGTTCAAGGTGGCCGCCAAGGCGACCAAGCCGCAGATCAAGGAAGCGATCGAGAAGCTGTTCGACGTCAAGGTCAAGAGCGTCAACACGCTGGTCCGCAAGGGCAAGACCAAGGTCTTCCGCGGCAATCTCGGCTCGCAGTCGAACTCCAAGCGCGCGATCGTGACCCTCGAAGAGGGTCATCGGATCGACGTGACCACCGGTCTGTAAGGTCGTACGACGATGGCACTGAAGACATTCAATCCCACGACGCCGGGCCAGCGCCAGCTGGTCATGGTCGATCGTTCGGCCCTGTACAAGGGCAAGCCGGTCAAGGCGCTTACCGAGGGCAAGCACTCCTCGGGCGGCCGCAACAACACCGGCCGCATCACCGTGCGTTTCCGTGGCGGCGGCCACAAGCAGACCCTGCGCATCGTCGACTTCAAGCGCGACAGGGTCGATGCGCCCGCGACGGTCGAGCGGCTGGAATACGATCCGAACCGCACCGCGTTCATCGCGCTGATCAAGTATCAGGACGGCGAGCAGGCCTATATCCTGGCGCCGCAGCGCCTGGCCGTGGGCGACACCATTGTCGCCGGCAACTACGTCGACGTGAAGCCGGGCAACGTCATGCCGCTCGGCAACATGCCGGTCGGCACTATCATCCACAACATCGAGGTCAAGATCGGGAAGGGCGGCCAGCTCGCTCGTTCCGCTGGCACCTATGCCCAGCTCGTCGGTCGCGACCAGGACTACGTGATCATCCGCCTGAACTCGGGAGAGCAGCGTCTGGTGCACGGCCGTTGCCGCGGCACGATCGGCGCGGTGTCGAACCCGGATCACATGAACACCTCGATCGGCAAGGCCGGCCGTAACCGCTGGCTGGGCCGCAAGCCGCACAACCGCGGTGTTTCGATGAACCCGATCGACCATCCGCACGGCGGTGGTGAAGGTCGTACCTCGGGCGGCCGCCACCCGGTCACCCCGTGGGGCAAGCCGACCAAGGGCAAGAAGACCCGCTCCAACAAGTCGACCAACAAATTCATTCTCCTAAGCCGCCACAAGCGGAAGAAGTAAGGAACGACGGACATGGTTCGTTCAGTCTGGAAAGGCCCGTTCGTCGAGGGTTCTCTGCTCAAGAAGGCAGATGCCGCCCGCGCGTCCGGCCGTCACGACGTCATCAAGATCTGGAGCCGTCGCTCGACGATCCTGCCGCAGTTCGTCGGCCTGACCTTCGGCGTCTACAACGGTCAGAAGCACGTGCCGGTGGCCGTCAACGAGGAAATGGTCGGTCACAAGTTCGGCGAGTTCTCGCCGACCCGGACCTTCCATGGCCACTCCGGCGACAAGAAAGCCAAGAAGGCTTGAGGATTAAACGATGAGCAAACCTAAGCGCGAACGGAGCCTCGCCGAGAACGAGGCCAAGGCGGTCGCCCGGATGCTGCGGGTGAGCCCGCAGAAGCTCAACCTGGTCGCCCAGCTCATTCGCGGCCGGAAGGCGTCTGCCGCGCTCGCCGACCTGCAGTTTTCGCGCAAGCGGATCGCGGTTGACGTGAAGAAGTGCCTGGAATCGGCTATTGCCAACGCCGAGAACAACCACGACCTCGACGTCGATGATCTCGTCGTGGCGCAGGCCTTCGTCGGCAACGGCCTCGTGATGAAGCGCTTTGCCGCCCGCGGCCGTGGCCGCTCGGGCCGGGTCTACAAACCATTTTCGCAGCTGACGATCATCGTTCGTCAGGTCGAAGCCGAAGCAGCGGCTTAAGGGACGCAGGAGAACACGATGGGTCAAAAGATCAATCCGATCGGTCTGCGTCTCGGCATCAACCGGACCTGGGATTCCCGCTGGTTCGCCGGCAAGCAGGAGTACGGCAAGCTGCTGCACGAGGACGTCAAGATCCGCGAGATCCTGCACAAGGAGCTCAAGCAGGCGGCCGTCGCCCGCATCGTGATCGAGCGTCCGCACAAGAAGTGCCGCGTCACCATCCACTCGGCTCGTCCGGGCGTGGTGATCGGCAAGAAGGGCGCCGACATCGACAAGCTGCGCAAGCGCGTCGCGGACATCACCTCGTCGGACGTCGTCATCAACATCGTCGAGATCCGCAAGCCGGAGCTCGATGCGACGCTGGTGGCGGAATCGATCGCCCAGCAGCTGGAGCGCCGCGTGGCGTTCCGCCGTGCCATGAAGCGCGCCGTGCAGTCGGCGATGCGTCTCGGCGCGGAAGGCATCCGCATCAACTGCTCGGGTCGTCTGGGCGGTGCGGAAATCGCGCGCATGGAGTGGTACCGCGAAGGTCGCGTGCCGCTGCACACGCTGCGCGCCGACATCGACTACGGCGTTGCGACCGCGTTCACGACCTTCGGCACCTGCGGCGTCAAGGTCTGGATCTTCAAGGGCGAGATCCTCGAGCACGATCCGATGGCCCAGGACAAGAGAATGGCCGAAGGCGAGACCAGCGGCGGTGGTGATCGCGGTGGCCGTGGGCGCCGTGACAACGCTGCGGCCTGATCCGCACTGAGAATTTGAGGGCTTAAAGCCATGATGCAACCTAAGAAAACGAAGTTCCGGAAGGCGCATAAGGGCCGCATCCACGGCGTTGCGTCTTCGGGCGCGACGTTGGCGTTCGGCCAGTACGGCCTGAAGGCGACCGAGCCTGAGCGCGTCACCGCGCGCCAGATCGAAGCCGCCCGCCGCGCGCTGACCCGCCACATGAAGCGCGCCGGCCGCGTCTGGATCCGCGTGTTCCCCGACGTTCCGGTGTCGAAGAAGCCGGCCGAAGTCCGCATGGGCTCCGGCAAGGGCTCGCCGGAATTGTGGGTGGCGCGCGTCAAGCCGGGCCGGGTGCTGTTCGAGATCGACGGCGTCAACACCCAGACCGCGCGCGAGGCGCTGACCCTGGCGGCCGCCAAGCTGCCGATCAAGACGCGCTTCGTCGAGCGCATTGCGGAGTAATGGCCATGGCCCAGATGAAGATCGAAGACATCCGCGCGATGAGCCCCGACCAGCAGGATGACGCCATCCTGAACCTGAAGAAGGAGCGCTTCAACCTGCGCTTCCAGCGCGCCACCGGGCAGCTCGAGAACACCTCGCGCCTGCGCGAGGCTCGCCGCGACATCGCCCGGATCAAGACCGTCGCCGCGCAGACGCGCGCGAAGAAGAAGTAAGGGGCTTACGAAGATGCCGAAACGTACTTTGCAAGGCGTGGTCGTCAGCGACAAGACTGCCAAGACCGTCGTGGTGCGCGTTGACCGCCGCTTCACGCATCCGATCTACAAGAAGACGATCCGCCGTTCGAAGAACTACCACGCGCACGACGAGGACAACCAGTTCAAGCCGGGCGACATGGTGTGGATCGAGGAATCGAAGCCGATTTCGAAGTTGAAGCGCTGGGTCGTGATCCGGGGCGAACACAAGAAAAGCGCCTGATCTGTTGGCTTTAGCCGACTGACTTCAGGGAAATGTTGAGCGCCGGCTGGGCTGGCGCAAAGAGAAAGAGGACGAGGTGCATCAATGATTCAGATGCAGACCAACCTCGACGTGGCCGACAATTCTGGCGCACGCCGTGTCATGTGTATCAAGGTGCTCGGAGGCTCCAAGCGCCGCTACGCCACGATCGGCGACGTCATCGTCGTCTCGATCAAGGAAGCGATTCCGCGTGGCAAGGTGAAGAAGGGCGACGTGATGAAGGCCGTCGTGGTGCGCGTCCGCAAGGACATCCGCCGCGCCGACGGTTCGGTCATCCGCTTCGACCGCAACGCCGCCGTTCTGATCAACAACCAGTCCGAGCCGGTCGGCACCCGTATCTTCGGGCCCGTGCCGCGCGAGCTGCGCGCGAAGAACCACATGAAGATCATCTCGCTCGCGCCGGAGGTGCTGTGATGGCTGCGAAGATCCGCAAGGGCGACAAGGTCGTCGTGCTGACCGGCCGCGACAAGGGCCGCACCGGCGAAGTGTTCGAGGTTCGTCCCGACGCCGGCACGGCACTCGTGCGCGGCATCAACATGGTCAAGCGTCACCAGAAGCAGACGCAGGCCCAGGAGGGCGGCATCATCTCGAAGGAGTCGCCGATCCAACTGTCCAACATCGCGTATGTCGGCAAGGACGGAAAGCCGACCCGCGTCGGATTCAAGATTCTGGCGGACGGCAAGAAGGTCCGCATCGCCAAGAGCTCGGGAGCTGAGATCGATGGCTGAGGCCGCTTACACCCCGCGCCTGCGCGCGGAATACGATGCGAAGATCCGCACCGCCATGACCGAGAAGTTCGGTTATGAGAACGTGATGCAGGTTCCGCGCCTGGACAAGGTCGTGCTGAACATGGGCGTTGGCGACAGCGTCAACGACCGCAAGAAGGCCGAGACCGCCGCTGCCGAGCTGACCCAGATCGCCGGCCAGAAGGCGATCGTGACCTACTCGCGTATCGCGATCGCGACCTTCAAGCTGCGTGAGAACCAGCCGATCGGCTGCAAGGTCACGCTGCGCAAGGCCCGCATGTACGAGTTCATCGATCGCCTGGTGACGGTCGCGCTGCCGCGCGTCCGCGACTTCCGCGGCCTGAACCCGAAGAGCTTTGACGGCCGCGGCAACTACTCGCTCGGCATCAAGGAGCACATCATTTTCCCCGAGATCGACTTCGACAAGGTCACGGAAGCCCGCGGTATGGACATCACCGTCTGCACCACGGCCAAGACCGACGAAGAGGCGAGGGCCTTGTTGACCGCTTTCAATTTCCCGTTCCGGCAGTGAGACGCTGACCTAAAGCCTCTCAAACGCGGATACCCAGGAGCCAAGCATGGCAAAGAAGAGTTCAGTCGAGAAGAACAACCGGCGCAAGCGGATGGTGAAGAACGCCGCCGCCAAGCGCGAGCGGTTGAAGGCGATCATCGCCGACAAGAAGCTGCCGATGGAAGAGCGTTTCGCTGCGACGCTGAAGCTGGCCGAAATGCCGCGCAACTCGTCGGCGACCCGCATCCGCCTGCGTTGCGAGCTGTCGGGCCGCCCGCGCTCGAACTATCGCAAGAACAAGCTGTCCCGTATCGCGCTGCGCGACCTTGGCTCCAAGGGCATGGTCCCGGGCCTCGTGAAGTCCAGCTGGTAAGGAGGGTCGTTTAGATGTCTACGCACGATCCAATCAGCGATCTGATCACCCGCATCCGCAACGCGCAGATGCGCTCCAAGACCAAGGTCTCCACGCCTGGTTCGAAGATGCGCGAGAACGTGCTCGAGGTGCTGAAGACCGAGGGCTACATCCGCGGTTACGCCACGCTCGAGCACTCCTCGGGCCGCAGCGAGATCGAGATCGAGCTGAAGTATTTCGACGGCGAGCCCGTCATCCGCGAGATCGAACGTGTCTCCAAGCCCGGGCGTCGCGTCTACGCCTCGGTGAAGAACCTGCCGCGGGTCAACAACGGGCTCGGCATTTCGGTGTTGTCGACGCCGAAGGGGATCATGGCCGACCACAGCGCGCGCGACGCGAATGTGGGCGGTGAAGTCCTCTTCACGGTGTTCTGAGAAGGATTTTTCATCCATGTCACGAGTTGGCAAAAGGCCTGTGGCGGTTCCGTCGGGTGTGACCGCGACCGTCGATGGGCAGACCGTCAAGATGAAGGGGCCGAAGGGCCAGCTTCAGTTCGTCGTCCACGACGATGTCGAGGTGAAGCTCGAGAACGGCCAGGTCAAGGTCAAGCCGCGCGCCGAGACCAACCGCGCGCGCGCCCTGTACGGTACCGCTCGCGCCCAGGTCGCGAATCTGGTCGAAGGCGTCACCAAGGGCTTTGAGAAGAAGCTCGAAATCACCGGCGTCGGTTACCGCGCCGCGATGCAGGGCAAGAACCTGCAGCTCGCGCTCGGTTACAGCCACGACGTGATCTATACGATCCCGGAAGGGATCACGATCACCGTGCCGAAGCCCACCGAGATCACGGTCACCGGCAGCGACATCCAGCGCGTCGGCCAGGTCGCCGCCGAGATCCGCGCCTACCGTCCGCCGGAGCCCTACAAGGGCAAGGGCGTGAAGTATGTGGGCGAATTCATCTTCCGCAAGGAAGGCAAGAAGAAGTAACGGAGCCGGTCATGTCCAAAGCCAAGGTTACGAATGCCCGGCGCAAGCGGAGTGTGCGGCTGAAGCTGCGCCGCTCCGGTGGTGGCCGTCCCCGTCTGTCGGTGTTCCGCTCGTCCAAGCACATCTATGCCCAGGTCATCGACGACCTGAAGGGCGAGACGCTGGCCTCTGCTTCCTCGCTCGAGAAGTCGATGCGCGACGGCGGCAAGACCGGCGCCGACATCGATGCGGCGAAGGCGGTCGGCAAGCTGCTGGCCGAGCGCGCCGCCGAGAAGGGCGTCAAGGAAGTCGTGTTCGATCGCGGCAGCTACCTCTACCACGGGCGCGTCAAGGCTCTCGCCGACGCGGCACGTGAGAGCGGGCTGAGCTTCTAACAGAATTTGAGGATTGAGGCGTAAGCCTCTGAAGGATTGGAAAAATGGCAGAACGCGAACAACGTGGTGGACGCGATCAACGCGGCGGCGGACGCGAACGCAAGGAGCGCGAGGAGCGCGACAGCGAGTTCGTCGACAAGCTCGTCCACATCAACCGCGTGGCCAAGGTCGTCAAGGGCGGCAAGCGCTTCGGTTTCGCAGCGCTGGTCGTGATCGGCGACCAGAAGGGCCGCGCCGGCTTCGGTCACGGCAAGGCGCGCGAAGTGCCTGAGGCGATCCGCAAGGCAACCGAGTCCGCCAAGCGCAACCTGACCCGCGTGTCGCTGCGCGAGGGCCGCACGCTCCATCACGACATCGCCGGCCGTCATGGCGCGGGCCGTGTCTACCTGCGTGCAGCTCCCGCCGGTACCGGCATCATCGCCGGCGGCCCGATGCGCGCCGTGTTCGAGACGCTCGGCGTCCAGGACGTGGTTGCGAAGTCGATCGGCTCGTCGAACCCCTACAACATGGTTCGCGCGACCTTCGACGCGCTGAAGCATCAGGATTCGCCGCGTTCGGTCGCAGCCCGCCGCAACATCAAGGTGTCCACTCTGCAGTCGCGCCGTATCGGTGGCGATGCCGAGGCGGCTGCCGACTAACGGAAGCTCTGGAGTAGACTCCCATGGCCAAGGCCAGCAAGACGATCAAGCTCGAGCAGATCGGCAGCGCGATCCGCCGCCATCACTCGCAGCGCTCGACGCTGATCGGGCTCAAGCTCAACAAGATCGGTCGCACCAGCGAACTGCAGGACACTCCGGCGGTCCGCGGCATGATCGAGAAGGTTCACCATCTCGTCCGCATCGTCGACGAGAAGTAAGTAACGGCGCGCGATCCCGAGAGCGGGTGACCTGCTTTCGGTGACGATCGTGCGCAAGACACAAGGAGAAGGGCGATGAAGCTCAGCGATATCGCCGACAACGCCGGCTCGCGCAAGAAGCGTATGCGCGTCGGCCGCGGCATCGGTTCGGGCAAGGGCAAGCAGTCCGGCCGCGGCGGCAAGGGCCAGACCGCGCGTTCGGGCGTGCGCATCAAGGGTTTCGAAGGCGGCCAGATGCCGATGCATCGCCGTCTGCCCAAGCGCGGCTTCAACAACATCTTCCGCGTCGAGTTCGCCGAGATCAATCTCGACCGGCTCCAGGAAGCGGTCGATGCCAAGAAGATCGACGCCGGCAGCGTCGTGAACGTCGAGGCCCTGGTGAAGGGCGGCGTGCTGCGCCGCGCCAAGGCCGGCCTGCGGCTGCTCGGCCGTGGCGAGCTCAAGTCCAAGCTCAACATCGAAGTGCATGGCGCCACCAAGACCGCGATCGCCGCGGTCGAGAAGGCCGGCGGTTCGGTGAAGGTCCTCGCCCCTGCCAAGGAAGAAGGCGAGGCGGCGTAACAACTGCGTCATTGGCCCGCGGCTCGCGGGCCTTTACGCAGGCGGGACGTGGACTTATCGAAGCCGAGCCCCAGATAATGTCCGGCGTCCGCTAGTTAGTAGCCCGGCCGCGGGCATGACGGCGCAACAGGCGGCGGGAGAAAGTCCAAGATGGTCTCTGCAGCGGAACAACTGGCAGCCAATCTCAATTTCGGCGCGTTTGCCAAGGCCGACGAACTGAAGAAGCGCATCTGGTTCACCCTGGGTGCGCTGCTCGTTTATCGGCTCGGAACCTACATCCCGCTGCCGGGCATCGATCCCAACATCTGGGAGCAGGTGTTCAAGTCGCAGGCGGGCGGCATCCTCGGCATGTTCAACATGTTCGCCGGCGGCGGTATCCACCGCATGGCGATCTTCGCGCTGAACATCATGCCGTACATCTCGGCCTCGATCATCATTCAGCTCCTGACCACCGTCTCGCCGCAGCTCGAGGCGCTGAAGAAGGAAGGCGAGGCCGGCCGCAAGACACTGAACCAGTACACCCGCTACCTCACGGTGATCCTGGCCGCGTTCCAGTCCTACGGTATCGCGGTGGGTCTCGAAGGCGCCGGCAACGTCGTCAGCGATCCCGGCATGTTCTTCCGCCTGTCCACGGCGATCACGCTGACCGGCGGCACCATGTTCCTGATGTGGCTGGGCGAGCAGATCACCTCGCGCGGCATCGGCAACGGCATCTCGCTGATCATTCTCTCCGGCATCGTCGCGGAGCTGCCCGCGGCGCTCGCCAACATGCTCGAGCTCGGCCGTCAGGGCGCGATGTCGACCGGCCTGATCCTGGTGGTCATCATCATGGCCGTCGCCGTGATCGCCTTCATCGTGTTCATGGAGCGCGCCCAGCGCCGGCTGCTGATCCAGTATCCGAAGCGCCAGGTCGGCAACAAGATGTTCGAGGGCCAGTCCTCGCATCTGCCGCTCAAGCTCAACACCTCGGGCGTGATCCCGCCGATCTTCGCGTCCTCGCTGCTCCTGCTGCCGGCCACGGTTGCGAACTTCAACGCGGGCAGCGGTCCGGAATGGTTCCAGTGGATCACGACCCAGCTCGGCCACGGCCGCCCGCTGTTCCTGATCATGTATCTGGCGCTGATCGTGTTCTTCGCCTTCTTCTACACCGCGATCGTGTTCAACCCGACCGAGACCGCGGACAATCTGAAGAAGCATGGCGGCTTCATTCCGGGCATCCGTCCGGGCGAGCGCACGGCCGAATATATCGACTACGTGCTGTCGCGCATCACCGTGCTCGGCGCGATCTATCTTGCCATCGTCTGCTTGATCCCGGAGATCCTGATCTCGTACGCATCGGTGCCGTTCTACTTCGGCGGCACCTCGCTGCTGATCGTCGTCAGCGTCACCATGGATACCGTGGCGCAGGTGCAGGGCTATCTGCTGGCCCATCAGTACGAAGGCTTGATCCGCAAGTCGAAGCTGCGCGGCCGCCGCAGGTAAGCCCGCCGCAAATGACGACCGAGCTCGCGCGCCGCATCGCTATCACGATCGGCGCGCTTCTCATTTATAGGCTCGGCACGCAGATCCCGATCGCTGGATTGGATGTTTCGCGGCTCTCCTCGTTCCCCAGCTTGAACGGCCGCCTTTCGCTCTTTGCGCTCGGCCTCATTCCCTATTTGACTGCGGCGATTTTCGTCCGGTTGCTGTCGGTGGTGTGGCGAGGCCTGAGTTCGCTGGAGCGATCGGGCGAGAACGGCCGGGGCAAGGTTGCGCGCGCCACGCTTGTGCTTACGCTGGCTCTTGCGGCCTTTCAGGCCTACGGCATCGCCTCCACGCTGATTTCCTTTCCGGAGCTCGTCAGGAATCCCGACGGCTGGTTCGTGGTAACCGCGACGGCCTCGATGGTTGGAGGTGTCTTCGCGCTGGTGTGGCTGAGCGAACAGATCACCCGCCACGGCATCGGCAACGGCCTGGCGCTGATCCTGAGCGTCGGCATGCTCGTCTCCCTGCCGCGAGACGTCGCCGGCATCGCCGATGTCGTGCGGAGCGGGGCGGTCTCGGGCAATCTCGTCTTCATCCACGCCGTGTTCTGGGCCGTGACCGTCGCCGTGATCGTGCTCGTCGAAGGCGCGCGTCGGAATGTGCGGGTCGCGTTCGGCGCGCTCAATGTCGGCGCGCGGCAATTGCCGGCGCGCGATGCCGTGCTGCCGATCAAGCTCAACAGCGCCGGGTTCCTGATTCCCGTTAGCGTAGCGCCGTGGATATTCTATCTGCCGCTTGCCTTTGCGGGCTTCGTCCTCGGAGGCGATCATCCCCTAGTTGCCGCAACCTACCGGCATCTCCAGCTCGGGCAGCCGGCGCACATGATCCTCGTGTCGATCGCCGTGTTCGCGCTCGCCTTCGTCTACACCGCCTATGTCGTCGATCCCGAATACACTGCCGAAACCCTGGCCCGGCATCGCGGCACTATTCCCGGCATCGCGCCCGGCGAGGCGACGGCCGCCCATCTCGATCGCGTGGTGTCATTGACGACGGTCGTCGGAGCCGTCTACCTGACTGCGTTGCAGTTGATTCCGGAGGTGTTCGACCTTTACGGGATCGGTCTGCCTTATAGTATGGTCGTCAATGGCGGTGCGGCGCTGGTTGTGGTTTGCACTGTCCTTGATATCAAAACACAGGTGCGCGACGTATCGCTCACCAATCCGGGGGGCGTACGCCGATGAGAATTATACTTCTGGGACCGCCGGGGTCGGGCAAGGGGACCCAGGCGCAGCTCTTGGTGCAGCGCTACGGCATCGTCCAGCTCTCGACGGGCGAGATGCTGCGCGCAGCCGTTGCGGCGGGAACGCCGGTCGGGCTGAAGGCCAAGGAGATCATGGCGAGCGGCGGCCTCGTGCCGGACGAGGTCGTGGTCGGAATCATCTCCGACCGGATCGACCAGCCGGACGCCAGGAACGGCTTCATCCTCGACGGCTTCCCGCGCACCGTGCCGCAGGCCGAGGCGCTCGATGAGCTGCTCCGGCACAAGCATCTCAAGCTCGACGCCGTGATCGAGCTCCGCGTCAACGAGAGCGCGCTGCTGAACCGGGTCGAGACCCGAGTCGCCCAGATGCGCGAGCGCGGGGAGGAGGTCCGGGTGGATGACACGCCGGAGGTCCTGACCAAGCGCCTCGCCAGCTACCGCACCCAGACCGAGCCGCTGATTCACTACTATTCCGAGCGGCGGAAGCTCTCCACCATCGACGGCATGATGGCCATCGACGAGGTCACCCGCGCCATTCACCGCCAGCTGCTGGCGCTCGGGGCGGTGGAACCCAAGACCCACGCCCGCAGCGCGGCCAAGTCGGCCCCGGCCAAGAAGGCCAAGGCAACCAAGAAGGCGACCAAGAAGGCTGCCAAAAAGCCGGCGAAAGCGGCCAAAAAGGCTGCTAAACCGGCCAAAACCGCCAAAAAGGCGGCCAAAAAGGCCGTGAAGGGCGCCAAGAAGGCAGCCAAGAAGACTGCCAAGAAAACGGTCAAAAAAGCCGCGAAAAAGACCGTCAAAAAAGGTTCGAAGAAGGGACCAAAAAAGGTCACGAAAAAGCGAGCCAAACGCTAGCAGCGGTTGACGAAAGCCCCTGGAATCCCCTAATAAGCCCCGCATCCAAGTCGGATAGTTTCAGACGATGCCGGGCCCCAGGAAGACCGGGGGTGGGCGTCGTGTTCGCGTTTGTGAACACCTGCCCGAGAAAGCAAGCACTTAAGCCCGATTTCTGACGAGGGATCGGCAACAGGAGAGAAGGCCGTGGCCCGTATTGCCGGCGTGAACATTCCCACCAACAAGCGCGTGCTGATCGCGCTTCAGTACATCCATGGCATCGGCCCGAAGATCGCCGGTGACATCATCGAGAAGGTGAAGATCCCCGTGGATCGTCGCGTCAATCAGCTCAGCGACGCCGAAGTGCTCCAGATCCGCGAAGTGATCGACCGCGACTATCTCGTCGAGGGCGACCTGCGTCGTGAGGTCGGCATCAACATCAAGCGTCTGATGGACCTCGGCTGCTATCGCGGCCTGCGTCATCGTCGCGGTCTGCCGGTGCGCGGTCAGCGGACCCACACCAATGCGCGTACGCGCAAGGGTCCGGCCAAGGCCATCGCCGGCAAGAAGAAGTAAGTTTTCGAATCCAATCGCGGCGTGTGGCGAAAGGGGAGACCCGTTCGCCACGCGCTTTTCGTTCCACAGGTGTAGCCGCTGGCATTACGGCGGCGTTTGAGATCTTCAGGAAAGGGACTCAATGGGCAAGGAAGCCACCCGCGTTCGCCGTCGTGAGCGCAAGAACATCGCCTCCGGCGTTGCGCACGTGAACTCGTCGTTCAACAACACGACCATCACCATCACCGACGCGCAGGGCAACACGATTGCCTGGTCTTCCGCCGGCACGATGGGCTTCAAGGGCTCGCGCAAGTCGACCCCGTACGCGGCGCAGGTTGCCGCCGAGGACGTGTCGAAGAAGGCGCAGGAGCACGGCATGCGCACGCTGGAAGTCGAAGTCGCCGGTCCCGGTTCGGGCCGCGAGTCGGCGCTCCGCGCTCTCCAGGCCGCGGGCTTCACGGTCACCTCGATCCGCGACGTGACCACGATCCCGCACAACGGTTGCCGTCCCCGCAAGCGTCGGCGCGTTTGATTTCTACAAGTTGCGGGCGCATCGGCGCCCGCAACGACTTTGCAAGAAGCCGCGGGAATGCTCTGCGGCCTTTCTCCAACGCCAGTATTTGATGCCTCAAATTGACTGGCCTGTATGGGTGAAACAGTGACGATCCAGAAAAATTGGCAAGAACTGATTCGGCCGAACAAGCTCCAGGTCACGCCCGGCAGTGACTCCTCGCGTTTCGCGACCATCGTCGCCGAGCCGCTCGAGCGCGGCTTCGGCCAGACCCTCGGCAACGCGCTGCGCCGCATCCTGCTCTCCTCGCTCCAGGGCGCGGCGGTGCAGTCGGTGCACATCGACGGCGTGCTGCACGAGTTCTCCTCGATCGCTGGCGTCCGTGAGGACGTCACCGACATCGTGCTGAACATCAAGGACATCTCGATCAAGATGCAGGGCGAAGGCCCCAAGCGCATGGTCGTGAAGAAGCAGGGCCCGGGCGTCGTCACCGCCGGCGACATCCAGACCGTCGGCGACGTCGTCGTGCTCAACCCGGACCTGCAGATCTGCACCCTCGACGAGGGCGCCGAGATCCGCATGGAGTTCACCGTCTCCACCGGCAAGGGCTATGTCCCCGCCGAGCGCAACCGTCCCGAGGACGCGCCGATCGGCCTGATCCCGGTCGACAGCCTGTACTCGCCGGTCCGCAAGGTCTCCTACAAGGTCGAGAACACCCGCGAGGGCCAGATCCTCGACTACGACAAGCTGACCATGACGATCGAGACCAACGGCGCGATCTCGCCGGATGACTCGGTGGCTTACGCCGCCCGCATCCTGCAGGATCAGCTCAACGTGTTCGTCAACTTCGAAGAGCCGCGCAAGGAAGTCGCCCAGGAGATCATCCCGGACCTCGCCTTCAACCCGGCCTTCCTCAAGAAGGTGGACGAGCTCGAGCTGTCGGTGCGTTCGGCCAACTGCCTGAAGAACGACAACATCGTCTACATCGGCGACCTCGTGCAGAAGAGCGAAGCGGAAATGCTCCGCACCCCGAACTTCGGCCGCAAGTCGCTGAACGAGATCAAGGAAGTGCTGGCCCAGATGGGTCTGCATCTCGGCATGGAAGTGCCGGGCTGGCCGCCGGAGAACATCGACGAGCTCGCCAAGCGCTTCGAAGATCATTACTGATCGACTTCACTGTCGCGGCCGGACATTCCGGCCGCGATTTTTATGGGCGAACGCAGGAAGCCCACCTGAGCAACTGATCCGACGAACCATCGCGGCAGTTCATAAGTAAGGAATAGACACATGCGTCACGGTAAGGTTCATCGGAAGCTCAATCGCACTGCCGAGCATCGCCGCGCGATGTTTGCCAATATGTGCGCCGCGCTGATCAAGCACGAGCAGATCGTCACCACGCTCCCCAAGGCCAAGGAATTGCGTCCGATCGTGGAGAAGCTGATCACCCTCGGCAAGAAGGGCGGGCTGGCCATGCGCCGCCAGGCCATCTCCGAGATGCGGGACAAGGACCAGGTCAAGAAGCTGTTCGACGTACTGGCGCCCCGCTACAAGGATCGCCAGGGCGGCTACACCCGCATCATCAAGGCCGGCTTCCGCTACGGCGACAACGCCGCGATGGCTGTGATCGAGTTCGTCGATCGCGACGTCGATGCCAAGGGCCAGGATTCGGGCCCGGTGCAGGAGAAGCAGGACGAGGCGGCGTAAGCCGTAATCGCAATCACGGAATTGAAAGCGGCGCCCTCGGGCGCCGCTTTTGTTTTGGGGCTGGCGATGGATCGGCCCGATTACTCCTCCTTGATCCCCGCCTTCTGCGCGATCTCCTTCATCTCGGCCGTCTCCTTGCCGATGGTGCCGGCCCAATCGCTATAGCGCACGAAGCCCGGCTCGAAGCCGACCTGGTTGAAGCGCTCGATGACGGAAGGAGTGTTGACGATCTCCTGCAGCGTCGTCGTCAGCTTGTCGCGAACCGCAGGCGGCAGCCCCTTGGGCGCGACCACCGCGCCCCAGGACGCGAAGTCGATGCCGGTGTAGCCGAGTTCGGCAAGCGTCGGCACGTCGGGCAGGAACGGCGTGCGCTTGCCCGAGAACACCGCGAGCACCTTGACGGTGCCGGCATCGATCTGCGGCTTCACGGCGATCACCGTGTCGACGTGATACTGGATGTGCTTGCCGATCAAATCGTTCATCGCCGGCGCGCTGCCCTTGTAGGGCAGGTGGACCATCTTGATTCCGGCAGCCGATTTGAACAGCTCGCCGGCGAAATGCGAGACGGTGGCGACGCCGAACGAGGCCAGCGACAGCTTGTCGGGATTGGCTTTCGCTTCAGTGACGAGCGCGGCCAGATCCTTGACCGGGTTGTCCTTGTAGGTGACCAGCGCCAGCGTGATCTTGCCGACCTGGCCGAGCGGCTCGAAATCCTTGGCGGCGTCGTAAGGCACCGTTTCCTTCACGGCCGTCGGCAATGTGAAGCTCGAGTTCGAGCTGAAGAAGATGGTGTATCCGTCAGGCGCCGAACGCGCGACTTCCTTGGCCGCGATCGTGGTGCCGCCGCCGGGACGGTTCATGATGATCACGGGCTTGCCGAGCCGCGTCTCCAGTTCGCTGCCGATGATGCGCGCGACCACGTCCGAGGCGCCGCCGGGCGGGAAGGGGACGATCAATTGCAGCGGCTTGTCCGGATAGACCGCCTGGGCCGGTGCAAGCGAATTGCCGCCCATCAGGCTGACCAGTCCAAGGATGATCGTGAGAGCCGTCCGCTTCATCGCTTCGTTCTTCCGTGTTCACGTGAGCAACAAGGAGACACTGTACTACTTGTTAACGGCCGTTCCAGCCCGCATCCGCGCCGCGCGTTGCCGAGGGAAGACCGGCTTGTTAGCCTGCTGCTCGCGAATCCGGGCCGGGGGGCTTTCGATGAGGGCGCTGTTTGGGATTGTGCTGGCGCTTGCGATGTCGCCGGCCGCAGGCGAAACGCTGCTCGAGCGCGGCGCCTATCTCGTCGGCAGCGTGATGGTCTGCCACAATTGCCACACGCCGCGCGGGCCGCAGGGGCTCGATCTGTCACGCGCACTCTCGGGCGGCAGCCAGGTCTTCGACGAGCCCGCCTTCAAGGTGTCTGGCTCCAACATCACGCCGGACAAGGACACAGGCATCGGCAATTGGAGCGATGCCGAGCTGAAGCGCTTCCTCGTCAGCGGCATCAAGCCTGATGGCACCAGGGCCGCGCCGATCATGCCGACCGAATTCTACACGGTGCTCACCGCCCGCGATCTCGACGCGCTCGCGGCCTATTTGCGTTCCGTACCGGCGATACGCCATGAGACGCCCGCGCCGGAATACAGGATCGCGCTGAAGCCGGAGGTGCCGACCTATGCCGGCAAGCAGGCGAGCGAGCAGGAGCTGGCCGACAAGCTCGCGCGCGGCCGCTATCTGCTGACCATCGCCCATTGCCTGGAATGCCACACGCCGGAGGGCCCGTCTGCGGTCCATGACTTCGCCGGCGCGAGCGGCAAGGGCGGCCGGACCTTCAGGGGACCGTGGGGCGAATCCGTCTCTCCCAACATCACCCCTGATCCTGCCGCAGGCCTCGGTCAGTGGAGCGACGACGAAATCAAACGTGCGATTACGCAAGGCATCGCGCGCGATGGTCACAAGCTCAAGCCACCGATGGCCTATGCTGCCTATGCCAGCATGACGGCCCAGGATCTCGATGCCATCGTCGCCTTTCTCCGGACACTACCGGCGCGCAACTGATCGCTCACGCGTCGGTGAGGGACGATTGAAGCTGCTTGTGCAGCGCACGATATCTCCGTCAGCTTCAATGGAGGTGAATGATGAAGATCGACCTTTCCGGAAAGACCGCACTCGTGACCGGCTCGACCGCCGGCATCGGCCACGCCATCGCCAAGGGCCTTGCCGGTTCCGGTGCCAGTGTCGTGATCAACGGGCGCGGCCAGGACAAGGTCGATGCGGCTGTGCGCAAGCTGGAAGGCGCGGGCGGTAAGGTGCGCGGCATCGCCGCCGACGTCTCGACCGCGGCGGGCTGCAAGGCGCTTGTGGCCGCGTTGCCCGAGGTCGACATCCTCATCAACAATGCCGGCATCTTCGAGCCGAAGGATTTCTTCGACATCCCGGACGAGGACTGGACGCGCTTCTTCGAGGTCAACGTGATGAGCGGCGTACGGCTCTCGCGCGCCTACATGAAGGGCATGCTCAAGCGCAACTGGGGCCGCATCGTCTTCATCTCCTCGGAGTCCGGGCTCAACATTCCCGTCGAGATGATCCATTACGGCATGAGCAAGACGGCGCAGCTCTCGGTCGCGCGCGGTCTGGCGCAGCTGACCCGCGGCACCGGCGTTACCGTCAACTCCGTGCTGCCGGGCCCGACCATGTCGGAGGGCGTCGAGACCTTCGTGAAGGATCTCGCCAAGCAAAACGGCCAGTCGGTGGACGAAGCCGCCGCGAATTTCGTCAAGCAGCATCGTCCGAGCTCGCTGATCCAGCGCTTTGCCAGCGTCGACGAGATCGCGAACATGGTGGTCTATGTCGCCTCGAAGGAGGCCTCCGCCACCAACGGTGCGGCGCTGCGGGCCGAAGGCGGTATCGTCAACACGATCGCCTGAGGCCGGATCATGTCGGCTTATGTGATCTCCGAAGTCGAGATGCGGGACCCCGATGGTTTCGAGGCCTATCGGACGCTCGCCGCGAAGACGATCGCGCAGTACGGCGGACGTTATCTCGTTCGCGGCGGCAAGGTCGATCTTGCCGAAGGCAACCTCCCGCCGAAGGCCATCGTCATCGTCGAATTCGAATCGATGGCACGGCTGAAGGAATGGTACGCCTCGCCGGACTATGCCGAGGCGCTGAAGATCCGCGCCGGCGCGCTGGAGCGGCGGCTGCTGTTCGTCGAGGGTGTGCCGGAAATGTAGGGTGGGTTAGCCCTGCAGATGGGCGACGCGCATCTGCTCGGCGTAACCCACCACTTCTGTTGCCGCGGAAAAAGACGTGATGGGTTACGCCTTCGGCTAACCACCCTACGTAGCTGCTACCACCCCTCCAGCACGATCTTGCCGCGCGACTTGCCGCTCTCGAGCAGCGCATGGGCGCGCTTGAGGTTGGCCGCGTTGATCGTGCCGAAAGTCTGGTCGAGGGTGGTGCGCAGCACGCCCTTGTCGATGAGGTCGGCGACATCATTGAGCAGATGATGCTGCGCGATCATGTCCGGCGTCTGGAACGAGGAGCGCGTGAACATCGATTCCCAGTGCACCGAGATCGCCTTGCCCTTGAAGGTGCTCATGGTGAATTCCGGGGGATCGTCGATCAGGCCGAACCGTCCCTGCGGCGCCATGAAGTCGGCGATGCTCTTGTAGTGCTGGTCGGTGAAGGTCAGGCTTGCCACCAGCGCGACCGGCGGCAGCTTGAGCTTGTCGATCTGCTCCTTCATCGGCTTGCCGTGGTCGATCACCGCATGCGCGCCGAGATCGAGACACCATTTCTGCGATTCCGGCCGCGTCGCGGTCGCGAGCACCGTGAGGCCGGTGAGGCGGCGGGCAAGCTGGATCAGGATCGAGCCGACGCCGCCGGCGCCACCCGTGATCAGAAGGGTGCGCGGATCGACGCTCTTGCCGGGCACGGCGCCGAGCCGGTCGAACAGCAATTCCCAGGCGGTGATGGAGGTGAGGGGAAGCGCGGCGGCCTGCGCGAACGACAGACTCTTCGGCTTGTTGCCGACGATGCGTTCGTCGACCAGATGGAATTCGGCGTTGGTGCCCTGGCGCAGGATCGAGCCGGCGTAAAACACTTCGTCGCCCGGCTTGAACAGCGTGACTTCGGGCCCGACCGCATCCACGACACCGGCGGCGTCATAGCCAAGGATCTTCACCTCGCCCTCGGGCGGCGCGGCGCGCTTGCGTACCTTGTAATCGACCGGGTTGGCCGAGATCGCCTTCACGGCAACGCGGATGTCGCGCCCCCTGGGATCCGGCTTCGCGGTCTCGAAATCGAACAGTGCGTCCTGATCCTCGATCGGGAGCGATTTCTTGTAGCCGACGGCCTTCATGGCTTGTCTCCATCAGATGGCGTATTCGCCTGCGGCTCTAACTGTCGCCCTGGCATCCATTTGGCAAGTACTGTAAATTCGGGGATATAGTCCCTGTTTGGATACCATCGGGAAAACACGCATGAAACGGCGCGACTTTACCCGCCGGCCGGGCTGCTCGGTCGAGGCGACGCTGGACCTGATCGACGGCAAATGGAAGGGCGTGATCCTCTATCACCTGCAGAGCGGCACCCAGCGCTTCGGCGAGTTGCGCCGCCGGATGCCCGGCATCACCCAGCGCATGCTCACCAAGCAGTTGCGCGCGCTCGAGGAGGACAAGCTCGTCATCCGCAAGGTCTATGCGGAAGTACCGCCGCGGGTGGAGTATTGCCTCTCGGAGCTCGGCGAGAGCCTCAGGCCGGTGATCGACATCCTGAAAGCCTGGGGCGAGAGCCACCAGCAACGGCTGTCCTCCGCGCCGGAGCCGGTGGTCGTGAAGAAGCCGAAGCGGGCGGCTTGAGTATCCGGGAGCGGTCCCTGCCGCTCCCGGACGAGATCGTCAGAACGCGAACTGCGTGCGCATCGCGATCGCATCGAACTTCGAGCCGACATCGGCGGTGGAAACCGGCGAGGCCTGCCTCGACACCGTGCCATGCAAATAGTCGAGCATGAAGCGGACGTTGCCGTTGACGTACCAGTTGAGCGCGAGCGTGTAGACCGTCTGGCGTCCGCCGGCGATGCCGGCGGCGGTCGCGAGCTGGTTGTTCAAATCCATCGTGGAGTAACGACCGGCGATCTCCCAGGCGCCCCAGCCACCGCCGTCGAGCGAGAACGGATGCTCCGGCTTGACGCCGCCATAGGCAGCGTTGCCCGGATTGTACTTGCGGGTTTCGCCGGTCAGGACGTAGGCCGCCTGGGCGTAGCCGCCCTGGAATTTCAGGCTTGGCGCTCCGATCAACGGCACGCTGGTATTCGCGTTGCGATCGACGTTGAAGAAGTAGTATTCGCCCTGGACCCAGAGCGATCCATAGGTGGCCGCCGCTTCCACGCCATAGACCTGTGCGCCCGCCACATTTGCAATCGCCCCGGTCGAGATCAGCGTCGTGGGGTCGATGCGCAGCTCGGGCCGGTCGCTGAGCGTGAGCGTTTGCGTGTTCGCGACCAGATTGCGCGGCGGCTGGATCAGCCACTGGGCGTCGCCGCCGAGATGCACCGAATAATCCTTGCCGCTGACGATCTGGCCGGCAACGCGGGCAGTCGCGCCGTATTGCTCGCTGGTGCCGGGAGGTGAAGCGCTCGAGGCGGAGTGAATCGCACCCGTGGTCGGACCGGTCACGTAGGCGCCGGCATAGAACACGTCGTTGTACCAGCGGGCACCGGCGGCAGAACGGAAGTCGCCGGCGGCGATGTTTTGCGCGATGATGCCGACCGTGGCGCGTTCCATGAAGGCGATGTCATTGGAGCTGGTGGACTCGTCCATGGTCCAGGCAATATCCATGACGCCGGCTTCGATCGCCATCTTGCCGCCGAATGGCTTCAGTCCGGTGTAGCTGATATAGGCGTTCTCGATACCGGAGGTGCCTCCGCCGGGCAGGAAGCCGACAGCAGTCCCGCCGGCGGCACCGGTGCCGCCAAATCCGTCGGACGAGCCGCCGAAATCGTAGATCAGCGCGAAATTCCAGTCGTTGAGGAATTTTCCGGTAACGCCGATGCGCGCGCGGCGGACGTTCTCGCCGCTGTCGAGCTTTTGCGGCACGGTTGCCGCCGTGTTGGGGCGATAATTATAGCCGCCGACATCCCAATGCACGCGGCTGGTGATGGCGACGCAGTTGGCCTCGTCGGCGGTGCAGATGGTCGGCCGGTTGTTCGGCATCGTGACCACGACACCGGAGGGGTGTACCGGTCCCTTGACCGGGATCGCCGCATTGGCGTTGGCGACCACGGCCTTCGCCTCCGAGCGCGCCTCGGCTTTCGCTTCGGCCTTTGCTTCGGCTTTGGCCTTCGCCGTGGCCGCCGTGTTTGCGGCAGTCTGGCTCTGCAGCTTGTCGAGCTTCTGCTCCAGCAACTTCAATTGCTGTTTCAGCAGCGCGATTTCCTGCTCGCTGCTGCTTGCCGATTGAGCCTGGGCCTGCGAGGCCGCCAGCACGCCGGCGAGACCAATCGCCGTGGCTGCCATTCTTCTCCTGCTCACGATACGCCTCCATCCTTTTGATGAACTTCCCCAAGTCGTCGGCGGAGAGCCTAGGTATGGTCGATGACTGCCCCGCGACGGTGCACCCCGGTTGCGCGGTTCCCACTGGTGCAAATTCGCCGCAACCGAATCCGTCACGGAACAGAATGCTGGATGATGCGCGTCATGCCAATCTGTCGCGCCAGGCGACTTGCGTTTTCGCACGGGGGCTTGCATTCCGGCGACACCCGAAGGGGGTGAATAATGCCGCCTGGCGGCCTTCTATTGCCCGGCGAACGCGCCTATATTCCGTCGTCTTTTCCGAGAGGTAGGAATGTTTCGATCGATCCGTCCGGCCGTTATCGTCACGGCACTGTGCATAGCGTTTTCAGCCCACTTCAATCCGGCCGCCGCGCAGGATCGCCGTGTTCCATCCTCGCCGGCCGAGCTGCGGCTGTCCTATGCGCCGATCGTGCAGCGGGTGCAGCCGGCGGTCGTCAACGTCTACGCCGCCAAGGTCGTGCAAAACCGAAATCCGCTGCTCGACGATCCGATCTTCCGCCGCTTCTTCGGCGTGCCGGGCCAGCAGCCCGAGCAGATGCAGCGCTCGCTCGGCTCCGGCGTCATCGTCGATGCCTCCGGCCTCGTCGTCACCAATGTCCACGTCATCGAGGGGGCGGATCAGGTCAAGGTGTCGCTGTCGGACAAGCGCGAGTTCGAGGCCGAGATCCTGCTGAAGGATCCGCGCACCGATCTCGCCGTGCTCAGGCTGAAGGACACCAAGGAGAAGTTTCCGACGCTCGACTTCACCAACTCCGACGAGCTCTTGGTCGGCGACGTCGTGCTCGCGATCGGCAATCCCTTCGGCGTCGGCCAGACGGTGACGCACGGCATCATCTCGGCGCTGGCGCGCACGCAGGTCGGCATCACCGACTACCAGTTCTTCATCCAGACCGATGCAGCGATCAATCCCGGCAATTCCGGCGGCGCGCTGGTCGACATGAGCGGCAAGCTCGCCGGCATCAACACCGCGATCTACTCGCGCTCCGGCGGCTCGCAAGGCATCGGCTTTGCGATTCCCGCCAACATGGTCCGCGTCGTCGTCGCCTCCGCCAAGAGCGGCGGCAAGGCGGTGAAGCGTCCCTGGCTCGGCGCGAAGCTGCAGGCGGTGACGCCCGAGATCGCCGAGAGCCTCGGTCTGCGCTCGCCGACCGGCGCGCTGGTCGCGAGCGTGGTGCCGAACGGTCCCGCGGCCAAGGCCGGCCTGAAATCCTCCGACCTCATCACCGGGATCGACAACCAGACCGTCGACGACCCCAATGCCTTCGACTACCGCTTCGCCACCCGGCCGCTCGGCGGCACCGCGCAGATCGACGTGCAGCGTGGCGGCAAGCCGCTCAAGCTCGGCATTGCGCTCGAGACCGCCCCCGACAGCGGGCGCAACGAACTCGTCATCACCACGCGCTCGCCGTTCCAGGGCGCAAAGATCTCCACCATCACCCCGGCGATCGCCGACGAACTGCATCTCGATGCGGACGCCGATGGCGTCGTCGTCACCGAGATCGGCGACGGCACGGCGGCGCAGAATGTCGGCTTCCAGAAGGGCGACATCATCCTCGCGGTGAACAGCCAGAAGATCGCCAAGACCGCCGATCTCGAGAAGGTCGCCAAGGACACGCCGCGGCTCTGGCGCATCACGGTGGTGCGCGGCGGTCAGCAGATCAACGTCACGCTGGGCGGATGAGTCCGAAGCGACCACAGGAGACACCGACGCTGTTTGCCGCGGCGGGGCTCGACCACGAGGCTCCGCATCCGCTGCCGGACCGCCTGCGCCCGCGTGCGCTGTCGGAGGTCGTCGGCCAGGATCATATCCTCGGCCCCGACGGCGCGCTGACGCGCATGCTGGAGACGCGCACGCTGGGCTCGCTGGTGTTCTGGGGGCCGCCCGGCACCGGCAAGACCACCGTGGCGCGACTGCTGGCGGACGCGACGGACCTGCATTTCGAGCAGATTTCCGCGGTGTTCTCCGGCGTCGCCGACCTCAAGAAGGCCTTCGACGCCGCGCGCGCCCGCCGCGAAATGGGCAAGGGCACGCTGCTGTTCGTCGACGAGGTGCACAGGTTCAATCGCGCCCAGCAGGATTCGTTTCTGCCCGTGATGGAAGACGGCACCGTGGTGATGGTCGGCGCCACCACGGAGAACCCGTCCTTCGAGCTCAACGCGGCGCTTTTGTCGCGCGCGCGCGTGCTGGTGTTTCGCTCGCTCGATGCCGCCGCGATCGAAAAGCTGTTCACTCATGCCGAGGAGGTCGAGGGCAGGAAGCTGCCGCTCGATGCCGAGGCGCGCGCGGTTCTGGTGCGGATGGCCGATGGCGACGGTCGCGCCTCGCTGACGCTCGCCGAAGAGGTCTGGCGCTCGGCGCGCGCGGACGAGATTTTCGACGCCGCGCAGCTGCAGGACATCCTGCAGCGCCGCGCCCCGATCTACGACAAATCGGCCGACGGCCATTACAACCTGATTTCGGCGCTGCATAAATCGGTGCGCGGCTCCGATCCCGATGCCGCGCTTTATTATCTCGCCCGCATGCTCGATGCCGGCGAGGACCCGCTGTTCCTGGCCCGCCGCGTCGTGCGCATGGCGGTCGAGGACATCGGCCTTGCCGATCCGCAGGCGCTCGTCATTGCCAATGCGGCCAAGGATGCCTTCGATTTCCTCGGCCATCCCGAAGGCGAGCTCGCCATCGCGCAGGCGGTGGTCTATCTCGCCACCGCGCCGAAATCGAACGCGGTCTACGCCGCCTTCGGCACCGCGATGCAGGTCGCAAAACAGGCCGGCTCGCTGCTGCCGCCCAAGCACATCCTGAATTCCCCGACCAAGCTGATGAAGTCAGAGGGCTACGGCTCGGGCTACGCCTACGACCACGACGCGCCCGATGCCTTCTCCGGCCAGGACTACTTCCCGGAGGCCCTCGGCCGCCAGACCTTCTACGACCCGCCCGAGCGCGGCTTCGAGCGCGAGATCAGGAAGCGGCTGGACTACTGGGCCAAGCTGCGCAAGGAGCGGGGCGGCTCGCGCTAGAAGTGGCCATTTCGTCGTGACGGAAGGCCGCTTTTAGGGTACGCAGGCAATCATGAGCCGCCGCATCAAGAGAATGAATCCAAAGCCCCGTTCGCGTGACGAGCGCGATGATTCGCGTCCGCAGCAGACGCGCGGCGCGAAGAAGGCAGGGGCGCGTCCGGGCGGCAAGCCCGGCGGGAAGCCGCCGCGCTTTGCCGGCGAGCGCGCCGAGCGGCGTGGCTCCGAGCGTGCAGAACGGCGTCCGCCCAAGGAGGCGCCGGAGAGGGCCGCGCCCGAAAAGCCCGTCGAGGCGCTGCTGCCGACCAAGGTGCAGACCGTCAAGGTCTCGGCCGACGAGAACAACATGCGCGTCGACCGCTTCCTGGAAGCGCGTTTTCCCGGCCTGTCGTTCTCCCACATCCAGCGCGTCGTCCGCAAAGGCGAGCTGCGCGTCGACGGCAAGCGCGTCGACAGCAAGGACCGGTTGGAGGAGGGGCAGAGCGTCCGCATTCCGCCGTTGAAGCTCGATGCGCCGAAGGTCGTCGGCGAGCTCTCCGAGGCCGCGCAGAAGACGCTCAAGGCGCTGAAGGACATGACCATCTATGAGGACGACGACGTCCTCGTTCTGAACAAGCCGGCCGGCCTTGCCGTGCAGGGCGGCTCGGGCATGACGCGGCACATCGACCAGATGCTGGAGGTGATGCGCGATTCCAAGGGCCAGAAGCCGCGTCTCGTGCACCGTATCGATCGCGAGACCTCGGGCTGTCTGCTGATCGCCAAGACGCGCTTCGCCGCCTCGCATCTGACCGGCGCATTCCGCTCGCGCTCGGCGCGCAAGGTCTATTGGGCGCTGGTGCCGGGCCTGCCGAAGCCGAAGCAGGGCCGCATCTCGACCTTCCTCGCGAAGGAAGAGAGCGAGGACGACACCATCATGCGCATCGCCCAGCATGGCGACGAGGGCGCCAGCCACGCGGTGACGTACTACGCGGTGGTCGAGACCGCCGGCAACAAGCTGACCTGGGTGTCGCTGAAGCCGGTGACGGGGCGCACGCATCAGCTTCGCGCCCACATGGAGCATATCGGCCACCCCATCGTCGGCGATCCCAAATATTTCAACATCGAGAACTGGCAGCTGCCGGGCGGCCTGCAGAACCGGCTTCACCTGCTGGCGCGCCGCATCGTCATCCCGCATCCGCGCGGCGGCGTGATCGACGCCACCGCACCGCTGCCGCCGCACATGCAGCAGTCGTGGAATCTGCTCGGCCTGGATGCCAGCCGTTTCGACCCGATCGAGAACGCGCCGGAGGAGTAGGGGGCTGAGGAGCGCGACGTTTCCCCGGCGTCGTCCCGGCGAAGGCCGGGACCCATACCGCGGTATCTATCTGTGACGCACGGTCTCAGTACCGTCGAACGAATGCAACGGCTGGTCTTCGCCAAACTTCTGCCTGGGGTTATGGGTCCCGGCCTTCGCCGGGACGACACCGAGGGTTTAGCCGGCGGTTCTCCTCCGACCCCTCAATTCCGGAACTGCTCCAGAAACATCCGCAAGCTGTCGTGCGGGCTCTCGACGTCCGTGATCAGCCAGCCCTCGGGTCCGTTCACCAGGACGAAGTTCAGCACCACCCGGCGGCCGTGATTGTCGAAATTCGCCGCGACATAGGTCTTGTCGTACTGCTTGCGGACGACCGCGATCACGACAGGGCCGAGCCGCCAGCTCGGGCTCTGCACCAGGAAATCATAGGGTTCGATCCTCGGCGTGCTCCAGGCTTTGCGCAGCGGAGGATCGAAGAACTGCTGGGCAGTCGCCGCGTCCCGCGGCAGGCCTTTGGAGAGCTCCGGCGCGCCTTCGCCGTAATGGGCATAGACGTTGCGGACCAGCGATTCCGGGGTGCGAAAGCCGGCCTCCGCCGCAGCCAGCCAAAATCCTGCCAACAGGGCTCCGATGCCCGCAAGTTCCCGCATGCCCGCCGCTCGCTTTATCGGCCACAGGTCTTATCTTAAAAGCCTAGCATTCAGAGACCGGGGCCGAAAACTCACATGCGCGAATTGTTCGAAGAAGCAGCAAGCCAGCCCCCGCCGGATCCCAGGGAATCGGCGCGCGCCTCCGCGCGCACGCCGCTGCGCAAGCGCTTCTACAAGGAGGCCGGCGTCGCGGAAGCCGAGGGCGGATTTGCCATCACCCTCGACGGCAAGCCGATCCGGACGCCGTCCGGCCGCCAGGTGGTGATCCCCGCGCGCGCGCTCGCCGATGCGGTGGCGGCAGAATGGGCGGCCCAGGGCGAGACCATCGACCCCGTGACCATGCCGCTCACCCGGATCGCAAACAGCGTGGTCGAGGGCGTGGTCGACCGCGTCGAGCTCGTCAGCGAGGACCTCGCGAGATACTTCGAGTCCGATCTGCTGTTCTATCGTGCCGGCCATCCCGAGGGTCTGGTGGCCCGCGAGGCCGCGCATTGGGACCCCGTGCTGTTCTGGGCCGCGGAGACGCTGGGGGCGCATTTCATCCTGTCCGAGGGCGTCATGCATGTGAAGCAGCCGGATGAGGCGCTGAAGGCCGCCCGGAGTGCGCTGCCGGGCGATCCCTGGTCGGTCGCAGCTCTTCACATGGTCACGACCCTGACCGGCTCGGCCTTGCTGGCGCTGGCGCTGGCCCATGGGGTGCGCGATGCGGACCAGGTCTGGGCCGCCGCCCATGTCGACGAGGACTGGAACGCCGAAAAATGGGGCGTGGACGAGGAGGCCGCCGCCCGCCGCGCGGCCCGCCTGAAGGATTTCCAGGCCGCCGTGGCCGTTCTGGCGGCCGTGAAGCCGCAGGCGGCGTAAAGGTCCTTAACGAGAGGTTTACGAGGCGGCCTTAGGGTGGGCACAGCATTCCCCGGGCCCCCTGAGATGCCGACGCCGATAAGCTCGATCCTGCCGGTCAGTGCCGCCAGCCCCGTCGCTGACGCGGCGACGCCCGATCTCGTGCTGCAGGCCGGCAGCGTGGTCGACGCCAGGGTGGTCAGCGTGATGGCCGACAATCTGGTGCGGATCGCGATCGCCAACCTCTCGATGGACGTGATGTCGGAGGTGGCGCTGACGCCGGGGCAAAACCTGCAGCTCGCGGTGTCGCAGAACGACGGCACCATCAGGCTTGCGGTGATGAACGGAGCAGGCGGGGCGACCCCCGATCAGGTCACGCTGACGCCACGTGCAGCCTCGCTTGTTGAAAGCCCGCCGCTTGCGCCATCCGCGGGCGCGGTGCGCAACACGCTGACGCCGTTGGAGCAGGTCGCCGTGACTGCCGCCTCGGCCGAGGCCGTCACCAAACAGGGCAGCCAGGCGCCGCTGTTCGCCAATCTCGCCTCCGTCGTCACCGGTAGCGATCTGCCGGCGGGATTGAAGCAGGCGGTGCTGGACGTGCTGGCGCAGCAGACGCCGCTAAGCCCCGCCCTCGATGGCGGCGACATCGAATCCGCGTTCCAGAAGTCCGGCCTGTTTCTCGAGGCTTCGCTTGCCGCGGGCACGATGCCTTCGTCCGGCAATGTGCCGGATTTGAAAGCCGCGCTGCTGGTGCTGCGCCAGACGCTGACCACGCTCGAGACCGCTGCACCGCAGAGCACTACAGCTCCGACGGCGACGACGGCAGCACCACAGGCGGCCGCCGCGCCGGCTCAGGCTGCAGGCGAGGCCGCGCAATCTGCATCGCCTTCCGGCCCCGAGATCGCGCAGGCACCGCAACTGCCGCGCAATGCCAATCTCGCCGCTGCCGTGCTGGCCGATATCGCCGGTAACGCTCAGCAAGCCGCAATGCCGCGCACCATCTCCGCAGGCCTTGCCGCAAGCCTGCTGCAGGAGGCCACGCAAAACCTGCCGCGCCTGACCGGTAACGTGCCGGGCTCGAACAAGGCCGTGCCCGACGGCCATATCTTCGAAGCCGCCGCGCGCACGGCGCCTCCGCCGTTCCGCGGCGCGCTGCCCGCGCCGCAAGCCATCGCCGCGCCAGCGCTCGCACCGGATACGCCGCTCTCCGCGACGGTGCATCGCCTGCTCGACGACACCGATGCCGCGATCGCGCGGCAGACGCTGCTGCAGGTCGCCTCGCTCCCCGATCGCACCGATGCCGGCGGACACCGCGTCGATCCGGCCGTGCCGCAGTGGAATTTCGAGATCCCGTTCGCGACGGCGCAGGGCACCGCGATGGCGCAGTTCGAGATCTCGCGCGATGGCGGGAACGAGTCCGCCGATCCCGCCACGCGCGCCTGGCGTGCGCGCTTCTCGCTCAATGTCGAGCCGGCCGGCCCGGTGCATGCGCTGATCACGCTGAACGGCGACAAGACCTTCGTGCGGATGTGGGCCGAGCGGCCGGCGACCGCGCAGCAGCTCCGCGCCGGCGTCAGTGAGCTCACTCAGGCGATGACCAGGGCCGAACTCAAGCCCGGCGACATCGTCGTGCGCGACGGCACGCCGCCGCAACCGGCACCGGCCCGCGCCGGCCACTTCCTGGACCGCGCCACATGAGCAATCCATCCAAGCTCGCGATCGCGCTGCATTACGAGAAGGGCTCCGGCGCGCCCGTCGTCGTCGCCAAGGGCAAGGGTACGATCGGCGAAAAGATCGTCGAGATCGCCAAGGCCAACGATATCCCGATCGAGGAGAACGAGATCCTGGCCGGCGCGCTCTCCAAGGTCGAGCTCGGCGACGAGATCCCGCCCGATCTCTACAAGGCCGTCGCCGAGGTGCTGGTGTTCGTGCTGCGGCTGTCGGGGCGGGGGCGGTAGAAACCATCTGTCATCGTTTCACCACGTCGCGGCTGCATGGTCGCGGGAGTTCTTCATTGCTCACGGATACCGCCCTTGCTCTCCCGCCGTTCCACCCTCGGTCTTCTCGCCGCAGCTTCGATCCTGCCGCAGCGTGCGCTCGCCCATGTCGCGCCACCGCGCAACGAGATCCGCGACAGCCTCGCAAAGCGCTTCACCGATCTCGGCACGGCAGGCACCTTCGTCGGCTACAAGGTCGAGGACTATTTGATCGTCGCCAGCGACAAGGAGCGCTCGGGCGAGGGGAAGCTGCCGGCCTCCACCTTCAAGATTCCGAACTCGCTGATCGCGCTCGAGACCGGAATCGTCGCCGACCCGGACAAGGACGTGTTTCCCTGGGACGGCGTGAAGCGCCCGATCGAGGCCTGGAACAAGGATCACACGCTGCGCAGCGCGATCGCGGTGAGCGCGGTGCCGGTCTATCAGGAGATCGCGCGCCGCATCGGGCAGGAGCGCATGCAGAAATATGTCGACGAGTTCGACTACGGCAATCGCGACATCGGCGGCGGCATCGACCAGTTCTGGCTCACCGGCGCCTTGCGCATCGACCCGGTCGAGCAGATCGACTTCGTCGACCGGCTGCGCCGCCGCGCGTTGCCGATTTCGAAGCGCAGCCAGGATCTCGTCGCCGACATCCTGCCGGTGACCAAGGTGGGCGACAGCATCATCCGCGCCAAGTCGGGCCTGCTGGGCGCCGAGCGCGGCGAGCCGTCACTCGGCTGGATGGTCGGCTGGGCCGAGAAGGGCGAGGCGCACACCGTGTTCGCGCTCAACATGGATTGCAAGGAGCAGCGTCACATCGAGGCGCGCATGAGCCTGACGCAAGCCTGCCTTGCCGAGATCGGTGCGATCTAGCGCTGCCCGCGCCCGTGCCGCTCGACTAGCATCCTTCCGGTCAAAAAAGAAAAACCGGGAGGACAAGGATGAACTCAACACCGCTCTGGCTGTCGTCGCTCACGCTTGCTGCTGCGGGCGGCTGGCTCGCCGCCACCATGTTCGCCGGCCCCGCCGCCAGCAAGGCGCCGCGCTTTCCGCAGCTCACCATGGACCAGCTCGATGCCAAGCAGAAGCCGCTCGGCGAGCAGATCATGAAGGTGTCGAGCGTCGGTATCGGCGGGCCCTACAATCCCATGATCCGGAGCCCCGTGCTCGGCCAGCGCCTGTTCGACCTGTTCTACTATCTGCGCTGGGAGACCTCGGTCCCGACAAAGCTGAACGAGTTCGCGATCCTGATCATCGGGCGGCAATGGCGCTCGCAGGTGGAATGGTTCGCGCACGCGCCGCTCGCGGCGAAGGCGGGGCTGCCGCCCGACATCATCGCGGAGCTCAAAGCGAACAAGCGGCCGTCGAAGATGGCCGACGACGAGGCCGTGGTCTACGACTTCGTCACTGAGATCACCACGACCAAGAAGGTTTCCGACGAGACCTTTGCGCGGGCGAAGAAAGTGTTCAGCGACCAGCAGATCGTCGACCTCACCGCGGTCGCCGGCAATTACGTGATGGTGGCGATGCTGCTGGCGATGGCGGAAGAGACGGTGCCGCCGGACAAGCAGGAGCCGTTCAAGCCGGGCGAGCCGTAAGGCTCGCTCTCTCGGCTCGTCATTGCGAGGAGCTCTTGCGACGAAGTAATCCAGACTGTCTCCGCTGTGGGATTCTGGATTGCTTCGCTGCGCTCGCAATGACGGAGCTTGTGGCGCCGACGCTGGCTCTCGCTGCCCCGGTGCCGTAGGGTGGGCAAAGCGAAGCGTGCCCACGAATTGCGGATGACGGAGAGAGAGCGTGGGCACGGCGCCGTGCGCCTTTGCCCACCCTACGGCACCGGAGGCCTATCCCAGCCTGAACAGCGCCTGCAAGAACTCCTCCACCGCCTTGCGCGACTCCGCGGCGGTTGTCGGATTGCCGCCGACATGCGGATTGAGCTCGACGCAGGCATCCTTGTAGGTGAACGGCGCGTTGGTGTCGCCGTTCATCAGGACGCCGCCGTCGCCCTCTTTGATCTTGCAGTTGCGCACGGTCTGCGCGTTGGCGGACACCGTAACGGCGTTGACGCCGAGCAGGCCGCTGTCGAAGCCGTGTGCGCTGTCGGGGTATTCGGTCAGCACGACATCGCGGCCGGCGGCCTTGAGCCGCTCCACGAAGGCCTTGCAGCTCCGCACCGGATTGTAGTCGTCGGGCGTGCCGTGGAAGATGCGGATCGGGCGCGCGGCGACGTCGCCGTCGCCTTGATACGTCGTCGAGCAGTCCGGATAGAACGGGATGTACGCGGCGAACTGGACGCCGGACTTGTTCCAGAGCTTGTTGAAGCGGTCGAGGCTCGCATAGAGCGTCGCCTGGCCGCCGCGTGAAAATCCCATCAGCACGATACGATCGGGGTCGACGCGCGGATGTTTCGCCAGGATCTCCAGCGAGCGATAGATGTCGACGATCAGATTGAGCCGGCCGAGCAGGGCCTGGTTCGGTCCCACCACCGTCAGCCCGCGGCCGGTGAAACCGTCGATCACGAAGGTCGAGATGCCCACGGCGTTGAAGGCGTGCACCCAGGCTTCCGTGGTGGCGCCGACGCCGCTGGAGCCATGCATCAGCACCACGACGGGAAGCTTGCCGCTGCCCTGCGCGACGCGGAATTCGCCGGCAACCGTCACCGGCTTGGCGGCGGCTACGTCGCCGCTGAGGAATTGCTGGTCGGAGAGGGTGAGCGAGGGGATCGGATAGATCTCGGCGCGGGTGGCGACTTCCTTCGGCAGTGCCTGCGCATTGGCAAGCACGGTGGACGCGCAGAGCGCAATGAGCGTTGCAACGACGCGGAATGCCGTCGGCATCGGATCCTCCCTTATGATTTTGGGGAAGTAGACCAACGGACTTGCGCGCTGTCAATTTGATGCCGATCTGCCGCCACGAGTCATGGCCGGGCATGACGATCTCGAGGCCTCAGCCCTTGTCGGCCGTCTTCTTCGCGGTCAGCGCCTGGTCGATGGCGAAGCCGCCGATCTCGCTCATCGCCTGCGAGATCACGTCGCCGCTTCGGGCAAAGCCGCTGGAGAGATAGTCGAACTGCGTGCGCGCCAGCCGCAGCACCTCGATCGGCACGGAGACCACGGTCTCGTTGAAGCTGTCGACGGAGGCGCGCAAGGCGTCCAGCTCGCTCGTGAGGTTGCCGATGTGGCTTTCAGCGTGCTGCATCAGCCCGAGCAGCTTGGTGCGCTCGGCATCGAAGGCCGCGCGCTCGGCGGCGGCCGCTGCGGTGACCTCGGCAAGCTGGCTGCGCAGCGCCTCGACCTGGCCGACCATGGCATCGGAGGCGAGCTCGGCGGCCTCGCGCAGCTCGGTGCTGCGCGTGCTCTCTTCCTGCGCCTGATGGTAGAGCCGCTCGGCCGACATGGCCCGCTTGCCCAGCTGCTCGATCAGGCTGGCAGCACGCAGCAGCATCTCGCCGTTGCGCCCCGACACCATGCTGGCCATGCGCCGCAGGAAGTCGATGGTTTCGGACGATGGGTTCGGCGGCAGTGGGACGACCGTCGCGGACATGGTGTTGCTGGAGCCAGGGCATGATGACAGCCGCCGTACCGACTGGGCTCACGCAACACTCGGCGCCTGATCGCAAGGCCTTGAAGCAAGCCTGAATCGCCCGGCCCGGTCAACTGGCTGTCGCGGCAAATACGGTCCCGTAGCCCGGATGGAGCGCAGCGACATCCGGGACAGGGCAGCTCGGGGAGGACCCGGATTACGCTTCGCTCCATCCGGGCTACGCAGCCAGCCGAAGCCGGCTCAGACGTCCTTCTGCCGCCCGATCCGACCGAGATGGGTGAAGCCGAACCCGGCGGAATATTTCAGGCCGTAGCCGAGTGCCCGGTCGATGCCGATATGGGCGAGCCAGATCAAGGCGATGGACAAAGTGAGGGGCGAGGCGAGGCCGAAACCCAGGGTCAGCAGCGCCACCGGCGCCATGTAGCTGTGGGCGGCGTTGTAGACGAGGGCGCCGAATTTGGCGTCGGACAGGTATGCCAGGAAGCTCAGATCGGGCACGAAGAACAGCAGGGCGAACACCAGCCAGGAGCCGTCCCAGGCCGCGTACAGCATCACCATGCCGACGAACAGGGTCAGGCCCTCCAGCCTCAGCAGGATGTTGACGCCGCCTGTTGCCGCACCCGTCTCGGCCGTTCCTTCAGTCATGCTCGTCTCCCGGACAAAACTTTGTAATTCCTTGCGCTTTCACGCTGCGGCAGGGCAGCCCTGCGGCGCCGAAAGCCGCTTCCCGGTCCGCAAAATGCCGTGTTAGAACCCCCGGCAAGCGTGGCTTAGTTAAATACTGGCGGGAGCAAATGAAACACATCCTGGACGCCCTTGAAGATCGTCGTGCCGGCGCAAAGCTCGGCGGCGGGGAGAAGCGCATCGAGGCGCAGCACGCCCGCGGCAAGCTGACCGCACGCGAGCGCATCGAGCTCCTGCTCGACAAGGGATCGTTCGAGGAGTTCGACATGTTCGTCGAGCACCGCTCCACCGAGTTCGGCATGGAGAAGAACAAGATCCCCGGCGACGGCGTCGTCACCGGCTGGGGCACCGTCAACGGCCGCAAGACCTTTGTCTTTGCCAAGGATTTCACCGTGTTCGGCGGCTCGCTGTCCGAGACCCACGCGCTGAAAATTACAAAACTGCAGGACATGGCGATGAAGGCGCGGGCGCCCATCATCGGCCTCTATGATGCGGGCGGCGCGCGCATCCAGGAGGGCGTCGCCGCGCTCGCCGGCTATTCCTACGTGTTCCGCCGCAACGTGCTGGCCTCCGGCGTGATCCCGCAGATCTCCGTCATCATGGGCCCCTGCGCCGGCGGCGACGTCTATTCGCCCGCCATGACCGACTTCATCTTCATGGTGAAGAACACCAGCTACATGTTCGTCACCGGCCCCGACGTGGTGAAGACCGTGACCAACGAGGTCGTCACCGCCGAAGAGCTCGGCGGCGCCTCGGTGCACGCCACGCGCTCCTCGATCGCGGACGGCGCCTTCGAGAACGACGTCGAGACGCTCTTGCAGATGCGCCGCCTGATCGACTTCCTGCCGTCCAACAACACCGACGGCGTGCCGGAATGGCCGAGCTTCGACGACATCGGCCGGGTCGACATGTCGCTGGACACGCTGATCCCCGACAATCCGAACAAGCCCTACGACATGAAGGAACTGATCCTGAAGGTCGTGGACGAGGGCGACTTCTTCGAGATCGCCGACATGTTCGCCAAGAACATCGTCACCGGCTTCGGCCGCATCGCCGGCCGCACCGTCGGCTTCGTCGCCAACCAGCCGATGGTGCTGGCGGGCGTGCTCGACTCTGACGCATCGCGGAAGGCCGCGCGCTTCGTCCGTTTCTGCGATGCCTTCAACATCCCGATCGTCACCTTCGTCGACGTGCCGGGCTTCCTGCCGGGCACCGCGCAGGAATATGGCGGCCTGATCAAGCACGGCGCCAAGCTGCTGTTCGCCTATTCCCAGTGCACCGTGCCGCTGGTCACCATCATCACCCGCAAGGCCTATGGCGGCGCCTTCGACGTCATGGCCTCCAAGGAGATCGGCGCCGACATGAACTACGCCTGGCCGACCGCCCAGATCGCGGTGATGGGCGCCAAGGGCGCGGTCGAGATCATCTTCCGCAGCGACATCGGCGACCCCGACAAGATCGCGGCACGAACGAAGGAATACGAGGACCGTTTCCTGTCGCCCTTCATCGCGGCCGAGCGCGGCTACATCGACGACGTCATCATGCCGCACTCGACAAGGAAACGGATCGCACGGGCGCTGGCGATGCTGAAGGACAAGAAGGTCGAAGCGCCCGCGAAGAAGCACGACAATTTGCCGTTGTGAGATGGACGTAGCCCGGATGAGCGAAAGCGACATCCGGGTCTTTGCCCAGTTCCCGCATGCCGCTTCGCTCATGCGGGCTACGCGCTGAGGATACCAAGTGGGCGATCTTCATCGAACTGTCTTCCTGAAGGAGCTAAAGGACTCCTTTCCGGACTTGAGGTCCGAGATCAACGCGCAGCACGGCCTGCTGTATCTAGAGGTGCACGTGTTTACCGACTTCGTGCAGCGAGGCATCGCCGCGAGAAATGCAGAGGAGGTCGCCTCGTGCTTCAAGCTTGCCGAGAAGTACTTCAGGGATGGAAATGATCATTTGCAGAATGCCATCGGCGTTTCCTTCCTCGAGCACCTGAACTTGCAAAACGCGCAATGGGCATGGGAGTTGCTGGGTCCAATTCTGCAGCGAGAGTATTTGCAGTTGGTCGACGCTGGCATGGCCAAGCCTCTACCCGATCGCCGCTAGCGTCCCCGATTGAGACACGATGACCGAAGACGATCCGACAGACGAAATATCCGACATCGAGGACCGGATCGAGGCTCTTGCCGAGATCGCCGAGCGATGCCGGAAGTACATCCTCGCGTCAAAGATCGCCATCGGTGGCGGGGCCGCGCTGTTGTTGATCACCATCCTTGGTTTGTTGGGGGCCGGCCAGACCGCGGCGCTTGGATCGATCGCGCTGGTGCTGGGTGGGATCGTCTCGCTTGGCTCGAATATCAGCACGTTGCGGCAGACGGACGAGGCGATCGGTGCTGCGGAGGCGCGGCGCGCTGCGTTGATCAGCAGCATCGACCTGCGATTGGTTGCAGACGCGCCGCTGAAGCTGGTGTAGCACGCTGCGGTAGGGTGGGTTAGCGTCAGCGTAACCCACCTCTTTTCTCTCCGCGGCGGCAGAATTGGTGGGTTACGCCGAGCGGACTGCGCTTCGCGCAGCCGCTAGGCTAACCCACCCTACGAGCACTACGCGTTCGCGCGTACCTTATCCGCGGCAGCGAAATGCGCCATCTGGTCGGCGTGAGCCTTGGCGAAGGCCGGACGACCCGTGGCGCGCGCGACGTAGGCGCGGCAGGCAGGACTGTCCGTGAGCCCGTCGAACTTATCGACGACGCGCAGCACGTCCGACATCAGGATGTCGGCGACGGAGAAGGAGCCCGCCAGCCATTCGCGCCCCGCCAGCACCGGCTCGAGATGCTTGAGGCGAAGCTTGAGGAAATCGTCCACGAATTTCCACGCGGCCGTGTCGGTCGGATGGCCCATGAACTTCGACATTCCCCAGGGCAGGCTCGCCATCTCCACCGAATTGAGCGCCGCGAACAGCCATTTCGTCGCCTCGCTGCGGCCGCGCGGATCCGGCGGCATCAGCTTGGCGCTGAGCCCGCCCAGATGCAGCAGGATCGCGCCGCTCTCGAAGATCGAGAGGTCGCCGTCGGTCAGCCACGGCACCTGGCCGAACGGCTGGTGCGCCAGATGCGTCGCGCTCCGGTCGCCGAACGGAACGCTCGCGACGCGATAGGGCAGGCCGGCCTCTTCGAGCGCCCAGCGCACGCGGAGGTCCCGAACGAGGCCGCGCGGGGGCGGGGGAACCCAGTCGAAGGTCGTCAAGGTGAGGTCGGGCATAGCGTGTCTCCGTGCTGTCCTAGGCATAGGACGGATGGAAGCCGCGCGTTCCGACATGGGAGAACGAATTTTCGTAGGATGGGTTTCGCTTCGCTCTACCCATCCTACAGGCCAATGGCTTCACCGGCACGCCGGGTAGCCGAAGCGCTTGACGATTTCGCTTCCCGAGATCGAATGGAAGGCGAAGGTGTCCATGAAATGGTTCTCGGTGACGTACTGGCGCAGGGCGGCGTTGTAAGTGCTCGCCATTTGCTGCGTGCGCGACGGGCTGATGATGCCCTTTCTCATGGAGCCGCCGGCGTGAAACAACAAGGTCGCACCTGATGTGACGCAGACATTGCGGATCGAAAGGAACATGGTGCAGGCGGATTGACAGTGACTGTCGATGCGGAAGCGTTCGCCCGACGAATTGTACTGCTGGATCACCGCCAGGAATCGATCGAACTCCGCAGGCGAGGCCGCGCCGTAGCCCATATGCAGGGACGATACCGAGCCGTCGGCATGGGCCGGTTGTGCAGCCAGGCTGCAGAACGTGACAAGAAATCCGAGCGTCCCGAGCGCTCGCGCCAATCGTTGCCATTTGTTCAAAGTGATCTCCCTGTAGATTGAGCTCGCAAGAAAGTAGTCATTTCATCACTTCGGCAGATGAGCCTCCGCCAACTCCTTCGCCGTGCGCGCGATCACTGTCCAAGCTTCGCAAGCTTGCTTTGCTTCGCTGTGAGTACGCTACTTTGGAAAGGGCAGGTCGTCGTCCGATTCCCAGAGGCCGGTGCTCCTGTTGTGAAACATGAAGCGCTTCCAATCAAACGATGAATAAAAGACGGGACTCTCTTTGCTTACGTCGCCTAGTAGATCGACGCCGAATTGCGACTTTGCGTGCTGTATGGATTGTAGAAGCTCGACGGCAATATCAAGCTTGTCTTCCGGTACATCAAGATCGGCGCCATGGATTGGAAGATCGATTTTGAGGTGACCTGCGACAATCTTAAACTCTTCGGACCACGTTTTGCGATACTTCCATTCAAATAGCAGTTTCCGTGAGAAGTCGAGTAAGAAGCGGCCCTTCAATGAGGGCGCGGTCTCAATCGATCGCATGGGAAATGCAGTTAGCCCAACACCGCGGAGCATTGTAAGGACCTCACGAAGGGAGGAGCCCCTGACTCCAACACGTTCTTCGAATGTTGGTCCGTGATGAATGCCTTCGCGATCAATCCAGTGAAGAGCTGCATACTTCAGGCCGACTAATCCTCCGTGATTGGAAAACGACCGAACGTCTGACGCATTGATCTTACCGAATACGACTCCAAACAGAAGGTCGTTTGTAATTTCCGATAAGAGATGATCTCTCATGTAGCCTCTGTCCCGTTCAGAATCGGCGTCGAAGCCGTCGGGAACAGGTATAAGTCTAAGGCCGCGCAGTAGAGGCCTCGTGGCCGCGTTGTCTCGATATGCTTTGACGATTTCGGCGATTGTTGCTCTGTTTTTTATGTTGTCACGTATGAAGTATAATTTGAGGGATGAGCCTCCATCAAACAACAATGTTCGGAGATCTTTGTCGATCCCTTCTCTATGATTCCAGAGTACTTGCGAGATTAGAGGTCGCGAGAAATCTCTCTGCAGGACGCAGGCATAATCAAATGTTCGGCGCTGGGCCTCGGATGACGCCAATAGCCTCGTTTCCGTAAAGTCATGCAAAATTTCATTGGTCGCGTCCGATATGTATTTGTGCTCTGGACTATCTGCCATTGCTCATGCCCCCAAAATAGACTCAAAAATGTTGGATTCAGGTAATTTAGTTCAGCCGAACTGGCCTCCTCACTGCCCGAGCTTCGCCAGCTTCCCTTGCTTCGCCGCCTCCACTGCACGCTCAGCATCCTCCGGCAGCAAGGTCCGCTCCGCCACCTGCCGTGCCGCCTCGCGCTTGACCGCCGCGACATAGGCGCCGTCGTCGGCATAGCGCTCCGCGATCGACAGCCTGGGATCGTGCACTTCCTTCCGTGCGGCTTCCGTCGGCGCAAAGGGCACCACGGCGCCCTGCAGCGGATAGAGCGCGGTCGGGCCAAAGCCCTGCGCGCGCGGATTCCACGCGGTGTAGGTCGCGCGCGGCACGGCCAAGGCAAGCTGGCGGATTCCTGCGATGGCCATGCCGTCGGTGTCCGCCTTCGGCACGAACACGGGATAGCGGCCGATTTCCTTCGGCGGCAGCACGCTCTGGTCGGAGAAGGCGGCGAGCGTATGGATGCCGGCATAGGGCAGGCCGGGGATGTCCGAGGGCACGGCGCCTTGCGCCGGCACCAGCGTGCCGTGGGCGCGCATGGGGACGCGGCTTGCGGGCGGCCTGGTGCCGTCGCTCATCCAGGCGTTGAGATCGGTGAGCAGCGCGCGCATCGGCATGCCAGCATGCATCGGGTTCTGCGGCAGCGACATCGCCGGCAGACCCTTCTTCATCACGTCGGCGGCTTCGGCGAAATGCGGCGTGCCGGAGATCATGTAGGCGCGGACGTTGTCGGGGAGATCGAGATGGTTGCCTGAGAGATCGGTGACCAACAGCGAGGCGTGCGAAGCCCACCATTCGTGCTCGCTGTCGGTCTGCATGATCCTGGGGCAGGTGGCCGAGAGCGAACAGCGGCGCAGCAGGCCGTCGGTCTTGCCGGAATAGGGATCGCTCAACGTCGCGTAGGTGAACGGGAACAGGTCGGCCTGCCACGCCGGATCCTGCAGATGGCGCGGGTTGCGGCCGGGCTGGCCGAAGCGGACGTTGGTCGCCATCCGCCTTGTGCCCGCGACATGCGGCATCAGGCCGTCGAACACCGTGCGGCCCGACAAATCCTCGTTGAAGCCGAGATAGAGGAAGTCGCGCAGGAAGCGGCCGGACTGCGAGACGCCGAAGCCGATGGCGCGGCTCACCGACGGATGCAATCCGTTCAACAGCGGATTTGCCGGCGTCTCGTCACGGCGCAGGAAGCTGACGACGTCGCGCACGGCGGCATAACCCATGCCGAGCGGCACCGGATCGCGCGCGGTGTAGGTGATCTCGTAGAGCGCGCCGGCATCGAAACCGTCGGGGCGGGCGATCTCGACCGTGTTGGGATCGATGATCTTCGCGGAAAGGCCCGGTGGCGTCTGCCGCGGATCGGCCCAGGCCGCGCGCACGGTGATGTTGAGGTTGGCGGCATCCGCCGCCGGCCATGTCAGCGTCGCGCGCGCGGGATTGGTCGTGTTGTCGAACACGAATTCTTCACGTACCGGGCCGGTGACGCCCTTCAGCGCCGGCGCCGTGAGCGCCATCTGGCCGGGCTTGGAGGGGATGTCGCCCTGCCAGCCGACCCAGACCATCGTAAAGCCCTGGCGGTGCAGGAAGCCGATGCCGGCATCCTCGGCCTTGTCGGCGTTGTTGGCGCCGGGCTGGGCGGAATCGTCGAACAGTTGCGGTGCAAGCTTGCGGCCGCGATTGGGCACGTCCAGCAGCAGCGTGCCGTTGCCGCGCGCGGGATCGCTGGGCCTGAGGATCACGACGTCGGCGGCGGCCTCGACCTTGCCGTCGGCGCCGCGCGGTGCGAGCGCAAGATCAGTGATCACGGCGTTGCGGTCGTCGGACGGGTTGAGCGCGAAGGTCGCGCGCGCGGTGATCCGTTCATAGGTGCCGACATTGCCAAAGCTGCGGCCGGCAAAGGCGGGCTCGCGCGCGAGGATGTCGAAGCGGACGATTTCGGCGGACGAGGCCGCAGGCCACAGGCAGGCGATCGCGATCAGACCCCGGATGATCCTGCGCATGGGCGTTCCTTCCCCGTGATCGCGCGAGGCGCGAGGCCCCGTCGCGTAGGTTGTTGTTTGTTGTCCCAATTCATAGCACGCGGCGGCCGTAGCCGATACGCCGGCCCGACATACGGCTCATGAGCCGATTGGTGCCCATCGGGCTGCAAGATTCCTGTTTCGGGTATCGCGCGGTTGTACTACCTTAGGATTATTGTTTTTCATATTTCAATCGAGGCCGATATGACACCCACCGACGAGACTCCGCAGGACGCGGAGAGGCCTGGCAATACTGAGCCGGCCAACGAAGCAGCGACGCCTCCCGTCGCAGAGACGGCGGCGGACGATCCGGCCCCGCCGCCGCCACTTCCGCCACCGACACCACCGGTCGTCGCCGCGGCGCGCGGAGTCGATCGCGCGCTCCTGCGAACCTACAAGTTCATGCTGATCTACCAGTTTGGCGGGGCGCTGCTGCTTGGCGGCGGAATGCTTGCATCGCTGCTCCTTGCTTACCTGTTCAAGGACAGGTTTCAGCCGCCGCTTCTGCTGCTCGTCGTGCTGGTGGGCATGTTGGGCGCGTTCTTCAGCGCGTTGACGCGGCTCTACAGGATCGAGCAGCTGGAGGATGCCGTGATATCACCGACGGTCAGCCAGCTGGGTGCGTTCTATCTGCTTGTCTTTTCGCTGATAGCGCCCCTGGTTGGCGGCATCGCGGCGCTCGTGCTCTACGTGTCCTTCGCGGGCGAGTTCCTCCAGGGCGGCCTGTTTCCATCGATCAAGTGCAAGGGGGAGTGCGGCTCTTTCGTCGACGTCATCGCCAATTATGTTCCCAACGAACCGAAGGACTACGCCAAGGCACTGGTCTGGGGCTTCATCGCGGGCTTCTCCGAGCGCCTCGTGCCCGACACCTTGCAGACGTTCGCAACGCAGCGGGGAGCGCAAAGGCCGGCGGCCTGATCGCGCGTCCGGGGATGTGCCGGCGGGTGGGTTTGGTGGCGGCCATCGGCTATGATGGCTGCCAATCAACAGGAGGAAATCCGATGCCCGCCGCATTCTTCGTCGTCCGCGCCACTGTCACCGATGCGAGCAAGCGCGCCGCGTTCGACAAATGGTACGAGACCGAGCACGTGCCCGATGCGGTGAAGGCGTTCGGCGTGAGCAAGGCCTGGCGGTTCTGGAGCCTGGACGATCCCTCGCTGCACCAGGCCATGTATGAGTTCGATGACGAGGCCAAGCTCGCGGCCATGCTGAAGGGCGATGCGCTGAAACAGCTGGTTGCCGATTTCAAGCGCGACTGGCCCGAGGTGAAGCGCACGCGCGAGACGCTGGTGCTGGCGCAACAGTTCGGGGCGTAACGACACAGTTCGTAGCCCGGATGGAGCGCGGCGTAATCCGGGTTCGTGCCCCAGCCGAAAACCCCGGATTGCGCTGCGCTCCATCCGGGCTACGGCAACTCCGAACGAACCTGAACGCGCGATTCAGCTTCGGTTCATGTCGTGACCGCGACACTTCCTCTGCATCACTTGCTCGCTATTCCAGAGGACATGTTCATGGAGCGTCGGAACTTTTTGAAACTTGCATTGGGCGTTGCGGCGGGAGCTGCCGCGCTGACCACTGCCGCGCAGGCTGCGCCGTTGTCGCCGCAGCCGCTTGGCGGTCCGAACCGGATGCCCGAAGGCAATCCCGACGCTCATCCTGCCGTCACCACAAGCGATGAAGCCGCCCAGCTCAAGCCCGAGCAGGTGCACTGGCATGGCCACCATCGCCACTGGGGCTGGCGCCGCCGTCATTGGGGCTGGCATCGCCGGCGCTGGCATCGCCGCCACTGGTAAGCGCTCGGCCGTCGAGCCAAGGGAACGGGGATCGCGCTTCGCGGTCCCCGTTTCGATTTGTGACTATCGCCGACGAGCCACTCGGAGGCCCGCAAAAGAAAATGGCCGCGCAGGCTGATCCTGCGCGGCCATCTCGCAATGTGGAAAGACGAGATCAGATCGGGCGGCAGCGGCCGGCGTACCAGCGGAAGCCATAGGGGCACACGCGCGGGCGCACCACGACGACAGGCGCGGGCGCGGGGGCAACGACGACAACCGGCGGACGCCCGGCCATCGGACGGCAGCCGCCATAGGGGCCACGGTACCAGCCGGGACCGCAGCCGCCGGCGGCGCTGGCCGCCTCGCTGAAACCGACGACGGCGCTCGCGAGCATGACGGCGGCAAAGAGATATTTCATTTGATCTTCCTTCTCGTCCTTGGGGCAGATTGTTTGGGGGAAAGTCTTCAGGGCAAGTCTTTGAGGCAAGTCGTTAGGGCTCGGCGCTTGCGGCGCACAATGAATCAAAAGACACGATTCGACACGTTAAATCTGGGGGATGCGTGCCGACACGTCGCGATCCAAACCTGCCAATCATGACCTGAATGCGGCATGAACGCTTCCCGCATCCTGCCTCAGGCGACATCCAGATGTCGCCACAGCATGATCCGGAAAACCGCAGCGCGGCTTTCCGGAAAGGTCATGCGTAAACAAGAACCTGAAGCGCGATGATCGTCCGCCCAGGTCTCATCGCGCCTCAGCGGCCGAGAAAGCCCAACACCAGCTCCTTGTACTTTTCCGGCGCCTCCAGGAAGACGAGATGCCCGGTGTCCGGGACCACCTCGGCGCGCGCGTTCGGCATCTTCGCGGCGAGCTGCCTGGCGAGTTCGGCGTTCTGCCCCATCTTTGCGCGCAGCGCCTCGGGCGCGAGCGGCCGGCCCGGCGCGTTGTGGTCGTCGGCGCCCATGATGAACAGCGTCGGCAGCGCGATCAGCGGGATCTCGTGCGCCACCGGCTCGCGATAGATCATCTGGCCGGACGAGACCAAGGCACGCAGCCAGCGCGGATAATCGGGGCTGCCCTTGATGTTGAAGCGGGCGTCGATGAAGGGCGTGATCGCCTCCGGCGGCAGCTTGATCGCGTAGTTGGTCTGGAGCTGCTTGCGATAGCCGTCCGGGGTGAGCTTGTCCTCGGACTCGACGATCTTCTCGGTCGGCGTCGGCGGCACGTAGAGGCGGTAGTCCTCGAGGCCAATGGGGGCCGTCAGGACAAGATGCGAGACGCGGTCAGGATAGGCGCGGGCGATGCGCACGCCGAGCATGCCGCCGAGCGAATGCGCGACGACCTCCGCCTTGTCGATCTTGAGATGGTCGAGCAGCGCGATGGTGTTGCGCGCCAGATTGTCGAAATGCAGCTCGCCCGCCGGCTTGGAGGATTTGCCGAAGCCGATCTGGTCAGGCACCACGACGCGGTAGCCGGCTTCGCTCAGCATCTTGATGACGGGTGCCCAATAGCTCGACGGAAAATTGCGCCCGTGCAGCAGCACCACGGTCCGGCCGTTGGGCTGTTGGGGCGCGACGTCCATGTAGGCCATGCTGAGCTGCTCGCCGTCGTTGACCACGGGCAGCAGGTGCACGGGATAGGGATAGGCAAAGCCTTCGAGCGCGATGCCGTAGGGTTCGTGTTGGGGCGTATCGGCGGCGCGGATGGGCGTGAGCGAAGTGGCAAGGAGGGCGGCCGCGAGCGCGGCGGGAAGGAGGCGGTTCATGGGGATCTCTAATTTGTTGCACCGTCATTCCGGGGCGCGCGCAGCGCGAAACCGGAATCTCGAGATTCCGGGTTCGATGCTTTGCATCGCCCCGGAATGACGGTGGGCTTAAAGACGTGGATGGCCGGGTCAAGCCCGGCCATGACGAGAGCCCGCGTTCACACGCAAACGTGCGATCTCACGCCTCTCGCGTGATCAATCCTTGCCGTTCCCGAACAGCGCCGCGAACTGCTTCTCGCCGGTGCGGGTGAAGTTCACGACGCGGCTGCCCGGGGTCGCATCGCGTGCCGCCCATTTCAGCTCGGCAAAGCGCTGCATCATGGCGGCGCCCAGCGTGCCGGCGAGGTGGTGGCGCCGCTCGCTCCAGTCGAGACAGGCCTTGCAGACGGGGCGGCGGGGGTGGGCGAGCATCTCGGCCGAGATCTGCAGATGCCTGGCGAGGAAGCGCTCGCCTTCGGTCGTCAGCTCGATGTCCTGCTTCTTCTGCCGGACCAGGTTGCGCTCGCGCATGGTGTCGAGCATCTGCACGCCGAGATCGCCGGCGAGATGGTCGTAGCAGATCCGCGCGCGCCGCAGCGCCGGATCCTTCGGCCCGGTGCGCACGCGCATGTGGCCGGTGCGCGCCGCAAGGCCGGCAAGGCCTTCGAGCACGCCTGCGACGTCGTCGTCGGTGAGGCGATAATAGCGGTGCCGGCCCTGCTTCTCCGGCTCGACCAGTCCGCCGGCCTCGAGCTTCGACAGATGCGAGCTCGCGGTCTGCGGCGTGATGCCGGCCTCCTGCGCGAGCTCGCTCGCGGTGAGCGCGCGGCCGTTCATCAGCGCCGTGAGCATGTTGGCGCGGGCGGGATCGCCGACCAGCGCAGCGACCATGGCAATGTCGGGTCCTGATTTCATGCTTCGATGGTAGCCGAAGCATTGTGGTCGGGCAAGGGCGTAGCGTGTTGCTGCAAACACGTCATTGCGAGCGAAGCAATCCGGCGCCGTAGGGTGGGCAAAGGAGCGTAGCGACGTGCCCACCAATCGTCGTTGCGGACAGAGGACGTGGGCACGCTTCGCTTTGCCCACCCTACGAGACCTGCGCTCGCAATGACGGTGTGGAAACAGGAGCCCACCATGTCCGTCACCGTCTTCATCCGCTACCAGCTCGATCCGTTCAAGCGCGCACAGTTCGAGGAATATTCGAAGCGCTGGCTCACCATCATCCCGAAATGCGGCGGCGACCTGATCGGCTATTTCATGCCGCATGAGGGCACCAACAACATCGCCTCTGCGCTGATCACCTTCGAGAGTCTCGCCGCCTACGAGGCCTATCGCGCCCGGCTGCGGCAGGATGCGGAAGGCATGGCGAATTTCAACTACGCCGAGGAACACAAATTCATCCTCGCGGAAGAGCGCACGTTCTTGCGCAAGGTGGTATTGTAGGCCTCCAACAAGAAGGAGAAGCCCATGATCGCCGTGATCTTCGAGGTCTGGCCCAAGCCGGAACACCGCCAGGACTATTTCGACCTCGCCGCCGATCTGAAGCCGATCCTGCAGACCATCGACGGCTTCATCTCGGTCGAGCGTTTCGAGAGCCTGACCGACAAGGGCAAGATCCTCTCGGTGTCGTTCTGGCGGGACGAGGCCGCCGTGCAAGCCTGGCGCAACACCATGGAGCACCGCCGCACCCAGGCCAAGGGCAGGGCGCAGATCTTTGCGGACTATCATCTGCGCATCGCCAGCGTCGTCAGGGACTACAGCATGACCGATCGCGAGCAGGCGCCGAAGGACAGCCGCGCGGTGCACGATGCGCACTAGCGCGCTCGATGATGCGTGCCTATGTCTGCGCGGCCAACAAGGGAGAGAAACATGCATGTGACAACCGCTGACAAGCGGGCCGCGTTCAGGAAGATGCACGAGAGCGGCTGCTTCATCCTGCCCAATCCGGTCGATGTCGGCAGCGCGAAAGCCTTGCAGCATCTCGGTTTCAAGGCGATCGCCTCGTCGAGCGCGGGCTTTGCCTGGACCATCGGCAAGGCCGACAACCACGTCACCGTCGAGGACGTCTGTCAGCATCTGGCAGCATTGAGCTCGGCCGTCGACATTCCCGTCAACGCGGATTTCGAGGGCGGCTTCGCGGTTGAGCCGGACAAGGTCGCGGACAATGTCGAGCGCTGTGTGCGCACCGGCGTCGCCGGCCTGTCGATCGAGGATTCCACCGGCGACAAGGACAAGCCGATCTACGAGCGCGCGCTCGCGGTCGAGCGCATCAAGGCTTCGCGCAAGGCGATCGGCGACAGCGGCACGCTGCTGGTCGGCCGCTGCGAAGCCTATCTGTGGGGCATCACCGATCTCAAGCTCGTCATCGACCGGCTCACCGCCTACGCGGACGCCGGCGCCGACTGCCTCTATGCGCCGGGCCTGAAGACACGCGAAGACATCGCCGCGGTGGTGAAGGCAGTCGCGCCGAAGCCGTTCAACCTGCTGATCGGTGCGTCCGGACTGTCGCTCAGGGAGGCCGAAGACCTCGGCGTGCGCCGCATCAGCGTCGGCGGCTCGCTCGCCCGCGCCGCCTGGGGCGGCTTCATGCGCGCGGCGAAGGAGATGGCGGAGAAGGGAACGTTTGCCGAGCTCGGCAGCGGTTATTCCGGCGGCGAGCTCAACAAGATGTTCAGCTAGCGGCGCAACGCGACAAACGAAAAGCGGCGTCGAGTCCCGCCGCTTTCTCGTCCTCTCGGCGTCATTCCCCGCTGGATCGCCCGGTCCTAGTGCGCAATTGCGCACTGGCCGGGCGATGACAATTGTGTGTTACGCGGCGACAGTCGCGACGTTACTTCGCGCCGTCAGACGGCGTCTGCGTATCCGGTGCCGGCTTTGCAGCAGGCGTGTCCGGAGCCGGATCGGCCGGCTTGGTCGGTGCCGCACCCGTGGTCATGCCCGGCTCGGTGTTGTTGCGCGGCGTCACGTCACGCATGCCGGGAGGCGCGGCCGGATTGGCCGGTGCCGTCTGCTGAGCAGTCCGCGACGTCGTCTCGGTGCTCGCCTGGTTGCCCGTGGTCGTGTTGTTCAGGCCGTAGAACACCGCGCCCAGCACCAGGGCGACAGCCACAGCGAACAATGCGACCTTGCCGCTGGAGGCGGGGCCTTCGCCAAGCTCGGGATCGGCTTGCAGGTCGCCGTCCCGGCGTGCCGCGCGAAGATACTCATCGTCGGCGAGGTTCGGGCGATACGGATCGTTGGGAAAACGGTCGTCAGCCATCGATTGGTCTCCTCGGTTAAGACGCCGGGACAACCCTCAGCTGCGAGATTCTGTTCCGCCCGCTTTATGCTTTCGTCGCATGTTGCCTCGGCGTAGGGAATCGGGAACCTGTCTCAATGGGAACCTCGTGCGCGAGTTCCATTGCAGGGGAGGAGGGAACACGGCGATGTGGAGCCTGCCGCCGACCGATAGCGTGCTGCATTTCCTGTCGCTGGTGGCGGTGGCCGCACAGGGCATGTCGGCTGCGCTCGCTGCGGGACGCCGCAGCATGGACTGGCTAGGGGTCTGCTTCCTCGGCTGCATCACCGCGCTCGGCGGCGGCACGCTGCGCGATCTCTTCCTCGGACATTATCCGCTGGCCTGGGTGCAGAACCCGATCTATCTCGCGCTTGCCGGCGGTGCCGCCTTTCTCACCATCCTGACCGCGCGTCTCGTGCACCGGCTGAGGGTCGCCTTCATCGTGCTCGATGCGATCGGCCTCGTCGTCTTCACCATGGCCGGCTGCAACGTTGCCTGGCAGATGGACGCGACGCTGCCCATCGTCATCGTCTCGGGCATGGTCACCGGCTGCGCCGGCGGCGTGCTGCGCGACGTGCTCTGCAACGACGTGCCGCTGCTGTTCCGCTCCGAGCTTTACGCCAGCGTTTCGGTGGTGACGGGCCTGTTCTACGCCACCGCGTTCGGCCTCAATCTCAACGCCGAGCTCTGGACCATTTTGACCTTCGTCCTCGGCATCAGCTTCCGCCTGCTGGCGGTGCGCTACAAATGGGAGATGCCGAAATTCGTGTTCACGGGGGATGAGGAGAGGTAGCGGCTGACTTCACAGCTCTCTCCGCGCCGTCATGGCCGGGCTTGTCCCGGCCATCCACGACCTTTGTCGCGGCACGAAGAACGTGGATGCCCGGGACAAGCCCGGCCATGACGACCACTGGTGAATTCCGTAGAGAGCCAACTATGGCTCTTGCCCACGAGCCTTCGCCACCTGCGCCGGCGTCACCAGCGGCGCGGCGTTGCCCCAGGAATTGCGGATGTAGTTCGTGACCGCCGCGATCTCGTCGTCGGACAATTGTTTCGCGTAGCCCGGCATCTCGCCGGTGTTCGGCGCGCGCGGTGTCGTCACGGTGTGGGCGCCGTCGAGAATGATGCGCAGGGTCGAGGCCGGATTGACCGATTGCAGCAGCGCGTTGCCGGGCAGCGGCGGATAGATCCGCGGCGCGCCTGATCCGTCGGCCTCATGACAGGCGACGCAGAGCTTCGCATAGACGACCTGGCCGGCCGTCATCTCGGCCTCCTCGGGCGGCGTCACGATCGTCTCGCGCCGCGCCGGCGGCAGGCTCTTCAGGTAAACCGCGATCGCGCGGACATCGGCATCGCTCATCTTCGCCGTCGAGTTGACGACGACCTCGGCCATCGGTCCGCCGGCATGGCTCCTGGCGTTGCGGCCGCTCTCCAGATATTCGGCGATCTCCTCGGCGCTCCAGGATTTCAAGCCCGTGCGCGCGGCGCCGTCGAGCCTTGGCGCATACCAGCCGCCGACCTCGTTGCCCGAGAGCGCCTGCGCCTGCTTGTCCGCGCCGAAATAGTTCTTCGGCGTATGGCAGGCGCCGCAATGGCCGAGCCCGGTGACGAGATAGCCGCCTCTGTTCCAAGCCGCGCTCTGGCTCTGGTCCGGCTCGAACAGGCCGGGCTTGAAATACATGGCGTTCCAGATCCGCATCAGGCCGCGATAGCCGAACGGCCAGCGCAGCTCCGGCGGCTTGTTGCGGCTGGCGACGGGCGCAAGGCTGCCGAGATAGGCCCGGATCGCCAGCGTGTCGTCCTTCGTCATTTTCGTGAAATAGGGGTAGGGGAACGCCGGGTAATAGTTCGAGCCGTCGGGCGCGATGCCATAGCGCAGGGCGCGGGTGAAGTCGGCATCCGCCCAGGCGCCGATCCCGGTGTCGCGGTCGGGCGTCAGGTTCGGCGTGTAGATCGCACCGAAGGGCGTGTCGATGCGTTTGCCCCCCGCAAACGGTTTGGCCGGATCGGCGGTGTGGCAGCCCGCGCAATCGCCGGCTTCGACCAGGGCCTTGCCATAGGCGATCAGCTCCGGCGCCGGCTCGGCGGCGCGGGCCAAGCCTGCAACTGCACTGCACAACGCAATCACAGCCAGAATCGTCCGCATGCTCGGTCTCTCCTGCGACCAATCGACCCCACCCGCATGAACGCAGCATCGATTCATTTCGCGGCGGCGGGGGTATGGTGACACAAACTGAAAATGCCTGGCATGTTTCAGGCCACGAAATTGCGATTTTTACCCGGCGCTCGCTTTGGTCCAGATTTGTGATGCGGAGCGTGAAATATCCGACATAGAGTGGCGAAGGTGGTCGGCGCGCCCTAGCTAAAAACAACGGGCAGGCAACGGCTTAAGCGATCTTAAGTGACAAAGACCCGAACAGGGCGCGGAAAGAGGACAGCATGGGAATCAACCAGGGTCCGATCAGTCTCGATCAGAAATACACCCAGGAGACCGGGCACGTCTTCACCACGGGCATCCAGGCGCTGGTCCGCCTGCCCATGGCCCAGATCCGGCGCGACCGCGCCAACGGCCTCAACACCGCGGGCTTCATCTCCGGCTATCGCGGCTCGCCGCTTGGCGGCTACGACCAGCAGCTCTTTGCCGCCCGCAAGCATCTCGAACAGTACAATATCAAGTTCCAGCCCGGCGTGAACGAGGATCTCGCCGCGACCGCCGTCTGGGGCTCGCAGCAGCTCAACCTCTCGCCCGGCGCCAAGTATGACGGCGTGGTCGGCATCTGGTACGGCAAGGGCCCCGGCGTCGACCGCTGCGGTGACGTGTTCCGCCACGGCAATGCCGCCGGCTCCGCCAAGAACGGCGGCGTGCTGTGCCTTGCCGGCGACGACCACGGCGCGAAATCCTCCACCGTCCCGCATCAGTCCGACCACGCCTTCATGTCGGCCTTGATGCCGTATCTCTATCCCTCGAGCATCCACGAGATGATCGAGATGGGCCTGCTCGGCATCGCCATGTCGCGCTACTCGGGCTGCTGGGTCGGCATGAAGGTGATCACGGAGACGGTGGAGACCACCGCCGAGATCGACCTCACCGACGAGATGAAGCCCTTCATCATCCCGCCCGATTTCGAGTTGCCGCCCGGCGGCCTCAACCTGCGCTGGCCCGACGACCGTTTCGAGCAGGACCGCCGCCTGCAGGATTACAAGGGCTTTGCCGCGATCGCCTTTGCGCGCGCCAACAAGGTCAACCGCGTCACCATGGATTCGCCGAACGCCCGTTTCGGCATCATGGCGTCCGGCAAGAGCTACGAGGACGTCCGTCAGGCGCTGCGCGAGCTTGGGATCACCGAGCAGGTCGCCGCCAAGATCGGCCTTCGACTTTACAAGATCGGCATGCCCTGGCCGCTGGAGCCGGAAGGCGTGCATGAATTCGCCGTCGGCCTCGAAGAGATCTTCATCGTCGAGGAGCGCCGCGAGATCGTCGAGAACCAGGTCAAGCAGGTGCTGTTCAACTGGCGCGACGACGTGCGCCCGCGCATCGTCGGCAAGATGGACGAGCACGACAAGCGCTTCCTGACCTTCGCCGCCGAGCTCAGCGTCGCCTCGCTTGCGACCTCGCTCACCGAGCGGCTTCTCAAGCTCGATCTCAACCCCGAGATCGCCGAGATGCTTCGCGCCAAGGCCGACTGGTTCAACGGCCGCCAGGCCTCGCAGATGCAGGCCACAGCGCCGGTCTCCCGCACCCCGTATTTCTGCTCCGGCTGCCCCCACAACACATCGACGAAGGTCCCCGAAGGCAGCCGCGCCATGGCCGGCATCGGCTGCCATTTCATGGCGCTGTGGATGGACCGCTCGACCGAGACCTTTACGCATATGGGCGGCGAGGGCGTGCCGTGGGTCGGCATCGCGCCCTTCACCAACGAGAACCATATTTTCGCGAATCTCGGCGACGGCACCTACTTCCACTCGGGCCTTCTCGCCATCCGGCAGGCAGTCGCCTCCAAGACCAACATCACCTACAAGATCCTCTACAACGACGCCGTCGCCATGACCGGCGGCCAGCGCCACGACGGCGATCTCTCGCCGCAGCAGATCACCTTCCAGCTCCACGCCGAAGGCATTCGCGAGATCTATCTGGTCTCGGAGAACCCGGATTCCTATCCGGCCAGCACCATCGCGCCGGGCGTGAAGCTGCACCATCGCGACGAGCTGCAGGACGTCATGAAGATGTGCCGCGAGTTCAAGGGCACGTCCGCGATCGTCTTCGTGCAGACCTGCGCCGCCGAGAAGCGCCGCCGCCGCAAGCGCGGCTTGATGGAGGACCCGGCACGCCGCGTCATGATCAACCCGGCGGTCTGCGAAGGCTGCGGCGACTGCTCGGTGCAGTCGAACTGTATCTCGGTCGAGCCGCTGGAGACCGAGTTCGGCCGCAAGCGCGCCATCAACCAGTCGTCCTGCAACAAGGACTATTCGTGCGTGAAGGGCTTCTGCCCGTCCTTCGTCACCGTGGACGGCGGCAAGCCGCGTCACCGCGCGCCGGCTGATCTCGGCGACATCGGCGCGCTCCCGGAGCCGGCGTCGCGTCCGACGCTCGATAAGCCTTACAACATCGCGGTCGGCGGTGTCGGCGGCACCGGCGTGCTCACCATCGGCGCGCTGCTCGGCATGGCCGCGCATATCGAGGGCAAGGCCTCGATGATTCTGGACATGTCGGGCCTGGCGCAAAAGGGCGGGGCGGTGCTCAGCCACGTCCGCCTGTCGGACCATCCGGCCGAGGTGACCTGCTCGCGCATCGTCACCGGCACGGCCGATCTCGTGCTCGCGGCGGACGAAGTGGTCGCCGTCGCCAAGGACACCATCTCGCTGTGCGACTCCGGCCGCACCCGCGGCATCATCAACAGCCACGTCATTCCCACCGCCGACTTCGTCCTCAACCGCGACTTCAACTTCCAGACTCGCAAGCTCAACGGGCTCCTGGAAACGGCGCTGCACAAGGACTCCGTCTTCTTCGACTTCACCAAGCCGGCCGAGCAGCTGCTCGGCGACAGCATCGCCACCAACATGATGATGATGGGCTACGCCTATCAGAAGGGGCTGTTCCCGCTGTCGGCCGAGTCGATCGAGCAGGCCATCGAGGTCAACGGCGTCTCGATCAAGATGAACAAGGAAGCCTTCCGCCTCGGCCGCCTCGCGGTCGCCGATCCCCAGCGCCTTGCCGGCATGCTGAAGGGAACGGACGAGGTGGCTGCGCCGAAGACGCTGGACGCCATGACGCTCGACGAAGTGATCGAGCATCGCGCCAAGCATCTCACCGCCTACCAGAACGGCCGCCTGGCCAAGCGCTATCGCAGGCTGGTCGATCAGGTTCGCGACGCTGCCAAGCAGGGCGGCTACGGCGATGCCTTGCCGCGCGCGGTCGCGGTGAACTACGCCAAGCTGCTGGCCTACAAGGACGAATACGAGGTCGCCCGCCTGTTCAGCGACGGCGCTTTCGAGCAGCAGCTCCGCGACCAGTTCGAGGGCGACTTCAAATTCAGCTTCAACCTCGCGCCGCCGATCCTGGCGTCCGGTGTCGACGCGCTCGGCCGCCCGAAGAAGCGCGTCTTCGGCCCGTGGATGCTGAGCGTCTTCCGCATGCTGGCGAAGTTCAAGTTCCTGCGCGGCACGCCGCTCGACATCTTCGGCCGCAGCGCCGACCGCAAGCTCGAGCGCGACCTGATCACCGGCTACGAGAAGGACGTCGCCACCGTGCTCGGCCTGCTGTCGCCGGTCACGGTCGACACGGCCGTCGAGCTGCTGTCGCTGCCCGACCGCATCCGCGGCTACGGCCCGGTGAAGGAGAAGGCCGTCACCGACGCCAAGGCCCGCTACGCCCAGCTCGCCGCCGACCTCGCCAATCCGCCGCCGGCGCCAAGGCAAATCGCGGCGGAGTAGGGATGCACCATTTTCGTCAAATATCTTAGTTGAGCATATTCTCTTCAGCGATCTTGAGTGGTACTATTGCCTCATTTCTAAGTGGAGGCGATAATGAAGCTTATTGGTCGTTTACTGTTGCTCAGCGTATTACTGAGCGTTCCAGTTGTCGTTTTGTCGGCACGGTCGGTTCTTGCAGATTGCTATAACAATCGCTGTCGCTGATCGAGCAAGACAGTGCTTTGGCAGACGATAGAAGATTGCCTTCCTTGGCTCCAGCACAATGCTTTGAGGTTGGCGGCGACGTCAGCCTCATGTGTGATTTTGTACGTTCTCACGGTGGGGATTCTGAGAGATAGAGCGGCACGTGGCCAGAGGACCTTGTTGCCGTGCTGTCGGCAGGCTTGGTCCTCGTCGGCTTCTTAATCCGGTTATATTTTGGCTCGTCGTTCATTCGCGTCGGTCGATGCGCTATTTATGATTGCCCGACTGCATGTGCGAATCGCTGAAGAAAAACGCGGTGCGGTGTCAGCATCCGCTATAGCCAGCTCAGATCTGGCCAACCCGCCAGCCGCGCCGAGGCAGATTGCTGCGGAATAGGGAGCAGCTCCCGGAGGGCGGATTAGCGAAGCGTAGTCCGCCACTTCTCCAATTATGGCTCCGGCTAATCCGCTCTACGAACCGAACCGGCTACGACACCATCCCTTGCGTCGCCCGCCGGGCAAAACACCCATCCCAGGGTCAATCCGCACCCCGTAAAATATTCCGCTTTACCGAAATTCGGAATTGTCGTATCCGTCCGCCACCTCATCCCCTCGGAAGGGGCGTATCGCGATCGTCACGAAACGCGGGGTGAGCGGCGGTGGACGTGGACTGCGTCGCGCGAGCAATCGTCTCGTGCACGACGGGCGCGGTCTCGCGTACGGCAAAGTCGTGTGGTCCTTGCGTCCAGTGCTTTTTGCGGCGCGTTGAAAGCGGGCTAAGCCACTGAAATTAAATCCACAATCTGACTGCTTACCGAACAATGGAGGCTCACCCGAAACGGCGAGGCCCTAATAGGCCCTAATCTCACGGGATGCGCTGGTGCGAGCTGGTCCCGGTGCCCTTCGAGCCCGTCGCCCGGCCGCGTTCTATTCTACGGCCTTGCCAGTGCGCTGGCGCGGCCCGCCCGGTCTTCCTATCGCCCTCGCGCGCCGGGTCTTTTACGGTCTTCCGGTGGGCTTGCACGTTAAGCCGCGCGCTACGTTTACCCCGCGCCTTTTGCGACCCGCGCGTTCAGCGCACGAATGACATCGGCACCGATCTGCTGCGTGTTCTTCATTTCCCCTTGAGAGTTAAGAATTTCGACGCCGAGTTCAGCCGCTATGGGCCTTAGAACATCTTTTACGACGACGGGTTGGACGACGCCGTTTCGCAGGATCCGGATTGCGCCACTCTCATAACGAACGATCTCGAAGTCTGAGTAGAGTGCCCGGGCAGTCACTCGCAGTTCTTCAATCGGTCGCTGTTCGCGTTGGGAAGTTCGAGGAATAGCATAAATGTAATTCGAGCCGCTGGGGCGCATCTTTCCTTTTGCAATGTCTGCGGGTTCGTCAAGAATTTCCTCAACAGATATGCCGTTCTCCTGATCCACATTTACTCGCAGCACAATGACGCGGTCGACAAACTCAAAGGTGGCAGAGTTAAATGACACGTGGTTGGAGGTCGTAATCGTTTTGACGGAAATGCGTTCGTTGAGCGCAGAGACGACATCATAGCCGCGTTGATTGGTTTCAAGCGCCATCTGCCCACGTGTGGTCATGGCGGCATAAAGCTCGCCAATTCGGCCCGTCAGATGGTTCAGCTCGCCGGGAGCTACGCCCCAGCCTAATTCCTTCTCGAACCAAGAGAGGGCCTCTGCGAGCGACTGAATAATTTGGACCTGAGTTAATGTCGGCTTGGTCTCGCCCATGAAGCTGCGCGCCTGCTTCGTTTTCACTTCATCTTGGTGCAGTAGAAGGCTGGTGCACTCTGCCCAGTCCCGAGCTTCACCTTCTTGATCTTCGGGTTACCGATGATCATGGCCGCGAGCGAGTGCATGCTCCCCTTACCCTGATCGGGCGGCACCTTGAACTCAACGCCAGCTGCCCGCAGGACCTTAGCGGCGTTGGCGATGTCGCTCCATCGAACCCAATTGGTGTGATTGGGTATGCGTGCTGGACGGTCTTTCATTTTCTGCCTCCTTTATGGCTTCGACGCAGACATGCGTCTGCTCTCAAAAGCGTTCCAGCGCGTGCGTAAGGCTGAGTCGTCCCGTAGGCCTTCATTGAGGAGGAGTATCGACTGATACTGTGCCGTCTTTTGAAACCCAGATCCAATGGATTTGGAGCTTGGACAATACCCACGGCGCGAACTGATCTGTCTGCTTCCGGAACTCAGGGATGTCCGGGATAGCAATTCCATATTGGTGTGCTCGATCTTTCATGCGTTGAACTAATTGACCGACACCGGTGCGAAAATCCAGACCGACTGCTGACGTCTTGCCTTTGGCCTCGATATGCCAAACTTTAGGTTCTCCCCCACTATCTCTCGATGCTTTCACGTCGACAAGGCGATCACGAAATACTCGAAAACCGTCCCTTGTCAGCCACTGTTCAACGGCCTGCTGGACGAATGCTTCATTAGGGAAGTCTGTCTTCCCGCGATAATCGGATGGACTTTGTTTCATCCTCTTGATCTCCGGTGTCGGTTCTTGGACCGTCGTCGCGACTGACTATGCCCGCATCACTCATCCTGAGCAGTGTCGACCTTATCCTCGATGTCCAAGCCGATCTCTCGCCAATGCTCAGCAATCTCGTAGTGCAGCTTATGGAGCAGCCGCCATCCCCGCTTCGTCATGATGTAGATCATGGTCCGAGAGCCCCTGCCAAGAATTTGGCGGAAGGTAGCATACACCGTGTATCCTGCGGCAACACCCAGGACGAAGTGCATTGGCACCCGGCGGAGCCGGTCAAATTGTGCGCTCTGCGCCGTCGCTTAGCCTTTTCGGTTTGCTAAGTGATGCGCTAACTTAGTTCATCGACACAGGAGGGACCAAGATGAAGAACAAAGGTTCAATGTCACGCAAGGCGACGAAGATCGGGCAATCGATTGTGCCCACCAACACCTTCCGGGAAGAAGGTGCGGCGCAAAAGAACAATCGCCACGCGCGGCGGCGCGATGCCAAGCTCGCGAAGAAAGACGATCAGAAATAGCCGAGGCGGCTATCCCTCGGTGTCTCGATGCCAAAAGTGGTGCGCGGAGTTGCGCGCTTCGCCGATGTTGGTCTCACTCGTCGCTCCAACGGCAAAATCATTGACCATCCCGTCGTGATGAAGCCGACCGCGCTCGGACCGCGCGGCCCCCCTGATGCCAACCGAAGGAGCCCGCGAATTGTGGCAGTGATACACCCGCCAAGGATGTGAAAAATAATTTCGCGCTCTGCGGCGCGAAATTCAGCTTATCTGTCAGCTCTATATCTTCGGAATCCGAGGAGTTTTACTTCAGGCAGCGATCCGCACAATTGCGGCAAAGGGCTGACGAATTTGCGTCGAGATTCAAATTACGTTGTAGCGATAATGACTAAGTAGAAAATCACGTGTCCCTTTTTGTCCCTGCTCTTTCAATGGCTTGTCTTGTGGATAACTTGACTGTACGTCGCTGACCGATCACGATGCGGCATCGGCGGGCTTCGTCCAGCCGCAGCCGATTTCACGAGCCTACGAGGCTCATCCAAACATAAACGACTGTCTTGTCGCGCGGGAGGCCGTGTCTGCCGATGGAGCCGCACGCGCGCGGAGGATGTTCGATGTCTACTCGAAAGACCCACCGACGACGCTCGACTGCCGCGACACGACGGCGCAACAGCGCGGACGGGCAAAACCCGCGCCGCATGCTGACCGAAAAGCAGGTTCTGGAGATCGTCCCGGTCTCGCCAGCGACGTTGTGGCGGATGGAGCGAGACGGCTTGTTTCCGAAAGGGACCTTCATCAGCGCAAATCGAAAGGTCTGGTTCACCGATGAGGTCGTCGGGTGGCAGAACGGCGTTAGCGGACGCCGACGCGGAAAGCATCATTACCCGAAGGTGGAAGTCTGAAGGCCCGCGCACGCGCGAAGGGCGGCCCCGTGGATCGCAGCAAGCGTGCGCACCAAGGACAGCGAGCGGTAAGAGGCACTCATGACGTCCAAAGGAAAGGCCCCCGAAAGCTGGGTTTGCGTCGATTGCAATGTCAACACCGCGCCGGGGTTGTGGACCCGCGAGCAAATTGATCGCGCCTTCGGCCTTGACGGTAGCGCGGCCATCCGTACCGCCACGCACGATAAGGTCGATCAATACTTCGACGACCGTTCGGAAGTTTACATGGTCACAGCCCGCGTATGGGCAAAAGCGGGCATGTCATCCATGGGCGGCTGCCTGTGCGTTGGCTGCCTCGAAACGCGGATCGGGCGGACACTGAGACCTCGCGATTTCATGAAGCACGAACTTAACACGGTACTCGGCTCGGCGCGGCTGCTCTCGCGACGAAGCCGCCCCTGCAGCGAGAAGCAGCTTTACAGAGAGCGCCGAGCAGCGCCACCCGCGACGCCGATCAAGTCTGCGAAAGGAGATCGCAATGCTGACCCGGGGAAGGAGCGGCAGATGCCAGCCGCAGAATGAAACGGCCGCACGCGAGCGAACGCGGGCGGCCGAAGCAGGACCGAATAGACGAGAACGGACTTTCTGAGCCCAATCCAAAATAGCGCGTCGTCGGTCCAGTTTCAATCTTCGCGTTTCGCCGCATGCAGCCCTTCTGAATAGAGGGGACGCGAACATGCGTGACAACATCACCCGCAGCGACTGGATCGATGACGATGCCGCGCCACTAACATCCTTGACGGCGCAGACCGTGAAAGCCGTAATCGATATTGCCGCCGGTGAAATGCCGGGTGCCGTAGCGAAGGCGGCGGTGGCGCTGGCCGAGTACGGCGCGACGATCTTTCGTCAGGATGATGTTCTGGTGCGCCCGATCACCGTGGAGGTGGCCGCCTCTGACGGCCGCATGACGCAAGCGGTGCGGCTGAAACCCATTGCGGTCGATAGTCTGCTGCTGTGGTTGGCGGACGCGGCGGATTTTCGCAAATGGGACAAGCGCGCCAAGGATGAGGCGACTGGAAAGAAAGGTGCGTGGGCGCGCTGCGATCCGCCGCGCACGCTGGCGAAAGCGATACTTGAGACGCCGGAGACGTGGACATTCCCGACGATTGCGGGAGTGATCACATGCCCGACCATGCGGCATGACGGGTCGATCCTGTGCTGCAACGGCTATGATCCGCAGACCATGCTCTATCTGGAAATCGATCCTGATTTGCAGATGGTCGAGGTGAGATTGAAGCCGACGCGGGAGGAGGCTCTCGCTGCGCTGGCGCGGCTCGCTGCATTGCTAAAAGAATTTCCGTTCAAGAGCGGTGATGGTGGGGTTGATCATTCTGTCGCGCTGGCGCAGATCATGACGTTTGCGGTGCGCAGCGCATTGCCGATCTCACCCGCCTTTTTGTGTCGCGCGCCTGTGCCCGGTAGCGGCAAATCGTATCTGAACGATCTCTCGAATGCCGTCACCTCAGGCCGCGACAAATGCCCGGTGATCTCGGCGGGCGAAACGATTGAGGAGACGGAGAAGCGGATCGGCGCGGCGCTGCTTGAGGGCGCAAACGTCGTCGCGATCGACAATTGCTCGCATGATCTCTCGGGCGACGCGCTGTGCCAGTTGACCGAGAGACCTCGCATGCGCATCCGCGTCCTCCGCTATTCCAAGATGCCGGAGATCGACAACCGCGCGGTGACGACGTTCAACGGGAACAACATTGGGCCGAAGGGCGACATGACGCGGCGGACCTTGCTCTGCAATCTCGATCCGAAGGTCGAACGTCCTGAGCTTCGCGAATTTGATCACAACCCGGTGGCGATGGTGCTGGCGAAGCGCGGCGCGTATCTCGCCGACATCTTCACGATCATTCGGGCCTACATCGCGGCGGGACGCCCCGACGTGGTCGGCCCGATTGCCAGTTATGAGCGATGGTCGGACATGGTCCGCGCGCCGCTGGTATGGCTCGGCTGTGCCGATCCTGTTGCCAGTATGGATCAGGCGCGCAATGAGGACGAAGGTTTAAACGCCATCGGCGAACTGTTCGCGCTATGGCAGCACTACCTCGTCGTCGCGGTGCCCTTCAGCGCGGCCGAAATCGTCGCGAAGGCAAGCGAGCGGGACGCTCGCGGCGATGGCTTCGCGCGTGGCGACTTCCGAGATCATCTGATCCAGATCGCCGGGCAGCGTGGCGAAATCTCAGCCCGGAATTTAGGCCGTTGGCTGCGCAAAATCGCAGGCCGCGTCGTCGGGGGATTGCGATTAGAAATCAAGGAAAGCAAGCAGCAAGATGAAAATCACCGCGCGCCGAAATTCATCTTGCGGAAGGTGCGGATCGAAACAGAAGAAGTCGCTGAAATGGCAGTCTCTCAGGGATGATGGGTTTGGTCCGCGCCGTCCGCACAGAAAAAGTGCGGCGGAAGCGGAAGTAAACCTATTGGACGCATGGAAAATGGCAGGGACACTTTCTATAGCAGTAAGGGGTCTCGCTCCGCTTCCGCCGCAATCGGGTTGTTTTGCGAGATCGCTCGCCTCAAGCTTGGAAAGCCGCAGAGATCGCTGACGGAACAAAGAAGATGCGTTGCAACATCGACGACGTGCTGCCCCGCCACCGCAGGGGCAGGGGCACTCAATCCCCCAGCCACGGCAGGTTTTTCTGGCGCGGGTACGAGGTCGAGATTGGGCGCATTCTGCTGTTCGGCGGCAAAGGGCGGCCTCGGCATCGCCACCGCTTCCGGTGTCGCTGCGGCCGTGGTGCGTACGTCCTGCACTTGGATGGCGATGCTCTCGTTTGCGGCTTCTGCTACGGCCGCCAGCGCGCGGTGACGCCGCTCGACCGCATCGCTTTCATTCGCCGCAAGCTCGACAATTCGCCGCAGTGGTGGCTGCCGGTGGTGCCGAAGCGATCATGGCGATGGCGGCCGTGGCGTGAGCTATTGCGCCAGTTGGCAGCGGCCGAAAGCGAACTGTATAGTTTGACCGGAAACGCCCTTTCCGAGTGCGAGGCGAGAGATGGCGGCGATCATCGAGGACGACAGCGACAGGCACGAGGCGATCTTCCGGGGACGGATCAGCGGAATGTCACCGCGACGGCTGGCGGATCAGCACGGCCTGTCGGTCGAAACGGTCAACGACATCGTCGCAAAACGATTGACGAAAATCGATAACCGCTATCGCGCCGAAGCTCTGGCGCTTGATCTTGAAGCCATCGGGCTGGCACAGGGGCGCGTTCTGAAAGAGGCGCTGGCTGGTGACATGGCCGCGGTTCATGCGCTGGCCAAGCTGGTTCAGCTCCGGGCCGATTTGCTCGGGACATTCGCACCTACCCGTGTTGACGTGACGGTTGCGCAAGCGGCGACGCAGACCAGCACCGACGAATTGGAAGCCGCTATTGAACTGCTGGTCAAAGGCCCCGCGCAGTCCCATTAGCGAGCCGCTGATGCGTTATTTTTTATCCCGCCCGATCTTGTCCCGGCCACGCAGAGCGCCCCAGCGAGCCTCCTATTGGAGTATCAAACTACTGGCCCGATGGATTGGCTTCGGGTTATCCGATCTGATACAAGTAAACGAACGTCAGCATGTAACAACATCGGCTCCGAGCCGTGGAACGTCCTTCTATGCCGCAGCCTGTCATCGCCTATGTCCGCGTCTCGAAACCGAAGCAAGGCCGCAGCGGCCTCGGTCTCGAAGCCCAGCAGGAAGCCATCGCGCGCTATGCCGAGGCCGAGGGCTACGTTGTCGCCGAGACGTTCGTGGAGGTCGAGACTGGCAAGGGAACCGATGCGCTGGAGAAGCGGCCGCAGCTACGGGCCGCCATGGACGCCGCGCGCAAGATCGGCGGTAGTCGGTCGCAGCGCGATGCCGCTCCGGTGCTCGTTGCCAAGCTCGACCGTTTGTCGAGAGATGTCCATTTTATCAGCGGCCTGATGGTGCAGCGGGTGCCCTTCATCGTGACGGCGCTGGGGCCGAACGTCGATCCCTTCATGCTCCACATATACGCGGCCGTCGCCGAAAAGGAGCGCGAGCAGATCGCCGAGCGGACCCGGCAGGCTCTGGCGGCTGCCAAGCGGCGCGGCGTCAAGTTGGGCAATCCCACGGCCGCTGCGCACAACAAGAGCGCCGCTGATGCTTATGCCGAGACCCTGCGGCCTGCCATCGCTCCGCTCGCAGGCCTGACTACGCGCGCCATCGCCGCACACCTCAACTCCCAAGGCATCATGACCGCTCGCGGTGGCCAGTGGCAACCGACCACGATCATGCGGCTGCAACGGCGGCTTGGCCTCAAGCAATCCGACGGCGTCGCCTCGGCCTGACGACCGCTCTCTGATCCCAACCTTCATCGTTTGATATCGCGCTGACCGCTTCCGGCGTCGTGGATGCTCGTCGTCCAGGCCCGGGGGGTTGTTTTGCCGGGCGCGACAAGTTCCCCGGCGGACTGGAGGCACCCCCTTCGCAGTCGTTCGGCGACCTTTCATGATCTGAACACCCGCTCACCGATTGGCGCAATGAAGCGGGATGCGGGCCCGCGTCCGAACGACTTCTCGATCATGCGCCATTTGCTTTGCCGATACGTCGTTTCGGCCTATGCTTGTCAAGTCGCGCGCCGCACTCGCATGCGCCCCTCGCGAAAAAGGAGATCAGTTCTTGGAAATCGCGCTTCCGAAGCGCGTGGAGGATTGATCATGGGCGAACATCTGACCGATCTGCTTGCCGAGGTGAAGGCGGCGCGTGCTGTTTTGGAAAGCGGTGATAGCGAGCGTGACAGGGCGATCAAGCAGCTCCGGAGCGACATCGACCGTTTGTCCTTGAAGATCAATCGGCCTGGTTTCGACGACGTCAGCGACCACGCCAATCGCAGGGCGGCGATTGGTCTGTTGCAACTCAAGCACGCATTGAAAATCCCCAAACACGATCCGCAGCATCCATTTGCGCCGTCGGAGGACGCGATCACGGAGGCAAAGGCGCACATCGACGCGATCCGGGCGTTGATGAAAACGACGGATGTCGCTCGCCTTCCCGATACCCAGCGGAAAGCTCTCAGCGCCTTTTCTTTCGGCGCGAGCGGTTTCGTGTTGCCGCCTGAGATGAGTGACCGCATCTTGTCATGTACGATTGATCAGACCGACGTCACGGCGCTGATGGGCAGCGCCACGCTGGCCGGTAACGCAATCAAGTTTCTGGTCGATAAGGGCGACCTCGACAACGCAGCGTGGGGCTGCGATGCGTCATGCTTCGCCAATTCGCCGAACAGTCACGATTTATCCAGCCTTCTCGGAGAATTGGAGATCAAGCCAGAGCCGCTACGTTACGTCGCGTGCGCGACCGGCGATCTTATCGAGGACAGCGCCTTCAATCTGGAATCGTGGTTGCTCGGAAAGGTTAGTCGCGCCTTCCGCAACACCGTCAGCGCCGCTGTTATGATTGGCGATGGAATCGGCAAGCCGATGGGCATCCTCAATCCGCAGGCAGGTATCCCGATTTGTGATACCGGCGCGCCTACGGCAACCGGGCAATTCAGCTGGCAGGATCTGGTCATGCTGCGATGGCAAGTGCCTGTTCAGTTTCAGGACCCGGCCTCGGCAGCCTATCTGATGAACCAGAACACTGCCGCCTTGCTGTTCACAATGAGCGACGCCAACGGCCGCCCCCTGATGGTGCCCAGTTTGCAAGACCCGACGCAGTTCACCTTGATGGGCGCGCCGCTCAAGATCGCAACACAAATGCCCGATCCGGTGCCTGGCGCAACGCCGGTCGCCTACGGCAATTGGAAGCAGACTTACATGGTCGCCACGCGCAAGGCCGTCACCATGCAGCAAGACCCGTATTCTGCGGGGTTCTGCGTCCTCTTCAAGTTCGAGAGCCGTATCGGCGGCGCGGTGGTCTGTCCGAACGCTGCGCGGCTCCTCAGGATCAAGTGAGGGAGAGAGTTATGACTGAGCAAGCCGCCGTCGATCTGTTTGCGCTGGCCGACGCTTACGCCGCCGAGCATTTGCTCGATCCGCTTGTTGGCGTGGACGAATACCGCGCTTTTTTCTACGGTCTGATGAAACTGCACCGGCAAGACCTCAACGACGCCGAGCGAGATATCTTGTTCGAGGTCTGGCGCGAAAAGACACTTGGCGCCTTGCGCATGGCGGCCGCCCGACAACGCGAGCACATGGTCGAGCTTGAACGCCAGCGGCTGGCGCTTTTCGGGGCGGACCGCTTCGGCCGCGCGTTTATGTGCGCTTGCGGCGAAATGTTAGCGGACGGATTTGATGTCGAGACGATACGCAAACACCGGCCGCATATGATTGCCGCTGGCGTTCTTCGAAACGATTGAGGTAACGCGATCAGCGGGGTCAGTCGCTGGCATCCTTCCCCGGCGAGCGCATACGACCGGGCCGAAGCTGCACAACGCGACGATGGCCAGCTTCCGGCTCAGCGAGTTCGCTATCCGATGGCCTGAGGCACTTTAATGCCTGACGGGCAAAGCACTCCGCCCGCTTGTTTCCGGTCTTCTCAATTTCTTCGGATGGCCCAGATCAACATCTGGACCGCTCCGTCCGCGCTTTCCCGGTTCATTTGTATGCTCGTTGTTCGAGCTACATCCAATCTGATAGTATACCTGTGGTAGAGCCGCCTCGGTCCAAAAGTGTACATTGAACGCTCTCAGAGTCCAATTACCAATGAGTGCATCTGTCATTCTATCGCCGCGCGAGAAACAACTTCTCAGGCGCATTGCGGCCGGGAAAACGGATGCGGAGATAGCAGGGAAGTTCGGAGGTGGCGTGAAGCGCGTTGCCGAGCAGCGAGCCCGGTTGCTGCAAAAATTGAAGATCAGCGAGCCTGCCGAGATCGTGGACGCAGCCTATCGGCTCGCAAGCTGGCGCACTTACAGGGGTGTCACATAGGCAGCGACGCGTGAGCTGGTGTCGGGGACAGGTCAAGCATCTCCTTGTTGATCAGCCGAATTCTTTGGATCAATCAAATCTAACGTCACAGTTGGAGCAACCTGCTCCAGTCCGGCACTGAATGTTTTCACAAGTTGCTTTTTTTCATGATCGAATGAGATGGTGCCAATCAAAACCGCAGCGGCAACATTGGGAAGGCGCTCCACCAAAGCGAGATAATTCCTGCGCGCAAGCGATATGACCGTCTTTCGCAGCGGGAATTCGTCATGGCGAAACTCTCTCTTCTTTCCCTCCGCCAAGCCGAGCACGTTCAAACAATAACCGAGATAGGCCGCGCTCCGATAATTCGGGTGTGTCCCAATGTCTTTTATCTCTTCGTACAAGAGCCGACGCACCTTAAAGAGCACGATCTTCCGCGTCTCACTCCGATCAAAATTGTTCAGCCGACTCCAGACGGCGCTGTATTGAATTGACCAGCCCTCGAATTCTTTGGTCTTCACGGCGGCCGCATGACCTATGACATCAAAAATCAACTGTGCGATTTTGTCGTGATAGTCTTCATACTGCCATTTGTGAGATTCGCCGCGCTTTCGCAGCTTTGGTTTTTGAAGGCCGGACTTCTGCAGCGCCTCGATTGCATCGTTTATAAAGCCCACAACGGCGCTGAGCCGGTCGCGTATGTCGCTCCTTTCCTGCGGGCTTAGCGGATCATTGAGCTTGTATAAGTCGGAGCAGGCATTTTCGATGATGCCGAAAGCGCGATTGAGTGCATAAGAGTGCAGACGCGGATTTCCCCTTGCGAGCGCGGCCTTGAGCGTTGTCAAGGTTGCCCGCGTGTATGCTTCGAGTTGTTTACCGTCAAACTTCCATCGAACATCGAGATCAACGTCGAGAGGCGAGTTTCCGTTTGTCGCGAGGGCTTCGACGAATTCAAAGTTTCCGAAGATTGTATTTGTAAACGGGCGAGTGTAGCCGAAGTACCCCGAAAAAAATCCGGCGTCCTCGTGATAGAGCATTGAATCCTTATTTAAGATCGCTTCTGTTGCCAGTGCCGATGAAAATTGAGACATTGGAACATTGTACTGCTTTGTCTTCGCCACAGCTCGGAAAAGTGCCATCGCAGTATTAGGCGCGTTACCCGCTACATGTCGGCAGAATCTCCTATTCCCAAGAATGAGAAGGAGATCGCATGCGTAATCTTCTGCTCTCGGTTTTCCACCATCGCGCCTATGTCGGAGGTGCTTCTGATCAAATGCCGCCGAGGCCATTTCGACGATTGAATTAGCTGAGCGCCCGATTTCGTCGGCAACGATGGAAAGATCACGATCAATTCCCTGCATGACGTAGTGATAGACGGCGCCCGTAAACCTGTACGCGTTAGTCCTGCCGAACTGTGGCGGACGAACGTAGGCAAACCAAAGCCATGTCAAAGCGAGTGCGAGGAACAGAGATCCAAGTATAACCTGCCAATAAGCTTGGCTCGCAAAAAACCATGGTAGCGGATACCGCTGAGCGAACCATAGGTCCGATAGTAGAGCAAAAGCCCCTATCGCTCCGGAAGCCCAATAAGTCAAAAGCCAGAGCCGAATGGGTGCCGTTTCGACACGAAATTGATATCGAGTCCCCGTGACGGTGAAGATCAGCACCAAAAGCGCGAACGCTTGTACAAACTCAGCGAAGCCGAATATGCCGCCGTCACTTTCAGGCGGAATGACGAAGCAGACGCCGAGGAGCTTGCGGACACATTCTTCGCCAATGGGCGAAGCGACTGTTAGCGGCGCGGGACGATGGTAAAGTGGCAATACGACAAAAAGCCATACTGCCAGTGCGAGCAAGCCGATGACGGCAATTCTCTCGTCAGAAATTCTTTTCATGGCGCAATGCGATTAGCTGATTGAAGGAGCTTATGGTGGCACAATGCACGCGGCCGGAGACATGGCGGATGGCTTGTCCCGACTATTCACAGGCTGGGTGAAGTTCGGGTGCACTAAGGTACAGCCCTGACGACCAAGCATTGGTCCGAACTTAGCTTTCTTGCTTCGCGTTTTCCCACGCTTAAGGTCGTGTCCCACACGCGATATGCAAATGTCTCCGGCGATTCGTACTTGCTGCGTCTCTCTGCGTAGGTTTTGGCGTACGACTCGATCTCAACTACAAGCTCGGTTGCCTTACTGTTGTAGGTCCGCCAGTACTTGTCCCAATCATCTTTTTTATCCGGGGCAGGAGAGCACTGCCGATACTCTTCAAGTTGTTTCGATAGAGTCTGTAGGTAGTACCAATCCTTACGTTGAGCAGGGTCTGTTATTTGCCCAAGTGCATGGCCGCCCCATAGGGAAACGACCATCAGCGCGAGCGTCGGCTTCAAGGGGACTTCTATTGGTCGCGTCATGCTTTGATCCTAACAGCGCTGGTAGTAAACAAACCCGGTTCGACCAATGCGGTCGAGGCCGTCAACCCCATCGGCGTCAGAGGCCGATGTCGAACACCAAGGCGCGTTCCACGGGCCGCCACCGTGCGTGGTAGTCGATTAGCTCGCCGGTCAACCCCAAATCATCGTCCCCAAGGTTGCCAGATTTCTCGGTCGTCGAAAATGCTTCGCGAAGCGCTCGCTCTTTCTGTTTCAGTTCGTCGGGGGGGCTGAGCGCCATACAAATCTCTTCTTCATGCCAAATCCCTGAGTTACCACTAATACGACGCACGTAGACGAGCGCGTCCACCTCAAAACCGCATCGCTGAGCGACCGCGAGCAAGCACACACCCTCAATCAGGGTAGGCAACTTGGAGGCTGAGATCGCTGCTTTTACATCGTCGCAGCGGATGTGCAGAACATAGCTGTTCTGTCTTTTAGTGAGATAGTCGTCTAACGAAATCACGCTGCCGCCCAAGCGGTTGGCCAATTCGCGGGCCAGCGTGCTTTTGCCAACGCCATCCATTCCATCTATGCCGATGCGGAGGCCTCCGACGCCTCCTCGGAATTGAGCAAGCCGGACATGCAGCTCTTCTTGTGATTTTAGGGGCTTGTCCTTCATAGCGCTGGACCTGCAACTCGGTTATCATCACCAAAGCTGGCGACAGAACCGCATATACTTTGCGAACAACGGTTGGCCAGTTTTGTAGAATTGCTCGATGCGACTCATCGCTTTGCGGCGGCGGCCCAGCGCCTCCGTTAGCTCTGTCGGCGAGAGACTTCCGCCAGCCATTTCGCTATCTGCGGTGCGGACATCTACTATGTCGTTCCAGAGCCTGTTGAGATAGTCATGAACGTCATCGCCGAAGAAGAAGTAGGCTCGTTCCATCATTTCGGTGAATTCGATTTCGCGGGCCTGATCGAATCCGGGTGACGAACTCACCATTTGTTGGACGGCCCTGCGGACAATTTGGAAAATGTCATGCCGCCGTTCGAATAGATCGAATGCGGCCTTATCTTGAGCCGTTCGCCACTGAAAGAAGCCGACCAGCGCGACAAAGAGCGCCGTGCCAGCCGCTACGGTCCATTGAATGACCTCCATTTGCCTCCCCCGTCCTGTCTCGGACATGTCTATCACAGGGGGCGTCCTATACTGCAACTGCTTGCAGCATTCCCCAGACAATGACAGCAAAAGCCCGGCCAGCGGCGAGCTGGCCGGGCCCGTGTTCTTGCTTGAGAGACTATTTAGGCTGCGAGGCGTAACCCTACTTGTTCAGTGGCCTTCGCCGTCACAGTCCCGACAATCCGCCGCAGCTCTGCCGCCACGCCGTCCAGAACCGCGCGTTTTTCCTTCATTCGCTGGGAATGATTGTAGACCTTGCCCGTGACAGTCGGCACGATCACATCACCCTTCCTGCTGACTGCATGGTCAAGGCACTTGGCGATAGCGGCATCGTCGAAGCCGAGGTCGCCCGCCAACGTCGCCGCCGTCCGCCGCAAATCGTGCGGCGTGAAACGCCGCAGGCCGAGCAGTTCGCACAGTCCGGGCGTCTTGGTCTTGTTCTTGTGTTTCTCGTGTTTTGTGCCCCGCAGCGCAGCAGCCATGGCTTTGCGATGGATGGGCTTGCCAGCGTAGATCGGGCTTTCGAAGACGAACTGCTGATTTTCCGAGATCAGCGCCTCTCTGATGATCTCGACCGCCAAATCGGACAGCGGCTGCTGGATCACCCGGCGCTTCTTGACCCGCTTCAAAGGCACATCGAAACGCGGATGCTCGCCGTTGAGGTCGAACAACTCGCTTCGGTGCGCTGGGAGAAGTTCGCTTGACCGCAGCATCGTGACCAACTCGAACTTGAGCGCGAGGCGTGTCCTCCGATCCCACGGCATGTCGTTGCGGTCGAGACCATGCCAGAACACCCGGATTTCATCTTCCGACAAGACCCGCGTGCGGGGATGCTCCGGGTCGAGCTTCGGCAGGTTGATGCAGGGGCTGGCGGTCACGTAGTCGCGGCCTGCTTCCGCCGCCCAGTTAAACAGGCCCGAGGCGGCTTTGCGCATGTGCCGCGCATTACTGACGGAGGGCTTTCCTCCGTGCTTGCCTGACACAATGTCGTTGGAGAGCGTGGCGATGTCGTGCTTGGTGACCTCCATGGCCAGCTTCTTGCCGAGGCGGGGGCTGAGGAACCGGCGCAGGTGGCTGGCAGTATTTTCCCAGCTTTCCAGCCGGGGCCGCTTCTCACCATCGGGCTTTCTGATCGGGGTCTTCATCCACTCGATCCGCTCCTCGATGATCTGATTGACCGTCTTGCCTCGCTTCAACTGACCCGCCTTCCGGTCGCGGAAGGTCTCGGAGAGTGCCTCGCCGCCCATGCCCTTGAGGCCGTAGACCCTGCTGCGGGCGTCCTCAACCGTAAAGGTCTCGGGATTGTAGACCCCGAGCCAACCGGTGCGCTGTTTGCCCGTCTGTCGGTCGGTGAACTTGAAGGAGAAGGTCGCAACACCGGCCGTGGTGATGCTGACATAAAGGCCGGGGCATTTGCGGTCGTAGATTTTCGTGCGTTCGGTCATCCGCTTCTCGCACATGCGGTCGGTCAGAATGACACTGGCCTTGCGACCCCGCTTGCGTGCGAGGGTGGCGACAATGGTAGTATTCATGTGGTTTCGGCTCCTGAGGCTTGAGACCAGAGGGCTCGGCTTTGAGGTCTTCAGTTTGTCGTGCGGACGCTGGACGCCTTAGGGCCGGGCCCTGATTTTGGCGAAAGTCGCTGAAAGCCGATGAGGGATGGTAGTGGAAAAACCCTTCGTTTGAAGGGGTTTGTTTCTTTCAGGACCTTTCACCGGCCATCAAAATATAGACGTGTGGTCCTGACGCCCGGGGTCTGTGCGTCAAGTCTTGCGGATCGCTCGCAAGGCGACGGGGGCAATAGTGCATCGCTCCCCGGGGAGAGCGCGACATAAGCCGTAAAGCCACTGCGCAGGGAAGGCCGGATGTTTGGCTTCACCTGTATGCCGCTGTGCAGCCTCTTGTAGCGCAACTCTCGCACAGTGGACCGTGGGTGCCCAGCCGGCACCCGGTCTTCCCTGCGCCCTCTGTTTCCGGAGGGAAGCAAGACGGAAGCAAAGCTCGGGCGAACGCGCCGCGAGGACGCGAAGCTGCGTCTGCGAGTTCGAGGCCGTAGGATGGGTAGAGCACTTGCGAAACCCATCACATTTCAGCACGCGAAAGCGAGTAGATGGGTTTCGCTTCGCTCTACCCATCCTACGGCACTGCTGCATGACCGTCACCCTGAGGTGCTCGCCTCTTCGGCGAGCCTCGAAGGGCGACGCCCGGCTGGGGCCGCGAGGAGTGCGCCGACACAGCTCGGCCGTGCATCCTTCGAGGCTCCCCAAGCGGCGCGCTGCGCCGCTTGCCTCGCACCTCAGGATGACGGTGCTGGTTTTGCGCCCACCCGCTGCCCTCTCGCGGGGCGGAATATTTCCGCGCTTGCCAATCCGGCCACCTCGGTTCAGAAAAAAGAGCCAAGAAGAAACGCGAGCGGAGACCTCTGTTTTGACCATCAAGGGCAAGGCCTACATTGCCGGGATCTACGAACACCCGACCCGGCATGCGCCGGACAAATCCACCGCCCAGCTCCACGCCGAGGTCGCCAAGGGCGCGATCGAGGATGCCGGGATCAGCAAGGATGACGTCGACGGCTATTTCTGCGCGGGCGATGCGCCCGGCGGCGCCTGGCCGATGGTCGACTATCTCGGCCTGAACACCAAGAAGCTGCGCCATGTCGATTCCACCGAGACCGGCGGCTGTTCCTACATCATCCATCTCGGCCATGCCGCCGAGGCGATCGCCGCGGGCAAGTGCTCGATCGCGCTGATCACGCTGGCGGGCAAGCCGCGCACCGGCGTGATGCCGCCGCGCGCAGCGGGCGCCGAGGTCGATTTCGAATCCGCTTACGGCGCGACCACGCACAATGCCTATGGCATGTGTGCCATGCGCCATATGCACGACTATGGCACCACCAGCGAACAGCTCGCCTGGATCAAGGTCGCGGCCTCGCATCATGCGCAATACAATCCGCATGCGATGCTCAAGGACGTCGTCACCGTCGAGGACGTCTTGAACTCGCCGATGATCTCCGATCCCCTGCACCGCATGGATTGCTGCGTCGTCTCCGACGGCGGCGGCGCGCTGATCGTGACGACGCCCGAGATTGCCAAGAGCCTGAAGAAGCCGCTGGTCAAGCTGATCGGCCATGGCGAGGCGATGAAGGGCCCGCGCGGCGGCAAGGATCTCGATCTCACTTACTCCGCCGGAATCTGGTCCGGCCCGCGTGCGTTCGAGGAAGCCGGCATCACGCCGAAGGACATCAAATACGCCTCGATCTACGACAGCTTCACCATCACGGTGCTGATGCAGCTCGAGGACCTCGGCTTCTGCAAGAAGGGCGAGGGCGGCAAGTTCGTCGCCGACGGCAATCTGATCTCGGGCGTCGGTAAGCTGCCGTTCAACACCGATGGCGGCGGCCTCTGCAGCAACCATCCCGTCAATCGCGGCGGCATGACCAAGATCATCGAAGCCGTCAGGCAGCTGCGTGGCGAGGCGCATCCGAAGGTTCAAGTGAAGAACTGCGATCTCGCCATCGCCCACGGCACCGGCGGCCTTCTCGGTGTTCGCCACGCCGCCTCGACGGCCATTCTGGAGCGCGTGTGATGAGCGAAGCAAAGAAATATCCGGCACCGGTGACCAATCCGGAAACCGCAGCGTTCTGGGATGCCGCGAAGCAGGGCAAGTTCATGATCAAGCGCTGCACCGCCTGCGGCGAGGCGCATTACTTCCCGCGCTCGATCTGTCCGTTCTGCTACTCCGACAAGACGGTGTGGGAGGAGGCCTCGGGCGAGGGCACGATCTACACCTGGAGCCTGATGCGGAAGTCGCCGACCGGCCCCTATGCCATCGGCTACGTCACGCTGAAGGAGGGGCCGTCGGTGCAGACCAACTTCGTCGACTGCGATCTCGAGAAGCTCAAGATCGGCCAGAAGGTGAAGGTGGTGTTCAAGCCCACGGACGGCGCGCCGCTGCCGTTCTTCACGGTGGCTTGATTGCTTTCTTCCTTCCCCCCTTGCGGGGGAAGGTGGCGCGAAGCGCCGGATGAGGGGTCTGTCTCCGCGGAGAGAGCTGTCGATGTGGAAGCAACCCCTCACCCAAATGAGTTCGCCGCACGGCGGCTCTCGCAGCCCTCTCCCGCAAGGGGAGAGGGCGCATTAACGAGCGCCGCTGCTCGCTGAGACGAATGCCGGGAGGAAACCAGAAAAATGTCCGCCAGATACGAAGAGCTCAAGGCCCTCAAGAACCTCGGCCAGAAATATGCCTATGGCGATCGCGAGGTCATGCTCTACGCCTACGGCATCGGCCTTGGCGCCGATCCGATGGATGAAAACGAGCTCGCCTTCGTCAACGAGGGCACGTTCACGCCGCGGCCGCTGAAGGTGGTGCCGACCTTTGCGTCCGTCGCCGCGTGGGGCTCGGGGCCGGGCGAGATGAATCTCAACCGCGTCATGGTGGTGGACGGCGAGCGCGACATCACCTTCCATCAGCCGCTGCCGGTCGCCGCGAACATCACGGCCGACTCCTCCGTGGTCGAGGTCTATGACAAGGGCAAGGACAAGGGCGTCGTCATCGCGCACCAGACCGTACTCAAGAACGAAAAGGGCGAGAAGCTGGCGACGCTGGTCGCCTCGCGCTTTGCCCGCGGCGACGGCGGCTTTGGCGGGCCGAACCTGACCCAGCCCGATCCGCACAAGATTCCCTCGCGCTCGCCCGACAAGACCATCGACATCGTCACGCGTCCCGACCAGGCGCTGGTCTATCGCCTCTGCGGCGACCGCAATCCGCTGCATTCCGATCCGGAGTTTGCGAAGAAGGCCGGCTTCCCGCGCCCGATCCTGCACGGCATGTGCACCTACGGCATCACCTGCCGCGGCGTGCTGCAGACCTATGCCGACTACGACGCCTCCGCCTTCCGCCAGCACGTCGCGCGGTTCTCGTCCCCGGTCTATCCCGGCGAGACCGTGACCATGGACCTCTGGAAGGACGGCAACACGATCTCGTTCGAAGCCAAGGTGAAGTCGCGCGGGGTGACGGTGATCAAGAACGGCAAGACGGTGCTGGGTTAATTCGGTCTCGTGCCCCGGACGCAGCGCAGCGCCCCTGGCGATGCGCAGCATCGTCCAGTGCGGTGCGCTGCAGAGCCGGGGCCCAGAAAGCCCAGGCGAAGAAAGAATTGGGTCCCGGCTCTGCGACGCAGCGCTTCACGCTGCATCGCGTCCGGGACACGCAAGAAAACAAAAACAAACAGGGAGAGGCCACCATGGGACTACTCGACGGCAAGGTTGCGCTGATCACCGGCGCGGGCGGGGGGCTCGGTGAGGCCTACGCAAAATTGTTCGCGCGGGAAGGGGCCTCGGTCGTCGTCAACGATCTCGGCGGGCCCCGTGACGGTTCCGGCGCCGACAAGTCGATGGCGCAGCTCGTGGTGGACGCGATCAAGGCCGAGGGCGGCAAGGCGGTCGCCAACGGTGCCGACATCTCCACCATGGAGGGCGGCCAGTCGGTGTTCGACGACGCCATCAAGCATTTCGGCCGCGCCGACATCCTGGTCAACAATGCCGGCATCCTGCGCGACCAGACCTTCTCCAAGGCCAGCGAATCCGACTGGGACAAGGTCATCAAGGTCCATTTGAAGGGTACCTTTTGTTGCACCATGCCGGTGTTTCGCTGGATGCGGGAAAACGGGGGCGGCGTCATCGTCAACACCTCCTCGACATCGGGCCTGATCGGCAATTTCGGCCAGACCAATTACGGCGCGGCCAAGGGCGGCATCTGGGGCCTGTCCAACGTGCTGGCGATCGAGGGCCGGAAGTACAACATCCGGATCTGGACCCTGGCCCCGGGTGCCCTGACCCGCATGACCGCAGACCTGCCCCGCTATAAGGAGAACCCCTCGGCGGCGCTGGGGCCGGACGGCATCGCGCCGGCCGTGCTATACATGGTCAGCGACTTGTCGGGCGACCAGACCGGCAAGGTGCTGGGCGTGTCCGGGCCCCGCGGCGTGCGCGAGATGCGGATGATGGAGATGGAAGGCTGGAAACCGCCGCATACGGGCTGGAACGCCCAGGACATCGTGGAGCATGCCAAGGAGATCTTCTTCTCCGAGGAGCAGATCAAGATGGGCGCGCGGAGGTTTTAGCCGTTGTTGTCGTTCCGGGGCACGCGCAGCGTGAACCCGGAACCTGGAGATTCCGGGTTCGCGCTGCGCGCGCCCCGAAATGACGGAGAAAGAGAGAGACTGATGAAACTGACCGCCGACGCCAAGGGCACCTTCGCAATCGCGCCGACGCCGTTCCACGATGACGGCCGGATCGACGAGCGCTCGATCGACCGCCTGACCGATTTCTACGAGGAGGTCGGCTGCGACGGCGTCACGGTGCTGGGCATCCTCGGCGAGGCCCCGAAGCTCGACGCCGCCGAGGCCGAGCAGGTGGCGGTGCGCTACGTCAAGCGCGCCAAGAAGATGCAGGTGATCGTCGGCGTCTCCGCGCCGGGCTTTGCCACCATGCGCTCGCTGGCCAAGGCCTCGATGGACGCGGGCGCGGCCGGCGTCATGATCGCGCCGCCGCCCTCGCTCCGCACCGACGACCAGATCACCGGCTATTTCAAGCAGGCGGCCGAGGCCATCGGGCCCGATATTCCGTGGGTGCTGCAGGACTATCCGCTGACGCTGTCGGTGGTGTTCACGCCGGCCGTGATCCGCAAGATCGTCATGGACAATCCGAACTGCGTGATGCTCAAGCACGAGGACTGGCCGGGCCTGGAGAAGATCTCGACGCTGCGCGGCTTCCAGAAGGACGGCTCGCTCCGCCCGCTGTCGATCCTGTGCGGCAATGGTGGCACGTTCCTCGACTTCGAGATGGAGCGCGGCGCCGACGGCGCGATGACCGGCTACGCCTTCCCCGAGCTGCTGATCGACGTCGTGAACCTCTCCAAGGCCGGCAAGCGCGATGCCGCGCATGACATCTTCGACGCCCATCTGCCGCTGATCCGCTACGAGCAGCAGCCCGGTGTCGGCCTGACCGTGCGCAAATACGTGCTGCAGAAGCGTGGCATCATCGCCTCCAGCGCGCAGCGCAAGCCCGGCGCGACGATAACGGCAACGGCGAAGGCCGAGGTCGACTATCTGCTGTCGCGCGTCGCCCGTTTCGACAAGCGCGCCAATCTCGGCCCGCAATCCAGCGCCGCAGGTTAGTTGCATGGCCGAGACATCAGCATCACGTCCGGCGTCGACGATCCTGCTGCTCCGCGACGGAGCCAAGGAGGTCGAGATCTTCATGATGGTTCGCCATCATCAGATCGAGTTCAACTCGGGCGCGCTGGTGTTTCCCGGTGGCAGCGTCGATGCCGGCGACAACGAGATCGTCGCCCGCGCCGACCTCTATTCCGGCGGCGAAGGCCTGAGTGAATCGGATCGCGGCTTTCGTATCGCCGCGATCCGCGAGACGTTTGAGGAGAGCGGCATCCTGCTGGCGCGCGCGAAGGACTCGGGCGCGCCCGTCGATGCCAAGCGTGCCGGCGAGATCGCGGACAAGCATCGCATTGCGCTCAACGAGCACAAGATCAGCTTCCTGAAAATCCTCGACGACAACGGCCTCCAGCTCGCCCTCGATACGCTGGTGCCGTACGCGCACTGGATCACGCCCGAGGGCATGCCGAAGCGGTTCGACACCTGGTTTTTCCTCGCCGCGGCACCGCCCGACCAGCTCGGCGCGCATGATGGCCGCGAGTCGACCGACTCGATCTGGCTCTCGGCGCGCGAGGCGGTGGAGGGCGGCGAGAGCGGCCGCTTCAAGCTGCCGTTCCCGACCACGCGCAACCTGATCCGGCTGGCTAAGCAGGGCAGCGTGAGCGCCGCGCTCGACCACGCCAGGGGCATGTCCATCGTCACGGTGATGCCGGTCATGACCAAGACTGCAACCGGCCGCCAGCTCCGCATTCCCCGCGAGGCCGGCTATGACGGCGAGGTGTTCGAGGTCGGCGCGGTCGGCTGATATACTTCGACACGCAGCGAAGTATCGGCGCGCGCGGACGCGCTAGGTTCCGTCCAACGCGGAATGGACGGGACGCCCAATGGACAGCAAGCAGGACACCAACATCGCCGTCGAGCTGGCGCTGCTGGTCGCGCTGGCAACGCTCTGGGGCGGCTCCTACACTTTCATCAAGCTCGGCGTCGCCACCATCCCGCCGATCACGCTGATCGCGGCGCGCACCGCGATCGCCGGGCTGCTGCTGCTCCTCGTCATGTGGGCGCGGGGCATCAGCATGCCGACGGATGCGGCGACCTGGCAGCGCTTCGCGTTCCAGGCCGTGCTCAACAGCGTCATCCCCTGGACGCTGATCGCCTGGGGCGAGCGCCATGTCGATGCGGCGCTTGCCACCATCCTCAACTCGGCCGGCCCGATCTTCACGTTCCTGCTGACCGCGATCGTCACCCGCCACGAGGCGACCACGGCGCGAAAGCTGTTCGGCGTGGTGGCCGGCATGGCCGGCATCCTGCTGATCGTCGGCACCGATGCCTTCCACGACATCGGCGGCGGCATCATCGCGGAGGCCGCGATCGTCGCCGCCACCATCTGCTATGCCTGCGCCGCGATCTTCGGCCGCAGCTTCAAGGGGCTCGATCCGATGGCGCCCGCGGCCGGCTCGCTGCTGGCGGGGGCGGCGGTCCTGATCCCGGCCTCGCTGGCCGTCGAGCAGCCCTGGACGGTGTCGCCCTCGCTCAGTTCCGTGCTGGCGTTGCTCGCGCTCGCGGTGTTCTCGACCGCGGCCGCGTTTGCGATCTACTTCCGCCTGATCCAGACCCTGGGCTCGGTCGGCACCACCGCGCAGGCCTATCTGCGCGTCCCGATCGGGGTCGCCATCAGCGTCGCCTTCCTCGGCGAAACCCTGAGCCGGACCGCCTGGATCGGGCTTGCCTGCGTCGTCCTCGGCGTTGCTGCCATGACGATCCCGGCCGGATGGCGGGCCAGCGTCAAAACGTCATAAACCGGACGCGGAAAGGGGGCCAAGTACCCAGATATTAAGGATGTTCCGGGGCGGCAGGCATGTTCCCCCGAGCCGGCAATATCGTATATTGGGCTTCCAGCAGCCCGGTCCTCAACGCAACCAATGTCCGCCGAATTGACGCCGCCCCCCGAGAAAAAGCGAATCTTTTCGCTGTCCATCGGCCAGTTGACGTTCGGAAGCTTCATCCTGGTGCTGGCGGTGATCATCGTCACCTCGGCCGCAAGCGTGATCGCGATCCGCCACATCGACACGACCTTTGCCGAGCTGCAGCGGCTCCAGAGCGTCGGCGACCTCGCCGAGGACATCGACCGCCGCATGAACGAGCTGCGGCTCGCCGCCCGCGACTTCGTCACCGATCCCGGCGCCGGCATCCAGTTCAAGCAGGTGGGAGAGGCGGCCTCCACCCTCAGCGACATCCTGAAGAAGACCCGTATCGAGCTCGCGCCCGAGCAGCAGGACATGATCGACGGGGTCACCGAGCGGCTTGCAACCTATCGCAACGGCCTCGAGCGGATCTCGACCCTGATCGACCGCCGCGCCCAGTTGCTCGCCGGCCTGCCGCCGCTGCGCGACCGGTTCGACGCGGCCGTCGCCGGCACCGCCGACCGCGAGCTGGCGTCCCGCCTGTCGGAGGCGCAGAGTCGGATCGCGCTCGGCCTGCTCGCGCGCAACCCGTCCGCGGCCGAGCAGTCCGCGCAGAGCATGCGGGCGATGGACATCGTCGATCCCGGGCTGAGGGCGGCCGTGAACGACTACGCCGAGGCGATCATGGCGGTGGCCGTCCGGGAACGGCAGATCGCCGACATCGACCGCGAGGTGCTGGGCACCGAGGGCCGGCTGATCGGCCGCGTCACCGAATTGCTGCGCGAGGTTTCAGCCCGCCGCGGCCACGTGCTGTCGCGCGATTTTGCCCGTACGCTGACCGAGGCACGCTGGCAGAGCATCGTGCTCGGCTCGATCGGCGTGCTGATCGGCATCCTCGCCGCCGCTTTCGTGGTGGGGCGAACGGTGCGTCCGCTGGCCCAGATCGCGCGGTCCATCCGCGCGCTTGCGGCCGGGCAGAAGGACACCTCGATCCCGTCGGCCGATCTCGACAACGAGATCGGCGACATCGCGCGGGCCGCCGAAGTGTTCCGCCGCGCGCTGGAGGAGGCCGACACCGCGCGCGAGGCGGCGGTGCGCGCGCTCACCGAGCAGCGGCTGGCCGAAGAGAGTTACCGCAAGCTGTTCGAGGGCTCGGTCGACGGCATCTATGTCACGACGCCGGCGGGCGATCTCCTCAACGCCAATCCGGCGCTGGCACGGATGATGGGCTATGACAGCCCGCAGCAGCTGATCGACAGCATCAACGACATCGCCCACACCATCTACGTCCATCCCGAGGCGCGCGACGAATATCAGCGGCTGATGGCGCGGGACGGCATCGTGCGCGAATTCGAGTACCAGGTGCGCCAGCGCAGCGGCAACGTCCTCTGGCTCTCCGACAGTGCCACGGGCGTGCGGGACGAGCAGGGCAATATCGTCCGCTACGAGGGCACGCTGCGCGACATCACCGACCAGAAGCGGGCGGAAGACGCCATCGCCGAAGGCCGGCGTCTGCTCCAGCAGGTCATCGACACGGTGCCCGCGGTCATCAACGTCAAGAACCGCGACCTGCGCTACGTGCTGATGAACCGTTACATGGCCGGCATCTTCGGCATCGAGCCCGGCGATGCGCTCGGCCGCACCACGGCCGACCTGATGTCGCGCTACGGCGCGGCCAAGTCCGACGAAAGCGACAAGCGGGTGCTCAAGCTTCGCAAGGGGCTCGGTTTCTACGAGGAGGAGTACAAGGACTCGTCCGGTCACATGCGGCAATGGCTGGTCAACAAGCTGCCGCTGCTCGATGCCGAGGGCGAGATCGAGCGCATCGTCACCGTTGCGCTCGACATCGGCGAGCGCAAGCGCGGCGAGCAGGAGATGCGCAAAGCCAAGGAAGCCGCCGAGACCGCGCTGCGCAATCTGCGCGAGACCCAGGCCTCGCTGATCGAGGCGGAGAAGCTCGCGGCGCTTGGACGTCTGGTCGCCGGCGTCGCGCACGAGGTCAACAATCCCGTCGGCATCAGCCTCACGGTCGCCTCCGCACTGGAGCGCAAGACCGCGTTGTTTACCTCCGAGGTCGAGCGCGGCGAGCTGCGCCGCTCCACGCTCAACGACTTCCTCAACACCAGTCGCGACGCGTCCTCGCAGCTCGTCTCCAATCTCAACCGTGCCGCCGAGCTGATCCAGTCGTTCAAGCAGGTCGCGGCCGACCGCAATTATTCGGACCAGCGCAGCTTCGACCTCGGCGACCTCACCGAGCAGGTGGTGATGAGCCTGCGGCCGGGCCTCCGTAAGCACAACCTGACGCTCAACGTCGAGTGCCAGCCGGATCTGACCATGAACAGCTATCCCGGGCCGTACGGGCAGGTGCTGACCAATCTGTTCCTCAATTCGGTCGCGCACGCCTTTCCGGACGGCCGGCCGGGGACGATCGACATCCAGGTGCGCGAGTCCGGCAAGGACAATGTCGAGATCATCTTTTCCGACAATGGCTGCGGCATGTCGCTCGACGTTCGCCGCCGCGCCTTCGATCCGTTTTTCACGACGCGGCGCGACCAGGGCGGCACCGGCCTCGGCCTGCACATCGTCTACAGCATCGTCACCAATCGCCTGGGCGGCCGGCTCGACCTGGATTCCGAACCGGGCGGGGGCACGCGCATCCAGATGATCCTGCCGCGCACCGCGCCACTGGAGCAGGCGGCGGAGTGATGTAGTCGGCTGGTGATCTAGTCGGCTTCGGCGAGCTTGTGCAGGGTGGCGCCGAAAATCAGGCTGGCCTTGCCGACGAGTGCGGTGCCCGTCATCTCCGCGCGCGTGTCGGTGTAGGTGCCGCTGACGCCGATGCCGACCGGAGCAGGACCGCCGAACAGCGGATTGTCATCGCCGCGCGGCGAGGTGTGCCGTTGCACCAGCACCTCGCCCTTGAAGGTGTGGTCGTCCTTCACCACGTAGCTGCCGGTGTAATAGAGATAGGCGTCGCCGCCAAGAATCTTGCCGTCGCGGAAAAGAATCACGCCGCTGCCCTTGCCAACTCGACCATCGAGCAGCGTGACGTGGATCGAATAGAGGCCGTTCTTCATCACGTCCCGTCGGCCGGCCGCCATCGCCCAATGGCGTAACCGGTCCTGCTTTTATGCCAAAGCCGATCCCGTCGCGCAACGCGGCAGTTTGCCGGCGGGCAAGCCTTTTGTCTGAGCGCGGACCGTAATTGTCCCGACTTGTCTGTGACTTCGATATGACGGTCTCATCATGAGGCGAGGCCAGTCACTGCGAATCAAGTTTGGCCCGCGAAATGCATAACCATTGTTGCACTGGCCGCGGGGTGCTGGAGCAAGACAAACGTGAGCAACTGGATCGATTCCGGCGGCGATGAGCCGCGTCTGTACAGTGCGCGTCCCACGAATTGCAAAAGCGAAGTATGGCGAATTGGCAGAGCGACACGCCGGCGAGGCGTGACGCGGCTGGCTTGCGCCGCAGCTCTGATCGCGCTCGCAGCGCCCTTGGGGCATGCACGCGACCGGGGGCAATTCGTCAACACCAATGCCGATTTGAAGGCCTGGTTCGACGGCCTGCGAAGTGCCAAGGGGCCGTGTTGCTCCGACGCCGACGGCTCGGCGCTCTCCGATACCGATTGGGAGAGCAAGGACGGGCACTATCGTGTCCGCGTCCCGCGCCACGGCGACGCGCGCGACGGCCAGCAGCAGGAACTCGTCTGGGTCGACGTGCCCGAGGAAGCGGTGATCTCGGAGCCGAACCGGGTGGGGCGCACCATGGTGTGGCCGATCTACGGCTACATGGGTGTCACCATCCGCTGCTTCATGCCGGGCAGCATGACATAAGCGCGCCAGGCGGCACACCGCCCGGTCGCGCTGTTGCTTGACGCGGCTCGCGCGGTGTCAGGTGTATTTCTTGTCGCGCTCGAGCAGCTCGATGGAGATGCCTTCGGGGCCGCGGATGAAGCAAATGCGCACGCCGGGCCGGATGGTGGTCGGCTCGCGCGTGAAGGTGACGCCCTTCGCCTTGATCTCGGCCGCGACGGCGTCGATGTCCTTCACCGTCAGGCCGAAATGATCGAGGCCCTGATGCGGGTGCGGGGGCGGCGGGTTGACGGCATTGTCGCCCTCGAGCGGGGCGATGAAGATTTTTGCGCCGCCGAGATTGACGTCGATCCGTCCCGGCGCGCGCACGATCTCGCCACCGAGAATGTCCCGCAGCCAAGCCGCCGTGGCCTCCGGATCGGGGCTGCGCAGATGGACGTGATCCCAGGTGACGGCGATTGGCATTTCGTATTCTCCCGACGGGTCTTTCGATGTTGCGGCGCATGTTAGCGGTCCGGGCCGGTAATCACCACCGTCCCCCGACTCGCCTAAAGCGCGCGGGAACCTTAGTTCCTCTCCCGGGTTAAGGTAAGCAGTGGACCACTGCGTCGTGCAACGCAGTTCGGCGGCAATCGGTGGTGAACCATGAATGCCAGGCTTGACCGGATCGGCTTGGGACGCTTTGCCGAGACCGGCGAGCGACTGGCCCGGGCCGTGACGGTTGCGAGCGTCTCGTTCGGCCGAGGCTTGCTGTGGCTGCTGGCGGCCGTCATCGTCGGTTGCGGCATCTGGATGCTGATGCCGTTCTCCAAGGGCAACAGCACCGAGCCGGTCAAGTCGGACGTGGCAGCCGCCGAGGCGGCTGCTCCGGGCGATGCGGCGGCGGTCTCGCCTGAGGCTGCAGCTCCGGTTGCCGCGGCGGCAGAACTGGATCGTCTCAGGATTTCATCGCAGACTTGGCGGCGTGGCGGCCTCGGCTCGAGGGCGCTGGTGACGTTCACCGTGCGAAATGACAACGACTATGCCGTAACAGATGTCGAGATCGTCTGCGCCTTCACGCGTCGCGACGGCACGCCTCTCACGGCTCGCAGCCGCGTGCTCACGGACACCGTCAGCATGAAGAGCCGCAAGACCTTCGCCCGCATTCCGGTCGGCTACGTCAACGTTAACGCCGATCAGGCGAAGTGCTCGCTGGTTGCTGCACGGCGGGCGTAAGGGCGCGGCGTTCACCGGTAGCGGAAAAGTTACCGTGTGCGGATGGGGTCCCGGTCTTGGGGAAAAACTTCTCGGCGCTATTTGAACCCAAGGGCCGGGCCAGGAACCAATCAGAGTATCGCCTGTTAAGGCGGAGAGCCCACGCGGGGATGCGGGGGGCGGAGTGCGGCCAATGCCCATCTTTCGGTATTTCGTGTTTGTCGGCGGAGCGTTGCTCGCGCTGCTGTTGGCGGTGAGCTTCGTTGCGCCGGCTTCGTCCGTGACGCAGGCCGTCGCGACCGCAAGCAACGACCAGCCGTTGATCCGGATCCGGTCCGATCGCCATCTGCCCGAGCGCGTCGTGCTCGACACCAGCCAACCGACCATTGCCCCGTCCGCGGTGAAGACCGCCGCGGTCGCAGCGCCGCAGCCGCCGGATGCCGCCTCGGCAGCGGCCCTGGCGGAGATGTCGGCCAAGGCGCGGGTGCGCGATACCTTTGCCCAGTTCACACCGGGATCGCAGGCTGATGCCGCCGCGGTCAAGAAGGCCGATGCCAAGCCGCAGCAGGCTCCGCCCAAGCGCAAGGTCGCCAGGGCGCATCCGGCCCCCCAATATCAATATGGCGGGCCGCAATATGGCCGGCCGATGATGGTGGCCCAGCAGCCGCATTTCGGCCTCTTCAACACGACCTGGTGACAAGCCGGTCATGACCCGCCTCGATCGAGGCGGGGAGGGCTTTTTATTGGCCTGCCTCTCTGCTAATTCGAACGCGTCCGAACGCCGTCCGGTGCGCTGGCTCGCCAGTCACGGTCCCGCGCGTCTCGGTTGCGGCCCGATCCCGGGCCAGGGCGCTCGTAGCTCAGCTGGATAGAGCATCGGATTTCGATTCCGAGGGTCGGAGGTTCGAATCCTTCCGAGCGCGCCAGCCCTTCCTGGTCCCACCACCGTCGCATTCCCGGGCAATGCCGAGGCCGGACGGCTCCGCCGCCGCTTGCGGCGTCGGCCGGTCTAAAGACCGGTGCGCCGTCCCCGTGCCAGCGTGTCCGAGGGGGCCTCGTGGAAGGTCGCGCGGTAGGCCGCCGCAAACTCTCCCATGTGATGGAAGCCCTGGGCGCGCGCGCAGGTGGCGACGCTGGCGCCGCCGCCCTTGAGCAGCCGGGCACGGGTCGCCCACAGCCGCTTCAGCCGGATGTACTGGTGCAGGCTCATGCCGCGGACCTTGCTGACGGCGCCGCTGAGCGTGCGGACCGAGACGCCGAACTCGCCAGCGAGATCGGCCGTATAGATCGGCGAGGTCGGATAGGCCGCGACGTAATCATCGATCCGCTGCACCAGCTTGGTCGACCGCCCGCCCTGGACCGAGGTGCCCCGGTCCGGACCCATCCCGATCCGGAACAGATCGTCGAGCGCGAGCAGCAGGCCTTCCTGCAGGTGCGAGGCCGCCTCGGTGGTCTCGAACAGGAACGGCTGCACGGAGGCGGTTCGCAGGATGTCGAGCACGAGCTGGCGCGTGTGGAGCAGCGCGGCCCGGTTCGCGGCATAGGCCCGCAAATCGTCGGCGTGATCGAACCAGCCCCGGTCTTTCAGGCCCGGCGAGAGGATGATCATCGCGTGATGGTTGGTCTGGGGCTCGACGAAATGGCACTCGTCGTTGCCGCGGAGCGCAACGAAAGAACGGGCATCGAGATCCATGCCCTTGGAATTGACCTGAAGGTCGTCGGTCATCGACAGGATCACCATCCCGCCCGGCATCCGATAGGCCGCATCGAGGATGCGCGCGAAGGAGCGCATCACGATGATGCGGCAGGCCGGCAGCGAGACGACGGCGCGGGCAGCCGCAAAACCGGTCACGTCGAGCGGAATGCTTCTCGCATCCTCCATCGACTCGATCGGCCTGAAGGCATCGACGTCGGCAAAGCCGATCAGTTGAAGCGCGGAGGACGGGACAAGGGCATCGAACATGCGTCTGGCCGTTGCTGCAATGTGACAATTAAATGAACGTCAGTACATTGCCATCAATGGCTAAACATCCTGCTTCCGTAAACCGGATTCCGGGCCGTAGTATTGCGGACATCATGCCAAGTTGTCCGCCGGATTTTGTCCCCGTCAACGGTCCCGGCTCATCGCCTGGCCGGAGACGAGGTCGATGAAATGGAGGCGCGTGCAGGCGGGGCATGCGAAGGACTCGAAGCTCCGTCCTTCGGGTCGCAGCTGCTTTTCCAGATGCGTCTGCACGTTCATGCCCGTCTGGGGGCATCGGAAAACGATCAAATCGGCCATGGGTGCAGCATGACGTCGCGGCGGATTTCCACTTTGATCTAGATCAGTTTTGGAATGGCTCCAGCCCGGCGCTGCGCGCCCATGGTGAATTCGCGATCTCGCAAAAGCGAAGGGGCCCTGAGGGCCCCTTCAAAACGTTACCAGCGGCGGTAGCCGTAATAGCCATAGCGCGGGCCGTAGCCGCCGTAATAGCGCGGCGGTCCATAATAGCGGGGGCCGTAGTACGGCCGCGGGCCGTAATAACCATAATAGTTCGGACGCCAGAAACAGCGCCCCCAGGCGTCGCAGACCATACGGACCTGCTCGACGTCGGAGACCTGCGGGACCGCAGGTGCAGGCGCAATAGGCATGGCTGACGCCGCCGGCGATGCCAGGATGGCACCAAACAGGGACGCGGCGACGAGGCCAATCTTAAGCTTCATGATGTCTTCCTCCGCTTACGCAATACAGGATATCGAAGTTGTTCTGATCAAATTGTGGCGGAACCGAAATGTAATGCTGATGAACAAATCTTCAGCTACTTCGCCGTATGACTGATCCAGCCTGGCAATACTAGCTCAGCTTCGTGCCGCTGGCCATGCTGCGCGGGACACCGCCGCAATGCTTGATCCTGCGCAAGTCGCGCCCGCCGCTTCGTGCCTAGTCTTGCCGTCGTGGGCAGTACTTCGCGGAATGCGAAGCGCGGCCGGCGGTTCGCATCGGTCCCGGCCCACTGTTGTTTGGAGCTGTGCAATGGACAAGATGAGAATCGACAAGGGCGACTGGCTGGTGGTGTGCGACGGGCGCAAGGCGCTCATCCTGGAAAATCTCGGCGACGAGATGTTTCCGAACCTTCACACCAGGGAGGTGCACGAGCAGCCCAATCCCTCGACGAGCGCGCAAGGAAGCGATGCGCCCGGTCGGCTGCACGGCGTATCCGGCGGTGCGCGCAGCTCGGTCGAGCAGACCGACTGGCACGACGAGGCCGAGCGCGCCTTCCTGCGGAGCCTCGCCGGCCGGCTCGACGCCGCGGTCAGCTCGGGCGAGACCACGGCCTTGACCATGGTGGCCTCACCGCGCGCGCTCGGCATGATCCGCGCCGACTATTCGGACGGCGTGCGCAAGGCGCTCCGGGGCGAGGTCGGCAAGGACCTCGTCAAGCTGCCGGTCTATGAGATCGAAAAGCAGTTGCTGCGGTCGGGCGCCGCGAAATAAGGGCGCCCGCCGTGGACGCGCCGGTGTCCCTCAGTAGCAGGGGTGCCGGCGGCGGTCCTGGCCGACATAGGCAGCCGAGCTCCGGTAGCAATGGTTGGTCGACGGACCGTCATAATAGGCAAAGGTGCCGGCGGTGATCCCGGGGCCGTAATTGTGCAGATAGCTGATCGGGTAGGGCAACGGGCTGGTGTAATGGCGGTGGTACCGGTGATGGTGCCGGGCCTCGGCAAGGCTGGGGGCGAGGATTGCGGCCGACAGGGCAGCAACTGCGGCTACAAGCTTCAACTTGCTCATCTCGATTCTCCGGAACCTGCGCAAATAGCTCAGCTGTTATAGCCATTTCGGACCGCCGGGACACCCTTCCGGCGGGCGGAATCCGGGGCCAATCCCGCAGATTCCCGGCTGGGTGTGACAGAATTGCCGGAAGGGCCGTCCCGGACTGCCCATTTTTGGCCTTTTCGGGATGCTTAACGAATTCCCCACACAAGTATGACCAAGAAGAATTCGGCTAGATTCCTGCCGGTCGCCTGGGGTGCTCTTCGAGGCCGGCCCGTTCCTGCAAGGTTTTCACCGTCCTTCGCCATGCGCATCACGCTTCTGAGCCTGCTGTTGCTCTGCTTCGCCGCCACGACGCCGGCGCGGGCCGATTTGCACATCACCCGCGACCATGGCGGCTACGTCGAAGAGTACAAGGTCAAGTACAAGCGGGTCCGCGACAAGGGCGAGCGCGTCATCATCGACGGCATCTGCAACTCGGCCTGCACGCTGGTGCTCGGTATCGTGCCGATGAACAAGATCTGCGTGACGCCGAAGGCCAGCCTCGGCTTCCACCAGGCCTATTACGACAAGGCCTTCACCTTCGGCATCAAGGTCACCAGCGCGGAAGGGACGTCCGATCTGATGTCCTACTATCCCGACACGGTAAAGGACTGGATCCGTCGCAATGGCGGGCTCACCACCGACATGAAGAAGATCAAGAACGGTGTCGAGCTCTGGAAGATCATCGATCCCTGTCCGGAAGAATGGTGAGCGGCTGAGCTGAGCCGCTTCCATCGCAGCGCAGCATCGCCGGCGAGAAATTCGCATTGCCGCACGGGGCCCCTTGGGGCAATGAGGGCGGCAATGGACCAAAATCAAGAAGCCCTGACCGCCCGCGCCGCGCCGATCCTGTTCGTGCTGCTCTGGAGCACCGGGTTCATCGGCACCAAATACGTCATCAACAACGCCGACCCCTTGACCTATCTCGCCATCCGCATGGCGATCGTGGTCGGCCTGATGGCGATCATCGCGGGCATTGCGCGGCCGAAATGGCCTGACCGCGCCGGCATCGCCCACAGCGCGGTCGCCGGCATCCTCGTCCACGGCTTCTATCTCGGCGGTACCGCGATCGCGATCGCCCATTCGATCCCGGCCGGGCTCTCCGCGCTGATCCCGGGCCTGCAGCCGATCCTGACCTCGACCATCGCCAACCGCTGGCTCGGCGAGAAGGTGACGCCGGTGCAATGGGCCGGCCTCGTGCTGGGCCTCGGCGGCGTGGTGCTGATCCTGCACAACCGCCCGATGACCGGCGAAGCCGGGCTCGGCTGGCTCGCCTCGGTGGTCTCCCTGATCAGCATCACGCTCGGCACGCTCTATCAGCGCCGATACTGCAATCACATCGACTGGCGCGCCGGCAATCTGGTGCAGTACGTGGCCGTGACGATCTTCTTTGCGGTCGGCGCCTTCCTGTTCGAGGACCGGGTGGTGCACTGGACGCGGGAGTTCGTGTTCGCGCTGGCCTGGCTTGCGGTCGCGCTCTCGATCGGATCGATCGGGCTCTTGTACTGGCTGATCCGCCACGCCGCGGCGACATCGGTCGCGAGCCTGTTCTACCTCGTGCCCGCGGTGACCGCGCTGATGGCCTATCTGCTGTTCGGCGAGAAGCTCGATGCGCTGGCGATCGCCGGCATGGCGATGTGCGCGGCGGCGGTCTTCGTGGTCAACCGGCGGATCTAGGCGGTGGAATACATCCCTGACGTGCGGGACGGGCCCGTGTTAGGCTGGGCTGATTTCAGCTTCCCTTTCACACGGTGATTTCCATGAAGAAGGCGCGGCGCGCACTGCTTGGCCGGTCCCTGAGGCCGGTCCGGATTGCCTGCATCAATTACGCGGACGAGACGATCAGCGGCCGCATGATGAGCAAGCTCACCGCGGCGCTGCAGAAATGCTACGACAGGCACTTCCTCCCGGTGTGGGGCTATCCGGTCGACCTCTATGTCACCGAGAAGCCGAAGCCTTCGGACTGGCAGCTCGTCTATTTCGATGATGCCTCGCACAAGAACATGCTGGGGCGGCATGAGCTGACCCATCGCGGCCAGCCGATCTCGAAGATCTTCGTCAAGGCGTTGGGCGACGAGCCCGTCAGCGTGGCGGCCTCGCACGAGCTGTTCGAGATGGTGCTCGATCCCATGGCCAATCTCTGGGCCGACAAGAATCCGAACACGCAATATGCCTACGAGGTCTGCGACGCCGTTGAGGAGGATTCCTTCCGCGTCGACGGCTTCGAGATGTCGAACTTCGTCTACCCGTCCTGGTTCGAGCCGTTCAAGCACCCGCGCGGCACCAAGTTCGACCACAAGGGCACGCTGAAGGAGCCGTTCTCCATGACGGAGGGCGGCTATGTCATCAAGAAAGTCAACGGCAGGAAGGTGATCAGGGCGTTCGGCTCGCCGGCAAAGCGGCGGCGCTTCAATGCCGAGGACCGGCGCGGTCATCGCAGCGAGTTCCGCGATCCGCAAGGCGAGCATCATCCGGGACGGCGCGCCGCCAAAAGGCGGGGGTAGGGGTACTGCTGGAGCCGTCTCCGGGCGCGCTTGCGCCCGGAGACGTGCCGTCGCTTGCGATCAGCGCTTGGACTTCTTGGCCTTCTTTTTCTTCTTTGCGGCCTTCTTCGCGGATTTCTTCACCGCCTTCTTGGCGGACTTTTTCGCGGACTTCTTGGCCGCCTTCTTCGACGACTTCTTTGCAGCCTTCTTCGAAGACTTCTTTGCCTTCTTCGGCGCTACTTTCTTCGCGACCTTCTTGGCGGCTTTCCTGACCTTCTTGACCGCGGTGACCGCGGCGTCCTTGGTCGCTTCCACGGCGGTGGTGATCGTCTCCATCGCCTGTTCGGTGATCGGCTTCTCGTCGTCCATAACCTGTCCCCCAGTGTTGTATGGAGCGATGACGATAGCGCGTTTCAAAATTGTGTCAAAGCAAGGCTCAACCTTTGCGGATCTTCGCGTAGGCGGCGAGTGCGCGCTCGCGTCCCTTCGCATGATCGACGATCGGTTGCGGATAGGTCTTGCCGAGCGTGATGCCGGCGCTCGCAAGCTCGATCGGTGTTGCCTCCCACGGCTGGTGGATCAGCTTGGCCGGCAAGTCCTTCAGCTCCGGCACCCAGCGCGCGACATAGGTTCCGTCAGGATCGAACTTCTCGCCTTGCAGGATCGGATTGAACACGCGGAAATAGGGCGCAGCGTCCGCACCGCAGCCGGCGACCCACTGCCAGTTGGCGGGATTGCTGCCGGCGTCCGCATCGACCAGCGTGTCCCAGAACCAGCTCTCGCCGTCGCGCCAGTCGATCAGCAGGTGCTTGACCAGGAAGGACGCCACCACCATTCGCACCCGGTTGTGCATCACGCCGGTGTGCCAGAGCTCGCGCAGGCCGGCATCGACGATGGGATAGCCGGTACGGCCGCGCTGCCAGGCGGCGAGCGCCTTCTTGTCGCCCTTCCAGGGGAAGCCGTCGAAATTCGCCTGCAGGTTTTCGGTGGCAAGGTCCGGGTGATCGTGGAGCAGGTGGCGGCAGAACTCGCGCCAGCCGAGCTCGCTCAGGAATTTCTCGACGCCTTGGCCGAGTGCCGGATCCTCGGCCGCAGCGAACCGTGCGGCGTGCCAGACCTGACGCGGGCTGAGCTCGCCGAACCGCAAGTGCGGCGACAGGCCTGAGGTGCCCTCCCGGTCCGGGCGGTCGCGGTCGCCGACATAATTGCGGGCGGTGTGCTTGAGGAAGTCGCGCAGGCGCGCGCGGGCCGCGGTCTCGCCCGGCGTCCAGCTCTCGCGCAGTCCGCCGGCCCAGTCGGGCTTGCTCGGCTCCAGCTTCCAGCTCTCCAGACTGTCGCTCGCGAGCTTCGGACCCGGGCGCAGCTCCTTCGGTGCCGGCAGCGGTTTTGGCGGATCGCCGAGCGACAGCACGCGCCGCCAGAACGGGGTGAACACGCGCAGGCCGCGGCCTTCCTTGTTGCGGATCGCCGAGGGCGGGACGAGCAGGTCGCCGGGGAAGATCTGCGAGTCCACGCCGAGCTTTGCAAGCGCAGCTTCGAGCTGTCGCTCAACCGCCTGATGCGGCGCCTGTGCGATCCCATTCCAGTAAACGGCGCGGGCGCCGCTCTCGCGCGCCAGCTCGGCGATCACCCTGGCCGCTGGCCCCTTGCGCAGGATCAGCGACCCGCCGCGCGCGGCGATATCCGCAGCCAGCGCCCGCAGCGACTGCGCCAGCCACCAGCGCGCTGCGCCGCCGACGGATCGCCCGGCCGCGTCGTCGAGCACATAGAGGCAAACCACGGGCGCGCCGGCCTTGGCGGCGGCGTGGAGGGCGGGATGATCGGACAGGCGGAGATCATCGCGGAACCAGACGATGACGGGCGGCGCACTTGGCGTGGTCAGGAGGGGCCTCGTTTACGATTTGGAAACCATGGCGCCGGCGGCGCCGTGAACCGTCGTTAATGCGGCCGTAAGCCGATTGCATGAATATGCAGGGATTCCGAGGGCTTTTCCAATCATGTCCAAACGTGCAACGGCGAAGTTCCTGCCGCAATTCAAGCTGGGTACCAAGGCCGTCCTGTCCGCCGTGCTGCTGATCGCCGTGAACACGGCGCTGGTGGTGGGTGCCGGCTATTGGTCGCTGACCTCCGCCTTCAACGATCGCGCGCTACGCGACATCGATGTCAATCTGCGCACCCTGGCGCTGGCCTTTGCCGAGATCGTTCCCGAGGCCAAGATCACAATGCGGGACGGCGCGGTCGTGCGCGCCGAGATCCCGAAGATGCCCGAGTTCAAGGACCATGCGATCGTCGATCGCGCGGTGTCCTATGTCGGCGGCAATGCGACCCTGTTCGTGCTCGACGACGCGAGCGGGCAGTTCGTGCGCCGCTCGACCAATGTGAAAAAGGAAAATGGCGACCGCGCCGTCGGCACCCAGCTTGCGGCCGATCATCCGGCGCAGGCCGGCTTGCGCCGTGGCGAGGCCTATAGGGGCCCGGCCGTCCTGTTCGGCAAGTCGTTCATGACCGCTTATTTCCCGGTCGTGGACGCGGCCGGCAAGGTCGCCGGCATCCTCTATGTCGGCATCCCCATGGCCCAGTTCGAGAGCATGCTGGCTCAGGCGATCTCGAGCATGGCCGCCGCCGCCGGACTTGCCGCGATGCTGGTCCTGGTCCTCACATTGCTGATCGTCCGCCGTGTCACCAAGCCGCTCAGCTCGGTCACGCACTCGCTGACGGCGCTCGCCAACGGCCAGAGCGACGTCGAGATCGATTGCGAGGATCGCGCCGACGAGATCGGCGAGATCGCCCGCACGGTTGCCGTGTTCAGGAGCAATTCGCTGGAGCGGGCGCGCCTGCGCAGCGAGCAGACGGCGGCCACGGCCGCCGCGGCCGAGCAGCGCAAGGCGGAGCTGCGTAACTTCGTCGAACAGTTCCGCGGCAGCGTCGGCGGCATCCTCGACAAGGTGCTGAACTCCTCCGGCGAGTTCGAACGGGCGGCGCGGCAACTTACCGACACCGCGCGCTCCACCGCCGACCTGTCGGCGCGATCGGCCGGCGCCTCCGAGGACGCCTCCGAGCATGTCCGCTCGGCGGCCGCGGCCTCCGACGAACTGTCCCAGTCGATCTCCGAGATCACCCGCCGGGTGCAGGAATCGAACCAGATCTCCGCCGAGGCCGTGCGGCAGGCCGAGGCCACCGACCAGCGCATCGCGCAGCTGTCCGAGGCAGGCTCGCGCATCGGCGATGTCGTCAAGCTGATCACCTCGATCGCCGAGCAGACCAATTTGCTGGCGCTGAACGCCACCATCGAGGCCGCGCGCGCCGGCGATGCCGGACGCGGGTTTGCCGTGGTGGCTCAGGAGGTCAAGACGCTGGCCGGCCAGACCGCGAAGGCAACGGAAGAGATATCGAACCAGATCGCGAGCATGCAGCTTGCGACCGAGGAGTCGGTGGCCGCCGTCAAGGGGATCGGCCAGACCATCGAGCGCATCAGCAGCATCGCGGGCTCGATCTCGGCTGCGGTCGAGCTGCAGCGCAGCGCCACCCACAACATCGCGGCCAGCGTTCGCGCCGCGGCCTCAGGCACGGCCGATGTCGCGGTCAATGTCCGTCACGCCGCCCAGGGCGCGAGCGAGACGGGCGAGACGTCGAGCCGTATGTTCGCCTCCGCCCAGACGCTGTCGGGCGAGAGCCTGCATCTGAAGGCCGAGGTCGACGGCTTCCTGGACCGCGTGCACGCGGCGTAGTTTCGCTTCGTCATTCCGGGGCGGTCCGCAGCACCGAACTCCGGTGCGCAATTGCGCACCGGAGAATCTCGAGATCCCGGGTTCGATGCTTGCGCATCGCCCCGGGATGACTTTTTGCGGCCGCTATCCGCGACCGCCAAAAGTCACTTCGGCTGCGGCACGATGCGGATGTACGGCTTCGGCTCTTTCCAGCCCTGCGGATAGATCGTCTTGGCCTCGTCGTTGGAGACCGAGCCGGCGATGATCACGTCTTGCCCTTGCGTCCAGTCGGCCGGGGTGGCGACGCGATGCTTGGCGGTGAGCTGGAGCGAGTCGACGACGCGCAGGATCTCCTGGAAGTTCCGGCCCGTGGTCATCGGGTAGACCAGCACCAGCTTGATCTTCTTGTCCGGCCCGATGATGAAGACGTTGCGGACGGTCTGGTTGTCGGCGGGAGTGCGGGTGAGGGGATCGCCCGAGGTCGAGGCCGGGAGCATCTCGTACAGCTTCGAGACGTTGAAATCGGTGTCGCCGATCATCGGGTAGTTCGGAGCCGCGCCTTGCGTCTCCTTGATGTCCTCCGACCATTTGGCGTGGCGGTCGACCGGATCGACCGAGAGGCCCATCAGCTTGACGCCGCGCTTGTCGAATTCCGGCTTCAGCTTGGCGAGCGCGCCGAGCTCGGTCGTGCAGACCGGGGTGAAGTCCTTGGGGTGGGAGAACAGGAGGGCCCAGCTATTGCCGATCCAATCGTGGAACTTGATCTTCCCTTCGGTGGTCTCGGCTTCGAAGTCGGGGGCGGTGGTGCCGATCGGGAGTGTCATGGTTCTACCTCATCACATTGAATTTGCTTGTGAATCTATTGCTGGCCGTCGCCTTGAGTATAGGCACTTGGCGAGGCCAAGTGAACGCTGACTGAACCGCTTCAAGTAAAATGTGAATTTCTTCTCTGAACGACCGAACTCCTAGCACTTTTCTGTTACAGGGGCGCGTGCGGCGAAACATCTCCTCCGGGGCTTCACGGTCTCGATTGCCCCGATAAAGCCTTTTATGACCCGCATCACGCTCGCCCGACGCTCTCCGGAACCGAAATGGTCCTCGTAGCGACTAATCGGCAACCATTGAGAAAAGTCGCGATCCCCGTACCGAATCATTAACCACCCCTTTACGGCCCGCATGGAAATGCTGGTCGCTCAGAAGAAATCTGGAAGTGAACTATGTCTGCCGCTGCGCCTAAATCCGTCGAGTCGCCGTCCCTCGAACCGTCCTGCCGCGATACCGCGGCTCATGCCCTCTCCATCGTGCGCGACGGCGTAATCACGGGCGAAGGCCCGACCACCAAGGGCCGGGTCCACTTTTCCCGCTCGCTCGATGCCGATGACACCGCCTGGTGCGCGCGCATCCTGACTGCGACCGCCGTCAACGACCAGCCTATCAGCCGGACCGAGGCCGAGATCCTGTTCGAGATCAACGAAGCCGCGACCGAGCGCACCGACGCCGGCCGGTTCGACGACCTGCTCGCCAAGGCCGTTGCCCATTATGCCGCAAGCGCCTCGGGCCTGAAGGTGCCGCCGCGCAGCGTCGCGCTGTCGGCCGAGACCGACATCGAGAGCTGGGCGCCGTCCTATGCCTCCAAGGTCAACAGCGAAATGCTGGAATGGATCGCCGGCCAGATGCGCGGCAAGCGCCAGAACAACCGCCGCCTGATGGCGATGGTGGCGACGTTCCTCGGCGCCACCGCGCTGCCCCTGGCGGGCCAATTGCCGAACGTGTTCGACATCGGCATGTAACGAGACGAGATTGTCGCGCCCCTTGCGGGGCGCGAGCGAAGCGGCGGGGTTATTTCCCCGCCGTTTTTTGTTTGCCGGCGTCCGGCTCGAGGCCCAGCGTGCGGCCGGGGAAGCCGGCGGCGTCGAAATAGCGCTGGCTGCCGACGCGCTGGACGTTGAGCACGGTCTCCAGACCGTTCTCGGACTTCTTCTTCGAGCGCTCCACGGCCTTGAATGCCTTCGGCACGATGCCGTTGGGCAGCGCCTCCGACATCACCCGGCCGACTAGGCCGCCATTCTGCGAGGCACGCAGGCCCAACAGCTGCGCCGCGGTCATGCCGACGTCGGCATTGCTGACCGGCAGCTCGTCGACGTAGCCGGCTTTGAAGTCCGGACCGATGGCGGCCATGAAGTTCATGGTGTCGCCGCGGCTGAAGCTGCCATGCATGCCCTGGCCCTGGCGCAGCACGGTGTCGGCGACCTGCACCGAGCAGTTGGTCGGCGCCTCGCCGCAATCGCTGGCATAGGAGCGGAAGTTGACGACGATCGACGGCGTCGGGGTCGCCGACTTGCCGCGCAGGTTGACGCTCGACAGCGGCAGGGTGCCGGGGAAGCGGCCGAGCGAGTCCTCGACGAACAGGCCGGAGACGTAGTCCTGCTCGAGCAGCGCCTTGATGGTCCTGGCTGCCAGCTTCTTGTCCTTGTTGGGCAGGTAGATCAGGTCGGAGCCGCCATTGGTGGCGACGACGAGGTCGGGCTTCTCCGGGTCCTTGCCGAGCACGCCGTTGCCGGCCTTGGGATGCTTGTTGCCTTCGATCTTCGCGTTCTTGTCGTTGGGATCGAACAGCGGCAGGTCGAGCGCCTTGGCGAGGTCGAGCGCCAGGAAGCCCATCGGCAGGAAGTCCTTCGGCGTGTCGTCATAGCTGACCTTGGCCGAGGGGCTGGTCTTGCTTTCCTTGGAGATGGTCGAGAAGCCGTGGTCGGCCTGCACCATGATGTTGGTCGTTGCGGCAAGGCCGAGCTCGTCGAGCGCCTTGCGGAGCTGGGCGAGGTTGTCGTCGGCATTCTTGATGCCGGCCATCGAGGTCGGCCCGTTGATGCCGGGCAGGATCTGGTTGAGGCTGTCGCCGGTATTGTGCTGGCTGCCGTCGGGGTCGCGCGACCAGAATACCAGCACGAACGGCTTGTTGCGCGCCTTGAACATCGGCAGCACCACCTTGGCGGCGACGTCGGCGAAATAGGCCTGCTGCGCGACGTTGGCGACCGTGGTGCCGGGCGTCTTGGCATCGCCCGCCTTGCTGTTGTCACCGCGCGGCGGGGTGGCGAGGGGCAGGCCGGCCTTGGTGAGTGCCGCCTTCACCTCGTCCGACAGCGCCACGCCGTTCTTGCCGCCGGTGGAGTCGTCGAACACGATCGAATGCTGCCCGGGCTTCTCGGGCTTGTCGGTGTGGTCGAACTGGTAGGTCGGACCGACCTTGCCGAGCGCCGCGGTGCTGTAGCCCTTGTCGCGGGCCATCTTCAGAATGGTCTCCTCGTTGAGATAGTCGCCCTTGAAATGTTCGTCGATGTCGCCGAGCACGGCGTCGTTCTCGATGAAGGGGACCACGGTGTCGCCCGCGGGGACGGAGGTGTAGTTGGTCCAGATCGTGTTGGAGAACACGCCGGTGTCGCCGAGATAATGGCCGGTCGACATCGCCGAGCCGTTGGCCATGGTGAAGGTCGGGAAGAGCGAATGCGAGTTCTTGAAGTTGACGCCCTTGTCGCGAACCTCGGCCATCGCCGGGGCCGTTTGAGGGGTGACTTTCAGCGCGCGCAGGCCGTCCGGAATGAACAGGATCAGGTTACGGGGGGTATTGTTCTGGGCGGACGCAAGTCCGGTGGACAGCACTGTCAGTCCGGCGGACAGCAACAGCAGTGAGCGACGCATGGAAGTCTCCTGGCGGTGAGCGGCATGGCCGCCGACCGCGGCCCCCGGCATTCGTTTAGTTTTGCTGTATGACAGTTTTGTTACAAGGCTTATTGCGGAGGCAAGAGGGCTGGGGAGGGGGCGATCCACTCTCGTGTCCCGGACGCGGTGCGGCACGTAGTGCCGCTCCGCAGAGCCGGGACCCAGTAGGCGGCGCAACTCGCTGTGACATGGGCCCCGGCTCTGCAGCGCACCGTCGAAGAGACGCTGCGCTGCGTCCGGGGCACGAGACCGAAGTTTGGCGCGCAACTGCCTCAACATCGTCATTGCGAGCGTAGCGACTTGTCCGCCGGAGCCTTGGCGAAGGCGGAAGCAATCCAGAATCTCTCCGCGGAGGCAGTCTGGATTGCTTCGTCGCAAGGGCTCCTCGCAATGACGGAGTGCGGAGTACTGCGCGGCTCTTTCAATTCGCATCCTCATTGCAGAGCTCGTAGGATGGGTAGAGCGCAGCGAAACCCATCGACGTTTTCCACTCGCGGACGCATGATGGGTTTCGCTGCGCTCTACCCATCCTACGCCCCTCGCACGCACGCCTTCGCATCCTCGCGGCTGATCTCGCCCGAGCTTTGCTTCCGTCGCCTCACCCCCAATGAAAGAGGGCGTAGCTCGTAGGATGGGTAGAGCGCAGCGAAACCCATCGACCGTTCCCGCTCGCAGCATGATGGGTTTCGCAAGTGCTCTACCCATCCTACACCCCTGCAGACACGCCTTTGCTCTCTCGCGGCTGGTTTCGCCCGAGCTTTGCTTCGATGCTTCACCCCCCAATGAAAGAGGGCGCAGGGAAGGCCGGGTGCCGGCCGGGCACCCACGGTCCACTGTGCGGAAGGTGGCAACAAGAATTTGCACAGCGGCATACAGGTGAAGCCAAACATCCGGCCTTCCCTGCGCAGTGGTCTTACGGCTTATGTCGTGCTCTCCCCGGGGAGCGATGCACTATTGCCCCCGTCGTCCCGCGAGATGGCTGATGCACGTGCCCGGTTGGGCCGCAACATCACCGCTGGGACTTGACGCACAGACCCCGGGCGTCAGGACCACACGATTTTGCCGTACGCTGATGACACCGGTCGTATGCGCGTGGTCCTTGCTCACGGTCTCCCGCCCTGCAAGGCCGTTCGCGCCAACGCCATCCGCGTCCACCGCCGCCCGGCCCGCGTTCGTGACGATCGCGATGCGCCCCTCTTCCTTGGGCCAGGGTGAGAAATGACTAACAAAAATCAGAATTCGAATAAAGCGAATTATTTCGATGCGCGTCGATTGACCCGGGCCTGGGTGTTTTGCCCGGAGCCCCGCACAAGGTGTTGTGGCCGCTCGTCACTCCGGCGCGGTCGGCGCCCGCGTCGTCTGCGCCAGCGGCGGAGCCGGCTTGACCGTTGCGGGGCCGGCCCCTGACTTGGCGAGGTCGCGCCGCAGCGAAAGCGGGACCGTCTTGAGCGCATAGATGATCGCGATCTGGGTCCGGTTCTGCAGGCGGTATTTGCGCATGATGTTGCCGATATGCGCCCGCACCGTGTTCTCGGAGATCTTGAGCTCGTAGGCGATGTTCTTGTTCTGCAGCCCTCGCGCGATCAGCATCATCAGCTCACGCTCGCGCGGTGTCGGTGTGATCGAATCCTTCGAATCCGCACTCATGGCTGGCACCTCCCTGGTCTTCGCGTTGATAAGGCCGCCCCCGGCATCGTCTTACTCCGTCTTCAGCGCCTCGATCGGGCTGAGCCTGGATGCCTTGTGGGCGGGATAGAACCCGAAGATGAGACCGGTCACGATCGAGAAGGCGAGGGCAAGGCCGATCGCCTCGCTGTCGATCGAAGTGACCCATCCGGCCATGCGCGCGACCGTCATCGAGAGGGTGATGCCGCCGGCAACGCCGATGGCACCGCCGAGCAGGCAGAGCACGAGGGCCTCGCAGAGAAACTGCAGGCGGATATCCCGCATCCGCCCGCCGAGCGCGCGGCGGATTCCGATCTCCCGCGTGCGCTCGGTGACCGACACGATCATCACGTTCATGATGCTGATGCCGCCGACGAGCAGCGACACCGAGGCGATGGCGACGAGCAGGAGCGCCACGGTGCGGATCGCGCCTTGCTGCGCTTCCATGGCGGCGGCCGGATCCTGGACCTTGAAGTCGTCCTCCTGGCCGGCAGGGATGCGATGGCGCTGCCGCAGCAGGCCCTCGATCTCCGCTCGCGCGCCGGCCATCTGACCGTCCGCGGCCACCTTGGCGATGATGTAGGCCACTGAATCCCGGTTGATGTTGCTGGCGCTGCCGAGGAAGCGCAGCTTGGCGGTCGAGAGCGGCACGAAGGCGACGTCGTCCTGCGCCGGGCCCTTGCGATCGAGCACGCCGACGACTTCGAGCGGCACCTTCATGATCCTGATCTGCGCGCCGATCGGATCGTCGCCCGGCGCGAACAGCTCGCGCGCGACGGTGCTGCCGAGGATGACGACCTTGCCGGCGCCGGACTCTTCCGCCCCGGAAAAATAACGTCCGGAGGCGAGCTGCCAGTCGCGCACCATGAAATGGCCGGTGGTCGTGCCGTTGATCGTCGTGTTCCAGTTCTTGCCCTCGTGGATGACCTGCGCCGTCCCGGCCAGCGAGCCGGCGGCGGCCTGGATCTCCGGGATCTGCTCGAGGATGGCCTGCACGTCGCCCTCGGTCATCGTCAGCTTGCTGCCGTCCTTGAGGCGCACGCCGCCCTGATAGACCGCGCCCGGGGTGATCATCAGGACGTTGGCGCCGATCGAGCGGATCTGTTCCTGCAGGCGAAGCTGCGCGCCGGAGCCGATCGCGAACACGGTCACGATGGAGGCGACACCGATCACGATGCCGAGCATGGTGAGGAAGCTGCGCAGCGGATTGAGGCGCAGGGCGTGCAGGGCGATCTGAAACCCCTGGAGCATCGTCATGACGCAGCGCTCCGTCTCGGCACCAGCTCGGCGACCCGCTCGTCGCTGACCAGCTCGCCGTCATGCAGGCGGATGGTGCGCCGGCACTGCGTCGCGATGCTGGGATCGTGCGTGATCATCACGATGGTCTGGCCGGTGCGGTTGAGGGCCGCGAACAGGGCCAGGATCTCGGCGCCGGTGCGGCTGTCGAGCGCGCCGGTCGGCTCGTCCGCGAGCACGATCAGCGGGGAGGCGATCAGCGCTCGCGCGATCGCGACGCGCTGCTGCTCGCCGCCCGAGAGCTGGCGCGGAAAGTGATGGGCCCGGTGCAGCATGCCGACGGACTGAAGGCACGCTTCGGCCCGCGCCAGGCGCGCCTTGCGGCCGACGCCGCAATAGACCAGCGGCAGCGCGACGTTCTCGATCGCGTTGTGGCGTGCCAGCAGATTGTAGGACTGGAACACGAAGCCGATGCTGCGGGCGCGCAGCGACGAGCGGCGGTCTTCCGTGAGCCCGGCGACATCGGCGCCCTCGAGATGGACCGCGCCCTCGCTCGGCAGGTCGAGCAGCCCGATCATGTTCATCAAGGTCGACTTGCCCGAGCCCGAGGGCCCCATCACGGCGACGATCTCGCCCTGCGCGATGTCGAAGCTGACGTTGCGGACCGCGGTCACTGCTATTCCGTCGGTGCGATAGGTCCTGGATACGGAGCGGAGACTGATGAGGGGCGACTGGTCGGTCATGATCCGAACCTGATTCCGAGGAACTCCATGCCCGCCGGCCGGATGGCCTGGCCGACGGCGACCTGGCTGCCTTCGACCAGGTCTCCGCTCTTGAGCGCGACCTGCTCGGTGCCGGCCGCACCGACCGTCACCGCGATGCGCTGGAGCGCGCCGCTGGCGGTCCGCACCCACACGCCGCTGCGTGCGCCGGCCGGCTCCGGCCGCGCGCCGGACGGCTGGAACCGGAGTGCGGCGAGCGGCACCTTCAGCACGTCGTCCTGCCGCTCGATCACGATCTTCACCAGCGCGGTCATGCCGGGCAGCAGCGCGCCGTCGATGTTGGAGGTCGACAGCACCACGGTGTAGGTAACGACGTGCTGCTGGTTCTGCGGAGCCTTGCGCACCTGCCGCACCACGGCCTCGAAGCGGCGGTCGGGATAGGCGTCCACCGTGAAATGGGCGCGCTGGCCGGGAGCGATGCGCCCGATATCGGCTTCATCGACCTGCGCGTGGATCTCCATGTCTTCGAGGCGGTGCGCGACCACGAAAGTGGTGCGCGATTCCAGGCCGACGGCGAGCGTCTGGCCCTCGTTGACGAACCTGCCGACCACGACGCCGTCGATCGGAGAGCGGATCACGGTGCGGTCGAGATCGGCCTGGGCGGCGGCGAGAACGGCCGCCTTCTCCGGTACCGCCATGCGGGCCTGCTGCAACTCGGCCTCGATGCGGCGGACGTCGGCCTGCGCGCCATCGACGGAGTAGGCGTTGAGGGACATCAGGACCTCCGCCTCGCGCTCCTGGGCGAGCCGCGCGGTGAACTCGGTCTGGGCGTCGTCGACCGTCGTCGTCGCGACCACGTTCTGCGACTGCAGCGCCAGCTTGCGCTGCAGGGTCTTCTGCGCCGAGGACTTGACCGCCTGGGCGCTCTCGAGCTTGGCGGCGAGCACGTCGCGGCTGCCCTTGGCGTTCTGCAGATCGATCCTGGCGCGGTCGAGCTTGGCGCGCGCGATGTCGACGATGGAATTGGCGACCGCGAGCGATGCCCTGGCCTCGTCGACCTTGGCTGCGAAGCTGCGCGGATCGATCAAAGCGAGCGGCTGATCCTTCGCTACCGTGTCGTTGAAATCGACATAGACCCGGGCGAGCTGCCCGGAGAGCTGAGACCCCACTTCGATCGTCTTGACCGGCTGCAGGGCGCCGGTGACGGTAACGGTCTGCTCGATGCTGCCGCGCTGGATCGCGGCATAGCGGAACACGGGGGCATCCGACCCGAAGGTCGGTGCGTCGCTGCGGCCGGGCACGAGCAGCTGCTTGGTCTGGTCGTAGGCGTGAGCCGCCTTGTCTGCCGCGCTCCCGGCAGCGCCGGTGATGACGGCTGGCCCCGCGGCATAAATGGCGGCGAGACCGCATGCAGTTCCGAGCAAGGCAATCGCTGGCACAAATCGCATATCAAAACCCGCCTCGTTGAAATGTTCGTTGGCGGAGGGAAAAAGTGGCAACTCGCTATGGTTGTAAATCATCTAGAAGTAGTATCGATCGTCAGTATGTCGCGCTCGCGGGGCCGACGGTCGGGTGCGCATCATCATCCAGTAGTAAAAGTCGGCGGCTGCGACCTTTCGTGATTTGCCGGGAATGCATACTCGTCGTATCGATACGCTGCGCGCGGTATCGATACTCGATAAGCTGACTGAACGCCTCGTATGATCCGGCTGTTGCGGCCGGGGCCGGCGTTCAAGCCGGCATGTGGGTTGCAATGCCATGACGCAGTTGGCGATGCTGCGGCCAAGATACCGGACTGTCGCATTCGCGATAGCGCGCTTCGCCATGATGCCGCCTGTGGCGCGTCGAAATCCCCGCCATCACGAAGCCCAATGTGTGAACGCCTTCACTCGCCTCGGGCGAGCATTGGCCCTAAGACGTCGAACCGGCGGACGGACGCCGATCGTTCGATTCCCGCGAATTGATCCAAGCACCTTGTCTTCGCTTGCAAGAAGAATGGACGGCGTTTTGCCGGTCCATCGAGCCCAAGCCGGGAGTTTGTTGAAATGAATTCAGGCCAGGCCACAGTCTATGTCGTCGACGACGAAATCCAGATTCGAAATGCGATTGGAAGCCTCTGCGAGGAGACCGGCCACCAGGTGAAGCTGTTCGCATCGACTGACGAGTTCCTCGCCGAGACTCTATCCGAGGGACCCTCGTGCCTCGTGCTCGACGTGCGCTTTCCCGGGACGTCGCCGACCGGTCTCGATCTGCAGCGCCGGCTCGTCGAGACCGGCGTGTTCATTCCGATCGTCTTCATCAGCGGCTACTCCGACGTCCGGGTTTCGGTCGAGGCGATGAAGCGCGGCGCGGTCGAGTTCCTGCCGAAGCCGTTCCGCGAGCAGGAGATCCTCGATGCGATCAGGCACGGCCTCGAGCGCGACCGCAGGCGGATCGAGCGCGAGGACACCGTCCGCGGCGCAAGACAGCGCGTCGAGATGCTGACGAGCCGCGAGCGCGAAATCATGATGCTGATGGCCGAGGGGCTCGTCGCCAAGCAGATTGCCGCAAGGCTCGGCGTGAGCGAGGTGACGGTGAAGGTGCATCGCGCCCGGATGATGCGAAAGCTGGAGCTGCGTTCGCCGATCGAGGTGGTGCGGCTGATCGACAGCATGGGGCGCGAGAGCGAAGCGCCGCGCGCCGGTGCGGGCTAGCCGCACATCGCGCGGCTCGCGCGCGCTCGAGCCGCGCAACGTCTAGTCGTTACCGACTAGCATGAACTGCAGTCTGTCGCGCGGCACATGATCGGTTCAGAGTATTCCCACGATGTCAGTCGCCTCCAGGACGGACATCCGAACCCAGTCAGACAACTTGGTCAGAAAGGAATACTCCATGCGCAAATTGTTTTTTGCTTCCGTTGCCGTGTTCGCCCTCTCGTCCGCCGCGCAGGCCGCCAACACCTCCACCACGGTGCAGGTCGGCGTCGTGAACGGCTCGAGCGTTTCGCAGCAGGGCCTCACCAATGACACTTCGTCGACCAGCCAGCTCGGCCTCGTCAACAGCGCGACCACGATGCAGGGCACCAGCTCCGCTTCGCTGAACAACGGCAGCACCGTGAACCAGATCGGCGTGCAGAACACGGCGACCACCGGCCAGGTAGCGTTCGGCAACAACGGCAGCTCGATCACCCAGAACTCGTTCGGGCCGCCCGCGCTGCAGAACAACGCGGCCAGCGTCGGCCAGCTCAGCGTGTTCGGCATCAACGGCAGCTCCGTCTCGCAGACGGCGCACTGACCCACGTCCCGTTCGGCCGGACGCACCCCCTTGGTGCGTCCGGGCCTTTCTCGAAAGCAGCGCAATCGGGCCAAACGACCCATCGCAATGGCTCGCTTATTGTCGCGGAGGAAATGACATGCGGATCACCTATTTTTTTGCGGCGGTCGCCGCGTTCGGCGCTCTGACGGCCGTCGATGCACAGGCCGGCAACTCGGCGAGCGTGCTGCAGTTCGGCACCACCAACAATTCCTTCATCTCGCAGAGCGGCTCCACCAGCAACAGCGCCACGACGTTGCAGTTCGGCGCGACCAATAATGCGACCACGGTGCAGACGGGATCGCTGTTCACCGTCAACACTTCGGTGATCGGGCAGGGCGGCACCACGCCGACGGCGTCCAACACCGCGCTGGCCGCCCAGGTCGGCGGCTCCAATTCGAGCCTGATCGGCCAGATCGGCGCCAACAACGCGGCCGGCGTCGGGCAGCTCGGAATCCTGAACGGCTCGACCATCCTGCAGCAGACGCCGTGAGCAATCCCGAAGCGGTGAGGCATGTCATGAAACCTCTCTCGAAACATCTGTTGGCAGTCGCGAGCGGCGCAGTGCTCGCGCTGTCGGCGGCCGGCGCCGGACCCGCCGGCGCCCAGACCGCCGACATCAAGACCATCGTGTCGGTCGGCGGACCGCCGGTCGTGCTGAACCAGAACAGCCAGCTCAACATGGCGGGCGTGTTCATGATCGGCGGTAGCACCAGCGCGACGGTGACGCAGAACGGCACCAACAATGCCACCGGCGTGCTGCAGTTCGGCGGGACGAATTCGGCGTCGGTCGGGCAGACCGGAACGAACAATTTCGTCTTCGTTGGCCAGACCGGCCAGGCCGCGACCAGCCTCGTGTCCCAGCTCGGCGCGATGAACAGTAGCGCGGTGATGCAATTCGGCCTGGTCAATAGTTCGACCGTCCACCAGACCGGACCGTAGATCGCGCGCGAACTCATCTGCGCCGGAACCAACGGGGAAGCGCGATGCGCTCTGGCAGGCAAATGTTGAAGCGGGTGATGGCTGCTGCGGCGGTGCTGGCCGCCATCGGCACCGCGACGCAGGCACAGGCGGGATCCGTCCAGCGCAGCGTGACGAACCGCAACGTGTCCATCGAGACGATCGTGCAGTTCGGCAACGACGTTCAGCCCGTCACGATCGAGGAGAACAGCCGGATCAACATCGCCCGGGTGATCCAGATCGGCGGGACGGGAACGGTCGACGCGACGATCATCCAGAACGGCACGCGCAACTATGTCAACGTGATCCAGGTCGGCGGCGCCACCAACGCCGCGGTCGGTCAGTCCGGTCTCAGCAACATCGCCGACATCACCCAGGTCGGCAATTCCACCAATGCGCTCCTGCTTCAGATCGGTGATATGAATACCGGAGCGGTGCGGCAATTCGGACGTTTCAATTGGCTGGCGATCTTCCAGTTCGGCCGATGATGGAGGTGTGACATGAAAGTGCTTCTGCTCGCATCCGGAATAGGACTCATGAGCGTGATCGCAGCCGCGCCGGCCGGCGCTGCCGACGGTCACACCACGGTGGTGCAGGACGAGAACGGCACGGCGTCGATCACGCAAAGCGGCGATCCGGCGCGGGCCGAGGTCAGGATCGAGAAGGAGCCCGGGCGCACGACGGTCTATCGCCGCAGCGGCGGAAACACCGCGATCGTGACGCAGGGCACCGGAAATGGCTCCGGAAATACTCAGGAGATGTTCGAGTGGCTGCGCAAGCAGTTCAGCGATCACTGACGCGCGAAGGCCCACCGTCCGGGCAAGGACGATGGGCCCCGGGGAACGTTACCAGCGATAGACCCCGGTGAGCGTGCCGTTGTTGTTGCCGTCCGGGCCGACATCGCCCTGCGTCGAGCTCGGTGCCGGATGGTTGCTGCCGTTGAGCGCGCCATACGGCGCCACGGCATCCGGATAGTAGGCGCGCGGCTGCACCGGTTCGTAATAGGCCGGCCCCGTGCGATTCCAGCCGACGCGCGGTCCGTCCCAGCCGTAGCCCTGCGCGGAGGCGGCCGTCGTGCCCGCGATCAGCGATGCCGCGACCAGGCCGAGGAGTTTCGACTTGTTCTGCATTTCAGGATGCTCCCTTGCTTCGTCGGGGCCAACGGATGCGATGGGGGAGCGTTCCGGCGCTATCCGGCCTGCGCGATCAACTCCGATCAACAGGAAATGAAGCGCCGCCGCAGGGAACGAAGTGCCTGAAAGGTGACGGGAATTCCGGGCGTTCTGCCGCACCCTGTTCCCCGTTAATCGCGTGCCTTAACCAACAATTAATTATACGTTTGCGGCTGGGCGACAGCCCGGCCTAGCGTGTGATGGGGAGCCGCGAAGCCAAACGAGTTGGTGCGTATCATGATGTCCAGATCCCGTCGCAGAGCCCTCTCATTCGGGGCGCTGTTCGCCTCATTCAGTGCAGCCGCGCTGCTGCTCAGCCCCAGCGACGGTTTCGCCAGATCCGCCGGCGCCGCGGCGCATGGCGTGGTGGGCGCTGCCGTACCGCCGGCCGCGGGCCGTCCGCCGATCGGGCCGGGCGCGCCGGGCGCGCGGTTCCATCATCGCCGCAACAATCCCTTTGTCTACTGGCCGGGCGGCGGCGGGTTCTTCTACGACGGCGCGACCTACAGCCAGCCCTTTGGCGATGTTGGACAGCCGCTCTCGAACGACGTGCGCTACACCTACAGCTACGACGTTCCCTGGGACTGGGCGCATCGTTTCCCGCCGAACGTGGTGCCGTCGGATCGGCCCTATGTGCCGAGCTGTCCGACGGAGCAGGTGACGGTGCCCGGCCGCGGCGGCGGCGAGCACACCGTCAACATCATGCGCTGCTACTGAATAGAGCTAGCCAAGCTCGAAGCTGGTCACGCCGAACACGCGGTCGATCCGCAGCGGCGGGATCGGCCCCGTGTACATCCGCGCCGTCTCGAACACCGGCTTGAGGCCGAGGCCTTCCGCGAGCGCGATGGCCTGGTGATTGACCGCGGGGACATCGAGGAAGATCTCGCCGCCATCGACACTTGCCAGCAAGGCCTGCACGACCGTCTCCGCCGCCGCGCGGTCGTCGGCGACGAGCGGGCCGATCTTGCATCCGGTCCGGCAGGGGCGGATCACGCCCCACGCGGCAAGCTTGCCGTCACGCATGAGCGCGCGGCCGGCGTGGCCCTTTGTCCCGATCCAGGCGTGCAGGAAAGCGCTTCGTCTGGCCGGGAAGACCGTGGCATCGTCCGCTTCCACAAGTCCGAACGGGACAGTCTCGAGCGCGACGACACCGGCCGGCGGCTTTGGTGCGGCGACGGTGCCGCCATAGCGGATGTTGGCATAGGCAAGCTGGAAGCCGGACTTTTTGTAGTTGTCCTGCTGGGCCACGACACCGTCGAGCCCGATCACGCGTGCGCCCGCATGCGCGATCGCTGCGTTCCAGATGCGCAGGCCGTGGCCGGCGCCGCGAAAATTCTCGCGCACGATGTAGAAGCCGAGGAAGGCGAAACGGTCGTCGTAATTGACGCAGGAGACGGTCGCGACCGGCTCGCCGTCGATCTCGCCGAGGAAGAAGCCTTGCGCATCGGGAATTGCAAAGCAGGCAGCGTCGGACCGGCCGGGATTCCAGCCCTCCGCCGCGGCCCAGTCGACGGCAAGGGAGATCTCTTCCGGGCGCAGGTTGCGGATGTGCAATTCGCTCATGATGGATGCCTTCGGCGGTGGACCTGCCGGCAGGTCCGGCGGTAGAAGCGCCCATGATAGGCCGGGCCTGCGGCTCGCCTCAACTCAAGGGATGTTGGTCATGGCAGCAGAGAAGGTCGCACTCGTCACCGCCGGCGGCAGCGGCATGGGGGCAGGGGCTGCGCGGCGGCTCGCGGCAGACGGTTTTCGCGTCGCGATCCTGTCGTCCTCCGGCAAGGGCGAGGCGCTGGCGGCCGAGCTCGGCGGCCTCGGCGTCACCGGCTCCAACAAGTCGAACGACGATTTGAAGCGCCTGGTCGACGGCGCGCTGGCGAAGTGGGGACGCATCGACGTGCTCGTCAACAGCGCCGGACACGGGCCGCGCGCGCCGATCACGGAGATCACCGACGAGCAGTGGCACACCGGTCTCGACACCTATCTGCTCAACGTCATCCGTCCGACCCGGCTGGTGACGCCGGTGATGGCGGCGCAGAAGGGCGGAACCATCATCAACATCTCGACCGCCTGGGCGTTCGAGCCGAGCGCGATGTTCCCGACCTCCGCGGTGTTCCGCGCCGGGCTCGCTGCCTTCACGAAGATCTTCACCGACACCCATGCGGCCGAGAACATCCGCATGAACAACGTGCTGCCGGGCTGGATCGACAGCCTGCCGCAGACCGACGCGCGCCGCGACAGCGTGCCGCTGCAGCGCTACGGCAAGGTCGAGGAGATCGCGGCGACGATCTCGTTCCTGGCATCCGACGGTGCCGCCTACATCACCGGTCAGAACATCCGGGTCGACGGCGGACTGACGCGCTCGGTCTGACGCCGCGCGCGGATTCGCCTCGCTGTTCTCGCGCACCTTGTCGTGGCGCGACGCCGACTTGCATCGCGCGCCTCTGCGGCGCGCGCGATGCGTGGCGCTCGGGCCACACTCGTCACAAGTCTTGCGCGATAAGTCACAGACTACGTCACAGTCCATACGATCTGCGCGGCAAACCGAGACGCGTGGACGGTGCATCTCCTATTCCCAGTCCGGCGCCGGATGGCTTCCGCCCGCGCGCATTCGAAACGCGAGATCAATCGCGTGGGCAAGGAGACTGGAATGAAGAAGATTTTGCTGGCGGTTGCATCGCTTGTGCTGGGCACCGCATCCGTGCAGGCCGCCGACCTTGCGGCGCAGTACACCAAGGCGCCCGTGATGGCAGCGGCCTATAACTGGACCGGCTTCTATGTCGGCGGCAACATCGGTGGGCAGTGGGGCAGCGCCGATCCCGCCACCTCGACGGTGTTCTCGCCGACAGGCTATTTTGCCGCCAGCAGCGTTCCCGCCATTGCCGCCGTCGGCGCGCAGGGCGTCAACAGCTCCAGCGTGACCGGCGGCTTCACCGCCGGCTACAACTGGCAGGTCAACCATGCCGTGCTCGGCCTCGAAGGCGACATCAACTATTTCGGCTTCAAGGGCAGTGCGAGCGGTTCGGCGCTCTATCCGTGCTGCGCGCCGACCGGCTTTACGGTGTCCTCGTCGGTCTCGGCCGATTGGCTCGCCACCATCCGCGGCCGCATCGGCTTCCTCGCGGCTCCGACCTGGCTGCTCTACGCCACGGGCGGTGCGGCGATTGCCGAGGTGAAGGGCAATTTCAACTTCACCGATACGTTCGCGGCCGCGACGGAATCGGCGGCGATCCGCGATACGCGTGTCGGTTGGACCGCGGGCGTCGGCACCGAATATGCGTTCGGCGGCGGCTGGTCGCTGAAGGCCGAATATCTCTACGTCGATCTCGGACGCGCCAGCACGACCAGCACGAACCTTGCGGCCTTCGTGCCGGCCGTCGCATTCCCGAGCAACGTCTACACCCACTCGGTCGATCTCAAGTCGAACATCGTCCGCGTCGGCGTGAACTACAAGTTCGGCGGACCCGTCGTCGCCAGGTACTGAGCTTCATCCCGTTCCGGATCTGGCGTCGAAAGCCCCGGCTCTGCCGGGGCTTTCTGTTTTGCGGGGCGGCTCAGTGCGAGGCCATGAGGCGCGCCAGCGCAGGCAGGATCTTGTAGCGCGCGATCTCGTGCGGATATTCGCCGCGATTGGCGAGCAGCACGATGCCGATCCGCCGCGCCGGCACGAGGCCAAGATAGCCGGAGGTGTTGTTGAGCCCGCCGGGCTTGTCGACGACGGTGACGCTGGGCAGGCGCACGGTCTCCCAGGCCATGCCCTGTCCGAATTTCTCGTCGACGCGCAACGTCTCGCGCTGCGTCATCCGCAGCGCCTCGCGCAGATGCGGATCGAGCGAGCGGCCGTCGACGCTGGCCCCAACGAAGGTTGCAAGGTCCCGCGCAGACGAGAACATCTGGCCGGTGCCGGGGAAATCGAAATAGCTCTGCTGGTTTCCGGGGGCACCGATCGCCATGCCCTGATCCGAATAGCCCTGGACCACGCGCTGCATCCAGGCTGCATCCATGACGGCACGATTGTCCTCGCCGCGCTCGGGCAGGGAGGTCGCGGTCATGCCGAGTGGCCCAAGGACACGCTGTTCGAGCAGCGTCGCGATCGGCGTGCGGTAGCAGTTTTCGAGCACGAGCTGGAGCAGCACGTAGCCGGCGTGGCTGTAGATGCGCTGTTTGCCGGGCGCGATGTCTGCGGGCGGTGTCCAGGCGTTGAGCATCCCGATGAACTGCGCCCGCGAGAACTGCTCGTTCGGCCATGGCGGATGATCGGTCGGCAGCAGCAGCCCCGACGTGTGGTTGACGAGTTCCCCGACCGTGATGCGGCGGACGTAGTCGCCGCCAAGCTCGGGAAGGTATTTTTGCAGGCGGTCGTCGAGCCTGAGCTCGCCGCGAAGCGTGCCGAGCGCGACCAGCGTCGCCTCGAACGGCTTGCGCAGCGAGCCGAGGTTGAACAGCGTATCCGGTGTCACCGGCCGTCGCGTGCCGTCGTCGGCAAAGCCATAATTGAAGAACTCGACATGGCGGCCGGCATAGAGCGCGGCGGCAAGGCCGCCCGGATGATCCGGCGTCGCGGTCGGCGCGAGCTCGGCGGCGACGATATCGCGCATCTGCGCGATCATATCGGAATCCGCCGACGCGTGGCGTGGCCGCAGCGCGATCGCAAACGGGATGAGCCCGGCCCAGGCGAAGCTTCGCCTGCTGATCGATGATGAGGTGACAACAGGCGGCACGTTGCTGATGAATGATGCTTGTACGCCCCCGCTATCTCTTAGCGGGGAAGGCGCGAGGTCCCAATTCACGATTCCGCGTTGTGGGTTCCGCGGGGGCGGGCCTGTAGCCCGGATGGAGCGCAGCGTAATCCGGGACCGCTGTCGCGTGTGGCGAGAACCCCGGATTGCGCTGCGCTCCATCCGGGCTACGGTGCCACAAATTATGACTTAGCCAATCGGCTAACAATTGTTGACGTCCGTCATCGAGCCTGTATAGTTAGCTTCATGGCTAACCAACAAACCCTCGATCAGGTCTTCGCAGCGCTCGCCGATCCCACGCGGCGGGCCATCGTGATGCGGCTGTGCGCCGGCGAAGCCTCGGTCGGCGAGCTTGCCGATCCCTTCGACATGGCGCTGCCGAGCTTCATGAAGCACATCCACGTGCTGGAGCTGAGCGGCCTCGTTCAGTCGGAAAAATCCGGCCGCGTGCGGACCTGCCGGCTCAGCCCGGACGCGCTCGTCGGCGCAGAGGATTGGTTCCAGCAGCAGCGCGCGATCTGGGAGGCGCGGCTCGACCGGTTCGAGGCCTATGTGATGCAACTGAAGAAGGAGAGGGCGGCCGCCAAGCGGCCGTCGCGTACAACCAAAAAGAAAGGTTCCGAGTCATGAATTATTCTGCCAACCCCGCTCTGTCGCAATGGTCGCTCGACCGCGAGATCGTGATGTCGCGCGTGATCGACGCGCCGCGCGAGCTGGTGTTCGAGGCGTGGTCCGATCCGAAGCACCTGCCGCAATGGTTCGGTCCGAAAGGTTTCAAGCTCGAGACCTTCGAGATCGACGTGCGGGTCGGCGGCGTCTGGCGCTTCAACATGATCGGCCCGGACGGCACGGTCTATCCGAACCGGATGCGCTTCCGCCGCATCGAGCGGCCGTCGCTGCTGGAGATGGATCACGGCACCGACCAGGACGTCGATCCCAACATGTTTCGCTTCACCGTCACCTTCGCCGAGCAAAGCAACGGCAAGACCGTGCTGATGATGCGGCAGCTGGCCTCGAGCACCGAGCAGCGCGACGGCATGATCGGCTTCGGTGCCGTCGAATACGGCTACCAGACGCTGGACAAGCTCGCGGCCTATGTCGCGGGGGTGAAACGCTAGGCGGACGTCGTCGTTCCGGGACGATGCCTGGCATCGTCCCGGAACGAACGGATCGATCGGCAGGCCCCTCGCAGCCGCAGGAACCATATCGGTCCTGCGGCTTTGCCGATCATGACCCACATTATCTTCAGTGACTACCGCAACGCGGCCGCCGCGCAGGCTTACGAGATCGCCTGGGACTTCCTCACGCGGACCGGCGCTGTCCGCGATGACTACGAGGCTTGCGTGTTCCTGGCCCAGCGCGTTGCCGCAATGGTCGACGAGGGTCAGAGCAACCGCATCCGCATGGCCAATCGCGCCATCTCCGAATATCAGCGCTTTGTCGCGGAAACCGATGACCTCATCCGCACCGGAGGTCGTCGCAGTAGCAGGCTTTGAGGGCCGCATCGGATGCGGCTCGGGATCGGTCGGGCCGTCTCGCCGGCAACCTACTCCTTTGCGTCGTCGGTCACGACGCCGCCGATCTTCTGCCAGCGCTGACCGTCGAACTGCACCATCTGAAACTGCTTGTTGACGCGGTAATCGGTCGGCGTGGTCGTGACCGAAATGCCCGGCAGGGTCAGGTCGAGCTCGATGTTCCTGAGATTGGCGGCCTGACGCATCACGTTCTCGCGGGTGAGGTCGTCGCCGCATTGCTTCAGCACCTGCACGAGAAGCTGTGCGGTGATGTAGCCATAGACGTTCAGGTTCGAGTCCTTGTCGCCGTCGGGGTAGTACTTCGCCATGAAGGCCAGATAGCGCTTCATGCCGGGATCGTCCGTCCATTCGGGATCGGCGGAGTCCTTGACATAGCCGACGCTGACGACGCCCTTGGCGTTGTCGAGCCCGGCCGGCTTCAGCACGGCGCTGACCGAGGAGGCGTTGATGTCGATGATGTGCAGCGGCTTCCAGCCGATCTCGGCGACCTTCTTGATCGCCTGCGCCGCCTGCTTCGGCGTCGTGGCACTGAACAGTACATCGGCGCCGGCGTCCCTCAGCCGCAGGATCTGGGAGTCGATGGTCGGTTCAGTGATCTCGTAGGACGTCTCGGCCACCACCATCTTCGCCTTGTCGCCGAGACCGGCCTTGAGACCGGCGAGGTAATCCTTGCCGAGGTCGTCGTTCTGGTAGAGCACGCCGATCCTGGCGTTCGGATGATTCTTCAGAAGGTATTGCGCGTAGATCCGGCCCTCGACGAGGTAGGACGGGTTGAAGCCCATGGTCCATGGAAAGTTCTTGGGATCGGTGAAGCGTGCCGCGCCGGTCGCGGCGAAGAGCTGCGGGACTTTCCTGGCATTGAGATATTTCTGCACGGCGACGTTCGGCGCGGTGCCGATGATCTGGAACGTCAGCAGCACCTCGTCGCTTTCGACCAGCCTGCGGGTCTGCTCGACCGTCTTCGGCGGCGAATAGGCGTCGTCATACTGGATCAACGCGACCTTGCGGCCGTTCACGCCGCCCTAGTCGTTGATCATCCTCATATAGGCGGCCTGGGTCTTGCCGATCACCGCGTAGGCCGAGGCCGGACCGCTGAGCGGCACGGTCTGGCCGACCTTGATCTCGGCGTCGGAGGCGCCGGGATCGTACTTCTTCTGCGCCTGTGCGGGTGCAACGAGCAGCGCGAGGGCGACCGCCGCGCCCGCGGCGCGCTTGAGACAATCCTTCGTCATGTGCATGTCCTGTGCGTGAGGCTCATTCGCCCTTGAGACCGGCCTCGCGGATCAGCGCGGTCCATTTGCTGGTTTCGGTGTCGATGAACTGGCCGAACTCGGCGGCGGTGCCGGCGCGCACTTCCAGGCCCTGGGCTGTCAGCTTGTCCTTGATCGCGGGCTCGGCGAGCGCGCGGAGCACTTCGGCCTGAAGCTTGTCGACGATCGCGCGCGGCGTCGTCGATGGCGCCATGAAGCCGTACCAGCCGGCAGCAGCCACGTTGGGAAAGCCCTGCTCGCGCAGGGTCGGCGCTTGCGGGTAGAGCGCGCTGCGCTCGGGAGAGGCGACGCCGAGCACGATGAACTTGCCGCTCTGGATATAGGGCAGTGCGGTCGGCAGCGCCGTCAGCGTCGCATCGACGCGGCCGGCGAGCAGCTCGGTGTAGGATGCCGCATCGCCCCGGAACGGAATGTTGAGACCCTTGACGCCCGCATCCCTGAACAGCAGCTCGCCGGCAAGATGCGGCTGCGAGCCGGCGCCGGGCGAGGCGAAGGTCAGCCCGTCCGGCTTCGACTTGCCGTAGGCGACCAGCTCGGGGAGCGTCTTGAACGGCGCGTCCGCGCTGATGATCAGGAACAAGGGCGCGATCACCGCCATGGCGACCGGCTGGAGGTCCTTCCGCTCGTAGGTCAGCTTGCCGAACAGTGCTTCGGCCGTGGCGTAGGGCGCGGCGACATAGAGGAGGGTGTAGCCGTCGCCCGGCGCATGCGCGACGGTGTCGTTGGCGATGCGGGTGCCGGCGCCGGGCTTGTTCTCGACGATGAACTGCTGACGCAAATTGCGGCCGAACTCCTCGGCGAGAAGACGCAGCGAGATGTCGTTGGAGCCTCCGGGCCCGTAAGGCGAGATCAGCCGCACCAGGCGCGAGGGCCAGGCGTCCTCGGCGGTGGCGCTCGAGCCCGGGCAGGCGATAAGGCCGCCGGCGATCGTGCCGAACACGGTCCGGCGTGTGACCTTGAACGATGCCACTGTGTTGTCCTCCCTTTTGTTTTTGTTGTTTCGCTATTGTCGTTTCGACGTCAGATCACCTTCCGTTGGGTGAGCTGTTCGATTTGCTGCTCGGAGAGACCGAGCCAATCGCGGTAGACCTCGCGATTGTCCTGGCCGACATCGCCGGCGGCGTTGCGCATTCGGGTGGGATCGACGGTGAAGCGCGGAACGGCGTTGGTCATCGCGACGGTGCCGAAATCCCGATCGGGCACGCGCGTGATCACCTCGCGTGCCTTCACCTGCGGATCGCTCGCGATCTGGTCGATCGCATAGATCGGCGCGAGCGTGCCCTCGGCGGCGTTGAATTTCGCAAGGACCTCGTCGAGCGGATGCGCGGCGCACCACGCGGCGAAGATGTCGTTGAGCTCGGAGGCGTGCTTGACGCGCCGGTCATTCGTGGCGAAGCGGGGATCGTCGATGAGGTCGGGCCGTCCGATCGCCCGGCAGTTCGCGGCGTAGAGCGCGTTGGTCGATCCCGCGAGCGTCACCCAGTGACCGTCGCTGGTGCGAAACACGGCGGCCGGAGCCGAATAGCCGTTGGCGTTGCCGATGCGGCCGCGGACGACGCCGAGCTGGTCGTGCTCGATGGCGAGGACGTCGAGCAGGCGGAAATTGGCCTCGGTGAGGGCGAGATCGATTTCCTCGCCGGGAGCATCGGGGTCGCGCGCCCGCTTCCACAGCGCGGCGAGCACACCGACGGCGCCGAACAGGCCGCCAATCGAGTCCCCGATCGGATATCCGGGATGGGTCGGCTCGCCCGCGCTCTCGCCGGTGATGTAGGTGAGGCCGCCCATGGCCTCGAAGATGCGGGCAAAGCCGGGGCGCTCGCGGTAGGGCCCATCCTGCCCGAACGCGGTGGCGCGCAGGATGACGAGGCGCGGCTGGATCGACCACAGCACTTCCTTGGACAAGCCCCAGCGGTCGAGCGTTGCCGGACGGAAATTCTCGATCAGCACGTCGAAGCGTGGAAGCAGCCGCTTGAACAGGGCAAGCCCGTCCGGCGTGCGCAAATCGAGGGTGGCGAACTTCTTGTTGCGGTTGGCGGCCTTCCACCACAGCGGCTTGCCGTCCTTGAACGGCGGAAACGAGCGCACGCCGTCGCCAGTCCCGGGCATCTCGATCTTGAGGACATCGGCGCCGTAGTCGGCGAGCAGCGTTGCAGCGAACGGCGCGGCGATGATCGTCGCGATGTCGAGAACCTTCAATCCCTCGAGCGGCCCAGCCATGTCATTTCCTTGCGCCTATGATCTTCTTCTGTTTTTGCGGCGCCGTCTGGGAGGCGGCCGTCTGCTTGACGATGGCGCGGATGCTGTCGGCGAGTGCCGCGATGCGCGGGCCGATCTCGCTCTCCAACTGTCCCGGCTGGAGCCGGAACGCGGGGATGCCGCAATTGATCGAGAAGGATTGCCGACTTTCGCTCATGTGAAACAGCGGCGCGGCGACGGCGTGGATCGAGGCCATGTACTCGCCCCAGCAGGTGCAGAAGCCGCGGCCGGCGCATTGCGTAAGGCCGGCGCGGTAGCTGTCGCGAAACGCCGCCCAGAGCTCGGCATCCTCGCTTGCGATGCGTTGCTCGAGCATCGTTGCGTCGGATGCGGACAGGGTCGCAGCCGCGGCACGGCCCATCGCCGTCAGCACGACCGGAATGGGCATGCCGATGTCGGGGACGTGCGGGCCGACGTCGCCCGAGCGTGCGGTCTCGACATAGATCATCGAGGTGCCGTCGAGCAGGCCGATCGAGACGGTGCCGCGCACGCTCTGCGCCAGTTCCTGCATCATCGGGCGCGCGATCTGGCGGAACTGCATGTCGGCGAGCAGCGGATGGGCCATGCGCAGGGCCCGCGCGCCGACGCGATATTTGGCGCGCGCGGAATCGTAACGGAGATAGCCGAGCTCGGCGAGCGTGTGCGTCAGCCGCGCCACCGTCGGACGCGGGATGCCTGTCAGCCGCGACAGCTCCAGATTGCCGAGCAGCGTCGACCCGGCCTTGAACGCCTCGAGCACCACGAGACCTTTGGCCAGCGTGGTCGCGAAGGCGGCGTCATCGGCGCTCGAAGCGAGCGTCGCGGCTGCGGAAGGAAGGGTGTGAGTGGGTTTGGCCGCGGTTCGATCCATGCGGCTTTCATGGACCTTGCGCAATCAGCTGTCCAATAGATTCGCTATTTTACGCTAAAGTGTCCATTATACGGACATCAATGCGCGTCAGATTGCGCGCTCCGCCCTGGGAAAAAATGCCCAGAGAGCACTGCTGCACACAGATTTTTGTCGTGATTCCGTAGCTTCCTGTGACAGGATTATTACGAAGACGTGTCACGTCGATTACAGCGGAGCGATTCATCATGTTGCAGTGGCAGGCGCGGTCAAATCCCCTCGCGTGGTGGTGGGGGTCCCTGACGCTTGTCAGTGCGGCCAACATTCTCGTCTGGTTCATGCTGTACCGCGAGTTCTACCCGACGGTCGCGGGCAGCATCAGCGGCGGCTCCGACATCGGGCTGATGCTGCTGCTCTGCGCCGGCTATGTGTTCGGCTGTGCCTTCCGCTCGGTGCTGCCGCGCGCCGACGTGCAGCGCATCTGTCTGTTCGACACCTGGCTGTCGAGCGTCGTGGTCGGCCGCACCGTTGCAACCGTGGCCGAGCTCTGCTTCGTCGCGCAATGGGCGATCATCCTGCATCAGCTCGGTCGCATGACGGGGGCGGAAACCGCGGTGAACATCGCGCTCGTGATCGTGCCCATCATCATCATCGCGGAGTGCTTCTCCTGGTACGCGGTGGTGACGACGAACTTCCTTTTCAACGCGATCGAGAACTCGCTGTGGGCGGTGACCTTCTTCCTCGCCGGCATCGCGCTGTGCCGCCTGATGCCGGAATTCCAGGGGCCGGTGCGCTGGGCGATGATCGCGGGCATCATCGGCATCGCCTGCTTCCTCGCCTTCCTCGTCACCGTCGACGTTCCCATGTATCTCAGCCGCTGGCGGGCAGGGCATGCCGAGGGCAACAAATTCCTCGGCCTGCTCGAAGGCCTGCATGACGTCTCGACGCGCTGGGTGGTGACCCACGACATCGCGCACTGGAAGGGCGAGCTGACCTGGATGTTCCTGTATTTCAGCGCGGCGGTGTGGTCGAGCCTCGCGCTCTGCGCGCTCTACGCCATGGAAGGCTATCTGACGCGCTACCTGGCCTGAGCGATCACGCCTCGCCGAGATCCACCTGCGTCAGCAATCCCTGGCGCAGCGCGAGGCGCACCAGCTCGATGTCGGAGCCGACGCCCAGCTTGTCCTTGATCAGCGAGTGCAGGTTCGCCACCGTCTTCGGGCTGACATGCAGCGTCTCGGCGATCTCGTCGGTCGTCCTCTCGGCGAGCAGCAGCCGCATCACCTCGAACTCGCGCGGGGTGAGCACGTCGGCCGCCGAGCTCTCGCCGGCGAGCCGGCTCATTGCAAGCTCGTGGTCGATGTCGGGGCTGATGGCGATCTTGCCGGCGAGCACGTCCATCACCGCGCGCACCAGCGTCTCGGGCGGGCTGGTCTTGGTGACGTAGCCGCGCGCGCCGGCGCGGATCGCCTGCACGGCAAAGCCGGCATTCTGGTGCATGGTGAAGACCAGGATCTTCGCGCCCTTGTCCCATTGCCTGATGCGTCTGACGGCCTCGATGCCGCCGATGCCGGGCATGCTGAGGTCCATGACCACGAGGTCGGGCGCCTCGGATTTGAACAGGCGATAGGCTTCGGTGCCGTCGGCGGCTTCCGCGATCACGCGAAGGCCCGGCTGTTTCTCGAGCACCGAACGATAGCCCTCGCGGACGACGGAATGGTCGTCAACCAGCAGGATGGTGGCATCGCCCGCGCTCATGCCGCGTGATCCAGCATCGGCCGGTCGGCGGCTTCGAGCGGGATGACGACGCGCAGCGCCGAGCCGCCGTTCGGTCCGGCCTCGAAGCTCAGCCGGCCGCGCAGCGCCGCGACGCGCTCGCGCATGCCGAGCAGGCCCATGCCGGATTTCGCAGCGGGATCGTTCGAGCGTCCGTCATCGTCGACCGCAAGTGCGATCTCGCCGGGGCGCATCGTCAGTTCCAGGCTGACCTTGGAGGCGTCGGCGTGCTTGGCGGCGTTGGTGAGCGCTTCCTGCACGATGCGGTAGAGGTTGGCGCTGATCGCGGCCGGCAGGGTCTCGACGGCGCCCTCGAAGCGGATCGAGAAGCGCGTCTGGCCGCGGCTGCGCCCGTTCCAGCCCGCGACGAGGCCTTCGAGGCTGGCGACGAGCCCGAGCTCCTCGACATCGGGCGGCCGCAGCCGGAACAGCGCACCGCGCAGCGTCTCCATCATGCCGGTCGCGGTCCGCGAAATGCCGTCGCATTCGGACAGCAGGGAAGGGCAGTCCTGCGCCGCGGTCTGGCGGGCGGATGCGGCAAGCGCGCGGATGGCGGCGAGCGACTGGCCGAACTCGTCGTGCAGCTCGCGGGCAAGATGGCGCCGCTCCTCGTCCTGCAGCGCGATCAGCTTCCGCGTCAGCTCGTTGCGCTCGGCCAGGGCGGTGTCGAGGCTCTGGGCGAGATGGTTGAAGACGTCGCGGATGGCGGAGAGCTCGGCGAGGTCGAACGGCGGCAGCCGCGTGGTCAGGTCATTGGCGGCGATGCGCTCGAGACCGGTCCGGATCATGCGGGTCGGGCGCAGCGCGCGCGCCAGCGCCGCGTAGACCAGCACGCAGAGCAGCGGCAGGGCGATGGCAAGCGCCAGCATCAGGCGGCCGGCCTCGTGCCAGGCCTCGGCGGTCTGCACGGCCGGATCGACCGAGACCACGGTCTCGCCGAGCCTGGTGCCGCGCACGATCACGGGCCGCGCCGCCTCGCGGCCGGGGTCGAACAGGCTGCGGTAGAAGGCGGCGAAGACCTGCGGGGGCGGGTTGGACGGGATCGGCGCGCCGCTGCAGAAGCGCTGCAGGATGTCGCCGGCAGGTCCCCGGAAGGCCAGGCAGAGGCCGGGCGTCATCACATAGGCCGAGACCGGGTCGAGGTTGGGAAAGTCCGAGCGCGGGTTCGCCACCCACTGCACCTTGCCCTGCTGCAGCTCCAGCGATTTCGCCACGATGGCGGCGATGCTGTCGCTGCGCGCATGCGCGGCGCGGTCGGCCTCGAGCAGGAAATAGGCGGAGATCGCGGCGAAGCATGCGGCCAGGATGGCGGCCACGCGCAACGTCAGACGGACCTTGAGATCGAACCTCGGACGGTTCCACATCGGCAGGCACCTGATGCGAACGGAATTGTCGCCTCCGCATTAAACGGCAGAACGCAAGCGGCGGGAAGGCTGGGCGTTACCGCAGTGCAATGTCGTGAAATTTTCCCGGTGCTCGCCGGGACGGGCGCTGCTGCGCGGCGCCAGGACCGCCGTCCAGACTGTCGCGCCGCTCCATCGCACGAGGCCCGCATGCGCCGTATCGCTCTGATCCTCTCCGCCCTTCTATTTGTTCTCCCGGCAAGCCAGTCGCCGGCCGGTGCCGAGGCCATCGGCGTTGCCATGGACGATTTCAGCTATACCGACACATCGGCCGAGCCGGCCAACCAGACCGCGGCGCACGAGCGGCGGCTTCAGGCGTTCATGGCGGCGCTCAGGCGGGATGTCAGTGCGGATGGCCGGTACCGGCTCGCATCGGCCCAGGACGGCGCGGCGTTCAAGGTCATCGGCGGCATCCAGAAGACGAGCACGCTGGTGCAATGGGCCAAGGTCGCGGTGATCGACGTCGGCGCCAAGAAGCTGGTGATGGACAAGCTCTACACCTTCCGCGGCGACAATGATGAATCATGGGAGCGGGCCGAGATGTTCGTGTCCCGCGAGGTGATGGCCGCGCTCAGCACGCCCGCACCGGTCGCGCTGGCGGTGTTCGATTTCGAGCTGGAGGACACGACTGCCGCATCGGCGGGGGCATCAGCCGCCTCGGATGCGTCCTACCTTGCCGAAGTCACCGCCGGCGTGCGGGAGGAGCTAAGCCGGTCCGGCCGCTACCGCATCGTCGATGTCGGCGGCGAGGTGAAGGCGCGCGCCTTGCGCGACTGCGGCGGCTGCGAGGCCGCGATCGCGCAAAAGCTCGGCGCGGACCAGTCGTTGATCGGCGTGGTGCGGCGGGTCAGCCGCACCGAATACACGCTGGGCTTCCAGGTCCGCGACACCAGGACCGGCGCGGTGCTGGCGCGTGGCGACAGCGGCCTGCGCATGGGCGCAGACTATTCGTGGAAACGCGGGGCGGTCCGGCTCGTGAGCGAAAAGCTGGTCACGAGCCAGTAGTTCAGAACGTCAGCTGCACCTTCATCGACTGCGAGCGGTCGCTGGCGAGCTCGAAGGCGGCGACCGCGTTCTCGAACGGCATGGTCGCCGTGATCAGCGGCTTCACGTCGATCAGGCCTTCGCCCATCAGCCGCACCGCAAGCTCGAACTCGGGATCGAAGCGGAAGGTGCCGCGGAGCTGCAATTCCTTGGCGACGATGGCGTTGATCGGCAGCGTCATGTCGCCGCCGAGGCCGAGCTGTACCAGCGTCGCGCCGGGACGGAGCACGTCGAGCGCGGCGCGCAGCGCCGCCTGGTTGCCGGAAGCCTCGAACAGCGTGTCGAACACGCCCTTGCCGGCGCGCCAGGGATCGAGGGCGGTGGCGTTGGCGGCGACATTGATCGCGTGCGTGGCGCCGAGCTTCTTTGCGACCGCGAGCGGCGCATCGGCGACATCGGTGACGACGATCTCGGACGCACCGCCGAAGCGCGACACCAGAATCATCAGCGCGCCGATCGGGCCGCAGCCGGTGATCAGCACGCGCTTGCCGAGGAGGGGGCCGGCCTGCTTGCCGGCGTGCAGGCACACCGCGAGCGGCTCGGCGACCGCGGCCTCCGCCAGCGAGAGCTTGTCGGAGATCGGCACGGCCTGCGTCGCATCGACCGTGATGAATTCGCGGAACCCGCCCTGCACATGGGGAAAGCGCATCGCGCTGCCGAGGAAGCGCATGTCGAGGCACTGGTTGCGCATGCCTTCCTGGCAATGCAGGCATTGGCCGCACGGCTTGCTCGGATTGACCGCGACGCGCGTGCCAGCCTTCACGCTGGTGACGCCGTCGCCGACCGCCGCGACGACGCCGGCGATCTCGTGCCCCAGCGCCATCGGTTGCTGGATGCGCACGACGCCGAAGCCGCCGTGATGGTAATAATGCAGGTCGGAGCCGCAGATGCCGCCATTGGCGATCTTGACGCGGACCTCGCCCGGGCCGGGCGCCGGATCCGGATAGCTGTCGATCCGCAGGTCTTTCGGGGCGTGGATGACGACGGCGCGCATGGCCTGCTCCTTCGTTGTCTTCTCAGGTCACATCGCGGCGATCATGCCGCCGTCGACATAGATGATCTGGCCGTTGACGTAGGTGGACGCATCGGAGGCGAGGAAGATCGCCGCGCCCACGAGCTCGTCCGGCTTGCCCCAGCGCTTGGAGGGAATGCGGCCCATCAGCCAGTTGTTGAAGTCGGGGTTGTTGACCAGCGCCTCGTTCATGTCGGTCAGCATGTAGCCGGGGCCGATCGCATTGGCCTGGATGCCGTGCTGCGCCCATTCCACCGCCATCGAGCGGGTCAGGTTCTTGATGCCGCCCTTGGCCGCCGTGTAGGGCGCGATGGTGGGGCGGGCGAGCTCGCTGCCGAGCGAGCCGATATTGATGATCTTGCCGCGCTTGCGCGGGATCATGCGCTTGCCGGCCTCGCGGCCGATCACGAAGGCGCTGGTGAGATCGGTCTCGATCACCTTGCGCCATTCGTCGGTGGTGAACTCCGCCAGCGGCTTGCGGTGCTGGATGCCGGCATTGTTGACGAGGATGTCGACCGCAAGCCCCTCGCGGTCGAAGCGCTCGAAGGCGGCGACGATGGCGGGCTCGTCGGTGACGTTGAACGCCGCGCCCTCGGCCTGATGCCCGGCGGCGCGAAACTCGGCGACGGCCTGCTCGACGCGCTTGGGATCGACGCCGTTGATGATGATCTTGGCGCCGGCCTTGGCCATGCCCTCGGCAATGGCGCGGCCGAGTCCGCGGGAGGAGCCGGTCACCAGCGCGGTGCGGCCGGAGAGATCGAAGAGGGAGGTGCTCATCCTAGGAAATCCTCAGACGTTGGAGCGGCGCACGGTGAGATCGGTGCGGTCGAAGACGGCGGGCAGCAGGTCGACGCCGAGGCCGGGCCCTTCCATCGGGAAGACATAGCCGTCCTTGATCGTGGGCATCGTCGTGACGAGCTCATTGTACCAGCCCTTGTAGAAAGCGCGCACCGATTCCTGGATCAGCGTGTTGGGCTGGCTGAAGGACATGTGGATGGCGGCGATGAAGCCGATCGGGCCGATGCAGTCATGCGGTGCGAAGGGCCGGTGATAGGTCTCGGCCATTGCCGCGATCTTGCGGCCTTCCGTGAGACCGCCGGTCCAGCACAGATCCGCCATCACCACGTGCATGGCATCGCGGTCGAGCATGTCCTTGTAGGGGAAGCGCGAGCCCAGCGTCTCGCTGGCGCAGACCCAGACGTCGGTCGAGCGGGCGTATTCGGCCAGCGCCTGCGGCGAGTTCATGCGGATCGGGTCTTCGTACCAGGTCGGCTTGTAGGGCTCGAGCGCGCGCGCGATCTGCTTGGCGGTCGGCAGATTCCACAGCGAGTGGAGCTCGACCATGATCTCCATCTTGTCGCCGACAGCCTTGCGGATTTTTTCGAACGGCTCGATCGCCTGCTTCATCTGCGCGGCGGTGATGTAGAGGCCCTTGTTTTCCTGCGCGGCGGGGTCGAACGGCCAGATCTTCATCGCTGAGATGCCGCTTTCCAGCAGGCTTTCGGCGAGCGCGTCGGCGCGGTTCATGAAGCCGTCGAGGTCCTCATAGGGACCCTTGTTGGCGCCGAGATTCCAGTTCGCGACCGGGCTGATATTGGTCGAGCGCACATACTGCGTGCCGGCGCAGGTGTTGTAGATGCGCTGCTTGTCGCGGCAGAGGCCGCCGAGCATCTGATGCACGGGCTGGCCGCAGACCTTGCCGAACAAATCCCACAGCGCGATGTCGATCGCGGACGCCGCGCGATATTCGACGCCGGTGGAGGACTGCGCCATCGGCAGGTTCAGCATGTCGCGATGGATCGCTTCGATGTGCAGCGGATTGCGGCCGAGCAGGCGGCCGGCAAAGGTGTCGTGGATCTGCGCCTCGACGGCGCCCGCGCCATAGAAGGTCTCGCCGAGACCGATCACGCCCGCGTCGGTGTGGACGCGCACCCAGATGACGTTGGAGAATTCCTCGGTACGCAGCGTCTCGATCGACGTGATCTTCACGGCCATTATCCTCCCATCGCACGGCGCCTCGCGCCGACTTCTCATTTCGCAGTGCAGCATGCTGCATGTCGTGCGGAAGTCTTACGCCTGCTTGTAATATATCACAACATGTTTTAAGGGTGCCACAAACAAGGCGCCGCGGAACAACGAGAGCGCGAACCTGACGGGAGTGAACGACATGGCACGGCGCAAGCGCGCGCTCGAGGTGGTGCGAAACGACGACGACGGCGAGGGCAGGCCCTCCCGGCGTAACCGGCTCAACTTCTTCGAGCTGGCCTACCAGAAGATCGAAGAGCTCCTTGTTCATTGCGAGCTCAAGCCCGGACAATTCATGACGATGCTGGAGTTGCAGCAGATCACCGGCTTCGGGCGCACACCGGTGCATCACGCCGTCAATCGTCTGTCCGCAGATACGCTCATCATCATTCGTCCGCGCCACGGCCTGCACATCGCGCCGATCGACCTCGCGCGCGAGCGCATGCTGCTGGGCCTGCGCCGCGACATGGAGCGTTTCGTCATTCGCCTTGCGGCCGATCGCGCCAGCCTCTCGCATCGCAATCAGGCGCTGCACATCGAGCGGCTGCTGCGCGAGCGCCGCGCCAGCCTGACGCTGGACGAATTCAACAGCATCGACCGCCGCATCGACGCACTGGTGCTCGAGGCGGCCGGCGAGCCGTTCCTGATCCATACGCTGCGGCCGTTGCACACGCTGTACCGGCGCATCGGCTACATCCATCACCGCTTCATGCCGGGGCAGGCCGACCTCTCCGGCACGATCGATCATCATCTCGCCATTCTCGCCGCCGTGGCGGGCCGCCGCGTCGAAGAGGCGGTGAAGGCCAGCGACGCGCTGATCGACTACATGGGCGAGATGTTCACGGGCATGGAGGCGGGGATCGACCCGCGCCTGCTCGATTGCAGTATCGAGCCGCTGCTCGGCGCGTAAGAGTTTCGAAGAGAGGACCAAGAGAATGTCAACGATGGCAATGCCACAACCGACCGCGAGCGAAGCCGCGGTCCGCTATCTCATCACGAACTACAGTCCCAAGGGCAACAAGGTCGGCTGGCTGATGATGGCCTCGATCCTGGTCGAGGCCTGGGACCTCTATTCGATCGCCTTCGTGCTGATCTTCATCAAGGAGCAGTACAATCCTTCTGCACTGATGCTCGGCCTTGCTGCGGCAGGCACGCAGGGCGGCGCGCTCATTGGCGCGCTGCTCGGCGGCTGGCTGTCCGACAAGATCGGCCGCCGCGTCATGTTCCTGACCACGATGGTGATGTTCATCGTGCTGGCGCTGGCGCAGGCCTTCGTGCCCGATATCACCTGGCTGATCGTGATCCGCTTCCTGCTCGGCATTCCGCTCGGCTCTGATATCTCGACCGGCTACACCTACATCATGGAATCCATGGCCAAGGGTGAGCGCGAGGTCATGGGCAACCGCTGGCAGTTCATGTTCGCGGTCGGCGAGGTGCTGACTATCGGCGTCATCGTCATCTTCCTGCTGATCGACATGCAGCACGAGATGCTGTGGCGCGTGACGCTCGGCCTCGGCGCCGTACCGGCACTGATTATCCTGATCATGCGCCATGACGTGCCGGAGACGGCGGTGTGGCTGGTGCAGAAGGGGCGCTATCGCGAGGCCAAGCAGGTCGCGCGCGAGATGTTCAACGACAATCTCGACATGCTGCCGGACCACGACGTGGAGATGCCGAAGGTCTCGACCCGCGACTTCCTCGCCGACCTCAGGAAGGACCCGATCCGCTGGCGCGCCACGCTGTACGGCTGGATCGCCTGTTTCGTGCAGGCCAGCGAATTCTCGACCTTCGCATTCTACCTGCCGGTCCTCTTCGTCATGGTCGGCGTGTCGAGCGTGCTCGGCATCAACCTGGTGACGATGGCGCTGTTCTCCTTCGCCGCCCTGTCGGGTTGGGTCGGGCCGCTGCTGACGCCGAAGATCGGCCACCGCGGCATCTCGATCGCGGGCTTCGCGATCGTGCTGGCCGCGTTGCTGGTCGCAGCCTTCGCGCTCTACACCGACAACAAGATCCTGCTGCCGTTCGCGGCGGCTGCGATGCTGTGGGGCCATTATTGGGACGCGTCGAACTGCATGACGATCCCGACCATGGTCGCCAGGCCGAAATATCGCGGCACGGCCAGCGGCTTCGCCTACATGTTCGTGAAGCTGCCGTCGTTCCTGGCGATCTTCCTGTTCCCGACGGTGTTCGCCGCGATCGGGCAGGCGAACGCCACGCTGATGGTCGCGATCTTCCCGCTGATCGGATTGCTCGCCGCAATCTTTATCCTGCCGGAAGTCTACGGCTACGAGAACGACTAGAGCATGATCCGGAAAAGTGCGAAGCGGTTTTCCGACAAGATCATGCTCGAACAATAGACTCTGAACGTTGCCCGGTCGCGGCCTTGCGGCCGCGATCGGGCTTCTCCCGCTACGGGCTCAGGAAGACCGGGTCGATTCCGGCTCCGTGGCCGAGCAGGCCGATGGCCTGAAGCTGGGCGGTGTGAAGATCGATCTGAACGATGGCGAACAGGGTGAACAGCGCCGCTGCGGTGACGATCAGCAGGGGGTGAGACGTCTCGGCCCGTCTCTCGTTCGGCGCAATGAAGCCCTGAATCGCGCGACGCAGGGAAAAGCCCCGCGGCAATGCCTTGGATTGGATCTGCATGATGAACCTTCCTTGCCGCGCCAAATCCGTCTGACCTGCGCGACAATGAGAGTCTAGCCGCGGCTTCGCCGGCGGCATTGATGCACCGCAAATAGCTGCAACTGATTTCCGAGACGGCTCTGCCGCCGCTACCTGATGGCCGCCGCCAGCGCCGCGATCAGGGCCGGTGGCGTCACCAGCATGCCGAGCTTGAGGAACGGCCAGGCGCCGACCTCGATCTTCTCGCGGCGAAGCGCGACCAGCCACAGGATGGTGGCGAGCGAGCCGGTCACCGACAGGTTGGGGCCGAGATCGACGCCGATCAGGATGGCGCTGACGACGGGCGCGGGCAGGTGATCGCTGGCGGCGACCGAGCCGGCGACGAGCCCGACGGGAAGGTTGTTGGCGATATTGGTGGCGAGGGCAGTGGCGATGCCGACGCTCCAGGCGGCCTGGGGCACCGATTGCGCGACGGCCTGGTGCAGCAGCGCGCTGAGCTGTCCGATCACGCCGGTCTTGATCAGGGCCTCCACCATCACGAAGAGCCCGCCGACCAGCGGCAGCACGCTCCAGGATACGCCCTTCAGCACGGGCAGCGGCGACTGGCTGCTGATCAGCAGCACCAGCGCGGCCGTCACCACGCCGCAGATGAAGGTCGGCAGGCCCAGTTGCTTGTCCAGTGCAGAGGCCGTGACCAGCACAATGCCGATCGCGACGATGCCTATGGCGGTCAGCTTGCCGCCGCGGCCGAGCTTCGGATGCGGCACGCTGCGCGCAATCGTCTCTTCCCTGAGCGCCCGGTGCTGGGTCAGGCGCAGGACGATGTAGGTCAGCAGGATCGAGGCCGCCGAGGGCAGGGCGAACAGGCGCAGCCATTCGGTCAGTTGCGGCATGCGCGCGCCGAACACGACGAGGTTGGCGGGGTTAGAGATCGGCAGCACGAAGCTCGCGGCATTGGCGATGAAGGCGCAGACGAACAAATAAGGGAGCGGCTTGGCGCCGGCCGCGCGCGTCGCGGCGTAGACGGCGGGTGTCAGCACGATCGCGGTGGCGTCGTTCGAGAGCAGCACCGTTACCAGCGTGCCGACGAGATAGATCAGCAGGAACAGCCGCTGCGGCGAGCCGCCTGCATATTCCACCGCGAGCGCGGCGAGATAGTCGAACAGGCCTTCGAGCCGGGCGAGCTCGGCAATCAGCATCATGCCGATCAGGAAGAGATAGACGTCGAGGCCCTTCTCGATGCCGACAAGCGCGTCCTGCCAGGACAGCAAGCCGAGCAGAACGAGGGCGCCGGCGCCGATGACCGCCCAGATCGCCTCGGGCAGGCGAAACGGCCGGATGATGACGCCTGCGGTCGCAAGCGCAATGATGCTCCAGGCCCAGATGGCGTCAGACGGCACGGTCGGCAAGTTGATCTCCAGAAACCGCCCCTGACTACCGTTCCCCGGATCAATCCGCCAGCCTCAAAACTTGACCGCAAGCAGCACCGCGCCGGCACCGATCATGGCGATGCCGAGCCAGCCTTGGCCCGTCGGACGCTCGCCGAGAAAGGCGAAGGCGAAGAGGGCGACGAGAACGACGCTGAGCTTGTCGATCGGCGCCACCAGCGTGGCGGGCCCGAGCTTCAGCGCGCGGAAATAGCAGAGCCAGGACGCACCGGTCGCAAGTCCCGACAGCACGAGAAACAGCCAGGTTTTCGACGAGACCGCCGAGGGCACGACGAATTGCCCGGTGAAGAACAGCAGCACCGAGAAGGCGAGCAGCACAACGATGGTGCGGATGAAGGTGGCGAGGTCCGGATTGATGTTCTCGACGCCGACCTTGGCGAAAATCGCGGTCAACGCGGCAAAGCAGGCCGAGAGCAGCGCCCAGGTCTGCCAGGCGGAGAGGAGGGCGGGTTTCATATCATCGGGATCCGTTGTTTCGGGACGGCGACCAGCGCCGTTATTGCGAGCACAGCGAAGCAATCTAGGAGTCTTTCCGCGGGAGACAGTCTGGATTGCTTCGCTACGCTCGCAATGACGAATTTGTGGCAGCTTCGTGCAACTATAGCACTCACCTCGCCACCGACAGCTTCTCCGTGATCGCCTTGCGCAGGATGCGTGAGAGCGACTCGACTGAATAGGGCTTCTGGATCAGCTCGAAACCGCGATGGGCGTTTTCGGCGAGCACGTTGCTGTAGCCCGAGGTGAGCACGACGGGAAGGCCCGGATAGCGCTCGCGGATGATGCCGGCGAGCTCGACGCCGTTCATGCCGGGCATGATGACGTCGGAGAAGACGAGATCGACGGCGAATTCGTTCTCGCCGAGGATGGCGAGCGCGGCATTGGCATTGGCGACGCGGCGGGTGACATAGCCGAGGTCTTCCAGAAGCTCGGTCGAGAACTGGCCGACATCGTCGTTGTCCTCGACCACGAGCACGCGATAGCCGCGCCCGGTGGTCGCGGCCTCGCTGGTCAGCGCTGCCGCTTCCTTGTCGGCGGTCGGACTCTGCGCCTGCGGCAGGTAGATGGTGAAGGTCGCGCCTTCGCCCTGCGCGCTCGTCACCGCGATGTCGCCCTCGGACTGCTTGGCGAAGCCGAAGGCCTGGCTGAGGCCGAGGCCGGTGCCCTTGCCGACCTCCTTGGTGGTGAAGAAGGGTTCGAAGATGGATTCGAGGTGTTCCGCCGCGATGCCGCTGCCGGTATCCCTCACCGAGATCGCGACATAGTCGCCGCCGCGGGCCGATTGCGCGCGCAGGCCCGGTATGCCCTGGACCTTGCAGACCGCGATGGTGAGGCGGCCTTCGCCGTTCATGGCGTCGCGGGCGTTGATGGCGAGGTTGATCAACGCGGTCTCGAACTGGGCGACGTCGGCGACCGTGAAGCAATCGGCGTCCTGGATTTCGACGGTGATCTCGATGCGACCGCCGACCAGCGGCCGGACCAGCTGCGCCACGCCCTCGACCTGGCTGCCGACGTTGAAGATCTGCGGCTTCAGCGGCTGCCGGCGCGCGAAGGCGAGCAGCTGCGCCGTCAGCTTCGAGGCGCGCTCGACGGTGTCGGAGATGGCATCGACATAGCGGCGGCGGCGCTCTTCCGGCAGCTCGCGCCGGCGCAGGAAGTCGGTCGCCGAGCGGATGATGGTGAGGAGGTTGTTGAAGTCGTGCGCGACGCCGCCGGTGAGCTGGCCGATCGCCTCCATCTTTTGCGACTGCCGCAACGCTTCCTCGCCGCGTCTGCGCTCGGTGATGTCGACGGCCTCGGGCACGGCGCCCGTGATGTTGCCGTGACGGTCGAGCACGGGGCGCATGCCGAATTCGAAATCGCGTTCGCCGATCGGCAGGCGCAGCCGCATCTCCAGCCGCACCGCTTCGCCCTTCAGCACCGTGTCGAAAGCGTCGCGCACGGCGGCGCTCATGCGTTCGGTGCCGGTGAACCAGGGCGTCTCCCAGAACGGCTTGCCGATCACGTCGGCAGAGCTCGCCTTGATGCCGTCGAGCGCGGTCTTGTTGGCGTAGAGCAGCTCGCCCTTGAGATTGACGAGGCCCTGATACTGGTTGCTGGTCTCCAGGATCGCGAGCAGCCGGGCCTCGTTGGCTTCGAGCTCGGCGGTGCGCTCGGCGATACGCTCCTCTAGCGTCTCGTTGAGCTGCCGGAGCTCGATCTCGGCCTGCTTGGCCACGGTGATGTCGTGGGCGACGCCGATGAAGCCGATGTGCTTGCCGGTCGGGTCCCAGCGCGGCTGCGACTCCGAGCGCAGCCAGCGCCATTCGCCGTCGGCATTCTTGTAGCGCGCTTCCAGCACGAACGGTTTCAGCGAGGCCTCGCCCTGCACCGATTGCTGCAGCACATGCGGCAGGTCGTCCGGATGCAGCACCTTGCGCCAGTCGAAATCGATGGCCTGGTCGTAGGGCAGGCCGACGAAGTCGACATAGGCCTGGTTGGCGAAGGAGCGCTTGCGGTCGAGCTTGGTGACCCAGATCGGCACCGGCGCGCTGTCGGCGATCAGCCGGAAGCGCTCCTCGCTCTCGCGCAGCGTCTCGCGCGCCAGCGCTTGGTCGGTGATGTCGATGTGGGCGCCGACCAGGCGGGTGGCGCGGCCATCGCCGTCGCGCTCGAGCTTGGCGACGACGCGGATCCAGCGGGTCTCGCCGTCGCTGGGGCGAATGATGCGGTATTCGGCGGTGTAGTCCTCGCTGGTCCCGGCGAGCGCATCGAAGAAATGGTTGACCGCGGCATCGCGGTCGTCGGGATGGATGCGGTTGACCCAGTCTTCGTGCGATTCATCGGTGGCCTCGGGAGGCAGGCCATGGATCATCAGATATTCCGGCGAGCGGCGGTTCTTGAAGCCTTCGCGGAAGTCGACCTCGAGGCCGCCGACCTTGCCGATGCGCTGGATCCGCGCGAGCTCGGCTTCGCGCTCCTGGAGCGCGCGATAGGCGTTGTCGCGCTCGCGCGCGACGTCTTCGAGGTGCTGGCGCAGCCGTTCGGCGGCGATGGTCTCGGGCAAGGGATCGTTCAAGGCGTCGGCCGTTGTGATGCGTGAGCGCACGTGCCGGCCCGATATTCACACAGACAAAGCGCGATAGCCATTGCTCAAAAGGGAATAACAGGGAAATGCGCCGCCGGACTGCGTTTGGCGGGTATGAGCGAACGCCCGGTCTGGCTATTTGTTCCAAACATTGGAACGATGAGCCGCCGGCGCGCGTATCTGCGAGGCGCCGCAACTCTCATGCGTAAGACTCCCTTTCCGAAGAGGCTAAATCTTGAAGCTCTTTGTCTGCCAGGCCTGCGGCAACGTCCTCTATTTCGAGAACCGCGCCTGCGAACGCTGCGGTCACCGCGTCGCCTTCCTGCCGGAGAAGGAGACGATGTCCGCGATCGAGCCCGTGGGGGAGGGTGAGGCTGCGTCCTGGACGACGCTGGCCGACAAGGGCAAGGGGCGCATGTTGTGCCGCAACGCCGACTACGATGCCTGCAACTGGCTGACGGATGCCGGCGACACCACGGGCTATTGCCGTGCCTGTCGCCACAACGGCATCGTGCCCGACCTCTCCGATCCCGCGCAGCTCGCCGGCTGGCGCGAGCTGGAGGTGGCGAAGCACCGGCTGTTCTATTCCCTGATCCGCTGGAAGCTGCCGCTCAAGACCCGGCAGGACGATCCCGAGCACGGCCTGCTCTTCAACTTCCTCGCCGACGATCCCAACAGCGGACAAAGGGTCATGACGGGCCATGACAACGGCCTGATCACCATCGCTCTGACCGAGACCGACGACATCGAGCGGGAGCGGCGTCGGCTCGAGATGGGCGAGCCCTACCGCACGCTGCTCGGGCATTTCCGCCACGAGGTCGGGCATTATTTCTGGGACGTGCTGGTCCGCGAGGGCGGCAAGCTGGAGGCCTGCCGCGCGGTGTTCGGCGACGACACGGCGGATTACGGCCAGGCCCTGCAGCGCCATTACGCGGAAGGCGCGCCGCCGGACTGGCAGCAGAACTACGTCTCGGCCTATGCGACGATGCATCCCTGGGAAGACTTCGCCGAAACCTGGGCGCACTATCTCCACATCGTCGACACCCTGGAGATGGCGTCCGAGTTCGGCATGGAGGTGCGGCCCAAGGTGGACCGCGACGGGGAGTTGACGGCGCGCATCCGTTTCAACCCCTACGAGGCAAGGGACGTCCAGGCGCTCGTCGATGCATGGCTGCCCTTCACCTTCGCCATGAACAGCGTCAACCGGGCCATGGGCCTGCGCGACCTCTATCCGTTCATCCTGTCGCAGGCGGTGGTCGGCAAGCTGGGCTTCGTCCACGGCCTTGTGCGGGACGTGGCCAAGGCGAGGACCAAGGACAGCACCAAGGACAGCACCAAGGCCGGGAAGGCCTGAGGCCGCCGGGGGCTTGCCGAGCCGTTGCGGTCTTGCGCTGGTACGCCAGAGCGGGCCGGATTTAGACCGTTGCCTCCGGCCCATTTTGATGTACCACGGGAGCCACACGGCCCGTCCCGATAGGCCCCAACGGGTAAGGGAAGGGTCCCGCCCAAGGTCGAGACTCAAGAAAAGCATGTTCAAACGCATTCTGATCGCCAATCGCGGCGAAATCGCCTGCCGGGTCATCAAGACCGCTCGCCGCATGGGAATTCAGACGGTTGCGGTCTATTCCGAGGCCGACCGCGACGCCCTCCATGTCGAGATGGCCGACGAGGCCGTGCTGATCGGCCCGCCCGCCGCGGCCGAGAGCTATCTGGTGATCGAGAAGATCGTTGAGGCCTGCCGCAAAACGGGGGCCGAGGCCGTGCATCCCGGCTACGGCTTCCTGTCGGAGCGCGAGGCGTTCCCGCGCGCGCTGGAAGCCGCCGGCATCGTCTTCATCGGCCCGAACCCGGGCGCGATTGCCGCGATGGGCGACAAGATCGAATCCAAGAAGGCGGCCGCCAAGGCCAAGGTCTCAACCGTGCCGGGCTATCTCGGCGTCATCGAGGACGACAAGCACGCGGTCCGCATCGCCGACGAGATCGGCTATCCCGTGATGATCAAGGCCTCCGCCGGCGGCGGCGGCAAGGGCATGCGCATCGCCCATTCGAAGGCCGAGGTCGCCGAAGGTTTCAACCTCGCCAAGGCCGAGGCCAAGGCCTCGTTCGGCGACGACCGCGTCTTCGTCGAGAAGTTCATCGTCGATCCCCGCCACATCGAGATCCAGGTGCTGGGCGACAAGCACGGCAACGTGATCTATCTCGGCGAACGCGAATGCTCGATCCAGCGCCGCAACCAGAAGGTCATCGAGGAAGCGCCGTCGCCGCTGCTGGATGAAGCCACCCGCCGCAAGATGGGCGAGCAGGCCGTCGCGCTGGCCAAGGCCGTGAACTACGATTCCGCCGGCACCGTCGAGTTCGTCGCAGGCCAGGACAAGAGCTTCTACTTCCTGGAGATGAACACGCGTCTCCAGGTCGAGCATCCCGTCACCGAGCTCGTCACCGGCGTCGATCTCGTCGAGCAGATGCTGCGCGTTGCCGCCGGCGAGAAGCTCGCGATCAGCCAGAAGGACGTCACGCTCACCGGATGGGCCGTGGAATCGCGGCTCTATGCGGAGGACCCGTTCCGCAACTTCCTGCCCTCGATCGGGCGCCTGGTGAAGTATCGTCCGCCGGCCGAGGTGAGCAAGGACGGCATCACCGTGCGCAACGACACCGGCGTGCAGGAAGGCGGCGAGATCTCGATCCATTACGATCCGATGATCGCGAAGCTCGTCACGCACGCGCCGTCGCGCGCCGCGGCGATCGAGGCGCAGGCCACCGCACTGGACTCGTTCTATGTCGACGGCATCCGCCACAACATCCCGTTCCTGTCGGCGCTGATGCATCATCCGCGCTGGCGCGAAGGCAATCTGTCGACCGGCTTCATCGCCGAAGAATTCCCCAAGGGCTTTTCGGTGCGCGTGCCCGAGGGCGAGGTCGCGCGGCGGATCGCCGCGGTCGGCGCCGCCATCGATCACGTGCTCGGCGAGCGCAAGCGCCAGATCTCCGGCCAGATGGGCGGCCGCGTCGTGCAGCGCGAGCGCCGCCGCGCGGTGTGGCTCGACCGGCAGGAGATCCAGCTCGAGGTCGCGCGCGAGGGCGAGGCGATCGCGATCCGTTTCATCGATGCCGAGGGCAAGGCGGGCAAAGCCCATCTGCTGCAGTCGCCGTGGAAGCCGGGCGATCCGGTCTGGCAGGGCACCATCGACGGCCATTTCGTCGCGGTGCAGGCGCGGCCGGTTCCGAACGGCATTCGCCTTGCGCATCAGGGCGTCGAGGTGCCGGTCTATGTCTGGACCGAAGCCGAGGCTGCCTCGGCCCGCCTGATGCCGGTGACGACGGCGTCCGACACCGGCAAGAAGCTGCTCTGCCCGATGCCCGGCCTGATCGTCTCGATCGCGGTGACCGAAGGGCAGGAGGTCAAGGCCGGCGAGACGCTCGCGGTGGTCGAGGCCATGAAGATGCAGAACGTGCTGCGCGCCGAGCAGGACGGCACCGTGAAGAAGGTCCACGCCAGCGCCGGCGCGACGCTCGCGGTGGATGCGCTGATCCTGGAGTTTGCGTAAGCGTGGGTTGGCCCGGTGGGGCCACAAACGCCGTCATTGCGAGGAGCGTAGCGACAAAATTGCGAAGCAATTTTGCGCTGGCGACGAAGCAATCCAGAATGCCTCCGCGGATGCATTTCTGGATTGCTTCGCTTCGCTCGCAATGACGGAGTATGGTGCGGCCTCCGTGACCTAACCGAGATATCACCCATGGCCTTTCGTTCCCGCCGCGAGAAACTGCGCTCCATCCTGTCGGGCGGGACCTGCGTCCATCCCGGCTCCGTCTACGACGCGATCTCGATCCGCATCGCCGAGGATCTCGGTTTTCCGCTCGGCATGTTCGGCGGCTCGGTCGCTTCGCTCGCCGTGCTGGGCGACCCCGACATCACCCTGATCACGCTCACCGAGCTCTGCGAGCAGATGCGGCGGATGTCGCGCGCCTCAGCGCTGCCCGTGCTGGTCGATGCCGATCACGGCTACGGCAATGCGCTCAACGTACGCCGCACGGTGCAGGAGCTGGAGACCGCGGGCGCGGCCGGCCTCACCATCGAGGACACGCTGCTGCCTGCCGCCTATGGTGAAGCCAAGGCGCAGCTGATCTCGCTGGAGGAGGGCGTCGGCAAGATGAAGGCGGCGCTGAGCGGGCGCAACGATCCCTCGCTCGTCATCATGGGCCGCACCGGCGCTGCCTCGATCAGCTCGATCGAGGATGCGATCCGCCGTGCCAGGGCCTACGAGGCCGCGGGCGTCGATGCGCTGTTCTTCACCGGCATCAAGTCCCGCGCCGAGCTCGAGGCGATCGCAGCGGCGACGCGCCTGCCGATCGTGCTCGGCGGCGCACCGGACGAATTGAACGCGATCGACTACCTCCAGAGCCAGCGCGTGCGCATCGCGCTGCAGGGCCATGCGCCGATCGCGGCGGCGACGCAGGCCGTCTACGAGACGCAGAAGGCGCTCCGCGAAGGCACGCCGCCGAAGGCGCTCAAGGGCCTGGCCTCCGCCGAGCTGATGGGCCGGGTCATGCGCGAGGCCGAGACCAAGGCGCGCAGCGCCGATGGTCTCGGGCTGAAGACATGAGCCGGGCGATCCTCCAGGTCATGGTCCGCGGCCGCGTGCAGGGCGTCGGCTATCGGGCCTGGGTCGAATATCAGGCGACCGCGAGCGGCCTCGAAGGGTGGGTCCGCAATCGCCGCGACGGCAGCGTCGAGGCACTGCTTGCTGGCCCGCCGCAGCACGTCGCCGAGATGGTGGCCCTGTGCCGCCACGGTCCGCCGTCCTCGCGCGTCGACAGCGTCACCAGCGAGACGGCGAGCGCAGATGAGCTGAATCTGCGGAGGGCAGGGGAAGCGTTCTCGGTGCTGCCGACGGTTTAGGTGCGCCTGGACGGAAGGTCGTCATGCCCGGGCTTGTCCCGCCTGCGCGGCCGAAGCCGCTTCGGCGAGGCGAAGGCCCGGGCGATCCACGTTCTTCGTATTGCGCGGCAAGGCGTGGATGGCCGGGTCAAGCCCGGCCATGACGGTGAGGGGTGAGCCCGAGATCGTCACCTCGGCAGCTTGGCGATTGCCTCGCTCAGCTCGTGGATCTCGTACGGCTTGCGCAGAATCGGGAAGTCGCCGCGGACGTGGGCGGCGACGTCGCTGTAGCCGGTGGCGAGCAGGATCGGCAGGCCGGGACGGATCTGGCGCAGATGATGGGCGAGGCTGAGCCCGTCCATCTTGCCGGGCATCACGATGTCCGAGAACACGAAATCGACGCCGTTGGTCTCGATCTCGCGCAAGGCGGCTTCCGCGTCCGCCACGCGGCGCACCTGGTAGCCGAGCTGCTCCAGCAGCCCGATGCTGACGAGCGCGACATCGGGATTGTCCTCGACCAGCAGCACCGTGCCGCTGCCGTGGAACGCCGGTCCTCCGGTCGGCTCGCGCGCGGGCGTGCCCTCGGCGCGCGGCAGCAGGATGGTGAACGTCGTACCCTTGCCGAGCTCGCTTGCGACCTTCACCGTGCCGCCGGCCTGATGGGCGAAACCGTGTACCTGGGACAGGCCGAGCCCGGTGCCCTTGCCGATCGGCTTGGTGGTGAAGAACGGCTCGAAAATCTTGTCGACGACGTCGGCGGGAATGCCGAGCCCGGTGTCGGCGATGTCGATCGCCACGAACTCGCCGGCGAGGTGAGCCTCGTCCAGCGCGACGTTGCGGGCGCGGATCGTCACCGTGCCGCCGTCCGGCATCGCGTCGCGCGCGTTGATGACGAGGTTGAGCAGCGCGGTCTCGAGCTCCGAGACGTCGGTCTTGAGCGGCCAGACCTTGCGGTCGATGTCGAAGGCGAGGCGCACGGAACTGCCGACGCCGGCGTCGAGCACCTCCCGGATCGCCGTGATGCGCTCGGCAAAATCGATCAGCTGCGGGTTGACGCTCTGCCGCCGCGCGAAGGTGAGCAACTGGTTGGTCAGCGCGGCGCCGCGCTTGGTCGCGGTCTCGATCGCCGAGATCGCGCGCTGGAGCCTGATATCGTCGTCGACGCTCTTCTTCACGATGTGAAGGCTGCCGCTGATGATCATCAGGAGGTTGTTGAAGTCGTGGGCGACGCCGCCGGTGAGCTGGCCGAGCGCATCGAACTTCTGGGATTCGGCGAGCTGTTTCTGCATCGCCTCGAGCTTGACCTGCGTGTTGCGCCGCTCGGTGATGTCGCGCGTGATCTTCGCAAAGCCGATCAGCTCGCCGTCCTCGTAGATCGGGTCGATCACGACGCTCGCCCAGAAGAAGGTGCCGTCCTTGCGGACGCGCCAGCCTTCCTCCTCGTAACGCCCCTTGTCCCGGGCGATGCCGAGGGCGCGGGCGGGCTTGCCGTTGGCGCGATCGGTCTCGGTGTAGAAGCGGGAGAAGTGCTGGCCGAGGATCTCTTCGGGCGTATAGCCCTTGATGCGCTCCCCGCCGATGTTCCAGCTCGTGATGATCCCCTTGGGATCGAGCATGTACAGGGCGTAGTCGGCGACTCCTTCCACCAACAGCCGGAAACTGCGTTCGCTTTCGAACAAGTCTCTCTGCTGACTGGACTTTTTAACCATTCCGGACCCCGCCTCGACCCGGGCAAACGCTCGGGCGGGCGTTTGGTTCCGGCCGTCTGGGAACTTTTTAGGCAAATGCCGCGGACGGTATGCAGGAGCGCGCATCCGAGCAAACGCCCTTGACAGTCAATCGCATCTATCAGATATTTCTGTCATGACAGAAATAACCGGAAAGAAGAAACTCCCTGCCGCCGTCGAGCGCTTCATCCTGCATTGGGGCGACATGGGGGATCAGTGGGGCGTCAACCGCTCGGTCAGCCAGATCCACGGGCTGCTGTACCTTGCCGAGGCGCCGATGACGGCAGAGGACATCGCCGACACGCTCGGCATGGCGCGCTCCAACGTCTCCAATTCGCTGAAGGAGCTGCTCGCCTGGAATTTGATCCGGCGCGTGCCGATCCTCGGCGACCGCCGCGACCATTACGAGGCCGAGACCGACATCTGGGAGGTCGCAGCCCGCATCGCGGCGCGGCGCAAGGAGCGGGAGCTCGATCCGGCGATCGCGGCGCTGCGCGCCTGCGTCTCCGATGCCACCGACGATCCCACCATCAATCCGGTCGCGAGCAAGCGGCTGAAGGAGATGCTCGCCTTCACCGAGCTCGCCGATCACTGGTTCATGCAGATGCTGAAGGTGCCGCGGCCGCGGCTGGTCGCCCTGATGCGGCTTGGCGAGAAGATCGCCAACCTGCTGCCGCTGGGCAAGGTCAAATAGTGTTGAGGAGGTTGCGATGACGTCGGCGAGATTATCAGGCTCCAACGTTCCAACCTCCGCTCACATCAAACTGCTCGACGACCGCCGCTTCCGCGCGCTGCTGTCGGCCGAGGATTGGGGCCGCTTGCCGCTGGCAACCTGGCGGCGCTTCTCGAAGCGCGTCGCCGACGGCGACAGCGTGGTCTATGTCGGCGTGGTCGACGAGGTCTCTTTCAGCGACATCGGCTGGTGGTTCGCGCAGGCCGCACGCCTGATCGGCGGCCCGTTGCCGACGGGGCGCGACATCGGCGTGCCGATGATCGTGACGGTCACCGAGGACGCTGCGACCAGCGGCCAGACCTGGACGCGCATCTGCGCGCGCAAGCGCGGCTTTCCGCAGGTGATCCATTCCGCCAAGCGTTTCGCCGGCCCGACCGGGCTCGAGGAATATGTCGGCTTCGGCGTCTCGATGGCGCTGCGCATCGCGGTCGAGGGACAGGCGCTGACCTTCCGCAGTGCCGGTTACGGCCTGCAATTCGGACGTCTGTGGATCCCGCTGCCGCAATGGCTCACGCCGGGCGATCTCACGGTGACGCACAGCGATCTCGGCGAGGGCGCCTTCCGCTTCACCCTCGATGTCATTCATCCGCGTTACGGCGCGCTGATCCACCAGTCCGCCGTCTTCAGGGAGGCCGTATCATGACGCCGCTGCTGTGGACCCTCATCGCCATCCAGATCGTGATGGGTGTGTTCGACACTTTCTATCACCACGAATTCACCGAGCGCCTGGCCTGGCGCCCATCGCAGCGCTTTGAGCTGAAGCTGCACGGCATTCGCAACATGCTTTATGCGCTGCTGTTCCTGCTGCTGGGCTGGCTCGAGGTCTATGGTGTGCTGGCGCTGCTGGTCATCGCGGTGCTGGTCGCCGAGATCGTCATCACGCTGATGGATTTCGTCGAGGAGGATCTGAGCCGCAAGCTGCCGCCGAGCGAGCGCATCAATCACACGCTGCTTGCGATCAATTATGGCGCGATCCTGGTGCTGCTGCTGCCGGTGCTGATCGCCTGGGCGATGCAGCCGTTCGGCGTGAGCGTCGTCTATCAGGGCCTGCTCAGCATCGCCGCGACCGCCTGCGCGGTTGGCGCAGCGCTCTGCGGCATCAGGGACTTTGCCGCGATGCGCCGGCTCGGCCGCATGCGCAGCGTTCCCGCAGCCGGGCTCGTCGAGAAGCTTCCCGGCCGCAAGACCGTGCTCATCACCGGCGCCACCGGCTTCATCGGCAGCCGGCTCGCCGCGAGCCTCAGCGGGGCAGGGCATCACGTCATCGCGCTGATCCGCAATCCCGCCAAGGCCGACATGCTGCCGCCGCCGGTGACGCTGATCACCAGCCTCGAGCAGCTTGCCGCGGACGCGCCAATCGACATCATCGTCAATCTCGCGGGCGAGCCGATCGGCAATGGCCTGTGGACCGACGCGAAGCGCGCAAAGATCATCGGTTCGCGCATCGACATGACCGGCGAGGTCGTGAAGCTGATCGAACGGCTCGAACGTAAGCCGGAGGTTCTGGTCAGCGGCTCCGCGATCGGCTGGTACGGATTGTGGGCCGACCAGGTGTTGACGGAGTCGGCGAAGTCGCACGCCTGCTTCAGCCACGAGCTCTGCGCGGCCTGGGAAAAGGCGGCGCGGCCGGCGGAAGAGCTCGGCGTTCGCGTGGTGTACTTGCGCATCGGCCTCGTGCTCGGCACGGAGGGCGGCTTCATCACGCGCATGCTGACGCCGTTCGAGTTCGGCCTCGGTGGTCCCATCGGCACCGGGCGGCAGTGGATGTCCTGGATCGAGCGCGACGATCTGATCCGGCTGATCGCCTATGTGATCGCAACGCCGGATCTCGCAGGACCCGTCAACGCCACCGCGCCGATCCCGGTGACCAACGCAAAGTTCACCGAAGAACTCGGCCGCCGTCTGCACCGGCCCGCGGTGTTCCGCATTCCCGGCGGCCTGTTGCGCCGGATCGGCGGCGGCCTTGCCGACGAGCTCCTGCTCGGCGGTCAGCGCGTGCTGCCGAACAAGGCGCTGAGCCGCGGTTTTGTGTTCCGGCACGAAACGCTGCGTAGTGCGTTCGAGGCGATCTTGTGAGATGCTGTCATGTCCTGCGAGGCTTGCGCACGAACAAGGCGAGGTTGGTTTGGCGGATGCCTGACGGCCACGGCCGTTATTCAGTTGTTCGTTCTGTTCCTTGTCTCATTGGTCGGCGCCAGGCGCTTTGCCGTACTGTCCGTGTGGGATTTCGTCTTCGCGATCTTGTTCGGCGCGCCGGTGATTTTGTTCTTTGTTTGCGTGCTTAGCGGCATTCCGTCAGTTGCGATAATTTGGCTGAGCGAGCGGTTCTGCATCCGGTCATCGCTATTCTTCAGCTCTGCTGGCGGGCTGGTCGGAGCCGTGAGCCAAACTGTGTTCTCTGGAGGGTTCGACGGCCTGAGCTGGCTCTTTGTCGTGGCCGGATTCTCTGCTGGAGTGGCCTATTGGAAAATCGCGGGACGATACGCAGGCGAGGAAACGTCGCCGGTCTGAGCGCTAAGCCGTCACGCTCCGGAACGTCGCCGCCACCGCACGCAGGGCAGCCAGCTTGGCGGGATCGCTGACTTTCGAATGCAGCATCACCTTCGAGCTGCCGAGCTTCGGCAGCTTGTGCGCCGGCCCGATGTCGATCAGCCCGGGTGGCGCGATCCGTCGCGCCAGCGGCGCGATGGCGAGCCCTGCAAGCGCTGCGGCAACCACCGCCGTGACGCCGCCGCCGACGAAACGCTCGCGCCAGGCGATGCCGGCCTTGTCGAGTGCGCGCACGGCAACGGCGCGGACGCCGCAGGGCGGGGCGAGGGTTGCGAGCGGCAGTGGCTCGCCCTTCGGCAAGGCGAAGCGTCGTGCGGCGAACCAGGCGAACTCGTCCTCCGTCAGCTTCTCGCCGCCGCGACGGCTGCCTTCCTGGCGGACGATCACGGCATCGAGCTCGCCGGCGTCATGGGCATCCTGCATCTCGCGCGAGAAGCCGATGGTCACGGCGAGGGTGAGGTTCGACGACACCGCGTGCAGGCGTTCGAGCAGCGGCACCAGTTCGGGGCCCGCCGCGTGATCGGAGATCCCGAGCGAGAGCGATTGCGCGGCCGGCGCTTCGCCCGAGAGCGCGCGGTCATGCGCCGCCATCAGCGCGCGGGCGCGATCGAGGAAGCCTGCGCCATCCGCGGTGAGCCGGACCGCGCGCGGCGAGCGCTCGACGAGACGCTTGCCGAGCAAGGTTTCCAGCCGTTGCAGCTTGAGGCTGACCGCCGCCTGCGTCGTGCCAAGCGCTTCGGCCGCACGCGTAAAACTCTGGAGGTCGGCGACCAGCAGGAAGGCCTGGACCGTGGCGATGTCGAGTGTTGCTTTCATTATGAATCGTTATCACTGGTATCAGAGGAGATAAGATACCAAAATGACGAGGGAAGGTCTAGCTTCTCACCAACGCCGCGCAAACAGCGCGACTTCCTGAGGAGAACGACAATGCCCCTGATCACCGTATCCTATACTTCGTCCCGCCAGTCGCCCTCGCTGAAGGCCGACATCGCAAGCGCCGTGTCCGACCTCACCGCAAAGATACTGCACAAGGACCCCAAGGTCACCGCCATCATCGTGAAGCCGGTCGATGCGAACGACTGGTTTGCCGGCGGCAAGTCGCTCGCCGAGCAGAAGCTCGCCAGCTACTGGATCGACATCCACGTCAGCGAGGGTACCAACACCAAGGACGAGAAGGCGGCCTATCTCGCCGCGATGTTCAAGCGCATGGCCGAGATCCTGGGCCCGCTGCATCCCGAGACCTATCTGCATGTCGACGAGGTCAAGGGCGACGCCTACGGCTTCGGCGGCCTGACCCAGGAGCGGCGCTACATCGCCGGCAAGCTCGAGGTCGCGCTGCAGGCGGCTTGATCCCGCAGGCCGCGGGTGAACCATCTCGCCCGCGGCCTGAGGTCTTCAGCTTGCGGCCCGGAACTGAACTTCCGCATTGTTGATGAAGCACGTCTTGTCGAACAGCGACAGGTCCAGCGGGTTCGGCAAGCGGACGTCGTCAAGATCAGGGCAGGGCTTGGCTGCGGGATCGTAGGACCGGTCGATCTGCGAGATGAAGGCGACGATCAGACCCCTGTCGCGCGCGAACGACTTCAGCGTGCGCACCTGCACGGTGAGGTCGGGGTTCTCGCGCCTCTGGTCGAGCAGTTGCAGATAGTCGATCACGACGAACGTGCCGCGCTTCGCCGAAGCCATTTGTTTCACGACGTAGTCGGCACTGATGGCGTCGGAGCAATCGACCTCGAACAGCTTGTCGAACTGCGCCGGCTCCACGCCGATTGCGCGCAGCCGGTCCAGCACGTCCCGCTCGGTGTATTCGAGCGAGAAGAACGCAGCGCGATGGCCCGCCTTCATGGCCTCGACGGCCAGTTCGAGGCTCATCAGCGTCTTGCCCTGACCGGGCCGAGCGCCGACCAGCACGAGGTCGCCGGGCCGGAATTGCGGAAACATGCGATTGGCCGGCGTTATGGCCGCGGCCTTCGCCGCGAGCATGCTCCAGGCGGAAACCCCTCCGTTGCGGCGACGCGGTCGAGCGCGTCGTGCAGCGGAATGCCGGCCTCGCGGGACAGGCGCTTTGCTTTTCGCTTGAGATGATAGATCGGCGCAGACAGCTTCATCGTCAAAACCTCCCATTGCGAGCAGAAACGCAATCCCTCCTTATGCCGGGCGCTCGAACAGTCGGTCCGATGATCAACTCGCCCGGCATGAGGTCTGCTTTCCCGGCGGAGGGGGGAGGCGTGGGCGGCGCCGGACTCGAACGTAACCGATTCCGCGCCTGCAGAGAACGCGCGAGCTTTAGCTGTCCAGCGGGAAGGGGTCAGACGGCCGCTTCGGGCACCAACGCCTTGGTCGGTCCGAACAGCTCTTCAAAGGCCTGCCGCAGCGCGACGTCGACATCGGCCAAGGTCACGAGCTGGCCGAGATCGACCAGCGAGGTGACGCCGTAGCGGGGATCGGCAACGCCGCAGGGCACGATGCCGGCGAAATGGGACAGCTCCGGCTCGACATTGATGGCGATGCCGTGGAACGAGACCCAGCGCTTCAGCCGTACCCCGATCGCCGCGATCTTGTCCTCGTAGTCAGGTCCCTTGTCGGGCCGCCTGACCCAGACGCCGACCCGGTCCTCGCGCCGCTCGCCGCGGACGTTGAAGGCGGCGAGCGTCTTGAGGATCAGCTCCTCCAGGCTCGCGACATAGGCCCGCACGTCCGGCCGGCGGCGCTTGAGGTCGAGCATGATGTAGGCCACCCGCTGGCCGGGCCCGTGATAGGTCAGCTGCCCGCCGCGCCCGGTGGCGAAGGTCGGGAACCGGGGATCGAGCAGGTCCGAGTCCTTGCCCGAGGTGCCCGATGTGTAGAGCGGGGGGTGCTCGAGCAGCCAGACCAGCTCCGGCGCCTCGCCCGCGGCGATCGCTGCAACGCGCGCCTCCATGGCGGCGACGGCCTCCGGATAGGGCACAGGGCCATCCGAGATTCGCCATTCGACGGGTTCGCCGCCTGCGGCGGAAAACGACGTCAAATCGAGCTCTTGGCGGGGGTTTTGAGGCGAATTAACCATTGGCTAACCATAACGTGGTGATCATCTCGGGAGCAAATGCCAAGTCCTTGGCGTAAGTCTCCAGTTGCGGCGGTCCCGACAGTGCCCACTCTCGATAAAGTCACCGTGGATCTCATGGTCGTCCTCGGGACGACCACGATGCCGATCCATCAAGTATTACGTCTTTCCCGCGGCGCCATCATCGAGCTGGACGCAACCGAGGCCGACGAGGTCAAGGTGCTCGCCAACAACCTGCCGGTCGCCTCCGGCGTCGTGCTGGTCGACCGCAACCGAATCGCGGTCGAGGTCAAGCAGATGCTGCCGCGCACGCAGGGGACGCGGTAGCGCGCTCGGCAGCCGATAGGACCGATCCGGGCAGGGATCGGGATTTTCTTGCCAAGTTTCCTGCCAGGCTTGTGGAATTCAGGGCCTTTGCAGGCTTGTATCCCCCTGATGGATTTGTTAGATCGGCGGCCGCTGATCCGGCCAGCCTAATCACCTCAGGCCGGTATCTTCTTGCGCTCGTGGCGGAACTGGTAGACGCGCTGCCTTGAGGTGGCAGTGGGTAACACCGTGGGGGTTCGAGTCCCTCCGAGCGCACCATACCCTCATCAAGTATTTGATATTTTGTCTCTTTCGTGAGTCCCGCTCGGGATTCGCCTCCTGCCAGCGGCAGTTTGGTCGCTCCGTGGGACTCATGCGAGTCGCTGCTTGTTGCGAGCTCGGCGTCCGCGACCCGCAAATCACCGCGGCAAGGACAGCAGCAGCCAGCCGCCCGCGGCCACGCATCCAATGCCGGCAGCGCGCGCGATCCAGCGTCCGATCGGCGTGAGCTTCTCCAAAAGGACAAGCAGCGCCAAAAGCGCGATCCAGAGCACGTTCATCGCACCGCCGACGAACAGCAGCGCCATCAAGAACCAGCAGCAGCCGACGCAATAGCCTCCGTGCCGAAAGCCCAGCAGCAGGCAGCCTCGCAGGTCGCCGCGAAAGCCGCCGTGGCGCATCAGGAACAGAAACGGCGACTGGCATTGGGCGAGACAGACGTCCTTGAGCGGTGTCCACTGATAGACGCCCGCCGCGATCAGCACGATGGCGCCGAGCAGGTTGCTCGCGATCGCCATCCGGGAATCCAGCAGGGCTGCCCGCTCGATCGCCCATTGGACAAAGGTGGCTGCCAGCGAGAAGCCGCACCAGGCGAGGAGATAGCCGGCGGCAAACCAGCCGGTCGCGGCGAATGGCTTGCCTTGCGCCTTACCCTGCCGGCCGACGCGGGCGTACATCAGGATCATGGGCGCGGCCGAGGGCGCCATCATTCCGACCATCATCACCGCCCACATCAGGAACACATAGGCGAACTCGATCGTTCGCCAGGGTTCACTGGCCGGCAGCATGATTCCGATCCCGGCCGGGATCATGCGGAAGTCGGTCATGTCCATGCCGCCCATGTCCATGTCGTTGGCGAGCCAGAGCACATAGCTCCATGCCAGCGCGACAAGGAGGCCGATCGCGCCGCCGACGATCCAGCGATCGCGTCTCAGCACGGTTTCCAGGGGGCTGTCCGTCATCTGCGAGCGACGTTGGCGGCCCTGATGCGGGGCCGGTCTCGGGAGTTTACGTCACGCCTGGTTCGACCAGCGGATCGGCGCGTAGAGGCCGTTCCTGCCGGAATTGTCCCAGTGCATGCCATGATCGCTGAAGGTATTGCCGGCGGCGCCGACGGCCATCACCATCGCGTCGGGGCTGACGGGATGGCCGATGTTCGCCCACATCTCCCCGCTCGGATGCATGGTTGGCAAGGGATCGACGGACATGTGCAGGATGCCGGGGATTTCCGCGGACCGCGTCTTGCCGTCGATCCGGAACGTGATCGGCACCTTGCGCACCCCGAGGTTCTTGCTGATCAGCGGCGCGAACGCGGCCATCGGGCCGCCGGCACTGCCGGTGAAGATCGCAGCCAGGGCCTCGGTCTGCTCGTCATTGGCGCGCTGATCGATATAGGCGGCCACCGACCAATCTCCGTCCGCCATGACTCCAGGCGCGTGGAGGACGACGAGCACATTCATCCCATCGAGCGCGACATCGCCATACCGGCCACTCTCGATGTGGAAGATCAGCGGTACGTTGCAGAAGCCCTCGGTCGGCCGCGCGGTCAACGGGGGCGCCGCCGACACCAGGCAGGGACACACGATGCTGCAACTGCAATTCTCGAAATAGTCACCGGAAAGGTGCCATGGGACATCCGCCATTGCTCTCTCCCGCCTGGCTGAACCCGATAGATGCTTTCGAATGAGCTACGTAGGGTTGAAAGCTACGCCCCGTGGGGAAGCGCCGCAAGCCGATTCCACCGGCAGATGCCTGGTGTCGTTTCTCGCAAAGCCCAATCGGATCGAGATCGCCGATCGCCACAGTCGACGTGCCGCCGAATCCCGAACGATGGACGCGCCGCGGTTTCGGCCTGCGGATTCTCCCTGCTCACGCAAATGTTCCCCGGAATAGCCCGTCAGGGACGTGGATCGATCGACATCTTATTATTGCAATCCAGTGCTATTACACCCTATAATTGATCAACTCCAAGAGATGCCAAATGTTGGTTGCTGGCTTCCGGGTTCCGAACACGGGCCTGGAGTCGAGCACCTTTGCAGGGAGGGTAGCATGACGCTCAAGCCGGGATTCCAGTTCGCGGAGGCGCAGCTTCTGCTCGAGATGGCGCAGCATGCCTATGCCGGGACACCATCGCTGACCGAGGTGGTGGCGACCTGCGGCGTTCCCCCCGTGCCCGATCCAAGCTCGAACTGGACGATCCGCAAGGACCTCACCCCGACGAGCCCCACGCTGTTGGATAATTACTGGCAGGTCTGGCAGAACCAGAGTGACACCACCCAATACGCAATCGCCGTGCGCGGCACGGTCGCAACTGCTTCCAGCGTATTGGCCGACTTGCTGTTCCCCCTGATCAACGCGCGCTTTGACGTGAAGCTCGGTTCGATCTCGCTGCCGTTCTACCTCGCGCGAGACGAGGGCGACAGCGCGGTAAAAGCGGGCGTGCATTCTGGCTTCGCTCTGAGCTTGATGCTCATGCTGTTCACCACCAATAGCCCGTTGTTCGTGACCTTGGCGCTGCTCGCGCAGCAGGGCAACGACGTCTACATCACCGGGCACAGCCAGGGTGCCTCGATTGCCACGCTGCTGACCTCGCTGGTCCGGCACTCGACGGATGCTTTCAAGGGGCCGGCCTACAAGACCTATACGTTCGCGCCTGCCAAGGCCGGCAACGACCATTACGCATACGATTACGCGCAGCTTGCCGCGGTCGACGGAAACGCCTGGGCGGTGACGTCGACCCAGGACTGGGTGCCGCAGGCGCCGTTTGCGCTGGAGTGGATATCAGACCTCAACACGCCAAATCCGCTGCGTGGGTTCGGCGGCAGTCCCGATCCCGAGGCAATGATCACGCTCGGCAGCGTGGCCGCCGACGGTCAGGCCGCGGTCAATCGCGTTCGCGACGATGCGGTGGGACGGCTCAAGCAGCGGGTCGAGAGCCTGTCCCGAAGACTGACATCCGAGACGATCCATTTGAACACCGCCGATCTCGGCGCGCCGACCGCCGCACCGATCACGGGATCGACGATCTCGGACGTGATCCAACAGATCCTCGACCAGATTCAGGCTTCGCTGAATTATGCAGACGCCGGCGCGCTGCTGCCGCTCTTCGCCACCCCGGGCGGCAATCCGAGCGACGGGACGCCGGGATGCCAGAAGCTGGACTATTTCTGGCAGCACCACCTCGGCAACTACCTGAAATACATGAAGCAGCAGTACGGCGGCTGAGCCGACAAAGACTGCGTGCGCCCTTCGGGCGCTTGCCCGCCGGTCAAAACGACCGGCAGGAAGATGCTGTCGTACATCGCGCTACGAGCGGATGAGGCGCTTTCGCTCGAGTTCCGGGCGAGGGCGCTTGACCCGTCGCAACGATCCGTTTGAGGAACGATAGCCGTCGGCATTGCATTTCCGTCGGGAAACGCGCCGCGGAGATGCCGCGGCCATCGGCTGGCAGTGGAGGATCATGAGAGACAGCGCGTCGGAGGTTGCCGGCATCAGGGACGCCGTTCACCTCTGCATCGACATGCAGAACATCTTCGCTCCCGGCGGCTTGTGGGCGACACCGTGGATGGAACGCGTGCTGCCCACCATCGCCGCGATCGTCGCGCACCACGAGGCCCGAACGGTCTTCACGCGCTTCATCACGCCGGAGGATCCCCAAGATCGTCCCGGCCAGTGGCAGAGCTATTTTCGTCGCTGGCAGCAGGCGACCCGCAACCATCTGCCGCCATCCGCGCTCGAGCTCGTGCCGGCCCTGCAGCGGTTCGTTCCACCGGCCGCCGTCGTCGACAAGCCGGCCTATTCGGCGTTCAGCAATCCTCGCCTTGCAGGCTTGCTGCGGGACAAGAATGTCGGCACGGTCGTGATCTCAGGGGCGGAGACGGACGTGTGCGTGCTCTCGACGGTGCTGAGCGCGGTCGATCTCGGCTTCAGGGTCGTCATCGTCGAGGACGCGCTGTGCAGCTCATCCGACGTCGGGCACGATGCGCTGATGACCATGTATCGCACCCGCTTCCACGGGCAGGTCGATCTCGTGACCGCGGAGGAATTGGCGGAGTTCTGGCACGAGTAGGGCGGCCCGCGCCCAGTCACCGCGCGCATTGGAACTGTGAGCCGCACCTCAAGTTGGTCGCAGGACCGATTGGTGAGGTGCCGGCATGACGGAAGTCGACGTTCGCAGGGGAATGCCGCCCGTCAAATTGTCGCGTGCGGAGTTCGAGAGAAGCTACCGGAGCCGGTTCGTCGACCCCGCCTTCGCGCCGCTCCAGCGCGAGCTCGATGCAATCGTCAGCGCCGCCTGGGACGCCTACAGTCATTCGCGCAAGGCGCCGCTGACGCGCAAGGCGGGCGCGGGTTTTTCAGATCCCGATTACGAGCTCGCCGTCGATTGGCTGGAGGCACGCGCCGCTGTGCTGGCGGCGCAGCGACGACACGACGATGCCGGCGAGACCCCGCGCATCCTCATCATCAACGGTTCGGCGCGCAGCGAGCACACCTGTCCCGGCGAGATGTCGAAGACCTGGCGCCTGGTGAAGCTGGCGGAGCCCGTCTTCGTCGAGATGGGATTTGCCGTCGACATCCTCGATCTCTCTCGCCTGGCTTCCGAGTTCGGCAAGAGCATCCATCCCTGCAAGTCCTGCGTCGGAACGGCGATGCCGCTGTGTCACTGGCCGTGCAGCTGCTATCCGAACTATTCGCTCGGCCAGACCGGCGACTGGATGAACGAGATCTATCCGCTGTGGGTTGCCGCCCACGGCATCCTGATCGTGACGCCGGTGAACTGGTATCACGTGCCGTCCGGGCTGAAGGCGATGATCGACCGCATGGTCTGCGCCGACGGCGGCAATCCCGATCCGACCTCGACCCACGGCAAGACCGCCACTGAAGCCAAGGCGATGGAGTTGAAGGGCTGGCCCTATCCGCGCCATCTCGCCGGCCGCTATTTCGGCGTCGTCGTGCACGGCGATGCCGTCGGCGCCGAGGGCGTGCGCCGCGCCTTGTCCGACTGGCTCACCGACATGGAGCTGATCTCGGCCGGCCGCTTCGCCGAGCTCGACGGCTATGTCGGCTACATGGAGCCATACGCGACCTCGCACCGCGCGCTCGATGATGACGACGAATTCCAGCAGGAAGTGATCAATGCGGCGCGGGCGCTCGGCAACGCGGTCCACCTCGCGCGGGCCGGACGCCTTGGGGAACCCGGTGCCGGTCTGCAGGATCCCAATCCGAAATGAACTGAGCGCCGCATCAGCTCACAATCGCCTCTGAACCAGGAACGAATGACAGCGCCTCGCCTTGGTTGAGCGGGGCCGCACCGCTGCGCAACCGGAGAGAACCGATGGCTCAATCGGAAGAGATGACGCGCTGCATCGCGCAGTGCATGAGCTGCTACCAGACCTGCCTCGGCACGGCGATGAACCATTGCCTCGAGACCGGCGGCGAGCATGTCGAGTCCAAGCATTTCCGCCTGATGATGGCCTGCGCCGAAATGTGCCGGACAGCCGCGCATTTCATGCTGATCAACACGCCGCATCACCGGCATACCTGCGGCGAGTGCGCCGAAATCTGCAGCGAATGCGCCGCGGACTGCGAGCGGATCGGCGGCATGGACGAATGCGTCGCGATGTGCCGTTCCTGTGCCCAATCCTGCCGCGCGATGGCGGCCTGAGGACAACCCATGCTGGAAGAGAAACTGAGGGAAGCCATCGTCGGCGAGCTGGAACGCCAGGCGGCCGACCGGCCGCAGGCGCTGAAGGTCCAGGGCGCGCGCGATGCAAACCGTTCGGAAGAGCTGACCGTCAACGGCAGGATCGACCTTGCCGCCCTGGTGATGGTGATCGCGGGTTCGGTCGCGGGCGGACCCTAGCTCGCCGGCCGGCCCGACCGTCAGCCGTACTCGTCGCCGATCCCGTACTCCTTGTAGATCTCCAGCGGATCGGACTCCGGGAACAGGCGGCATTTGGCCTGGGCGAGGTGCAGGCTCACCGCCGACGCCTCCTTGCCGTTCGCAAGCATCTTGCGGATGTCGTCCATATGCGCGCTCGGCTGGTGCTTCGGCTCGAGCTGCTCGAGCGCGACCAGCGCGGTCGCGAGGGCCTCGGTCAAAACCCATTCGTCGTGGCCCGTGATTCCCTTTTTCGGCATCGGCAGACCCCAGATATGGCGGCACGCCCCAGTCTATCGCGTCTTCCGCCAAATCGCCATTGAGCCGTTGCGGGCGGGAGGGGCGCTGGCTAAAAGGCGGCAAGTTGCCGGGCCTTGGTATCTTTGTTGAAACATTGTTGGCGTAGACGGGCGCCTGCAGGGATCCTGCCGGCAGTTCCGGCCCGGGCCTCCCTGACCCCGCATTCGCGACACGCTTTCCGTTGCGCATCCTCAAGGCTCAAGCCAGCATGGTCTTTCTCAGCTTCGTCTACCGCTTTGTCACCAATTTCGCCTTCATGGCGATGGTGTATTTCAGCCTGAACTTCATGGAGAAATATCAGAACCGGGCGATCATCGCGATCCTGGTGCTGATCTATGCCGGCATGCGCGCGGCCTCGACGCTGCGGGCGTTCTACTTCTACCAGAAGATCGAGAAGCTGGAGGCCGAGACGAAGCGGCTCCAGGCGCCGATCAACGACGGCTCGGGCGGAACCAGCGCGCGCAAGCAGGTCGTCGCCGACGTCGCGCGGCTGCGGCGCGACGGCGAGCTCAAATCCTATATGGACCTGTTCTTCCTGGCGTTGATCGTGCTGCTCTGCGTCGCGGCCATCTTCCGGCAGTAACGGACGCCGCGGCGTCCCGAAGGGATCACCTGACAGCAGCCTGACGCGCCGGCAAGCCGCGCCTCAGGCGCGCTTCTTCGCGCTTGTCGCGACGCGGGTCGGGTGGGCCGTGCCCTTGGGTGCGATGTTCTTGGCCTGCGCACCATGCTTGGCGGCGGCGGGCGCCGCATGCGCGGTGCGGCCAGCGTGAGGCTTGCCGGCCTTGCCCTTGGCGGTCCTGCCCCTGGCCGTGCCGGGCGTCTCGGCTGCCATGGCAAGCCGTGTCGCGGCGCGCCGCGACAAGCTGGTCGACAGCAGCACCTCGACCGAGCCCTCGGGGATCGCGAAGAGATCGCGGCCGGGCACGGGCAGGGTGGATGCGATATCCGCCTGCGCCCTGGTCCGGCGCGGCAGCAGCGGCTGATGCTCGGTCTGCGCGTTGAGGTCGGCAAGGGAAGGCGCCGGCAGCGTCTGGGTCTGTGCGAACACGAAGCCCGGCACGCGCGGCCAGCGCGCGATCGGCGTCGTCTCGGTCGGCGGATGCAGCAGCCACTCCACCGGCGTGGTCGGCGTCGCCGGACGCTCGGCAGTCGCGGGCACCACATGCACGATGCGATAGCCGCGCGCCTTGAGGTCGCGGATGATCTTCGGGAACGCCGCCACGGTGCGGGCCTGGATGTCGTGCAGCAGCAGGATGCCCTTGCCCTTGGCCTCCAGCCGCTGGATCGCGAGCTGATAGACGCGGTCGGACGACACGTGCCGCCAGTCGTCGGCCGGGAAGTCGGCGCTCCAGACCTGGATGCCGCGCGAGATCAGATAGTTCTCGACGGCCTCGGCCCGCATGAGGCCGGGAATGCGGAAGAACGGCGCGAGCTGCTTCGACGGATCGGTCATCGCGGCCGAGGTCCACTGGATGCCGCCGTTGATCTCGGGCTCGAACTTCTCGATTGGCATCCGGTCGAACGTCAGCGGATGGTCCATGCTGTGGGTGCCGACGGTGTGGCCGGCCGCGATCAGCTTGCGCACGCCTTCCGGGTTCGCCTTGGCCTGCTGCCCGATGATGAAGAACGTCGCCTTGATGCACTCGTCGTCGAGCATCTTGAGGATCTGGTTCGAATATTTCGGCAGCGGACCGTCGTCGAAGGTGAGGACGACCTCGTGGTCCTTCAGCGGCAGCGTCTCGCGATACTGCATCGTGCCGATCAGCGGATGCTCGCGCGGATCGACGACGAGGGTGCGGGAGGTCCCGAGCGCGTCCGGATGGCCAGGGCAATCGGCAGCGTAGGCCGCCGGTGCACCGGCGGTCAGCAATCCCAGAAGGACGATCCACGATCGCGTCCGAACAACAACGCTACTTCCGATCATGAACCCGGTCTGCCCTCATGCGCGACTGCCGCCATCATTAGGTCGGAGCTGCACCGAAACGGTTCAGGCGCAAGTCCCCTTCCATCTTTGCATGGCGTAGCATGAACGGACTGTTAATAGGGCCAAAATCACCCCATTTTGCGCCGGCGTGACATTCCGGCATCAGCGCGTGTCGGCGCTCTTCTGTGACGTGCCGGGGACCACGTGAACCACGCGAAAACCGTTGTCTTTCAGGTAGCGCAGGAAGGCCGGCATGATCGCCGCCGTGCGCGCCTTGGGATCATGGAACAGGATGATACCCTTGCCGGCCGCAGCCAGGCGCTCGGTGACCAGCTTCAATTCCTGCTCGGGCGTCATCTCGTTCCAGTCGCTGGCCCAGAGGTCGGCCCCGAACACGACGATGCCGCGCGACTGCAAGAGATCGAGCTGTGCTTGCGTCGCCTCGAAATAGGGGAAGCGGAAGAACGGCGTCGACGGCGTCGTGGCCGAGACCCCGTTGAGCGCCATTTCGTCGGCCGCGATGCCGCGGTCGATCTCGCCCTTCGCCTTCTCGAACGGGATCCGCGCCATGAACGGGTGCGAGAAGGTGTGATGGCCGATGGTGTGGCCCTCGCGCGCGATGCGCTTGACCATCTCGGGGTGCTCGGCGGCGTGCAGGCCGATCAGGAAGAAGGTCGCGCGCACGCATTCCTGCGCCAGCGCCGCCAGCACCTTCGACGTGGTCGGCGGATGCGGGCCGTCGTCGAAGGTCAGCACGACCTCGTGATCGGCCAGCGCCAACGTCTGCGGAAAGCTCTTCAAGCCGACACGCGGCGTGGCCTTGGCGTCGACGCTCAGGATGCGCGAGGTGCCGAGCGCGTCCTTGCGCGGGCACTCGGCAGCCTCCGCAGAGGCGATGCCGGCGAGGGCCGCGAGGACCGCGCCCGCCGACATCGATGTCCATTTCAGCCGAAGCATCTTTGCCATTGCGCTTGGAGTCGCCTTGTGGGTATTGCCTGAACCATCAGCTCAGACCACTCGTTCCAACCTGTCAAACGGCGAGGCGCGCCATGGATGAACATATGGACGGTGCCCCATCCGCCGCGGATTCGGTACTCGACCACGTGCCGATGCGCAATGAAGACGGCGAAATTCGTCACGAATTCGTCGAGGAAATCGCGCATGCGATCGAGGCCGGCGACAGTGTGTCGCTGCGCGCCTGCGTCGCCGAGCTGCACGAGGCCGATCTCGGCGACCTGATCGGGGCGCTGGCGCCCGACGACCGCGTCCGCCTGGTCGAGCTCACGGGCCGCGACTTCGACTTCTCGGCGCTGAACGAGGTCGACGAGAGCGTCCGCGAGGAGATCCTCGAGGAGCTGCCGCCGGAGACGGTCGCCGAAGGCGTCCGCGAGCTCGAATCCGACGACGCGGTCGAGCTGCTGGAGACCCTCGACGAGGCCGAGCAGGAGGAGATCCTCGAGAAGCTGCCCTTGCAGGAGCGCGTCGCGCTCGAGCGCAGCCTGCTGTATCCGGAAAACTCCGCCGGCCGCCGCATGCAGACCGAGTTCATCGCGGTGCCCCAGGATTTCACCGTCGGGCAGGCGATCGACTACATGCGCGAGACGCCGGATCTGCCCGACCGCTTCTACGAGATCTACGTCGTCGACAAGGAGCAGCATTGGCAGGGCGCAGTCCCGCTCGACGTGCTGCTGCGCGCCCGCCGCCCGGTGGCCCTCACCGAGCTGACCGACGAGGACCGCCGCCGCGTTTCCGTCCTGGAGGACCAGGAGGAAGTGGCGCGCATGTTCGGCAAGTACAATCTGGTCGCAGCGCCCGTACTCGACACCCAGGATCGCCTCGTCGGCGTCATCACCGTCGACGACGTCGTCGACGTCATCGAGGAGGAGGCCGACGAGGACCTCAAGGCGCTCGGCGGCGTCACCAGCGACGAAGAGCTGTCGGACACGTTCCTCACCATCGCCCGCGGCCGCTTCAACTGGCTGCTGGTCAACCTCGCCACCGCGTTCCTCGCGTCCTCCGTGCTCGGCCTGTTCGAGGGCCAGCTCGAGAAGATGGTCGCGCTCGCGGTGCTGGCGCCGATCGTGGCGAGCCAGGGCGGCAACGCCGCGACCCAGACCATGACGGTCGCGGTGCGCGCGCTCGCGACCCGCGAGCTCGGCTCCTCCAACGCCTGGCGCGTGGTGGTGCGCGAGTTGCTGGTCGGCCTCGTCAACGGTCTCGCCTTTGCCGTGATCACGGGCATCGCGGCGGTGGCCTGGTTCAAGATCCCGGGCCTCGGCATCGTCATCGGCCTCGCCATCATCTGCAACCTCGTCGCCGGCGCGCTCGGCGGCATCCTGATCCCAATGGCGCTGGAGCGCGTCAGGGCCGACCCGGCGGTGGCGTCCGGCACGTTCGTCACCACGGTGACGGATGTGGTCGGCTTCTTCTCCTTCCTCGGCATTGCGACGTTGTGGTTCGGGTTGAAGTAGGGGCGAGTTTGGGGCCGCTCTCTCCCCGTCATTGCGAGCGCAGCGAAGCAATCCAGACTGTCGCCGCGGAGGGATTTGGGATTGCTTCGTCGCAAGAGCTCCTCGCAATGACGGGGGAGGCGGCGGGGGCAACTCGTGCTCTCGTGTCCCGGGCGCGCTGCAGCGCATAGCGCTGCTGCGCTGAACCGGGACCCAGAACGCGGCACGGTCCACTGGGCAACATGGGCCCCGGCTCTGCAGCGCATCACACCGGACGATGCTTCGCATCGCCGGGCGTGCTGCGCAGCGTCCGGGGCACGAGACCGTCTACGCGACGCCATCATCTTTAATCCGAACTTAAGCGACCTGCCGCATCATCATGCCCGCTTGGGGGAATGGACATGCGGTTGCGGCTGAAGGCGGACGGACGGGTCGTTGAGTTGCGGGATGGACAGGAGTTTCCGGTCCAGCCGCTGGCGGCCGAACCCGCGGCCCATGCTGCCGCTGCCGATACCAGCTCGCTCGCGGTGCGCGATCTTCGCCGCCGCGCTTGCCTGACCCAGATGGAGTTCGCCGCCAAGCTCGGCGTTCCCGTCGAAACCATCCGCAACTGGGAGCAGGGCAAGCGCGCCCCGCGGGGACCCGCCCGCGCGCTGCTGGCCGTGATCGCGCATGCGCCCGACACCGTGTTCCAGGCGCTCGCCAAAGCCTGATACGAACCTCCTGTTAGCATTGCGCTGAAGATCCGGCCCGCCGGCCGCCGACGTCCGTTGGCACCATGACGGGCGAGGTCCATAATCGCGACCGGGGCTGCCGTAACAGAGAGGATTCCTCATGCTGTTCGTCGAGGCCAGTGGCGCAAGGATTCCCGCAATCGGGCTCGGCACCTGGGAGCTGGAAGGGCGCACCTGTGCGCGCGTGGTCGAGCAGGCGCTGCGGCTCGGCTATCGTCACATCGACACCGCCCAGGTCTACGAGAACGAGCGCGAGGTCGGCGACGGCTTGCGCGCCTCCGGCGTGCGCCGCGACGACGTCTTCCTCACCACGAAAGTCTGGACCAATCATTTCGCGCCCCACGACCTGGAGCGTTCGGTCAAGGAGAGCCTGGCGCGCATGCGGCTTCCCAGCGTCGATCTCCTGCTGCTGCACTGGCCCAATCCGCATGTGCCGCTGGCGGAGACGCTCGGCGCGCTGTCGCATGCCAGGCGCATGGGCCTGGCGCGCCACATCGGCGTCTCCAACTTCACGGTGGCGCTGATGGAGCAGGCGGTCGCGCTGTCGTCCGAGCCGCTGGCCTGCAACCAGGTCGAATACCATCCCTATCTCGATCAGGCGAAGGTGAGGGCGGCCTGCGACCAGCACGGCCTCGCGCTGGTTGCCTACAGCCCCGTCGCCAAGGGCCGCATCAAGTCCGACCAGACGCTCGCCGCGATCGGCCGCGCGCATCGCAAGACGCCGGCGCAGGTCTGCCTGCGCTGGCTGGTGCAGCAGAATGTTGCGGCGATCCCGCGCACCTCGCGCGTCGAACGCCTGTCGGAAAACATCGATATCTTCGATTTCGAGCTCGCCGACGACGAGATGACGCAGATCGCCGCGCTGGCCAGCCCGAGGGGCCGCCTGACCGATTTCGGCTTCGCGCCGAAATGGGATTGAGAGGACACTGGGGTATGCTAGGACCGCGACGGCAACCCAAGATCGGTCGATGGAACTGCGGAAGATCATACGGACGGACATTGCGGCGTCGGCGATTGCGCATCTGACGCTGGTGGCGCTGATCATCGTGATCAGCGAGGTCCATCCGTTTCACGCCGCGGCGCCGGAGACCGTTGCGGTCGACATCGTCACGCCCGAGCAGGTCAAGCAGGAAGAGGCGCGAGCGGAGGAGAAGGCCAAGGAAGAGGCCAAGGAGAAGCCGCCGGAGCCGCTCCCCGACCTGAAGCTGCCGAAGCTCGATGCCACCGACAAGTCGGAGCCGGTGTCGAAGCCGGCGGCCAAGCAGCCGGCTGCAGCGCAGCCGTCGCCCGAACCCCAGCAGCAGAAGCCGCCGCAGCAGCAATCGCAGCCACAGCCACAGCCACAGCCGTCACCCGCGCCGAAACCGCGCGAGGCCAACGCACAGCCGCAACAGGCGCAACAGCCGCCTCAGCCGACGCCGCAACAGCCGCCTCAGCAGACCCCGCAATCGCCGCCCCAGGCGATGCCGCAACCGCCAGCAGCGCAACCGCCGCCTGCCGCGATGTCGCAGCCCGAGGCCGCGCCGCCGCCGGCCTATCGGGCTCCGGAGCCCGACGTCACCGTCAAATATGGCGTCATGCTGGGCCTGCCGCCCGAACTGCCGGTCGAGCCGAAGGACGCGCCCAAGGACGACGGGGGCGACTCCAAGGATTCCATCGCCGCGAAGCTTCCGCCTGAAGTCATCGCCGAGCTGCGGCGGCATTTGCGAAGCTGCTCGAAACTGCCGGCCGGGGTCGATCCAACCGACAACGTCCACATCAAGCTGCGCGCGGTGTTCGCCACAGACGGCACGCTGGCGCGCGAGCCGATCCTCATGGCAGCCCCGCCATCCGCCAAGGGCGTGGCCATCGTGAAGTCTGCGATGAGCGCGCTCCAGGCCTGCCAGCCCTACAAGATGCTGCCGCGCGATCTGTACGGGGAGTGGAAGGTGATGGACCTGCCGTTCAGCCCGCGGGATTTTGGATCGTAGCCCTGCCGTAGCCCGGATGGAGCGCAGCGTAATCCGGGGCCGTCGTCGCTCGTGGCGAGATCCCGGATTACGCTGCGCTCCATCCGGGCTACGAGACATCGAGAGAGTACGCGTCATACCCCGTTCTCGTGCCCCGGACGCAGCGCAGCAGCGTTGCACGCTGCGGCGCGTCCGGGACACGGGCGCGTCAATGACCGCGCTTCACCACTCCCGCATCGTCACCCACGACCTCAGGCGCCATCGCCGCCCAGGCACTCGATGCGAACTGCCGCCGCCAGGTCACGATCACCACCGCGGCCGTGGTCACGAACAGCACCCACGGACTGACGAACCAGCCGAGATAGCCGAGCGCGAAGAAGAAGGCGCGCTGGCCGCGGTTGAAATGGCGGCCGGCGGATTCGAAGACGCGCGAGGTGCGGATGACGTGAGCCTCGGCCTGCTGCGTGCCGGCTTGCGAGGCCGGCGGCATGCCGCCGAACAGGATCGCGACGTAGTTGAACAGGCGATAGGCCCAGGCGAACTTGAAGAACGCGTAGACGCAGATCAGCACGAGGCCGACGCATTTCAGCTCCCACATCGCCGGCGAGGTGCTGAGGTCGATCGGCAGCTTGCTCAGAATCGTGATCGCGTCGTTGGTGGCGTGCAGCAGCGCCAGCGCGCCGCCGAGCGCGAACAGGCTGGTGGAGGCGAAGAAGGCGGTGCCGTTCTGCAAGGAGGCCATGATCTGCATGTCGACCATGCGGGTCTCGCGATCGAGCAGGCGGCGCACCCAGACCTCGCGATAGCGGTTCATGCGCGCCGACAGGCTGTCGCGGCCATAGGCCGAATGCTCCAGCGTCAGGGCATAGGCCAGCCATTCGATGATGAAGAAGCCGACCGCGGTGATGTCGACCCAGTGCCTGCTCATGTCTTGCTCCCTCGGGGATCGCAACGATTGCCACGCATGTCCGGGCGCGGCAACGATTGATTGGCGGCAGGCGATGGCGCTAAAAGCAGCCGCACCAGACGGACTTTCGAAGGGATCAGTGACATGGCAACGCTCAAGCTCGCGATCGGCAACAAGAACTACTCGTCATGGTCGATGCGGCCCTGGCTCGCGCTGCGCGCGAACGACATCCCGTTCGTGGAGACCGTGATCCCGCTCTACACCGACAATCCCGCGGACAAGCAGCAGATCCTGTCCTTCAGCCGCGCCGGCAAGGTGCCCGTGCTGGTCGATGGCGAGACCACGGTGTGGGATTCGCTCGCCATCATCGAATACATCGCCGAGCGTTATCCCGAGAAGAAGCTGTGGCCCGACGACGCCGCGGCCCGCGCCCATGCCCGTTCGGTGTGCGCCGAGATGCATTCCGGCTTCGTAGCCCTGCGCAGCGAATGCGGCATGAACCTGCATCGCCCGGTCAGCGCCGTGGCGCTGTCGGCAGACGCCAAGGCCAATGTCGCGCGCATCGAGGAGATCTGGCGCGAGTGCCGCGCGCGCTATGGTGCCAATGGACCGTTCCTGTTCGGCCGCTTCGGCGCGGCGGATGCCATGTATGCGCCGGTCGTGCACCGCTTCCGTACCTATGCGATCGACGTTGCGCCGGACACGAAGGCCTACATGGACACCATGATGGCGCTGCCGGCGTTCCAGCAATGGACCCGCGAGGGGATCGCCGAAACGCTCGTCATCGCGAAGTTCGAGGATGCCTAACCCGCGAATGTGATCGGGCGCCGCTTGACGATCAGCAAGCAGGCGGCGCTCAATCATGCGGCAACCAAGGCTTGGGAGAGGGCGCCATGGGAATCCTGGACTCGCTGGAAAACAATCCCGCGCTCCGCAGCGCACTAGGCCAGCTCGGCGCCGCCGTGCTGCCGGCCGTGCTGAACGAAGTGCTCGGCAGCAACAATCAGGGTGGCCTCAGCGCGATCGTCGCCAAGCTCCAGCAGGCCGGCTTCGGCGACCAGGTCAAATCCTGGCTCGGCAATGGCCACAATTTGCCGATCTCGGCCGACCAGCTCCGCGCCGTGCTCGGCAACGACACCGTCCGCCAGCTCGCCGCGCGCTACAACATCCCGGTCGACCAACTGGGCCAGATTCTGGCCCAGGAGCTGCCCAAGGCGGTGGACCAGGCCAGCCCGCAGGGGCATCTGCCCCATACCGCCTAGGGAGCCGGTTCCAGCGGTATTACCGTGGTCCGCAGGCCTGCTTATCGTCCTGAAAAGACTTACTGATTTGTATATTTACCGGGCTTGCATGAGACTGGTCAAAAACGCCGCATGCGTGCTATACAGCACACGGGTTTCCGGCCGGCCATCGCAGTGGGACCATGGGCGAGGCAGGCGTTGTTTGAGTAATGGAGAGGGTGTTGAAGCACAAATTCCCCGTTGGAACGCGCGTTTTGTTCACGGCCAGCAACGTCGCGCGCCCCGCTGCCAGCGGCTCGTATGAAGTGATCCGCCTGCTGCCGACGGAAGGCGACGATTGCCAGTACCGGATCAAGAGCTCGACCGAAGCGTTCGAGCGGGTCGCCAAGGAAAGTCAACTGGCGCTGTCCTGACGCGCCGACGATCGCGCCCATTGCTTTCGCGGACGAATTTGCTTTGCTCGCCGTTAAAAGGCCCGCTTCGCCTTCACAAGGTGAGGCGGGGGCAGTTGCCGACTCGCGGTGCTCGCTTGACCATTCGCTCTTTGCTCGCGTGAGGGGACGTCGCGCATGAACTGGGCATGGGCCTCTTCGTTCGACCAAATCTGGCGCTCGGCGGCCTTTCCGATGTGGATGACGCTGGCGGCGGCCGGATTCTTCGGATTGATCCTGCTGATCACGCTGCTGCGCGCCGAGAAGTCGGTCGCCAACGGCGCGTTGACCGTCATCACGCTGCTGTCCATCGCGATCGCGGGGGCCGCCATGGTGCGCGTCTACGGGCCGGGCGCGGAGGACGCGCCGACCGAGGCGCGTGCGCAGGCCGCGGTCACCGCAAGCCTGCCGGCGCTGTCCTGTCTCGATGGTCTCGCCGGTGATGCCGTGGCCGCCGGCTGCGAGAAGGCACTGTTCGGCGCGCCCGAGACCGCGGCGGCGGCCGTCGCCTATACCGCGGCCCGGATCGACCGGCTGACCGCGCTCGGCGATGCCGCCACCGCCGACAAGAGCCTGACGCTGGACATGAAGGTGCTGCGCAAGGCGCTCGAGCGCGACCGCTACGGCCTCGTCGCGCAGGTGCTGGTCGCCCGCGACGGCTGCACCCAGTTCGACTGCGCCGCCTTCCGCTCGCTGACCGATCAGCAGCAGGTCGCCGCCAACATGGATTCCCATCTCTACGATACGCTGGTCGCTCGCTACGCGCCGATCTGGAACGCGCCCGCAGGAGCGCCGGCGATGCCCGCCACCGCTGCGCTCGCCGGGCTGCCGCCCACGATGCCGACGGGCAAGCCGACCAATGCCGAATTCCCGAGCGCGTCGTCGACCCCGCCGGTGAGCATCATGAATCCGGAGCCGCCCACCGCGACGACACGCCAGGCCGCCCCTGCCGGTGGCGCTGCGCCGGCGGCGCGTGCGCCGGCCGCCAGCTCTGCGCAGGCCGCAGCTCCCGCGGCACCGGCCGCCAAGAAGCCGCCGGCGCCGAAGGCCGCGCGTGCGCCGGCTCCGGCACCGGTTCCGCTCGCTCCGCCGCCCGCAGCGGCAGCTCCCGCGCCTGCGGATAACGAGTAGTTCGGCATTCCAAATGCGTGGCTGCCCGGCTAATGCTGGGGCATGCCGCTACATCTCATCAAGCTCGCCGTCGGCTGCGACTCCGTCAAGGAATTGAAGGAGTGGGTGGCCGAACGGATGCAGACCGCCAAGAAGAAGGGTCTGCCGCAACATCACATCCACATCACCCGCATGGTGCCCAAGCGTGACGCCGAAATCCTCGGCGGCGGCTCGCTCTACTGGGTCATCAAGGGTGAGATCGCCGCGCGCGAAAAGATCATCGGCATCGAGCCGTTCCGCGACAAGGACGGCATCGGACGCTGCCGGATCGTGATGCAGCCGAAGGTGATCCCGGTCTCGCCGCGGCCGATGCGCCCATTCCAGGGCTGGCGCTATCTCACCGACGATTCGGTGCCGTCCGATCTCGGCAAGTCCGCCGCCGGCTCGATCGCGGCGATGCCGGAGCCGATGCGGCGCGAGCTGCGCGATCTCGGACTGCTCTAAACCGCGATATTGTCGATCAGCCGCGTCGTGCCGAGCTTGGCCGCGACCAGGATCCGCAGCGGCCCGTCCTTGCGCGAAGTCACCTCCGCCAGCGTCTCGGCGTGGCGGACCTCGAAATAGTCCAGCGCAAAGCCGGCCGCCTCGATCGTCTCGGCGCCGCGCGCCATCGCCGGCGCGATGGCTTCGCCCGCCTTGATCCGTCCGGCGCTGTCCTTCATGGCGCGGTAGAGGACGGTGGCGGTCTGGCGCTCCTCGGCCGAGAGGTAGACGTTGCGCGAGGACATCGCGAGCCCGTCGCGCTCGCGCACGGTGCGGGAGCCGATCACCTTGACGCCGAGATCGAGGTCGCGCGCCATCTGCGCCACCACCCGCAACTGCTGGAAGTCCTTCTCGCCGAAGATCGCAAAATCGGGCCGGCATTGCGTGAACAGCTTGCCGACGACGGTGGCGACGCCGCCGAAGAAGTGCGGCCGGAAGCGATCCTCGAGGCCGGCGAGTGCCGGCCCCTCCGGCACGATGCGGGTCGCAAAGCCCTGCGGATACATGGCCTCGACGCCGGGATGCCAGACGATATCGACATCCTCGGCGGCGAGCTTGGCGATGTCCGACTTCCAGGTGCGCGGATAGGCGCCGAAGTCTTCGGTCGGAGCGAACTGCGTCGGGTTGACGAAGATCGACACCACGACGCGACTCGCGCGCCGCTTGGCGAGGCGCACCAGCGACACATGCCCGTCATGGAGGGCCCCCATGGTCGGGACCAGCGCGATCGTGGCCTTCCGCTTGCGGAGATTGTCGGTGGCGCGCCGCAAGCTTGGGACCGTGCGGGCAATCAGGGGGCTTCGTGACATCAGGACTCGGGGGCTGGGGGATCGGTGGGCGCGGTCTGCCGCGCAGCCGGCTAACCTTAACAAGCAGCAGTCGTGGACGCCATGCATGGGGATGCGGCACAGCATCCCGCGCAAGGCCGCGCAGGGCGTCGCGACATTGTGGGCCGGATCACAGACGAACGATGGCGCCGCTGTTCATGATAAAGAGCGGCGCACTGCTATTTGCATTTCCTGTCACGCATTTCACTTGACCGCAGACGCGGCCAACTCGAAGATATTGCTTAGGGGTGTTGAGGATCGCCATGCTTGTGCAGGCTAGCCAAAGCCAATCCGGCTCGGCGCACGTCGTTGTGCTTGGTAACGAGAAGGGCGGCTCTGGCAAATCGACCACCGCCTTGCACATTGCTGTTGCGCTTCTCAAGGCCGGCCAGCGCGTCGCCACCATCGATCTCGACTGCCGCCAGCAGAGCTTCACCCACTACATCAACAACCGCGCCGCCTGGGCTCGCCGCACCAAGCTCGACCTCGAGCTCCCGGTGCACCGCTGCATCAAGCTCGGCGAGACCATGCAGATCGCCGACAACGAGAACTCCGAGTTCCAGCAGTTCATGGAGGCGGTGTCGGCGGTCGAGAGCAGTTTCGATTTCATCGTCATCGATACGCCCGGCACCGACAGCTACCTGATGCGGCTCGCCCATTCGATGGCCGACACGCTGGTCACGCCGATCAACGACAGCTTCCTCGATTTCGACGTGCTCGGCACCGTCGATCCCGCCAGCTACGCGGTGACGGGCGAGAGCCATTATGCCGAGATGGTGCGGGACGTCAGGCGCAAGCGCCGCCAGCTCGACGGCTCGAGCACCGACTGGATCGTGGTGCGCAACCGCCTGTCGATGCTCGGCTCGCGCAACAAGCAGCTCGTCGCCGACGGCCTGAAGGATTTGTCGCTGCGGCTCGGCTTCCGCTATGTCGACGGCTTCGCCGAGCGCGTCGTCTACCGCGAATTCTTCCCGCGCGGCCTGACCGCCCTCGACGAGATCGACGAGGCCACGCTCGGCATGCGGCCCAATCTCGGCCATCTCACTGCGCGGGAGGAGGTGACGAGCCTGCTCCGCCAGCTCAAGCTGCCGCTCGACGAGCGCGGCCGGCGCCGTGCGGCAAATCGCGCCGAGTGGTTCAGCCAGGTCGACAAGCCGCTTGAGGTTCACGACATCCTCGGCGCCTGAGGCGGTATAAGGCTACTTCCGGTCCATCCATATGGTTGGTTCCTGCGGGAACCAGACCGGAGCTTGGCCGTTTCACCCCATGTTTACTGCGAAATTGAACCCCATCGCGACCGGTTGCGTCCGATAGTGACCTGCACCCTGACGTAGCCGTAAAAGAACGGGGTGCCCACGAAACGAGTGCGGCGCACAATGAAAGGGCTGATAGTTCACAATATTTAGCCTTCCTGTCACGCGGCTGTGACATATATTAGGGAATAGGCGACCAGGGGCCGAAGAGCCTCGGAAGAACACGATTTTCAACAGGGTATTCAGGCCGCAAGAGCCTGAGGCTGAGGACGAAAATGAAGCGTGGAATTGCCGTTCTGGTTTCGGTCAGTGCCCTCTGTGGCGTCGCCTATTTCACGGCGAGCAAGTGGGCGATCAAGCACGAGACCATCACCTTCTACGACGCTTCGCGCGACAATCGTCCCGTGCCTGTCGACATCGCGATCCGTCGCGACAAGGAAATGCAGGCCAATGCCGGCATGATCACGCTGCCGGTCGCCGTGATCAATCACGGCAACACCGTCAAGAACACCGAGTACGGCTTCCTCGCCAACATGTTCGCTGCGCGCGGCTACATGGTCGTCAGCCCGCAGCATGATCTGCCGACCGATCCTCCGATGGTGACCAAGCCCGGCGAGCTCTATGTCGGCCGCCTGCCGCAGATCCTGCGCGGCGTCGCCAACATCCATCTCGCCATGCAGGAGCTGAAGAAGGTCCAGCCCAACGCCGACTACGACAAGGTGACGATGGTCGGTCACTCCATGGGCGGCGACATCACCATGTACTTCGCCAAGCAGTATCCGGACGAGGTCAAGAAGGTCGTCACGCTCGACAATCTGCGCGTGCCCTTCGTCACCGCCGGCAAGTTCAAGATCCTGTCGTTCCGCTCCCAGGATCCGCAGTTCAAGACCGATGCGGGCGTGATCCCGACGGACGAGGAATGCGAGAAGGCCGGCATTCAGGTCGTGAAGACCGAATTCCAGCATAACGACATGCGCGACACCGGCCCCGACGCAGCCAAGAACTCGATCCAGAGCATGCTCGACAAGTTCCTGAGCGCGACGGACAGCGAGCTGGCGCCGGTCGACACGCAATCGTCGCCGCCCAAGATCCTCGAGCCCGGCCCGGTCGCTCTGATGGCGCCTGCCAAGAGCTGACGCGTCGCTCATCATCCGTACCGACTTCGAAGCCTCCGCCGGCATCCGCCCGCGGAGGCTTTGCACATTGACCGGGCTCTTCGCGCGCACCACATTAGTCCCCCAGCTTGGTTGAGCAGCGATGTCGGGCGAACCCATCAAGCCGCGCGGTGATGCGGTTTCGACGAAGGCGGGCGGCGCGGTGCCGCAGGCCGGCGCGTCGACGTCGGAAGACATTGCCGCCTTCGTCGCCAGGGCCCGCGCGCTGTCACCGCATGCGCCCGGCGCGAAAGGGCGGTTGATCTTCGCGCTGGATGCGACGCTGAGCCGGCAGCCGACCTGGGACATGGCCTGCGCGCTGCAGGCCGACATGTTTCGCGAGACCGCGGCGCTCGGCAGCCTCGACATCCGGCTGGTCTATTACCGCGGCTACAACGAGTGCCGCGCGACGGGGTGGATCTCCGACAGCGCCAGGCTGGCGACGCTGATGAGCAAGATCGATTGCCGCGGCGGCGACACCCAGATCGGCAAGGTGCTGAGCGAGGCGCGGCGCGAGGCGGTTGCATCCGGCGTGCGCGCCGTTGTCTTCGTCGGCGATGCCATGGAGGAGAATGTCGACGAGCTCTGCGCCAAGGCCGGCGAGCTCGGCATGCTCAAGGTACCCGTCTTCCTGTTTCAGGAAGGCCACGACGCCGTCGCCGAAAAGGCCTTCCGCGAGATCGCACGACTGACCGGCGGCGCCTGGTGCCGATTCGATCCGGGGGCTGCGGCGCAGCTGCGCGAGTTGCTGCGGGCGGCTGCCGCCTATGCCGCCGGCGGCCGCGAGGCGCTGTTGAAGCTGGCCGGCAGCGTGAGCGGCGCGGCGATGTTGATCGGCCAGATGAAGTAGCGCGCCGCGCGATCTGCGTGATCGAAGACGCCATGCTTTTTGACGCGAGGACGACTATATTCCGGCCATGACCCTGATCGCCGGCGCCGTCGCCGTTATCACGCTTTATCTGCTGCTCCAGATGTTCCGCTCGGCCAATCCGGCGGTGCTGGCGCGTACCATCAAGTTTGGCGGCGGCGTGGTGGCGCTGGCGGTCGCGGCCTTCACGGGCCTGCGCGGCGAGCTTGCGGTCGCGATCCCGCTCGGGATTTTCGGCGCCGGGCTGCTCGGCTGGACGCCTCTGGCGAATGCCGGCTTCGGCAATGTCGGCGGCCTGTTCGGCGGCGGCGCGGCGCGCCCGACCGGTCAGGCCTCGCGGGTGCGCTCGTCGTTCCTGGACATGCGGCTGGACCACGATTCCGGCCGGCTCGGCGGCCAGATCATTGCCGGCCCTCATGCCGGGCGCGATCTCGACGAGTTCGATCTCGCCGGCCTCTTGGCGATGGTCCCGGCGTTCGACGCCGAGAGCGTGGCCTTACTTGAAAGCTATCTCGACCGCCGGTTTCCCGCTTGGCGTCAGAACGCGCAGGGCAATGCGGCAGGGGGGCAGCGCCGTACGGCGACGAGCGGCAAAATGACGGCGGAGGAAGCCTATCAGATCCTTGGCCTGCAGCCGGGCGCGGGGCGTGACGACATCAGCCGGGCTCACAAGTCCCTGATGAAGAAACTCCATCCCGACCAGGGGGGCTCGACGTATCTCGCTGCCCGGGTAAACGAGGCCAAGGATACTCTGCTTCGCACGCATAACGGCTAACTCCGGCACCACGCTACAAACGCCCGTACCCGCGTGAGCTCCGTTTGCTCTGTTCTCGCCCGATGCCCGCCATTGTCGGCGTGGTCGATCCCTTGAGTAAAAATTTAACCGTAAATCGTTGACGAGAGGTTGTCGCGGAACAGGCTTCCGCGCATGCCGAAAACAAAAATGCCCGCGCAAGGCGCGGGCATTTTTTCGAAGCGATGCGGAAAATCAGTTGCGGACGGTGATGCAGGAGATGTCGGCGCGCTTCAGGGCGCGGCAGACGGCTTCGGCCTGGTCGCGCTCGAGGCCTGCGAAGCGGGCACGGTAGAGCTTGCGATTGTCCTTGGCGAGGACGGGCTCGGTGAACGGATCGGCCTTGCTGAGCAGGCCGCGGGCCGAGCTGCGCGCGGCGTCGATGCGCTGCTGGGCTTCGTTCTCGCTCTCGAGCGCGCCGACCTGGACGATCCAGCCGCTATGGGTGACGGCCGGCTTGGTGGTGGCGCTCATCTGGATCGGCTGCGGCGCCGGATCGGCGGAGGCGAGCTTCGGAGCGGCCTGGGCGGGCGCAGAGGCGGTCGCGGCCGGCAGCACGCCGAGGATGCCGTTGCCGGTGCCGAAGCCGGCCGGCTGGCGCGGCAGCTCGGCACGGGCGAGGTCCGCCTTCGGCGCTTCCGGCTGGCTCTGGGGCTCGGGCTTGTTGATCAGGTCGGCCCGGGCGACGACGGCGCCGGAGGTTTCCGCGACGTCGGAGCGGGAGGCAATCGTGCTGGTGACTTGCGGAGCAACCTGGGCCGGGGCGGCGGAAGCGACCTTCACGGCACCGGCCTTGACCTGAACGGTCTTGACCCGGACCGGCTTCATCGGTTCGGACGAGCCGGGGATGATCGAGAGCGGCTGGCTCGAGATCACGCCGTTGGTGAGCGGTGCTGGCTCGATCTTGGATTCAGTCGGCCGAACCTCGGGCTTGCTGGCTTCCGGCTTGGGCGGGGCCGGCGGCACCGCAGCCGTCGCCGCGGCAAGGGTCGAGAGGCGCGCAGCGAGACGGGACGGGGCGGATTCGGGAGCAGGGGCGGCAGCGGCCTGAACCGGCGCGGCGGGCCGGGCCGGCGCATCCGACGCATCGGCGACCTCGGCAGCGGCGTCAGCGCCGTTACGCTCGGTGACGGCGACGACGGTACGGGTGGTCGCGCCCTTCTCGAGGTTCTCCGCGAGCAGGTTGCGCATGATGGCATCGCGCGAGCCGCCACTGCGGCCGCCCAGCACCACGCCGATCAAATGGCGGTTGCCGCGGCGCATCGAGCTGACGAGGTTGAAGCCGGAGGCACGGGTGTAGCCGGTCTTGATGCCGTCCACGCCTTCCACGCTACCGAGCAGGTGATTGTGGTTGCGGATCGACTGGCCGCGCCAGTTGAACGTCGAGGTGGCGAAATAGCGATAGTAGCGCGGGAAGCGCTCCTGGATGGCGCGGCCGAGCGTGGCCTGGTCGCGCGCGGTCGTGACCTGCTCGTCGTTGGGAAGGCCGTTGGCGTTGCGGTAGACCGTGCGGGACATGCCGAGCGAGCGCGCCTTGCGCGTCATCATCTGGGCGAAGTCGTCCTCGTCTCCGGCGATCGCTTCGGCGATGACCACGGCGGCGTCGTTGGCGGAGCGGGTGACGAGACCCTTGATCGCGTCCTCGACGCGAATGGTCTGGCCGGGACGCAGGTTCAGCTTGGTCGGATCCTGGTCGGCAGCGTGCTGGGACACCGGCATCTCGGTGTCGAGCTTCATCTTGCCGGACTCCAGACGCTCGAACAGCAAATAGAGCGTCATGATCTTGGTGAGCGAGGCGGGGTGGCGGATTCCGTCGGGGTTGTTCGACTGCAGCACCGCGCCGGAATTACCGTCGACGATGATGGACGCGAATTTCGGGCTGGAGCTCTCGGATACGTCGCGCTGCACCCGGTGGTGCGCGTAATGACGCCGGTGGCGCCGCGCATCGGCAGCGTCAGTGGTGAAGATGACTGCGGTGGTGACCGTAAGAAGCCCGAAAACGCCAACCCGCGCCAAGCGCGAGGAAGACAAGTTTTTACGAAGCATGGAACCCCGTCCCCGTTTCTGACTAGATCACCGGCTCGTGAGGCGAAATTGTGCCCATGGGACCCGGGATCATTACCTGCTCAGGCTGTCCCTCCGCTGGTGTTCGCCGCGGGAGACGTTGGGCCTGAGCCGCTATTCTGGCTAAGGTGATGTTCTCAAACGGCTTTTGGCCGAATGCGGAAGCTGAACACGTCCAGGGAATCAGGGTAGGGGCCTGCGGTTTCCAAAAGCTTAAGGAACCCTTGCGGGAAACCCCGGGAATCTCAGCGATTTGCATCTAGTTTTGTGCGTCGCACAAGATTCTTGACTTTTTTGTGCGTTGCACTAATTATGGGCACGGTCAGGGAGCCGGGGCTTCCCGACGAGAGCCAGGGAAAAGGATTCCGAAATGTTCAAGGTTGAAGACTTTCAGAACTACGGGAAAGAGCACTTCGAGCAGTGCGTTGCCTCCGCGACCTCGGTGCAGCACGGCCTCCAGGCGATCGCCAGCGCCTATGGCGACTACACCAAGAAGTCGTTCGAAGACACCAAGTCCTTCGTCGAGAAGCTTTCCGGCGTGAAGTCGCTGGACAAGGCCGTCGAAGCGCAGACCGAGTTTGCCCGTTCCGCCTACGAGACCTTCGTTGCGGAGTCGCAGAAGATCGCCGGCCTCTACAGCGACCTCGCCAAGCAGGCGTTCAAGCCGGTCGAGACCGTCGTGTCGAAGTTCACCCCGGCCAACTAATCCCTTTCCGGATATCTGGAAGCAAAGCCCGGCTGAACAGCCGGGCTTTTTGTTTGTCGCGATGGATCGTCCCGGGGCCGAGCGCGGCCTCGAACGGCATGGTCCGTTCGACGTCTCTCAGGTCGAGCCGGTCGGCAGCGCGCGCAATGTCGCGGCACGCGGTTCGCTTCCGGCGTTAACCAGCAAGCCGATCATGATGGTCGTCGGCCCCGATGTTCGCCGACTGTCTTCCAGGCGATTCAGTGGCGATGGGTTGGTCCGTAAAAATCCGGAGATGATTCCGCGCGAAAGCGTCGCAGCCCGGTTGCCAACCGGTTCCTGATCAATACGTTCTAACCATGTGGCGCGGAAATTTTTGTCAAACCGGCCCGGATTGATTAACCTCGGTCAGGATCGTCCGGATCGGGAATCGGGACCGTCGCGGCCGCATCGGCCGGACCTTCGCACGCTTGCGGCGAAGGGGGGCCGGGCCCATATTGCTGACGACCGATACGGCTTGGACCGGACCGGTTGGAAGCGGCGATCCAACGAGGCGGCGCGCCTGTGTGAAGCTCCCAAGCCTGGGGCTCCGCGGCGGACCGTCATACGCTTCCGTGGGGAATTTGAACGCCTGAGCCATGCCGCAACTGACTTCCAGATTCGACCTGTCCGCGGCCACCGCCGCCGTCGCTCCCCGGATGAGCAATGACGAGAACCGTTCCGGCAACCCGACGGGGCCGAACACCTCTGTCATCACCAAGGTCAAGCCGAAGACCAAGCGGCCGAACCTGTACCGCGTGCTGATCCTGAACGACGACTACACGCCGATGGAATTCGTCGTGCACGTGCTGGAGAAGTTCTTCCAGAAGGACGTCGAGGCGGCGACCAAGATCATGCTGCACGTTCACCATCACGGTATCGGCGAGTGCGGCGTGTTCACCTACGAGATCGCCGAGACCAAGGTGACGCAGGTGATGGACTTCGCCCGCAAGCACCAGCATCCGCTGCAATGCGTGATGGAAAAGAAGTAGTCGCGCGTTCGCGTTCTTTAGAGTGGTTCTGTTCGTGTGCCGTGTGATGGCAGCACATCCTGCTGCATGATCCCGCTTAACATCGCGCCGACTTCAACCTGCCCAAATGGGTAGTTCTGCCCAAATCGGAACGGGTTTTGCATCGAAAATACCGCAGGCGTGTTGCTTGCCCAGTCGCGGAACCGGTCTTTCGCGGCGGTCTTGTATAACTATATGTGACAAAGGTTGTTGTTGCCTGACCGGGCGATCACGACCATGATGGTGGGGGCCATAGAGGACGCGAATGCCGACTTTTTCCCAAAGCCTTGAACAATCCCTGCATCGTGCGCTGGCGATCGCAAACGAGCGTCATCACCAATACGCGACGCTCGAGCATCTCCTGCTCTCCCTGATCGACGACTCCGATGCAGCCGCCGTCATGCGCGCCTGTAGCGTCGATCTCGACAAGCTCCGCACGAGCCTCGTCAATTATCTTGAGACCGAATTCGAGAACCTGGTGACGGATGGCGCCGATGACGCCAAGCCGACCGCCGGTTTCCAGCGCGTGATCCAGCGCGCGGTGATCCACGTTCAGTCGTCGGGTCGCGAAGAGGTGACCGGCGCCAACGTGCTGATCGCGATCTTCGCCGAGCGCGAGAGCCATGCCGCGTACTTCCTGCAGGAGCAGGACATGACGCGCTACGACGCCGTCAACTACATCAGCCACGGCATCGCCAAGCGGCCGGGCGTCTCCGAGGCGCGGCCCGTGCGCGGCGTCGACGAGGAGACCGAGACCAAGGGCAACGAGGACGCCAAGAAGAAGGGCGAGGCGCTCGAGACCTATTGCGTCAACCTCAACAAGAAGGCGCGCGACGGCAAGATCGATCCGGTGATCGGACGCAATTCCGAGATCAACCGCGCGATCCAGGTGCTGTGCCGCCGGCAGAAGAACAATCCGCTGTTCGTGGGTGAAGCCGGCGTCGGCAAGACCGCGATCGCGGAAGGTCTTGCCAAGCGCATCGTCGACAGCGAGGTGCCGGAGGTTCTGGCAGCCGCGACCGTGTTCTCGCTGGACATGGGCACGCTGCTCGCCGGCACGCGCTATCGCGGTGACTTCGAGGAGCGTCTCAAGCAGGTGCTCAAGGAGCTCGAGGCGCATCCCAACGCCATCTTGTTCATCGACGAGATCCACACCGTGATCGGTGCGGGCGCGACGTCGGGCGGGGCGATGGATGCCTCGAACCTGCTCAAGCCGGCGCTGGCCTCGGGCACGATCCGCTGCATGGGCTCGACCACCTACAAGGAATATCGTCAGCACTTCGAGAAGGACCGCGCGCTGGTGCGGCGCTTCCAGAAGATCGACATCAACGAGCCGACGGTCGAGGACGCCATCGCAATCCTGAAGGGCCTCAAGCCGTACTTCGAGGACTACCACCGTCTCAAGTACACCAATGAGGCGATCGAGGCTGCGGTGCAGCTCTCCTCGCGCTACATCCACGACCGCAAGCTGCCCGACAAGGCGATCGACGTGATCGACGAGTCCGGCGCGGCGCAGATGCTGGTCGCCGAGAACAAGCGCAAGAAGACCATCGGCATCAAGGAGATCGAGACCACGATCGCCTCGATGGCGCGGATCCCGCCGAAGAGCGTGTCGAAGGACGACGCCGAGGTGCTCAAGCATCTCGAGCAGACCCTGAAGCGCACCGTGTTCGGTCAGGACAAGGCGATCGAGTCGCTGGCAGCTTCGATCAAGCTGGCACGCGCCGGCCTGCGCGAGCCGGAGAAGCCGATCGGCTGCTACCTGTTCTCGGGTCCCACCGGCGTCGGCAAGACCGAGGTCGCGAAGCAACTGGCGGCAACGCTCGGCGTCGAGCTGCTGCGCTTCGACATGTCCGAGTACATGGAGCGGCACACCGTGTCGCGCCTGATCGGCGCGCCTCCCGGCTATGTCGGCTTCGACCAGGGTGGCTTGCTGACCGACGGCGTCGACCAGCATCCGCATTGCGTGGTGCTGCTCGACGAAATCGAGAAGGCGCATCCCGATCTCTACAACGTGCTGCTCCAGATCATGGACCACGGCCGGCTCACCGACCACAACGGCAAGCAGGTCAACTTCCGCAACGTGATCCTGATCATGACCACGAATGCGGGCGCGGCGGATCTGGCCAAGCAGGCGTTCGGCTTCACGCGCTCGAAGCGGGAAGGCGACGACCACGAGGCGATCAACCGGCAGTTCGCGCCGGAATTCCGCAACCGTCTCGATGCCATCGTCTCGTTCGGCCATCTCAGCGTCGAGGTGATCGGCACCGTGGTCGAGAAGTTCGTGCTTCAGCTCGAGGCGCAACTCGGCGACCGCGACGTCACCATCGAGCTGTCGGAGCCCGCCAAGACCTGGCTGGTGCAGCATGGTTACGACGAGCAGATGGGCGCACGTCCCATGGCCCGCGTGATCCAGGAGCACATCAAAAAGCCGCTCGCCGACGAGGTGCTGTTCGGCAAGCTCAAGGGCGGCGGCCATGTTCGCGTCGTTCTCGTCAAGGACGAGGCTGACGAGACCAAGGAGAAGATCGGCTTCGAGTTCCTCGATGGCCCGGTGACGCCGAAGCAGGAAAAGCTGCCCGGCACCCGCAAGCGCCCGCCTGGCAAGCCCAACAAGCCGGGCGGCCCCGGCGGCTCCAAGGGGCCGACCTCCAAGGGACCGCTGGTCAAGGCGTGATCGGCGCGCAATGAAATCGAAAAGGCCGGCTGAGAAGCCGGCCTTTTTGTTTGCGTCCGCCGTGCGGGCTCTAGGTGCCGGTGTCCGGCGCAGCCGCAGCGGGCGGCCGTGGTTTCTTCGGCGCGGGCGGCCGCGCGCGGGCAGGGGCGGATGGCTGCATGGTTACGATGACCGGATTGGGCTTGTGATCGGTCGCAGCTCCGGTTGCCGCATCGACGCCCATGCCGACGACGCCACCGAGCAGGAGATTGCCGGCGAAGCCCGCGGCGCCGCCGGTCTGGATGTCCCGGGTGAGCGGCACGATTTGCGGCTCATAGCCTTCCTTCTGGAAGGTGATGGAGATGTCGGCGTTGCGCTTGACGACCACGGAGCAGGGGGTCGTGCAGGTGGTCGGAACTTCCATTCCGCTGACCACGGCTTCCACGCCTGAAGGTGTCGATGAGATGCTGATATTTTCCGTCGTGCCGCGCGTGACAGACGCGCAGCCGCCCAGCATGACGCTGAGCGCCACAATTCCAAATGAACGCATGAAATGCCCCTTTTTCCCGGCGCCAATCAAGCGCAACCGGAGCGGGAGGGCAATAGGTCATAGGTCCGGATAGTTAAGCCACGCACAAGTTGCGGGAGAGGATGGAGATCGCCTCTGGCGTGGGCACCTGCTATTCGCCGCGCAGGCGCTGATCGTCCTGCACCCGGACATGCTCGGCGCCGCGCGCGCCCGTAGGAGACAGCCGCAGCATGCTCAGCATCGCGCCGCAGAGCGCAAATCCGACGCCGGTGAGAAGCGCCAGCCGCGTTCCGTCGACCGGATAGCGGCCGAGCAGCAGCGCCACCAGCGCAGCACCCGTCGTCTGCCCGAGCAGCCGCGCCGTGCCCAGCATTCCGCTGGCGCCGCCGGCGCGTTCGCGCGGGGCGGCTGCGATCATGGTGCGGTTGTTGGGCGTCTGGAACAGGCCGAAGCCGGCGCCGGCCAGCGCCATCCGCCAGATCACGTCGAACGGTGTGGGCGCGGCCGGCAGGAAGGCGAGCGCGGCGAGGCCGCAGGCGAACAGCGTCAGCCCGATGCCGCCGAGCAGGCCCGCCGGATAGCGCTCGACCAGGCGCCCGGCCAGCGGCGCGGCGAATGCCACCGCGATCGGCCACGGCGTGATCAGCAAGCCCATATGCACCGCCGAATAGCCGAAGCGGCTCTGCAGGTAGAAGGGGATCGCGACGAAGGCCAGCATCTGCCCGCAGAACGAGGCGATCGAGGTCGCGATCGACAGCGCGAACACCGGGATCCGCAGCAGGTCGACCGGCAGCAGCGGCGAGGTCATGTGGGTTTCGCGATAGACCAGCATCGCGCCCGCGATGATGGCGATGGCAAACTGGATGAGGCAGGTGATCGCGGCCTCGCCGTGACCGACACTGTCGACGGCCGCAATGCCGACGCCGAAGGTGATGGCGGACAGGCCGGCGCTTTGCCAGTCGAAGGAACGGCTGGCCGGCGTCGTGTGCGGCAGACTGCGCAGGCCGAGCAACAGCGTCACCGCGCCGAGCGGCACGTTGATGGCGAACAGCCAGGGCCAGCTTCCGACGGCGAGGATGCCTGCGGCAAGCGTCGGGCCGACCGCGGCCGAGAAGGCGACGACGAGAGCGTTGAGCCCGATGCCGCGGCCGAGCTGGCTGCGCGGATAGGTGAAGCGCACCAGCGCCGCGTTGACGCTCATGATGCCGGCGGCGCCAAAGCCCTGGATGATGCGCGCGATCGTCAGCAGCGGCAGCGTATGGGCCAGCGCGCAGAAGGCGGATGCGAGCGTGAACAGCACGAGCCCGACCAGATAGACGCGGCGATAGCCGACGATCTCGCCGAGCGAGGCCAACGGCAACAGCGAGATCGTGATCGCGAGCTGATAGCCGTTGACGATCCAGATCGAGAAGGCCGGGCTGGCATTGAGGTCGGTCGCGATCGTCGGCAGCGCGACATTGGCGATGGCGCTGTCGACCACGGCCATGATGATGCCGAGTGCGATCGTCAGAACCGCGTAGTTGCGCTGCGGTTGCGGCAGGCCGTCGGCATGTTCGATCGGTGCGGACGACATGATGGTGGCGCGGTTGATTTGGGCCGTGGTGCGTCTCCGGATTAGGAAATTGCAGGCTGGATCGCAACCCGGCAGAACCACGGACGGTTCCAGCGCCCGCGGCAGGCCTGCCGTGCGGCAAAATGGGTTGGAAAACGCCGCCGCCGGACTACCAGCGCCCCGTCCACTTTCCGAAGATGTAGAACGTCACGAGGCCGAGCGTCACCGCGGTCGAGGCGGCGATGACGGTGCGATCCCAGTCGATGCGCGTCCGCTCGGCGCGGTTGAGACTGAGCACCGCGAACAGGGCCTTCATGGCAAATCGGTGCATCGGAAGCCTCGCGAGGGCCGCAGGATGGCACGGCCGACGCAGGCGGGCTTGATGCAGCTCAAGGGCGGTCGCTACACCGCCGGCGGATTGCGATCGGTGAAGGTGGTGCGCTGGTGCCAGTAGGGATAGGGCAGCGTCACCTTGCTCGCGGCATCGAGCTTGGCCATCTGGTCCTTGGTCAATGACCAGCCGACCGCGCCGAGATTCTCGCGCAGCTGCGCCTCGTTGCGCGCACCGATGATCAGCGTCGAGACGGTGGGGCGCTGCAGCAGCCAGTTGAGAGCGATCTGCGAGACGCTCTTGCCGGTCTCCTTCGCGATCTCGTCGATCGCGTCGACCACGCGATAGACGTGCTCGTCCGGCACGGGCGGGCCGAACTCGGCGGTCTTCGGCAGGCGGCTGACTTCGGGCTTCGGCTGGCCGCGCCGGATCTTGCCGGTGAGGCGTCCCCAGCCGAGCGGCGACCACACCACTGCGCCGAGGCCCTGGTCGACGCCGAGCGGCATCAGCTCCCATTCGTAGTCGCGGCCGATCAGCGAATAATAGGTCTGGTTGGCGACGTAGCGCGGGAAGCCGTGCTTGTCGGCAACATTGAGCGACTTCATCAGGTGCCAGCCCGAGAAATTCGAGACGCCGACGTAACGGATCTTGCCGGCGCGCACCAGCACGTCGAGGGTCGAGAGCACCTCTTCGGGCGGCGTGAAGGCGTCGAAGCCATGGAGCTGGAACAGGTCGATGTAGTCGGTGCCGAGCCGGCTCAGCGAACCGTCGATGGCCGCGAGCAGATGCTGCCGCGACGAGCCGATGTCGTTGGGGCCGTCGCCGAAGCGGAAGGTGGCCTTGGTCGAGATCAGGACCTTGTCGCGGCGGCCTTTGATGGCCTCGCCGAGCACGCGTTCGGACTCGCCGAGCGAATAGACGTTCGCGGTGTCGAACATCGACACGCCGGCCTCGAGGCAGATGTCGAGAAGGCGTCGCGCTTCGGTCGCGTCCGTCGTGCCCCAGGCCGCGAGGCGGCCGACGCCGCCGAACGTGCCGGTCCCAAGACTCAAAGCGGGCACCATGAGGCCGGACCGGCCCAAGCGTCGGTATTCCATCGATATGCTCCTCGGCTGGCCGCTGATTGATCGGCGCGGCCTTTCGTTCGGGATGTTAGTGCAAGCAGGCGCGCCGTCCTACGACGCGCTCACATACCGGCCTTGCTTGGGAGCGGGCTAGTCGTGCCGAAGCATGTCATCGAAGGCCGTATCGGCAACGCGCGTGCCGACCGGATTCGATGCAGCCAGAGCCTCAATTCTTGTTGAAGGAGAACAGGCGGCATCGCCATCATGCGGCTGCCGCGGCAACAAGGTGAGGCTCCAGCCGACGAGAACCAGCATCGCGAGCCGGAATGCGATCGCGCCCAGCAGCAGCTCCGATCCGCTTATGGTGGCGTTGCTCCTCATGTGCCACAGCCTGCGGCAGGCCGGACGGCAAGACAATCTGCAATTGGCGAGCGCTGCCTTCGTCCCGAACGAAGGCTCCGCGTGATAGCTGCTCAGTGCGGCAACTGGCTCTGCCTGAACTCGCGCGGCGACATCCCGAAATGTTCGCGGAAGACGCGGCCGAAATGCGAGAGGTCGTTGAAGCCCCAGGCGAATGCGATCTCGCTGATGTGGCGATGGGTGAGCACGGGCGAAACGAGGTCGCGCCGGCATTGGCCGAGACGTTCGGCGAGAACGTGGCGCTGGAACGACGTCTCCTCGTCGGCGAGGAGATCGTTCACGTAGCGAGGCGAGATGCCGAGCGCGGCTGCAGTCTCGGCCAGCGAGAGGTCGGGGTCGGCGAGATGCGCGCGGATATGGGCCTTCAGCCGGTAGAGCAGGGCGGAGCGATGGGTCGAGGATGGCAGCGTGGTCTTGCCGAGCCGCTCGCTCAGCGCCATCGCCAGCAGGTCGACGGCCTGCTCCGACAGGGCGGCCGCATTGTTCGGCGCGAGACGGTCCGCGCTCTGGCAGAGCCTGATGATGAAATCATAGGCGAGCCGTTCCAGCGGTGCATCGGCGCCGAACGAGATCGCGGTGAGAGTCTCGGTGGCACCTAACCGGCGCTGCAGCATCTCGCGCGGCACCTTGAAGATGGTCTGGGTGAAGCTGTCGTTGAACTTCAGCTCATAGGGGCGCGTGGTGTCGTAGAGCGCGAACTCGCCGGGATGGATCACGGTCTCGCGGCCGTCCTGCACCACACAGCCGTCGCCGCGATTGCCGAGCGCGACGAGGACAAAATCCTGATCCGAGCGCGCGATGCGCGAGGGTGTGCGGAACACATGCTGGCGGTCGGAGCAGACGTCGGAGCACACCGCCTTGCCGAGCGAGGCTTGCGTCACCGAGCCGTGGAAGGCGCTGCCGAGGTCGGACTTGCAGTCGAGCCCGACGAAGACGTCGCAGACGATGTCCTGCCAGAGGGCGAGCCGCCGGTAGCCGGGGCTGCCGTCGGTCGTGAACTGGATAGTCATCGGCAAGCCTCCCTGTCCCATCCCCGCAAAGCCGCATGTTGGTGCCGGTCAAGCCTGACCTGAGGCAAATCCCGTACCGGGGCGGCGGTCCCTTCCAGTCGAGTTTTTGTTCCGCCGCGGTCGAGCGCCCGGCCGCCCGGCTTGGCCAAATAGACTGCATCGGACGAGGTCCGCGATCAACCGGCAATGGAGGCGGCCATGGGCATCGAACATCCCAAATACAAGGTGGCGGTGGTGCAGGCGGCGCCCGCCTGGCTCGATCTCGACGCCTCGATCGACAAGTCGATCGCGCTGATCAAGGAGGCGGCCGAGAAGGGGGCGAAGCTGATCGCCTTCCCGGAAGCTTTCATCCCCGGTTACCCCTGGCATATCTGGATGGACTCGCCGGCCTGGGCGATCGGCCGCGGCTTCGTGCAGCGCTATTTCGACAACTCGCTGTCCTATGACAGCCCGCAGGCCGAGCGCCTGCGCGACGCGGTCCGAAAGGCGAAGCTGACGGCGGTGATCGGCCTGTCCGAGCGCGACGGCGGCAGCCTTTACCTCGCGCAGTGGCTGATCGGGCCTGACGGCGAGACCATCGCCAGGCGCCGCAAGCTGCGGCCGACCCATGCCGAGCGCACCGTCTATGGCGAAGGCGACGGCAGCGATCTCGCCGTGCATGCGCGGCCCGACATCGGCCGGCTCGGCGCGCTGTGCTGCTGGGAGCATCTCCAGCCGCTGTCGAAATACGCGATGTACGCACAGAACGAGCAGGTGCATGTCGCGGCCTGGCCGAGCTTCTCGCTCTACGATCCCTTCGCGCCGGCGTTAGGGGCGGAAGTGAACAATGCCGCGTCCCGGGTCTATGCGGTGGAGGGCTCGTGCTTCGTGCTGGCTCCGTGCGCGACGGTGTCGCAAGCAATGATCGACGAGCTCTGCGACCGGCCGGACAAGCACGCGCTGCTGCATGCCGGCGGCGGCTTTGCCGCGATCTACGGCCCCGACGGCAGCCAGATCGGCGACAGGCTCGCGCCGGACCAGGAGGGGCTGCTGATCGCCGAGATCGATCTCGGCGCCATCGGCGTTGCAAAGAACGCCGCCGATCCCGCCGGGCATTATTCGCGGCCCGACGTGACGCGGCTGCTGCTCAACAAGAAGCGCTACCAGCGCGTCGAGCAGTTCGCGCTGCCGGTGGACACGATCGAGCCCACGGACATTGCCGCGGCGGCGAGCTGATCGCCGCAACCAAGGGGAGGACACGGCATGGAATCCGCAATCCCTCTGCATCTCGAAACCCCGCGCACGCGCCACAAGCGCGTGCCGGACGATTACCGGCCGCCATATCCGTCCTTCGTGGCGCGCTACAAGCCGGCCGTGAATCGCGTCGTGATGGCCTATTTCGGCCTGCAGTATCGTGGTGCGGCGCCGCCCGGCGCAATGGAGGCGCTGAGGGACCTTGCAGGGCTGTTCGCGGGCGAGGGTGGTCCGTCCCATTGGGACCGCGCGCAATACGCCGACCAGGCCGGCTACGAGACCATCGTCACGGTTGCCTATTGGGACGACGTCGTGCGCTTCGATGCCTGGTTCGCACCGGCGCGGGAGGCGTGGACCGGCAAGGCGCGGGAAGGCATCGGTACCTTTATCGAGGTGCTGCGTCCCGTCGTGGCGCGGCACGAGACGCTGTTCTCCTCGCCCGACCGGCCCGAAGGTGTTGCCGTCATCGCGGATGGCATGAGCGGCGAGGTGCAGGAGCACGCCTATTGGGGTGGCATGCGCGACCGCATTCCGCTGTCGCAGACCGACGCGATGTCACCGGGCGGTAGCCCGGAGCTGATCCGCGACGGCGCGCGCCTGCGCGTCAAGGCGCATGAGAATCTCTGCCTGATCCGCTCCGGGCAGGACTGGAGCGACACCGAGGCGTCCGAGCGAAAGCTCTATCTCGACGACGTCGAGCCGGTGCTGCGCGAGGGCATGGACTTCTTGCAGAACGACGGCCTCGCCATCGGCTGCTACGCCAATCGCTACATGAATGTGATCGCGGCCGACGGCAGCGTCAGCGAAAAGTCCTACGGCCAGAGCTGGTGGAAAAGCCTCGCCGCGCTGGAGCGCTGGGCGGAGTCGCATCCGACCCATGTCAGGATCTTCGGTGCGGCGATGAAGTATCTCTCGACGCTCGGGCCGTCAGCGAAGCTGCGGCTCTATCACGAGGTCACGGTGGCGGCCGCCGACGAGCAGTTCTTCGAATATCTGAACTGCCACGCCAAGACGGGGATGCTCACAGCGGTCGAGACTGTGACCGCTTAGGCAACGCAGTGGCCGAGCAGCTCGGGATGGGCGGCGCAGATGTGATGCGCTCCGGCGTCCCGCAGCTCGGTCTCGCTGCCATAGCCGTAGAGCACGCCGATCGCGGTCATGCCGTTGGTACGGGCGCCGACGACGTCGTGGCTGCGGTCGCCGATCATGATCGCCTGCCGCGGATCGACCTTGGCCTCGTCGAGCGCGTAGCGCAGCAGGTCGCGCTTGTCGACGCGCGTGCCGTCGAGCTCCGAGCCGAACACCCGCTCGAAATACGGCTTCAAGCCGAAATGTTCGACGATGCGGGAGGCGTAGACCGCGGGCTTGCTGGTCGCCACGAACATGCGCGGCGTCGTCGCCGCAAGCGTCGTCAGGGTGTCCACGATGCCGGCATAGGCCTCGTTCTCGAACAGCCCGATATCGGAAAAACGCTCGCGGTAGAGCAGCAGCGCGCGGTCCGCGAGTTCCGCGCTGCCGGTGAGCTTCTGCAGGCTGGCATGCAGCGGCGGCCCGATGCACCAGGTCAGCTCGTCCTCGCTCGGGACCTTGAGGCTCAGCCGCTCCAGCGCGTACTGGATCGAGCGGGTGATCCCGGGCTTCGGGTCGGTCAGCGTGCCGTCGAGATCAAAATAGATCGTGGTCATCAGGGCGGAACCGGCGTTGAGACTGCCGCCCGTTGCTAGTTGGCTGGGCCCTCAAGTCAAGCCCCGTTGCGTCATTGCTGCCGGGCCCAGGCGACGATGGCGGCGGCGTCCGGGCCGGCCTGGGCCTCCCAGGCGGTGATCGTGCCTGACGCGGCGCTGCGCAGGGCGGCGACGAGGGATTGCGGCGCGGGCTCGACGATGCTCACGCCGTTCTCGCGCATGCGCGCGTAATTCTCGGCGGTGCGATGGGCGAGCAGCGCGAACTGGCGCTGTTCGGTCTCGGCAGCGGCCGCCAGCACCTCGCGCTGCATCGGCTCTGACAGCGCGGCAAAGTCCTCGCTGCGGACGAAGGCGATCGAGACCGGCATCGCATAGTTGATGGCGGTGAAATGCGGCAGGAAGTCCCACAGTTTTCGCCCCGCGCCGCCGTCGCCGGAGGTGAGGAAGGCGTTGAGCTGATGGTCCTTCAGGCCGGCCAGCGCCTTGTCCATCGGCAGGAACTGCGCATTGGCGCCGGCCGCGCGCATCACCGCGCTGGAGTTGGCGTCATAGGCCCGCAAATTCAGCTTCGCCAGATCGTCGGCACCCGTAAGCGCATGATCCGACCAGAGGCCGGTCGCCGGCCAGATCGTCAGATAGAGCAGCTTGAGGCCGCGCGCGGCGAAGGCCTTCTCGTAGAGCGGGCGTGCCCGCGCGTTGGTGGCCCGGGCGAGATCGACCGATTGCACCACAAAGGGCAGGGTGGACAGACCGAGCACCGGGTCGAGGCCGGACAGTGCGCCTGCGAAGGCATCGCCGCCGGCGATGCGGCCATCCAGCGCGGCGCGCGGCATTTCGCCCGAGCTGATCTTGAGCTCGTTGTCGAAGGCGTTAGCTACGGTCACGAAACCGTTTGTGCGCGCCGCGACGCGATCGGCGAAAGTGGTGAGGCCGATCCCGGAAATGTTGTTTTGCGGGTATTCCGTGGTCATCCGCCAGCTGACCTGCGCCAAGGCCGGCGCGGCGGACAGGACGAGAGAGGCGAGGATCAGGATCGCGCGGATCCGTTTGGCGAGGAAACGCGTTGGGCGAAGCAGGTCAGGCAGCATATATTGGCAACTCGTTGAACCATGGCACGATGCCACGACATGGCGGATCATCTTGTCGCATGCCGCGCCGCAGCGCGCCACGTTGATGCTTGGGCAGTGTTGGCGCGGATTGCATCAATCCTCATAGCCGCACTGCTCGTCTCGACGTCGCGCGTTGCAGCCTGGGACAGCTCCCCGGCAAAAACCAACGTCGCCGTTCCCAGCGTCGAGGAGCTCGCGGTGGCGCCGCAGAAGCCCGCGGATGCGCGCGAGAGCGACACGCGGGAATCGATCTGCCTGATCGTCGAAGCCGCCGCACGCGATGCCAGCCTGCCGCTGGAATTCTTCGCCCGCGTGATCTGGCAGGAAAGCCGCTTCCAGGCCGATGCGGTCGGGCCCATGACGCGCAGCGGCGAGCACGCCCAGGGGATCGCGCAGTTCATGCCGGGCACCGCCAGCGAGCGCGGGCTGCTCAATCCCTTCAACCCGGTGCAGGCGCTGCCGAAGTCGGCCGAATTCCTGAACGAGCTGCGCAACCAGTTCGGCAATCTCGGCCTTGCCGCAGCCGCCTACAACGCCGGTCCGCGCCGCGTGCAGGAATGGCTCGCCGGCACCGGGCCGATGCCGGAGCAGACCCGCAACTATGTCTACGCCATCACCGGTACGAGCGTTGACGCGTGGGCCAAGGCAGGCAGCACCGGCAAGGGGCCACCGAGCTCGCCGCCCACCAGCTGCCGCGATCTCATGGCGCTGTTGAAGCGCGCGCCAAATCCGTTCGTCGCCGAGCTCGAGCAGCATGTCGAGCTTGCCGCGGCCAAGATCTGGGGCGTGCAGCTTGCCGCCGGCTTCGACCGCAACAAGGCGCTGGCGATGTATTCCCGCGCGGTCACGCATCTGAGCGCGGTGATCGGCGAGCGCGATCCGAGCCTGCTGCGCTCGGTGATGCGCAGCCGCGGCACGCGCGCGTTCTACCAGGTGCGGATCGGCGCGGACACGCGTAGCGAGGCGGATGATCTGTGCAACCGCATCCGCAAGGCGGGCGGCGCCTGCTTCGTGCTGAAGAACAGAGGTGTAACAGGCTAAGGGCCTTGCGCGCATGCCAGCCCCGCCTGGGCCTTCCTTGACGCGAGGCGCTACATTGCCCGTTATGCAGGCACGATTCCGCAACTTCAGCCGGCCGTTCCGTGGCGCTCCCTCCGCTCGATTCCCCTCAATGGCAAAGTCCCTTGCGCGCCTTCGGTTGGGGGCTGCGCTCGATCACGCAGACGATCCTCACGCTCGTCCTGTTCGCGACTTATCTCGGCATCGGCGCGCTGGCCCATGACAGCCATTTCAGCCTGCTCTGGGCGCTCTGCTCGACGCTGTTCGTCTGGGCGGGACCGGCGCAGATCATCCTGATCACCACGCTCGGCTCGGGCGCCACCATCATCCAGTCGGCGATTGCCGTCACCGTCAGTGCGATCCGGCTGTTTCCCATGGTGGTCTCGGTGCTGCCGCTGATGCGCACGCCGACGACCAGGCGGCGTGAGCTGTTCTTTGCGGCGCATCTCACCGCCGTGACGCTGTGGGTCGAATGCCATCGCTTCCTGCCGCAGGTGCCGCGCGAGCGGCGGATCGCCTTCGTCAACGGACTTGGCTTCGGTCTGGTCTCGGTGTGCCTCACCGCCAACACGGTCGGCTATTTCCTCGCCGCCAACCTCACGCAGACGCTGGGCGCGGCGATCCTGATGCTGACGCCGCTGTCGTTCCTGTTCTCGACGGCACGCAACAGCCGCGAGGCCGCCGATGTCGTCGCGCTGGCGCTCGGCGTCCTGCTCTATCCGCTGGCCGCGAAGATGAACTCGGGCCTCGACATCCTCGTCAGCGGGCTTGTGGCCGGCACCATTGCCTATGGTGTGCATTGGTGGCGGGAGGTGCGCGCATGAGCTACGCGCAGCTCATCGGCGACTGGCAGGCGCTCGTCGTGCTGTTCGTCGCCGGCGTCGTTCCCAACCAGATCTGGCGCATGCTGGGCCTGTGGTTCGGCGGCGGCATCGACGAGGGCTCAGAGCTGCTGGTCTGGGTGAGGGCGGTCGCAACCGCCATCCTGGCCGGCGTCATCGCCCAGATCGTGGTCCAGCCGCCGGGGGCGCTCGCTAGCGTGCCCGATGCCCTGCGCTACGGCGCGGTCGGCGCCGGCCTCGTCGTGTTCCTGCTGAGCCGCCGCTCGATCTTCGCGGGCGTGGTGACGGGCGAAGTCTTCATGCTGGTCGGCAAGTGGTGGTTGGGCTAAAACCGCTTCCGACAAGCCAAGGAACAGGAAATATGGTTCGCGAAAACGAGCTCCGCGAAGGCGAGGTCGCCATCGAGCTGCCGTCCACCGAGGATGCCGGCCTCGTCTTCATCGGCCGCATCCGCACGCCCTGGACGTCGCGGCTGGAGACGCCGCGCCAGGGGCGCCAGGACGGCCCGATCTGCCGCCTCGTGATCTACGAGCCGTTCGTGCCGGCCATCAAGGGCGTCGACTTCTACAGCAATCTTGAAGTGCTCTACTGGCTTGACCGGTCGCGGCGCGACATCATCCTGCAGAGCCCGAAGAACAACGAGAAGACCCGCGGCACGTTTTCGCTGCGCTCGCCGGTGCGGCCCAACCCGATCGGGACGTCGATCGTCAAGCTGGTCGGCATCGAGGGCAATGCCATTCTGGTGCGCGGCCTCGATTGCATCGACAACACGCCGCTGATCGACATCAAGCCCGACCGCTGCGAGTTCACCCCGCTGGCCGCACCGCAGCCGGGCGATTTCCAGACGGAGTGAGGTCTCTCCTCCGTCATTGCGAGGAGCCCTTGCGACGAAGCAATCCAGACTGTCTCCGCGGAAAGATTCTGGATTGCTTCGCTCCGCTCGCAATGACGAGTGGAGAGAGCTCGTAGCCCGCATCGAGCGCAACGAAGTGCGGCGAAGGTCCCGGATTGCGCTGCGCTCCATCCGGGCTACGGGGCTGACACCTACCCCGCCTTCAACGCCGCGATCAGCTTGGTCGCGTTCTCTTCCAGCACCTTGACGTCTTCCTTGCGGCTCGCGGGCGGCAGCATGGCGACGCCGTCGTGGCGCGGCATCACGTGCATGTGCAGGTGAAACACGACCTGGCCGCCGGCGGCCTCGTTGAATTGCTGCACTGTGATGCCGTCGGCCTTGAACGCCTTCATCGCGGCAGCCGCGATCTTCTTCGCGCCGCGGGCGACGTGAGCGTAGTCGTCGGGCGCGATGTCGAGGATGTTGCGGGCAGGGGCCTTCGGGATCACCAGCGTGTGGCCGGGGACGCGCGGCATGATGTCGAGGAAGGCGAAGACGTGCTCGTCCTCGTACACCTTGTGGCAGGGCAGCTCGCCGCGCAGGATCTTTGCGAAGATGTTGTTGGTGTCGTAGGCGGTCATGGCGGCGGCTCCCAAGATTTTCGCGCTTACTGTCACCAGCGACGGCAAACCGTCAAGGCGCCTCGTCGGCGCCTTTGCGGAACGGGCCGAGCTCGGCGAGCTCCCGTCCGGCCTCGGCGACATAGGCGCGCTCGCGCTTGAGGTAATCGTCGATGGCGCGGCGGAGGCCCGGATCGGCGATGAAGTGGGCGGAGTGGGTCGTCTTCGGCAGGTAGCCGCGCGCGATCTTGTGCTCGCCCTGCGCGCCGGCTTCGACATTCCCAAGGCCATGTTTGATGGCGAAATCGATCGCCTGGTAGTAGCAGACCTCGAAATGCAGGAAGGGATGATGCTCGACCGCGCCCCAGTTGCGGCCGAACAGCGTGTCCGAGCCGATGAAGTTGATCGCGCCCGCGATCCAGCGGCCGTTGCGGCGGGCCATCACCAGCAGCACGTCCTCTGCCATGGTCTCGCCGACCAGTGAGAAGAACTCGCGCGTCAGATACGGCCGGCCCCATTTGCGCGAGCCGGTCTCCATGTAGAACATGAAGAACGCGTCCCAGGCATCCTCGGTGATGTCCTTGCCGGTGAGCCAGTGGATGGTGATCCCCGCGGCGAGCGCGTCGCGCCGCTCGCGCTTGATCGACTTGCGGTGGCGCGAGTTCAGCGTAGCCAGGAAATCGTCGAAGCCGGAAAAGCCCTCGTTGTGCCAGTGGAACTGCTGGTCGGTGCGCTGGAGGAAGCCGTGCTCGGCGAGCAGCTTCCATTCCGCCTCGCGCGCGAAGGTGACGTGAACGGACGAAGCCTTGCTGACGCCGCACAGCGCCACGAGCCCGCTTGCGAGCGCGTCCGTGATGCGCTCGCGATCGACGCCGTCGCGGACGAGCAGCCGCGGCCCCGTCGCCGGCGTGAAGGGAACCGAGACCTGGAGCTTCGGGTAATAGCGACCGCCCGCGCGCTCATAGGCGTCGGCCCAGCCGCGGTCGAAGACGTACTCGCCCTGGCTGTGCGATTTCAGATAGCAGGGCACGATTCCGGCGACGCGGCCGTCGAGCTTGGCCACGAGATGCCGGGGGCCCCACCCGGTGCGGATCGTCGCCGAACCCGATTTCTCAACGGCCGACAGAAAGGCGTGCGAGACGAACGGGTTATAGGCGGGTCCTAAGAGGCCGAGAGAATCGCCTGGGAGGGGGGATGAGGTTCCGTTGCCAACCCCAGTGCAGCGGCCGCCGGGATTGGCGCAGGCGTCCCAATCCTCTGCAGACACTTCATCGATGGAAGGGACCGCCTCAAGCGTGATTTCAGATGATGCCATCGTGCCCAAGATCGTGCATTGCAGCAGCGACTTCAAGAGGGCGGGAACTGACACTCTCGTGCCCCAGACGCAGTGCAGCGCCCCCGGCGATGCGAAGCATCGTCCGGTGCGGTGCGCTGCGGAGCCGGGGCCCATCTCACCGCGCAGCGCGCCACCTTCTGGGTCCCGGCTCTGCGCAGCGGCGTTTCACGCCGCAGCGCGTCCGGGACACGAATGTGTGGTTACGGCACGAACCCCTCGAAGATCATCTGATCGGCATACTGCCCGACCCGCGTCCGCTGCTCGCTCGTGCGCACGGTCCAGCCGAGCAGGGCGCAGCCGAAGACGTTGCGGGCGATCCAGGGGGCGGGGGCCGGCAGGTGATCGACCTTGAAGGCGACGAAATGCGGCTGGGTCCGGAGGCCGTGGCGCAGGTACAGCATGCTGTCGCGCTGCTCCTGCGTCAGGTAGGCCCAATATTCGTCCTCGTAGCTCCGCTGCGCGACGATGCCGCGCGGGCGGTTCGGCAGCAGCTCGCGCAGCGCCAGCACCTGGTCCGGATCGAAGGACATGCCGACGGCAGGGCCCTGATAGGACGCCAGCACCTCGGCCATCCGCGTCACCAGCTTGCGGTCGCCGCCGAAATGGCTCTTCACCTCGATCACCAGCGGCACCCGGCCGGCGACCATGGCGCAGAGGTCGGACAGCGACATCATGCGCTCGTCCGTGTCCTTGAACCTGATCGCCCTCAACTCAGCCGCCGTTTTCGAGACCACCTCGCCGGTGGCCTCGGTGAGGCGGCCGAGCGCGTGGTCATGGTGCACCATGGCCTCGCCGTCGGACGAGAGCTGGATGTCGACCTCGATCGAGAAATTGCCCGCGATCGCAGCCTGAACCGCGCCCGGCATGTTCTCGACGATGCCGCGGGAGATGTCGTGCAGGCCGCGATGGGCGACCGGCCGGGCTGTCAGCCAATCCGGAGCGCGCATGCGCGTCAGGCGACCTCGAACACGCCTTCGACCTCGACCGCCGCGTCCGCGGGCAGCGAGGCGACACCGACGGTGGTACGGGCATGCCGGCCCTTGTCACCGAAGGCGGCGACCATCAGGTCGGAGGCGCCGTTGAGCACCTTCGGCCCGTCCAGGAAGTCCGGCGCCGAGTTGATGAAGCCGCCGAGGCGCACCACGCGCACGACCTTGTCGAGGTCGCCGAGCGCGGCCTTGACCTGAGCCAGCAGATTGACCGCGCAGCCGCGCGCAGCGGCCGCGCCGTCCTCGATCGAGACGCCGGCGCCCAGCTTGCCCTTGGCGATCAGCTTGCCGGCGGGGTCGAAGCAGACCTGGCCCGAGACGAACAGCAGGTTACCGGTCCGCACGAACGGGACGTAGTTGGCGACGGGGGTGGGGGCCTCGTGCAGCTTGATGCCCTGTTCCGCCAGTTTCTGCTCGACCGTGCCCGCCATGTCCGACCTCGTTGTCCAAAAATCATTCATCCCGGCTCCCTTTGAGGCCGCCGGGCGCGCCCTGTTTCGCCCATCGTGCCGCCACATGCAAGCAACTGGAGGGGGCTGCAGTTTGTTGAGGCAGGCCAGCAGGTTCAACGCCGGGGCCGCAACTTTACGTGAAACGGCCTCAGTTGCGACGCAATGGAACGGTCATTAAAATGTCGAATCTGCGCTTTCCAGGGATGAGACATGGTGCACCTTTTCCGGACTTCGCTCGGTGTGATGGCGCTCGCGGCGGCCGCTTTCGGCTCGGGCGGAATGGCGCAGGCCGCCAACGGTCCGTTCCTCGCGCACCAGGCGCTCTATGACCTCAGCCTCGTCAAATCGCGCTCCAATTCGGTCAACAGCGCGCGCGGCCGAATCCTCTACAATTTCACCGGCAGCTCCTGCGAGGGCTACACCTCCGAATTCCGCCAGGTCTCCGAGCTCGACAGCGGCGAGGGCAAGGTCACGCTGAGCGACCTCCGCTCCAATTCCTGGGAAGACGCTGGGGGGAAGAGCTACCGCTTCAAGATCGAGACGCGGATGAACGAGGCCGATGCCGGCCGTGTCGACGGCTCGGCGGAACGCGACGGCGACCACATCAACGTCAAGCTCAAGCTGCCGGCGCCGAAGAGCTTCACGCTCGACGGCAAGATCGTATTCCCGACCGAGCAGATCCAGCGCATCATCGCCGCCGCCAAGGAGGGCAAGTCGCTGCTCGAGCTCTCGGTCTATGACGGCTCCGACGACGGCCAGAAGGTCTACAACACGCTGACCGTGATCGGCCAGCCGATCGCTGCCGACCGTGCGACCTCGGCCGATCCGTCGACGTCGGACGAGCACATGAAGTCGCTGAAGCGCTGGCCCGTCACGGTCAGCTATTTCGACCGCGAGGCCCAGCAGAAGGAAGGCGAGCAGACGCCGGTCTATGCGATGGCATTCGAGCTCTACGAGAACGGCGTCTCGCGCCAGCTCGTGCTCGACTACAACGATTTCGTCATCTCCGGCGCGATGGGCAAGTTCGACGCCAAGGACAGCAAGCCCTGTAATTGAGGGGCAGTGCAGCTGCGTACCGCGCACGTCACTCCATCACCGTCACCCTGAGGTGCGCGTCCTGCGGCTTGCCGCAGGGCGAGCCTCGAAGGGCGACGGCCCAGCTGCAGCACCTCGGCCGTACATCCTTCGAGGCTCCCCGCGCGCCGCTTCGCGCCACGCGGCTCGCACCTCAGGATGACGGGGGCATCAGCGCTGCTCGTCGCATCTAGCTCTCGTCACACTCTCCGGCTACGCTACCTCCCAACCACAAACTCCGGGGAGCCAACCATGCCCAAGCTCGACCATCTCCGCCCCAGCGGCCTGCATCACAATCCCGCTTATTCCCACGTCGTCACCGCCTCCGGTGCGCGCACCATCTATATCTCCGGCCAAGTCTCGACCGACGAGGAGGGGCGGATCGTCGGCGAGGGCGATATCGCCGCGCAGACCACGCAGGTGATGCAGAATCTCGGACATGCGCTGAAGGCGGCCGGCGCGAGCTATTCCAACATCGTGAAGATCACGACCTTCGTCGTGAACTACAAGCCGGAGCTGCGCCCGATCATCGGCAAGGCCCGTTCGGCCTTCTTCGAAGGCATGGAGCCGCCGGCCTCAACGCTAGTCGGAGTCTCCGCGCTCGCAGCGCCGGAATGGCTGATCGAGATCGAGGCGATCGCAGTCGCGGATTGAGGTGTTGACGGAATGACGTCGGAGAATATCCGGATTGCTGCCGCACTGATGAGCAGGAGCGACGGACGCGTCCTGCTGGTCCGGAAGAAGGCGACTGAAAGCTTCATGCAGCCCGGAGGAAAGATCGAGACCGGCGAGCATCCGCAGGCCGCGCTGAGGCGCGAATTGTCGGAGGAGCTCGGGATCGATGTCGATCCGAGCGAGATGACCTATGTCGGGCGATACACGGCGCCGGCCGCCAACGAGCCAGGCCGGCTGGTCGATGCGGACATTTTTCGTGTCGTCATCGCCCATTCCGTCACGCCCGCGGCGGAGATCGAGGAGATCCTGTGGCTCGATCCGTCCTCGCCCGGAGCTGTCAAGCTCGCACCTCTGACACGCGACAAGCTGCTTCCGCTGTGTTCGCGGCCGTAGCCCGGATGGAGCGAAGCGTAATCCGGGAAATCCGTCGCTGAGGATGCACTGTCCCGGATTTCGCTGCGCTCCATCCGGGCTACGGGTGTCTCGCCTTGGATATCTCGTGCAGAATGGCCATCGCTTCGTCGGCCCGGTCAACCGGCACGAAGAGGTGGTCGTGATGAAAGGCCGACACGGCGTTCACGCTGATGCCGGCCCCGGCGAGGCGCGCGGTGATGGCCGCCAGGAAGCCGACTGCATCGAGTGCGGAGTGAACCGTCAGCGTGATCAGGCGCGAGGCGAATGCGTGGCTTAGTCCCGCCGCTTCGGCTTCCTCGCGCAGCATCACCAGCGTTATTCCTTCGCGCTCCCGGAATGTCAGCATCGGGTTGATCGTGGCTGGAATGTTCACGCCCGGCGCAAGCACGCAGAACACGAAGGTGCCGTCCATCATCTCCGGATTCATGCCTTTCAGCAGCGCGTCGAGATCGCGTTCGCCGGTCACGGTGCGGGCCTCCGGACAGGGAGGGGCGCCCTTGCGAAGCTGTCGGCGCCGACGGCCGTGGAAGCCATGTCCAACATACCTTTGTATATCTCCTCTAATCCTTCTCATGCGCCGAGCTTACGCTGGTACAATTGAGCGACGGCGGGAGATTCTTACAATTTGAGTCCACTCGGGTCACTGCGAGGAAACTCAAATGAACGTGGTCATTCGAAAGCTCAACGGCTTATGGCACCTCATCGTCGGATCTTGCCAGATCCGAACGCCGTTCCTGGAAACGCAGGATCGGCAGCTGGTCGTTCAGTACGCCAGGCGCGCCTATCCGGGTGCACGGGTCTTCGAACGCGACTGAGCTAAACCGGACTCGTTCACTCCTGCGCCTTCTCCGGCCCGTCATAGGCGATGCCGCGGATCACCGCGGCGCTGCCGAACTTCTTGCGCAGGCTGTCCACCGCGCGCTCGGCGTGGGCGGCACGGCGGTCGAGCATGTCGGTGTCGTCGATCGCCGATCCCTCGCGCAGCGCGCTGACGCCGGCCCCCATCAGGCGGAAAGCGGTGCCGTCGATCTCCTTCGCCAGCATTTCGCGGCAGATCGAGAAGATCTTCGCGGCGAGCTGCGTCGGTGCGGCGATCGACTGCGAGCGGGTGCGCTGGCGGAAATCGGCGGTCTTCAGCTTCAGCGTCACGGTGGAGCCGGCGAGCTCGCTGCTCTTCAGCCGCGACGACGTCTTCTCGCAGAGCCGCCACAGGATCTTCTCCAGCGTCGCAAAATCGCGGATGTCGGTCTCGAAGGTGGTTTCGCTGGAAATCGTCTTGGCACCGCGGTCCGGTTCGACGCGGCGGTCGTCGATGCCGCGCGCGAGCCGCCACAGCCTGCGGCCGTCGCTCGGAAACTGCCGCATCATCTCGATCTCGTCGGCCTTCTGCAGGTCGGCGATGACGCGGAAGCCGCGCTGCACCAGGCGCTCCTGGGTCGCAGGCCCCACGCCGAAGATGAAGCCGACCGGCTTGTCCGCCAGCATCACGCGCGCCTCCTCCTGATCGAGCGCGGCAAAGCCGCGCGGCTTGTCGAGGTCGGAGGCGATCTTGGCGAGGAACTTGTTGCAGGACAGGCCGACCGAGACGGTGATGCCGATGTCGCGCTCGACCTCGCGGGCAAAGCGCGCCAGCACCTTTGCCGGGATCATGCCGTGCACGCGCTCGGTGCCGGAGAGATCGAGGAAGGCTTCGTCGATCGAGAGCGGCTCGACCAGCGGCGTCAGCGCCTGCATGGCCTGGCGCACCTCGCGGCCGACGCGGACATATTTGGCCATGTCGGGCGGGATCACAGTGGCATGCGGGCAGGCGTCGAGCGCCTTGAACATCGGCATCGCCGAGCGCACGCCGTAGGTCCGCGCGATGTAGCAGGCGGCCGACACCACGCCGCGCTTGCCCCCGCCGATGATGACGGGCTTGTCGGCGATATCAGGATTGTCGCGCTTCTCGACCGTCGCGTAGAAGGCGTCGCAGTCGATATGGGCGATGGTCAGGCTCGCCAGCGTCCGGTGGCGGACGAGGCGGGGGGAACCGCAGGCCGTGCAGCGCCGTACAGTTACGTCCAGATCGGCCAGACAATCCCGGCAGAAGCAGCGGGGCCCGGCCGGGTCGGGCGCGCTCACGGCACGTCGCGCTCCCAGGAGGGGTCGCCGAGCGCGTCGCCGAGCACCTGCCGCGCTGCCGCAACGTTGGTCGGATGCAGCTCCGAGGCTGTCGCGAAGGCCTTCACAGTGGCGTCATCGCGCAGCACGAAATCGAGCACGTTGAGGAGGAAATTCGGGTCCGCGGCGGCGTTCCGGAGGGTCTCCGGACCGACCCCTGTCTCAGCCAGGAACAGGCCCAGCCGCTCGGGGTCGCCCGCGACAAAGGACAGGGCCTGAATCGCAACGATTTCAGCGACTTCGCGAGGGTTGTGAACAGGCTTTTTCACGGGGCCGGTTTGCCTTTCCGTTAACTTTCGGTGTCTACTTTGCATCATGCCCGAGTCTCCGCCTTGAGTCTTCCGGCCCGGGGCAAGCAACTGGAAACCACGTCGCAGAAAGTGGCCCCTCGGGTTTAACGAAACTAGAGCGAATCTGAGGCTAGTTTGAATCCAGTTTTCGAAGCGCCGGAAAGCGGCGCCTGAGGCGTCACATGTATCCGGCTTCGTGCCAATCAGGAGGACGGGATGGCTAAGACCGTCCTGATCGTGGAAGACAACGAGCTCAACATGAAGCTCTTCCGCGACCTGTTGGAGGCCCACGGCTACCAGACCTCCGGCACCAGCAACGGCTACGAGGCGCTCGACCTCGTGCGCAAGATGCGGCCCGACCTCGTGCTGATGGACATCCAGCTGCCGCAGGTCTCAGGCCTCGAGGTGACGCGCTGGATCAAGGACGATCCGGAGCTGCGCACCATTCCCGTCGTCGCGGTCACGGCGTTCGCGATGAAGGGCGACGAAGAGCGCATCCGCGAGGGCGGCTGCGAGGCCTATTTGTCCAAGCCGATCTCGGTCGGCAAATTCATTGAGACGGTCCGGCGTTTCATCGGATAGGAAGTGAGTGCAAAGTGTCCGCGCGTATCCTGGTTGTCGATGACGTTCCTGCCAACGTCAAACTCCTCGAAGCCCGCCTGTCCGCCGAATATTTCGACGTGATGACCGCTTCGAACGGCACCGAGGCGCTGGCGCTGGCACGCCGCGCCGAATGCGACATCATCCTGCTCGACGTGATGATGCCCGACATGGACGGTTTCGAAGTCTGCCGCCGCCTGAAGACCGATCCGGCGACGCACCACATCCCCGTCGTGATGGTCACCGCGCTCGACAGCCCCGCCGACCGCAATCGCGGCCTCGAAGCCGGCGCCGACGATTTCCTCACCAAACCCGTCTCCGACGTCGTGCTGATCGCGCGTGTGCGCTCGCTGACGCGGCTGAAGATGATGACCGATGAGCTGCGCATGCGCGCCATCACCTCGCTCGAGATCGGCATGCAGGCGCCCGAGCGCAGCGCCGTGGCCGACACCGGCAAGGGCGGCCGCATCCTCCTGGTCGACGACCGCGAGTCCTCCTATGAGCGGCTGGCGACGATCCTCGCCGCCGAGCACACCATCGACGTCGAGCCGAACCCGACGGAGGCGTTGTTCCACGCCGCCGAGGGCAATTACGACCTGCTGATCGTCTCGCTCGACCTCAACAATTTCGACGGCCTGCGCCTGTGCAGCCAGGCGCGCTCGCTGGAGCGGACGCGCCACGTGCCGATCCTCGCCATCGCCGACCCCGAGAACTCGACGCGGCTGCTCCGCGGCCTCGAGATCGGGGTCAACGACTATTTGCTGCGCCCCGTCGACAAGATCGAGCTGCTGGCGCGCGCCCGCACCCAGATCCGCCGCCGCCGCTACACCGATCACCTGCGCGACAACGTGCAGAACTCGATCGAGATGGCGATCACGGACGCGCTGACCGGCCTGCACAATCGCCGCTACATGGAGAGCCATCTGGCAACGCTGGCCGAGCAGGCCGCGACCCGCGGCAAGCCGCTGGCGCTGATGATCCTCGACATCGACTACTTCAAGTCGATCAATGACAATTACGGCCACGACGCCGGCGACGACGTGCTGCGCGAGTTCGCGGTGCGCGTGCGCAAATCGATCCGCGGCATTGACCTTGCGTGCCGCTACGGCGGCGAGGAGTTCGTCATCGTGATGCCGGAGACCGATCTGCACGTCGCCGGCATGGTCGCCGAGCGCCTGCGCCGCTCGATCGCGGGCGAGCCCTTTGCGATCCACAAGGGCGCCAAGCGCATCGAGGTCACCATCTCGATCGGCCTCACCACGCTGGAGCAGAAGGGCGAGGCGGTCGGCGACGTCCTCAAGCGCGCCGACACCGCGCTGTACCGGGCCAAGCACGACGGCCGCAACCGGGTGGTCTCGCACGCGGCGTGAGGCTGCTCGCGACCCAAAAGTTCGAAAACAACCCCATGCACAGTAGCCGGCGCCAGCGGGATCAACGGGTTATGCCGGTGGCAGGGAAGGGTGCGCAGGCGGAGTGCGCGGTTTGACTTGTCGGGCAAAACAGGAGCATTTTGGCAGGGTCGGCGCTGCGTGGGACGAATGCTGTTGCCACGCCCTCAGTCGTCGTCGACACTATTTTTGCCGCGGCCGCTTGCCCTTCACCGGCTCCACACCACCACCCACATCCACCCCCGCATTCCGCAGCAGCACCGTCGCCGCTTCCTTCGCCGCGCGCGCCATTGCGGGATCGTCGCGCACCAAGTCCTGGGCGATCGAGCCGTCGACCAGCAGCACGAGCTGGGTGGCGAGCGCATCGGCGTCGGCAACGCCGAGCTCGGTGAGGCGGTCGCGAAACCAGACGCGGCGGCTTTCCTTGAAGGCGATGGCGATCTTCTTCACGGCGCGGTCGGATGGGCCGAGCTCGGCGACCGCATTGACGAACGGGCAGCCGCGAAAATCCTTCGCCGCAAAGCGGCGCTCCAGCGAATCGAAAGTGGCGAGAATCTGCTCGGCCGGCGGCTTGTCGGAGGGGCCGGCGTGCACGAAGCGGCGCTCGAGATAGGCCGCGATCAGCGCGTCCTTGGACGGGAAGTGGTTGTAGAGCGTGCGCTTGGAGATGCCGATCTCGGCCGCGATGGTATCGACACCGATGGCGCGAATGCCCTGCAGATAGAACAGCTTGTCGGCGGTCTCGAGGATCCGCTCTTTCATCGTCTGTGGGGCGGGCGGGGGAGCCATGCGATAGCGCGCATCCTGTTGGCTTGACAGTACCGGCCTTTCATAGCCTAAGTACACAGGTCTGTGTAACCAAAATCAACCGATATTGCAGACGACGGCACGCGTGCCGCGCCGCCGAGGGAGATAAACATGCCCCTGTTGCAGGTCCTGCGTCCGACCTTGCCGATCCTGATCGGCGCCTCGATCATGCTGACGCTGAGCATGGGGCTGCGGCAGAGTCTCGGCATCTTCATGCAGCCGCTGACGCACGACATCCACATCTCGATCTCGGATTTCACGCTGGCGCTGGCCGTCCAGAACCTCGCCTGGGGCTTCCTGCAGCCGCCCGCAGGCGCGCTCACCGTGCGCTACGGCTTCCGCCCGATCATGATCGTGGGCGCGCTGATGTATATCGCAGGCCTGGCGCTGATGGCGACCGCCAACGGCCTGCTCAGCATCATGATCGGCGCGGGCATTCTGATCGGGACGTCGCTGGCCTGCACGGCGGCCGCGATCGCGATGTCGGTGGCGGCGCGCGCTGTGCCTGAGACGGTGCGCTCCACCGTACTCGGCATCGTTTCCGGCGCCGGCTCGCTCGGCGCGCTGCTGTCGGCCCCGATTGGGCAGATCCTCAACGAAGGCTTTGGCTGGCGCTTCGGTCTTGCCGGCTTCGTCGTCATGTCGGTGCTGATGATCCCCGCGGCCTGGTATGCAGGGCGCATCGACAAGATCCCGCTGCCGAAGCCGGCCGCCGACGACATCGGCGATGCCACGGCCGCGACGGCGGCGAAGACCGCGTTCGGCAATGCCTCCTTCGTGGTGATGACCTGCGCCTATCTCGTCTGCGGCATGCAGCTCGTGTTCCTCACCACGCATCTGCCGTCCTACCTTGCGATCTGCGGCCTCGATCCGATGCTCAGCGCGCAGACACTCGGCATGATCGGCGGCTTCAACGTGCTGGGCTCGCTGTTCTTCGGCTGGGCCGGCCAGCGCTGGAACAAGCTGGCGCTGCTCGGCGGCATCTACATCCTGCGCTCGATCGCGCTCGCCTGGTACTTCACGCTGCCGGCGACGCCATTCTCGACTCTCTTGTTCGGCGCGATCATGGGCTTCCTCTGGATGGGCGTCGGCCCGCTGGTCGCCGGCGCCGTCGCCGAGATGTTCGGCCTGCGCTGGCAGGCGATGATCCAGGGCCTTGCCTTCATGAGCCACCAGATCGGCAGCTTCCTCGGCGCCTACGGCGGCGGGGTGCTCTACGACGCGCTCGGCTCCTACACCATGGCCTGGCGCATCGGCGTCGCGCTTGGGCTGGCCGGCGGCATCATCCAGGTCGCGTTCGCGCTGATCCGGCCGTCGCAACCGCCGACGCCGGTGTTGAAGGCGGCGTAGGCGGGAGGTCGTTCACGAGTATCTGCCGGAGGGGAGCCGACGACGGTGTGCCTCCTGTGCCCGATAGCTTCTGCTTCAGGGACGAACGCGGATGATCGTATTTCCCTTGCGCCGGCCGCTCGGATTTAAGGCGGCGACCGCATCGTCGAAGGTGGAGACCTTGCCGATGTTCGTCCGCAGTCGGCCGTCCCGCACGCGCTGGACGATCTCACTTAGCTGGGAACGATCTGCCTCGACGACAAAATCGAGAGCCAGTCCATTGGATGGCTGCGCCTCGGCCGGCCCGACGATGGTGACCAATGTTCCTCCGGCTCGGATCAGTGCTGCGGACCGCTTCTGGATGTCACCGCCGATGACATCGAACACCAGATCGACCTTGCCGACGTCTTCAAGGGCGTCGTTGTCGAGGTCGACGAATTCCTTCGCCCCGAAGTCGAGCACCGTCTGACGGTCGGAGGCGCGACCGGAGCCGATGACGTAGGCACCGGCTTCTCGTGCGAGCTGCGTCACCATCGAACCGACGGCGCCCGCCGCGCCGTGTGCGAGCACGCGTTGCCCCGCCTGCAGGCGGCCGTGCTGGAACAGCCCTTGCCATGCGGTCAGGCCAGAGACCGGCAGGCTCGCGCCCACCGTGAAGTCAACGTCACCAGGCAGCGGCGCGAGATTGCGGGCCTCGATCGCCACATACTCGGCCAGCGTGCCATCGCGATACCAATCCGCAAGCCCGAACACCCGCTGTCCCACCGAGAGCCCGGTCGTGCCATATCCGAGAGCCGTGACCACTCCGGCCAGCTCGTGTCCAGGGATCGACGGTGTTCGATCACGCTCGACGCGATCGGTCCAGGTCGAAGGCCACGTCAGCTCGGTCGGGACGAATCCCGACGCGTGAACCTGGACAATGACGTCGTTGATCGCTGCTTGCGGCTCGGGCCGGTCCACCAGCTTCATTCCGCCCGTTCCCGCAGCCTGTTCCGTGACAACGATTGCCTTCATGGGAATTATCTCCTCGATCCTGATCTGGTTGGGCCCAGCGATCGGCGCCGTCTGCACCGGCCGGGCCTCCCGCAAGACTGGCGGATCGGGATCGCTCCGGTCGCTGGTACTAGCGGATAAATGCGCTGCGCCCGGCCATAGAACAGTACCAAGATTGCAAATTGCGCATGTACCAGGCGCGATGGGCTGCGAGCTGAAGGCGCTTGCCGGATATTCCCCATTTACCGCATTTAACCACCATTGGGCCGACTGCGGTGCTAGCTACGTTCGCGTATCGCGCGCCGGGCGCTCATGGCGGAAACGCTTGGAACCGAATTCCTGAACGCCTCTTCAAATCGAGGATCCAACGTGACCCAGCATGTTCTGTTCATCGTCACCAACGCAGCCGTGATCGGTCCGCACAGTCGCAAGACCGGCTTCTTCTTTGCGGAAGTCGCCCATCCTTTCGACGTGCTCGACAAGGCGGGAATCGCGGTGGAATTCGCATCACCTGCCGGCGGATGGACGCCCTACGACGCATATGACGAGAAAGACCCGGCCCAGAAGGCGTTTCTCGAGAGCAAGGCTTTTCGTCGGCTCAATCACAGCCGCAAATTGTCCGAAGTCGACGCCGCGGACTACGATGCGATCCTGGTGCCCGGCGGCCTCGGGCCGATGGTCGACATCGCGCGAAACGCCGACGTGCAGAAGGCCGTCGTGCGCGCGTGGAGCACGGGCAAGCTCGTGAGCGCTGTTTGTCATGGTCCGTGCTCCCTTCTCGGCGTGGATCTCGGGGATGGCACGCCGTTCGTGCGCGGCAAGAAGCTCACGTCGTTCTCGACAAAGGAAGAGTACGACTACGCCCGCGATGACGTGCCCTACGAACTTGAGGATGCTTTGAGGGCAGAGGGTGCCGAGTACTCGTCTGCATCCAACTGGCAACCTCATGTCGTTGTTGATGGCCGCCTCATCACCGGCCAGAACCCGGCATCGGCGGGACCGCTGGCGAAGGAACTGTTGACGGCCCTCGAACGGGCTGCCGCTGCAGGCTGATGCCTTCGGGCGCGCTTCGGATTGACGGTCTGAAACGCGATCACTCACGCCCCAGCGACGTAGCCTGAGAGCATGCATCCGATCATGGCGGTGCTCGTTGAACGCCGCCTTGCGCCGCACGGGTCGATCGCGCCGCGGCAGCAGAGATCCCGCGCGATGCCGGCAGTTGTCCGGCAGCTGTTGCGGCCTGATGCGCGAGCGACGCTGCAGCCCACGTATTGAACAGACGCCTCAGGCGGGCCGCCAGCAGGAGAACCTTCTTCCGCAAGCTCGGACGCGTCGCGGACGGGAGGGATGCAAGCGCTTGCACGGAACCGCGATGTGCCAAGACGGCAAACCATCCGGCGCAATAGCGGTGCAGACGATCGGACGCACGGACCATGTGGCATCTCCGGTTGAACGGCGATTGACCGATCTCTAAACTCGACCGATCCCTCGCGCTTGACGGAGTCCTTCAGGACACATTGGTTTTTCCCTGAGTTGGAGATTGTTTCGACGACGGCCGCCATATGCGGTCAGCCTCGCTAGGAAAGTGATAATGGTAGTTAAATACCGTTTTTCGGATTTCGAGGTCGATCTAAGCCAGCAAGAGCTTCGACGTGAGGGGACGCCTGTCCATATTGAACCTCAGGTCTTCGATCTCATCGTTCATCTGGTGCGCAACCACGAGCGGGTGGTGAGCAAGGACGAGCTCATCGACATCGTGTGGCATGGCCGCATCATTTCCGAAGCGGCTTTTTCCAGCCGCATCAACGGCGCGCGGCGCGTGCTCGGCGACAACGGAACCGATCAGCTCTTCATCAGGACGCTGCACAGGCGCGGCTTTCGGTTCGTCGCCCAGGTGCATGCGATCGGCGGCTCCGACGCCGAAGCGATCCGGCTTGCACCGGAGCAGCGCGCGACGATCGACGTTCCGAAACAGGCATCGCTCTCCACCGACGTGTCGCATCTCGACGACGTCGTTTCGGAATCGGTCAAGGCAGAGGCCAACGCGCGTTCGTTCATCGCGGTGCTGCCGTTCACGAACATGTCGAACGATCCGGAGAACGAATATTTCAGCTATGGATTGACGGAAGACATCATCCGGCTGCTCGCCCGCAACCGCTGGCTTTCCGTGATCTCGCGCCACTCGACGATCGGGTTTCAGGGGCGGGTGGTCGACGCGCGCGACGTCGGTGCGCAACTCGGCGTGAGCTATGTCATGTCCGGCAGCGTTCGCAAGAGCCGCGATGTCGTGCGGATCACGGCAGAGCTGACCCGGGCCGCGGACGGGATGCAGCTTTGGTCCGACAAGTACGAGCTTCAGCTCGAGAACATCTTCGATATCCAGGAGGAGATGGCCAAGCAGATCGCCGCCACCATCGAACCCGAACTGTCGAAGGTCGAGCAGCAACTCGCCGCGCGAAAGGCGCCCGAAAGTCTGGATGCGTGGGACTGCTACCAGCGCGGGCTATGGAATCTCTGGCGGTTCACCACGCCGGGATTCGACCTGGCCGAGGAATATTTCCAGCGTGCGATCGCGGCAGATCCCGGCTTCGCGCGTGGTCATGGTGCGCTGGCCTACGTCAATATCCAGCGCGCGCTCTATGATGATCCGAAGATCCGGCCCGGGCGGCTGGAAACGGCGCTGCGCCAGTCCCGTCTCGCCGTGACGCTCGACGAGCTCGATTGCTTCTGTCATTGCGCGCTCGGGCGAGCGCTCTGCCTGACGCGTCGGAACGACGAGGCGCTGGCCGCCATCGACACCTCGCTGGAGCTCAATCCGAGTTTCGCGCAAGGGTATTTTGCGCAAGGGTTCAACCTTTTGTGGTGCGGGCGGGAGATCGAGGCCGAAGCGCTGCTTGATCGCGCGACAATGCTCAGTCCCCGCGACAGCCATCTCTGGAGCTTTCATCACGTGCGCTCGTGGACGCATTTCTCGCTCGGGGAATACGACATTGCCGTCGAGTTTGCCCGCAGGGCGACGCGGCAGCCGAATGCCACATATCGTGCTTATGCCACGCTGGCCGCGTCCCTCGGCCACCTCGGCGACAAGGCGCAGGCCCATGCGGCAGCGGTCGATCTGCTGCAGCGCAAGCCGGATTACAAGATCGCGACGGCGCGGCAGGAGCTGTTCTTTTGCAACGATCAGGGCTTCGTCGAGCGGTTCGCCGAAGGGCTGGCCGTTGCCGGGGTCACCGGTCGCTGAAGACAGCAATACTGCGCGCGCCGGCTAGGATGCGGCGACCTTCACCTTGATCGGGGCGGGCAGGGGAAGGCGCAGTCCCAGGCCCCGGGCCAGCGCCGCGCGGCGCGATGCCGGCAGCCGCTTCGGCAGCTTGCCGAAATGTGCCAGCGTTTGCGTCAGCGCTGACCTGACGGCCGGCTCGATCCTCGCACAGATGAACCAGCAGACCAGCACGAGCATGCCGAGCGCAACCCATATCGCCGAAGAGGCATCGAGGCCCGCCTCGACCAATGCACGGATGATCGCAGAGCCGATGACGTTGTGGGTGAGATAGAGCGGGTAGGTGATCAGTCCGAGCGTCCTCAGCCAGGCCGGTGCTTCGCGAGAAGCTACGGGCGCAGGGTGCCTGTTCCTTTTTGCGGCACGGGCGACGAGGAGCACCGCGGTCGCCCAGACGGTGATCGGCACCAGGGCCGATTGATCCGAGATGGCGGGGATGGAGGTGAGGAAGAACGAGGCGAAGACGTAGATCTCCGCGGCGCCCGACAGGCAGGTGACGGCGACGGCGACCTGTTCGAGCGCCGTCAATTCCCTGTTCGCGGAAATGAACAGCCAGATCCCCAGCGCGAAGAAGCAGCCGTGCGTCAGCAGGAATGCCGAGCACGGCACGCGGAACATCAGGATCACGAGAAAGGGCAGGTCGGACGGCGTCGTGCATGACGCGACCAGCAGCGCGATGGCGTTGAACACCGCGCTGTAGATGGTGAGACCAAAGGCGAGGTGCCGCAGCGTGATCTTCCGCGTGAGCATGGCGCAAAACACCAGCCCATAAAACGCCGTCTCGGCCGCCAGCGTCCAATAGACTTCGTCGAGCCACTGACCGGTGACGCCCTTCGGCACCATCAGCATGGCGTGGATATAGGGCAGGATGATCTCGGACGCCGGTCCGCTGCCGAATAGCAGCAGGACGAGGAAGGTCGCGGTGGCGCAGACCCAGACCGCCGGATAGAGCCTGAGCACGCGGCCAAGCAGAAACTCGCCGGGCGAGGATGTGCTTGCGGAATTCGCGATCACGAAGCCGGAAATGACGAAGAAGATTTCAACGCCGACCCAGCCGAACCACGTGAAAGGCGCAGCGGAGGGGTAGAGCAAATCGGCTGCAACGGTGCGCTCGAAACCGGGGACGCCGATCGATGCCCAGGCCCAGGACCAGAACATCTGGTGGAAAATGGCAACTCCGAGCGCGGCTCCGAAGCGCAGCGGATCCAACAGCGGCAAATGGCTCTTCACGGGAATGGACCAGGTTCATGCAACAATCCCGCTGGAGGTATTGGAGCCTGCCGCCGGCCTCTGCGACATGGGTCACACTTGGTTCGCCCGTGTCTGGTGCGCCAATCGTGGAGTGGGCCCCAGCTCTCACACCCCGGGCGCCGGCAGCCCGGGCGTAGCCGGGACGAGAGTGACCCCAGTTGTCAGCAACATCCGTCATTGCGAGCGCAGCGAAGCAATCCAGAGTGCCTCTGCGGAAGGACTCTGGATTGCTTCGTCGCAAGGGCTCCCGCAATGACGGCGCGGACAGAGCTTCGTGCGTTGGCTTGGGTTTCATGCCCCGGACGCAGCGCAGCGTCCCCGGCGATGCGAAGCATCGTCCGGTACGGTGCGCTGCAGAGCCGGGGCCCATGTCTCCGCATTCTGCCGTGTCGCCTCCTGGGTCCCGGCTCTGCGGAGCAGCGCTGCGCGCTGCACCGCGTCCGGGACACGAGAGGGTTTGAAGCTCGACCGCAACAGAAGGCGTGTGGAGAGAAACAACTAACGAGAGCGTGCCGGCCGCTTGAGGTCGGCGACCTTGAACCTGTTGCCGGCGGCGAGGCTGCTGCAGAACCAGTGGGCTCTGTTTCGATTCTCGCCCAGGAACACTTTCGTCTCGACGCAAGTCTCGTAGGACGTATGAGTGATGGTGTCCCGGCACGTTGGCGAGAAAGGTCCGTAGTTCAGACCGCCGCCCGACTCGCTGCAGCCGATCCAGGGCTCATTGCCGTGCCGGAAGCTTGAAGCACAGCCACCGTTGCAGCTGCTGGCGACCTTCTCCAGGCTGGCAAGCCGCGCCATGGGTGAGCCCGGCGCATACGAAGGCGTCCGCGCGGTTGATGTTGGGGTTGTCGACGCCGTCCGGCGCGGCGCGGTTGTGGTTGCTCCTCGCTCCGACACGTGCGGCCTTGCCGTCTGCTTCGGCGCGTCGACCGTGACGGGGGGAAGTGTGGCGGCGGAGCCGGTTGGGATCTGCGATGCGGCCGGGGCGCACAGCAGGACGGTTGACAGAACAGCGACAGTTGAAGGCACGACAAGGCTTGATGACAATCTCATGACCATGTCCTTCCTGATCCGGGACGGAAATGCCGTGCCGGTAAGTGCACGCTAACATACATTTGGAGCTGGGCAACCAAGGGTTGATGTCTGTCGATGAACGTGGCGTCGAAGTCACAGTGGATGACGCTGGCTGCTGGCGCCGTCATTGCGCGTGCAGTGAAGCAGTGCCTGTGCGAACGGTCCCTGAGCGCTTCGTCGAGCGGCGACGCCACGGCGTGTCGAAGGCGCGCGCGAAAGCGCTTATCAAGCTGCAGCACGTCCGGCACGCGAGGTGCCGGGACGTGCTGCCACGGTCATCGGGAGAGGCGGGCAAACGGCCCGCTATCTGGTCGTGCTGGGCTAGCGACGTGCCGATCGCTTGAGCTCGGCGACCTCGCGCTTCTCAGCAACCAACGTGGTCAGCTTTTCCCCCTTCAGCTTCCCGCCGGCGAGCAGGCTGCTGCAATGCCAGCGCGCTTCTCGCGTGATCCAGCCCAGGAAAAGTTTGGTGTCCATGCACTCCGCGTAGGTCTTGTAGGTGAGCGTGTCGGTGCAGGTTGACGAGACCACCGAATTGATTCCCGCCGAATAGCTGCAGCCAACCCAGGGGGCGTTGCCGGTCTTGAAGCTGGTCTCGCAGCCGCCGTTGCAGCTGCTTGCAGATCGCTCCAGCTTGGCGATCTTCGCCATGGTCGATCCCGGCGCATAAGACGGCGTTCGGGCGGCCGACGATGTCGTCTGAGTTGCCGACGATGTCCGGCGGGATGTGCCGGTGCCTGCCGCGCGCTGCGGCGCAGATGGTTTTGCCGCCGGCTTCGGCGCGTCGACGGTGACCGGAGGCAGCGTGTCGGTGGAGCCCGCGTTGATTTGCGACGCGGCGGGGCCGACCAGCAGGACGGTCGACAAGGCGGCGATGGCTGAAGGCACGACAAGGCTTGGCGACAATCTCATGACCATGTCCTTCCCAAATCCGGCGCGGAAATGCCGCGCCGGTAACGGCACGCTAACATACATTTGAGGTTGAGCAACCGACGGTTGATGAGATGCCTGCCGATAAACTCGTCAGCGCGATGGCGGGCAGGAGAGGGCTGTCCTTGCGATCAGGGCCGTCGCGGCAATTCGTCTAGCCGCGCAAGGATTTGGCTAGCCGGATGGCACCTTTGGCTCCGGCGGCGCCGCCCACTGCAAAGCACACCAGGGCTGCAAAGAACACGACGAGAGCCCAATCGCTGTGAATGCCGCCCGGTGCGTGACCGAGAAACGAGATACCGATCCACAAGGCTGCAAATCCCAGCGTGGCTGCTCCAAGCGCGAACCCCACCAGGCCAGCGATCAGAGCAGCGAGCGACGTTCTGGCTTCCATCGGAAAATTCCCCGGGCACCTCGAGCGTCCCCGATGATGACGGCAGGAGTCAACTCAGCTCGATGCGAAGCATCGTCCAATGCGGTGTGCGGCGGGACCCGTCTTTGCAGCCTGCCGAGTCGCTCTCCAGGTCCCGGCTTTGCGCAAAGCGTTGCACGCTGCAGCGCGTCCGGGACACGCGAGGAGGGGCCAAAATAAAACGGGGCCCGAAAGGGCCCCGCAAAAGTCTTCAGCGTATGCCGCGATCTTACTTGATCTTGGCTTCCTTGAATTCGACGTGCTTGCGCGCGACCGGGTCGTACTTCTTCTTGACCAGCTTGTCGGTCATGGTGCGCGAATTCTTCTTGGCGACGTAGTAGAAGCCGGTGTCGGCCGAGGACACGAGCTTGACCTTGATGGTGACCGCTTTGGCCATGTTCTGAACCTCAGAAAATTGGGGAATCTGGAGCCGGCCAAACGGCCCGCGTTGGCCGGCAACCTAGCCAGAAACCGCCTGATGTCAAGGTTTCGAAGCGTTTTCCAGCGAAGTGGGCACCGGTTCGCGTCAAGAAAATGCGTCAAAAACAACAACCTAGAGCCCCAACGGGGCTCCAGGCGGTGGAAACTGCCCGAAACGGGCCTTTTACCTCTCGAAGAAGCGGTTTTTCGGCCGCGGCAGGCCCAGATTCTCCCTCAAAGTGGTCCCTTCGTACTCTTTCCGGAAAATCCCGCGCTTCTGCAGCTCCGGGACCACCTTGTCGACGAAATCGTCGAGGCCGGCGGGCAGGAACGGGAACATGATGTTGAAGCCGTCGGAGCCGCGCCCGACCAGCCATTCCTCCATCTGGTCGGCGATGGTCTTGGCCGTGCCGACGAACGACAACCCGCCATAGCCGCCGACGCGCTGGGCGAGCTGGCGCACGGTGAGCTTGTCGCGCTTGGCGAGGTCGACCATGCGCTGGCGGCCGCTCTTGCTGGCATTGGTCTCGGGGATCTCGGGCAGGGGACCATCGGGATCGAAGCCGGAGGCATCGGTGCCGAGGATGACGGACAGCGAGGCGATGGCGCTGTCGTAATGCACGCGGCTGTCGAGCAGCGCCCGCTTTTCCTTGGCCTCGTCGACGCTGTCGCCGACCACGACGAAGGCGCCGGGGAGGATCTTGAGGTGCTCGGGATCGCGGCCGATCTTCTCCATGCGGCCCTTGATGTCGGCGTAGAGCTTCTGGCCGTCGGCGAGGCTGCCGCCGCCGGTGAACACGGCTTCCGCGGTTTCGGCCGCGAGCTGCTTGCCGTCGTCCGATGCGCCGGCCTGCACGATTACCGGCCAGCCCTGCACCGGGCGGGCGATGTTGAGGGGACCGCGCACCTTCAGATATTTGCCGTTGTGGTCGAGCGTGTGCATCTTGGCGGGATCGAAGAACAGGCCGCTCTCGACATCGCGCACGAAGGCGTCGTCGGCGAAGGAATCCCACAGGCCGGTGACGACGTCGTAGAACTCGCGGGCGCGCTTGTAGCGCTCGGCGTGCTCCATGTGGTCGTCGAGGCCGAAGTTGAGCGCCGCGTCCGGGTTCGAGGTGGTGACGATGTTCCAGCCTGCACGGCCGCCGCTGAGATGGTCGAGCGAGGCAAAGCGGCGGGCGACGTGGTAGGGCTCGTCGAACGTGGTCGAGCCGGTCGCGATCAGGCCGATCCGCTCGGTGACGGCCGACAGCGCCGAGAGCAGCGTAAACGGCTCGAACGAGGTCACGGTGTGGCTGCGCTTGAGCGCGTTGACCGGCATGTTCAGCACGGCGAGGTGATCGGCCATGAAGAAGGCGTCGAACTTGCCGGCCTCGAGCTTTTGGATCAGCGTCTTGATGTGGCCGAAGTTGAAATTGGCGTCGGGCCAGGCCCCGGGATAGCGCCAGGCGCCGGTGTGGATGCTGATCGGGCGCATGAACGCGCCAAGCTTGAGTTGCCGTTGTGCCATCGCCGCCCCGTGTCCGTTCTGGGTGTCGTTGAGGGAAGACATAGGCATGCGCGGGAACTCCGCCATCGGGGGCGGCGGGAAGAATTTTTTGTTTTTCGATCGACTCTCAGCACGTTCGCGTCATTCCGGGGCCTCGCGGAGCGGCGAGCCCGGAATCCATCAGGCAGACGTTGACGCGAGGGGCTACTGGCCCCGCGCCCTCTGGTCGAAGGCGCTCAGCACGGCGAGCGTCATCGCGGTGACGCCGGTCTGGATGGTCGGTTTCGGTACCGGGGCGAATTGCGGCGAGTGGTTGCCGGGAAGCGGCGGACCGCTGCCGTTGCGCGCGGCGGCGACGCGCTCGGGCTCATAGACGCCGATGTTGAAGAACATCGAAGGCACGCCGGCGTTGATGTATTCCGAATAGTCCTCGCTGGTCGTGCTCGCGGGGCTGATGTTGAACTTGTCGCCGAAGGCCGCTTTCAGCACTCGCTCGGCCTGGCCGACGACAGCGGCGTCGTTCATCACTGCCTTGGTGCCCTCGTCGAGATGGATTTCGGGCGCCGGCGCATCCGCCATCGCCGCCACCGCTTTTGCCGTCCGCTCGATACCGGCTAGCATCCTGGCGCGCACCTGCGGCTTGAAGCTCCGGATCGTGCCGACCAGCCTGGCTTCGTCGGGAATGATGTTGCCGGCGGTGCCGGCGTGGATCGCGCCGATGGTGACAAGGCCGAATTCCGTCGGGTCCTTCTCGCGGCTGATCACGCTCTGCACGTCGACGACAAAGCGCGACGCCATCATCACGGGATCGATGGTCGCCTGCGGGATCGCTCCGTGTCCGCCGCGGCCAATGAATTTGATGAAGAGACCGTCGACATTCGACGATCCGGCCCCGACCCTGTAGGTCAGGGAGCCGTAGGCGCCACTGCCGTCGTGCAGGGCAAAACCCGCATCGGGCTTGGGAAAGCGGGTGAACAGGCCATCGTCGATCATCGCCTTTGCGCCCCGGACCTCTTCCTCGGCGGGCTGCGCGATGAACATCAACGTGCCGTGCCACTGGTCCTTGAGGCTGACCAGGGTCTTCGCCGTACCGACCCAGCTCGCCATGTGGATGTCGTGGCCGCAGCTATGGGCGACAAAGGTCTCGCGACCCTGCCAGACCTGCTTGTCGCGGCTGGCATAGGGCAGGCCGGTCTTCTCCTCCATCGGCAGCGCATCGAGCTCGGTGCGGACCATGATGGTGGGACCGTCGCCGTTCCTGTAGATCGCCACAACGCCGGTCTTGCCGACGCGCTCGGTGACCTCGAAGCCTATCGCACGCATCTCGGCGGCGAGCTTCGCCGCGGTCTTCTCCTCCTGGAAGGCAAGCTCGGGATGGGCGTGGATGTCCTTGTAGAGAGCGTCGAGCTTCGGATAGTCGCTCTCGAAGGAGGTCTCGATCGTCTGCTTCAATCTGGCGACGTCGAGGTCGGCATGGGCAGGCGGGGCGAGCAGGCCGCATAGTGCCATAGAAGCGAGCAGGGGCTTCACGAACCGCGTCATCCCATCCTCCAAACGTTCAAGCGAACTTTCCTAGACGTAGCACATCCGGGGCGTCTCTTCGAACCAATCTGTCCGTCACACCGACCAAGCCATGACCTTCGCTCCCGAGGAGACCTCTCATGGCCGGCGCAATGACGGTGGACGGCAATTTGATCCGCGTCGAGTGGCCCGGGCAATGGATTGCCCGGATCCTGTCGCTGCCGTTCCTCGCGGCGGGCTCGTATCTGCTCTGGAACGTTGCGCTCGGCGTGCGCAATGATCTCGCGGGATTCGGCAGGCTTGCCGACGATCTGGTCCCGATCCTGGTCTTTTCGGGGATCGGCCTCGTGATCGTGATTCCCGGCCTTTGGCTGGCGACCTACCGCTATTTCGTCGAGCTCAACAAGCTGATGTCCGAGGTCGTCGTGATCCGCGCCTGTGGTCCGCTGCGGGTGCGCAGCCGGCGGAAGCTCACCGAATTCAGCTTTCTCAGTGTCACCGATCAGGGCGCTACCGATGAGGATCCGCCGTCGACCTTCGACGTTGCCCTCTGCGGCAAGCGCGGCACCGAGCCCGTGGCGCTGAGCAGCTTCAACACGCGTGAAGAGGCCAACGCGTTCGCGCAGGAGATCGGTCGCGCGCTCAAGCTGCCGGCACGCGACTATGTCGGCACCGAGCCGGACGCGGATTGAACCCGCGAGCTCAGCTCAAAATATCCTTCTGCATCTTGCCGCCGTAGAAATGGAAGAACGGCACCGGCGCGTCGTGGCGCAGCGGGCCGGTGGCAAGGCGGGTGTCGAGCTCGTTGAGCACGTTGCGCGTCATCGGATGCAGATCGGCGAGCGGCTTCGAGCCGAGCTCGACCCAGACCAGCTCGACCAGCTCGGCATCGGCATGGATCACGCCCTCGACGCGATGGGTGATCGCGGACGCATCGGCGGTGAAGAAGCGGGTGTCGAAGCGTTTGACGCGGCCGGGCGGCGTGATCGCACGTGCGATCAGGAACAGGCTGGAGGGATCGGGCAGGAGGCCCGCATCCGCAAACGGCTTCCAGGCGCCTTCGAGCTTCGCCTTTACCTCAGCTCTGCGGCCGAGGCAGAGACCGGTCTCCTCGCAGGCCTCGCGGATCGCGGCGATCGTCAGCGACTTCGCGCGCGAGGCTGGCGTCTTCGGGCTGCCCTTGGCAAGATTGGCTTCCAGCTCCGCGGTGACGGGCGCCGCAACAGGCACGCGATAGTCGTCCTTGTCGACGCGGCCGCCGGGGAAGACGAACTTTCCGGGCATGAACACCACCTTGTCGTGGCGCTTGCCGACCAGGACCTTCGGGGTCGCGCCGCTGCGATCGACCAGGATCAGCGTCGCCGCATCCTTCGGGCGGAAGTAGGGATGATGGTCGGCTTCCTTGCCCTCGTGGATTTTTGCCTTTTCGTCCGCCTGCGCCGTGTCCGTCATGTCCTCACCCAAAACGCTTTTTGATTTTTGATTATTTGCTTACACCGGCGGAATACCATCCGGAGGGTTCTCGTCAAAGCCGTGCATGCGCAGAGCCCATTGCAATCCGACCACGGCGCCCTTCACCGGCTGCAGCAATCCGAGCGAGGCAAAGAACGTGAAGGGCAGATAGGCCGCGAAGCTGAGCCAGACCGGCGTGGTGTAATTGGTCTCGATCCAGAGGATGGTGGGCACCACGATGTGGCCGACGATGACGATGACGAGATAGGCTGGCAGATCGTCGGCGCGGTGCGGCGTGAAATCGAGGCCGCAGACCGAGCAATTGTCGGCGGTCTTCAGGAACGCGCGGAACAGCTTGCCCTCGCCGCAGCGCGGGCAGCGGCTGCAGAAGCCGCGCTTCATCGCCGTCCAGACGTCGCGCTTCTCGACGAGGCCGGTCTCGCGCGTCCAGATCTTCGGGGCCGTGCTCATCGTCACCACACCTTGCCCTTCTTGCCCTTGCCTTTGCCCTTGTTCTTTCTCTGCTTCTTTCCCTTGCCTGACTTCTGCTTCTCCGGCTTGCGTTTTCTGTCCGGGCTGCGTCCGGGATGGGCCTTGAAGGAGGGGCGGCGTTGCGGATTGGGCCGCCTGCGGTCGCGTGGAGCGGTCTCGCTCTCCGAGGACAACAATTCAAAGCGCAGCGCGCCTGCGATGGGAGCGGCTTCGATCAGGCGGACGTCGACGACGTCGCCGAGCTGGTACATGGTGCCGCTGCGGGTGCCGACCAGGGCGTGACGGCCCTCGTCATAGTTGAAATATTCCGTGCCGAGGGATCGGATCGGGATCAACCCGTCGGCGCCGGTCTCGCTCAGCTTGACGAACAGGCCGGCGCGGGTGACGCCGGAGACGCGGCCCTGGAAGCTCGCGCCGATGCGGTCGGCGAGGTGATGGGCGATCAGGCGATCGACGGTCTCGCGCTCCGCCTTCATCGCGCGCCGTTCGGTCAGCGAAATATGCGCGGCGACCTCGCTCAGGGTTTCCGGCGTCTCGCTGTCGGGCAGGGCGCCTTCGCCGAGGCCGAGGGCGCGCACCAGCGCGCGGTGCACGACGAGATCGGCATAACGGCGGATCGGCGAGGTGAAATGCGCGTAGCGGCGCAGGTTCAGGCCGAAATGACCGTAATTCTCGGAGGAATATTCCGCCTGCGCCTGGGCGCGCAGCACCACCTCGCTCACCAGCGGGTAATAGTCGTGGCCCTCGAGCTGGGCCAGCACGCGGTTGAACGTGGTGGGTCGCAGCGCGCCTGACTTGGCGAAGGGAACGTCGAGCGTCTCCAGGAACTCCGCGAGCGCGTGGACCTTCTCCAGCGTCGGCTCGTCATGGACGCGGTAGATCAGCGGGAGCGATTTCTTCTCCAGCATCTCGGCTGCCGCGACGTTGGCGAGGATCATGAACTCCTCGATCAGCTTGTGCGCATCGAGACGTTCGGGGACGACGACGCGGTCGACCGTGCCGTCGCTCTTCAGCAGGATCTTGCGCTCGGGCAGGTCGAGATTCAGCGGATCGCGCTCGTCGCGGGCGCGCTTGGCGCAGGCATAGGCTGCATAGAGCGGCCTCAGGATCGGATCGAGCAGGGGCCCGGTGGTGTCGTCCGGACGCCCGTCGATCGCGGCCTGCGCCTGCGCGTAGCTCAGCTTTGCGGCCGAGCGCATCAGGATGCGATGAAAGCTGTGCGAGCGCTTGCGGCCGTCGGGGCCGAGCACCATGCGCACCGCCAGCGCGCCGCGCGGCTCGCCCGGCACCAGCGAGCAGAGATTGTTGGAGATGCGCTCGGGCAGCATCGGCACGACGCGGTCGGGGAAATAGACCGAGTTGCCGCGATCGAGCGCGTCGCGGTCGAGCGCGGTGCCCGGGCGGACATAGAAGCTGACATCGGCAATGGCGACGTTGACGATGAAACCGCCCTTGTTGTTGGGGTCGTCGTCGGGCTGCGCATGCACCGCGTCGTCGTGATCCTTGGCGTCGGGCGGATCGATGGTGACCAGCGGGACGTCGCGCCAGTCTTCGCGTCCCCTCAGATTCGCCGGCTCTGCGGCTTCCGCCTCGCGCTCCGCTGCGGAGGAGAATTGCAGGGGGATGTCATGGGCGTAGATCGCGATCAGGCTGATCGCCTTCTCGGATTTGACCGAGCCGAGCTTCTCTTTCACCCGGCCGGACGCGAGGCCGAAGCTGCGCGTGCGGACGATGTCGACGCTGACGAGGTCGCCGTCCTGCGCGCCGTTCGTATCGGCGGGGGCGATGTTCAATTCGCGATCGGCAGACTTCTTGTCGACGGGGACGAGCCGTCCACCGCCTTCGGGAAGGCTGCGGAACACGCCGAGGAGGCGGGTCTTGGTCTTGTCGAAGACCTTGATGACGCGGCCGCGATAGGCCGGTCCTTCGGTATCCTCGGTGCGCTCGACGCGCAGCAGCACGCGGTCGCGTACGCCGGCGGCGGTGCCGGGCTTGGGCCGGCGCGGCATCTCGATGATGATCTTCGGCGGCTCGCCGCTCTCGACCTCGTCCCATTCGGTGGGCGTGGCGATCAATTCGCCGTCGCGGTCTCGGCCGGTGATGTCGGCGACCAGCGTCGGCGGCAGCGTGTCCGGTTCGGACACCTTGTGGCGCTTTTTCTTGATGGTCCCGTCGTCGGCGAGCTCGCGCAGCATGCGCTTGAGCTCGACGCGATCGGCGTTCTTCAGGCCGAACTCGCGCGCAATTTCGCGGGTTCCGACCTTTCCAGGGTTTGCCTTGATGAAGGCGACGATGGCTTGCCGGTCGGGAAAGCCACGGTCATTGTTGCGTTTCACTTAACCTCTAATTCTTCACTTAAGTCTTGCCGGCACTCTTCTTGGCCGGAGCCTTGGCGGTGGCGGCCTTGGTCGGCGACGTCTTTGCGGTCGACGACACGGCGGCGCGCGCCTTGCTGGTGGATTCGGATTTGGTTTTAGCCGCAGCTTTCTTCGCGGCCGGTTTCTTCTTCGGCGCAGCGTCCTCGCCGTCGGCGGCCTTCGCTGCAGCCTTCTTGGCCTTGGCGGGCTTCGCCGCCTTCTTCGCCTTGGCCTTGCCGCCGCCCTTGGCCGCGCGCTCGTCGATCAGCGCGATCGCCTGCGGCAGCGTGATGGCGTCCTTCTCGAACTCGGCGGGGATCGTCGCGTTGACGCCGCCGGCCGTGACATAGGCGCCGTAGCGGCCGCTCTTCACGGTGACGGTGCCGAGCGTCGGATGATCGCCGATCGCCTTGCCGGGATCGGCGCCGAAGCGCCGGCTCGGGCCCTTGGCGACCTTTTCGGCGATCAGCGTGACCGCGCGGTTGAGGCCGATGTCGAAGACCTCGTCGCCGGCTTCCAGGCTGGCATAGGTCTTCTCATGCTTCACGAACGGCCCGAAGCGGCCGAGGCCTGCCGTGATCGGCTGACCGGTCTCGGGATGCTTGCCGATCTCGCGCGGCAGCGACAGCAGCTTCAGCGCAAGCTCGAGCTCGACATCGCTGGGCGAGGTGCCCTTCGGAATGCCTGCACGCTTCGGCTTCTCGCCTTCCTCGTAATCCTTCTGCTCGCCGAGCTGGATGTAGGGGCCGAAGCGGCCGGCCTTCACCCAGACATCGCGACCGGTGTCAGGATCCTGGCCGAGCGAACGGTCGGCCGTCTGCTCGCTGTCGGCAGCGAGCTGGCGGGTGTAGCGGCATTCCGGATAGTTCGAGCAGCCGACGAAGGCGCCGAACTTGCCGGCCTTCAGATTCAGCCGGCCGGTGCCGCAGCTCGGGCACTGCCTGATGTCGCCGCCATCCGCGCGCGGCGGATAGATGTGCTGGCCCAGCATGTCGTCGAGCACGTCCAGCACCTGCGCGACGCGAAGGTCCTTGATGTCGTCGACGGCACCGATGAAGCCGGTCCAGAAATCCTTCAGCACCTGCTGCCAGGAGATCTCGTTGTTGGAGATGCGGTCGAGCTGCTCTTCGAGGCTGGCCGTGAAATCGTATTCGACGTAGCGGGCAAAGAAGCTCTCGAGGAACGCGACCACGACGCGGCCCTTGTCCTCGCCGTGCAGACGCTTCTTCTCCAGCTTGACGTAGCCGCGGTCCTTCAGGACCTGGAGGATCGAGGCATAGGTCGAGGGCCGGCCGATGCCGAGCTCTTCCATGCGCTTGACGAGCGACGCCTCCGAGAAGCGCGGCGGCGGCTCGGTGAAATGCTGGGTGACGGAGAGCGAGTCGCGCTTGATCGGCTCGCCCTGGCTCATCGCGGGCAGGCGGCGGGAGTCTTCGTCCTCCTCGTCGTCGCGGCCTTCCTGGTAGAGCGCTAGGAAGCCGTCGAACTTGACGACCTGGCCGGTGGCGCGCAGCTCCAGCGTGCGGCCGCCGGCCTTGGCGGTGATGTCCACGGTGGTGCGCTCGAGCTCGGCCGATTCCATCTGGCTCGCAATGGTGCGCTTCCAGATCAGCTCGTAGAGCCGGGCCTGATCGGAATCGAGCCTGCGGCTCATGCTGTCGGGGCGGCGGGAGAGGTCGGTCGGACGGATCGCTTCGTGCGCTTCCTGGGCGTTCTTGGCCTTGGCCTGGTACTGGCGCGGAGCATCCGGCACGTAGGCGTTGCCGTAATCCTCGCCGATCACCTTGCGCGCCTGGGTGATCGCCTCGGGGGCGATCTGCACGCCGTCGGTACGCATATAAGTAATGAGTCCGGTGGTCTCGCCGCCGATATCGATGCCTTCATAGAGGCGCTGGGCGATGCGCATGGTGTGCGCCGGGGCAAAACCGTATTTGCGGCTGGCTTCCTGCTGCAGGGTCGACGTCGTGAACGGCGCCTGCGGATTGCGGCGGGCGGGCTTGGCGTCGACCGCGGTGACCGCGTAGGTGGCAAGCTCCAACGCCTTCTTGAAGTCTTCGGCTTCCGCGCCGGTGCCGATGTCGAGGCGCTGGATCTTCTTGCCGTCGGCGCCGACCAGACGCGCCTCGAAGGCATCGCCGCGCGGGGTGAGCAGGGTCGCGATCAGCGACCAATATTCGCGCGGCACGAACTTCTCGATCTCGAGCTCGCGGTCGCAGACGAGGCGCAGCGCCACCGACTGCACGCGGCCGGCCGAGCGGGCGCCCGGCAGCTTGCGCCACAGCACGGGGGAGAGGGTGAAGCCGACCAGATAATCCAGCGCACGGCGCGCCATGTAGGCGTCGACCAGCGCACCGTCGATCTCGCGCGGATGCTTCATCGCGTCGGTGACGGCCTGCTTGGTGATGGCGTTGAACACCACGCGCTCGATCTTCTGATCCTTCAGCGCGCGCTTCTCCTTCATCACCTCCAGAACGTGCCAGGAGATGGCCTCGCCCTCGCGATCAGGGTCGGTCGCCAGAATCAGTCGGTCGGCGCCCTTCAGGGACTTGGCGATATCGTTGAGCCGGCCGGCCGCCTTGGGGTCGACCTCCCAGATCATCTTGAAATTGCTGTCGGGATCGACGGAGCCGTTCTTCGCGGGCAAGTCGCGGACATGGCCGAACGAGGCCAGAACCTCATAGGACGAGCCCAAATACTTGTTGATCGTCTTGGCTTTCGCCGGCGACTCCACAATGACGATATTCATGTAGTTCCAGTAACTTACGGGAAAATCTTGGGCCGAAAACGAAAGGACTCGGGTCGGCCGTTTCGACCCGAACATGGGTGGTGAGGCGGTCCCTGTCAAATCGAGGGGTGTTGAAAGCGCTCCGAATGGGAAAAGTTTCATATCGAGAAAGTTGCAAATTACCACCTTGGAGTTGCGATCCCGATCGGCGTAATGTTTCCGCGGGGCATGGATTCGGGGTGGGGACGGTGACAAGGCCGGGAAAGAAACGGGCGCGCGCTGCAGCAGGCGCGCCGGCAGGCTCGCGCAATGAGGAACCCGGGGAAGGCGGGGCGGACGAGGCCGTGGCCTTCATCGCCGAGCAGGTCGCCGCCATGCGCAAGCTCGCCGAGCGCCACAAGCTGGACGTGCTGCATTATCTCCTGGGCATGACGCAGCTCGAGGCCGACGAGCATTTGCGGCTGCGGACGCGGCGCAAGCTGTCGTAGCGGACGGTGTCGCACGTGTCGCCCGGATGAAGCGAAGCGTCATCCGGGGCGACTTGCAGCGAGGAGAGAACAGATCCCGGATGACGCTTTGCTCCATCCGGGCTACGGGTCATCTCCGCTCAAAGGGCGAACGCGCGGTAATGGGCATGCGGTCGATCGATCGGGCATGTCGCTTCGGCGTCCAAAATGCATGCCTGCATGCGTTGCTGCCGTGGTAGATTTGCTCTCGCGAAACCGGAGGTTTGCGATGATGTCGATCAAGCCGCTTCCATTCGTCGGGACGGATCTCGGGCGCGCGCGCCAGATCCTGAAGTCCTGGACCTCGCTCCGGCGGCTGACAAGCGATGAAACCGACATCGTCGTACGCATGATCGCACAGGGCCTCGCGGAGGGCCGGAAACACGGCTTCGAGCTGGCTGGTGCCGAAGGGCCGTCGGCAAGCCAGGATTATGTCGAGGAGCTGCCGGACGCTGCCGGCGCCCAATCGTAGATCTCACTGCCACATTTTGAACCGGCCGAACCTGGTTCGGGCGCGCAGCTGCGCGCGTGTTTTCGTAAGCAACCGCGGAGACTGGGATGTTCGAAGTAACCCGCGCGCTGCTGCTGCTGGCCGTCGTCGTCGTCGCAGCGCCGGCGCTCGGGCGCGACGACGGCCGTTACGCCAACTCGCCGCTCAAGTCGTGGTTCGAGAGTTTGCACAGCGAATTTGGACAGTGCTGCACCAATGCCGACGGATACATCGTCTCCGATCCGGATTGGGATACCGATGGCGTGAATTATCGCGTTCGCATCGACGCAGAATGGGTGAACGTTCCTGCCGGCGCCGTGATCAAGCAGCCCAATCGTGCGGGGTTGACGATGGTGTGGAAACATTACCTCGACGGTCATCCCAAAGTCCGGTGTTTCATGCCGGGTAGCATGGGCTGAGGCATGCCTCGCCAATGCGAGAGATTGCGACGCTCGCAGCGACGGCTGGTCAGCTGTGGCGGCCTGCGATCCTCGCCAATCGCCGGCCGAGATATTCGGCCGTGACGAGGTCGCTCTCAGGCAAGGCGCCGTCGATCAGGTGCGTTGCGAGTCCAAGCTGGCTGCCCAGCCGATTGCGGCCGGCCGGATCCTCCCCGCCCGGAATATCCAGTCCGCACCAGAGCATGCCGTGCTGGGCAGCCAGAATGGAGAAATAGGTCAGCGTGTGCAGTTGATCGCCGCTGGCGCATGCGCCCGTCGTGAAGCCGCCCGCGATCTTGTCGGCCCATCGCTGCTGGCTCCATCGGTCGCTTGAAGCGTCCGCGAAGGCTTTGAATTGCGCGGTTGGGCCGCCCATGTAGGTCGGGCTGCCAAATGCCACTGCGCCGGCGCGGTCGATCGTCTCAAGCAACCGCTCGTTCCGGAAACGGCCCGACACGATGTCGTCGCCGGCGATGCGGCAAAGCGCGATCTCCGCCATTCCAGCGGCCCCGCGCGCCACTGCATGTGCCAGCTGTTCGGTGGTGCCGGAGATCGAAAAATAGACGATGGCGAGCAGGGGCATGTTGGCGCCGCTTCGGGATGCCTAGCCATCTTTGATGCTGTCGAGCTTTTGCACAAGGGGGACGGTGAGGGATTGGGGCGCGGTGCTCCAAGGTCGTCATTGCGAGCGGAGCGAAGCAATCCAGAGTGTCTCCGTGGAGGCAGTCTGGATTGCTTCGTCGCAAGCGCTCCTCGCAATGACGGCGTGGTGGCAATCGTGCCCCGTCACGCCGACCGCCGGCGCGGGGCCGGTCTTGGCTTCACCATCGTATCCGCGGGGCTGAGCAGGCGGCCGTCCTCGGCGCGCATTTCGAGCTTCTTCACCGGGCGGCCTTTCTCGCGATCGACCAGGACGGTCGCGATCTGCTCGGGGCGGTCGTCGAACTCCTCGCTCCATTGCCGGAGCGCAACCAGGATCGGGAAGGTGCCGCGCCCCTTCGGTGTCAGCACATATTCCTGATAGGCGCTGCCGTCGGAGGCGGGGGCGGTCTCCAGGATGCCGTGGTCCACGAGCGCGTGCAGTCGGGCCGACAGGATGTTCTTGGCCATGCCGAGCTTGCTCTGAAACTCGCCGAAGCGGCGCAGGCCGAACAGCGCCTCGCGGATGATCAGCAGCGACCACCAATCGCCGAGTGCGTCCAGCGAGCGCGCGATGGGGCAGGAGTCCCCCTCAAAGCTCGTTCGTTTCACCATCGTTCAGGTCCTTTCGCGTTCGCACGGTCCGGCCGCCGATCACGCGCTTGTGTGGTTGCATCATAAAACCAAATGCCCTAGATGGCAATCTAGTTTCATAATGAAACCACTGGAGGCGAGCATGAGACTTCAAGGCAAGACGGCACTGATTACGGGCGGCAACAGCGGCATCGGGTTTGCGACGGCAAAGCTGTTCGTCGCCGAGGGGGCGAAGGTGGTGATCACTGGACGCAACAAGGAGACGCTGGCGGCGGCTGCCAAGGAACTCGGCCCGAACGCGCTCGCGCTGGCGGCCGATGCGACCGACATCGCCGCGACGGAAGCAGCGATCAAGCAGGGTGCCGAGAAATTCGGCAAGTACGACATCGTGTTCGCCAATGCCGGCATTCCCGGCGGAACGCCGCTCGGCTCGGCGACGCTGGATGTCTTCGAAAAGGTCATCAGCACGAACCTCACCGGCGTGTTCTTCACGGTGCAATCCGCGCTGCCCTATCTCAACGACAACGCTTCGATCATCCTCAACGGGTCGGTGATCTCCGTGCTCGGCATTCCCGGTTATTCGGCCTATGGCGCGGCGAAAGCCGGCGTGCGCGCGATGGCGCGGATCATGGCTTCGGAACTGTCGCCGCGCGGCATCCGCGTAAACGTGGTCGCGCCGGGCGCGATCCGCACGCCGATCTGGGGCGCCGCGATCGCAACGCCGGAAGCCGAGAAAGAGTTCGAGAAGCGCATCGCGCTGTCGACGCCGCTCGGCCGCATTGGTGAACCAGATCACATCTCGAAGACGGTGCTGTTCCTCGCCTCGGATGATTCGGCGCATGTGCAGGGCCAGGAGATCTTCGTCGACGGCGGCGCGGTGGCATCGCCGAGCGGCGCGCCGATTTATCGCGGCTGATCAAATAAGCTGCAAATTGAATCGGTCGGCGCCGTCAACTCGGTTGCGCCGACCGGTTCCCTCGCGTTGCGCGACCTATTTTCTAAACCTTTGCGTGAGGTGTTGAACCTTCGCTTGTGCTGCAAAGACATTTTTACGGGCAGAGGGTCACAAGACTCATTTTCAAAGGAGCCCGTGATGCCGAAGGCAGCTCGCATTTTTTCGTCGATTTCAGCACCGCGTATTTTCACCGAACGTTCCGCCATTCCCGCCAAGCGCTCCGACACTTCCGAATTCATCGGCGTGGCTCTGTTCTCCGGTATCGGCCTGTTCATTTCGCTCGTGGCCGTCATCCTCGGTATTCAGGGCGCCTGGTTCTAACTTCGTCGATCTGTCAGCCGCCGCCGGAGTCCGGCAGCGGCTGGTGTCGGTGTGAATCTTACGCAGCGCGCAGGCTGGTGGCCGCCTGGAGCGCGCTTGCGATCGACTTCTCGCGATGCTCCGGCCCGACCTGGATGCCGTCGGCGATGATGAATTCGGGATCGGTGATGCCCATGAAACCGAATATGCCGCGCAAGTACGTTTCCAGGTGCTCAAGCGCCGCAGCCGGCGAACCCGCGCCGTAATATCCGCCGCGCGAGATCGCCACGATCACACGCTTGCCGCCGGCAAGACCCTGCGGCCCGTTCGCCCCGTAGCTGAACGTCTTACCCGCCACCAGGACGCGGTCGATCCAGGCCTTGAGCTGGCTGGGAATGGTAAAATTGTACATGGGCGCGCCGATCACGACGACGTCCGCGGCGAGGAACTCGTCGAGGGCAGCGGCGCTGGCAGCAAGGTCGGGGCCGAGCTCGGCCGGGGCGGGTGCGCCTTGTGCGGCGGCCAGATGCGAGCCCGAGAGGTGGGCAAGCGGGGTCTGGGTCAGGTCGCGATAGGTCACTTCGAGCGAGGGCGTCGCCTGCCGGAGCCGGTCGACGATGGCGGCGGAGACCTGCCGGCTGACGGAGTGGGGGCCGAGGACGCTGGAGTCGATATGGAGGAGTTTCATTTGGGTCACCCATGGTATAGATTTGTAACCCGCACTACATGAGTGACCATCGAAATCCCCGCAAGAACGCACTTTTTTGAGCCATGAGCACATTATTGAAACCTGCACACACCGATTTACCTGCTCCGCAGCTGCCGAGTCCCGACCATGCCGACTGCCGCGGCGTGGCCTCGGTCCTGTCGCGGGTCGGCGACAAATGGAGCGTGTTCGTCATCATGAACCTGAGCGACGGGCCCAAGCGCTTCAATGAGCTCAAGCGCATGATCAGCGGCATTTCGCAGCGGATGCTGACATTGACCTTGCGCGGGCTCGAGCGCGACGGCCTCGTCACGCGCACGATCTTTCCGACCATTCCGCCGCGCGTCGATTACGAGCTGACCGATCTCGGCCGGGGGCTGCAACAGCCGGTGAAGGCGCTCGGGCAGTGGGCCATGGACCATCTGACGCAGATCGAAGCTGCGCGTAAGCAGTTCGATCGGCGCAACGACAGCTAGAGCAACGACACCAGTCCGCCGCCGTGGCGCTCGAGCCGGCCGGCGAGCTCGAGCTCCAGCAGCACGGTGCGCACGATCGCAGGCGAGGCGCCGGACATCCGCACGAGATCGTCGGTCGTCACGGGGGCAGGGCCGAGCAGGCCGGTGATCTGGTCGCGGTCGTGGCCTTGCGGATCGCTCTCGAACGGCTCGCTGTCGGGCTCGCTCATGGGATGCATCAGCGGCCGCTCCATGATCGGCTGAACCGCGTTGACGATGTCGGCGGCTTCCGTGACGAGCGTTGCACCCTGCTTGATCAAATCGTTGGTGCCGGCGGCGCGCGGATCGAGCGGCGAGCCCGGAACTGCGAACACCTCACGGCCCTGTTCGGCCGCCATGCGCGCGGTGATCAGCGAGCCCGAGCGATGCGCGGCCTCAACCACGACCACGCCGAGCGAGGCGCCTGAGATCAGGCGGTTGCGGCGGGGGAAATCGCGGGCGCGCGGCTCGTGGCCGAGCGGCATCTCGGAAATCGCCGCGCCGGCGTGATCGAGGATCGCCGTGAGCAGGTCGCCATGTTCGGGTGGATAGATGCAGTCATGACCGCCGGCGAGCACCGCGATCGTGCCGCTCTCGACACTGGTGCGATGCGCCGCCTGGTCGACGCCGCGGGCGAGACCCGAGATGATGACGAAGCCGACTTCGCCGAGCTCGCGCGCGAGCTGGCCGGCGAACTTCAAGCCGGCGCCGGAGGCATTGCGCGATCCCACGATCGCGATCATCGGCCGCATCAGGGTCTTGGTGTCGCCGCGCACCGCGAGCAGCGGCGGCGCATCGTCGAGCGTTGCGAGCCGCGCCGGATAGCCGTCCTCGCCGGGCGCGAGCCAGGCGATCCCGAACGTGCGGCTCGCGGCGAGCTCGGCCTTGGCCTCGTCCACACTGCAGATGCGCCCCGATCGCTGCGCGCCGCCGCGGCGGGCGAGGTCCGGCAGCCGCTCCAGCGCCGCGCGCGGGCTGCCGAAATGATCGACCAGCGAACGGAACGTGCGCGGGCCCACATTGTCGGAACGGATCAGCCGCAGGCGGTCGATCCGCTCTAGCTCGGTCAGCTCCACGCTTGGATTGATGGCGTCCACGGCGTCTCCTTGTGGGCGCAGCATGGAGCAACCTGAGGGCGTAGGGAAGGGGTGGACCCGGCCGCGGCACCCCAATAAATGGTTGGTGACCAAGCGAATGATGTCCGAGGCATTGGAATGCGTGTCACACCGGTCGAGATTTTCGCCGACACCACGAACGCTGCCGTGATGCGCCACCCGGGACGGCATTTTCCGGGCGTGCTGATTCAGGGCGACACCCTCCACTCACTCTGTTGCATGGCAGACGATGCCTGTTCGGCCCTCGACCGGTCGTCGGAAGCATACGAGAATGCCAACGAGCTCAGAAACCGGCTTTGGTCCTACCTCAATCACTACAAGGCCGTCCTGGATGAGCACAGCCTGCCTCTGCCGTTCAGCGACCGAGGCACCTTGACCTAGGAAGACCCATGATCTCACTCGCCGACCTCCAGCGCCGCATCGAAGCCGGCGAGCTTTCGCCTGACGCCGCCATCGCCCAGTCGCACGCGGCGATCGAGGCCAGGGAGAAGGACGTCCGCGCCTTCGTCCGTCACGACAAGGCCGCCAAGGCGCAAGGCTCCGGGCCGCTGCGCGGCATCGCGGTCGGGATCAAGGACATCATCGACACCGCCGACATGCCAACCGAGATGGGCTCGGAGATCTATCGCGGCTGGCAGCCGCGTTCGGATGCGCCGGTGGTGATGATGCTGAAGCGGGCAGGGGCCACCATCATCGGCAAGACCACCACGACCGCGTTCGCCTCGCGCGATCCGACCCCGACGCTCAACCCGCACAATCTCGGTCACACGCCGGGCGGTTCGTCCTCGGGCTCGGCGGCAGCCGTCGGCGCCGGCATGATCCCGCTGGCGCTGGGCACCCAGACCGGCGGCTCGGTGATCCGGCCGGCGGCGTATTGCGGCGCTGCCGCAATCAAGCCGTCGTTCCGGATGCTGCCGACGGTCGGCGTCAAATGCTATTCGTGGGCGCTCGACACGGTCGGCCTGTTCGGATCGCGCGCGGAAGATCTCGCGCGTGGCCTGTTGGGAATAACCGGCCGTACCGAATTCTCCGGCATCGCTCCGGCAAAGGCGCCGCGCATCGGCGTGGTCCGGCAGGAATTCGCCGGCGCCGTCGAGCCGGCGGCGGAAGAGGGACTGCAAGCTGCCATCAAGGCGGCCGAACGTGCCGGCGCCAGCGTGCAGGCGATCGCCGCACCGGAATCGTTGGCGGAAGCCTGGCGCATCCACCCGATCATCCAGGATTTCGAGGCGCATCGCGCGCTCGCCTGGGAGTTCGATCAACATCACGACGAGATCGCACCGATGCTGCGCGCCAGCCTCGATGCGACGGTCGGGCTGACGCCGAAAGACTACGACGAGGCCCGCCGCATCGCGCGTCGCGGCCGCCGCGAGCTCGGTGAACTCTTCGAGAATTTCGACGTGCTGCTGACCTATTCGGCGCCGGGCACGCCGCCGGCCAAGGAGCTCGCCTCGACCGGTGACCCCCGCTACAACCGGGTCTGGACGCTGATGGGCAATCCGTGCGTCAACGTGCCGGTGCTGAAAGCCAACGGCCTGCCGATCGGCGTTCAGGTTATCGCGCGCTTCGGCAATGATCCGGTGGCGCTTTCGTCGGCGTGGTTCCTGGAGAACGCGCTGGCGAAATCAGGCTAGCGCCGGTTCGGCGGCGGGCAGCGTGTGTTGGGCGTCCGCGCCTGACGCGCCTTGCCCGAGCCAACGCTCGGCGGCCTCGCGGCCGCTCCGGTGCAGCGCGCGGATGAAGCCGCGGCCGAGATCGGTCGATGAGCGCTGCGCGAGCCCGTCGACGGAATCTTCGGCTGAGATCCGGGCGAGCCGCAGCGACGGCGCGGCCTGCGACTGCGCCCATGCGATCGCGGCAAGCTCGGCATTGAGCGCGGCGTTGGCGGCGATCTGGTCGAGCCGGCGGTCGATCGCCGCGAGCGTGATCGGCACGTAGCTGTCGCGGGACGGCGTGACCTGGACCAGCAGGAGGTCGGCGGTTGCAGATTCCTGCACCAGCTTCACCAGCGGCGGGTTGCCGCCGAAGCCGCCGTCCCAATAGGCCTCGCCGTCGATCTCGACGGCGCAGTGAACCAGCGGCGGGCAGGTCGAGGCCAGCGCGACATCGGCGGTGATGGCGTCGTTGCGGAAGATCTGCTGCTGGCCGTCGCGGATCCGCGTCGCCGCGATCAGCAGCTTCGGGCAGCGCGGATCGCGCAGAGCGGAAAAGTCGATGTCGCGCGACAGCGCCTGCCGCAGCGGATCGAGATCGAATGGATCGAACTGGCCGGAGCGCAGCGTCGGGCCGAACGCGACCGAGCTTCCCGCCGGAGAAAATCCGCCGACCAGCATCAACGAACGGAACGAGGCCTCATGCATCAGGCGGACCCAGAACCGGTTCAGCCGGCCGCGGGCCGCCTCGCGGCCGCCCTCAGCGAGACCGCAGGCGAGCAGCAGCGCGTTGATCGCGCCGGCGCTGGCGCCGCTGATCGTGTCGATCTCGATATCGGGCTGTTCCAGCAACCGCTCCAGCACGCCCCAGGCGAAGGCGGCAAAGGTGCCGCCGCCCTGGAGGGCCAGCGAAAGCTTTTTCGGCGGCCATGATCTTGATGGCTGCCTGATCGCAACGGATGGGGCGACGGCCTCGACTTCGACGCGGCGCGGCGGTGGCGCGACGGCGATGGGCGCTGAGGGAGAGACGGGCGCAGGCTCTATCGCGGGAGGCGGCGAGGGAGCGCCGGACCAGATGTCCGTTGCCGAGAGCAGCTGGCTTGCCGCGGTGCGTGCTGCACCTTGCGAACCAGCATCGATATGCGCGTCCATCTTCTCGCTCATTCTGAGCAACCGCGTAACGCCATTTCCACTGTCAGGATGACAGGCGTGGAACCCGTTCGCTACAGCCTGCCGTGAGTCGGAAGAGAGTTGCGAACAGGATTTGGCATATAATGCGGAGATGGTGCGGCGGTATCCGTACTTTTTCCGGCTTCAGATTTTGGCTGACGCGAACCGCTATCCGCTTCGCTCGAGAACGCGACTTAAGCCTTCTCGCCGATACGGCTTTCCTTGCCCGATTGCAGGCGCTTGATATTCTCGCGATGCGCGTAGAACAGCAGCAGCGTCAGAACCGCGAACAGCGCCGACAGCGCGAGGTGGCCGAACCACCACAGGAACATCGGCGTGATGAAGGACGCCACCAGCGCCGAGAGCGAGGAGTAGCGGGTGGTGAAGGCGGTCGCCAGCCAGAGCACGCAGAACACCACGGCGGCCGGCCAGAACAGTCCGAGCAGGATGCCGATATAGACCGCGACGCCCTTGCCGCCCCTGAACTTGAGCCAGACCGGGAAGAGATGGCCGAGGAAGGCGCCGAGCCCCGCCACCATCGCGGCATTGGGGCCGGCGATGTAGCCGCAGATCACCACGGCGACGGTGCCCTTGAGCGCGTCGAACAGCAGGGTGCCGGCGGCAAGGCTCTTGCGTCCGGTGCGCAGCACGTTGGTGGCGCCGATGCTGCCGGAACCGATCGAGCGGATGTCCTGCGTGCCGGCAAGCTTCGTCAGGATCAGCCCGAACGGAATCGAGCCGAAGAGGTAGCCGATGACGAGCGCCACCGGCAGGAATGCTTCAAGCCCCATGGCTGAACCTCCCATGGCTGCACCTTGATGCTGAACTGCGACGCCACGCATGATCCTGCGCTTCAGACATGTTCATAGACCGTTCGTCCGCCGACAATGGTGCGCACCACGCGGCCTGTAAAGCGGGCCTCGTCGAACGGGGTGTTCTTGCAGGGCGATTTGAGGTCGGCCGGATCGACCACCCAGGGCGTATCGGGGTCGATCACGATCACGTCCGCCGGGCTGCCCACGCGCAGGGTTCCACCGGGCAGGCCCAGCAGCTCGGCCGGCCGGGTCGACATCGCCCGGATCAGCGTCTTCAGCTCCAGCTCGCCATTGTGCACCAGCCGCAGGCCGGCGGGCAGCATGGTCTCGAGCCCCACGGCGCCGGGCGCCGCTTCCGCGAACGGCAGGCGCTTGACCTCGACGTCCTGCGGATTGTGATCGGACATGATGACGTCGAGGAGGCCGGAGGCGACGGCGGCGACCAGCGCGCGGCGGTCGTCCTCGGTGCGCAGCGGCGGCGACAGTTTCAGGAAGGTCCGGTAGGGGCCGATGTCGTTCTCGTTCAGCGCAAGGTGGTTGATCGAGACCGAGGCGCTGACGGCGAGCCCGGAATCGCGGGCGCGCTTGAGCACGTCGAGCGAGTCGACGCAGGACAGCGATGCCGCGTGATAGCGGCCGCCGGTCAGCGCGACGAGGCGCATGTCGCGCTCCAGCATCACGGCTTCCGCCGCGTTCGGAATGCCCATCAGGCCGAGCCGCGTTGCGAACTCGCCCTCGTTCATCACGCCTTCGCCGACCAGATGCGGGTCCTCGGTGTAGTGCACGATCAGCGCGTCGAAATCGCGGGCGTAGGTTAGGGCCCGGCGCATCACCTGGGCGTTGGTGACGCTTTTGTCGCCGTCGCTGAAAGCGACCGCGCCGGCGGCCTTCAGCAGGCCGAACTCGGTCATCTCCTCGCCGCGCATGCCCTTGGTGAGGGCGGCCATCGGCTGGATGTTGACGATCGCGGTGTCGCGGGCCCGGCGCATCACGAAGTCCACGGTCGCCGAATTGTCGACGACGGGCAGGGTGTCGGGCTGGCAGATGATGGTGGTGATGCCGCCGGTCGCAGCCGCCTGGCTCGCTGACGCAAAGGTCTCGCGATGGCTGTAGCCGGGCTCGCCGACGAAGGCGCGCATGTCGATCAGGCCGGGCGCGACGATCTTGCCGGCGCAGTTGACGACGTCGGTGCCCTCGGGGACGCCGGCCGCGCCGATGCCGCGGCGGGTCTCGCGGATGGTGCCGTCGGCAATCAGGACGTCGCCGACGCCGTCGAAATCCCTGGAGGGATCGATGACGCGGGCATTGGCAAGCAGGATCGGGCGGCGATCGGTCAACATGGGCATCACGCGTTCGGCAGGTTACGGGCGAGCGCTTCCAGCACCGCCATGCGGACGGCGACACCCATCTCCACCTGCTCGCGGATCAGGGACTGTGCGCCGTCGGCGACCGCCGTGTCGATCTCGACGCCGCGGTTCATCGGGCCGGGATGCATCACGAGGGCGTCGGGCTTGGCATAGGCGAGCTTCTTCTGGTCGAGCCCGAAATAGTTGAAGTACTCGGAGGTCGACGGCACGAAGGAGCCGTTCATGCGCTCGCGCTGGAGCCGCAGCATCATGACGATGTCGGCGCCGTTGAGACCCTCGCGCATGTCGCGCGCGACCTCGACGCCCATCCGCTCGATGCCGGGCGGCAGCAGCGTGGAGGGGCCGACGACCCGGACGCGGGCGCCCATGGTGTTGAGCAGGATGATGTTGGAGCGGGCGACACGCGAGTGCAGCACGTCGCCGCAGATCGCGACCACGAGGCCCTCGATCCGGCCCTTGTTGCGGCGGATGGTGAGGGCGTCCAGCAGCGCCTGGGTCGGATGCTCGTGGGCGCCGTCGCCGGCATTGATCACGGAACCGTCAACCTTGCGGGCCAGCAGTTCCACCGCGCCGGAGGCGTGATGGCGCATCACCAGGATGTCCGGGTGCATGGCGTTGAGCGTCATCGCGGTGTCGATCAGCGTCTCGCCCTTCTTGATGGACGAGGAGGCGACCGACATGTTCATGACGTCGGCGCCGAGCCGCTTTCCCGCGAGCTCGAACGAGGACTGGGTCCGGGTGGAGGCCTCGAAGAAGAGGTTCACCTGCGTCCGTCCACGCAGGACGGTGCGCTTCTTGTCAACCTGGCGGTTGAGCTCGACATATTCTTCGGACAGGTCGAGGAGGCCGGTGATGTCGGCCGCGGAAAGGCCCTCGATGCCCAGCAAATGCCGGTGGCCGAGGACGAAGGTCGATTTCGATGTCATTAAAGCGAGAGCTATAGGCGCGGATGGCGGGGGGAGCAAGGGCCAATGCCGGGGTAGGGAGTTATCCCCTGATCTGTCTGGTCGGGCTCGTCCTCTCCGTCATGCCCGGGCTTGTCCCGGGCATCCACGTTCTTCTATCGCAATTGATGCAAAAAGAACGTGGATGGCCGGGATAAACCCGGCCATGACGATGCGGGGCCACCTATGAAAATAATGGCGACAGCTCTTCTGGCCGCAATGACGATCAGCGCCGCCCACGCCCAATCGCTCCCCGGCGGCTTCGTCTATCTCCGCGACATCGATCCCGGCATCATCCAGGACATCCGCTACGCGACCTCGAACAATTTCGTCGGCCGTCCGCTCGCCGGCTACGGTGCCGGGGAATGCGTGGTGAAGCGCGAGGTCGGGCTGCGGCTGAAGGCGGTTCAGGCGGAGCTGGCGGCGCAGAACCTGTCGCTGAAGATGTTCGACTGTTACCGGCCGGCGCGGGCCTCGCTCGACATGGTGAAGTGGTCGCAGAACGGCCACGAGACCGCCGCCGAGCGGCGCTACAATCCGAAGATCCCGAAGACCGAGCTGTTTCGTCTCGGTTACATCGCGAGCCGTTCGCAGCATTCCACCGGTGCGGCGCTCGACCTCACGCTGGTCGATCTCAAGGCCGACAATTCCGGCAAATACGACCCGTCGAAAACCTATGCCGATTGTACGGCGCCGGTCGAGACGCGTGCTCCGGAAGGCAGCGTAGACATGGGGACCGGTTATGATTGCACCGACACCAAGGGCCATACCGCGGCACCGTCGATCGGTGCGGAGCAACGCGCCTGGCGCAAGCGGCTGGTGGCTGCGATGGCGAGGCAAGGCTTTGTGAACTATTCGAAGGAGTGGTGGCATTTTTCCCTGCCGGGGGCAGGCGGGGAGGCCTATGATTTCCCTATTCAGCCGCGGCGGAACTGATTCCGCGCCGAGGACGAGAAGATGACCCAGCCCGCCTTTGCGACCCACGAGGTCTTCAACCAGTCGCCGCCGTTCGAGGACGTCGATCTGTTCGCGGTCGACCGTCCCCTGGTCGCGGCGGTGAAGGCCAATGGCGGCGCGGCGGCGGAGCGGGAGCTGTCGGAGTTCGGCAGGCATTGGGGCTCGGCCGCGATGGCCGATCGCGGGCGCGTGGCCAATGAGAACACGCCGAAGCTGCGGACCTTCGACGCAAAAGGCAATCGCCGCGACCAGGTCGAGTTTCACCCCTCGTATCACGAGCTGATGGCGCACAGCGCACATGCCGGCGTGCACAATTCGACCTGGACGATGGAAGGCAAGCCCGCAGGCGATGCCGCCGAAGTCATTCGCGCGGCAAAGTTCTACATGGCCTCGCAAGTGGAGACCGGCCATCTCTGCCCGATCACGATGACGCGCGCCTCCGTCGCGGCGCTCGCGACTGAGCCGGATCTTTTGGCGCGCGTGATGCCGGTGCTGTCGACGAGGAGCTACGATCCCGCCTTCGCGCCGTGGTGGGAGAAGCGCGGCATGACGCTCGGCATGGGCATGACCGAGAAGCAGGGCGGCACCGACGTGCGCGCCAACATGACGCGCGCGGTGCGCGACGGCGATGCCTATCGCATCACCGGGCACAAATGGTTCATGTCGGCGCCGATGTGCGATGCGTTCCTGGTGCTGGCGCAGGCCGAGAGCGGGCTGACCTGTTTCTTCATGCCGCGCTTTGCGCCGGATGGTTCGGTCAATGCGATCCAGTTCCAGCGGCTGAAGGACAAGCTCGGCAACCGTTCCAATGCGTCCTCCGAGGTCGAATTCACAGGCGCCTATGCGCAAGTGGTCGGCGAAGAGGGTAAGGGCATCCGCACCATCATTCAGATGGTGCAGCTGACGCGGCAGGATTGCGCGATCGCTTCCGTCGGCCTGATGCGCTCGGGGCTCGCGCATGCGCTGCATCATGCCCGTCACCGCAGCGTGTTCCAGAAGCATCTGGCCGATCAGCCGCTGATGCAGGCGGTGCTCTCGGACATGGCGCTGCACGTGGAAGCGAGCACGGCCCTGATGATGCGGCTCTGCCGTGCCTTCGACCGCACGCCGCATGATGCCGCGGAGGCCGCCTACATGCGGCTGCTCACGCCCGCGATCAAATACTGGACCTGCAAGAGCGCGCCGGCATTCCTTTACGAGGCGATGGAGTGCCTCGGCGGCAACGGCTATGTCGAGGACGGCATTTTGGCGCGCCACTACCGGGAGTCGCCGGTGAACGCGATCTGGGAAGGGTCCGGCAACGTGATGTGCCTCGACGTGCTGCGCGCATTGTCGCGTGAGCCGGAGGCGGCAATGGCCGTGCTGCAATCCCTTGTCGCCGAGACCAAGGGCCTGCCCGGAGCGGGCGAGGCGGCGGCGTTCATCGGCAAGACGTTTCGGCGCGCCGATGGCGAACGCGTCGCGCGCCTCGCGGTCGAGAAGCTGGCGCTGCTGGCTGCGGCCGCTGCTCTCAATGGCGTGTCGCCGCGCCAGGCCGAGCTGTTTGCCGCCACGCGCCTCGCAGCGAACCACGCCAGCATGTATGGCGCGGTCGAGCTGGAGAGCGGCGACGTGCGCGCGCTGCTCGAGCAGGCGCTGCCGTGAGCCTTTTGCTTTTTTCTGCCGTCATTCCGGGGCGATGCGAAGCATCGAACCCGGAATCTCGAGATTCCGGGTTCGCCCTTCGGGCGCCCCGGAATGACGGTGGTGTTCCAACGAAAGCCTCCTGATGGACTCCCTCAATCCCGATCATCCACCGCTCGTCATGACGCCCGCGCCGCCGCGCGTCTGGAAGTTCTGGGGCACGGCGCTGTGGGGCCTCTTCATCTTCGCCGCGATGTTCGTCGGGCAGATCGGCGCCATCGTCCTGCTGGTGGTGATGCGGGGGCTCCCGATCGACATGGCCTCGTTGCAGTCGATCGGTCACGAGCCCCAGGCGCTGGGGCTGTCGGTGATCATGGGACTGCCGACGACACTGGCCGCCGTCTGGCTCGCCATCCGCATCAAGAAGGCGTCCTTCGTCGACTACCTCGCGCTCTATTGGCCGTCCTGGAGGCAGCTGCTATTCGGCGCGGTCGGCCTCGTCCTGATCGTGCTGGCCTGGGAGGTGGTGTCGCGATCGCTCGGCCGCGAGGCGACGCCGGGCTTCATGACCGACCTGCTGAAATCCGGCCGTGACAAGGGCGCCGCGCTCCTGTTGCTGTTCGCCTTCAGCGTGGCCGCGCCGATGTCGGAAGAGGTTCTGGCGCGCGGCTTCCTGTTTCGCGGCTGGTCGGCGAGCTTCCTGCGCGTGCCGGGCGCGATCCTGCTGTCGTCGCTGGTGTGGACGGTCGTGCACCTGCAATACGACCTGTACTTCCTCGCCGAGGTCTTCACCATCGGCCTGTGGTTCGGCTACATGCGCCATCGGACGGGCTCGCTCTGGCTCACGATCATATTGCACGCGCTGAACAACATGACCGCGGTGGTGCTGACGATGTGGCTGGGGAGCTAAGGGCAGGCCTGGCGTTTCGGCCGCGCTGGTTCTGCGCTGAAAGCGGACGCCGCTGCGGCAATTGCCCGGCTGACAATCCCCGAGTATGTTGGGGTGGTATCTACGCCCACCTTCGCTCCGACGTTGTCGGGGAAAGCCCGTATGTCTGACCTCGAAAATGCCGGCCCATCGGCGACCGGCGCGACGCCGCGGCCACGCACCTGGGATTTCGCCGAGACGCTGCTCGTTGCCTTGCTTTGCGACCTGGCATTCATGCTCACGGGCGGGATCGCGATGAGGTACGTGATCTTGAACTACGGTGGGGGTTGGGCGTTGTCTGCGACCGAGCTTCAGGCCGTGTCGCTACAGGGCCGATGGCAGGGTACCGGCATCATTTTGGGAGCGCCCGCAGTTATCCTCGTGCTGTGGATCGCGATCCGCATGGCTCGCAGAGGGTTTTCGGAATACCTTGCCCTGAACTGGCCGAGCGGAGGCGAGATCGTCCGCGCCTTGTGCCTGATGGCCATCGTCGTGTCGATCGAGATGGTCTTGATGTCCGCGGTTGGTTCGGGCGGATACAAGCCCGGGCCGGATCTCATCGTTCACAGTACGGCAGGGCTGCTCGCGATGCTGATCGGAAGCTGCATCGTTGCTCCCGTGATCGAGGAGCTCGTCGTCCGGGGCTTTATATTTCGTGGCTGGTCGCAATCGTTCCTGGGACCGAACGGCGCGATCGTGCTGGCGTCCGCGCTGTGGGCGTTCGGTCATGTGCAATACGACCTGTTCGAGCGCTTCAATGTCTTCCTGATGGGGCTCGCCCTCGGCTATCTTCGCTCGAGCGGCAATTCTACCTGGCTCGCGGTCATCGCTCATTCTGCGGTGAACACGTTTGTCTATTTCTCGATCGGACCCTACGTCTAGCGCCTCACGCCACCAGCGCGATCGCGATCGGCATGGTGATCGCCGCCAGGATCGTCTGCAGCGTGATGATCTGCGCCAGCAGCGGCGCGTCGCCGCCCATCTGGCGCGCCAGCACATAGGCGCTGGGCGAGGTCGGCACCGCGGCGCAAATCGCGACGATCGCGAGGCTGTTGCCTGACAGCCCGAACCAGGCGGCAAGAACCAGCGCGAGCACGGGCATCAGGACCAGCTTGAATGCGACGCCGATGGTGGCGCTCACGCTCGGGCGGAACAGGCCCTTGAGTTGCAGGCCGGCGCCGGTGACGAGCAGGCCGATGGCGAGCGATGAGCGGCCGAGCGCGTCCGCCACCTCGTGCCAGATCTTCGGCAGTGGCAGATGGACGACGTTGATCACGAGGCCGATGACGCAGGCCCAGATCAGGGGATTGCGGATCACCGTCATGACGATGGCGCGCACCGACTGCTTTTCGGGCGAGGCATAATGCGCGAGCACGGCGACGCTGAATACGTTCACCAGCGGGATGATCGCGACCATCGCGACCGACGCCAGCGCCAGCCCGACATCGCCGTACAGATTGGCCGAGACCGACAGCGCCACATAGGTCTGCCAGCGCGTCGCGCCCTGGAAGATCGAGGTGAAGGCAGGGCCGTCGATGTCGAGCCGCGACAGGGCCGGGCGGAGCGCGAGGCAAAGCAGGGACATTGCCAGCGCCGACAGCAGCAGCGCGCCGCCGACGCCGGCGACCGGCACTTTGGTCAGGTCCGCCTTCACCAGGGTCTGGATCAGCAGCATCGGGAACAGCACGAAATAGGTCAGCCGCTCCAGCCCGTGCCATTGCGTGTCCAGCCGCATCAGGCTGTGCCGGAGCACCACGCCGAGCACGATGAGGATGAAGACCGGCAGCAGCGCCGCGATCACGACGAGCATGGGGTCAGCCGGCGCGCAAGTTTGCGAGGCGGTCGAGCGCCCCTTGCAGGATGAAGATCGCGGCGTGCTCGTCGATCACCTCGGCGCGCTTGGCGCGGCTGACATCCATGCCGATCAGCTCGCGCTCGACGGCGGCGGTCGAGAGGCGCTCGTCCCAGAGGCCGATGGGAAGCGCGGTCAGGCCGGCGAGATTGCGGGCAAAGGCGCGGGTGGATTGCGCGCGCGGGCCCTCGCTGCCGTCCATGTTGATGGGCAGGCCGAGCACGAAACCGGCCGCCTTGCGCTCGGCGGCGATCGCGAGCAGCCGGGCCGCATCGTGCTTGAATTGCTTGCGCTGGATGGTCTCGACGCCGGTCGCCAGCCGGCGGTCCGGGTCGGACACGGCAACACCGATGGTCTTGGTGCCCAAGTCGAGCCCGACCAGCGCACCGCGCTGGGGCCAGTGGGTTGCAGCATCGACGAGAGGCAGGATAAGAGCCGGCATGGATCTAGCGCATATCACGCGTCGCGCTGCGGAGTGAACCCTTGGCGATGGACACACTGACACTATTCGGCCTGTTTGCCGTGACGGCGATGCTGGTCTGCTATGCCCTGGAGGACCGCAGCCACTGGTTCGTGCTGCTGTTCGCGGCCTCGTGCGCGCTCGGGTCGGCCTACGGCTTCCTGCAGGGCGCCTGGCCGTTCGGCGTCGTCGAGGCGATCTGGGCCGTGGTTGCATTGCGGCGGTGGCATCTCAGGCCGCAGGGATAGCGAGCGAGGGGCCTGTCGCGCAGGCTGGAGGCGCCTCGCCCACGTCCTGAGATCGCGGATCGAGATCAGCGGATCGCGATCGGGTTGATCATCGCCTGCACGCCGCCGGTCCAGCGCGGCTGCCCGAGCACGAACAGGAACTCGTAGCCCTTGTCCTTCGCGAGCGCGGCGGTGTCCATGTTCTCGAGGATGTAGGTCCCGTTCATCGCGAGCAGGATCTGGTGCACCTCGAACACGTTCTTGGACTCGAACGGCAGCACTTCGAGCGCCCAGGTGTCGGCACCGACAGCGACGACGCCCTTGCCGGTGAGGTACTTGGCCCCCTCGACGCCGAGACCGGGCTCGCCGGCCGAGTAGCGCTTGTCGTCCTTGCCGATCAGGCTGAGCCAGCCGGTGTGGAAGATGACGACGTCGCCCTGGCGGATCTCGACGTTCTGCGCCTTGGCGGCTTCCTCGATCTCCTTGACGTTGAAGGCGGTGCCTTCCTTGACGATGTCGGTCTTGAAATAGGCGGCCATGTCGAGCAGCACGCCGCGGGTGACCATCGGCGGTACCTTCTCGATGCCGAGCTTCTTCAGCCCGTTCGGGTCGGCGAAGTCGGCGAGCTTGTTGCCGTTGTAATAGACGTGCTCGACGCCGAGATGGCCGAGACCGTCGAGCTGGCTGCCGATTCCGACCCAGGTGTCGAGGATGTCGTCGTTATAGGTGGCCTTGTTGGGGCCGAGACCGGGGATGCCGGCTTGTCCGGGCTGCACGATGGTGAGCTTGAACTGGCGCGGCGGATAGGCGGGCGTCTGCGGTGTGACGGGAATGCCGAGGGCGTAGGTCTTGCCGGTCTTCACCAGGGAGGCGGCCTTCACCACAAGCTCCGGTGTCATGTAGTTGGCGGCGCCGATCTCGTCGTTCGGGCCCCATTTCGATTTGGTCCAGTCCTGAGCACTTGCAGTTCCTGACATCGCCGACAACGCGGCGACGCAGCACAACACGAGCGTATTGCGCATCGATAGTCCTCCCGATGTTTCTTGCCGATGTTTTGGCTTCGTATGGTTTCGCGCTGGCCAGTCGCTCATCCTAACGTAGAACGATCGCGCGCTTCAAAACTTTTCGACGCGCGATGATGCGACGGCTGAACGCAGCATCGGCCGCGCGCAACGCACATGGATTCGAGTACGACAGATTTGTGACAGTGAATTTCGCCGCGTGGAACGTTCGCTTTGCGTCAGGCCGCGATGACGTCGTCGTCCTTTTTCAGGCAAGCGACGAAGCCTTGAAGCGCGCTGTATTGATGTCCCGCGCTGCGCTGGATGAAGAGCGTCTCGGCGCGCGCGTGCGAGGCGCCGAGCGCGTGCATCGACACGCTGCCGCTCATCGCGCTGCGTTCGACCACCGCGCACGGCAACAGCGTCACGCCCATGTCGGCGGCGACGCAGCCGATCATGCCGTCGAGCGTGCCGAGCTCGAAGCGTGCCGCCGACGGCCAGCCGAATTCGACGAAGATCTGTTCGAGCCGTTGGCGATAGGTGCAGCCGGTGCGGAACACCAAGGCGGTCGGGCCGGATTCCGGCGTGCCGGCGCGCAGCTCGGTGAGCGAGCTCCAGCGCCGCGCGCTGACCAGCACCATCTCTTCGCGGAAGGCGTTGGTCGCGGTGAGGTCGGCATGTGCGATGGGACCTGCGACGAAGGCGCCGTCGAGCGTGCCGTCGAGCACGCTTGCGACGAGGTCGGCCGTGGTCGCGGTGCGCAGGGACAGGCGCACGGCCGGGAAGCGGCGGTGGAAATCGGCCAGCAGCGGCGGCAACCGCACGGCTGCGGTGGTCTCCATCGAGCCGATCGCCAGCGGCCCCTTCGGCTCGCCATCGTCACGTGCGGCGAGCACGGCCTCGCGCGACAACGCGGCCATCCGTTGCGCGTACGGCAAGAGACGTTTGCCGGCGCCGGTCAGCGTCATGCCGCGGCTGTGACGCTCGAACAGCGGGGTGCCGATCTCGGCCTCCAGCGCCTTCACGCGCTGGGTGACGTTCGATTGCACCGTGTTGAGCTCTTCGGCGGCGCGGGTAATGCCGCCGGTGCGGGCGACTGCGGCGAAGGTCTGGATGTCGCTGAGTTCCATGGCGTCGTTTCGCTTTTGAGATGGCAGCGTTCGCAACAATTCATTTTTCGAGAATGCTAGTCGCGCCTAGTCTCGCTGTCCAGATCAGGGAGGGACCATGCCGCTTGCGACATCGCTGACCACGCTGCTCGGGATCAGGCATCCCATCCTGCTGGCGCCCATGGACGTCATCGCCGGCAGCCGTCTGGTCGCAGCGGTGAGCCGCGCCGGCGGCTTCGGCATCCTCGGTGGCGGCTATGGCGAGCGGGCGTGGCTGGAGCAGGAGACAGCCAAGCTCGCGGGCCTCTCCGCGCCGTTCGGCATCGGCTTCATCACGTGGAGCCTGGCCAGGCGGCCCGAGCTGCTCGATGTCGCGCTCGCCGCAAAGCCGTCCGCGATCATGTTGTCGTTCGGCGATCCCGCACCGTTCGCGCCAAAAATCAAATCCGCCGGCGCCCGCCTGATCTGCCAGGTGCAGGACGAGGTCATGGCGCGGCAGGCGCTCGATGCCGGCGCCGATGTCCTGATCGCGCAGGGGACAGAGGCCGGTGGTCACGGCGCCTCGCGCACCACCGTCGATCTCGTGCCTGCGATCGTCGATCTCGCTGCGGGCCGCGCGCCTGTCGTCGCGGCCGGCGGCATCGCCGACGGGCGCGGGCTCGCCGCGATGATGATGCTGGGCGCAAGCGGCGTGCTGCTCGGCACGCGCTTCTATGCCAGCCAGGAGGCCGACGGCGTGGAGGAGGCCAAGCGGCGCATCTGCGCGGCGAACAGCGGCTCGACCGTGCGCGGCATCATCTTCGATCTCTCCCGCAACAATGTCTGGCCGGCGCCGTTCACGGGACGATGCCTGGTCAACGACCATGCCAAACGCTGGATCGGCCGCGAGGTCGAGCTGATGCAGAATGTTGCCGCAGTCGCCGCGGACTATGCCGCCGCAAAGGCCGCCGGCAATTTCGACGTCGCCGCGGTGATTGCCGGCGAGGCAGTCGGACTGATCCATGATATTCCACCGGCGGCGGAGATCGTCGAGCGGATTGCGATCGAGGCGGAGCAGCTTCTGGCTGGACGGAGAAACTCCACCGCGTCAGCCGCCTGAGCACAAGAGAGAGAACAACCATGTGGCCTGACCGTCGACTGATCGATCTCTTCAAGACCGAATGCCCGATCGTGCTGGCGCCGATGGCCGGCGTGATGGATGCGGAGCTGGTGATCGCCGTGGCGGAGGGCGGCGGGCTCGGCTCGCTGCCGAGCGCGATGCTGTCGCCGGAGAAGGCGCGTGAGCAGGTCCACATCATCCGCCAGCGCGTGAAGGCGCCGCTCAACATGAACTTCTTCTGCCACACGCCGATCGACCTCACGGCGGAGGCCGAGGCCCGCTGGAAGCAGCGGCTCACGGGCTACTACACCGAGCACGGTCTCGATCCCGCAGCGCCGATCGCCGCGGCCAACCGTGCGCCGTTCGATGCGGCCTTCTGCGAGGTGGTCGAGGAGCTGAAGCCGGAGGTCGTCAGCTTTCACTTCGGCCTGCCGGAGCAGGCGCTGCTCAAGCGCGTCAAGGCGGCAGGCTGCCTCGTCATCTCGTCCGCCACCACTGTGAAGGAAGCGGTCTGGCTCGAGCAGCACGGCGTCGACGCGGTGATCGCGCAAGGCGCCGAGGCGGGCGGCCATCGCGGCATGTTCCTGACCGACAAGATCGCCGAGCAGCCCGGCACGTTCGCGCTGGTGCCGCAGGTCGCCGACGCCGTGAAGGTGCCGGTGATTGCGGCCGGCGGTATCGCCGACGGGCGCGGCATTGCCGCAGCCTTCGCGCTCGGTGCCTCCGGCGTGCAGATCGGCAGCGCGTATCTGCGCTGCCCGGAATCCAAGGTCAGCGCGGGCGGCCGCAAGGCGCTCGCCGAGGCGCGGGACGACTCCACCGTGATCACCAATGTCATGACCGGCCGGCCGGCGCGCGGGGTGCAGAACCGGCTGATGCGCGAGGCCGGCCCGGTCTCGCCCGACGCCCCGCCGTTCCCCCACGCCGCGACCGCGCTGGGGCCGCTGAAGGCGGCGGCCGAGAAGCAGGGCAGGGTGGATTTCACCAATCTCTGGGCCGGACAGGCCGTGGCCCTCGGCCGCGAGGTCCCTGCGGCCGAATTGACCCGGGATTTGGCCAAATCGGCGCTGGCCCGCATGAAAGGGCTTGCTGGATAGGCCCCCGGCGCCGGTTGCGGCGCAAAAGCGGCCTCTGCTATACGGCACATAGGTTTTGCCGTGAGAGGCCTTATATAATGTCCGTCGACGCCGCTACCGTCCGCCGCATCGCGCATCTGGCGCGCATCGCGGTTTCCGAGGGCGAGGTTCCGCATCTGCAGGGCGAGCTCAATGCCATGCTCGCCTTTGTCGAGCAGCTCTCGGAGGTCAATGTCGAGGGCGTGGAGCCGATGACCTCGGTGACCCCGATGCAGATGAAGAAGCGGCAGGACGTGGTCAACGACGGCGAGATCGCCGACGATATCGTTGCCAACGCGCCGGCGACTGAAGGTCACTTCTTCCTGGTGCCGAAGGTCGTAGAGTAACTTTTAGGACGTGGTCCGATGTGCCTGCTTTGCGACGATGAGAAGGCCTATCAGGCCTACATGAATTACCTCGACAAGATGGAGCGGCAGGGCAAGGCCGCCGATCCCAATGTCGCCGTCAATGCCGTGCTCGACGAGCTCGAGGCCGCCGCGAATGCGGCCGCCAAGAAAGACGACCCGGCCAACGACAAGACCCTGTCTCCCTTCTTCTGCAGCCCGATCAATAAATGACCGATTTGACATCGCTGACGCTGGCCGAGGCCCGCAAGGGTCTCGCCGACAAGACTTTCACGTCGCTCGAGCTGACCGACGCGCATCTGAGCGCGATCGAGAAAGCGCGCGTGCTCAATGCTTTCGTGATGGAGACGCCCGACCAGGCGCGCGCCATGGCGCGCGAGGCGGACGCCAAGATCGGGAAAGGTGACGCGGGCCCGCTCGCCGGCATCCCGCTCGGCATCAAGGACCTGTTCGCGACCAAGGGCGTGCGCACCACGGCGTGCTCGAAGATCCTCGGCAATTTCGTGCCGACCTACGAGTCCACCGTCACCTCGCAGCTCTGGCGCGACGGCGCGGTGATGCTCGGCAAGCTCAACAATGACGAGTTCGCGATGGGCTCGGCCAACGAGACCTCGTGCTTCGGTCCCGTCGGCAATCCCTGGCGCCGCGAGGGAAGCAACACGACGCTGGTGCCGGGCGGCTCGTCCGGCGGCTCGGCCTCGGCCGTGGCAGCGCTGCTCTGCATGGGCGCGACCGCGACCGACACCGGCGGCTCGATCCGCCAGCCGGCGGCGTTCACCGCGACCGTCGGCATCAAGCCGACCTATGGTCGCTGCTCGCGCTGGGGCATCGTCGCCTTTGCCTCCTCGCTCGACCAGGCAGGTCCGATCGCGCGCAGCGTGCGCGACAGCGCGATGCTGCTGCGCTCGATGGCCGGTCATGATCCCAAGGACACGACGTCGGTCGATATCGCCGTGCCGGATTACGAGGCTGCGATCGGCAAGTCCGTGAAGGGCATGAAGATCGGCATCCCCAAGGAGTATCGTCTCGACGGCATGCCGGCCGAGATCGAGAAGCTGTGGAGCGAGGGCGCGGCCTGGCTGAAGGCCGCCGGCGCCGAGCTCGTCGAGGTGTCGCTGCCGCACACGAAGTATGCGCTGCCGGCCTATTACATCGTGGCGCCGGCGGAGGCGTCGTCCAACCTCGCGCGCTATGACGGCGTCCGCTACGGCCTGCGCGAGCAGGGTAAGAATATCATCGAGCAGTACGAGAACACCCGCGCCGAAGGGTTTGGTGCGGAGGTGCGCCGCCGCGTCATGATCGGCACCTACGTTCTCTCGGCCGGCTACTACGATGCCTATTATCTGCGCGCCCAGAAGGTACGCACGCTGATCAAGAAGGACTTCGAGGACTGCTTCGCCAAGGGGGTCGACGCGATCCTGACGCCGGCGACGCCGTCTGCGGCCTTCGGCATCGGCGAGAAGGGCGGCGCCGACCCGGTCGAGATGTATCTCAACGACATCTTCACGGTGACCGTGAACATGGCGGGCCTGCCCGGCATCGCCGTGCCCGCCGGCAAGGACGCGCAGGGCCTGCCGCTCGGCCTGCAGCTGATCGGTCGTCCGTTCGAGGAGGAGACGCTGTTCTCGCTCGGCGAGGTGATCGAGCAGGCGGCCGGCCGCTTCACGCCAGCGAGGTGGTGGTGAATGTCGCGGGCTTCATCGCGAGCCTCGACGGCGCGGCGCCCGCGCCGGAGCTGAACGCGCCGCTCGCCGGTCTCTGGTGGGCCGCGAAGGGCGACTGGGACCAGGCGCACAAGATCGTTCAGGACGACAATGGCCGCGACGCGGCCTGGGTGCACGCCTATCTGCACCGCGTCGAGGGCGATCTCGGCAACGCCGGCTACTGGTACCGCCAGGCGGGCCAAGTCGCGGCAAAGGATTCATTGGACGCGGAGTGGCAGCGGATCGCCGCCAAGCTGCTCGAAGCTGGATGCAGCTGAGCCTTCACAGGCGCGTGTTGGGCACCACACCTGCGCGCCAGGCCGCGACATTGAGGTGGTCCGGCGCCGCCTTGCGCAGACGCGACGAGACCGCGACCTTTTGACCTGCGCGTGCCTGCTGCAGAACACGGCGACGTTCGATCTCGGTGGCGACCAGCGGCTGCTTTGCCAGCCAGTTGAGGTCGACGGACGACGGTGCAAAGCACGAAGAGAATGACGCGAGCTGCTCGAGCCGTTCGAGCGCTGCAGCCACGAACCAGCCGACGACGTCGGTCCCGGGCGCAACCTGATCGAACCTTGGACTTGCCGGCCAGAATGGCTCGACGATGCGGCCTTTGCCGCCCTTGAGCACCTCCGCCGCGAACCGCAATGCGTTGACGGCCATGGTGCGGTTGCCGACGTCGGAGGCGATGCGGGCGAGCGTCGAAAGGCGCGACAGTGAAGGCTGTCGCTGACAGAGCGCGCCGAGCGTATCGCACGCGAATTTCAGCGCCGCGTAGCGCTGAGGCCAGGCGTGCTCCGGGGAGCGCCATATCGCATAGCCGGCGAGAGCGTCACGATAGACCGGGTCTTGAGCCGCGGCGCCGCCGGGCAGTGCGTTGAAAATCGACGCATAGGGTTGCGCCCTGAATTGCGCGAGCGCCCAGTCCCGCGTGGTATCGTCGGGCTCCCACTCCGGGACGGCCTCGATCAGGAAATTCTCTGTGGCGAGCGCCGCGGCGCGGTCGGGTTTGGCCGCGAACAGGTTGAGCTCGTAGGGATCGAGCGGCTCGCCGATCCTGACCGGCACCAGGACGGGGGCTCCGGCGAGGAGCCGATAGATACCGAAGCCCAGACCAGCAAAAGCCGCCGGCAGGCTGTCATTCTGCTTCTCGCCGGCTTTGATCTCGAACATCACCAAGGGAGAGTGCTCGGAGAAGAATGCCTGCGCGCCGGCCAGGATACGCTCTTCCTCTCCTTCCGCGTCGATCTTGATGAAGTCGATGGCGCCCCAGTTCCTCGACGTCTGTTCGGCGTCGAGCGAGGTGATCTGCACCTTTTCGGTAGGACCGCTGCCTTGCAGCGAGTTGAGCTCGCTGGAGTTGCCCAGCACCAACTGGCCCTCCCGTTCACCGTCGGACAGTGCGGCGGCGATGATATGCAGGTTGGCGGTCTTGTTCCTGGCTTTGCTCAGCGCGAGCAGGCGGCGCGGCTCGCTGGCTGGCTCGTAGGCAAACACCTGGCCATGAGGCGCGAGCACCCGTGCCATCGGCAGGCTGTAGACGCCGAGATTGGCGCCGACGTCGAGCGCAGTCATCCCCGGCTTCAGCCAGCTCGCGAGAAATGCCGTCTCCTTTTCGAACCATGCTTCCTGTTCGAGGATGACGTAGGTGGTGATCGCATCGAGCGAGGCCGGCACCACGATATGCGTCCCGTCAGTCATCCGGAGCGACAGCTCGCCCATCATGGCCCTCGCGTTTCGGTCCTTTTGCGGCTGTCATGACACGGATTGCGTGCGGTTTCACGCCCAATTCGGCCGATCGGGGGCAGGAGGCCCAGGTTGCATCGCTTTCCGCCTCGGCCTAATGAGTTGGTCGTGGCAGCTCCCGCCCGGCTGGGGGCCGACCCGCATCCCTCCAGCACAGAACGATATCTTCGCCATGAACGCTGACGCGACACCCCACAAGCTTCTCAAGGGCTCAACCGGCGATTGGGAGATGGTCATCGGCATGGAGATCCATGCCCAGGTGACGTCGAACTCAAAGCTGTTCTCGGGCGCCTCCACCGCGTTCGGCGGCGAGCCGAACAGCCACGTGTCGCTGGTGGACGCCGCGATGCCCGGCATGTTGCCCGTCATCAACGAGGAATGCGTCAGGCAGGCTGTCCGGACCGGGCTCGGTCTCAACGCCAAGATCAATCTGCGTTCGGTGTTCGACCGGAAAAACTATTTCTATCCGGATCTGCCGCAGGGCTACCAGATCAGCCAGTACAAGTCGCCGGTGGTGGGCGAGGGCGAGGTGCTGGTCGAGCTCGACGGCGGCCGCAGCGTCAGCATCGGCATCGAGCGCCTGCATCTTGAGCAGGATGCCGGCAAGCTTCTGCACGACCGGTCGCCGACCATGACCAATGTCGATCTCAATCGTTCCGGCGTGGCGCTGATGGAGATCGTCTCCAAGCCCGACATCCGCGACGCCGAGCAGGCCAAGGCCTATGTGACCAAGCTGCGCTCGATCCTGCGCTATCTCGGCACCTGCGACGGCGACATGGAGAAGGGAAGCTTGCGCGCCGACGTCAACGTCTCCGTGCGCAAGCCGGGAGCGCCGCTCGGCACCCGCTGCGAGATCAAGAACATGAACTCGATCAACTTCATCGGCCAGGCGATCGAGTTTGAGGCGCGCCGGCAGATCGAGATCCTCGAGGACGGCGGCGCCATCGACCAGGAGACGCGGCTCTATGACCCCAACAAGGGCGAGACGCGCTCGATGCGGTCGAAGGAAGAGGCGCACGACTATCGCTACTTCCCCGATCCCGACCTGTTGCCGCTGGAGTTCAGCCAGGCGTTCGTCGACGAGCTGAAGGCCGAGCTGCCGGAGCTGCCGGACCAGAAGAAGACGCGCTTCGTCGCTGATTTCGGCCTGTCGGCCTATGATGCGAGCGTGCTGGTTGCCGAGCGCGAGAGCGCTCTGTTCTACGAGACGGTGCTCGACAAGCTCGCCAACCGCGCGCGCGACGGCAAGATGGCTGCGAACTGGGTGATCAACGAGCTGTTCGGCCGTCTCAACAAGGAAGGCCGGGATATTACGGACTCTCCGGTCAACGCCGAACAGCTTGCGGCGATCGTCGATCTGATCGGCGAGGGCACGATCTCGGGCAAGATCGCCAAGGATCTGTTCGAGATCGTCTGGCAGGAAGGTGGCGACCCGCGCGCGCTGGTCGAAAGCCGTGGCATGAAGCAGGTCACCGACCTCTCGGCGATCGAGAAGGTGGTCGACGACATCATCGCGGCCAATCCCGACAAGGCCGCGCAGGTCAAGGACAAGCCGCAGTCGCTCGGCTGGTTCGTCGGCCAGGTGATGAAGGCGTCCGGCGGCAAAGCCAATCCGCAGAGCGTCAACGACCTGCTCAAGTCCAAGCTCGGCGTCTAGCCTCACGCGTTCGAACGAGGTGACGGACACGCTCCGTCACCTCGCTTGGTGTTTGCGATGCGACGCTCACGCGTCATCGGCGGCGAAGATCATCCCGTTCAAGCGCGATGCGGCGGCCGAATCGCAGCCCGCGCGATTCGCGCAAAGCGGCGACTTGCACACGCTCCGACGAGCGCTTCCGCCGTTAAGCATGAAAATAATTTCGTTGCCAAAAATCGCGACTCAGAGTCCGCGACTCGCCTCCGCGGCGCCGTCGCGCGCCGTGCAGCGTTCGTCGACGCGCTGATCGCACGCGATGTACGCGCACAGAATAATACTTGCTGCATAGTGTTTTCCTGCAATCGCTGCGCTTGCCGATGTCGCTGTTGCGAGAAGCATTCGCAATCGCGGACGCGTGTCTCCGCGTGTCGGCAAATCAAGCGCGGCTGGCGCACGCGCGCTGCGTCGTCAACACTTCCTTAAGTCAGAAGATGTTTTTTTCGTCGTGTTGGTGTATTCGGGGTGAGTGCATTCGATCCCCGAATGCGCGCAGCGATTAAAGCCATCTCACACATCGGAGGGCAACATGGCCAAGAAAGCGAAGAAGGCGAAGAAGGCGAAGAGCGCAGTGAAGAAGACTGCGAAGAAGACCCGCAAGGTCGCGAAGAAGAAGAAGTAACTTCGCTTCTGAAGTTGCCGGCTCCTAGCAGCCGGCACGTCATCAGCGCCTCCTAGAGGTTCTGGTCGACGATAGAGGGTGTCGGCGAGACATCAGGTCAACGGTCGGGTCGTTCTCTTTTACGGCCCGGCAGAAGAAACAAAGTTTTCTTCGTTCGGTGCGGTTCTCTTTCCAAGGGCTCCGCAATTTCACAAGCGGCCTTCGGGCCAACGTGAAATCTGGTCCTGACGTGTTCGCCGACGCCCTCGTTCTCCCTGAGGCCGGGGTATTGCCGGCATCCCTTTTCCCGACATTGCTGATCTGACCGCGACGTCGCCGCGCTGCCCTGAGGCAGGCAGGCTACGGCGCCAGTGGCGTTGTGCGCCATCTCTCCATGTGCGGTGTCATCGCCCGGCTACGACCCGGCGGTCCCTGCACGCCGAGACGGCCGTGGTCGAGCCGATGGGCCGCGGCATACCGGATCCCCGCCTGCGCGGGGACTGACGGGGCAGGGTGCGGTCACGACAGCGCCGCTCCCGCAGATTGCAGCCGCAGGACGCGCACCACCGCGCGCGATGGTTATCGATGTCCCAAAATCCAGCGGTAAACAGAATCTGACGAATCGCAAAAGTGCCTGCAAATCAAGGGCTTTTTGAATTCTGCGCGCAGGCGCCGCGCGCTCGCGTTTACGTCTGCTTCATCGCGATACTTAAACTGCCATTCAAATTTGCCCGCCATCATCGCCTCCAACAACAAGCCGGCAAACGGCGTTGGGGAAGAGTTGAACGGCGCGGGATCCCAGAAAGGGATTTTGCAAATCACAGTTGGACGGGAGCCGCGCTCGGGGGACGAGGCGGCATAAGAAAAAGGGGATGCGTTATGTTTCAGGGTACTTTCGATCTCGATACGGCGACGCCGATCGATGCGAGCGCGCTGTCGGACGTGCTGTTCGATCGCGGGATCTATTGGGCGAGCGGCCGCTCCGGCCTCGTCGATCTCGTCGCCGCGCATAAATGGTTCAACCTCGCTGCCCTGAAGGGCCGCAAGGACGCCGTGGCGCTGCGCCAGGAAGTTGCCGGCCAGATGTCGGATGCCGAGATCTCGGTCGCGCAGCGCGAGGCCAGGGCCTGGGTTTCCGCTCACTAAGAGCCGTCTCCGTTCCGATGGAACCGGAACAGGGCTTCCGGTTCCCATGTGACGCCTTTCCAGGCGCCAGCCGATATCGCCTTCGCTCGAAGCGGCTTTGAACCGAGAATCCGGTTCGCCCCCGTGTTTTCACGGGCGGCTTTGGTTGCGCTGGATCAAATCTTTCGTCGTGCCGCCGCTTAACAACCGGCGCGTATGAGCACCCACGACATCAATGAACAATGGCTGCCGATTCAGATCGCGCCCGACGACTGCGTTCTGGAACTCGGACGGCCCTACAAGACGGGCATCGTGCCCTGGACCTTTCCGGCCCGGCGCACGTCCGGTGTCTGGTTCAACGTCTGGGCCGACGAGCCGGTGCTGATCTCCCCCTCGCATTGGCGGATCTGGCGCGCTCCGGCGGCTAGATGCGGGCACACTTATATAAGGTGAGCGGGGAATCGGGCTGAGCCCAGCCGTATGACTGCGGCCAAGCGTCGTCTTCAGGTGAAAGAACGGCAGACCTTGATTCTGCGGCTGGTGGCGGAGAGGGAGGGATTCGAACCCTCGATACAGCTTGAGACCGTATGACGCTTTAGCAAAGCGTTGCCTTCAGCCACTCGGCCACCTCTCCGGTGCGAGCCTTATGCCTCTAATTGCTTGGGCCGGTCAATTTGTAAGCGCGTGTTTGCGCTCGAATATTCCCATCGATTTTCCGAACAGACCCGGTTTGCTTCCCGGACGAGAACCGTTACGCCGCAAGAACGGACGCGGGGCTCGAACGTCGCGCATATGTAATGAGACTGCTTGTTGCGCGTGAGTTCTCTCGTTCTGGCGTAAGTGGCTGGATTTGCTGAGGAATAAATCGATTTCGTGGAGAGGGTTGATCGAGGGGGCGAAATCCCTCCGTCTCCGTGATCGTTACCTTAATGTATTGATCTTGCTTGTTTTTATTGCCGAATGACCGTGTCGCAGGTGGGATGAGCTGCATCTTGACCATATCGGCTCAGACAGCCGGCTGATCTGGTAACGGTGCTCTCGGCGGGGCCGGGCGACGCGAGCGACCGAACCGGATGGGCCTTCGCAGGACCAGTTGCTAAGGTCAACGAGTTGGATTGAGGGAGGAATGGGCTTGGCGAATGAGTTGCAGGCCAAATTTCGGCGTGCTGTCGAGGCCTTTCAGGCCAGGGACCTGCCGAAAGCGGAAAAAATCCTCGAGCAGATCAGGAGAGCCTCCCCGAACATCTTCGACGTCGCCCACTTCCTCGGCGTGATCAAGCTGATGCAGGGCCGATTTTCGGAGGCCGAGACTCATCTCAAAGCGGCGGTTGCCCTGAACGGCAGCAGCGACGAAGCGCTCAGCAATTACGGATACGCACTCAAGAGCCTCAACCGGCCCCAGGAGGCGCTGACGTATTTCACGCGCGCCCTGGCGGTCAATCCGCGCAATCCTCTCTCGTACCACAACAGGGGCACGATCCTCGCCGAATCCTCGAAGAACTATGCGGAGGCGATCGAGCAGTTCGACAAGGCGGCACTCTACAATCCGAACTTTGCCGATGCCTATTCGAGCAAGGGCAATTGCCTGGAGAAGCTCGCCCGCTTTGAGGACGCCCTCATTGCCTACGACAAGGCGCTCTCGATCAAGCCCGACCTCGATCAGGCGTGGCTCGGCCGCGGCAACGTGTTCTGGAATCTCGAGCGCTACGACGAGGCATCCAGCGCCTATGAGAAGGCGCTCTCGATCAAGCCCGATCTCGAGCATGCCTGGCTCGGTCAGGGCAATGTGCTCTGGAGTCTCAAGCGCTACGACCAGGCGCTCGCCGCCTATGACAAGGCGCTTTCGATCAAGCCCGGCCTTGCGGAAGCATGGCTCGGGCGAGGGAATGTGTTCCGGACTCTCAGGCGCTACGACGAGGCATTCGGTGCCTACGACAAGGCGCTGTCGGCCAAGCCCGATCTGGCGAATGCATGGCTTGGTCTGGGCGATGCGCTGAACGATCTCAGGCGCTGCGACGAGGCGCTTGCTGCCTACGACAAGGCGCTGGCGATCGAACCCGGTCTGGGAAGTGCGTGGGTCGGCCGCGGGCACGCCTTCTGGAGCCTCAAGCGATTTGACGAGGCTCTTGCCGCCTATGACAGCGCGCTCTCGCTCGAGCCCGATCTGGAGGGCGTGTGGCTGGGGCGCGGCAACGTGTTCTGCGATCTCTCGCGCTACGACGACGCATTGGCCGCATATGAGAAGGCGCTGTCGACCCGGCCCGATCTGGCCGAGGCCTGGCTCGGTCGCGGCAACGTGTTCTGGAGCCTCAAGCGCTACGACGAGGCCTTTGCCGCCTACGACAAGGCACTGTCGATCAAGCCCGATCTGGAGGGCGCGTGGCTGGGGCGGGCCAACGCGTTGTGCGATCTCAAGCGTTACGATGAAGCTGCCGCCGCCTACGACAGGGCGCTGTCGATCAGGCCCGACCTTGCGGAAGCGCGGCTTGGCCGCGGCAACGTCTTCACCGAGCTCAAGCGCCATGATGCAGCCCTTGCTGCCTATGAGGAGGCGTTGTCGATCAAGCCCGACCTGGCGGAAGCCTGGCTCGGCCGCGGCAACGTCTTGTGGAGCTTCAGGCGCTACGAGGACGCTCTTGCCGCCTATGACAAGACGCTCTCGATCAAGCCGGACCTGGAAGGCGCGTGGCAGGGGCGCGGCAACGTGTTCAGCGACCTCAAGCGCCATGACGAAGCCTTCGCCGCTTACGACAAGGCGCTGTCGATCAAGCCCGATCTGGAAGGCATGGAAGGCTCGCGCCTCCATGCAAAAATGAACCTGTGCGAGTGGGACGGTCTGCAGGCAGAGATCGATCATCTGCTGGCGGCGATACGGGCCGGGAAACCCAACAGCTCTCCCTTCGCGCTGCTGTCGCTGACGGATGCTCCCGACGATCATCTCGCCTGCGCCAGGGCATGGGTCGCCGCGCGTCACCCGCAGTCCTCCGAGGTGGTGCCGGAACGGATCACCCACACGCATGACAAGATCCGGATCGGATATGTTTCTCCCGATTTCCGCCAGCACCCGGTCGGCTATCTGACCGCCGGCATATTCGAGAGCCACGATCCCGGCCGGTTCGAGACCTACGCCTTTTCCATCGGTCCGAACGACAACAGCGACATGCGCAAGCGGCTGGAAGGAGCCTTCCATCGCTTCATCGATTGCCAGGGCATGGGCGACGGTGACGTCCTCGCCACGATCAAGGGCGCCGAGATCGACATTCTCGTCGATCTTGCCGGGCACACGCAGAATGCCAGGCTGTCGTTGTTCGCATCCGCCCCCGCGCCGATCGCCGTCAACTTCCTCGGCTTCGCAGGCACGGTCGGCAGCAAGCAACTCTCGAATTACATCATTGCCGATCACATCGTCCTGCCCGATCAGAACAGCTCCTTCTTCGAAGAGAAAATCGTTCGTCTGCCCGGCAGCTTCATGCCGCGCGACAACAAGGCGGAGGCGATCGACGACAAGTTGCTCGATCGGGCCGATCACGATTTGCGGCCCGAATGGATCGTGTTCTGTTGTTTCAACAACGCCTACAAGATCAATCCCGCCGTCTTCGATTGCTGGATGAGCATTCTTGGAAAGGTGGACCAGTCGGTCTTGTGGCTGTCCGAGATGGGCGAGACCGCAAAGTCGAACCTGAGAAAGGAAGCCAGGGGCAGGGGCATCGATCCGGATCGACTGGTGTTTGCCAAGCACGTCGCATCCTCGGCCGAGCATCTGGCGCGGCATCGCCTTGCCGACCTTTTCCTGGACGCGCTGCCTTACAACGCGCATACGACGGCGAGCGACGCGCTGTGGGCCGGCCTGCCGGTCGTGACGCAGATTGGAGATAGTTTCGCCGGGCGCGTCGCGGCGAGCCTGCTTGACGCCGTCGGCTTGCCTGAACTGATCACGCGAACCCGTGACGACTACGAAGCCCTTGCGGTCGAGCTCGCACTGGACAGGCCGAAGCTGCAGGGAATTCGCCGGAGGCTGCAGGACAACCGGTTGACGACGTCATTGTTCGATGTCGCGCGCTATACGAGGCAGCTGGAAGCTGCCTACGAGGCCATGCATCAACGGCATCTGGCCGGATTGCCGCCGGATCATATCGACGTTCGGCCGCTCTGATAGAGCAGGTCGAGGTCGATGACGTGCGCCTGCCGTGATCGGGCAGGCGAACGGCAAGGCCGGCCGCACTCTCTTTACATGTCACGCGAGCAGCGAGGCTGCTCGCTCCCGGAACGATACAATCGAACCGGGCGAGGGACATCGCGGCAGGCCGGGATGTCTTTGGCCGTGATTCCCGGGTTCCGGCGTAGACGGCTCCGCTTCCGCCCGGCAGCAGCCCAGCGGATGCCCATTGGGATCGGCGGATTCTCTCTTTGATCAGCCGATTCCCGGTCGTCGATGGCTCTGTCACGTGCGCGCCGATTCCACGATTCGAGCGCGTCAGATGCGCGACTCCGCGACCCGCGGCGCGCGACGCCTCAAGTGAGGAAATTCGAGGGCAAATGGAACCGCCTCAAAAACATAAGCAAAAACAAGATGTTACAGGCGCGTTCTGATCACATCTGCGTGTTATTTGTGCAACACCCGTCGGAAAACACGCTTCATAGGCTCGGTTCGGAGCGTTCTGTTGTTGTGTGTGCAAGGACGTTCGGTAATTGTGACTGAGCGACGGAGGGGGGCATCCCGAGGTCGTCCCGTTTTAGGTGGTTCGCTTAAGTCCCTCGCGTTCAGCGGGTGTGTCCGAAGGCGCGAAGCGACTAAGCGGTGAGTTAAGGGACAAGGGAACCAACCTTAGGGTGTTTCACCCAGCGGATCCGGAACCTTCCCTATAGAGCAAACTTGGAGGTTTAACATGAAGTTGGTTAAGAGCCTTTTGCTCGGTTCAGCGGCGGGTCTGATCGCCGTTGGCGGAGCGCAGGCAGCCGATCTCCCCGTGAAGGCCAAGGCGGTCGAATACGTGAAGATCTGCTCCCTGTACGGTGCCGGATTCTACTACATCCCGGGCACTGACACCTGCATCAAGCTGGGTGGTTACCTGCGCGCCGAAGTCGCGCTGGGCACCAACTCGGACTTCTCGGGCGGCCTGAACGTTTCGAGCCAGGGCGCAAACGGTGCTCGCAACCGTCTGACGAACTACTACACGATGCGCGCTCGTGAAGATCTCAACATCGACACGCGCACCGCGACCGAGTACGGCGTCGTCCGTACCTTCTTCGACGGCGTGTTCTCCTGGACCACCGGCAACTACGTCGGCATCAACAGCACCTCCGGCGGTACCGCTTACTCGGGCACGCTGACTGCTGGCCCGTCCGCGACCGGTACCTCGGCGTTCAACTCGGTCAGCCTCTATGGCTCGGGCTCCGGCTCGGTCAACGGCACCGACGGCAACACCTCGGCTGGTTCGCTCGGCGTGTACTACGCCTTCATCCAGTTCGCTGGCTTCACGATGGGTAAGGCCGTGTCGCAGTTCGACGCGCCCTGGACCAACTATCCCGGCAACAACTTCGACAGCCTCGTCGGCGGCAGCGGCACGGTCACTGGTATCAACCAGTTCACCTACACTGCTGACTTCGGTCAGGGCGTGACGGCGGCGTTCTCGGCGGAAGATCCGACCTCCTACATGCAGGCCGGCAACGTCAACCTGGCTGGCGCTTCCGGCATCGGTCTCGTCGGCGGCAGCTTCGGCACCACCAACAACAGCATCGGTGGCTCGCGCTCGCCGAACCTCGTTGCCATGGTTCGTGTCGATCAGGCTTGGGGCCTCTTCCAGGCGTCGATCGCTGCGAAGGACAACCACACCGGTTACTACGGCTCGAACGAAGCCACTGGCCACCCCGACGACAAGTGGGGTTGGGCGGTTCAGCTCGCTCTGTCGATCAAGAACATCCCGACTGGTGCGGGTGACGTGATCAACATTTCGGGCGTCTACACCGACGGTGCCACCCGCTACAACTTCCAGAACCTGGCGGGCAGCTCCTACTCGATGTGGGGTTCGAACGGTGCGGCTGGTACGTACGGCAGCGTCGGCTTCGCCTTCGCTCCGGACACCACCTTCAACGGTGCGGGCACCTCGCAGGAGACGGTCAAGACCTGGGGCTTCCGTGGTGCGTACACCCATAACTGGGATGCGTACTGGAACACCGCGATCTACGGCGCTTACGCTGGCGTCTCGTACTCCGACAACCAGAAGGCCGGCATCTGCGCCGCGTTCTTCTCGGCTTCGGCTGTCACGGGTATCGGCGCAACCGCTGCGACCAACACCTGTAACCCGGACTTCAACGTTGCCCAGCTCGGTTTGATCACCCGCTGGACCCCGGTGAAGAACCTGACCTTCTCGGCCGACCTGAACTGGACGCACCTCGACCAGAAGTACGCCGGCAACATCACTCTCCCGGCTGCTCAGAACGCCGGTGGTGCGATCGTTGCGGGTGCTGCGAAGCCGACCGCGACCTACACCCTCAAGGATCAGGACACTGTGACCCTGCTCCTCCGCGCTCAGCGCAACTGGTAAGTTCGGTCTAACGACCTGACAGAGAGCCCCGGCGGGAAACCGCCGGGGTTTTTCTTTTGGTCGGTCGCTTGCCTCGCCGTCAGCGGGAGAGGTGGTGATCGCCAAGGACGTAAGTCCGTAAGAACGGCATCCGGTGCCGGCTTTTGATGCGAATGAGGCCGCCAACGCGACGGCCTTCTGGGATCCCGAGCCAGGCCAGCGTCACTTCAGATCGAGGGGCCCGGCAGGAGGAGCGCTCGACGCTGGTCCAGCCCCGCTCCATCCTGTTGCTCTGACACTCGTCGTAAGTCTTGAAGCCAAGAGCGTTGGGCGGTTCTGGACCGAGGCACCGGACTAGGAGCATCCGACCCAGGAACCATTGCCCGGGCCGTTGCTGGTTTAGGCCGCGACTTTGGTCGGGGCGGCGCTCAACCGCGCGATAGGGACGGCGACTAGAGCACGTGCGGGCACGCCAACGTCGTCATGGCTTTCCTCCCGCTCTTATTGCTTGGGGCGGCAGACGCTCATCCCGGAGGACCAGCGCGCGTGCGAGGTCGTGCTCAATCCAGGACGTCGTCTGGCGCGTGAGGGCCGTGCGTCCGCTCGGGAGAAGGCGGCTACTCGACGCTGCCGGCGCCGCGGCGCAGATCGGCCTCGATCTGCAGGCGCGTGCCGCCGCCGAACCGGGCGCGGTAGACCTGCAGATTCTCCATGATCCGCTGCACGTAGTTGCGCGTCTCGGAGAACGGGATCAGCTCGACCCAGTCGACTGCATCGACCTTGGAGTCGCGCGGATCGCCGTAGCGGTCGACCCACTTCTTCACGCTGCCGCGGCCGGCATTGTAGGCGGCAAAGGTCATAATGTAGGAGCCGCGATAGTCCTCGAGCAGCCCGCCGAGCTCGGCCGAGCCGAGCGTGGCGTTGTAGACCGAATCGTTCTTGAGACGTCCGAGGTCGTAGGTCGCGCCGTGGCGCTTGCAGACATAGCGCGCGGCGTCGGGCGTCACCTGCATCAGCCCGTAGGCCTGCGCCGGCGAGACCACTGACGGGTTGAAGGCGCTCTCCTGCCGCGCGATGGCGTAGACGATGCTGCGTTCGACCTCGGGGCCGATCGGCGTGAACTGCGGAATGCCGTTGACGGGGTAGGCGTAGAAGTCGAACGGCAGGCCGCGATTGAGCGCGGCCTTGCCGAGCAGCAGCATGCCGCGTGCGTCGCTGTAGCGCTGGGTGATCTCGCCGAGGCCGGCAAGCGCTTCGGGATCGCCGTTCTCGCCCATGTCGGCCAGCATTGGTATCGCCATCTCGCGCTCGTCGAGCTCGTAGAGCAGCTGCGCGGCCCGCACGATCTCGAGGCGCTCGGCGCCGCGGCCGCGCGGCTGGCTGTTCAGCTCGATCTGCGGCAGGCCGAGCTTTGCGCGCGCGAGCTGGCCGTAATAGCTGGTCGACTGTTCGGCGGCCCGCGCATAGGCGTTGCGCGCCTCCTGCTGGCGGCCGGCAGCTTCCGCGGCGCGGCCCTGCCAGTAGCCGGCGCGCGCCAGCGTGGTCGGGTTGACGCTGCCGACGCCGATACGGGCGAAATGCTGCGCGGCGGCGGCGGGATCGTTGAGGAAGCGCAGCGCGATCCACCCCGCGGTGAATTCCTGCTCGGTCTTGTAGATGTCGCGCGAGGGCAGGGCCGCATCGCGCGCGATCAGATAGGCGCTGCGGAACTCCTCGGTGTCGATCATCTTGCGCGCCAGGAGGCGCCGCTCGATCCACCATTCGTCGAGATTGTAGAGCCGGTTCGGATCCTTCGGCGCTGCCAGCATCAGCTGGGCGGCCTCGGCAAACTTCTCCTCGCGGCGCAGCAGCTGGATCTTGCTGAAGATGAAGCCGGGATCGTTGTGCAGCTCGCGCGGCACCGCGTCGAGCAAGGCGCGCGCGTTGGGGGCCTTCTTGACGGCGGCGATGCGGGCCTTGGCCAGCGCGATGTAGCCGGCGCCGAGGCGCTTTGCGGCGCGCAGCGCGGCCTCGTTCTCGCTGCCGTAGAGCAGGGTATCCATCCGCGCCTTCTGGTCGCCCGCCGTCAGCAGGGCGCCGAACTGGTCGAGCGCGTTGTTCTCGGTGTCCTCCGACATCGGATCGCTGCGCCAGGCCTCGCGCACCAGCCGCTCGGCATTGGCGCGGTCGCCCCGCGCCAGCATCGCCCTGGCGAGCGTGAAGCGGCCCTTGGCGGAGATCGGGGATTCATTCTCGAACCAGGACCAGGCGACGGACTCGTCGCGCCTGTCGTCCCACATCGCGGCCTCCAGGCGGCGGCGCAGGAAGGTCTGCGACGGCCAGCTCGGATTGGCCGAGAGGAAGGCGCGGTAGCGCTCGACGGTCGCGCCGTTGTCCTCGCTGCGCAGGATGATCCACTCCGCGAGCTTCCGAGCGACGGGATCGGAGATGGAGGCGGCGTAGTTGCTGGCGTCGCCCGCCTTGCGCTTGCGCACGAGCTCGATGACGTTCTCCAGCGTGTCCTTGTCGGCTTGCGACGTCGACGAGGTCGCAGCGACTGCGGCCGGCGTGACCGGCTTGCGCGGTGCTGCGTGCTGACGCGTCGCAGGCGCAAGCACGGGCGCCGCGATCGGTTTGGCCGGCGCCGGGGCGGTCGGTTTGACGGTGGCCGTCACGGCCGGGGCGGGCGCCGGTTTGGAAGGCGAGCCGCTTGCGGCCGGATGCGGTTTCGGCGCTGCGGCCGCTGCCGCGGGCTTCGGCTTGTCCTTCGTGGCGTCCTTGCCGGCGCTCTTGGCGGCATCCTGGGCCGGCCTCTTCGCGGCGTCCTTGGCCGGGGCAGGAGCGGCACCCTTAGCCGTATTCTTGGCCGCACCGGCCTTCGCAGCGTCCTTGCCAGTCTCCTTGCCGGTTCCCTTGTCCTTGCCAGCGTCCTTCGCCGACCCCTTGGCAGGTCCTTTCGCGCCGTCCTTGGCGGCTGGCTTCGCGGTCTCCTTGGACCCTTCGGCGGTTGTCTCGTTGGACTTGGCCAAGGCGGCGCAGCCGACCGACAGCCCTGCCGCCAGGCTTACGACCAGACCTAGGGATCTCCATGCGGCGCGCGGGAAGCAGGTCACGGCGTTTCGTCGCCCCGAATCAGTCAAATGGCTCAAGACCTATCTGTACAGGATCTCTAGGTATTCGATTGAATATGCGGACAAAATACCAACAGCCGCTTACTTTCGGCGGGTTTGCACCACCACCGCGGCAAAATCGCGGCCTAAACGGTGCGTCACGCGGCAGCGGCCCTTTTACCAGCGGGACAGACCCGATATGTATGGGGCTTGCTCTCAAGATTGCCGCGTACGGAGGAAGTCCATGGCAGCCAAGACGAAATTCCGGGGATCGTTCACCGCCTTGGTCACGCCGTTCAAGAACGGCTCGCTGGACGAAGCGGCGTTCCGCTCCCTGGTCAACTGGCAGATCTCAGAGGGCACCAACGGCCTGGTCCCGGTCGGCACGACCGGCGAGAGCCCGACGCTCAGCCATGACGAGCACAAGAAGGTCGTCGAATGGTGCATCGAGGAGGCCAAGGGCCGCGTGCCCGTGGTCGCCGGTGCCGGCTCCAATTCGACCAAGGAAGCGATCGAGCTTGCCCAGCACGCCGAGAAGGCGGGCGCCAATGCCGTGCTGGTGGTGACGCCCTACTACAACAAGCCGACCCAGGAAGGCATGTACCAGCACTTCAAGGCGATCAACGATGCGATCGGGATTCCGATCATCATCTACAACATCCCGCCGCGCTCGGTGATCGACATGTCGGTCGACACCATGAAGCGGCTGTGGGAGCTGAAGAACATCGCCGGCGTCAAGGACGCCACCGCCAGCATGGTCCGCGTCTCGCAGCAGCGTGCAGCGATGGGCGAGGACTTCAACCAGCTCTCCGGCGAGGACGCGACCATCCTCGGCTATATGGCCCATGGTGGTCATGGCTGCATCTCGGTGACCTCGAACGTCGCGCCGCGGCTGTGCTCGGAGTTCCAGGCGGCTTGGGCCAAGGGCGACACCAAGGCGGCGCTCGCGATCCACGACAAGCTGATGCCGCTGCACAACAACCTGTTCATCGAAAGCAATCCGGCGCCGATCAAGTACGCGATGTCGCTGATCGGCAAGCTCGACGAGACGCTGCGGCTGCCGATGGTTCCGGTCTCCGAGCCGACGCGCGTTGCCGTGCGCAGCGCCATGGTGCACGCCGGACTGATCAACTGATGAAATAGCAATCGGGGGAGCCGTTCATGAGCGTCGACGAAAAGGGCAGGAAGATGCTCACGGAGTTCCGCGAGTTCGCCATGAAGGGCAATGTCGTCGACCTCGCGGTCGGCGTCATCATCGGCGCGGCCTTCGGCGCCATCGTCACGTCGCTGGTCGGCGACGTCATCATGCCGATCATCGGCGCTGCGACCGGTGGTCTCGACTTCTCGAACTACTACATTCCGCTGTCGAAGGCGGTGACGGCCACCAATCTGGCGGATGCGAAAAAGCAAGGCGCGGTCCTCGCTTACGGTAGCTTCCTCACGCTGACGATCAACTTCATCATCGTCGCCTTCGTGCTGTTCCTGGTGATCCGCGCCATGAACACGCTGAAGCGGAAGGAAGAGACCAAGCCCGCCGAACCCGCGAAGCCGTCGGCGGAGGTCATGCTCCTGACCGAGATCCGCGATCTCCTCAAGAAGTGACGCGCACCCTTCGTCCAAACTGTTAGCTTACGTGCGTATGTCGATCAGGTTTTTAGGTCATGGCCGATAAGAACGAACGTCCGATCAAGGTCATGGCGGAAAATCGCAAGGCCCGCTTCAACTATGCGATCGAGGACACGATCGAGGCGGGCATTGCACTGACCGGCACCGAGGTGAAGTCGATCCGCAACGGCAAGAGCACGATCGCCGAATCCTATGCCGACTCCAAGGACGGCGAGATCTGGCTGATCAACGCCACCATTCCCGAATATCTCCAGGGCAACCGCTTCAATCACGAGCCGAAGCGGCCGCGAAAGCTGCTGCTGCATCGCCGCCAGATCAACAAGCTGATGGGCGCGGTCGATCGCGAGGGCATGACGCTGATCCCGCTCAAGCTCTACTTCAACGAGCGCGGTCGCGCCAAATTGCAGCTCGCGGTTGCGAAGGGCAAGAAGCTGCACGACAAGCGCGAGAGCGAGAAGAAGCGCGACTGGAGCCGGGAGAAGGGCCGGCTGCTGCGGGCGAGGGGATAGTGCGATGAACCAGCGCAACCTGCTCGAGGTCGACTGGAGCCAGATCCCGGCGCCCGCCGATGACGGCGGTACCGCGCATCTGACCGGCATGACGTTGCCGCCGATCGGCTTGCTCGCGACCGACGACAGGTCGGTGACGCTGTCGGCACTCCCAGGCCGGACCGTGGTGTTCGCCTATCCGCGGACAGGCGAGCCGGGCAAGATCGCGCTGGTCGATGATTGGGACATGATTCCGGGCGCACGCGGGTGCACGCCGCAGACCTGCGCGTTCCGCGATCTCTTCGCCGAGCTGAAGGCTGCCGGTGCCGCCCATGTGTTCGGCTTGTCGACCCAGAGCAATGAATACCAGACCGAGATGGCCTCGCGCCTGCACCTGCCATTCCCCGTGCTGTCGGACGAGAAGCTCGCGCTGACGCGCGCGTTGAACTTGCCGACCATGGAGGTCGCGGGCCTGACGCTGATCAAGCGCCTCGCGCTCGTCATTGACGACGCCAGGATCACGCATGTGTTCTACCCGGTGTTCCCGCCTGACCGGAACGCCGGCGACGTCCTGGACTGGCTGAAGGCCAATCCGGTCAAATCCTGAACCGAGAAGTCCTGATCCAGGCCAAAGCCTGATCCGCGGCAAGGCCTAGTCGAGGTCGGCCCGGATCTTCGCGAACACGCTGCGGAACATGTCGGTGGTCAGCACGCCGGTGTTCGTGTTGTAGCGCGAGCAATGATAGCTGTCGTACAGCTTGAAGGCGCCGGCCTGATGCACCGCCCCGTGGCCGAAGGGGGCCTGCGACGCCTTCAGCTTCAGCGGCTTGAGCACGCTATCGTGCGCAATCCGTCCGAGCGCCACGATCGCGCGCAGCTTCGGCATGGTCTCGAGATTCGCGACGAGGAACTGGCGGCAGGTGTTGATCTCAACCGGCAGCGGCTTGTTCTGCGGCGGAACGCAATGCACGGCATTGGCGATGCGGCAGTCCACGAGCTTCATCCCGTCATCGGGCCGTGCCTGATAGGTCCCCTTGGCAAAGCCGTATTCGAGCAACGTGGCGTAGAGCAGGTCGCCGGCATAGTCGCCGGTGAAGGGGCGCCCGGTGCGGTTCGCGCCCTGCATGCCGGGCGCAAGGCCGACGATCAGCAGACGTGCCGTGATGTCGCCGAAGGGCGGGACGGGGGCGTTGTGCCACAACGGCTCCCGCGCACGGTTCGCCTCGCGAAAGGCGACCAGGCGCGGACAGAGCGGACAATCGCGGTCGGGGACGAGGGTGGGGGGCTGGCGGCTTGACCGGACCGCCTCACTCCTCGAAGTCGTCATCGCCCCTCGGCGCCATGGTGGTCGCGCGCTGGAGGAACTGCGGGGCGTGATGGCGTCCCTCGCCACGCTCGCCGCGGTCGCGCGGGGCGGGACGTTCGGACGGGTCGCGGCCGAGCTTGGACTGCAGCTCGACGAGATCGGTGAAGACGTCGGCCTGGCGGCGCAGCTCGTCGGCGATCATCGGCGGCTGGCTGGCGATGGTGGAGACCACGGTCACCCGGACGCCGCGGCGCTGGACGGCCTCGACCAGGGAGCGGAAGTCGCCGTCACCCGAGAACAGCACCATCTGGTCGATGTGCTCGGCGAGCTCCATGGCGTCCACCGCGAGCTCGATGTCCATGTTGCCCTTAACCTTGCGGCGGCCGGAGGCGTCGATGAATTCCTTGGTCGCCTTGGTGACGACGGTGTAGCCGTTGTAGTCGAGCCAGTCGATCAGCGGGCGGATCGAGGAGTATTCCTGATCCTCGATGATGGCGGTGTAGTAGAACGCCCGGAGCAGCGTCCCGCGGCTCTGAAACTCCTTCAGCAGGCGCTTGTAGTCGATGTCGAAGCCCAGAGTTTTCGCCGTCGCGTAGAGATTGGCCCCGTCGATGAAGAGCGCGATCTTGTTGGTAGGAGAAGGTGACATTCAGTTTGCTCGCGTAGTGTGTCGTGATTGATCGTTTATTGTTGGCGCGGCGGCCCCCAGCCGCGCAGTCCCATAGCGCCTAAACCCGTCGAAACCGCAAATCCGGAGAAGTCGGGGCAATCAAGGTATAGTTATGGCGGACTCTCATACACCCGGCGCCGCCCTCGATGGCAGCCCGGGAAATCACCCATCCCAGCCCCAATGTGGGGGTATCAGAGCCATTTGGCGAGGCCAAATCACAAATTGGCCTTGCGAAATCGCCCTGTCCCCTATAACTACCCCCAATCATCCACATATTTCGTCCCACCCACAACGGAGCGACAGTCTATGGCTCGCGTCACCGTAGAAGATTGTATCGACAAGGTCGACAACCGGTTTGACCTGGTCCTGCTGGCCGCCCACCGCGCCCGCATGATTTCGTCAGGTTCACAACTAACGGTTGACCGCGATAACGACAAGAACCCTGTTGTGTCTTTGCGCGAAATTGCCGACACGACCATCTCGCCGGAGGACCTCCGCGAGGAGCTGGTGCACTCGCTCCAGAAGTTCGTCGAGGTCGACGAGCCCGAGCCCGATACGGTGCCGCTGATCGGTTCCGCCGGCGCCAGCGTCGATGCGGACGATACCGAAGTTGCTGTCGAGCGCATGACCGAAGAGGAGCTCCTGAAGGGCCTGGAAGGCCTCGCTCCGCCGGAGGAGCAGCCCGAGGAAGACGAGTAAATCGTCCCGTCGCAATCATCGACTTCTTGTGATCTTATCAAAGGCCCGAACCGTTGTTCGGGCCTTTGCTTTTGTTGGCGTTTTCGTGGTTACCATAGTGTTGTCGATGGGCGCTGCGAACCTGTCACCGAATTGAACTGACGCACGCGCGATCGGGGCTAAGATGTATACAACGGGCCGCCTCGTGGTCCGTTTGAAGGCAGGACGGAATGGTATATCGGCGCCGGAGATCCACGCAGATGCAGGCCGCAACCGAATCGGTTGCCGTGGTCCCGACTGCTCAGGTTGCGCGCCCCGCAAAGCCCCGCGCGCGGATGATGCGTCAATATGACCTCGTCGAGCGCGTCAGGTCCTACAATCCCAACACCAACGAAGACCTGCTGAACCGCGCCTATGTCTACGCGATGAAGGCGCACGGCTCGCAGACGCGGGCCTCGGGCGATCCGTATTTCTCGCACCCGCTCGAAGTGGCGGCGATTCTCACCGACCTGAAGCTCGACGACGCCACCATCGTGGCCGCGCTGCTGCACGACACGATCGAGGACACCGAGGCGACACGGGCCGAGATCGACCAGATCTTCGGGCCCGAGATCGGGGCGCTGGTCGAGGGCCTGACCAAGCTGAAGCGGCTGGAGCTGGTCTCGCGCGAGGCCAAGCAGGCCGAGAACCTGCGCAAATTGTTGCTGGCGATTGCCGACGATGTCCGCGTGCTGCTGGTCAAGCTCGCCGACCGCCTGCACAACATGCGCACGCTGGAATTCGTGCCGACGGAATCACGCAGGCGCATCGCCGAGGAGACGCTCGACATCTACGCGCCGCTGGCCGGGCGCATGGGCATGCAGGAAATGCGCGAGGAGCTGGAGGATCTGTCCTTCCGCACCCTCGATCCCGAGGCCTATTCGGTGGTGATGCAGCGCCTCGATGCGCTCGCCGAGCGCAACCGCAACCTGATCGGCGAGATCGAGGACCAGCTCTCCAACAATCTGCGGCACCGGGGTCTGGGCGCGCGGGTCTATGGCCGCCGCAAGAAGCCGTTCTCGATCTGGACCAAGATGGAGCGCAAGTCGGTCGGCTTCGAGCAATTGTCGGACATCTTCGGCTTTCGCCTCGTCGTCAACGACATCGAGGCCTGCTATCGCGCGCTCGGCATCGTCCACACCACCTGGCCGGTCGTGCCGGGACGCTTCAAGGACTACATCTCGACGCCGAAGCAGAACGACTACCGCTCGATCCACACCACGGTGATCGGCCCCGGCAACCAGCGCGTCGAGCTGCAGATCCGCACCGAGGCGATGGACCAGATCGCCGAGCGCGGCATTGCCGCGCATGTCTTCTACAAGGAGGGCGTGGGCTCGCCGACCGAATTCCTCAAGCGCGAATCCAACGCGTTCGCCTGGCTGCGCCACACCGTCGGCATCCTCTCGGAGAGCGCCAATCCCGAGGAGTTCCTCGAGCACACCAAGCTCGAGCTGTTCCATGACCAAGTGTTCTGCTTCACGCCGAAGGGCAAGCTGATCGCGCTGCCGCGCCATGCCAATGTGATCGACTTCGCCTATGCCGTGCATACCGACGTCGGCAACAGCGCCGTCGGCTGCAAGATCAACGGCAAGTTCTCGCCGCTGTCCTCGGAGCTGCAGAACGGCGACGAGGTCGAGGTGCTGACGTCGGAGGCGCAATCGGCGCCGCCGTCGGCCTGGGAAACGCTGGCGGTGACCGGCAAGGCGCGCGCCGCGATCCGCCGTGCCACGCGCACCGCCGTGCGCGACCAGTATGTCGGCCTCGGCCGGCGCATCGTCGAACGCCTGTTCGAGCGCGCCAAGATCGAATACGCCGACGACAAGCTCAAGGGCGCGCTGCCGCGGCTGGCACGCACCTCGATCGAGGACGTCATGGCGGCCGTGGGGCGCGGCGAGATCAAGGCCTCCCACGTCGCGCGCGCGATGTATCCGGACTACAAGGAGGAGCGGGTCGCCCGTTACGGCATCAAGAAGGGCCTCGCCGCCAAGATCAAGGAGAAGTCGTCCGAGCCGCCGCGCAGCCCGGTCGCCATCCCGATCCGCGGCATCAATTCCGACCTGCCGGTGAAGTTCGCGCCGAACGGCGGCGCGGTGCCCGGCGACCGCATCGTCGGCATCGTCACGCCGGGCGAGGGCATCACCATCTACCCGATCCAGGCGCCGGCGCTGAAGGATTTCGAGGAGGAGCCGGAGCGCTGGCTGGACGTGCGCTGGGACATCGAGGACACCGCGCCGCAGCGTTTCCCGGCCCGCATCAGGGTCGAGAACGTCAACGAGCCCGGCGCGCTGGCGCAGATCGCGACCGTGATCGCCGAGCACGACGGCAACATCGACAACATCAGCATGCAGCGCCGCTCGCCCGATTTTACGGAGACGACGATCGATCTCGAAGTCTACGATCTGAAGCACCTGAGCGCGATCCTCGCCCAGTTGCGTGCGAAGGCGGTCGTTGCCCGCGTCGAACGTGTTAATGGATAGGCGCCGCTTGCACGCGTCCGTCCCTCCGATTTCGTGAGTCCTGAAATGCCCGCATCTGCGCTCCGCCTCGGCGTCAACATCGATCACGTCGCAACCGTGCGTAACGCGCGCGGCGGCCGCCATCCCGATCCGGTGCGCGCCGCGCTGCTGGCCATCGAGGCCGGCGCCGACGGCATCACCGCTCACTTGCGCGAGGACCGCCGTCATATCCGCGACGAGGACATGGCGCGGCTGAAGGCGGAAATCTCCAAGCCGCTGAATTTCGAGATGGCGGCGACCGACGACATGATGCGGATCTCGCTCGCCACCAGGCCGCATGCGGTGTGCCTGGTGCCGGAGCGCCGCCAGGAGGTGACGACCGAAGGCGGCCTCGACGTGGTCGGCCAGCACAATGCGCTCGCGCCCTACATCGCGCGGCTGAGCGAGGCCGGCATCCGCGTCTCGCTATTCATCGCCGCCGACCCCGCGCAGATCGAGATGGCGGCCCGGCTGCGCGCGCCCGTGATCGAGATCCACACCGGCGCCTGGTGCGACGCCGTCACCGACGGCCACACCGAGAAGGCCGAGTCCGAATGGACGCGGATCATCGCCGGCGTGAAACTAGCCAAGAACGCCGGGCTCGAGGTCCACGCCGGCCACGGGCTCGACTACGCCACCGCGGAGAAGATCGCCGGCCTGCCTGAGATCATGGAGCTCAACATCGGCTACTACATGATCGGCGAAGCGCTGTTCGTGGGTCTTGCCGAGACGGTGCGCAAGATGCGCGCGGCGATGGACCGCGGCCGGGGCCGGGCATGATCATCGGCATCGGCTCCGACCTGATCGACATCACCCGCGTGGCCAAGGTGATCGAGCGCCATGGCGAGCGTTTCCTCGACCGCATCTTCACTCCGGCCGAGCGGGCCAAGGCGGAGCGCCGCGCCAAGAACGAGAAGATGGTGGTGGCGACCTATGCCAAGCGGTTCGCCGCCAAGGAGGCCTGTTCCAAGGCGCTCGGCACCGGCATCCGTCTCGGCGTCTGGTGGCGCGACATGGGGGTGGTCAACCTGCCGGGGGGGCGGCCGACCATGCAACTGACCGGCGGGGCGCTGGCCCGGCTCCAGACCCTGACCCCGGAGGGATTCGAGGCCCGAATCGACCTGTCGATCACCGATGACTGGCCGCTGGCCCAGGCCTTCGTCATCATTTCCGCCGTTCCGTTGGCGAAGCCCTGACCGTTCAGTGGTCGTTTTATAAATCTCTTTGAAAATCAATGTCTTGGGCAGTTTTGATGCGATCCTTGATTGCGTGGCCCCCGACAACCGTCTAAAAGTCCGCCAACGCAAATCAGGCTGGGCGAATTCGGCTTTACGCCGGAATTGGCCCTCATTATCAGAATCAGGACAATCTCCTTGCGCCGCGAGCGATGGGCTGTTCGCGGGAGGAGGGCGCTCTGTGACCGCCGGCCGGAATTGAGAGAGCAATGAGCGTGACTTCGGGAACGAAAACTGAAAGCGGCGTCGGCGAAACGATCCGGGTCGTCATCCACGCCCTCCTGATCGCGCTGGTGATCCGCACGTTCCTGTTCCAGCCGTTCAACATCCCGTCCGGCTCGATGAAGGCGACGCTGCTGGTCGGCGACTATCTGTTCGTCTCGAAATATTCCTACGGCTATAGCCACTACTCGATCCCGTTCTCGCCGCCGCTGTTCTCGGGGCGGATCTGGGGCTCGGACCCGAACCGCGGCGACATCGTCGTATTCCGCCTGCCCAAGGACGATTCCACCGACTACATCAAGCGCGTGATCGGGCTTCCCGGCGACCGCATCCAGATGCGGGACGGGCTGCTCTACATCAACGACACGCCGGTCGAGCGGCAGCGCATGAGCGAGTATGTCGGCGAGGATCCCTGCGGCGCCGAAAGCGGCGCGATCTCCCGGGTGAAGCGCTGGAAAGAGACGCTGCCGAACGGCGTGTCCTATGAGACGCTGGACTGCGCCGACAACGGCTACATGGACAACACCAACGTCTACACCGTGCCGGCCGGCCATTTCTTCATGATGGGCGACAATCGCGACAACTCCACCGACAGCCGCTTCCTCGGCCAGGTCGGCTATGTGCCGCAGGAGAACCTGATCGGCCGCGCCCAGATGATCTTCTTCTCGATCGCCGAAGGCGAGCATGCCTGGATGTTCTGGCGCTGGCCGTGGGCCGTGCGCTGGAATCGCTTCTTCAAAATCGTCCGATGAAAGACGAAGCCAAGGACATCACGACCCACCCGATCGACGCGCAAGCCGCCTCCGATGGCGAAGCTGCCGCCAACACGCTTGCGACCAAGGCTTCTGAAGGCAAGGCTTCTGAAGGCAAGGCTTCGGAAGGCAAGAGCGCTGAAACCAAGACGGCTGAAGCCAAAACGCCCGCGAAGAAGAAGCGGGCACGCAGCAGCAAGGCCAAGAGCTCGGACGCGAACGCGGCGCTCGAGGCGCGCATCGGGCACGCCTTCACTGATCCGAACCTGCTGATGCAGGCGATCACGCATGTCTCGGCGCTGAAGTCCGGGCGCAAGCGCGGCGACAGCTACCAGCGGCTCGAATTCCTCGGCGACCACGTGCTCGGTCTCGTCGTCTCCGACATGCTCTACCATGCCTTTCCGAACGCCGACGAGGGCGAGCTGTCCAAGCGCCTCGCCGAGCTCGTGCGCAAGGAGAGCTGCGCTGACGTGGCCAAATCGCTCGGCCTGCTCGACGACATCAAGCTCGGCTCGGTCGGCTCCAGCGCCGACGCCCGTCTGCGCAAATCCATCCTCGGCGACATCTGCGAGGCCGTGATCGGCGCCATCTTCCTCGATGGCGGCCATGCCGCGGCATCCGAGTTCGTCAAGCGCAACTGGACCGAGCGCATGCACAAGCCGCGGCGTCCGTTGCGCGATCCCAAGACCGTGCTGCAGGAATGGGCGCAGGGCAAGGGGCTGCCGACCCCGGTTTACCGCGAGGTCGAGCGCACCGGCCCGCATCACGATCCGCAATTCCGCGTCGCCGTCGACCTGCCGGGACTGGCGCCGGCCGAAGGCATCGGCGGCAGCAAACGCGCAGCAGAGAAAGTAGCAGCTTCGGTGATGATCGAACGTGAAGGTGTTGGCGGCAGCAATGACGGCTGAAGCGAGCGGCGAAGCGCCCACCGCGACGCGCTGCGGTTTCGTCGCGCTGATCGGCGCGCCCAATGTCGGCAAGTCCACGCTGGTCAATGCGCTGGTCGGGGCCAAGGTCACGATCGTCTCGCGCAAGGTGCAGACTACGCGCGCGCTGATCCGCGGCATCGTCATCGAGAACAACGCGCAGATCATCCTGGTCGACACGCCCGGCATCTTCTTGCCCAAGCGCCGGCTCGACCGCGCCATGGTCTCGACCGCCTGGAGCGGGGCGCATGACGCCGACCTCGTCTGCGTCCTGCTCGATGCCAAGACCGGGATCGACGAGGAAGCCGAGGCCATCCTCGCCAAGGCGGCCAGCGTCAATCACGAGAAGATCCTGGTCATCAACAAGGTCGACCTCGTCCAGCGCGAGAAGCTTCTGGCGCTGGCGCAGGCCGCCAACGAGCGCATGAAGTTCGCGAAGACCTTCATGATCGCGGCGATCTCGGGCGACGGCGTCGACGACATCCGCTCGACGCTGGCCGAGATGGTGCCGCCGGGCCCGTATCTCTATCCCGAAGACCAGATGTCGGACGCGCCGATGCGGCAGCTCGCCGCCGAAATCACGCGCGAGAAGATCTATCAGAAACTGCACCAGGAATTGCCCTACCAGTCCACGGTCGAGACCGACAAATGGGAGGAGCGCAAGGACAAGTCGGTGCGGATCGAGCAGACGATCTTCGTCGAGCGCGAAAGCCAGCGCAAGATCGTGCTCGGCAAGGGCGGCGCGACGATCAAGTCGATCGGCGCGGACTCGCGCAAGGAGCTGATGCAGATCCTGGACGTGCCGGTGCATCTGTTCCTGTTCGTCAAGGTGCGCGAGAACTGGGGTGACGATCCCGATCGCTATCGCGAGATGGGCCTGGACTTCCCGAAAGAATAACCAGGAAAAGATCCGTATCCGATGAGCGTGCCCAGCAACGTCCGGCGCTTCGAAGCGCTGCTCTATGCGTCACTGATGCTGGATGCCGTCTCGGTCGCGGTGCAGGACCGCACCCCCAATGCCGAGATGACCGAGCAGATGATCATGACGGCGACGCTGCTCGCCGGCGGCATGATCCTGCTGCTGGTCTATTTCGTCTGGCTGGCCGCGCATTGGCGCAAGAACTGGCCGCGCTGGGTGCTGGCGGCGGCGCTCGTGCTGTCGGTGATCTCGCTCGGCCAGATCATCGGCGAGAAGGGCATGGAGCTCGACAGCGCCATCGAGATCGTCTCCTGCGTGCTGACGACGATGGGCCTGTATTTCTCCTTCAGCGGCGACGCCCAGGGCTGGTTCAACGCCTAGCGTCTCGCGCGGTGCCGTAGGGTGGGCAAAGGCGCGCCCTTGCGCGCCGTGCCCACCATCATCGCGTTGTAATCAAAATTCGTGGGCACGCGTCGCTTTGCCCGCCCTACGATTTTTGTGCCTACGATCGGTACGCGTGGACAATGATCGCCGCGCTCACGATGACGGCCCAGATCACGAAGCCCACGATCACCCCGAGCGCCGGTGACAGGATCACCCGACCTTCGCCCTTACGCGTGATCCGCAAGAGGCCTGTCCAGCCGATCCGGCTCAAGGTTTCCGGGAATTCGATGGTGACCCTGCCGAAGGTGGCTGCGAATAGCAGCGCGAGTGCCGTGAAATAGAGAACGGTCGGCAGTGCCGCCCAGACGACCCAGAACACCAGTTCGAGAACGAGCGCGATCAGGTCGAAAATGATGCTGGCCATCGTGATCCCGGGCGTGTCCGAACTTCTGCATCAAGGCATATCGCGTTATACTTAACATATGGAATGGACCGACGAAGGCATCGTGCTGGGTGTGCGGCGGCATGGCGAATCCAGCGCCATCGTCGAGCTGCTCACGCGCGCGCATGGCCGGCACCTCGGCCTCGTCCGCGGCGGTGCGAGCTCGCGGCTGCGGCCGCTCTTGCAGCCGGGCAACAGCGTCAGCGCGGTGTGGCGGGCGCGGCTCGACGAGCATCTCGGCACCTACGCGATCGAAGGCCTGAAGCTGCGCGCGGCGACGCTACTGGGATCGTCCCATGGCGTCTACGGCGTCACCCATCTGGCCTCGATCGCGCGGCTGCTGCCGGAGCGCGACCCGCACGAGGAGATATTCTCGCTGCTCGAACATTCGCTCGACGATTTCGACGACATCGGCAGTGCGGCCGTGCATCTGATCCATTTCGAGCTGGCGATGCTCGCCGAGCTCGGCTTCGGACTGGCCCTGGAGAACTGCGCGGTCACCGGCGAGACCACGGATTTGATCTACGTCTCGCCGAAGTCAGGCGGCGCGGTGTCGCGCGGCGCGGGCGAGCCGTGGCGCGACCGGCTGCTGCGACTGCCGCCGTTCCTGCGCCATGGCGAAGCCGCCAGCGAGCTCACCGAGCAGGACCTCCAGGACGGCTTCCGGCTCACCGGCCTGTTCCTGCTGCGCCATGTGCTGGAGCCGCGCGGGCAGGCCCATTCGGACGCGCGGGCCGGCTTCATCAACGCCCTCACGCGGCAGCAGGCGAGGGCGGCTCTTCCTTCGCCATGAGCTGATCGCGTCTCTGCCTTGCCCCTCGGCATGGGGTTCCCCCGGAACGAAATCGGGCTGACGGAGTTCGCTCCCTCAGGGTTCCACAACGGGGAAAGCCCAAATGTTGATCAGAGGATTCGCCTTGTCCGCGGCGCTGGTCGCGCTTGCGCCTGAAGCAACGGCCGGAGAGCCGCAACCGGGTGTGTTTCGACGCGCCTCCTGCACCGTCGTGCGGTACTATGTGGCCAAATATTCCGCTGCGGCCGCAGAGACATGGGCGCGGTCCCATGGGGCGACGGAGGCCGAGATCGAGGCCGCCCGCCGCTGCGTGGCCAACGCGCCGGCCACCGCGCAGCCCAAAACCCAGCAGACCGTGACAGCGGGCTGGGCCGGGCAATAGACCGCTCGTTCCTGCATTTGATGACAATTCGGCGATCGCCGGCGCGCCCATAGCGCGGCGGCGCGTTGATTTGATCACGCAATAGCCCGCACGCTGCGCAGCGCGCGGGACGTGTTCGCGCGCCTGCGTGCGTAGATTTGCGCACCATATCGGCCCGATCGGATTCCGCGCATCATCGACCGTTGACCTAAATCAACATCGCCAAGTTCAGTCCTCGTTGAATGGCTGTGCGAGACGGCGAGGTCGAACATGGCGATGGAAAATCTGAAACTGCCCGACGGTCCGATGTCGGGCCTGGTCGCGTCCGCCGTCGAATATCTGGTCGATGCCGGGCAGCGCAGCGTCCTGTTCCTCGACATCATGCGCCAGCGCGGCGACCAGTATCGCGAGCACGTCACACAGACTGCACCACATGTGCTGCAATATGCTGCCGAATTGATCACGGACGGCCGCACGCTGGACGAGCCGGTCAATTACGCGCTGGTGCGCATCATTCCGCCCAAGGATGTCGAGATCGACATGAACCGGCGGCCTTTCGTCGTGATCGATCCGCGTGCCGGCCATGGTCCGGGCATCGGCGGCTTCAAAGCCGACAGCGAGATCGGCGTCGCGATGAAGGCGGGACATCCCTGCTATTTCATCGGCTTCCTGCCCGAGCCGGTGCCGGGCCAGACCATCGAGCGCATCGCGCGCGCCGAAGCGAAATTCATCGAGACGGTCATCAGCCGCCACCCCGATGCCGACGGCAAGCCCTGCGTGATCGGCAACTGCCAGGCAGGCTGGGCCGTCATGATCCTGGCATCGCTGCGGCCGGAGCTGTTTGGTCCGCTGATCATCGCCGGTGCGCCGCTCGCTTATTGGGCAGGCGTGCACGGCAAATATCCGATGCGCTATTCCGGCGGACTGTTGGGCGGAAGCTGGTTGACGGCACTGACCAGCGATCTCGGCGCCGGAAAGTTCGACGGCGCCTGGCTGGTGCAGAACTTCGAGAACCAGAACCCGTCCAACACGCTCTGGACCAAGCAATACAACGTCTATTCCAAGGTCGATACCGAGGCGGAGCGCTATCTCGACTTCGAGCGCTGGTGGGGCGGGCACGTCAACCTCAATGCCGAGGAGATCCAGTTCATCGTCGACGAGCTGTTCATCGGCAACAATCTCGCCGCCGGGCGCATCGAGATGTCGGATGGACAGAAGGTCGACCTGCGCAACATCCGCTCGCCGATCGTGGTGTTCTGCTCCAAGGGCGACAACGTCACCCCGCCGCAGCAGGCGCTGGACTGGATCCTGGAATGCTATTCCGACGTCGACGAGATCAGGGCTTACGGCCAGACGATCGTCTATACCGTTCACGAGAACATCGGCCATCTCGGCATCTTCGTCTCCGGCGGCGTGGCGAAGAAGGAGCATGCGGAATTCTCCAGCAACATCGATCTGATCGACGTGCTGCCGCCCGGGCTCTATGAGGCGACGTTCGAGGCTTGCGGCGACGAGACAATCAACGCCGATCTCGCGGAAGGCCATTGGGTGATGCGCTGCGAGGCGCGCACCCTGGACGATATCCGCGCCATGGGCGGCAATTCGCCGGAGGATGAGCGCCGCTTCGCAACCGCCAAGCGCATCTCCGAGCTCAACCTCGCGGCCTATCAGAAATTCCTGCAGCCCTGGGTCAAGAAGATGGTGACGCCGCAAATGGCGGACTTCGCCCGCAATATGCATCCGCTGCGGCTGCAATATGAGGCCTTCAGCAGCAAGAATCCCTTGATGTCCAGCGTCAAATCGGCCGCCGACCGGGTCGAGGACAATCGCAGGCCGGTCTCGAAGGACAATCCGTTCCTGGCGTTCCAGGAGCAGATGTCCAAGCAGATCGTTCATGCGCTCGATAGCTGGCGCGACGCGCAGGAAGCGCTGAGCGAAACCATGTTCCTCAATCTCTACGGCTCTCCGGTGCTCCAGGCCGCCGTCGGCATCGATCCGGAGTCCGTGCCCTCGCGCCGCCGCGAGATGTCGGACGAGCATCGCGCCATGCTCGAGAAGCGGATCGCCGAATTGAAGTCGCGTATCGGCGAGGGCGGCCTCCGCGAGGCGACGCTGCGGGCACTGCTCTATGTCGGCTCGGCGCGCGGCATGGTGGACGAGCGCAGCATCGAGGCGCTGCGCCAGGTTCGGCGCGACCAAGCCGGCGCCCGGATGACGCTGTCCGAATTCAAGATGCTGGTGCGCGAGCAGTTCTTCATGCTGCTGCTGGATCGGGAGCGTGCCCTGGCCGCCATCCCGGGCCTGTTGCCCGACGACATGAACAAGCGGCGCGCGGCTTTCGCGGCGATGCGCGAGGTGCTGTCGGCGAGCGAGGACATCACCGGCGAGCGCGCCAATCGCCTGAGGCGCGTTGCCGGGCTGTTTGGCCTGGACGGCGAGGGCGAGGTGACGTCCAACGTCGCCCCTTTCGACCCCCAGGCAAGAGCGTCGTAGCGCGGATTGGCGGAAGCGGGAGCAACATCATGTCGGCCGATACGACGCACGAGACCGGCAGCAAGTACGACCGGCTGATCGCCGCGGCCAGGGCCGCGCCCCCGACGCCGACCGTCGTCGTGCATCCTTGCGACGAGACGTCCCTGCGCGGCACTGTCGATAGCGCCAGCGCCGGCATCATCCGACCGATTCTCGTCGGGCCCGAGCGGAAGATCAGGGACACGGCCGCAAAGTTCGATCTCGACGTCTCCGGCTTCGAGATCGTCGATGCCGCGCACAGCGACGATGCTGCGACCAAGGGTGTCGAGCTGATCCATGCGGCCAAGGGCGAGTTGCTGATGAAGGGCAGCCTGCACACCGACGAACTGATGCGTGCCGTCACCGCCAAGATCGGCGGTCTGCGCACCGACCGGCGCATCAGCCACGTCTTCGTCATGGACGTGCCGGCCTATACCGACACCATCTTCGTCACGGATGCCGCGATCAACATTTTCCCCGACCTCGACGCCAAGCGCGACATCATCCAGAACGCGATCGATCTCTACAACCAGGCCGGCTTCGGCAAGACACCGCGGGTTGCGATCCTGTCGGCGGTCGAGACCGTGACGTCGAAGATCCCCTCGACGATCGAGGCCGCGGCTCTCTGCAAAATGGCCGATCGCGGCCAGATCACCGGTGGCCTGCTCGATGGTCCGCTGGCGTTCGACAATGCGATCGACCCGGAGGCGGCGCGGATCAAGGGCATCGCATCCGAGGTCGCCGGCCGGGCGCAGATCCTCGTTGTCCCGGACCTTGAGTCCGGCAACATGCTGGCCAAGAACCTCGCCTATTTCGCCAAGGCGGATGGCGCCGGCATCGTGCTCGGTGCACGGGTGCCCGTCGTCCTGACGTCGCGCGCGGATTCGCCGCGTGCGCGGATGGCCTCCTGCGCGGTCGCGGCGCTCTATGCGCACGCCCGGCGCCAGAAGGCGCCGACAGTGGCCGCGTGATCGCCATGGAGACGATCCTCGTCGTCAATGCAGGTTCCTCCAGCGTCAAGTTTCAGGTCTATGCAATCGAGGGCGAGGGCACCCTTCGCCGGCACATCAAGGGACAGATCGACGGCATCGGCAGCCGGCCGCGGCTGCGGGCAAGCGGCGCAGGCGGTGATGCGCTGGCCGATCGCGCCTATCCGATCGAGACCGTGCCTGACGTTCCCGCGGCGATGGCCGTTGCCGGCGCCTGGCTGCGGGACGAGCTGCGCGTCACGCCGATCGCGGTCGGGCACCGGGTCGTGCACGGGGGACCGGACTATGCGAAGCCGGTGCTGATCGATCATGGCGTGGTGTCGCGTCTCGAACGTTTCGTATCCCTGGCGCCGCTGCACCAGCCGCACAATCTCGCGCCGATCCGATCGCTGCTGGCGAACTTTCCTGCGCTGCCACAGGTGGCGTGCTTCGACACGGCCTTCCACCGCACCCATGACGCCGTCGCGGACCACTACGCCATTCCGCATCAGCTCCATGCCGAGGGCGTCAGGCGCTACGGATTTCATGGGCTGTCCTACGAATACATCGCCCGGACGCTTCCGAGTGTCGCTCCCGACATCGCCAAGGGGCGCGTGATCGTTGCCCATCTCGGCAGCGGCGCCTCGATGTGCGCGCTGAAGGACGGCCGCAGCGTCGAAAGCACGATGGGCTTCACGGCGCTCGACGGCCTGCCGATGGGAACGCGTCCCGGACAGATCGACCCCGGCGTGGTGCTCTACCTCATCTCCGAGAAGGGCATGCCGGCCGCAAAGGTGCAGGACTTCCTCTACCGCGAGTGCGGCCTGAAGGGCCTCTCGGGCATCAGTAACGACATGCGCGAACTGGAAGCGAGCACCGACCCGCACGCGCGGCTCGCGATCGATTGTTTCGTTTACCGCATCGGCCTCAATGCCGGGATGCTGGCCGCCGCCCTGCAGGGGCTCGACGCCTTCGTGTTCACGGCCGGCATCGGCGAGAACTCGTCCTCGATCCGCGCGCGTGTCGCCAGCCGGCTCGAATGGCTCGGTGCCGTGCTCGATGCAGGAGAGAACGCCCGCCATGCGCGGCTGATTTCGGAGGCTGGCAGCCGCATCCCCGTCTACGTCATCCCGACCGACGAGGAGCTGATGATCGCGCAGCACACGCTTGCGCTGCTGATGAACGGCCAATCGCACAACACACGATCTGAGAGGGTGTCATGATCCCGGTATTCCCCGACAGCAAGGTGGCCCTCAAGGGCAAGAAGGGCCTGATCGTCGGCATCGCCAACGACCAGTCGATCGCCTGGGGCTGCGCGCGCGCGTTTCGTGCGCTCGGCGCCGATCTCGCCATCACCTATCTGAACGATCGCGCCAAGAAACACGTGGAGCCGCTGGCCCAGGCGCTGGAGGCGCCGATCTTCATGCCGCTCGACGTCATGGTCGAGGGCCAGACCGAGGCGGTGTTCGAGCGCATCGCATCCGAGTGGGGGCAGCTCGACTTCCTGCTCCATTCGATCGCCTTCTCGCCCAAGGAGGCCCTGCATGGGCGCGTCGTCGATGTCGGCCGCGACGGCTTTCTCAAGACCATGGATGTCTCGTGCTGGTCGTTCATGCGCATGGCGCATCTCGCCGAGCCGCTGATGAAGAACGGCGGCACGTTGTTTACGATGACCTATTACGGCAGCCAGATGGTGGTCGAGAACTACAACGTGATGGGCGTCGCCAAGGCTGCGCTCGAGGCCTCGGTTCGCTACATCGCCGCGGAGCTCGGTCCGAAAGGCATCCGCGTCCATGCGATCTCGCCGGGGCCGCTGGCGACCCGTGCTGCATCCGGCATTCCGGAGTTCGACGAGCTCATGGACAAGGCGCAATCGAAGGCGCCGGCGCGCAGCCTGGTCAGCATCGACGATGTCGGCAATGCCACCGCGTTCCTCGCGCTCGACGGCGCCAAGTTGATGACCGGCGGCGTGCTCTACATCGACGGCGGCTATCACATCATCGATTGATCGCGCGGGGTCATCCGCAGTCGCGGCGCTGAGGCGAAGGCTGATCGTGGCATCATGCCGGTGTTTTGCCCGACGGAACAACCGCTTTTTGGGCTGCAAATTCGCCGATCGAAAAGCGTAACGATTCCAACCCGCCGCTACTGTGCATGGGGTTGTTTTCGAACTTTTTTGGTCAGCGGTAGTGCAGGGCGATCAGTTCGGCGACGCAGGCGGGCTTCTTGCCGCCCTCGATCTCGATCACGAGATGGTAGTTCACGCGCAGGCCATCCGGCGGCACGTCTTCGGCTTCCGCAACGCTGACGCGGCCGCGCAATTTCGAGCCTGCCGGCACCGGCGCGAGATATCTGATCCGGTCGGCGCCGTAGTTCAGCGTGTTGCGCAGGCCCTTCAGGCCGATCACCGAGCGGATGAACAGCGGCGCGAGAGCGAGCGACAGCAGGCCATGGGCGATGGTCTTGCCGCCGGGCATCTCCCTGGCTGCGCGCTCCCGGTCGACGTGAATCCACTGCTCGTCGCAGGTTGCTTCCGCGAACTGGTTGATGCGGTCCTGGGACACCTCGACCCAATCGCTCACGCCGATCTCGGTGCCGACCGCAGATTTGATCTCGCTGAAATCGCTGAATACGCGCATGTTCCCCTCGTCAGATTTGCATCGCCGGGACGGTGTCGGGAACGGCCAGTTCCGCTTCCGTCACCGCCAGCACCTCGCCGATGCTGACACCGGGCGCCGTCTCCAGCAGCGTCGCCTTGCCGCCGGGAAAGCCGATCACGGCCATGTCGGTCACCACGAGATGGACCGGCCGCGCCGAGGTTAGCGGCAGGGAGCATTTGGCGACGATCTTCGACTTGCCCTTGGCTGCATGCTGCATGGCGACGATCACGCGCTTGGCGCCGCTGACGAGGTCCATGGCGCCGCCCATGCCCGGAACCATCTTGCCGGGGATCATCCAGTTGGCGAGGTGGCCTTGCGCGTCGACCTGCAGGCCGCCGAGCACGGTGATGTCGACATGGCCGCCGCGGATCAGGCCGAACGACATCGCGCTATCGAAGGTCGCCGCGCCTGGCAGCGCACTGATCGGCCGGCCGCCGGCGTCGGTGAGCGTCGGGTGCGCCATGCCTTGCTCGGGGATCGGTCCGGTGCCGATCAGGCCGTTCTCCGATTGGAAGAACACTTTCAGATCCGCCGGAACGTAGTTCGCCACCAGCGTGGGAATGCCGATGCCGAGATTGACGAGGTAGCCGCTCTTCAGTTCCTTGGCGACGCGCCGCGCGATGATGACCTGCGGATCCATATGTCACCCGTTCGTAATGAGGTAATCGACGAGCGGCGCCGGCGTCATGACGTGGTCGGGCGCGATGACGCCCACCGGCACGATGTTCTCGACCGTCACGATCACCGTGTCCGCCGCCATCGCCATGATCGGGTTGAAGTTGCGCGCCGTCAGCGCATAGGCGAGGTTGCCGAGATAGTCGGCGAGGAAAGCGTGGACCAGCGCGTATTGTGCCCGCAACGCCGTCTCCAGCAGGAATGGTTGGCCATCGACCTCGATCTGGCGTTTGCCTTCCGCGACGAGGGTGCCGACGCCGGTCGGCGTCAGCACGCCGCCCAGTCCGCATCCGCCGGCCCGGATGCGTTCGACGAAGGTGCCTTGCGGCACGAGATCGACGGCGATCTGGTTCCCCAGCATTTGCTGCTGCGCCTTCGGATTGAGGCCGATATGCGTCGCGGTGAGCTTTGCGACCAGCGCCGCATCGAACAGCTTGCCAACGCCTCTGCCAGGTATGGCGGCGTCATTGCAGATCAGGGACAGGCCGGACTTGTTCTGCCGGACGAGTTCGTCGAGCAGGCGCTCCGGCGTCCCGACTCCCATGAAACCGCCGACCATGACGCTGGCGCCGGCCGGGATCATCGCAACGGCTTCTTCGACGGAAACGGCCTTCATGCAGGGACCTCCGCGGCGGGCAGACAGATGCTGGATCGATGTTGCGGGCGGGCGATCTCGCAGTCTTGATCTGCGTCAAGGCTCCGGTTCATTCGCGCTGGACGATACCGATGCTCTCCAGGGTCTCGTTCCAGAGCCGGCGCACGTCGGCATGCCGCCGCTCGAGCGCCGCGCTGACGGCGTCCCGGAAAGGAAGCAGGTCGGGTCCCTTCAGAAACAGGATCTGTGCCTGCAACAGCCGGCTGCTCTCGAATTCGATGCGGCGCAGGGCCATGACGAAGGGATCGTTCTGGCTCGCTTCCGTCGGCAGCAGGGCGGCCGGACGTATCCCGGCGTGGACCGCATGCGCAAGGGTCGCAAGGTGAATGGCCTGCGCGCGGGCGGGATCGGCGATGTCCTCGACCGGAGCGGGAAGCCAGGCCATCTCCCAGGACGCGACCATGTGGGTCAGCGCGAAATCCGGAACCCACGTGGTCGCGCGCGCGAGCAGCGAGACGATCTCGCTCTCGCGATAGAACTGGGCGTTCAGCTCGACCTGCCAGGCCGCATCGAATTTCGCGGGAAGGGCGACTGCGAATTGCCGCGCCAATGCACCATGGGCAGAGACCAGGAATGCGGCGACCCGCGTCTGCTGGCGCGGCTGCACGCGGCCGTCGGCCTCCAGCGGTCCAAAGAACGCGTTCATGTCGTCGCCGTCCTCCGCACGGGGATCGCGCGCAGATGGTCGTAGTCCGCGGGAAATGGCGAATAGTCTCCGCCGGCATCGTCCGGCGCGATCAGGACCTGCTTGTTGCCCTGCCAGCGTCCAGCCATGACGTCCTCGGCGAAGCGGGCCAGGAGGTCGGCGGTGAGCTCGGCCTTCTCGAGCGTGAAGGCATGGTAGGCCTTCGGAATGATCACGAGCGCGCTGTCGGGAATCTCCACACGCAGCGTCTCGTGCAGCGCGCGCGGCGTGAGGAAGTCGAACTCGCCGTTCAGGATCATGGTCGGGGCGGTGATCGACGAGAGAAGCGGCGTCAGCGGCTTGAAGTCGAGGAAGGACTCCATGAGGTTCTGCAGAGCGTAGACGTCGTTCACCAGCCATCCCTGCCGCTTCACGCTGTCGAGCTTGTCCAGCAACGGCTTCAGCCACTGGTCCGACAGGTTCATCGGCAGCAGCAGATCCTGGAGATAGCCGGTGCCACCCAGGATGAGACCGGTCCGCAGGGCGTTACCGATCAACAGGAGTTGCGGCGATAGCTCCGCAAAGCAGCTCATCGGCACGAGTCCGGACAGCCGCTCGCCGTGCTCGATGGCATAGCGCAGCGCGATCAAGCCACCAAAGCTGATGCCGCTGAGGAAGACAGGACCATCGCCGAGCTCATCGATCAGGCGATGCAGCACGGCGGTATGGTCATCCTGATCGATGAACAGAGCGGGCTTGTCGGAAATGCCCTGGCCGAGCAGGTCGAAAGTCGCGACCCGAAAGTGCCGTGCGGTCAGCGCGTCGCGATAGGTGCCCCAGAGCTCTGAATATTGCGTAAGGCCGTTCACCAAGATGTAAGTCGGCGCGCCGGCCGGCCCATCAAGCTCATAGCGGATTCGATATGAGCCGTGACTGAGAAAGGGCATAGCGGGGACCGGCCAATGTGATGATGGCCCGATCCTCAACGCCGACGTGCGGATTCCATTGAGCTAAATCAAACCTCCCTCGGACGCCGGACCTAGCGTCGCGCAAAACATTGCCAGGAGGAGTCCGCCATGACCGGGGCAAAGGTGCTTCAGCGCTGCTTCGTCACCTTGATTGTGTTGCTGGTCGGCACCGCGCTAGCGGTCGCGCAACCGTTCACGCGCCGCTCGTCGCAGGTGCAGCATGACGGGCTCAAGAAGACCTACGAGATCGCGAACTTTCGCCTCGGCGGCAAATACGATCTGGCCGACCCGTCGAAATGGGAGAATGGCGGCGAGGGCGGAGTGACGCTGGAATCGCTGGGCGCCGGCAAGCTGCGGACAGCCTACATCGCAATCGGAAACCCGCGGCGCAATGCCAACGGCGAGATCACCAATGCGATCGTGATCAACTCCTATTATTCCGGCGATTCCACCGACATGTACGAGCAGTGGGTCAAGGGCGCCGCACTGTCGGGCGGCGTGCCCATCATCGGATCGGGGCGGCCGATCGACACCGACCGCTACTATGTCGTCATGGTCGATCCGCTCGGGACCTGGGGCGCGAGCAAGCCGTCCGACGGTCTCGGCGTCAAGTTTCCGCAGTACAGCTACTACGACATGGTGCAGGCGAATTACCGCCTGCTACGCGACGAACTGAAGGTTGCGCGCGTCGCGCTGGTCACGGGCGTCTCGATGGGCGGCACCCAGACCTATGTCTGGGGCGTGATGCATCCTGAATATGTGAACGCCTTGATGCCGATCGGCGGCACCACGCAGTCCGACGGCGAAGACCCCGTCGGTAACTGGACCTTCCAGATGATGACGGCGGCGATCCAGTCCGATCCGGTCTGGCAGTCCACCAATGGCGATTACTACAAGCTGCCCAAGGAAAAGCATCCGGTGCCGGGCGTTGCGTTCGGCTGGTCGATTCTCGGAATGACGGGTTACGACTTCGCCTTCCGCACCAGCCAGAACTGGGGCGCCGTGCAGCCCGAAATCTTCTACTGGGATCCGCCGAACGAGAAGGCGGGATTGAACGTCGTCAACCGCGCCAAGCTCTACGACGCGGTCGACCTCGTCTGGCGCAACAGGGTCGGCGAGACCCACAACGTCAATCCCTATCTCGGCCGTATCCAGGCACGCACGCTGGTGATGCACATCACCAACGATCTCTGGCTCAACTTCAAGCTGGCCCAGAAAGCGGTCGACCGCGTCCCCGGCGCCGATCTGATTGCTCAGGAAAGCCCGGTCGCCCATTACGGCGTGTTCCCGATCATCAACCAGCGCAAGAACGATCCGAAGTTCGTCGCCTTCATGGACGATGTCGCGAGCCTCGATCGCGCGCAGAAGTTCGTTGACAAGAACTACCGCGTCCCCGGCGTCGCCGAGACGATCGATCCCAAGAAATCCTTCTGGAAGGATTTCGTGACCTATCCGTATCCGGTCAAGTTCGCCAATGCCAAGGACAAGAGCGGCAACACCTGGCAGATCGGCTACATGGATGAATACAACGGCACCGACAAAAATCCGAAGGTGCTCGTCATCATCCACGGCAAGGGCGCGTTCGGCGGCCATTACGGCAACATCATGCAATATGCCCTGCGCAGCGGGTTGCGTGTGATCGTGCCGGACCTGCCGCACTACGGCATGTCCGGACCCGGCAACCTCGACAAGAGCCCGGCGCGCACGATGCAGGACATGCGCGAGGTCATCTATGACCTCGTCGTCAACCAGCTCGACGTCAAGAAAGCCTATTATCTCGGCCACTCACTCGGCGGCCAGTTCGTGACGGGCTATGCGCTGACCTGGCCGGACGCGGTGCAGGGGCTCGCGCTCGAGGCGCCGTCGGGCCTCGAGGAATATCCGCGGGAGATCACCATCGCCAAGGACAAGAAGGCGAAGCTGTTCGACCCGGCCTTCGACCACGATTTCGACAAGTGGAAAGCCGTGTGGGACCAGACCGGCATCCTCGCGGCCGAGATGGGGCGCTCGGAGCAGAACATCCGCGACTTCTTCTACTTCAAGAAGCGCGATCCTGATACCGGAGCGGTGTCGGCGGCCAAGAGCGGCTATTTCTTCAGCGACAGCGAGTATGCGCGCTTCCATACCGAGCAGCGCGTCGGGCTGACCAAGGGCAACCCGAAGGAGCTCGAGCAATGGTGCAACGTCTTCATCTACGACATCCACACGATCGGCGCCGAGGTTCAGCAGGACGATCCGAAGAACCTCTATGAGCGCGTGACCCAGATCAAGGCGCCGATCTTCCTCGCCTTCGGCGACAAGGAGCCCTTCATCCCGACGCCCGCCTTCAACGGGCTGACCGATCTCGGACGCGACGTCATCTCGCCGTTCATGACGCGGATGACGAATGCCGGCAACCGGCCGATCCTGAAGATCTATCCGGACACCGGACATTTCATCCACACCGACAATCCCGTCGAATATTCGGTCGACGTCGTGGACTTCGTCATCAAAGGCGGCGTCGACACGTCATCGCCGGCCGGTATCGACCGCATGATCAAGGGCGCCGTCGTCTCGGCGTTGCCGGTGGCTCCGAGTCCTCCCGGTGCCGCGCCCACGGCCGGTCTGAACAAATAGGACCGCCCATGGGGACGGTGCCAGGAGCTGCTACCGGAATTGTGCCGAGAGTGCAGGCGGGAGAGGTCAAGCTCGGCTGGCGGGAGTGGGGACGCGGCGACGTGACCGTCGTCTTCATCCACGGCAATCTCGCCAGCAAGGACTGGATCGAGCTCGCTGCGCCGTTGTTTCCAACGGGCCTGCGCGTCGTCGCGATCGACTGGCGCGGATGCGGCGACAGCGACCGGCCGAAGCCGGCCGCCGATTACTCCAACTATTCGATGCAGCAACATGCCGAGGACATGTTGGCTGCGCTCGATACGCTCGACATCGGCTATTGCCATCTGGCGACACACTCGACCGGCGGCATCATCGCCGCGCGGATGTTGCTGATGCAGCCGCATCGCTTCGGCCGGGTGCTCGCACTCGACCCCGTGACGCCGCTCGGCATGGCGTTCAATGCCGACCAGATCGGCCTGTTCCGCGAGATGATGGCGAGCAAGGAGCTGACCCGGACGATCATGGCGACGGCGGCCTCGTCCTTGTTCGTGCCCGAGAGCATGGCCCCGAATGCGGTCCCGCGCTTTCGCGAGGGGCTGGCCGAGATCCAGGCGCTGTTCGACCGCATCATCGACCAGACCTTTGGCGTCTCGGAAGGCATCTGGATCGGCACCCCGGTCAATCTCACGCGGGAGAGGGAAAGTCGCGAACTCGAGCGCCGCATGTCGGAGCTGCGGCATCCGCATCTGGTGCTGTGGGGCGAATGGGACGGCTGGATTCCGCCGGCCGACCTTCGCGCCATGGCCGAGGCGATGCCGGATTGCCGCCTCGTGGTCGTGCCCGGCATCGGGCACTCGATGAACCTGGAGAAGCCGGCGCTCTATGCCGGATATTTCGGGGCCTGGTTCGGAGGACTTCCCGCATAACGCAATCCCTGAAAGGAGAGGAATGTCATGGCAGAGATCAACGCGTCCGCCGAGGGTGTCCGCAACGCACTGACCGAGGCGCTCGGTCGCCTGCGCAAGGCCAATGCAGATTATTTCGAGTTGTTGGAGAAGAGCCTCGGCTCGTCGCCATTACCGATCGCGAACCAGGCCAAGGACTTCTGCAGCTTCATGCAGCGCAACACCACCGCGACGTTCGATCTCGGCGAGAAGCTGATCCACGCCAACAACGTGCAGGATGCGCTCAAGCTGCAATCCGAGTTCTTCCAGGACCAGATGCGCTCGCTGACCGATCAGGCCAGGACCATGGGCGAGTCCGCCATGAAGGCGGCAGGCGGCTTGTTCAGTCCGAAGAGCTGACACGGCGGCGACGACAGCGCCGGCCGTCCGCGTCCAAGTCATCCCATTGCCGGTCGTCCGGGCGGAGGCCGCCCGGTCGCCGGCCGGCCCGGCCGTCCGGGCTATCCCGGCTATGGGGGCGTTATCAGGGCCCGGCGGGTGAAGCCATTTGCAGCGCAAATTCCTCGCAGTTGTGGATAACTTCCGGGCGCGGCCTCGGGAGAGCAGGGGCGCATGTCCATGCTGAGCCTGCTATACATCCGCCCGAATCGCGCCCCAGCCGGGGGCTATTGGGAACCATCTTGGGCCGCCGCCGGATTGCCGGCGGCAAGTGTCTGAAAGTAAAGGCTTTATGGGCAAGCGAATTGTGCCGCCGGAAGAGCCGGCCGAAATTCACGAGGTGCGGCTGCAGGAGGCGCTGGAAGAGCGCTATCTCGCCTATGCGCTCTCCACCATCATGCATCGCGCGCTGCCGGACGCCCGCGACGGCCTGAAGCCGGTGCACCGGCGCATCCTCTACGGCATGCGCCTGCTCCGGCTCGATCCCGGCACCGCCTTCAAGAAGTCCGCGAAAATCGTCGGCGACGTGATGGGCTCGTTCCATCCGCACGGCGACCAGGCGATCTACGACGCCATGGTTCGCCTCGCGCAGGATTTCTCCTCGCGCTATCCGCTCGTCGACGGCCAGGGCAATTTCGGCAACATCGACGGCGATAACCCGGCGGCCTACCGCTACACCGAAGCGCGCATGACCGACGTCGCGCGGCTGCTGCTCGAGGGCATCGACGAGGACGGCGTCGAATTCCGCGCCAATTACGACGGCCAGTCGAAAGAGCCGGTGGTTCTGCCCGGCGGTTTCCCGAACCTGCTCGCCAACGGCGCGCAGGGCATCGCGGTCGGCATGGCGACCTCGATCCCGCCGCACAACGCCGCCGAGCTCTGCGACGCCGCGCTGCATCTGATCGAGAAGCCCGACGCGAAGTCCAAGGCGCTGATGAAGTGGGTCAAGGGGCCCGATTTCCCGACCGGCGGCATCTGCGTCGATTCCAAGCAGGCCATCGCCGAGGCCTACACGACCGGCCGCGGCTCGTTCCGCGTCCGCGCCCGGTGGGAGCAGGAGGAGGGCGCGCGCGGCACCTGGGTCGTCGTCGTCACCGAGATTCCCTTCCTGGTGCAGAAGTCGCGCCTGATCGAGAAGATCGCAGAGCTGCAGGACCAGAAGAAGCTGCCGCTGGTCGGCGACATCAGGGACGAGTCGGCCGAGGACGTCCGCATCGTCATCGAGCCGAAGTCGAAGAACGTCGATCCCGCGCTGATGATGGAATCGCTGTTCCGCCTGACCGAACTCGAAAACAAGATTCCGCTGAACCTGAACGTGCTGATCAAGGGGCGCATCCCCAAGGTGGTGGGGCTCGCGGAGTGCTTGCGCGAATGGCTCGACCATCTGCGCGACGTCCTGATCCGCCGCAGCAACTACCGCAAGGGGCAGATCGAGCACCGCCTGGAAGTTCTCGGCGGCTTCCTGATCGCCTATCTGAACATCGACAAGGTGATCAAGATCATCCGCACCGAGGATGAGCCGAAGCCGGCGTTGATGAAGGAGTTCAAGCTCACCGAGGTGCAGGCCGAAGCCATTCTCAACATGCGCCTGCGCTCCTTGCGCAAGCTCGAGGAGATGGAAATCCGCACCGAGGACAAGAACCTCCGCGCCGAGCTCAAGGGCATCAACGCGGTGCTCGCCTCGGAAGCCGAGCAGTGGAAGAAGGTCGGCGAGCAGGTCGGAAAGGTCCGCGACATGTTCGGACCGAAGACGCCGCTCGGCAAGCGCCGCACCACCTTCGCCGACGCGCCCGAGCACGATCTCGCCGCGATCGAGGAAGCCTTCGTCGAGCGTGAGCCGGTGACGGTCGTGGTCTCCGACAAGGGCTGGATCCGCACCATGAAGGGTCATGTCGAGGATCTCTCGGGCCTTGCCTTCAAGCAGGACGACAAGCTCGGCATCGCATTCTTCGCGGAGACGACCTCGAAGCTGCTGCTGTTCGCCACCAACGGAAAGTTCTTCTCGATCGACGTGGCGAAACTTCCGGGCGGCCGCGGTCACGGCGAGCCGATCCGCCAGTTCATCGATCTCGAGCCGGAGGCCGCGCCGGTCACGCTGTTCGTCAACAAGGGCGGGCGCAAATTCCTGGTCGCGAGCCACGAGGGCCAGGGTTTTGTCGTCAACGAGGACGATTGCGTCGGCACCACCAAGAAGGGCAAGCAGGTCCTCAACGTCGACATGCCGAACGAGGCGCGCTCGGTCACTGAGGTGATCGGCGACACCGTCGCGGTGATCGGCGAGAACCGCAAGATGTTGATCTTCCCGCTCGAGCAGGTGCCGGAGATGGCACGAGGCCGCGGCGTGCGCCTGCAGAAGTACAAGGACGGCGGTCTCTCCGACGTCGCCGTGTTCGAGGCCAAGGCGGGCCTGACCTGGAAGGACTCCGCCGGCCGCGAATTCTCCGCGACCATGAAAGAGCTCAGCGAATGGCAGGGCACTCGCGCCGATGCCGGCCGCCTGCCGCCGAAGGGATTCCCGAAGTCGAACAAGTTCGGCAAGGTGATCGGGTAGGGCGGTCTTGTCCCGGACGCGCTGCAGCGTGAAACGCTGCTGCGCAGAGCCGGGACCCACGCCACGCGGATTGCTGGGAGACGTGGGCCCCGGCTCAGCAGTGCACCGCTAAGTAGCGCTGCACTGCGTCCGGGGCACCGGCGAGTGTGACGCACCTCTCCCCACATCGTCATTGCGAGCGCAGCGAAGCAATCCAGACTGCCTCTGCGGAAAGACTCTGGATTGCTTCGCTGCGCTCGCAATGACGAGAGGTAGCAGCCTTGCTCCCCCAATTCGCATCGCTTGGCCCGCAAACGCTTGGCAGATAGTCGTGAGTGCATAAGTGCCTGCGTTGATCGGGCACGAACATTGCTTTTTCTTTGCCTGCAAACGAACTCTCAAGAAGAAGCAAAAGGCACAATGTTCAAACTGAAGGCTTTCATTCCGGCGCTGCTCGGTCTCACGCTGGTGGCGGCGCCCGCGCATGCTGCGGGCAATCTCGTCGCGGTGCTCGAGGCGGAGATCGTCACGCTCGATCCGCATTTCTCCACCGCCTACATTTCGCGCACGTTCGGCTACATGGTGTTCGACACGCTGTTCGCGAAGGACTCCAAGGGCGACATCAAGCCGCAGATGGTGCAGGACTGGAAGGTCTCGCCGGACGGATTGACCTACACGTTCACGCTGCGCGACGGCCTGAAATGGCATGACGGCCAGCCGGTCACCGCAAGCGATTGCGTGGCCTCGCTGCGCCGCTGGGGCACCCGCAGCGCGCTCGGCCGCCGCATCTTCGCGATCACGGCCTCGCTGGAGCCGACCGATGCGAAAACCTTCGTGCTGACGCTGAAGGAGCCGTCCGGCCTCGTCATCGACGCGCTCGGCAATCCCGTCAGCCCGGTCGCCTTCATGATGCCCGAGCGCATCGCGAAGACGCCCGGCGACCAGCGCATCACCGAGATCGTCGGCTCCGGTCCGTTCGTCTACAGCAAGGCCGATCACCGCACCGGCGACCGCATGATCCTGAAGAAGTTCGCCGACTATGTGCCGCGCCCCGAGCCCGCCGACTTCCTCGCCGGCGGCAAGCGCGTCAATGTCGATACGCTCGAGATCCGCGTCATCCCTGACGGTGCGACCGCCGCCTCTGCGTTGCAGGCCGGCGAGATCGATTTCATGCAATATGCGCCGTTCGACCTGCTGCCGCAGCTGGAGAAGAACGCGCGCGTCAAGCTCGTGAACTTCACCGGCGGCAACATGTTCGCGGGCGCCTACCGCCTCAATGCCGCATCGAAGCCGTTCGACGATCCCGAGATCCGGCGCGTGTTGTGGAAGCTGGTCGATCAGCGCGAGGTGCTCGATGCGCTCGGGCTCGATGCGAAATATGCAACGCCCTGCGCGACCTACTTCACCTGCGGCACGACCTATGAGAGCAAGGCCGGCACGGATGCTGCCGCAAAGCCGTCGATCGAAGCGGCGAAGGCCGCGCTGAAGGCGACCAAATATGCCGGCGAGCCCGTCGTCGTCATGGAGGCCAACGATCTCGAAGCCCCGCGCGTCTCGGCGCAGGTCCTGGCCGAGCGGCTGAAGGCTGCCGGCTTCAACGTCGATCTGCAGGTGATGGACTGGGCGAGCGTGCTGGCGCGCCGCGCCAAGAAGGAGGGCTGGAGCGTCTATGGCGTCCACGCCGGCGGTTTCGACCTCGGCTCGCCGCTGACCAACGTCATGGTCGCCTTCAACTGCGCCGACTTCACCGGCTGGCAATGCGATGCGCGCATCACGCCGCTGATGGAAGCTTTCGCCAAGGCGCCGGCCGAGGCGGACCGCAAGACAATCGCGGGCGAGATCCAGGCCGTCATGTACGATCAGGCGCCCGCCATTCCGTGGGGGCAGTTCGCCCAGCCCGCGGCCTATCGCGCCACCCTGCGCGGTCTGATACCGTCCGCCATCCCCGTGTTCTGGAACGTTGAGAAGTAACGCGATGTACGATGTCATTGTTGTCGGCGGCGGCTCCGCCGGCGCGGCCGTTGCGGCCAGGCTCTCGGAGGATCCCGCCCGGCGCGTTCTGCTGCTCGAAGCGGGGCTCGACTGGCGCGCCGACGAGGCGCCCTGGGAGGTGCGGACGCCCAACCCCATTCCGATCATCCACAAGCGCGAATATCAGGAGAAATGGCAGTGGCCTGATCTGCTGACGCGCCGGGTGGCGGGGCAGGAGCCGCGCTTCTACTGGCGCGGCAAGGGGCTCGGCGGCTCCTCGATGATGAACGGCCAGATCGCCATCCGCGGCGTTGCCGATGCGTTCGACGAATGGGCGGCCAATGGCTGCACCGGCTGGTCGGCGAAAGAGGTGATGCCGCTGTTCTCGGTGATCGAGGACGATCTCGAGTTCGGCGACAGCGCGGGCCACGGACGCGGCGGACCGCTGCCGGTCTACCGCGCTCCGCCCGAAAAGTGGGGCCCGATCGACCGCGGCTTGCGCGACGCGGCGCTGGCGAGCGGCTATCCCTGGTGCGCCGACCTCAACGGCCCCGATGGCGAGGGCGTTGCCTGCTATCCCATCAACAGCCGCGATCTGCGCCGCATCACCACCAATGAGGGCTATCTCGAGCCCGCGCGCGACCGCGTCAATCTGGAGATCCGCGGGCACGCGCTGGTCGATCGCGTGCTGATCAGTGACGGCCGCGCGACCGGCGTCCGCGTGCATATCGAGGGGCAGGGCACCCACGACATCGCCGCGCGTCAGATCGTGCTGTGCGCCGGTGCGATCCACAGCCCGGCGATCCTGCTGCGCTCGGGCGTTGGACCTGCCGAGGAACTGAAGGCGATGGGGATCGCGGTCGAACGCGATCTGCCGGTTGGCAAGCATTTCTTCGACCATCCGCTATTCCGCGCCACGATCCAGCTCCACGAAAAGCTGCGGCCGACCGATCCGGACACCCGCCACACCAATTGCTGCGTGACCTACTCCTCCGGCCTCGCCAATGGCGGCAAGCGCGACATGATCCTGATCGCCTTCAACCATCGCGGCGTCGGCGTACCCGGCGCGATCGGGGCGGGGCTGTTCAACGCCTATTCGCGCGGCACCCTCAAGCTCGCCTCGACCGACCCGTCGATCGATCCGGTGGTCGAGGAGAACATGCTGGCCGATCCCCGCGACATGCTGCGCATGATGGACGCGGTGAAGCGGCTCGCCGTGATCACCTCGCAGCCGGCACTGTCAGGCATTGCCGACTGGATCAGGCTGACCGATACCGATCTGACGCTGCCGCAGGCAGCCAGCCTGCCGGATCACGAGCTCGACGCGCTGCTGCGGCGGGAGACCGGCGACATCCAGCACGCCGCCGGCAGCTGCCGCATGACCGGCGTGAACGACGGCGATGGCGTGGTCAACCCCGATGGAGGGGTGAAGGGCATCGCGGGTCTGCGCGTCGCCGACGCCTCGATCATGCCGTCGGACTGCCGCGCCAACACCCATTTCACCACGGTGGTCATCGGGGAGGCGATCGCGCGGATGATGATGCGGTAGGCCTGCTGCACCAATTCGCTCGCCGGAGTGATGGTGGTAGTGTGGTGTTCGCGGCTCCCACGTCGTCATTGCGAGCGCAGCGAAGCAATCCAGAATCCCTCCGCGGACGCAGTCTGGATTGCTTCGTCGCAAGGGCTCCTCGCAATGACGGAGCCAGTGGCGAGGCCATCGCTCCATAGCCCTCCAATTCACATTTCAAACAGCAGTCACACCATCGCCTTCTCGCGGCGCATCTCGCCCGAGTTTTGGCTCTTGCAACACCCTCGCAAAGACAAGGGCGCAGGGAGGCCGGGCGCCGGCTGGCACCCGCAAGTCCGTGCGCTACAAAAATGCACACGGGGTGGACCACAGGTCTCGCCGGATCGCCCGGCCTTCCCTGCGCGAATGGTTTTAACGGTGTCCTTCGTGCTCTCCCCGGGGAGCGATGCACTATTGCCCCCGTCGCCTTGCGGATGATCGATGCACGTGCCGGTTGGCCGCCGCATCACCACAAGCCTTGACGCACAGACCCCGGGCGTCAGGACCACACGACTTCTCCGTCCGCGCACGTCCTCGCTGGGACTCCGAGGGGTAGCGTGTGCTCGCCCCCGAAGCCATGCGAAGACGCTGTCGGCATCGTGTCGTTGGCGCACCGCCATTGCTCACGGCCGAAGCCGCCCTGCAATGCCTGTCGCGCCCGACGCCGTCGCGTCCATCGCTGCCCGGCCCACGGTTCGTGACGATCGCGATCCGCCCCTTGTCTCGGGGCCAGGGTGTCTTGTGTTTACGCAAATACCGAATTTCGGTAAAGCGGAATATTTTCGCGGGCGGGGCTTGACAGGCATGAATGCGGCCGGATCGATCGCCTGTTTTGCCCGACGGGCAGTCTCCTGAAGCACGATGAGATCTGGATGAATCGTCATCGCGCTTCAGGTTGATGTTTTGCGCATGATCTTTTCGGCAAATCGCTTCGCGCTTTTCCGGATCGTGCTTCAGGTGCCGACGAGGCGAGGGCGGCGGTTGGCGAGCGAAGCCTTGGCCGATAGCGCGCTTAGCCATTCGCGGAAGCTGACGATCTCAGGACAGTCCGCAGTGCCTTCCGGCGCAATCAGCCAATCGCCGAGGCCAGATCCACGGTCGATCCGGTCACAGCGATAGCCCGGATGGTGGCCAAGGCCGCGCACGATCAGCAGGTCGACCTTGCCTTCGACCAGCTCGTGCAGGCCCGCGGGGTGCAGCACCCGCAGACCGATATCCGCATGCGCGTTGCGAAATTCCGCCAGGGCGAGACGGCGCAGGTCGAAGCCGCCGTGCACTCCCAATTGCAGCAGCACCGTACCTGCCGGCTTCAATTGCACGGTCGCGTCCGCAATGTGGCGAAAGCCTTCGGAGACCCCGGGCAGATAGGCCTGTCCGGCCGCGGTGAGGATCAGCTGCTTGTGCAGCCGCTCGAACAGCTGCACGCCGAGGCGCGCCTCCAGCGCTTTCACCTGCTGCCCGACGGCGGCGGGCGTCACATGCAACTCGTGCGCGGCGAGCTTGAAACTGAGATGCCGCGCGGCGGCCTCGAAAGCGCGGAGCGCGTTGAGCGGTGGGAGGGCGTAGGTCATTGCGCCGCAGTTTGACACCGATCGCTTGCGGCCTTGCAATAGATTTTCTTGCGCTGAACCGCAGCAATGATGCTTTGCACCGCGGCGACGCTGCCGGATACGGTCAGCCCGCAACCGGAGAAAACCCATGCCCGCAGCCCACATCCTCAGCCATAATCCCGCAACGGTCCACCCTCCCGCCGCTGGCTACAGCATGGGAGTTGAGCTGACACAGCATCGTCGCCTGCTGTTCATCAGCGGCCAGGTGCCCGAGAGAGTCGACGGCACGGTACCCGAGGGCTTCGAAGCGCAATGCGAGCAGGCCTGGCGCAATGTCGGGGAGGTGCTCGCCGCCGCCGGTCTCGGCGTGGAGAATCTGGTCAAGGTCACGACGTTCCTGACCGACCGGAGCAAGCTCGTGCCCAACCGCGCCGTTCGTACCACGGTGCTCGGCGACCATCGGCCGGCGCTGACGGTGGTGGTCGTTGATACCGTCGACAGCAAATGGCTGCTGGAGATCGAGGCGATCGCCGCGGAATGAGCGGGCTTCACAGGTAATGATCGATCCAATGATATGAGGTTTCCAATGGCCGAGACCATCCATCCCTTCTACCAGTCGCATCGGGGCGCCATGGAGGCCGCCATGCGCCATCGCCTCGATCTCGCCGAGGCGATGCTGCGCGAGCGCGCGCATCTGTCCGACGTCGACGGGATCAGGCAGGAGATGATGGCCGAATTCGACATCGTGCTCACGCAGACGCCCTATGTCGGAGGCGGGGCAAGCCGCATGAGCGATTTCTTCATGCGTCTGATCGGTTTCATGGCCATCAGCAGGGTGCTCCTGCGCCACGGCGTGCCGGTCCCCGTGATCGGTGAGATCGAGCGGGAGACCTATAAGGCGCAGCTGCTCACTGAACCGGAAGACGAGCGTCTTGCCGCGGGGCGTCAGTTCATGTCGCCCGAGAACCAGGCCTTGCTGCGCGAGCAGGCTGCGCTGAGCACGGCAAGCAGCCATCGAGACGCGTTTCCGGAAGACTTCGTCTACGATTTCGTTGAGCCTAGGCCGGGCGACGATTTTGAATTCGGCATCGACTACAAGGCGTGCGGCTTCTGCAAATTCGCGGCGCGCCATGGCGACAAGGCGATCCTGCCGAACATCTGCGGCCTCGATTTCGACGCCTATGCAACGCGCGGCATCCGTCTGGAAAGGACGCAGACCTTGGCCGGCGGCGCGAGCCACTGCAATTTCCGCTTCTCGCGGCTGCGTTAGGGGGAATGGAGCCAGGTGAGCAGCTGCCGGTACAAAGCCGGTGTCATGCCCCGCGAAGGCGGGGCATCCAGTGCGCCGCGGCCTATCGATTCAGCCACAATCGCCGCGGAGTACTGGATCGCTCGCCTTCGCGGGCGATGACACCGAACGTGGGGCTAGCGCCCTAGATCACTCCCGCGAAACGGAGCGCCACGCCCGCCGCGCAGCTGCCCGCCAGGACCGTCAGCATCCCCAGCTTGAAGCGGAAGATCGCGGTTGCTGCCGCGATCGCCAGCACCAGCGCGGGGAGGTCGACGCTGGTCAGCACCGGCCGGTCGAACGCGAACGGGAAGGCGTGGACCGGCACGGTCTCGCGGAACAGCGTGTGCAGCGCGAACCAGATCGAGAGGTTGAGGATCACGCCGACGACGGCGGCGGTGATCGCACTGAGCGCGCCGGCCAATCCCGTGTTGCCGCGCAGGCGCTCGATATAGGGGGCGCCGACGAAGATCCAGAGGAAGCAGGGCGTGAAGGTGACCCAGGTCGCGAGCAGGCCGCCGAAGGTTGCGGCGACCATCGGCGACAGGGTGCCGGGATCGCGATAGGCCGCCATGAAGCCCACGAACTGCAGCACCATGATCAGCGGGCCCGGCGTGGTCTCGGCCATGCCGAGGCCGTCGAGCATCTCGTGCGGCTTCAGCCAGTGATAATGCTCGACCGCCTGCTGGGCGACATAGGCCAGCACCGCATAGGCGCCGCCGAAAGTCACCAGCGCCATCTTCGAGAAGAACAGCGCGATCTGGCTGAACACGTTGGCTTGCCCGAAGGCCGCCAGCAGCGCGATGACCGGGACCAGCCAGAGCGCAAGCCACAGCGCGCCGACGCGGATTGCGCGACCGATGTCGGGGCGGATGTGATCGGGCACGGCCTCGCCGAGCATGCTGTCGATCGCGGCGCTGCTGTCGCCATGGCCGTGACCGGCCGGGGCGAATTCCGGACGGCCTTGTCGCGCGCCGATATATCCGATCACGCCGGCGGCGATGATGATGATCGGGAAGGGGACCGCGAAGAAGAAGATCGCGACGAAGGCGATCGCCGCGAGCGCGATCATGATGCGGTTCTTCAGTGCGCGCTTGCCGACGCGGAATACGGCCTCGACCACGATCGCGAGCACGGCGGCCTTCAGCCCGAAGAACAGCGCCTCCACGAAGCTGACATTGCCGTAAGCGGCATAGATGTAGCTGAGCCCCATGATGGCGATGATGCCGGGCAGGATGAACAGCCCGCCCGCCATCAGTCCGCCGGCGGTGCGATGCATCAGCCAGCCGACATAGGTCGCAAGCTGCTGCGCCTCCGGTCCCGGCAGCAGCATGCAATAGTTCAGCGCATGCAGGAAACGGCCTTCGGAGATCCACTTCTTCTCCTCGACCAGGATGCGATGCATCACCGCGATCTGGCCCGCGGGCCCGCCGAAGCTCAGGCAGGCGACGCGCAGCCAGACACGGAAAGCCTCGTTGAAGCTGATGCCGTGACCGGCATCAGCTCCTGCTTGATTGGCACGCGTATCCATTACGCCTTGACCTTGTTGGTCGGCCAGTTGTGGGTCTCGGCCGTGGCGTCGCGGCACCAGCGGTAGAAGGCGTCGTAGAGCAGCATGCCGGCCTCGAGCTGCTCGAGGTCGTCATCGTACATGCGCGACAGCCCGAGCGAGGCCGCGAGCAGGCCCGGCGCCTCCGGTGCCAGATCCGGCCGCGCGGTGTCGGCACCGCGCACCAGCGTCGCGAGTCGAAGCAAAGGCGGCGTGGCAATGCCGAATTCCTCGATCATCACGTCGAAGGTGCAGAGCTCGCCGCGGTGGCTCCAGAACACGTTCTCGATGTCGAAGGGGGCTGCATTGAAGCGCTGGCCGACGGCGACGACCTCGGACGGCGCCACATACAGGAACACCGCGTTGGGATCGACGAAGCGGCGGATCAGCCAGGGGCAGGCGATGCGGTCGACCTTGGGCCGCGCCCGCGTGACCCACACGGTGCGTCCCTTGGCGTCGCGCGGCGGCAGCTTGCGGGTGTCGAGCAGCGGCAGTTTTGCCGCTTTCCAGCCCTCGAAGCCGTCCTCCAGGGTTTCCGCCTCGGCGCCAAGCTGCCTCAGCCAGGCGGCCGTGCCCTGCGCCAGCTTGGCGCCGCGCAGGCAGGAGACGATGGCGGAGCGGCCGGCAAATTCGCCCCCCCATTCCGCGACGGTTTCGTGGCTGAGCCTGATCGAGCCGGGGATCAGCCGCCGGTCGGCGGCAAAATCCTCCTCCGTGCGGACGTCGATCAGGACAGGAGCGTTGGCCGTGCCGATCAGGCGCGCCAATTTATCGGATGATATGGTCGTGAACGTAGACATGTTGTTGCGTCCTCGCAAAAACCGAACGGGACGCGATACTTGGGCATGTCGCCTCGTGGGGAGATCGCTCAAATCCCCATGGGCCAATTACAGCTAAACTAAGCGGAACTGTCAATCCGCAGGACGATTGGCCTTCGAAAATAGACCGCCGCCGGTCTATAGTGGGCGCCAACACATCTGAATCTTCTGGAGAATTCGATGCATTCCCACTCCATTGAACAGTGGACGCATGACCACGCCTTCCTCGGCGAAAAGCACGATGAGAACGAGCGGCGCACCTGGCTCGTGGTGGTGCTGACGCTGGTCATGATGGTCGGCGAGATCGTCGCCGGTTCGCTGTTCGGCTCCATGGCGCTGCTGGCCGACGGCTGGCATATGGGCACGCATGCGGCAGCCCTCGGCATTGCCGCCTTCGCCTATCGCTTCGCGCGCCGGCATCTCGGCAATGCGCACTTCACCTTCGGCACCGGCAAGTTCGGCGATCTCGCCGCCTTCTCCAGCGCGATCATCCTCGGCCTGATCGCGGTCGAGATCGCCTATGAGAGCGTGCTGCGGCTGATCAATCCGGTGCCGATCGTCTATGGCGAGGCGATCGCGGTCGCGGCGCTCGGCCTGTGCGTCAACCTCGCCAGCGCGTGGCTGCTGCGGGGCAGCCACGATCACCACCACCACGGCCATCATCATGGCCACGATCACGGCCACGGTCATGCGCATCATGATCACGACGAACACGATCACCACCACCATCATCACGACAACAATCTTCGCGCCGCCTATGTCCACGTCATGGCGGATGCCGCGACCTCGGTGCTGGCGATCGCAGCGCTGCTGGTGGCCATGTATTCTGGCTGGGTGTGGGCCGATCCGGCGGTGGGCCTGATCGGCAGCGTGGTGATCGCGAGCTGGGCGTTCGGCCTTATCAAGAGCTCAGGGGCGGTGCTGCTCGACGTGCGTGCCGACGAGAAGCTGGAGCGGGTGATCCGCGCCCGCATGGAGGTCGGCGACGATCGGGTTACCGATCTGCATCTCTGGCAGGTCGGCCCGGGCCATTGCGCCGTGCTGCTGTCGGTGGTGTCGGACCGGCCGAAGCAGCCGGCTGTCTACAAGAAGCGGCTCGCGGGGCTGAAGGGGCTCAGCCACATCACGGTCGAGGTCGAGACCTGCCCGCATTGACGTGATTGGGCTGGCGCGGAATTCTTGGGTGCGCGCGGGGTTGATCCTCGGTCGCAGCCGGCATGGCCATAAGGAGAAACAGCAATGATGCCCAGGATCGCGCTCGCACTCGCCGCCGTTTCGCTCGCTCTGTCCAGCCCTGCGGCGATGGCACAATCGGAGAAGAGCGGGGTCGAAAGGCTCTACGTCCTCAATTGCGGCGAGGGTACCGCCGGCGACATCTCGCGCTGGACCCCCGGCCTCAACGAAGGCAAGTCGATGGACTTCGTCGACAGTTGCTATCTCATCAAGCATGCCAAGGGCTGGTTCCTGTGGGACACCGGCATCGCCGATGCCGTCGCCGCCATGCCGAACGGGTTGGTGCCCGCCGATCCCAAAGCGGTAACCTGGAAGCGGCCGAAGACGCTCGCGGCCCAGCTCGAACAGCTCGGCCTCAAGCCCGACGACGTCAAGGCAATGGCGGTCTCGCACACTCATCCGGATCACACCGGCAATGTCGAGCTGTTCCCGCAGGCCATGCTCTACGTGCAGAAGGCCGAATATGACTGGCCCGGCGCCAACAACGAGCCGCGCTTCAAGCCGTCGCATCCGGTCGAGCTGCTCACGGGCGACAAGGACGTGTTCGGCGACGGCAGCGTGACCATCCTGTCGACGCCCGGCCATACGCCGGGACACCAGTCGCTGCTGGTGAAGCTGCCGAAGACCGGCGCGGTGGTGCTGTCAGGCGATGCCGTGCACTTCAAGGACAATTGGGATAACCGCCGCGTACCCGGCATGAACGTCAACAAGGACCAGACCGCGGCCTCGATGCAGAAGATCGCCGACACGCTCGCCAAGGAGAAGGGGCAGCTCTGGATCAACCACGACAAGGCCCAGCGCGACAGCCAGAAGCTGGCGCCGGAGTTCTACGACTAGCGCTCGTTGGCGGCCCTGTTGCCACAGCGGTGGCAGCAGGGCCGTGCTAAGCGCCGGCAAAGGCTCCGGGACAGGAGACGGCGTGTGGGCGAATGGCTCGGGGTTGCGATCGCGCTGGCGTCGAGCAGCATCGGCGGCACCGCCGCGGCGATCACCCGCTATCTCGTCACCGGCGCCGATCCGGTCCTGCTGGCGATCCTGCGCTGGGGGATCGGCTTTCTCTGCCTGCTGCCGTGCGCGTTGCTGCTGCGTGTACGCTGGCCGCAGCGGTCCGACTGGCCGGCGGTGGCGTTGCTCGGCATCTGCTTCTTCGGCCTGTTCTTCATCCTCTACAACATCGCCGTGTCCTACACGACGGCGGCGCGGGCCAGCCTCGCGCTGGCGACGCTGCCGCTGCACACCATGGTGGTCGGCGCGATCCTCGGCGTGGAGCGGCTGACGGCGCGCAAGATCATCGGGGTCGGCATCGCCGTGCTCGGCGTCACGGCGGCGCTCGCCGCGGGGCTCGCGCAGAGCCCGCCGGGCGCCTGGCGCGGCGAGCTGATCATGACCGCGGCCGTGTTCTGCATGGCGTTCTACAATGTGCTATCGCGTCCGCTGATGCAGCGCTCCAGCGCGCTCGGCTTTCTCACGGTCGGCATGGGCGCGGGCGCGGCGGTGCTGGTGCTGGCGGGGCTCGTGAAGGGCAGCTTTGCCGCACTCGATCACTTCACGACGGCGCAGTGGATTGCCGGCATCTATCTCGGGGCCGGCGGCGGCGCGCTGGCCTTCATCCTCTGGGTCATGGCGTTGGCGCGGGCGACGCCGACCCGCGTTGCCAATACGATGACGGTCAATCCGATTGCCGCGACCTTGCTGGCCGCGCTGCTGATCGGCGAGCCGATCACGGCGAACCTCCTGATCGGGCTCGTTGCGGTGTTCGCAGGGATCTGGATTGCGACCGGCGAGGCGAAACCGGCCTAGCTCTTCGGCGCGGTTGCCGCAGGCGGGCTCGTCTCCGGCGTCTTCTTCGGCTTCAGCGTGCCCGCATAGAACGAGACCAGCCACACCAGGAGGAGGGCGAGGAGATAGACGCCCCAGGCCTGCGGCGGCGTGGTCGCCCAGCGCAAGAGGCCCTTGAAGGTGCGGGGCGGGCTGTTGTCGTCGGTCATGGCCCGCTTGTGCGCGAAAGCCGCTCGGTGGTCAATCCGGCCGCCGCTCGGCGCGGATCAGGAACAGCGCCGCCAGTGCCGAGAGGCTGAGCGCAGAGGAGACGATCAGCACCTTGGCGCCCATGACGTCGATCAAGAGGCCGAAGGCCAGCGGCGCCACCGCCTGCGCCATCCGCGCCGGCGCACCGATGATGCCGAGGCGGTAGCCGAAATCCTTGGGGCCGAAGATCGATAGCGGCAACGTCCCCCGCGCAATGGTCAGGATGCCGTTGCCCGAGCCATAGAGCAGCGCAAATGCGCTCGCGGCGGGCGCGCCGAAGATGGCAACGACGGCGGCGCCGACCGGCTGGGTGATGCAGGCCAGCCGCGTCGACCACAGCGGATGGAAGCGGCTGAGAAAGCTCGCCTCCAGGATGCGCGCGGCGACTTGTGCCGGGCCGATCAGCGCGCCGGCCGCGATCGCCTCGATGTGGGTGGCGCCCATCGTCTCGAGGATGCGCGGAAAGTGGACGGCCATGGCACCGGTGACGGTCCATGCGGCGGCGAAGACGAAGGCAAGCAGGATCATGGTGCGATCGAGCGGCACATTCGGCTTCTCGGCGGTCGCCGCCGCCTGCTTTGCGCCCTTGATCGCCGGCAGCATGAAGAAGTTGAGCGGCAGGCCGATCAGGATGTTGGCGGCGGCCCAGGCAAAGCAGGTCTCGCGCCAGCCGATATGGGCAAGGCCCCAGGCGGTCAGCGGCCAGCCGACGGTGGAGGCAAAGCCCGCCATCAGCGTGATGCCGGTGATGGAGCCGCGCGCCTCGGTGCCGTAGATGCGCCCCAGCGCGGCGAAGGCGGCGTCATAGAGACCCATCGCCATGCCGATGCCCAGCACGAGCCAGGCGAATGCCATCACCGCAACCGATTGCGAGACGCCCAGCAGGACCAGGCCGGCGGCGATGATCAGGTTGGAGGCCGACAGCACCTGCCGTCCGCCGACGAGGTCGATCTGCCGGCCGATGCGCGGGCCGAGCATCGCCGAGATCACCAGCGAGGCCGAGAACGCGCCAAACACCCAATTGGAGGAAATGCCAAGCTCTTGCGCCATGGGATCGGCGAGCAGCGCGGGCAGATAGTAGCTGGACGCCCAGGCCAGCGTCTGCGTCGTTCCCAGCGCCAGGATGATCGGAAGCTGGCGCTGGCTCATGGTTCTGTGCGTGGGGTCGGCGATGTCATTGGTTCCATTTGCAGCCGGCCGCGACAGCGCGTCAACAGCACCTGCGGCATATTCGACCTGCTGCAGGCGGGAGCCTAGGTCGCACGCCACGCCCCATGCGTGGCCTTTCGCTCGTCACGAATGCACGCCATAATGGCGTATGCAATTGACCTCGCGCCTAGCGCTGATGAACTGGCTGACCGGCCAGGGGCTCACAGGCCTGCCCGAAAACGAATTGCTTCGCGGGTTCTGCGAGCGCTGCCGCGCCGAGGGCCTGGAACTGTCGCGCGCGCTGGTCGTCATCGACACGCTGCATCCGATCTATGAGGGGCGGGGCTTCCGCTGGAGCGACCGCGCCAGCAACGAGAGCGACGCGTTCGAATACGGCTCGACCGCCGAGGGCGATGCCGCCAAGAGCTGGCGCCGCTCGGTGTTCTTTCACATGCTCGAGCACGGTCACGACGAGATGGTGATCGATCTCGCTGACGCACCGTCGCTGGATTTCTCGCAGATCGGCGAGCTCGCGGAAAAGGGCCACAAGCACTATCTCGCCTTCGTGCATCGCTTCGGCGAGAACGGTGCGCTCGGGCTGATGGACTGCCTCTATTCCTGCTGGACCACGCGGCGCGATGAAGGTTTCGACGAAGCCCAGCTCGAGGCCCTGCGCGATCTGGTGCCGGTGCTGGGGCTCGCGATCAAGTCGGCGCAGCAGGTCGACATCGCGCGCACGCTGGGCCGCGTCTATCTCGGCCGCGGCGCCTCCGAGCAGGTGCTGGGCGGGCGCATCTCGCGCGGCGTCACCGAGCGCATCAACGCCGTGCTCTGGTATTCGGATTTGCGCGGATCGACCGGCATCAGCGAGAGCATCGGCCCGGACGAGATCATCCCGTTCCTCAACGATTACGCGCAAGCCGTGATCGACGCGATCCACGATGCCGGCGGCGACGTGCTGAAACTGATCGGCGACGGCGTGCTGGCGATGTTCACCGGCGAAGATATGGCGCATGCCCGCCGTGCGGCGCTCCGCGCCGAGCACCTGTTCCGGCAGAACGTCGCGGGCTTGAACGCGCGGCGGGCCGCCGATGGCCGTCCCACCACCTCCGCCTATATCGGCCTGCATGTCGGCGAGGTCTTCTACGGCAATATCGGCAGCGAGGACCGGCTCGATTTCACCGTGGTCGGCCCGACGGTGAACGAGGTCAGCCGCATCGCTTCGATGAGCCGCTCGGTCGATCGCGAGCTGCTGGCCTCGGCGGAGTTCTACAAGGGCCTGGACGCCGCCGGCCGCCGCTACCTCGTCTCCACCGGCCGCTACGCGCTGCGCGGCATCGGCCGCGCGCAGGACCTCTACACGCTCGACCCCGAGGTCGATGCGAACGAGCCGGTGACGGGGAGCTACGAACGGTATCTGGCGAATTAGCCGGACTTCGCCCCCCGCGTCGTCCCGGCTTTCGCCAGGACGACGCCGGAAAAATCACCTAGCACCGCACCGCGACCTCATCCCCCACCATGGCCGGCTGCCGGTCGAGGGCCGCGGCCGGGGACAGCCAGATCACCAGCGCCTGCGCACCGAACACGGCGGCGGCGAGATAGAGGCACGCCTCGGCGCTCCAGAGGCCGCCGACGATGGCGCCGAGCGCCGAGCCGAGCGGGCGTGCGCCGTAGCTCATGATGTTGATGGCGGAGACGCGGCCGAGCAGGCGCGGCGGCGTCACCGACTGGCGCAGCGTCGTGGTCGAGATCACCCACAGGATCGGCCCGACGCCGAGCAGGAAGAAGCTCAAGGCGGCGAGCCAGGGCGAGGGGACCAGCACGGTCAACGCCATCACCACTGCGGCGACGAAGCCGGTGACGGGGCCGAGGCCGACCACCGTGCCGAACGCGACGCGCTTCATCACGCGCGTGGCGAGGAGCGCGCCGATCACCATGCCGACTCCGTACATGGTCAGCACGGTGCCGACGCCGGCAGCGCTCAGGCCGAGATGACGCACCGCGTAGGGTACGAACACCGAGATCTGCAGGAACCAGCCGGTATTGAAGATGAACTGGGTGATGAACACCGGCCGCAGCAGCGGATGGTGAAACACGAAGGCCGCGCCTTCACGGATCTCCTGCAACGGATGGCGGCGCGGCGAGGGCGCCCGCGCGGGCTCGTAGATGCCGGAGAGCAGCACCACGGCGATGGCCGAGAGCGCCGCGGCAAAGCCGAAGGCCAGGCTCGCCCCCCACCATCCGACCAACGCGCCGCCGAGCGCAGGCCCGCTGGCGAAGGCAACGGTGCGCGCGAGCTCGATCCGGGCGTTCGCGGCTGGCAGGAGGTCCGGGCTCACCAGCGAGGGCACCAGCGCCGGCGCCGCGACGCTGTAGACGACGGTGCCGCACACCGCAGCGAAGCCGAGCAGGGCCAGCAGCGGCAGATTGAGCGCGCTCAGCGCGAGGAGCAGCACGATCGCCGCGAGCGCCGCGGCCCGCAGCGCCTCGGCGCCGGCCATCAGCGCGCGGCGCGAGATGCGGTCGGCGAGCAGGCCGGCCGGAATGGCGAACAGCACGAAGGGCAGGGTCAGCGCGGTCTGCAGCACGCCGGTCTGGCCCTCGGCGACCCCCAGCGTGAGCACGGCGACGATCGGGGCGGCGGCCAGCGCGATCTGCTCGGCGGACTGCGCCGCGAGATTGGACCAGGCGAGGCGGCCGAAGGTGTCGGGGAGGCGCGGCGGATTTGACATGGCTCATTTCCTGCAAAGTCGGATTGGCGCCAGTATCGGCGTCCCGGCGCGGCCAAACCCACCCGCTTCCCGACAGGGCGGGGCAAAACGCGCCCGATGGGGGAACCGATGCGGCTAGATGCAGTTGCAAATGAGTTGCAATAAGCCTCGACTTCGGTATTCTGACCGTATGGATGCACGCTCGCCCGACCTCACCCCCGATGCCGCCGGCTGGCGCGCTGACGCGCCAACCACCAAAAGCCTCGCCGAGGTGAACGGCACGGTCGCCATTCCGGCGGCCGCCCAGTGGTGGCGGCGGCTGCTCGCCTTCGTCGGTCCCGGCTACCTCGTCTCGGTCGGCTACATGGACCCCGGCAACTGGGCGACCGACCTCGCCGGCGGCTCGAAGTTCGGCTACACGCTGCTCTCCGTCATCCTGCTCTCGAACCTGATGGCGATCCTGCTGCAGTCGCTGGCGGCGCGGCTCGGCATCGTCACCGACCGCGACCTCGCGCAGGCCTGCCGCGCCACCTATTCGCCGGCGGTGAACTTCCTGCTCTGGCTCGCCTGCGAGGCGGCGATCATCGCCTGCGATCTCGCCGAGGTGATCGGCACCGCGATCGCGTTGAAGCTGCTGTTCGGCATCCCCCTGATCGGCGGCGCGCTGCTCGCAGCCCTCGACGCCTTCCTGTTGTTGCTCCTGATGAACCGCGGCTTCCGCTTCCTCGAAGCCTTCGTCATGGCGCTGCTCGCCGTGATCGCAGTGTGTTTCGCGGTCCAGATCGTGGCGGCCGCGCCGCCGGTTGCCGAGGTGCTGCGCGGCTTCATGCCGAAGACCGAGATCTTCACCAATTCCGAGATGCTCTACATCGCGATCGGCATCATCGGTGCCACCGTGATGCCGCATAACCTCTATCTGCACTCCTCGATCGTGCAGACGCGCGCTTATGAGCGCAACGACACCGGTCGCCGCGAGGCGATCAAATGGGCGACGACGGACTCCACCATCGCCCTGATGCTGGCGCTGTTCATCAACGCCGCGATCCTCGTCGTTGCTGCCGCGACCTTCCACAAGAGTGGCCATTCGGATGTGGCCGAGATCGGGCAGGCCTTCGAGCTGTTGTCGCCGCTGCTTGGACTCGGCATCGCCTCGACGCTGTTCGCCGTCGCGCTGCTCGCCTCGGGCCTCAACTCGACCGTCACAGCGACGCTCGCCGGCCAGATCGTGATGGAGGGCTTTCTCGACCTGCGCCTGCCGAGCTGGGCGCGCCGCCTGCTCACGCGCGGCATCGCCATCGTTCCGGTGATCGTCGTCGCCGCGATCTATGGCGAGCGCGGCACGGCGGATCTCTTGGTGTTCAGCCAGGTCGTGCTGTCGATGCAGCTGCCCTTCGCCGTCATCCCGCTGGTCCGCTTCGTCTCCGACCGCCGCAAGATGGGCCAGTTCGCGATCCCGACCTCCGTTGCCGCGATCGCCTGGATCGTCGCGGGCGTGATCGTGATTTTGAATCTGAAGCTGCTGGCCGATACGCTGTTCGGCTAAGGCCGCTTGCGCGCGTGGCTGCTAGCAGAGCCCGCTCATGTGCTTGAACTTTAGGAGTGACGGCAGCCCTTGCGGGCTCGATTTCGGCACGTAGCCCCGCAAGGTCGCCTTCGGGCCCTTCTGCTTGTACTCGTCGATCCCGCATGACGTCGGGCCTTCGTACACCGTCACCGTCACGGCATAGAAATCGGGAAGCACGCCGTCGATCCGGGCCTCGGATTCGATGTCGATGTTCGGCTGTCGCCATGTATGGATGATCTTGCGGCCGGGCTCGGGCTTGTCGAACAAGGGGACGTCCGGCGCAAAGAGATCGGCGATGTCGCCAACCTTGCCGACCGGCTCGCCATAGTCCTTGATGAACTTGCGAAGCTTCGGGGATGGAGACGTCACCGCGATGCACCGGCCAAAATACTCTTTGCGACCGGCGTCGCAGGCGTGAGCGTCGATGCTCGACGAGATGATCAACGCGAGCGCGATGAAGAAAGACGCAGCCGACGGCGGGCGCATGCCTCTGCTTGCCGCGCGACATTGAACCACGGTGTCTCAGTCCTGCGGCTCGGACGTCGCATCGCCCTGCGCATCGATGCGCAGCCAGCCTGAGGGCGCGAGGCGCTGCTGCGGCAGGAAGCGGGCCTTGTAGTCCATCTTCTTGGAGCCTTCGATCCAGTAGCCGAGATAGACGTAAGGCAGGCCTTGACGTCGCGCGCGGGCGATGTGGTCGAGGATCATGAAGGTGCCCATCGAGCGGCTGACCTGGCTCGGCTCGAAGAACGAGTAGACCATCGACAGGCCGTCGCTGAGGACGTCTGTGAGGGCGACCGCGATCAGTTCCTCGCCGCGGCCGGTGATGCCGCTGTCGGGGCCACGCTTGCGGTACTCGATGATGCGGGTCTCGACATGAGAGTCCTCGACCATCATGGCGTAGTCGAGCACGGTCATGTCGGCCATGCCGCCGTGGCGGTGGCGGGCGTCGAGATAGGCGCGGAACACCGAATATTGCTCGGAGGTCGGCACCGCGCTGCGCTGCTCGCCGATGATGTCGGCGTTGCGCGCCATCACTTTGCGGAAGTTGCGCGAAGGGCGGAACTCGTTGGCGACGACCCGGACCGAGACGCAGGCGCGGCACTGGTCGCAGGCGGGCCGGTAGGCGATCGACTGGCTGCGGCGGAAACCGCCATGGGTCAGGAGGTCGTTGAGGTCGCCGGCGCGTTCCCCCACGAGGTGCGTGAACACCTTGCGCTCATGCCGGCCCGGCAGATACGGGCAGGGCGAGGGCGCCGTGAGGTAAAATTGGGGGGTGTCGCGCGAGTGCTGGGTCAAGGGACGTCGTGGGCCTCCGAAGTGAATATCAGCATCGCGCTACGAAAGCCCTCGGTCAATTGGTCTACTCGGCAGGTCAGACCAGCCAGCTTAGCCGGTTTTGGTTGACAGGCTCTTGATCAGTACGGCCCCGCTCAATAAGGCCTTGCCGCCTGCGGCACGTGTGCACGGACGGAATTGTTGATCACGACCGTTCCCAGCACGAAATCGTGCAGCAGGCGCCGGCGACCGTTGAACAGGCCGACCAGCACGACGAAGGGCGACAGGAACGACACCGTCACCCAGAACAGCACGGCATGGGTGGCGCCAAGCACGAAGTAGCCGGGCGCGCCGTACCAGGTGCGCAGTTCCAGGTCCATCACACGCATGCCGATCGTCGCGGAGGAGGGGCCGCCGATGCAGGCGCCGTAATAGACGATGGCCCAGATCACGGACGCCGGCCAGGCCAGCCAGAACAGTGCCCAGCCGAGGCCGAGCGTAACCACGCCGAACAGTGCGATGAAGAGGTAGCCGAGGATGACCGGAACGGAGATCACGATCATGTCGATCAGGAAGGCGAACACCCGGCGCGTCGCCACGCCGCGGAACAGTTCCGGATGCAGATACGGATCGTAGGCGTGCGGCTGCACCGCGCCGTCGTTGCGCCAAATGCCTGAATTACCCGAGTCCGACATCGTCCGTTCTCCCAGCGAAGCCCCGTCGCAGGACATGGGAACACGCCATGCCCGCGCCAAGGGCGCGCCGGGGTAGCAAGCCGAAATAATCCGGCGATTCGGGGGCGTTCTCGCACCAACGTCATTCCGGGGCGGCCCGCAGGACCGAACCCGGAATCTCGAGATTCCGGGTTCGATGCTATCGCATCGCCCCGGAATGACAGGAAGTGGTGGGCACGCTTGCGCGTTGCCCACCCTACGGCTCTGCCGGCGCCACAAAAACTAGGCCGGGGACGACGGAGGGATTTTACCCCTGGCTGCGCAGCTTCTCCGCGACCTTCGGTGCGAAATAGCTCAGCACGCCGTCGGCGCCGGCGCGCTTGAAGGCGAGCAGGCTTTCCATCATCGCGCGCTCGCCGTCGAGCCAGCCGTTGTTCGCAGCCGCAGCGATCATCGCGTATTCGCCGGAGACCTGGTAGGCGAAGGTTGGCATTGCAAAGGTGTCCTTCACGCGGCGGACCACGTCGAGATAGGGCATGCCGGGCTTCACCATCACCATGTCGGCGCCCTCGGCGATATCGAGCTCGACCTCGCGCAGCGCTTCGTCGGTGTTGGCGCTGTCCATCTGATAGGTGCGCTTGTCGCCGGTGAGCGTCTTGGCCGAGCCGATGGCATCGCGGAACGGGCCGTAGAAGGCGGAGGCGTATTTGGCCGCATAGGCCATGATCTGCACGTCGAGCAGGCCTGAGCGGTCCAGCCCCTCGCGGATCGCGGCGACGCGGCCGTCCATCATGTCGGAGGGCGCGATGATGTCGCAGCCGGCCTCGGCCTGCACCAGCGCCTGGCGCACCAGCACCGCGACCGTCTCGTCGTTGAGGATCTTGCCGTCGGAGATCAGGCCGTCATGGCCGTGGCTGGTGAAGGGATCGAGCGCGACGTCGCAGAGGATGCCGATCTCCGGAAACTCCTTCTTGATCGCGCGCACCGCCTGACAGACCAGATTGTCCGGATTGGTGGCTTCCGAACCTTCCTCGTCGCGCAAGGAGGGATCGGTGTAGGGAAACAGCGCGAGGCAGGGGATGGTGAGCTTCATGGCGCGCTCGGCCTCGCGCACGGCCTGATCGACGCTGAGGCGCTCGACGCCCGGCATCGAAGTAACCTGCTCGCGCTTGTTGTTGCCGTCGATCAGGAACAGCGGCCAGATCAGATCGTCGGTGGTGAGGACGTTCTCGCGCACCATGCGCCGGGCCCATTCGGCCTTGCGGTTGCGGCGCGGGCGGACGGTCAGATCGAGGGCATGGGGCACGGCCGTGCCCTCCCGGCGCGAGACCTCGCGCAATTCGATCGGACGCCCGTATTTGATCGCCATTACTCTTCCTCCGGCTGGAATTATTCTTATACCAGCTCGCATGGTTCCCGTCACCGCGGCTTGACCTGCCGCAAGGGATGGCAGCCGATTGATTTTGCTGGCCGAAGCAGCCAGAAGGGAGCCATGTCCGAGATATCCACCCGCGATGCGGCCCGCGACAGTGCCAGGGACGCTGCCCGAGACAGTGCCAGAGAAAGCGCGCTGTCGGTGGCGGCGATCTCGTCGGAGCGGCCTGAGTCCGACGACAATGTCTGGACGCGGCGGCTCGTGCTGTTCCTGCGGGTGATGGCGCTGCTCTCGATCCTCAAGGGCCTCTATCATTGGGCGCAGGTGACCGGCTTCGTCGGCGGCGAGGACGAGGCGTTCGAGAACCAGTCGATGGCCTGGCAGGCCGCGACCGTCTACTTCGCCGTGATCGAGCTCGTCGCCGCCGTCGGTCTGTGGCTTGCCACGCCCTGGGGCGCAGTGGTGTGGCTCACGACCGTGGTGTCGATGGCGGTCATCGAGCTGATGTTCCCGGGCATCTACGGCGGCAGCCTCGTCGTGGTCGGCGTCGAGGTCTTCATGCTCGCCGCTTATCTCGCGCTCGCCTGGATGGCCGCGCGCGAGCGGCCGCCGTAGCGATCGCGCGTCTTGTAGGATGGGTAGAGCGAAGCGAAACCCATCGATGCGACTGCGTGTGGTGATGGGTTTCGCTTCGCTCTACCCATCCTACGGTCTCTCGTGCCCCGGACGCAGCGCAGCGCTACTTCAGCGGTGCGCTGCAGAGCCCGGGCCCATCCGTCCGCAATCTCGCTTTGAAACACCTCGTCTCCCGGATCTGCGCTTCGCTTGTCCGGGACACGAGAGCGGAGTTGTGCGCGATTGGTTGACCGCTGGTTGCCTCAAATTTGAGGTAAGTTTTCATTGACCAGTCCGTTCCGCCACAGCCGTTACGGGTGCGTTTCGAAACGGGGCGGGGCTGTTCTGGAATGCGACAGAATGGGCGGACGGAGGGTGAACAGGACCTTGCGAAGGTCAACAGACGGTTGCGAAAAGTCCTTGTGGCACAGGCTTAATCCGCAATTCACTGTCTTAAATTCATGATCTCTTTATTCTCTTATTTAAGCCGATCTTCAAACGAGCCCCTTAAGTTGCACCTATCAGACGGGACACAAGTTTCGTCGAATAAGTGTCGATAAAAACGACAACAGGGGAAGTGTCATGATGAAAGCCGTCGCAACTGCGGCAGATACCGCAGAGCGCGTCTCGGGCCAGCAGGGTTCGGTGCAGACGCTCTATCTGGAAGCTTTGACTCTGGTGGAGCGGCTGCATCGCCGGCTCCTCGACGTGATCAAGGATGAATTCGATCGCCGCGGCCGTGCGGACATCAACTCGGTCCAGGCGCTCCTGCTCTACAACATCGGCGACAAGGAGCTGACCGCGGGCGAGCTGCGCACGCGCGGTTACTATCTCGGCTCCAACGTTTCCTACAATCTGAAGAAGCTCGTCGAGCTCGGCTTCCTCGATCATCAGCGCTCGCGCGTTGATCGCCGCTCGGTGCGCATCCGCCTGACCCCGCAGGGCCAGGAAGTCCGCCGCATCGTCGACGCGCTCTATCAGAAGCACGTCAAGACGGTCGAGCAGGTCGGTGGCATCTCGGGCGAGGAGTTCTCGACGCTCAACAAGTCGCTGCACCGTCTCGAGCGGTTCTGGACCGACCAGATCCTGTATCGCCTCTGAGCTTTCCGAGGGATCAAGGCCAAGCCGGCCCCGACAACAAGACCGGCAAGCCTCCCGAACGTGCCTAACTTCCCCAAGCGCGCCGGCCCGGAGTTGCCCCCGGACCGGTGCGTTTTGCTTTTTTTTGCGCCTGCGAAAAAATCACCGCGCGCAGGGAACAAGTTCCTCTCTCAGTGCTTATCCCTCCCGGACGGAGGTTACGATGCTGGTCGAGCGCGGCTTGGGGGTGATGAACGTGGAGCTCGTGAGCGAGGCCTACGCCATCGCCGCGAACTATCTGCGACGCTCCGGCGCGATCGCCGACACGCTCGTCACGGACGAGCATTTGCTCGGCATCATCGTCAAGCTGCTCCACCAGGGCGAATTCAACAAGATCAGGCTGGCCAACAAGGCCATCGCACGGTTCGAAGCCGAGACCGGGGCCCGTGCGGTTGCCTGATCAAAACTCCCAAAATCCGAGAGAACCAGAGGGTGCCATGGAAGCTGCCATCGACCGCATCATGCAGACCTATGACCTGCTCGCCAATCGCACGGCGGCGGCCAGCGAGGAGGCGCGGGAAAAGGTGACGAATTACCTCAACACCCTGATGGAAGCCGGCGAAAAGGACACCCACAGGTTGACGGTCTGCGGCCTGACCTATCTGCGCCAGCTCGACGGCAGCGTGGACCCGGTGAAGGCGGGCTATACCGGGCTGTAGGTAAGATCCGGCCGGCCCGGCCGGGGCGTAAAGGTCCAAAGCGGACCCTTTAGGGATAATCGGACAAGGGCGGTTCCGCAGAGCCGTCCTGACGTCGAAATCCTTCAATCCCCACCATATCTTGCATAAATATCAGGCCCGACCCGCAAATGCTTGGCCGGGGGCGGGCGATGTGGTAGATCGCGCGTGCTTCCGATCGCCACACCAGACCCGCCCGTAGCCTGCCAAAAGGCCGCGGCGGTGGAGATATTCGCAAGATGACCCTCGCCAAAACCGCCTCTGCGCCCGATTCGTTTTTCACCGCCTCGCTCGAGCAGGCCGACCCGGAAATCGCCGCCGCCATCAAGGGCGAGCTCGGCCGGCAGCGCCATGAAGTCGAGCTGATCGCCTCCGAGAACATCGTCAGCCGGGCCGTGCTGGAAGCGCAGGGTTCGGTCATGACCAACAAATACGCAGAGGGTTATCCGGGCGCGCGTTACTACGGCGGTTGTGAGTGGGTCGACGTCGCCGAGAACCTCGCGATCGATCGCGCCAAGAAGCTGTTCGGCGCCAACTTCGCCAACGTGCAGCCGAACTCCGGCAGCCAGATGAACCAGGCGGTGTTCCTGGCGCTGCTGCAGCCGGGCGATACCTTCATGGGTCTCGATCTCGCGGCCGGCGGCCATCTCACCCATGGCTCGCCCGTCAACATGAGCGGCAAATGGTTCAAGGCTTCGCACTACACCGTGCGCCGCGAGGACCAGATCATCGACATGGATGCGGTCGCCAAGCAGGCGGAAGAGGTCAAGCCGAAGCTGATCGTGGCCGGCGGCTCGGCCTATTCGCGCGCCTGGGACTTCAAGCGTTTCCGCGAGATCGCTGACTCGGTCGGCGCGTATCTGCTGGTCGACATGGCGCACTTCGCGGGCCTCGTCGCCGGCGGCGTGCATGCCTCGCCGGTGCCGTACGCCCACGTCACCACCACCACCACGCACAAGTCGCTGCGCGGTCCGCGCGGTGGTCTGATCCTCTCCAACGACGAAGTGCTCGCCAAGAAGCTCAACTCGGCGATCTTCCCGGGCCTGCAGGGCGGCCCGCTGATGCACGTGATCGCGGCGAAGGCGGTGGCCTTCGGCGAGGCGCTGCGTCCGGACTTCAAGGTCTATGCGAAGAACGTCGTCGAGAACGCCAAGGCGCTGGCCGAGGCGATGAAGAGCCACGGCTTCGATATTGTCTCGGGTGGCACCGATAACCATCTCATGCTGGTTGACCTCAGGCCGAAGGGCCTGAAGGGCAACGTCTCCGAGAAGGCGCTGGTCCGCGCCGCCATCACCTGCAACAAGAACGGCATTCCGTTCGACCCCGAAAAGCCGTTCGTCACCTCGGGCCTGCGTCTCGGCACCCCGGCGGCGACGACCCGCGGCTTCGGCGTCGCCGAATTCCAGCAGGTCGGCGGCATGATCGCCGAGGTCCTCAACGCGATCGCGCAGTCCGACGACGGCAAGGCGCCGCTGGTCGAGGCCGCGATCAAGGAACGGGTCAAGGCGCTCACCGACCGGTTCCCGATCTACCAGTAAGGTCAGGCCAAACGGATGCGATGCCCGAACTGCAACAGTCTCGATACGCAGGTTAAGGACTCGCGTCCGACCGAGGACTCGTCCGTGATCCGCAGGCGGCGCGTATGCGTCGCCTGCGAATTCCGTTTCACCACCTTCGAGCGCGTGCAGCTGCGCGAGCTCACCGTGATCAAGCGCAACGGCCGCCGCGTGCCGTTCGACCGCGACAAGCTGATGCGCTCGGTGTCGATCTCCTTGCGCAAGCGGCCGGTCGAGCCGGAGCGGGTCGAGAAGATGGTCTCCACCATCGTGCGCGAGCTCGAGACCGGCGGCGAGGCCGAGATCTCGTCGGAAGTGATCGGCGAGACCGTGATGGAGCATCTGCGCACGCTCGACGACGTCGCCTATGTGCGCTTCGCCTCCGTCTACCGCAATTTCCGCGAGGCCAAGGATTTCGCCGAGGTACTCGGCGAGCTCTCCGGTGAGGAGGAAGCGCGGCTCGCCGCGATCCGCAAATGATCTTCCGCATCCTGGAAGATCAGTTCGCGCAGAAGGCCCGCGAGGCCAGGGACGCGGACCGCCGCTTCATGGAGCTGGCACTGGCACTGGGCAGGCGCGGGCAGGGACGCACCTGGCCCAATCCGGCCGTGGGCGCCGTCATCGTCAAGGACGGGATCATCGTCGGCCGGGGCTGGACGCAACCGGGCGGACGGCCGCATGGCGAGCCCGAGGCGCTGCGCCGGGCAGGCGAGGCCGCGCGCGGCGCCACGCTCTACGTCACGCTGGAGCCGTGCTCGCATTTCGGCAAGTCGCCGCCCTGCGCGGATGCGGTGATCGCGGCCGGCATCAAGCGGGTGGTCGCGGCGATCGAGGATCCCAATCCGGAAGTTGCCGGCCAGGGCCATGCGCGCCTGCGTGCCGCCGGTATCACGGTGGATGTGGGTCTGTGCGCGGCCGAGGCCGCCTTCGACCATGCCGGCCATTTCCGCCGCATCCGGGACCAGCGTCCGCACGTGATGCTGAAGCTCGCGGTCTCGCCCGACGGCAAGATCGGCGCGGCCGGCGGCAAGCCGCTTGCGATCACCGGCGAGGGCGTGCGTGATCGCGTGCATCTGCTGCGCGCGCAGAGCGACGCCATCCTGGTCGGCATCGGTACGGTGCTGGCGGACGATCCGCAGCTCAATTGCCGCCTGCCGGGCATGGCGGCCCGTTCGCCGGTACGCGTGGTGCTGGACCAGAGCCTGCGCATTCCCGCATCGAGCCAGCTCGTGCGCTCCGCACGCGAGACACCGCTCTGGGTGATCGCGTCCGAGCTTGCGGAAGCCGCCGCCGCGACCCGCCTGGGCGCCGCCGGGGCTCAGATCATTCGTGTGCCGCCGGGCGGCGCGTCCGGGCTCGACCTTCCGGCCGTGCTGCATGCGCTGGCCGGGAAGGGCATCTCGCGGCTGATGGTCGAGGGCGGCAGCCGGGTTGCGGCCTCGTTCGTCGCGGCCGATCTCGTCGACGAGATCTGGCTGTTCCGCGGGGCGGAAGCGGTGGGCGAAGGCGGCGTCGATGCGCTCGATGCATTGCCCCTGTCGAAAATCACGCAGTCGCAGGCCTACAAGGTTCATGCTAGCGAGACATTCGATCACGATACTCTCACCATCTACGAGCGCGCCTAACATGTTCACCGGCATTGTCACCGATATCGGCGAGATCGTCGGCTTCACGCCGACCGCGCAGGGCCAGCTGCACCGACTGCGCATCGCCTGCAGTTACGATCAGACCACCATCGCCGATGGCGCCTCGATCGCCAGCAACGGCGTGTGCCTGACCGTGGTTGCGTCCGGCGTCGCCGGCGGCAAGACCTGGTATGACGTCGATGCTGCCGCTGAAACGCTGGCGCTGACGACGGCGAAGCACTGGAAGCTCGGCACCAAGCTCAACCTCGAGCGCGCGCTGAAGATCGGCGACGAGCTCGGTGGCCATATCGTCGCCGGCCATGCCGACGGCGTCGCCACCATCGTCAGCCGCGAGGACCTGCCCGACATGGCGCGGTTCGAGCTTTCCACGACGCGGGAGCTGGCGCGGTTCATCGCCACCAAGGGCTCGATCACGCTCGACGGCGTCTCGCTGACGGTCAATACGGTTGCGGACGTGACCTTTTCGGTGCTGATCATCCCGCACACTCTGACGGTCACGACCATCGGCGGCTGGAAGGCGGGGGCCGAGGTCAATATCGAGGTCGATTTGATGGCCCGCTACGCGGCGCGGCTGACGGAAATGAAGTGACCGGCAGAGCCGGTCACTCCGGGGCGCGGAGCGAACTGGGGTGCGCAATTGCGCACCTGAGAATCTCGAGATTCCGGGCTCGATGCTTCGCATCGCCCCGGAATGACGGTGTCTTTGAACTTGGCTTGCTGGCCTGCGGCGACTACATAGCGGCCAACCCAGACTGAACGGATTTTGACGATGGCAGACGCGCGGCGCGCACCCCTGAAGGACCAGACCGACATCTCCGGCGCACGCGCGCTGATCGTCGAGGCACGGTTCTACGACGATCTCCAGGACGCGCTGCTGGACGGCGCGGTCACCGAGCTGAAGGCGGCCGGACTGACGCATGACGTGATCACGGTTCCGGGCGCGCTGGAGATCCCGGCGGCGGTGGCCATCGCGGTCGATGCCGCGGCGGCGAACGGCAAGCCCTATGACGCCGTGATCGCGCTCGGCTGCGTGATCCGCGGCGATACCATCCATTTCGAGATCGTCTCGCAGGAATCCTCGCGCGCGCTGATGGACCTCGCAGTTGCGCGAAAACTGCCGCTCGGCAATGGCATCCTCACCGTCAACAACGAGGACCAGGCCTGGGCGCGGGCGCGTGCCAGCGAGCTCAACAAGGGCGGCGATGCCGCGCGCGCGGCGCTTGCGATGCTGCGCATCAAACGCCGCCTGGCGCGGGCTTGAGACATGGCTGACGCGAAAAAACCGGCTGGCGCTCCCGAGAAGAAGGCGAACCGCCGTGGTGCGGCGCGGCTCGCGGCCGTCCAGGCGCTGTACCAGATGGACATCGCCGGCGCCGGCATCAACGACATCTTTGCCGAGTTCGAGAGCCACTGGCTCGGCAACGAGGTCGAGGGCGACACCTATTTGCCGGCAGAAGCGGCGTTCTTCCGCGACGTCGTCTCGGGCGTGGTGCGCGACCAGAAGAAGCTCGATCCCCTGATCGACGAGGCGCTGTCGAAGGGCTGGCCGCTGAAGCGGATCGAGGCGATCCTGCGCGCGGTGCTGCGGGCCGGGGCCTATGAGCTCCAGCACCGCAAGGACGTGCCGGGCCGCGTCGTCGTCTCCGAATATGTCGACGTCGCCAATGCCTTTGTCGATCGCGAGGAGACCGGCATGGTCAACGCGGTGCTCGACCAGATCGGTCGCCAGTTTCGCGGCGACGAGTTCGGGCGGGGGTAGCCTCTGACGAGGGCGGTGAATTGATGCGAGATGGCTGCCCGATACTCCGTCGTCATCGCCCGCGAAGGCGGGTGATCCAGTACGCCGCGGCCCATCGAGTTCACACGACCGTCTCTGGAATACTGGATGGCCCGGTCAAGCCGGGCGATGACAGTGGAGAATGGGGCTAGGCAAGTGGCAGACCCGCAAGACCACTCCGGCGAAGACTCCCTCATCGCGCGCTATTTCAAGCCGCTGGCGACCGATCCCGGTGCGCTTGGGCTGGTCGACGATGCCGCGGTCCTGGCCTCATCGGGCGAGGACATCGTCGTCACCACCGACGCCGTCGTGGAGGGCGTGCACTATCTTGCCACCGACCCGCCCGACACCATCGCGCGAAAGGCGCTGCGGGTGAACCTGTCCGATCTCGCCGCCAAGGGGGCGACGCCGGCCGGCTTCGTGCTGACGCTGGCGCTGCGCAGCAAGGAGGATTCCTGGCTCCGCCCATTTGCCGACGCGCTGGGCGAGGACGTAAGAACCTTCGCGTGCCCGCTGCTCGGCGGCGACACGGTGTCGACGCCGGGGCCGCAGATGATCTCGATCACCGCCTTCGGGCGCGTGCCGAAAGGGCGGATGGTCGGCCGCACCGGTGCAAGGCCGGGCGACCGTGTCTTTGTCACGGGGACGATCGGCGATGCCGCGCTCGGCCTCGATGTGCTCACGGGCGGTGCGACGGCCGATGTGCTGAAGGGGGATCGGATCGCGCAGGATCATCTGCTCGATCGCTACCGTGTTCCCCGGCCGCGCAATGCTTTGGCGGCGGCGGTGCTCGCTCACGCCAGCGCAGCGATGGATGTCTCCGATGGCCTCGCAGGCGATCTTGCCAAGCTCTGTGCCGCCTCCGGCGTCAGTGCCTCGGTCGAGGTGCACCGCGTTCCGCTATCGCAGGCCGCCGCTGCCGCGGTCTCCGCTGTGGGCCTGGAAAAGCTTGTGTCCGGCGGAGACGATTACGAGATCCTGTGCGCCGTTCCGGAAGCCCACTGCGACGATTTTGCGCGAGGGGCCGACCAGGCGGGTGTTCCCGTCACGGCGATCGGCACCGTCGTCGCCGGTCTGCAGGCGCCGCGATGGACAGATGCGCAAGGCCGCGAGGTTGTCCTGAATAGGCTTTCCTACAGTCATTTCTAGACCCTGCGACCGAACGTCCGCCGGCTGCCGCGCCCAGTCCCTCTGCTTTCCAACGATAACCGGGTAATGTCGGCAATCGCAACTAACGGACTTGATTCGGATGACGGCGGCTTCAACCGAGAGCAAGTTGCAGCCCGTTCCCGGCCGGGAATGCGGAAGCTGCAGCTTGTGCTGCAAGGTCTACAACGTTCCCGAAATCCAGAAGGCCGCAGGCAAGTGGTGCGGCCAATGCAAGCCCGGTCGAGGCTGCAAGATCCACGACAACCTGCCGGACCAGTGCGCGGCGTTCAATTGCCTTTGGCGAACGGAAGCAGCAATGCCGGCGCAATGGAAGCCGGATCAGGCGAAGATGGTGGTTACCATCAATCCGATTACCCGGAATATCCAAGTCCAGGTTGATCCGGGCCTGCCGTCGGCCTGGAGCCGCCAGCCCTACCACGATCACTTGCGTCAATGGGCAACGAAGAACATGGCGAAAGGCCAGTACGTCGTCGTTTTCGTCAATGAGCTGGCGACGCTGGTTTTGCCTGACCAGGACGTGGCGCTCGGCCCGCTTGCGCCCGAGCAGAAAATCGCAGTTCGGCTCGAGCCCGGTCCGAATGGCGGTGTCTACGAGATCAAGGTTTCGACCACGCGAACGACGGATGATGGTCAGACCTTCGAAATCGCGTCCTCGTCCCGTCATCCCGTGAGATCCGCGGCCTAGACATGGCCGCCGACAAGCTTGACCACCTTCGGAGGTCGCCGGCGTGCACTGGCGGCCGGGTGCTCGGGATTTAGGCCCAAATACCTGCCGAGATCGGCCTTTTCGGCTCTATCCGGCGTTGCACCCTCAATTTGATTTTGGCAAGCTTGCGGCTGACTAAGGCCGCCCTCGGGCGGCTTTGTTCAAAATCAAGGCGCCGCACCGCTCGACGGACAACAAAAGGCGCCGGGGGTACATCAAGGATCTGAGGCAAAAAATCACATGACAGCATTATGGTTGATAGTGCTCTGCGGAGTGCTTTCCGTCGTCTACGCGATTTGGGCGACGTCTTCGGTGTTGAGCGCGGATGCGGGGTCGCCGCGCATGCAGGAGATCGCGGGGGCCGTGCGTGAAGGCGCACAGGCTTACTTGCGGCGCCAGTACACCACGATCGGTATCGTCGGCATCGTCATCTTCGTTCTGCTTGCCTATTTCCTTGGGCTCTATGTCGCGGTCGGTTTTGCCATCGGCGCCATCCTGTCCGGCGCCGCAGGCTTCATCGGCATGAACGTTTCGGTCCGCGCCAATGTGCGCACCGCCCAGGCTGCGACGACGTCGCTCGCCGGCGGCCTCGAACTCGCCTTCAAGGCGGGGGCCATCACGGGCCTGCTGGTGGCCGGTCTGGCGCTACTGGGTGTGACCCTCTATTTCGGCTTCCTGGTCCACTCGCTGAAGCTCGCGCCCGACAGCCGCACCGTGGTCGACGCCCTGGTGGCGCTCGGCTTCGGCGCCTCGCTGATCTCGATCTTCGCCCGTCTCGGCGGCGGCATCTTCACCAAAGGTGCGGACGTCGGCGGTGACCTCGTCGGCAAGGTCGAGGCCGGCATTCCCGAGGACGATCCGCGCAACCCCGCGACCATCGCCGACAACGTCGGCGACAATGTCGGCGACTGCGCCGGCATGGCCGCCGACCTGTTCGAGACCTATGCGGTGACCGCGGTTGCCACCATGGTGCTCGCGGCGATCTTCTTCGCGAAGACGCCGATCCTCGCCAACATGATGACGCTGCCGCTCGCCATTGGCGGCATCTGCATCATCACCTCGATCATCGGCACGTTCTTCGTCAAGCTCGGGCCGAGCCAGTCGATCATGGGTGCGCTCTACAAGGGTCTGATCGCAACCGGCATCCTGTCGCTGATCGGCATTGCCGTCGTGATCTACTACCTGATCGGCTTCGGCAAGCTCGACGGCGTCGCCTACACCGGCATGGCGCTGTTCGAGTGCGGCGTGGTCGGCCTGGTCGTTACCGCGCTGATCATCTGGATCACCGAATACTACACCGGCACCGACTATCGTCCGGTGAAGTCGATCGCCCAGGCTTCGGTGACCGGCCACGGCACCAACGTGATCCAGGGCCTCGCCGTCTCGATGGAGGCGACCGCGCTGCCCGCGATCGTCATCATCGCCGGCATCCTGGTCACCTACAGCCTCGCCGGCCTGTTCGGCATCGCGATCGCGACCGCCACCATGCTGGCGCTGGCCGGCATGGTCGTCGCGCTCGACGCCTTCGGCCCGGTGACGGACAACGCCGGCGGCATCGCCGAGATGGCGGGCCTGCCCAAGGAGGTGCGCAAGTCGACCGATGCGCTCGACGCGGTCGGCAACACCACCAAGGCGGTGACCAAGGGCTACGCGATCGGCTCTGCCGGTCTCGGCGCCCTCGTGCTGTTCGCGGCCTACAATGAAGACCTCAAGTTCTTCATCGCCAACAAGAATGCCTACTTCCAGGGCGTCAATCCGGACTTCTCGCTGAACAATCCCTACGTGGTCGTCGGCCTCCTGTTCGGCGGCCTGCTGCCCTATCTGTTCGGCGCGATGGGCATGACGGCCGTGGGCCGTGCGGCCGGCGCGATCGTGGAGGAGGTCCGCCGTCAGTTCCGCGAGAAGCCGGGCATCATGCAGGGCACCGACAAGCCGGACTACGGCAAGGCGGTCGACCTGCTGACCCGCGCGGCGATCAAGGAGATGATCATCCCCTCGCTGCTTCCGGTGCTGTCGCCGATCGTCGTCTACTTCCTGATCTACGCGATCGCGGGCGGTGGTGCGGCCGGCAAGTCGGCGGCGTTCTCGGCGGTGGGCGCGATGCTGCTCGGCGTGATCGTGACGGGCCTGTTCGTCGCGATCTCGATGACCTCCGGCGGCGGTGCCTGGGATAACGCCAAGAAGTACATCGAGGACGGTCACTTCGGCGGCAAGGGCTCTGATGCCCACAAGTCCGCGGTGACCGGCGACACCGTCGGCGATCCCTACAAGGACACGGCCGGCCCGGCGGTGAACCCGATGATCAAGATCACCAACATCGTGGCCTTGCTGCTGCTGGCAATCCTGGCGCACTGAGGCACACGGCATCGTCTGGAATGAAGACCCCCGCGGCGCAGGCCGCGGGGGTCTTGTTTTGCGTGCGGCCAGCGCCTTCCGGGGGCATCGGAGCAAGCCGGCTCATCGGCTCGCGATCGAGCAGGGCGCGGCGGCGCGGGCCTATGGAAAAAGGGTCCGGCGACCGGGAGATGCACACACCTGAGAGGGTGTCATTTAAGGTTGCTTAACCCGCTGCCCTCTAGAAATACGAGAGGATATCGGCGGCTCCCGAGCGGGTTCCCATGAGAGGCGCTCGCGACGTGTTCAGGTCATCGTCGCCTGCCGGCCGCAAATGGAGGTTCCGTTGCCTGCGCTGCCGATGAACGAGGTTGTGCGCGTGCTGATGGCGCACCCGGACGTGGCGGATGCCGTGCTCAGCTTCGAGCGGAGCCATGACGGCCGCCAGTTCGAGATCGCGTTCGTCGCGGTCGATCCGGACCGGCTGAGCGTCGGGGCGAACCACCTTCAGGCCGAAACAGAGCGGAGGGTGGCGCAATGGCGCCGCGCCTTCGATCAAGCCTATCGCCATGATGCCGATAGCCTTGCGCCCTCGTTCGTAGGCTGGACCAGCAACTTCACCAACAAGCCCATTCCCGAGCCCGAAATGGCGGACTGTACGATCCAGCGCATTCGCGCGCTCGGTGCGAGGCGGGTGCTCGAGATCGGATGCGGAGTCGGGCTGCTCGTCGAGAAGCTTGCGCCCGGGTGTGAGGTGTATTGCGGGACCGACCTTTCGCCAGTCGCCGTTCAACGCTTGCGCGCGTTTGCGCAGTCGAGGCCCGAGCTTCGGCATGTCGAGTTTCTGGAGCGGGAAGCCACGGATCTGACGGGGTTGTTGCCGCACTCGTTCGATGCCGTGGTGCTCAACTCGGTCGTGCAATATTTTCCGGGCATCGAATATCTGCACACGGTCCTGGAACGCGCCGCCGATCTGGTTGCTCCCGGAGGTCACATCTTCGTCGGCGATGTTCGCAATCTCGAGCTGCTGCCGGCCTTCCACCGTGAGGTCCAGGCCGCGAAGGCAGCGCCGGGTGCAACGGAGGCCTCGCTCGAGCGAAAGATCTTCCTGTCGATCGCCCAGGACCGCGAGCTGGTGATCGATCCCGGCTATTTTCAGGGTATCTCGCAAACCATCCCGCAGATCGGGGCGGCGGACGTGCTGCTCAAACAGGGATCAAGCTATGAGCTGACCCGCTATCGCTACGACGTGGTGCTGCGTGTCGATCACCAGGCCATCTCAGCTTGCACCGACAACAACAGCCTCGTGCCGGACATGAAGCACTGGGCGGATGAGCGTCAGCCGCTGGCCACCGACCCGATGGCCGCCGCGTTTCTTCAGCATCTCGGCATGGCGCTCGGCAACGCGTTGCGGGCCGAGCTTCCGGATGCGCAATTGCCCGCGGCCGTGATCGCGCTCAGCCAACGGGATTTCGCCGAAATCGTGCACGCCTTGCTGCGCGTGCCGGCTGATCCCGGCAGCCGTGAAGCGGCGGAGGCATCGATATGACCGCCTATAATCTCGGGCTGCGCTTCGAAGAGGTCGCGGCGTCCTCGCCCGATGCCGTCGCCCTCATCTGCGAGGGCGACAGCCGCTCGTTCGCGGAGCTCAACAGCTCGGCAAACCGGTTGGCGCGATGGCTGATCTCGCAGGGCGTGGGCAAGGGCGCCGTGGTCTGCCTCGAACTGCCGAAGTTTGTCGAGGCCTATGCGCTTGCCATGGCCTGCATCAAGATCGGGGCGCCTTATGCGTTCCTCGATCCCGCAGCTCCGGCGGAGCGTGCCCGGCTGATGCTGGAGCGGTGCCGGCCCGCCTTGATCGTCAGCGTGCGCGAGGGATCCGGCCCGCGCACGGTGATCGGCGATGCGGCGGCCAGAGCGGCTCTGCAAGAGACCGTTTCGAAGTTCGACGACGGCAATCTGTCGCTGACGTCCCTGATCACCGGCGTCGATCCGGCCTATGTCATGTTCACCTCGGGGTCGACGGGCGAGCCGAAAGGCGTGGTCATCCCCCATCAAGGGGTTCTCCATCTTATCGCGTGGGCGAAGAGCGATCTTGGAATTGGACCGCAAGACCGCCTGACCAATGTCAATCCGATCTACTTCGACAATTCGGTCTTCGACATCTATGCGGCATTGCTGAACGGAGCGGCGATCGTCGCGCTGGACGCGCTGAAGGGAAGGCCGCCAGCCGAGCTGGTGGCGGAGATCACGAAGCAACAGTGCACGTTCTTCTTCGCCGTGCCGACGCTGTTCATGTTCCTGGACTCCATGCATCTGCTGGGCCCCGAATGGCTGCCGAGCGTCAGCCGTTTCATGTTCGGCGGCGAGGGATTTCCGCTGGCCCGGCTGCGCCGCTTCCACGACGCGTTTGCCGGCAAGGCAAAGCTGATCAACTGCTACGGCCCGACCGAGACGAGCTGCATCTGCAGCGGCTTCGAGATCGTCGGATCCGTTTTCGACACCGACGACGGGTTGGCCCCGCTGGGACAGCTCAATCCCAATTTCAGCTACCGGATTCTGGACGAAGACATGAAGCCGGTCGCCGCGGGCACTGCCGGCGAGTTGTGGCTGGGCGGCCCGTGTGTGGGGCTCGGCTACATCAACAACCCGCAAGAGACGGCCCGCCGTTTCTGTCAGGATCCGCTGATCGAGGGCTATCGGTCGATCCTGTATCGGACCGGCGACCTCGTGGAGGCCGAGGCTGAAACGGGTGTTCTCCGTTTCCGCGGCCGTGCCGACAACCAGGTCAAGCTTCGGGGCTACCGGGTCGAGCTCGAGGAGATCGACCACGCGCTGGTGGCCTGCGAGGGCATCACCCGTGCGCTTGCCGTGGTGCTTCACGATGCCACTGGCGCAAGCCGGCTCCTCGCCGCCTATTCGGGTGCAAAAACCGCGGACGGCGATTTGCGTCAGCACTGCGCCGCGCGCCTTCCGGCCTACATGGTGCCGAGCCGGTTCGTCTGGCTGGAGAACATTCCCGTCAACGCCAATGGCAAGGCCGACCGGCGCTCGGTGGCGTCCCTGCTCGGTGAAGCGGTCGCGAGGGCCTCGTAGATGCGACGGCCCGCAGCGCTTGCGCGCATTCTCCGATGAGCATCGAAAGCCAGTCCTACGGCTACACGGCTACGGGCTCGCTCGGGAAGCCGTCGTGGCGGTTGATCCCCCAGATCGACCGCGACCCGAACCTCGTGGCGGGCGTCCAGAGCACAAGCGGCCGCTTGCTGCTCTGGTGCACGGTCGTGCTGCTCACCGTGCTGTTCTGGCGGATCGGTGTCGACTTCTCGGCGGCGGCTCTTGCGGTGGCGTGCGCTTATGTCGGGCGGCACCGGCGTGTGCTGATCCTGCTGGCAACCGTGCTGCTGCTTTACCGGAGCGGCTTCCTGATCGATCGCCCCTTCCTCGAGCGGATGGCCGTCACCGAAGGCGTCGCGGACCGGATCCATCAGCCGCTGCTGGAGGCGGTCACGCTGGTGGTGGTGCTTGCGCTGTTCGCGGGCCTGCTGGTCTTGCAGGGATCAGCGAGCACGGCGCTTCGCCGCCCGACGCTCAGCATCCTCGTCGCATTCCTGGCACTTCTCGCGCTGACGCAGGCGCCGGTGATGGCCGGCATGCCGCGCGTCCTGCTCTGGTCGTTCCTGATGACCTCGCAGCCCTATCTCTGGTTCCTCGCTTACGGTCTGGTCGATGCCGGCAAGAACCGGTCCCCGGTGTGGCAGCGCTTGAGCGTCTTTCATCCGTTCTGGGGATCGTCGCTGACGCCGTTCGGGAAGGGGCTGGCCTATCTCGAACGCTTCGAGGCCAAGACACCGGATGAGCTCGCGGTCACGCAGCTCAAGGGTGTCAAGCTCGCGGCCTGGATCCTCGTGCTGGCGATCGTCAAGATTTGCCTCGGCGAGCTCGTCCACGGTCGTTTGCAGCTTCCGATGTTCGACGACAACCTGCTGCAATATCTCGCTGGCCATCCTTTGCCGCGCCTCGTCGGATGGGCGAGCCTCGTCAGCTTCTTCGTGGAAGACCTGCTGGGCATGACGGTGTTCGGCGGCGTCATCGTCGCGACGGCGCGGCTCGCCGGATTTCGCCTGCTGCGCAACACCTGGCGGCCCCTGGAGTCGACGACGCTCGCCGACTTCTGGAATCGCTACTACTTCTATTACAAGGAACTGCTGGTCGATCACTTCTTCTACCCGACCTTCATTCGTTGCTTCCGCGGCCATCGCCGGCTTCGCATGTTCTTCGCCACCTTCATGGCGGCGTGCGTCGGCAACCTGCTGTTCCATTTCATTCGCGACATTCATTTCGTCGGCGACATGGGCCTTTGGCGGGCCGTGGTCGGCGAGCAGTCGCATGCGTTCTACACGTTCGTCCTGGCCGTCAGCGTGGGGCTCTCGCAGATGCGCCGCGCGCCGCAGCCGGCCTCGCGTGGATGGCTGCGCCGCCGCTTGCTGCCGTGCCTGTGGGTTTCGACCTTCTTCTGCCTCATCCACGTCTTCGATGCGCCGCTGGATCGCGAGCATACGCTTCTGCAGCGCGGTGAATTCCTGTTCTATCTCCTGGGAGTAACGACATGACCGCGAAAGCCGGCCCTGAAGTCAGGTCGCAGATGCGCCGCTACATCGAGCAGCGGCTGCTCATGAAGGGCGACGGCGCGCCGCTTCATGACGACGATCTGCTGTTCACCAGCGGGCGCCTCGATTCACTCGACGCCGTCGAGCTCGTGATGAGCATCGAGACCGACTATGGGATCAATTTCGCCGACATCGGTTTCGACCTGACGCGCCTCGATTCGATCTCGGCCATTGCGGCGCTGGTCGGACAGCCGTCAGCCCAGCCCGCCTAGCGCGCTTTCGCGCAAGGCGGGATGCCGGTTCGACCCAGCGCTACTGCACGTCCATCTGCAGCCCTTCCTTCTGGATGATGCCGGCGAACTTCTTCGTCTCGGCGTCCACGAAGTCGGCGAACTGCTGCGGGGTGCCATAGTCGGCGCGGGCGCCCATGGCGGCGATGTTCTTCTTCACGTCGTCGCGCTCCAGCATCGCCTTGACCTGGAGATTGAGCGCCTCGAGCACGGCGGGCTGGACGCCCTTCGGCAGGAACACCGAGAACCAGGACGAGACGTCGAAGTTCGAAAGCTCCGGCGCGCTCTCGCGCATGGTCGGCAGGTCTTTCGCGAGATCGCTGCGGTCGGTGGTGGTGACGCAGAGACCGGTGAGCGTGCCGTTCTGGACCTGCGGCAGGCTCGGATAGAGATTGTCGAACAGGATCTGGATGTCGCCGGCGAGCGCGGCCTGCAGCGCCGGCCCTGCGCCGCGGAACGGAATGTGCGTCATCTTCAGCCCGGTGAGCTGGAGGAACCAGGCGCCGGTGAGGTGAGGGCTCTGGCCGACGCCGGAGGAGGCGTAGCTGAGCTTGTCCGGATTGGCCTTCAGATAGGCGATCAGCTCGGCGATCGACTTGATGCCGGTCTTGGGATGCGCCGAGACGATGTTCGGGATCCGGATCATGTTGGAGACCGGCTGGAGCTGGTCCGGCTTGTAGGTCAGATTCTTGAAGATGCTGTAGGCGATCGCGTTCGGACCGGGGTTGCCGATCAGGATGGTGTGGCCGTCAGGCTTGGCGCGGACCACCTCGGCGGTGCCGATCGTGCCGCCGCCGCCGGAGCGGTTTTCCACGACGACAGACTGGCCCCAAATGGGCTGTAGATGTGCGGCGAGGAGCCGGCCCATGACGTCGGTCGAGCCGCCCGCCGCAGCCGGCACGATGACGCGGACGGTCTCGGTCGGTTTCCAGTCCGCGAGACTCGATCGCGGCAGGATCGCTGCGGCTGTGAGGCCGGCGGCACCGGTGAGAACGCGGCGGCGGGACAACAAATTTTTGGGCACGAATCCACTCCCTGCTTCTTGTTTTGCAGGGAGCGTAGGGAACCCGGCGCGCAACAGCAAGTCGCAGGCGAGGGCAAGTCCCGAGCGGACAGCGGCACGACGCCGCAGGCCCGAAAACGCGGTGGCTGCTCAGTCTTTAAAGCTGAGCAGCTTGAAGATCGGCGTGAGGTAATTCATCTCCTGGCCCGACGTCGCCGTGGTGCGGCTGATGAAGTCGAAGATCTTGCCGTCCTGCAGACCGTAATTGGCCAGCCGGCGCACGCGCCGGTTCTTGTCGAAATAGATCGCGATCACGCGCTGATCGACCACCTTCTGGTTCATGAAGGCGACCATCCGCTCCGAGCGCTGCGAGATGTAATAGAAGACCTCGCCGTCGAGGGTGGCGACCGTGGAGGGCGTGCCCATCACGATCAGCACCTGGTCCTGGCTCGCGCCGATCGGAATCTGCTCCAGCGCGCCCGGCGGCAGGATGTAGCCCTTCTGGAACTGCTCGCCGGTGCAGCCGGCGAGCGCCATGCCGACGAGGGCCGCAGCGGCAGCCAGGCGCAGGCCGCGCCAGCGTGCATGAAGGCCGCGGCGCTTGTCCGCGCGCAGGCCGGTCTGGTTCGTTATCGTCATAGCGGAACTGATTCCGTCCCCTTGCGTCGCGCGAGGCGCTGAAGTACCGGGCTGGGCGTCTGAATGCAACTCGCGCGCGCCCGCTTGCGGAAACCACAATGCTTTGGCCGTTCAATCACTTCAGGAAACCCCGGCTTGCCCCGGCGCGCACCATTGAAGCCATCTATGGCATGATCGTGACGCAGGCGCGAGAACCCATATTTTACCGTGACTTGGGCGTGCCGGATACGGTTAACGGGCGTTTCGACCTGTTGCTGCTGCATCTGTGGCTGCTCCTGCGCCGCCTGCGCACGGTCCAGCACGCCACCGAACTGTCGCAGGCGCTGTTCGACCGCTTCTGCGAGGACATGGACGACAATCTGCGCGAGATGGGAATCGGCGACCAGACCGTGCCGAAACGGATGCGGGCGTTCGGGGAGGCCTTTTACGGTCGCGTGCAGGCCTATGATCAGGCCGTGGAGGGCGGGGCTGAGGCGCTGGCGGCGGCGATCTGCAAGAATATCTTGAACGGGACCGGCCTGGAGCAGGCCCGGCGGCTCGCGGCCTATGCCGTGGCCACCGAGGCCGATCTCGGCCGGACCGGCGAGGCCGCGCTGCTGGGTGCGTCCTTCAAGTTTCCCCCGGCACTTTCCGAGGATATTTCGCCATGAGCCGACCGAACACCGGATCCGAGCCCGATCCCTGGCGGGCCCCCATCATCGTGGCCCAGATTCCCGAGGCCGGCCTGCATCGCGAGCTCGAGGCGTCGGCCGGCGAGCGGCAGGCCATGGCCGGGCTTGCCGGCCTGCGCGAGATCCTGTCGGCCCATGCCAGCTTCGACGTCGTCCCGAAGAGCGGTGGCCGCGTCCAGGTCACGGGGCTGGTCCGGGCCCGGGTCGGCCAGACCTGCGTCGTCACCCTCGATCCGATCGAGAGCGAGATCGACGAGGAGGTGGACCTGACGTTCGCGCCCGAGGCCGAGGCGCGGCGCCTGGCCGACCTGATCGAGGAGGGGCAGGACGACAAGGAGCCGCCGGAGGTGATCGATCCGCCGGAAGCCATCGTCAACGGCATCATCGACCTCGGCCGGCTCGCCACCGACGCCCTGTTCCTGGCAATCGACCCCTATCCGCGCAAGCCGGGCGTCGTGTTCGAGGCGGAGGTCACCGCCCCCGATCCGGAGGACCATCCGTTCGCGGTGCTGAAGGCGCTTCAGGACGGGAAGAAGAAGGGCGAGTAGTAGCCGATTCCCCCGTAAGACCGCTGCCGCGGAGCACGAGGTGTCTGCGGCGGCGGTTTGAAAGTCCGGTTTATCCGATTGATTTCCATACATTTCCTCTGAATCCGCCGGTTCGCGGCCGGATCGCCCTGAACGCAAAAGGCTGGGGGCAAGAGGTTGTTTCGGGATAACAAAACGCTATTGTCGCGCCCCGGTCCGGGTGCGGCGTGGCGCTTGGCCGGTCGCCATGTCCATGGCGAACCCATTTGCGGACCCGCTCGTTCAAGACCGCACCAGACCAGGTTTCCAGGACTTTCATGCCCAGCAAGGTTCGCATCGCGCTTGACGCCATGGGTGGCGACGACGGCGCCGCCGTGGTCATTCCCGGCGCCGCCATCTCGCTGGCCAGGCATCGCGACACCGAATTCCTGCTGGTCGGGGACCGGGCCAAGATCGAGCCCGAGCTCGAGCGGCATCCCCAGCTCAGGGCCGCCTCCAAGATCGTCCATACCGACGTCGCCGTCAGCGGCTCGGACAAGCCGAGTCAGGCGCTGCGGCGCGGCCGCAAGACGTCCTCGATGTGGCTTGCCATCGACGCGGTGAAGAAGGGCGAGGCCGATGTCGCGGTCTCCGCCGGCAATACCGGCGCGCTGATGGCGATGTCGCGCTTCCATCTGCGCACGCTGCCAAGCATCGACCGCCCGGCCATCTCCGCGATCTGGCCGACCAAGCGCGGCTCGTCCGTTGTTCTCGACCTCGGCGCCACCCTCGGCGGCGATGCCCATCATCTGGTGTCGATGGCGGTCATGGGCGCGGCCAAGGCGAGCGTGCTGTTCAACAAGAAGCGGCCCACGGTCGGCCTGCTCAACATCGGGACCGAGGAGGTCAAGGGGCACGAGGAGATCCGCGAAGCCAGCGAGATCCTCCGCGCGCGGAACCTGCCCGAGCTCGACTATATCGGCTTCGTCGAGGGGGACGACATCGGCAAGGGGGCCGCCGACGTCGTCGTGACCGAAGGTTTCAGCGGTAACATCGCGCTCAAGACCGCCGAGGGAACCGCGCGGCAGATGGCCGAGTTGCTTCGCAACGAGTTGCAGCGGAGCTGGCTGTCCAGGCTTGGCTATCTCTTTGCCCGCCCCGCCTTCCAGGCCCTGCGCGACAAGATGGATCCCAACAAGTCCAACGGCGGTGTGCTGCTCGGGCTGAACGGGATCGTGGTCAAGAGCCACGGTGGAACCAGCGCCGAAGGCTTTGCCTATGCGATCGATGTTGGCTATGAGATGGCTCACTACGATCTCCTGAACAAGATCAATCAGATGCTCAACCGCGAGGGTGGTGCACTTAGTTCCGTGCAGGCCGCGCAGGAGGCTGTTTCGTGACGAAAATCCGTTCGGTCGTGCTCGGCTGCGGCTCTTACCTGCCGGAGCAGGTGGTGACCAACGCCCAATTGGCGGCGCGTATCGACACCTCCGACGAGTGGATCGTCCAGCGCACCGGCATTCGCGAGCGGCACATCGCGGCCGAGGGCGAGTTCACCTCGCACCTCGCCATCAAGGCGGCGCAGGCCGCGCTCAGCGATGCCGGGCTGGATGCGCAATCGATCGACCTGATCGTGCTGGCGACCTCGACGCCCGACAACACCTTCCCCGCGACCGCTGTCGCCGTGCAGCACGGGCTCGGCATCAATCACGGCGCGGCCTTCGACCTGCAGGCGGTTTGCTCGGGCTTCGTGTTCGCGCTCGCGACCGCCGACAATTTCCTGCGCACCGGCGCCTTCAAGCGCGCGCTGGTGATCGGCGCGGAGACCTTCTCGCGCATCCTCGACTGGAACGACCGCGGCACCTGCGTGCTGTTCGGCGACGGCGCCGGCGCGGTGGTGCTGGAGGCGCAGGAGCAGCCGGGCAATGCGGCGACGGATCGCGGCATCGTCACCACGCATCTGCGCTCCGACGGCCGCCACAAGGCCAAGCTGTTCGTGGACGGCGGGCCGTCCTCGACCCAGACCGTCGGCCATCTGCGCATGGAGGGCCGCGAGGTCTTCAAGCATGCGGTCGGCATGATCACCGACGTGATCGTGGATGCCTTCCAGGCGACCGGGCTCAATGCCGACAGCATCAACTGGTTCGTGCCGCACCAGGCCAACAAGCGAATCATCGACGCCTCCGCCCACAAGCTGCACATCGCGCCGGAGAAGGTGGTGCTGACGGTGGACCGTCACGGCAACACCTCGGCGGCCTCGATTCCGCTGGCGCTGTCGGTGGCGCGGAAGGACGGCCGCATCAAGAAAGGCGACCTGGTCCTGCTGGAAGCCATGGGCGGCGGCTTCACCTGGGGCTCGGCGCTGGTGCGCTGGTAGCGCCACAGTCGATAAAATTTTGCCGGAATCAGTCGCGATTATCGATGCGTCTGCATTGATGAGCGCTGTTGACCGCCGTATCGTAAGCTCATAATTTCAGACAACAATTGTTCGCCGTGATGTGGGGCAGGGCGATGACCGATCAAAGTAAAACCGTAACGCGTGTCGATCTCTGCGAAGCCGTCTACCAGAAGGTGGGGCTGTCGCGGACGGAGTCGTCGGCGTTCGTGGAACTCGTGCTGAAGGAGATCACCGATTGCCTTGAAAAGGGCGAGACGGTGAAGCTGTCCTCGTTCGGCTCCTTCATGGTGCGCAAGAAGGGTCAGCGGATCGGCCGCAACCCGAAGACCGGCACCGAGGTGCCGATCTCGCCGCGCCGCGTCATGGTGTTCAAGCCGTCCGCGATCCTGAAGCAGCGCATCAATTCGCAGCACCGCACCAACGGCGACGCCAGCAAGGCTCAACCCGAGGCGTAACGCCCAACGGATAAGGACAGGCATTTGGACAAGGCGCCGGATGCGTTCCGAACCATCAGCGAAGTAGCGCAGGAACTCGACATTCCGCAGCATGTGCTGCGGTTCTGGGAGACCCGGTTCTCCCAGATCAAGCCGATGAAGCGCAGCGGCGGCCGCCGCTATTACCGCCCCGACGACGTCGACCTGCTCAAGGGCATCCGCCGCCTCCTCTACGGGGAGGGCTACACCATTCGCGGGGTGCAGCGGATCCTGAAGGAGCACGGCGTCAAATCGGTGCAGGGCCTCGCCGACGGCGCGGCCGCGGTCTCGTTCGGAGCCATCGAGGACGCCATCGGCGCCAGCCTGATGGAGCCGGACGACGAGGGTCCCATCAAGGGCATCGCGGACGCCGACGATGACGACTACCAGGGCGATGAGGAGGAAGGCATCGACTTCCGCTTCACGGAGGTCGACGACGAGGAGATCCTCACCACCTTCCGCAAGGGCGGCACGCCCGCCGCACCCGCCGGCCCCAGCGCGCTGGACCGGGAGCGCCTCGGAAAGGTGCTCGCCGACCTTGTCGCTTGCCGCGAGATGCTGGATCAGGCCCTGAAGGACGGCTAGGGCGCATTTCGCGGGCTTTGCCGCTGTTCCGGGCACCTCGCGGGCTCCCGGCCGATGCAGGCGAGGCACCAAAATGGTGTGACCTCGCCTTGCGCATCGCGCCGATCCTAGCTAATGGAACGACGTTCGGAGCGTGGCGCAGCCCGGTTAGCGCACTAGTCTGGGAGACTAGGGGTCGGAGGTTCAAATCCTCTCGCTCCGACCATTTTTTCCAAAGCATCTGTCGGGTGGATTGACCGGGGGCGTGGGGCCTGCTCCCGCCGGGGACGCGTGCGCGACGGTCAGTCGCGCCTGGCTTGTTCGGGGGGCGGGAAAACTAAATGCCGAAAACAACCCCATGCACAGTAGCGATGGCATTGGTTGAATGATGTTTTTCCGAATCGGTTTGCGCCGTCGGGCAAAACAGGGTTATGTTGTCATCGTGGGGACCTGTGGGATCGCGAAGTAGCCAATACTGCTTGGTGTCCTGTACAGGCATGGGTTGCTCCCGCGGAGCATCAAGCTCACCTCAAATACCCCACCACCATCCGCGTCGTCTCGTCCACCAGCACCTTCACCGTCTTCTCCGTCAGCATCTCGGCCTGGTTCAGCACGGTGTTGTGCGCGACGGATTCGATCGCGCTGACGCAGATGAAGGTCGCGACATCAACGTCCACCTTTCGCATCTCCTTGCGGCGGCTTTCGAGGTAGCTGCGGACGAGGGTGTGGACCTCGCGGTTGAAGGCTTCGACCTCCTTGAGCTGGCCGGTGCGGGGGATCTGCTCGGCGAGCACGCGATGCAGTTTCGGGTTGATGCGGTGGGCCTCGATCGCGACGGTGACGAGTTTTCGCACGGCCTTGTCGATCGGCAGGTCGGCGACCTCGATGAGCGCTGCGCGGACGAGGCCCATGATCTCCTCGTTGTGGCGGTCGATCACGGCAGCGACGAGCGCTTCCTTGCTCGGGAAGTATTGGTAGAGCGAGCCGACGCTGACGCCGGCGATCTCGGCGATGCGGTTGGTGCTCGCCTTCTCGAAACCTTCGTGAACCAGAATGCGAGCAGTCGCCTCGACCAGTGCATCGACGGTGGCGCGTGATCGCGCCTGCAAGGCATTTTTTCGGGGTTTTGTCGGCGGCGTGCGTGCCATGGCCTTTGCGGTCCGAATGCGAGTAGGAAAAGCGAGCGAATGCTCGCATTATAGCCGCATGTGGCGGCCTGTCGGCAAGCGTCTTCGTCGCCATATGGATGCCGAGCCAGGCGGAGAACTGACCATGAGCGTTGCGAGACTTGTATCGGCCTTGCAGTTTTGCCCGGGTGGTTGCGTATTCGGTGCATCGGCCCGGCGCGATCCCGCACCAAGTCTGCAGAGCCGCGCTCTCAACCTGCTGCTCGGGCAGCTCCCCTACAAGCAGCAGCTCGCATCCGCCGAAGCCGTGCAGGCGCATGTGCAGAAGCTCGCGCTGGAGCCGGCCTCGTTCGAGCCGACGGGCCTCGGGCGCGGCGTCGAAGCGGTGTTGACCAAGATGGGCGGATGGCCGGTCTATTACACCGCGCCGTCGTCGGGCCATGAGGGCTGCAACTACGTCATGTTCCTGCACGGCGGCGGCTTCATCAACGAGATCGTGCCGGCGCATTGGCGTTTCGTCGGACAAATGACGCGCAAGGCGCGCGTGTGCTGCGTCGTGCCGATCTATCCACTGGCACCGCGCACGACCGCGAGGGATGTCGTACCGGCGACGGCCGAGTTGCTCCGCATGCTGCTCGAGGATGCCGGCAGCGCAAAGGTCACGGTGGTCGGCAATTCGGCCGGTGCAGGCCTCGCGCTCGCGGCGTGCCAGTGGCTGCGCGATCGCGGCCATCGGCAGCCGCACCGCCTCATGCTGATCTCGCCCGCGGCCGATGCGTCGGTCAGCCGCCCGGAGCAGGTTGCGATCGCCGCGCGCGATCCGATCCAGGACATTCCGGGGATCGCCGAGGCGGGACGGCTCTATGCCGGCGCGCTCGATGTCGGCCATCCCTTCGTCAGCCCGCTCAACGGCGCCTTCCGCGCGCTGGCGCCGATGACGATTTTCTCGGGCACGCGCGATCTGCTCTACCCCGACAGCGTCGATCTTGCGGAGCGGGCGAGGGCGGTGGGCGTGCCGGTCGAGCTGCATCTGCTCCGCGACCAGCCGCACAATTATGCGCTGATGCCGACGCCGGAGGGACGGCGCGCGCGTGCGCTGATCATGCAGGCCATAGCTTAGGGGGCAAAGCTGGGGGAGGGAGGTGTGACTGACGTCACAGGGCGCGCAGCCTCGGTGGGTCTGGCGCTGGCAGTGCTCGCACAGGGGAAGGCTGCCCCGGGCGTTTCCTCAATAGACGTAATTTTACGGGGCCGTCAGGCGTGGCCCTTGATCTCGTAGTGACCCGGCACGCATTTGTAGCGCTCGAGGCGCCAGTTGGCGTGATAGATCGGATGCTCGCCCATCCATTTCGCCAGTGGTGCCTGTGCTCCGATCGCACACTGCATCATCGACATTTCGGGCGTCATGTTGCTGTCGGTCACGATTTCCTCGACGCAAGCGCCCGAGGCAGATGCACCTAGCCGGCAGAGCACGGCAACGACGGTCACGAACATTCCTGTCACCTCATCGGTAGTTTCAGACCACGAAGAGGATGCAAGCGGAGTGCCAGAGCCTGTGACACAAACAACACGCTGGCCTGGACGACTCGACCCAGCGTCCATCCTCATTTGGCGATTCGGATTGTAAAAAAATTGCCCCTAAACCGAAGCCGGACAAATACGGGAACCCGGTAAGGGACGGGCAATTGTAAGCGGCGCGCCGCTTTCCGCCTGTGAGGCCGTTCACAGGGCTGGCACGTCGATAGGCTCGGTTTGATACGGATAAGAGTCGGGCGCGCGGGACCCCCACAAGACCGCGGGATACGCGAGGGCGCTTCCGTACTGGTCGCGCCGGTGCAGTTTCTGTTCAAGCAGGACGACGAGGCGATGCTCGCTCAGGTCCGCGCGCTCGCGGACGAGAATCGCATGCCGTCATCGTCGACGGCGACGTGCCGCACTCTAGTCTTTCGAATAGTCCGCAGGCCGAAATAACGAATGTCGACCGATCCGCTTTTACCTGCGGTTGCGTCGCTGCTACATTTTGCGCGCACGCTCGCGAATGGCGTAGCGACGGAAGAAACATACCGACAAGGGAGGGGCCGAAAGTCCCATGAAGGATTTTGCTGGAAAGATCGCAGTCATCACCGGCGGCGGCACGGGAATGGGGCGCGAGCTCGCGCGGCAGCTCGTTGCCGAAGGCTGCAACGTCGCCATGTGCGACGTCTCGGAGGCTGCGATGGCCGAGACCAAGCGGCTGTGCGAGGTCGAGAAGCTGCCGCAGGGCCTGCGCGTCACGACGCATGTCGCCGACGTCGCGATCGAGGATCATCTGAAGCGTTTCCGCGACGAGCTCGCCGAGCAGCAGAAGACGGACAGGATCCATCTCCTGTTCAACAATGCGGGCATCGGTGGCGGCGGCAGCCTGTTCACCAACACGCGCGAGCAGTGGGAGCGCACTTTCAACATCTGCTGGGGCGGCGTCTATCTCGGCGTCCGCACCTTCCTGCCGATGCTGGTCGCGGCCGACGAGGCCCACATCGTCAACACCGCCAGCGTCAACGGGTTCTGGGCCTCGATCGGCATGGGGCAGGCGCACACCGCCTACAGCTCGGCCAAGTTCGCGGTGAAGGGATTCACCGAAGCGCTGATCAACGATTTGCGCCTGCACGCCCCGCACGTCAAATGTTCGGTGGTGATGCCCGGCCATATCGGCACCTCGATCGTCTCCAATTCGCGCAGGGTGCAGAGCACGGACGGCTCGGAGCGGCTCAACGCGGATGAGGTCGCGCTGACCCGCAAGCGCATGGTCGCCGCCGGCGTGCCGGATGCGGAGAAGATGTCGGACGAGGACATCCAGGCCGTGTTCGCCGAACGCGCCCGCAGCTTCCTGGAGGACGCACCGACGACGGCCGCGCAGGCCGCGAAGATCATCCTCGACGGCGTCAAGGCGGAGCGCTGGCGGATCCTGGTGGGCGACGACGCCAGGCGCCTCGACGAGCGCGTACGCGCCACGCCCGAGCAGGCCTATGACCGCGCCTTCTACGAGAGTTTTACACAGGAGGTCGGCTGGCGACTCGGCTGAACTGGCTTCGCGCTGCCGGCCGGTGAGCGCGCGCCAATATGGGTATGATGACCGTCATGGCAAGAGGCGCGCACGTCACCTCGCGTAATATGACGTGCCACCTCTTGCCATCGTTCGCTGCCTCATGACGAATTGGAATGTCACGCATGCGACTTGGCCCGTCGTTCACCGATCGTTCAAGCGATGGTGATGGCAAACGGCTCTCATTCGGTGCACGGCAGCTTGGTTGGCGAACCAAAATAGTTTAGTCAGTCAGGGGTAACGCGATGATAGAGCGTAGCTCCGATGATACCCGCATGCCTCTCCGACGACTGGATCCTCTGCCCGGAGCGAGAGGATATCTCCTCTGAGTTCACGCGGCTCCTCACCGCGGCCCAGGAGGGCGGCGCCACCATCGCGGAATGCCTGATGATCGCGCGGCAGCTCAAGCGCGGCGAGGACCAATCCTGGCATCGCGAGTGGAAGAAGCTCGCGCAGACCAATCGCCATCGCGCCGAAGCCGCGTTCGCAGAGGGCCACATGGCGACCGCGCAGCGCAACTGGCTTCGCGCGCTGAACTACTATGGTGCTGCGGCGATGCCGCTCGACCAGGCCGACGAGCGCCGATGGGTCGCAGTGCTGGCGATGCAGGAATGCGCCCGCCGCTATCTCACGGCGCGCGGGCCGGCCGGCGAGGTCGTGACGATTCCCTGGGTCGAGGACCACGCGCTGCAGGGCTACTTCCTGCCCGCGCGCTCGGGCAGAGAGCGGGCACCGACCGTGATCTGCATCGGTGAGCCCGGCCATCGCAAGGAGGAATTCCTGTTCAAGCTCGCGCCGCATGCGCGCGAGCGCGGCTTGTCGATGCTGGCGCTGGACCTGCTCGGCGACCAGCGCGACGACTATACCGACAGCCTGTTGCAACGTCGCGATCTCGAGAGCTCGATTGCGAGCGTGATGGACTATCTGGAGACGCGCGACGACGTCGATTTCGACCGCGTCGCCATCGTCGCGGACGGGTGGGGCTCCTCTTTCGTGGCGCGCGCGGTGTTGCAGGAGCCGCGGCTGGCCGCGGCGGTCTGCGACGGCGGGCTGTGGGATCTGCACGAACGATCGTTCTTCGCGAGCCGCTTTGCCATGAGCGACCTCAGCATCGTCCCGGTGCCGCATGCGCCGCTGATGGCCTCCAGCGCCGACTGTCCGGTGCTGATCACGCTCGGCGAGGATGGCTGGCTCAAGGCCGACCGGGCCCGTCAGATCGTCCAGCAGTCCCGGCTCGGCAGCTCGGATATCATGCTGAAGGTGTTCACTGCGGCGGAAACCGGCGCGGCGCAGGCCCATGCCGACAATCCGAGCCTTGCCAACGAATATATCTTCGACTGGCTGGAAACGCGCCTCGGCGCCGGGCAGGGAATCTAAGCGCGCGAGCGCGCGCTTTCAAACGAGTAGGCGTCTCAGAAGTCGAGCGAGATCCTGACGCAGGCCTTCTCCAGCCGGGTCTTCAGCGTCGCGAGCTTGCCGGTGAATTCGGTCAGCTCGTTCTCGTCGAACTCCTGGAAGACGAATTCGCGAATCGTCTTGTACTGCTCGTTGAGGCTCGCGATGTGCTTCTGGGTCTTGTCGACCAGCGAGAGCCGCACGACCCGGGCGTCGGTCGGAGAGGGACGCCGGCGCAGCAGGCCTTTCTTTTCCAGCAGCTTGGACTGGGTGGTGACGAAGGAAGGGTCGACGTGGAGCAGCTTGGAGACCACGTTGACCGGCACGCCGTCGTCCTTGTCGAGGTCGGAGATCGCCATCAGGATCAACCATTGCGGGCCGCTGATGCCGAGCGTCCTCGCCCAGAACTGACGCAGCTCCTCCAGATACATGTTGATCGAGGATATCTCCCAGGTGAAGCGCCTGATGATATCCAGATTTCCGACGGAGCGCAGACGCGCTCCTTCTTTCCTCGTCGCGGACACAGCATCACTCCCGTGAAATGATTCTTCAGGCCGGTGTTCGTTGAGGGCCATAGTCCACGCAAGCCTGCCCTGACGCAAGTGCAGAGCAGGGTTATTTTGTCACTAAAATTACAAAGATGAGCCGGTCAGCATCTTCGGCGGACCCGGGTGTTGCGCGCGGGGCACAGGTTTAGTGAAACCAGAAAGCTTATCAAATAAACTATTTTGATAAGTGGAACGGCGCAGGCATATTGCCGCTCGACGGTGGGGGGTACTCGATCGTCCCGTTGCAGGTGGTTCGCTCACGTCCCTCGCGTCGAATGCGGGTGTGTCCGAAAGCGCGAAGCGGCCGAGCGGATTTGAAGAGACGGGGATCTGGGGGGCCTCACGGTCCAGTCTCCGTAAAATGAGCAACTTGGAGGTTTTAAATGAAAATGGTGAAGAGCCTTTTGCTCGGCACTTCGGCGGTTCTCATCGCCGTCGGCGGAGCTCAGGCGGCTGATCTTCCGGTCAAGGCCAAGGCGGTCGAGTACGTGAAGGTCTGCTCGCTCTACGGCGCGGGTTTCTACTACATCCCGGGCAGCGACACCTGCATCAAGCTGGGCGGCTATCTGCGTGCCGAAGTCGCGCTCAATGCCGGCGGCAACTACAACGGCCAGTACAGCAACGTGTTCGCGGCGAACAACCGCCTGACGAACTACTACTCGATGCGCGCTCGTGAAGATCTCAACATCGACACGCGCACCGCGACCGAGTACGGCGTGGTCCGCACCTATTTCGATGCGGTCTTCACCTGGACGACCGGCAACTATGTCGGCACCGGCAGCGCCACCGGCGGCACGCAGTACAGCGGCACGCTCGGCCTCAACGCGGCGGGCACGGGTCTCGTCGGCTCGACCAGCGGCGCGGTCAACGGCACCGACGGCGCGATCTCGGGCGGTGCGCTCGGCGTCTACTACGCTTTCATCCAGTTCGCCGGCTTCACCCTCGGTAAGGCGGTGTCGCAGTTCGACGCGCCCTGGATCAACTATCCCGGCAACAACTTCGACCAGCTGGTCGGCGGCAGCGGCACCACCAACGGCGTCGTTCAGGCCACCTACACGGCCGATTTCGGCCAGGGCGTGACCGCGGCGTTCTCGCTGCAGGATCAGACGCAGGTCTTCCAGACCAACGTCTGGAACACGGCCGGCATGAGCACCACCGGCGTTCTCGGCGGCGCTTACGGCACGAACAACCTCGGCGGCACGCGCGCTCCCGACATCGTCGGCATGGTCCGCGTCGACCAGGCCTGGGGCCTGTTCCAGGCGTCGGTCGCCGCGCACGACAACCATGTCGCCTACTACGGTGCGAGCGAAGTCACCGGTCATCCGGAAGACAAGTGGGGCTGGGCCGTTCAGCTCGCCTTGCAGATCAAGAACATCCCGACCGGCGCCGGCGACACGATCAACATCTCGGGCGTCTATACCGACGGTGCGAGCCGCTACAACTTCCAGGAGCTGGCTGCGACCAGCTACTCGATGTTCGGCAGCTCGAACGCGGCGTATCAGAGCATCGGCTTCGCCGGCGTGTCTGACGCTGTGTTCGCTCCGGGCGGCGGCCTCGAGCTGACCAAGACCTACGGCTTCCGTGGTGCTTATACGCACAACTGGAATCCCTTCTGGAACACGGCGCTGTACGGCGCGTGGGCTGCGGTCAACTACAGCGGCACGGCGAAGGGCCTGATCTGCGGCAGCGCCGCGTTCGCCACCCTGACCGGCACCTGCAACCCGGACTTCAACATCGGCCAGGTCGGCGTCATCACCCGCTGGACGCCGGTGAAGAACCTGACCTTCTCGGCTGACTTCACCTACAGCCACCTCGACCAGAAGTACTCGGGCGTGATCACGACCGGTGCGCTGACGGGCGTCGCCAAGCCGGCGGCCACCTACGAGCTGAAGGACCAGGACACCTACAGCCTGCTGCTGCGCGCCCAGCGCAACTGGTAAGGCTTGAAGGTTCTCTCGGACAGAACGAAGCCCCGGCGGGAAACCGCCGGGGCTTTTTCGCGAGCAGGTTCTGTCGCGGAACAGGCTTTCGGAAAATCCGGCGGGCCTGTGCAGGAGACGAAGACGAGCTATGCGATTCGATCGCCTTCAAACTTATTTACTTACCTGAGTTAATCAGCTATATAGCTTTCAGCCAAATACGAAAGTAGCGGCTCTTAGCTTCACGCTAAGCCTCCAGAAACCTCCGGTGATGCCCCGCCGGAGGTTTTTCGTTTTTGGGCATGGCGTCGTCGAGCGACGCGGGTGCCACCTCGCGAAAGAAGAACGCGCCGAACGGCACGCTAGCCGCGCATCATGCGGGCACGCGAGTTCGGCCGGTAGGCGAGGCGGCTGTGGCCGGTGCAATAAGGCTGGCCGTCGGGCGCGGTATTGCCGCAGAAGCAGAAATCCTCTTCGCCCGGGCTCGAGATCGGCCAGCGGCAGCGGTTCTCAGAGAGCTCCAGCAGCGAGCAGCGATTGGCATCGTCGATCGGGCCGGGGGCAACAGGCGCGCCGGTCTCGCCATAGATCGTTGCGAGCATCTCGTATTGCAGCCGCGGCACCGCGCGCGATGCGCGTGCCGGCGGCGCAAGGCTGCGCTCGAGCCTGCGGTCTTCGACGGCGCGGCTGCGCGTCAGGTTGAGACGGGAGAGCTTGCCGATCACGGCATTGCGGCTGACGCCGATATCGGCCGCGATCTCGCGGCAGGAGAGGCCGGCTTCGAAATGCTGCTTCAGAAGCTCAATTCGTTCGTCAGTCCAGGTTGGTGAGAGAACAGGCATTGTAACGGTCCCAGGTTGCAGATGTCGGCCATCCGCATCGCAAGATCCGTCCGCATCACGTCCGGCGCGCGCTCACGTCCTGCCATTGTCGCGAATCGACAAAAGCCCGTCCTTGATGGCGAGACGGATGCCTTCCTCGATCAGGGTTCGTGCGACGCCGGGAACGCTGGTGCCGTGGGTGCCCTGTCTCACCAGTTTCTCCAGATAGGTGATGGTCGAGAGCGCCAAGGTTACGGGAATGCGGTCAGTCTCGGCTTTTTCGGTGGCCATGGCCCGAACGCTAGCCTCTTACTCAGGTACATAAAAGTAACGATTAAGACTCTATTTAGGTTCGGGGGTGGAAGTCAAATGCAGCCTTCGCTTGACGCTCAGCTCGTTGGAATCGCACAGGAAATTTGGCGCGACTCAGCGCGCCGCGCGGCAGGCTGGGCGGCGGCGTCGCGTTTTGGGGGCAGGGAAGGCCCGGCTGCTCAGCCGTGCACGAGCGCCTTTTCGATCATGCAATGGATGCCCTTGGAGCCGTTGACGGTCTGGGTCACCCTGAGGTCGGCGGCCAGACTGCACAGCGTATAGGCGTCCTCGCGCGACAGGTTTCGCTTCTCGCCGAGCAGCACGATCATGTCACGCAGCGCGCGCACTGCGCACTGGTCGAGGTCGGGATCCATCGCCATGGTCATGTAGTGCGTCGCCGTTTCGGCGCGGGGGTAGGCGAACTTCAGGTCCTTGCGCAGCGTCAGGCGGAAGCGGCCCTGCAGCGCGGTCTCGATCGCAGTGACGCAGACCTCGCCGTCGCCCTGCACGCCATGGCCGTCGCCGCAGGAGAACATCGCGCCGGGAACGAACACCGGCAGATAGAGCGTCGCCCCGGCACCGAGCTCCTTGTTGTCGAGATTGCCCCCCATGGCGCGCGGGACCAGCGAGGAGATGCGGCCCCAGGCCGGCGGTGGCGACACGCCCATCACGCCGAAGAAGGGTTTCAGCGGCAGGTCGAGGCCCCACGGCATGCGGCCGACCATCCGCGACCGGTCGAGCGGGATGTTGAGGATGCGCGTCTCGTGGAAATCGTCGGGCAGGGTGCCGGACAGCGGCTTGATCATGTTCCAGCCCCAATCCTGCCGGAGCTGGACGTCGAGGATCTCGACCGCGAGCACGTCGCCGGGCTCGGCGCCCTCGACCGCGATCGGGCCGGTGAGGATATGGCCGGGCAGCATGCGCTCGTTTTTGGCGTGAACCTCGTGCATCTCCGGCGGAATGTGGAATTTGTCGCGGTCGGGCAGCATGTCCGGACCGCCGCTGATGGTGTCGACCGTCACCTCGTCGCCGCTTTTGATGGTGAGGACGGGCTTGAGCGCGGCCTCGAAGAAGCCCCAATGGCAGGTCTCGGGGCTCGAATGCAGGTGGTGATGGGTCATTTGCGGCAATCCAGTCCGTTTGCTTGTGATGCCCGGGCTTGACCGGGCGAGCGATCATCTTCCAAGAAGATTTCTGAAGATGGACCGGCCGGTCAAGCCCGCGCACGGCATATCATTTCAGCGAGGCCCCCCTGTATTTCGTCCTGTCCAAGACCCTCGGCATTGCGCTGCTGCCGATCAACCTCCTGGTCGAGCTCGGCATCCTGTCGCTGGTGCTGATGCTGACGCGCTTTGCGGCGCTCGGCCGCAAGCTCGCGGTGACCACGCTGGTCCTGCTGGTGCTGGCCGCGTTCTCGCCGCTTGGCAACCTGCTGCTCTATCCGCTGGAGTCGCGCTTTCCGGCGTGGGATCCCGCGCGTGGGGCGCCCGACGGCATCATCGTGCTCGGCGGCTCCGTCGACACCGATTTGTCGGCGGCGCATCGCACACCGGTGGTGCGGCACGCGGCCGATCGCCTGTTCGCCCCGGCCGATCTCGCCCGCCGCTATCCGAACGCGCGCATCGTCTTCACCGGAGGCACCGCGAACCTGATCTCGACCGAGGCCAAGGAAGCCGACTATTCCGCGCCGGTGCTGGAGAGCCTCGGCATCCCGAAAGAGCGTCTGATCCTCGAGCGCGACTCCCGCAACACCTGGGAGAATGCGATCTTCACCAAACAATTGGTGTCGCCGAAGCCGGGCGAGCGCTGGCTGCTGGTGACGTCGGCCTTCCACATGCCGCGCTCGATGGGGATTTTCCGCAAGGCAGGATTCGACGTCGAGGCCTATCCCGTGGACTGGCGCATGGGCGGGCGTGACGATCTGTTCGCATTCACCCGTGTCGGCGGCGAAGGGCTCGCCAAGACCGACATCGCCATGCGCGAATGGATCGGTCTTCTGACGTACCGCGCCATGGGCCGGACCAGCGAGTTGCTTCCGGGCCCGGCCACGGACTAGGCTCGCACAACAAGAACAAAGCACCGGCGCGATCCGCCGGCCGGAGGACGCCATGTTGCAGCAGAGTGCAGAGACAATCGACCTTGCCGGTCTCGTCGCCGATCTCAACAGCCTGTTGCGGCTGAAGACGACGGTGATCGGCATGAAGCTGTTCGCGCGCGCCGCGGACATGGAAGCGATCCCGAAGATCCGGCGGCCGAACGCGATCCACACCACCGACCAGATCGTCAGCATGGCGGCGCGGCTCGGCTGGACGGTCGGCATCACCGCCGACGATCTCGTCGGCGCACAGTGCCGCGCGGTGATCGGCCTCAGCCCCCAGGACGACAAATGGCTCGCCGGCGAAAACTATGTCGGGGTCTGGCACGGCACGGCGGAGGACGCGCGCAAGCGGCAGGAGGCGCTGGACGTGGTGCCGTTCGGCCAGTATCAGGCGCTCGCGGTCAGTCCGCTCCAGAGCGGCCGGCTCGATCCGCCCGACATCTGCCTCGTCTACGCGACGCCCGGGCAGATGATCATCCTGATCAACGGGCTGCAATATACCGGCTACAAGAAGTTCGAATGGGGCGTGGTCGGCGAGACCGCCTGCGCCGATTCCTGGGGGCGGGCGCTGAAAACGGGCGAGCCGAGCCTGTCCTTGCCATGCTATGCCGAACGGCGCTATGGCGGCGTGCCGGACGAGGAGATGCTGATGGCGCTGAAGCCTTCGCATCTCGCCAAGGCGGTCGTGGGCATGAAGGCGCTGGCGAAGAACGGCCTGCGCTATCCGATCCCGCCCTATGGCATTCAAAGCGACGTCCGTGCCGGCATGGGCGTGAGTTACGCGAAAAAGTAAGGGACGACCATGAGCTCTCAGGAATTCGACATCGTCGTCTACGGTGCCACCGGTTTCACCGGCCAGCTCGTCGCCGAATATCTGGCGGCGCATTACAAGAACGACAAGGCGCTCAAATGGGCGATGGCGGGCCGCAGCCTCGACAAGCTGAAGTCGGTGCGCGATGCGATCGGTGCGCCCTCGGACACGCCGCTGATCGTGGCGGACGCATCCGACGCCGCTTCGTTGAAGGCGATGGTGGCCCGGACCAAGTCGGTGATCACGACGGTCGGTCCGTATCAGTTCTACGGCGAGGACCTGCTCGCGGCCTGCGTCGCCGGCGGCACTGACTATTTCGATCTGTGCGGCGAGCCGGTCTGGATGCGGCAGATGATCGACAAGTACGGCGCCGCGGCCAAGGCGAGCGGCGCGCGCATCGTGTTCTCGTGCGGCTATGATTCCGTGCCGTTCGAGCTCGGCACCTTCTTCGTGCAGGAAGAGGCCAAGCGCGTGTTCGGTGCGCCGGCGGCGCGCGTGAAGGGCCGCGTGCGCGACATGCGCGGCACGCTGTCGGGCGGCACCGCCGCGAGCGCGAAAGCGACCTTCGACGCGGTCGCGAAAGATCTCAGCCTCGTCGCCATTCTCAACGATCATTTCGCGCTGACGCCGGGCTTCACCGGCCCGAAGCAGCCCAAGGGCAACAGGGCGGTGTTCGAGGAGGATTTGCAGTCCTGGGCCGCGCCGTTCATGATGGCGCTGATCAACACCCGCAACGTCCACCGCTCCAACATGCTGATGGGTTTTCCCTACGGCCAGGATTTTGTTTACGACGAGATGGTCCTGACCGGTGCCGGCGAGAAGGGCGAGTCCAACGCCAAGCGCGTGATGGCGGCCAATGCCGAGAAGACCGGTCCGAATGCGCCGAAGCCGGGCGAGGGGCCGTCGAAAGAGGAGCGGGAGAAGGGGCTCTTCAACCTGCTCTATGTCGCGATCGCGCCCGATGGCCGCATGGTCCGCGCCGGCATCACCGGTGACCGCGATCCCGGCTACGGCTCGACCTCGAAGATGATCTCCGAATGCGCGATCTGCCTGCTGCGCGACGCGAGCGATGTTCCGGGCGGCTTCTGGACGCCGGGTGCAGCGATGCAGCACAAGCTGATCAAGCGGCTGGTCGACAACGCCGGGCTGACGTTCGGGGTGGAGAGCTAGCTCGCTCGCCTGCCACAATCACGGTGTCATCGTCCGGCTTGACCGGACGATCCAGTATTCCAGAGGCGGTCGTGATTGAGCCGAGAGGCCGCGGCGTACCGGATGCCCCGGTCAAGCCGGGGCATGACAGTGTTCTTCTGCGCTACACCGCCCGCGCATCATACGCGTACATGAAGTCCATGGCCTTGGCGCCAACCGGCAACAGCCACTTCATCATCTGATTGCGGACCCAGGCGCCGGTGGCGCTGAACTCGCGCTTGCTGTTGCCGTTGCGGCGGGCCATCGCGACGATCTTTTCCGTGCGCGGACGCCGTTCGGCCTCGAAAGCCTGGAAGGTGGCGCCGAGCTCCTGTCCTTCCTGCATCAGCCGGGCGAGCCGCATCGCGTCCTCGAGTGCGAGCGAGGCGCCCTGGCCGGCATGGGGGCTGGTCGCATGCGCGGCATCCCCGATCAGCAGCGAGCGCTTGCGCGACCAGACCGGCAAGGTCGCGACGTCGAGCGTGTCGGTGACCACGATGTTCTCGGCGGCGTCGATGATGGCGGGGATCGGATCGTGCCAGTCGCGATGGAAGCCGCGCAGATGCTGCTTCAAGGTCGCCTGGTCGAGCGCGCGGAACATCGCCGCGTCCATGCCGTGCGCGGGCTGGGTGCTCCACCACATCACGCCGTCGTTGGGATCCGGGCTGCAATGGCCGTAACCGAAGAAGCCGCTCTGGCCGAACGTGGTCTCGACATGCCGGCCGATGGCGCGGCCGTCGAGGACGGCGTGTGGCACGAAGCCGCCGAAGCCGATCAGGCCGGTGTCGAACGGTTGCGGGCCATCAGGCACGACCTGGCGGCGTACCACCGAGTGCACGCCGTCGGCGCCGATCAGGAAGTCGCCTTCCGCGGTGGTGCCGTCGGAGAAGTAGGCGATGATCGGCTGGTCGCCGCGATCCTCGATCTTGATCAGGCGCTTCTCGAAATAGAGCGAGACGCAGGCGCACCAGGCTTTGTCGATCAGGATCTCGTTCAGGCTCGCGCGGGCGATGTTGACGGCCGGCTGGCCGAAGCGCCGCGCCATGTCGCGGTTGATCGAGCCGAGCCGCTTGCCGCCTTGCGAATAGAAGTCGAACGATTCCGCGACCGAGCCGCGGCTGATCAGCTCGTTCGCAAGCCCGATCTCGTCCATCACATGCATGCCGTTCGGCGCGATCTGAAGACCGCCGCCGATGCCCTTCGAATAGGGCCAGGCCTCGTAGATCGCGGATTCGATACCGGCGCGGCGCAGCAGGATGGCGGCGACAGGCCCGGCGATTCCGGCGCCGATGATCAGGGCCTTGCGGGGACGGTTGGACATGGCTTGCTCCCGACGTTTCCGTGGTGCTAGGAGATATTACGGTCGCTAAATCTCTTAGTGACTAAGATATATATCGAGTAAGAGAAGAGGCCGACCTTGTCAAGGACGAAGGCGCGCACAGCGCTGTTGCAGGAGCTCGAGGAGGCGATGCGCCGGTCGTCAGCGCAGGGCGTGCTCTATGGGCAGACCGTTGCGAACGTTGCCGGAATTGCCAATTCCGACCTCGAATGCATGGACATCCTCTATCTCGAGGGGCGCGTCACCGCCGGCCGGCTCGCCGAGGTCACGGGCCTCACGACGGGCGCCATCACCGGCGTGATCGACCGGCTCGAGAAGGCAGGGCTGGTGCGCCGCGAGCGGGACGAGAAGGATCGCCGCAAGGTCTTCATCGCCGTGGTGCCGGAGGCGGCGATGAAGATCGGCCAGTTCTACGTGCCGATGCAGCGGGCGATGGAGAAGGTTTTTGGCGGTTATTCCGACGAGGAATTACGCCTGCTGCTGCGCTTTGCCAACGAAGGCTACAAGGGCGTGCTCTCTGCGACCGAGGCGCTGAAGAGCCTGCTCGACACGCCGCCGGAGAAGCGTCCGGATCTCAAGCTGAAGAAGCTTCGCCCGAAACCCTGATCTTGTAGGCCTGCGCGGCGGCGATCATGCCCCACATCGCGCCCAGCATCATCCAGAAATGCCGCCAGTGGTCGGTGTCGATCACGAAGCTCTCGCCGACGGTGCCGACGAAGGCGGAGAACACCGCGAGATAGGCCCGCTGCCAGGGCACGCGGACGAAGACGTGCCTGAAGCCCATGATCACGGTGGTGAAGACCAGCGCGGGATAGCACACGCCGGAGAGCCAGCCGCCGGACATGAAGGCGTTGAGGTAGGAGTTGTGGGTGTCCTCGGGGAAGTAGCGGTGGAATTGCAGCGGGCCGATGCCGAACGGCAGGTCGAGCGCCATTTCCGCACCGAGGATATGCCGGCCGAACCGGCCGAAGCGGCCCTCGTCATAGCTCTGGTCGAAGCTCGCGCGCTGCTTGAACATCTCGGCGGTGGCATCGAATGACAGCAGCACCGCAATCAGCGCCAGCCCGAGCACCGCGGCGACGATCGCCATGATGACGATGCGCGAGCGCTGGGCGTTGGTGCGGCTGGTCAACACCATCAGCGCCAGCATGAAGGCGGAGGTCAGCACCAGCCCGCCCCAGGCGGCGCGCGAGAAGGCGAGCAGGATCGCCAGCGACATGATGCCGAAGGCGAAGACGTTGCGGATCGCCTTGCCGAGCTTGTCCGAGACCACGCTCTGCAGCGCGAACAGCGCCGGCAGGATCAGGAAGGCGCCGAGCACGTTCGGATCCTTGAACGTGCCGCGCGCGCGTCCATAGAGCGTCAGCAGGTCGTTGCCGCCGGGAACGAGGTGGAAATAGCCGGCGACCGCCAGGAGCGAGGCGATCATCGCGCCGACCACGAGGCCGCGGCGGAGCATGTCGAGCCGGGCCGCGGTGTCCTCGGACGTGACCATGGCGAAGAACACGACTGTGACCGCCATGTACCAGGAGGTCGCGATCCAGCTCACCACCTCGGGCTGGTCGTACAGCGGGATCGCGCTGATGGTGTAGCCGACATTGAGCAGCACCAGCATCAGCACCATCGGCATCAGCACGAGCCGCAGGCGCAGGCCGGTGGCGAAGAAGGCGACGGTCGCGAGCAGCGTCGCGATCTCGTACGGGCTCGGTTCGATGAAGACGATGGCGCCGGAGGCGCCGACCAGCCACACCAGCGCGCGCTGCAGCGCCAGCACGCCGGGCGCGGCCGGTGCGGCCAGTTTCACTCCACCGGCTGTCGCCGCATACGCCATCACACGCTCACGCTACTCGTACGCCACAAACACCGCCGTCATCGCCCGGCTTGACCGGACGATCCAGTATTCCGCGGCGCCAGTTGGAGAAAACGGCTGGCGCTGCGGAATACTGGATGCCCCGGTCAAGCCGGGGCATGACAGACAAATCTCAATACGCGTTCTCGTTCTTGGTCAGCAGCGAGATCGGCGTCTTCAGGAGAATGACGAGGTCGAACAGCACCGACCAGTTCTCGATGTAATAGAGGTCGAACTCGACGCGCTTCTGAATCTTCTCTTCATTGTCGATCTCGCCGCGCCAGCCGTTGATCTGGGCCCAGCCCGTGATGCCGGGCTTGACGCGGTGGCGGGCGAAATAACCGTCGACGGCTTCGTCGAACAGGCGGCTCTGGAGCTTGCCCTGGACCGCATGCGGGCGCGGGCCGACCAGGGAGAGATTGCCGGAGACGACCACGTTGAAGAGCTGCGGCAGCTCGTCGAGGCTGGTCTTGCGGATGAAGCGGCCGACGCGGGTGACGCGCGGATCGTTCTTGGTCACGACCTTCGAGGCGGTCGGGTCGGCCTGATGATGGTACATCGAGCGGAACTTGTAGACATCGATTCGCTCATTGTTGAAGCCGAAGCGTTTCTGGCGGAACAGCACCGGGCCGGGGCTGTCGAGCTTGATGGCCAGCGCCACCAGCCCCATCACCGGCAGTGCCGCGAGTAGCGCGAGGCAGCCGACGATGCGGTCGAACAGCCATTTCATCACCAGGTCCCAGTCGGTGATCGGCGCCTCGAACACGTCGAGCGTCGGCACCTCGCCGAGATAGGAATAGGAGCGGGGGCGGAAGCGCAGCTTGTTGGTGTGCGCGGAGAGGCGGATGTCGACCGGCAGCACCCAGAGCTTCTTCAGCATCTCCAGGATGCGCGTCTCCGCCGAGATCGGCAGCGCGAACAGCACGAGATCGACGCGGGTGCGGCGGGCGAACTCGACGATGTCGTCGACCTTGCCGAGCTTGCGCGCGCCGGCGCAGGTGTCGAGCGCGCGGCTGTCGTTGCGGTCGTCGAACACGCCGAGCACGTGGATGTCGGAATCCTCCTGCGCCTTCAGCGCCTCGACAAGCTGTTCGCCGTTGCGGTCGGAGCCGACGATGATGGTGCGGCGGTCGAGCCGGCCCTCGCGCGCCCAGGCGCGCACCAGCGAGCGCAGCACAAGGCGTTGAGAGATCAGCGCGACGAGCCCGAGGAAATAGAAGGCGGCGAGCCACAGCCGCGATATTTCGCTGCCGAACTTGGCGAAGAACGAGATGCCGATGAACAGCAGGAACACGAACGACCAGGACGAGATCATCCGCGTCATCTGGCGGAGCTGGCCGCGGAACAGTTGCACCTGGTAGAGGTCGGCGGCCTGGAAGCAGACCACGGCGGCGACCGCGACGGCGAAGATCTCCGCGGGGTAGATCCAGCTGAAGGAGCCCGCGAGCGGCATGACATAGCCGACATAGACGGCGATGCCGACGAGGCTCAGCAGGACGAAATCGGCGAGGCGGACGAAGCCGGCGATCACGATCGGCGAATAGGCGCGCGCGACCTTCTGGTTGACGACCTCGAGCGCGGCGGGTGTGAGCCGGCGGCGACGCTCCACGAAAGGCTGGTCAGCGGGCCTGGCCGCGGCGCTGGTCGCGGCATCGAGCATCGAGCGTGCGTTGAGCGGTTCCACGGGCGTCCACGTCCATTCCAAAAGCCCGTGGGTCGCGACTTTGCACCCCGGGTGAGCATCCCCTGGCACATCGATTATCGAACAAATCGGAAGATTCTCTAAAGCCGGCCTTAAGGATGGCTAATGATTGGTAAATGCGTCGCGATAACCCGCGAGCACGCCCTCGACCATCGCCTGCTGGGAGAAGTGCGCGGAGATCCGTTCGCGCAAGGACACCGCGCGCTGCGCGGTGGTTTTGGGATCATCGAGCGCCGCGGCGATTGCTTCCGCCATGGCGTCGGGATTGCTCGGTGCGAACAGAGCGGGGCTGTCGCTGCCGAAGATCTCGGGGATGCCGCCGATCTTCGAGGCGATCATCGGGATGCCTGCGGCGCCCGCCTCGATCACGACATAAGGCATGGAATCGCCGCGCGAGGGAACGACCAGCAGCCCTCCCTTGGAGAAGCCGTAGCGCGCCTTGACGTGGCCGATGAAACGAATGGCACCGGTGAGGCCGAGCCTCTCGACCTGCGCCTTCAGTGCCGCCGTCTCCTCGCCGTCGCCGCCGAGCGTGAGCGTGACCTTCTTGCCGCCTTCGTGCAGCCGCGCCACGGCATCGACCAGGAGATCCGCGCCCTTGATGTGCCTGAACTCGCCGACGTAGCAGATGTCGGTGGCGTCCTCGGCGGTGATGACGGGCTCGAACTCCTCCGGCGTCACGCCGTTGAAGACGCAATGGACCACGCCCTTGGGTGTGCCGACGATGCGCTGATAGGTGTCGCGGGCAAACGCGCTCTCGAACAGGAACAGGTCCGTCGCGCCCATCAACGAGCGCTCGAGCCGCGCGTAGAATTCGCCCTTCAGCGTGTTGAGCGGATAATGCAGCGAGCCGCCATGCGGGGTGTAGATGCGGATGGCGTCGTCGGTGCGCCGCCGCATGCGGATGAAGGCGCCGGCCTTGGCGCCGTGGCCGTGCAGGACGTCGGGCTTGAGCGTGGCGATCAGGCGCCGCATGCGGAGCCACACCCGAAAATCGTCCGGCGACGGTTCGCGGCGGATCGCCATCCGATGCACGCCGAGCTTCAGCCTTGGCGCGAGCTCGGCAAGGGCCTTGTCGGCGCGTTCGCCGCCGGTGAGGCTGTCGGCGAGAATCCCGACATGATGGCCGCGGTCGACCTGACCGTTGGCGACGTCGAGGATGTGGCGAAAGATTCCGCCGACCGGAGCGCGCACGGCGTGCAGGATTCGAAGCGGCTGGTCGGGTGAGGGGGGCATGATCAAAACCAGCGCTCGACGGCGAAGACCGAACAATTTCGAGGAAAATATCGCGTTGGATTAAGAGCCTTCGTGGTTAACAAACGGTGACGAGCGCCTGCGTGCAATGCGCGCGACGTCGCGATTAACCCAGCGGCAACCTTAATGGAGTGTAATCGCCCCGGTTGAGGTAGCTTGGTGGCGTTGCCCCTGCGGGAGTGTTCGATGCGTTTAGCGTTCTGGCGTGCCGGCAGAGCCAAGGCCGTGGTCGAGCGGGCTGTTTCGAAGTCCAGAGCCGATGCCGCGCACAAGGCCGAAGCTGCCAAGATTGAATCGACCAAGAGTGAATCGATCAAGTCCGAAGCGGCGGCCACCGCTGAATCGTACAAGGCTGAAACCACCAAGGTTGAATCGAAAGCTGCGCCCGCCGCCGCGAAACCGGCTCAGGCCGAGTCCGGCGACCTCGATTTGCATGCGCTCGGCGCGGCATTGGCGCGCAAGCGCGGCTGGATCATCGTGCCGACGGTGCTGGCCCTCGTCGGGTCGATCGCCGTCGTCAATCTGGTCACTCCGCGCTACAAGTCCGAATCCCGCATCCTGATCGACGGCCGCGAGAACGTGTTCCTGCGCCCGAACAGCGACCGCACCGAGGAGCGGCAGGCGCTCGACGCCGAGGCCGTCACCAGCCAGGTGCAGCTCGTGCTGTCGCGCGATCTCGCACGTGAGATCATCAAGAAGAACAAGCTCGCCGAGCGCCCCGAATTCGATCCGGTGCTGCAGGGCATTTCGCCGCTGAAGTCGCTGGCGGCGCTCGTCGGCATTGGCCGCGATCCGTTCTCGATGACGCCGGAAGAGCGTGTGCTCGACGCCTATTACGAGCGCCTGCAGGCCTACGCCGTCGACAAGTCGCGCGTCATCGTGGTCGAATTCCAGTCCGCCGATCCCGACCTCGCGGCACGCGTCGCCAATTCGATCGCCGAAGGCTATCTCGTGCTGCAGCAGAGTGCTCGCCAGGACCAGGCCAAGAACGCGAGCCAGTGGCTTGCGGGCGAGATCGAGAACCTGCGCAAGAAGGTGTCGGACGCCGAGGCCAGGGTCGAGGATTTCCGCTCGAAGTCGAGCCTGTTCGTCGGCACCAACAACACCACGCTGTCGAACCAGCAGATGGGCGAGGTCAATACCCAGCTCAACAACGCGCGCTCGATGAAGGCGGATGCCGAATCCAAGGCGCGGCTGATCAAGGAGATGCTCCAGAGCGGCAAGCCGATCGAGGCATCCGAAGTGGTGAACTCCGAGCTGATGCGGCGCCTGTCGGAGCAGCGCGTGACGCTGCGCGCGCAGCTCGCGGAACAGTCGTCCACGCTGCTCGGCAATCACCCGCGCATCAAGGAGCTGAAGGCTCAGCTCGGCGACCTCGACAACCAGATCCGCGACGAGGCGGCCAAGATCTCCCGCTCGCTCGAAAGCGACGCACGCATCGCCAGCGGCCGGGTCGACGGCCTGACGGCAAGCCTGGAGCAGCTCAAGAAGCAGGCGACATCGACCAATGGCCAGGACGTCCAGCTTCGTGCGCTCGAGCGCGAGGCCAAGGCGCAGCGCGACCTGCTCGAGACGTATCTCGCCAAGTACCGCGAGGCCAACACCCGCGAGACCATCGACACCGCGCCGACCGACGGCCGCATCATCTCGCGCGCCATCGTTTCCAACACGCCGGCCTATCCCAAGAAACTGCCGATCGTACTGATCGCGACGATCGCGACGCTGCTGCTGTCGTCGGGTGTCGTCGTCACGGGCGAGCTGCTGCGTCAGACTGCGCCGCGGGCTGCGGCCGTGTTCGCGCCGGCGCCGGCGGCCTCACAAAGGCAGGCTGCGGCTCGCCAAGAACCGTTTGTTGAGCAGCCGTTTGTTGAGCCGCCGTTCGTTGAACCGCCGGTCGTCGCGCCGCCTGTCGCGCCATCCGCCGAACCGGTCTTCGAACCGATCGTGGACGAGTCCCTGCCGCTTCAGCCGGAGATGACGGCCGATGCCGGTCTCGCCGAATTCGCCGAGATCGAGCACCTCGCTCACAGACTGCGCGGCGGGGCGGCGAAGAAGGTCACGGTGCTCGGCACCGCATCCGGCGAGGCCGTCACTTTGTCGGCGCTGACGCTGGCCCGCCATCTGGCGCGCGATGCGCGTGTCGTCCTGGTCGATCTCGCCGCGTCCTCGCCGACCATTGCTGCGGTCTCGGTCGACGCCTCCGCGCCCGGCCTTGCCGAGTTGATGCAGGGCGAAGCCTCGTTCGCGCAGGTCATCACCCGGGACAAGCTGTCGCGGCTGCATCTGGTCATGGCCGGGCGTGCCGGCTTCGACCGCAGCCTGCTGCAATCGCCGCGCGTGGGCCTTGCGATCGACGCGCTGCTGCGCGCCTACGACCATGTGCTGCTGGACGCCGGCGGCGCATCCGATCTTCCTGCGGAGCTGCTGACGACCGGTGCCCGCGCCGTCGTGGTGCCCGATGCCGCGATGGCGGCCGACGCGCGCACGCTGATGTGCGAGCAGCTGAAGGCCGTCGGCTTCAGCGAAGTGACGATGCTGAGCAAGCCGGTGCAGGCGCCAAATGCGGTCGAGAGCCCGCGCGTGGTGGCGGCGTAGTTCTTGCCCTCTCCCCTTGCGGGAGAGGGTGGCTCGCCGCGATAGCGGCGAGACGGGCGAGGGGTCTCTCTCCGCGAACCCCATCGCCCTTCAAGTCTGTGGATAGATACCCCTCATCCAGCGCTTCGCGCCACCTTCTCCCGCTAGGGGAGAAGGGAAGGGCAAGCGTATTCGCGGAGAGGTTTTACCCGAACGCCTGCCGCAGCCGGCGCGCCAGATCGAACAGCATCTGGTTCTGCTTCACCAGCCGCTTGCCGTGGCTGAGCGACGACATGGCCATCGCCGCCAGCTTTCCGCGCGAGGTCAGCGGCACGAAGCTGTCGAAAATGTCCTCGTCGTCCTTGCAGAACATCCGCTTGTACTCGTCGGAGCCGATGCCGAGGTCGAGCGAGCGGTAGCCGCGCTCGGCGTAGCGGTCGATGATGTAGCGCATCAGGATCAGGCCGGGGCTGTAGCGGGCGTGCTCGGACATCGTGTAGGTGTTGAACATCATCGAGAAGCGCTGGCCGTCGGCAACGCCGGCGAAGATCGCGATCACTTCCGCGTCGCATTCGAGCGCGTGGATGTCGATGACGCGACCCTCGCCGCGCGGCGCGAGGCACGCGCTGCGGACGAACTGCTCGACCCCCGGCTCGGCGAAGACGTTCGGCAGCTTCTGCTCCGCCATCCGTACCGGCTTGACGCGGAAGAACCAGTCGAGCAGCCGGGTGACGTCGGCGTCGGTCGTGGCAAGATGATAACGATAGCCTGCGAGCGACTGGAGCTTCTTCTCCTTGCTCTTGAGGCGGCGGCGGAAGGAATTGCTGATCCGCGATGCGGGCGGCCCACCGGGCTCCATCGTCAGCAGCGGGCAGCCGTTGATCGCGCTCTGCCGCGGCAGGGCCGCGAACGGATTGTGCTGGTCGCTCCAGCGCAGCGGCTGCTGCGTCAGCGCGAGCACGTCGACGTGCTCGCCGAGCGCGGCAAACAGGCCGTCGAGATCGGCGGCGCCGGCCTGGCCTGCGAATTCGCTATTCCACAGACCCATGTTGAAGGTCGTGTGCTTGCCGCCCATGAAGCAGGCGGTGCGAACGCCATGGCCCTGGCGCAGCGAGAGCGGCAGCAGCAGCAGCGGCTGGCGGTCGGCGTCGCGGGCGATGACGATGAAGGGGCGGGCGCCTTCGTGAACGCCGACCTGCTGTTGCCAGGGACCGAGCAGGTCGAAGCGCTGATAGGGCGTAAAGAGGTGACCGGGCTCCTCGAAGGCGCGCCAGACCGCCTCGGCCTCGCCGAGCTCCCGGACGATATCGACATGCGCGATACGGCTCGCTTTCGACCGCGCTGGCGCTTCTGCCGTCCGGCTTTGCATCGCCGCAGCCATGGTCATTCGCGAAACCTGTCGAGAAAACGGAAAATGCGTAATTCGGCCTGTGGCCGACCTTTGCAAAGAAATGTCAACAAAGGGTAATGAGGATGGGCGAGGGAACGGGCCGCGGGCGAGCGCGGAGGCGGGATATTGGCATCCGACGACAGATGGCTGGAACGGCTGCGCCTCGAGCTGACCTGGTTCAGCGGCCAGGCGCTGCTGCGCGGCCGTGGAGCGGGCGCCATCCTGCGCTTTGTCCATGTGCGGCCACGGCGCCGCGGCGGATTCCAGCCGCTCCGTGCGGACGAGATCACGCCGCAATTCCTCGACCGCGCCATTCGGGCGCTGAAGCGGTGGCGTTATGATTTTATCGACATGGACGAGGTCTGCCGGCGCGCCGTGACGCTGCCTGAGAAGCGGCGCTTCGTGGCGCTGACCTTCGACGGCGCTGCCAAGGACCTCATCAGCTTCGCCTATCCGGTGCTCGCGCGCCACGCCGTGCCCTTCACGGTCTATGTGCCGACTGCGTTTCCCGACGGCGTCGGCGAAGCCTGGTGGATCGGGCTGGAGCGGGTGATCGCGCGCGAGAGCCGCATCAGCCTGATGATGGGCGAGAAGGAGCAGCGCTTCGTCGTGACCGGCGATGCCGAGAAGCAGGCGCTGTTCTCGCATATCGAGAGCTGGCTGCGCTCGCTGCCGCCGGCGGAGCTGTCGGCTGCGATCGCCGATCTCTGCACGCGCTACCGGATCGATCTCGCCGCGCTCTCGCGCGAGGCGTCGATGGACTGGGAGGATCTCGCCAGGCTCGCGGCCGACCCGCTCGTCACCATCGGCAGCGCGACCGTGAATTATCCGGTTCTCGCCAACATGAAGGATACCGCGGCGCTGCGCGAGATGACGATGGGCAAGGCGGTGGCGGAATCCGCGTTCCATCGCGAGATGAGGCATCTCGCCTTTCCGTTCGGCGACCGCGCGTCGTTCCGGCGCAGCCACGTCGTGATGGCGGAGGAGGCGGGCTTTGCCAGCGCAGTGTCGACGATCCCGGGCATCGTGGAGGCGGAAGGGCGCACCAATCTGCGCGCGCTGCCGCGGATTTCATGGGACGGCCGGACCGGCTCGCTGCGGATGCTGCGCGTGCTGGTGTCGGGGGCCGCCTTTGCGCCGGTGAAACCGACGGGCAGTACTACGGGCCAGACTTGACGCGGTCGGGCCGCTGCATCCAGCTCACGATCGGCATCGCCGGCAGCACCCAGCCCATGCCCACGACCACATAATATATCGCCTGCCGCCAGCCGGATTCGGCGATCCACGGCATCTGCGCAGCCGCCATGCCGAGCAGGGCCCAGACGGTGGCGAGCACCAGGAGCAGGATGGCGCCGAGGAACTTGCGGGTGCGGATCGTCATGATCGAAAACTGCGGCCTTCGCGTAACTTGCGCTGCGGGAGCGGGGGACTATAAGGGGCACGCAGTCCGGTTCAAGTCTCTTAGGCACCAGGCCTCGTTTGCCCCTGAAATGACGACGATTTCCGCTTCCCCCGACCCGCATCGCGCCGTGCGCTGGTGGCTGATCTCCGTGGCCGCGCTGATCGCCCTGATGGTGCTGGTCGGCGGGGCGACGCGGCTGACGGAATCCGGCCTGTCGATCGTCGAATGGAAACCCGTCACCGGCAGTGTTCCGCCGCTCTCGGAGGCGCAGTGGACCGCGGCGTTCGAGGCCTACAAGACAATCCCGCAATATCGCGAGCTCAACGCAGGCATGAGCCTGTCCGAGTTCAAGGAGATCTTCTGGTGGGAATGGAGCCACCGGCTGCTCGGCCGCTTCATCGGCGTCGCCTATCTGCTGCCGTTCCTGTTCTTCCTCTGGCGCGGCGGATTGGCGGCTGAGCTGAAGCGGCGGCTCTGGCTGCTGTTCGCCTTCGGCGGGCTCCAGGGCGCGGTCGGCTGGTGGATGGTGGCCTCGGGCCTCACCGAGCGGGTCGAGGTCTCGCAATACCGGCTGGCGACGCATCTGATGCTCGCGCTGCTGATCTTCGCCGGCATCGTCTGGACGGTGCGGCGGCTCAGGGAGCGGCCGGCGATCGCCGTGCCCGCGCGGTTGCGCTTCACCAGCGCGGTGCTGCTCGCCGTGACGCTCGTGCAGATCTATTTCGGCGCGCTGGTTGCGGGCCTGCGCGCCGGGCGTGCCTACAACACCTGGCCGCAGATCGACGGCGCGTTCATTCCCGCAGCTGAGCGGCTGTGGTTCGAGACGCCGTGGTGGCGCAACATGTTCGACAACGTGCTGACCGTACAGTTCGAGCACCGCATGACCGCCTATGCGCTGTTCGCGCTGGCGGCGCTGCATGCGTTCGATGCCGTGCGCTCGCGCGCGGGCGCAGCGGCAAGCGGAGCGCTCTGGCTGTTCGCCGCGGTCAGCCTGCAGGCCGTGCTCGGTATTCTCACGCTGCTCAATCAGGTGCCGATCGGGCTCGCCCTCGCGCACCAGGCGGTTGCGATTTTGGTGCTTACGCTCGCCGTGATGCAGGTGGAGCGGCTGGCCTCACGCCAGTCCGCGCAAGCGCAGCCGCGTGCCGTCCCGGTCGGTCAGGTCGGCTGATCACCATCAGCCCCGGCTGATACCGGCTGATCAGCAATAGCCGTAGATGCCGCACGAATAGGGCAGGCGCCAGAAGTAATCGACTTGCTTCCCGCCGTAATAGGAGCCCTGGTAATCGTAGCTCCAGGGCCGGCCGTAATAGCCGGGCAGGGTGTGGGAGCCGGGCAGGAGCGGCGTACCCGGCAAATTGCTGATGTAGCTGCCGATGCCATAGGCCGGCGAGATCAACGCATCCGGATCGGTTTCGACATAGACCTTGGGCGGGTCCTGCGGCGGCGGAGCGGCTCGCCGTCTCGCCGTTGCCGGCAAATCGGCGGCCATGGCGGCCGAGACCGTCAGCATTGCCGCAAGGGCAGGCACCATCCAGCGCAGCATCGTCGGCTCCGAATCAAAAGGGGCGATCCAGCGACGATGTATGCGGCAGATATGGTTAATGACTGTTAACCGGCGGTCGCCAAGGCAACCGTCATTCCGGGGCGCGCATGAGCGCGAACCCGGAATTTCGAGGTTCTCTGGTGCGCAATTGCGCACCCTAGTTCGGTGCTTCGCACCGCCCCGGAACGACAGGAAACTAAGCGCTGAGCGCCTGCTCCAGATCGGCGATCAGGTCTTCCTTGTCCTCGATGCCGATCGAGAGCCGGACCACGTCGGGGCCGGCGCCGGACTTCACCTTGGCGGCGTCGTCGAGCTGGCTGTGCGTGGTCGAGGCCGGGTGGATCACCAGCGAGCGGGTGTCGCCGACATTGGCGAGGTGCGAGAACAGCTGCAGCTTCGACACCAAATTGACGCCGGCGTCGTAGCCGCCCTTCAGGCTGAAGGTGAAGACGGCGCCCGCGCCCTTCGGCGCGTATTTGCGCGCGAGCTGGTTGTACTTGTCGCTCGCAAGGCCCGCATAGCTCACCGAGGCCACCGCCGGGTGGCCGGCGAGGAATTCGGCGACCGCCTTGGCGTTGTCGCAGTGCTTCTGCATGCGCAGCGGCAGTGTCTCGATGCCGGTCAGGATCATGAAGGCGTTGAACGGCGACAGCGCAGGGCCGAGATCGCGCAGGCCCAGCACGCGGCAGGCGATCGCGAAGGCGAAGTTGCCGAACGTCTCCTGCAGGCGGATGCCGTGATATTCGGGGCGCGGCTCCGACAGCATCGGATATTTGCCGCCCGTGGACCAGTCGAAGGTGCCGGCATCGACGATGATGCCGCCGAGCGAGTTGCCGTGGCCGCCCAGGAACTTCGTCAGCGAGTGCACGACGATGTCGGCGCCGTGGTCGATCGGACGGATGAGGTAGGGCGAGGCCAGCGTGTTGTCGACGATCAGCGGCACGCCCGCCTTGCGCGCCACCGTCGAGATCGCCTCGATGTCGGTGATGCTGCCTGCGGGATTGGCGATGGACTCGATGAAGATCGCCTTGGTGCGCGGCGTCACCGCGCGCTCGAAGCTCGAGATGTCGTCGGGATCGGCCCACACCACGTTCCAGCCGAAGCTCTTGAACGCGTGCGTGAACTGGTTGATCGAGCCGCCATAGAGTTTTCGCGCGGCAATGAATTCGTCGCCGGGCTGGAGCAGCTGCTGCAGGATGACGACCTGGGCGGCGTGGCCCGAGGCCACCGCGAGCGCGGCGGTGCCGCCTTCGAGCGCGGCCACGCGCTCTTCCAGCACCGCGTTGGTCGGGTTGCCGATGCGGGTGTAGATGTTGCCGAACGCCTGCAGGCCGAACAGCGAGGCGGCGTGGTCGGCGTCATTGAAGACGAAAGAGGTGGTTTGATAAATCGGGGTCGCGCGCGCACCGGTGGTCGGATCGGGCTGTGCACCGGCATGCACGGCGAGGGTTGAAAATCCCGGAAGGCGATCGCTCATAGAAGGCGTCCTGTTCTCTTGGTCTGAAATCGCGCGGCATGCTGATGGGCGGGACGTCCGCCGTCAAGGCGCCGCTTCACATCAGGATGATTTGGGAACGATCCTGCTACGCATTGTCGCGTTCGCGAAACGAAACCTTCGCAATTGCGTCAGCTCTGCTCGGTCTTGTTTTTCGCGGCGCGATCCGATGCCGCGGTGTCGCCGCCGCCGACGCTCATCCGATTGAGGGAGAGCCGCATGCCCTGCGTCGGCGCCGGCGCGCGCTTGGAGCTGAGCGTGCGCGAATTCACGCCCATCCAGGAGATTTCCGAGGACAGCCGGCCATATTCGATCTTGGGGCAGCGGTTCATGACCACCTCGATACCGACCGACTCCGCTTTCGCCGCCGCGGCGTCATCGCGTGCGCCAAGCTGCATCCAGATCACCTTCGGCAGCGGGTCGAGCGTGAGGGCTTCCTCGACCACGGGCATGATGTGGCTGGAGTTGCGGAAAATGTCGATCATGTCGATGGGGCGACCGATGTCGGACAGCGAGGCGACGAACGGCTTTCCGAGCAAATCCTTGCCGACATGGCCCGGATTGATCGGGATCATGTCGTAGCCGCGCTGCGCCAGATATTTGAACGCAAAATAGCTCGGCCGCACGTTCTGCGGCGAGGCGCCGACCATCGCGATCGACTTCACGCTGTTGAGGATGCCGCGGATGTAATTGTCGGGATAGGCGTCGTGGTTCATTGGGTCTTCTTTGTTGCTGTCATTGCGAAGAGCGAAGCGACGAAGCAATCCAGGCTGTCACCGCGGAGGGATTTCTGGATTGCTTCGCTTCGCTCGCAATGACGGTTGTCACTCATCCCGCCATGTCGGCGCGCGCTTCTCGATGAAGGCGCCGATGCCTTCCTCGGCGTCGCGCGCCATCATGTTCTCGGTCATCACCTCTGCGGCATAACGATAGGCATCCGCAAGGCTCATCTCGGCCTGGCGATAAAAGGCCTCCTTGCCGAGCTTGACGGTATAGGCGGATTTCAGCGCGACCTTCTCGGCGAGCGCGATCGCCGCTTCGCGCTCGGTGCCGGCGGGCACGACACGATTGACGAGCCCGATCTCGCGCGCGCGGTCGGCGGTGACAGGCTCGCCCGTCAGCAGCATCTCCATCGCCTGCTTGCGCGGCACGTTGCGCGTCAGCGCCACCATCGGCGTCGAGCAGAACAGGCCGATGTCGACGCCGGGCGTGGCGAATGTCGCGTCCTGCGAGGCGATCGCGAGGTCGCAACTCGCCACCATCTGGCAGCCGGCGGCCGTGGCGATGCCCTGGACGGCGGCGACTGTCGGCTTCGGCAGATGCACGATCGCCTGCATCATCGCGCTGCAGGCATTCATCATCTCGGCGAAGAAGGCACGGCCGCGGTCCGCGTCAGCGCGGCGGGCGTTCATTTCCTTGATGTCGTGGCCGGCGGAGAAGGCGGGGCCGTTGGCTGCGATCACCACGCCGCGGATGGCCTTGTCGTCGCGGATCTCGTTGAGCTCGGCTTGCAGGGTCGCGATCATCGCCTGCGACAGGCTGTTGCGCGCGGCCGGGCGGTTCAGCGTCAGGACCGCGATGCTGCCGATTGTCTCGCGCAGCAGGATCTGTGGTTGCGGGGAGGGGGCGCGGGCGGCCTGAACGGACATTGACGCGACTTCCGTGGAATGATTGCAATTGGATGACACGGATAACTTAATGTAACAGGGCAAGCGAAGCGAGGGTGGGGAACAGCATGGCGTTAGCGAAAATGAGCGTGGCCGAGGTCGAGCAGTTTCTGCGCGACGAGTTCCCCCAGGCCTTCAGCGGCGACGACATCACGATCGAGAGCGCGGACGGCCAGACCTGCCTTTTGCGCCAGCGTTTCAGTGTAAGGATGCTGCGGCCGGGCGGAACGGTCTCCGGCCCGACGCTGATGGCGCTCGCCGATTTCGCGATGTACGTGGTGCTCCTGTCCGCGATCGGCCCCGTCGGGCTCGCGGTCACCACCAATCTGAACATCAACTTCCTGCGCAAGGGGCAGCCCGGGCAGGACGTGCTGGCCGAGGCGCGGCTGCTCAAGCTCGGCAAGCGCCTGGCGGTGGGGGAGGTGAACCTCCTGTCCGGGACCTCACCCGACCCGATCGCCCATGTCACCTCGACTTATTCCATTCCAAATGTTTGAGCTTTTCGCAGGTAATATAGCACCGTATTTTTAAGCCTATGATTTTGCTTCAGTAATTTACGTCATCGGGCATTGACCGCTGCGCGGCGTTTCTCTAGAAACCCGGGCAGTCCGGTGCGGTTGTTCGCGCCGATGCTCCCCGTCCACGGAAACTCTGACATGAAAACCTTTTCGGCAAAGCCGGCTGAGGTGACGAAGAAGTGGGTGCTGATCGACGCCAAGGGTCTGGTCGTCGGCCGTCTCGCCACCATCGTTGCCATGCGCCTGCGCGGCAAGCACCTCCCGACCTACACCCCGCACGTTGATTGCGGCGACAACGTCATCATCATCAACGCGCAGCATGCGGTCCTCACCGGTCGCAAGCGCGAGCAGAAGACCTATTACAAGCACACCGGCTACGTCGGTCACGTCAAGGAGCGCACCGCGCGCCAGATCCTCGAGGGCAAGCACCCCGAGCGCGTGCTCGAGAAGGCCGTCGAGCGCATGATCCCGCGTGGTCCGCTCGGTCGCGTGCAGATGGGCAACCTCCGTGTTTACGGCGGCGCCGATCATCCGCACGAGGCGCAGCAGCCCGAGAAGATCGACATCGCCAAGTTGAACCGCAAGAACACGAGGGCCGCATAACATGGCCGAATCCATCCAGTCGCTCGACCAGCTCTCGCAGCTCAAGACTGCGGCGGCGCCCGATGCGCCCAAGCACGAGAAGAAGGTCGACAAGTTCAACCGCGCCTATGCCACCGGCAAGCGCAAGGACGCGGTCGCCCGCGTGTGGATCAAGCCGGGCGCCGGCAAGGTCACCGTCAACTCGCGCGAGGTCGAGGTCTATTTCGCCCGTCCCGTGCTGCGCATGATGATCGAGCAGCCGTTCTCGGTGGCCCAGCGTTCGGGCCAGTACGACGTGATCTGCACGGTCGCCGGCGGCGGTCTGTCCGGCCAGGCCGGCGCGGTCCGTCACGGCATCTCCAAGGCGCTCACCTATTTCGAGCCGGAGCTGCGCTCCGTGCTCAAGAAGGGCGGCTTCCTCACCCGCGACTCGCGCGTGGTCGAGCGTAAGAAGTACGGCAAGGCCAAGGCCCGCCGGTCCTTCCAGTTCTCGAAGCGTTAATCGCTTCGGTCGCATTCGCCGCGAAAGCGGCTTCAATGAGATGCAAAAGGGCGCTGATTTCAGCGCCCTTTTTGTTGTTCGTTTGTATGCAAATTGACGACGAGTTTCTGGAAAAGTTGGGGCTGCGCGAAAACCTGAATGGAACCCGCGGGACATAGCGTCGCATTCGGAAGGGCGCGCAAATCGGATGTGCCGATCGCGTAACTGCTATGTTTTCAAGGGGGCCGACATGATGTCGCTCGATAGCATCACGCTCTATTTGGTTGCCACCATGGTTGCCGCATTGCTCGGCGCCATGATGGTTTTCTTCGGCAAGCAGGAAAACAGTCCTGCGCTGAAATGGTGGGGCACCGCCTATCTGCTCGGTGCGTCCTCCGTCGCGTTGTGGACGGCGGCCGGCGATAAGCTCGGCCCGCATCTCTACCTCGCGTTAAATGCCGTCGGCTTCGTGGCCTGCGGCATGGTGTGGAATGCGGCGCGCGTCTTCCACGGCCGCAAGCCGAACTGGCCCGGTCTCGTGCTCGGCGCGCTCGCCTGGGTCGCCGCCGTATCGCTGCTCGATCCCGCGGCGTCCATGCTGCGCATGATCATCGGTGCCGGCATCGTCTCGGTGTATGCGGCGCTGACCGCGAGCGAGCTCTGGGTCGAGCGGCGCAAGAGCCTGCAGCGGCGCTGGCCGGCCTTCGTCGTGCCGGTGATGCACGGCTGCGTCCTGATGCTGCCGATCCTGATCGGCAGCTTCCTGCGTCCGCACGATGCCGGCTTCTCCTCCAGCATCTGGGTCACCGTGTTCGCGGTCGAGATCGTGCTCTATGCCGTCGGCACCGTGTTCGTGATCTTCATGCTGGTGTCCGAGCGCACCGTCACCGCGCACAGGACCGCGGCGTCGACCGATCCGCTCACCGGCATGCTGAACCGACGCGGCTTCTCCGAAGCCTGCGGCCGCGTGATCGATCGCGAGGCCAAGGCCGGACGTCCCGTCACCGTGATGATCTTCGACATCGACCACTTCAAGTCGATCAACGACCGCTTCGGCCATCCCGCCGGCGACGAGATGCTCAGGCTGTTCTCGACCGTCGTCGTCAACAATTTGCGCATCTCCGACCTGTCGGGCCGCATCGGCGGCGAGGAGTTCGCGGCCTTGCTGCCGTGCTCGCTCGAGGAGGGCGTGCTGGTGGCCGAGCGCGTACGCGAAGCCTTCGAGACCTCCGGCGTCGTGGTTGACGAGGGCCCGGTCGACACCACCGTCAGCATCGGTGTCGCCGGCGGTCCTGCCGGCACCGAGCTCGAGGTGCTGTTGGCCTCGGCCGACACCGCGCTCTACCAGGCCAAGCGCGGCGGCCGTAACCGCGTCGAGGCGGCGGAGGAGCTGCCGTTGTCGCTGGAGAACTGGCGCCGCCAGAGCGCGGCGCGGGTCGGTGCGCCGCAGGCGCGTCCGGTCACGGCGTAAACCTGAGGGCGGCCCTGCGGTAAGCCGCTGTTTACCAGTCGATCCCTACCATTGCGGTCATGGAATCGATCCGTCGACAGACCCCGCAGGCCGCCCTGATGTCGCTCGAAGCCCACGCGGCTTCGGCGCGAAGCGGCTTTGCCTGCCTGTTCTCGACGGCGGAGGAATACGAGACCGCGCTGATCACCGAGCGTCGCGCCCAGGGGCGCTACACGCAGGGACGCAGCTACTGGCCGGTCGCGCTGTTCATCGGCTGCACGCTGATCGTCCTGGGCACCGCGCTGCTGTTCTCCTGAGAGAGGCGCATTTGGGGCTGGTCAGGGCGCCGTTTCGGCGCCTTTTTCTTTGCCCATGGCTGCGGTAGACACGCCCATCGAACAACAATGGGTGGAAACCAATGGTCACCGAGATCGCGCAAATCGACGTCAAGCCGGGCAGCGAGAAGGATTTTGAAGCCGCCGTCGCCAAGGCCAAGGCCGCCTTCGGCCGTTCCAAGGGCTTTCACGGCTTCGAGCTGCACAAGTCGATCGAGAAGCCGCAGCGCTACCGGCTGATGGTGAGGTGGGCGACGCTGGAGAACCACACTGTCGACTTCCGCGGCTCGGAGAATTTCACCGAATGGCGCGGCCTCGTCGGCCAGTATTTTGCCGCGCCTCCGGAGGTCGAGCACACCGAGACCGTGCTGACCACCTAAGAGGGATCACGCCGCCTCCGCCAGAGGCGGCGCCTCATACGTCTTGAAATGGTCGATCATGACCTTTGCGATGGCGACGAGCGGGAGCGCCAGCGCGAGGCCCCAGATTCCGAACACGACGCCGAGCACGATCTGGAACGCGAACAGCGTCGCCGGCGGGATGTCGAGCGCCTGGCGCTGCAGGATCGGCGTCAGCACGTAGCTCTCCATGGCATGCACGCCCATGAAGAGCAGGAAGGCCGACAGCGCCGGGATCCAGCCCGAGGCGAGGCTCGCCAGCACCACGACCACACCGGCGATGATGGCGCCGACGGTCGGGATGAAGGCGAGCAGGCCGGCCTGGATTCCCAGGATGAACGAGCCGGGGATGCCGATGACGGCAAGCCCGATCCAGGTCACGGCGCCGACCGCGATCATCACCACGATCTGCGCGATCAGCCAGCGCTCCAGCGTCTCAGCCGTGCGGTCGATGATGAGCGCAACGCGCCTGCGGTGCCGGGCCGGCGCGAGGAACAGCAGGCCGTCGTGATAGACGCCGGGCTGGGCGGCGAAGGACAGGCCCAGAAACAGCACGATGAAGATGTTGCCGACGCCGTGGATGGTGCCGAGCAGCAGCTTGAAGGTCTGGCTGACGATCGCGCCGCCGTTGGAGGCCAGCGCGCCGGCGCCGGGCAACGAACCGCGCTGCGCCGCTTGCGGTGCAGGCGTCGAGTCCGGTGGCGTCGTGGCCGAGCCGTCGGACGCACCATTGCCGAAATCGAAGAAGCTGGTGTCGATCCCGTGGTTGTCCAGGAAGGATTTCACCGTGCCGATCTGCGACTTGATGGTCTTGCTGAGCACCGAGGCCTGGTCGGCAATGGTGGCGCCGCCGAGATAGGCGACGCCTGCGAGCAGCACCGCAAGCACGACGCAGACGATGGCGAGCCGCACTGCATGTGGCAGGCGCACGCGGCGGCCGAGCGCGCCGGTCAGCGCGTTGAGGCCGAGACCGAGCAGCATGCCGGTGAAGATCAGCAGCAGCGTGGCGGCAAAATACCAGGTGAAGACCAGCCCGGCCGTGAACAGCACGACACCGATGCCGCCGACCGAAATCGCCCAGGCAAGATCGTTGCGGGTCGGGGGCCGTTCATCTCTGGAAATGCTCACATCGGGTCCTTTTCAGCGTGCCGCGCGCCGCACTCTTTCGACAAACGGGCTTCCGATCAAGGCCGCGTCAACGGGCTGGTTTGACGCTGCCGCGCGAACGGTGCAGAGCGATGAGAAAGAACAGGTGGGGGGCGCTTGAGTTTCATCAGCAAATGGGCCGGTCTGCTCGGGCTTCTGGCCGTGCTCGTGATCGGGGATCAGATCCGGATCAACCGGCCCGGCCACAAATATCGCCTCACGGTCGAGGTGACGACGCCCGACGGGATCAGGACCGCATCAGGCATTCTCGCCGTGGTGCCCGATCGCAACTACAATCGCGGCGGCCGCACCACGATGCGCGGGGAGGCGGTGTTCGTGGACCTCGGCCAAGACGGCGGCAAAGATCGCGGCAAGGGCAAGAACCTGGTGGTGCTGCTGGCCCATCGGCAGGGCGACAAGCTCGATCTCGACGACATCAACTATGTGGCGCTGCGCGCCTATGGGGCGGCGCGCGGCAACCGTGTCTCGTTCAACGACATCAGCCGGCAGACCGGCATTGTCCCGGTGCAGGGGGACCTGATCCCGGTGCTGGTGAGCTTTGGTGATCCCGCCGACCCCGCGAGCGCGCGTCTTGTCGCCAGCGACCACGCAGACGCGGTTCTGGGCGATGGCTATGCCATCCGCGGCCTCACGGCCGAGGTGGTGCCCAACGGGGTGTGGCCGATCGATTTCGGGAGCGTGCTCGGGGAGCCCGTGACGCGCGGAATCGATGCGAAACTGCCCTGGCTGGCGGCGCCAGGGGACCCCGCGGCAGCCGCCCTGAAGGCCGCCGGCCTGCCTGCGGCGGGGGCAATCGAGGCCCGGGAGGCATTTGCGCGAAAATAGCATTGCCGTCCCGCGATCCCTTCAGTTGAATTTGTTCCATCCCAAGGGCATCTTTGGAGAATCTTGTTGCGGGGAGGTCGGAACGGGAGATGAGAAAGCCGGTCGTCGGCGTGATTGGGAATTCCCATCGCGTCGAGAATCGATTTCAGGTCCAGATGGTCGGCGAGCGAAACTTGCGCGCCGTGGCCGAGGTCTCCGGCGGCTTGCCGGTGATGTTCGCGGGCTCCCCTGATATCACCGACATCGCTGCACTGCTCGATACGGTCGATGGCATCGTCCTCACCGGTGCTCGCGCCAACGTGCATCCGACCCATTTCAACGTCGATCCCTGCGAGAAGCACGAGCCCTACGACATCCATCGCGACGAGGTGGCGCTGGCGCTCTCGCTCGCCTGCGTCGCGCGCGGCATTCCGCTGTTCGGCATCTGCCGCGGCCTGCAGGAGATGAACGTCGCGTTCGGCGGCTCTTTGCATCCCGAGATTCGCGAAATTCCCGGCCGCATGAACCACCGCATGCCCCGGCTCGAGAACGGCGAGATCCATCCCGATCCGACCGTGGTGTTCGCCGACCGTCACGACGTCGCCCTCACGCCCGGGGGCGCATTCGCGACGCTGCTGGGGTGTGAGAAGATCAGGGTCAATTCGCTGCACGGCCAGGGCATCCTCGACCCCGGCAAGCGCGTGCTGATCGAGGGCGTTGCCGAGGACGGCACCATCGAGGCGATCCGCATCGCGGAGGCCCCGACCTTTGCGCTCGGTGTGCAATGGCACGCTGAGTACGACCCGCAGCGCAACCCGATCAACCGAAAACTGTTCGAGGCCTTTGGCGAGGCGCTGGTGGCGCGACAGAGGGCGGCGGCTTAGCTCAAGGCTCGCGTCCCGGACGCGTTGCAACGTTCTGCTGCGCGGGCCGGCCGGGACCAAGCGCAGCCTCGCGCATCAAGGCGTGAGCTTTGCGACATAGGCATTGACGGGGTCGGCGTAGCCCTTGAGAAGCAGGCTGCGCTGCTCGGCGGCAATGCCGGGCGGTGCGTCCTCCCGGACCACCGAACTGATCATCATCTCGCCACCCTTGGCCGCGGCGACCAGCCGCGCGCAGAAGTTCATGGGGTCTCCAAGGGCGGCAAACTGGTAGTTGCCGTCCTCCACGCCGATCGAGCCGACAAACGTCTTGCCCGCATGCACGCCGACGCCAATGGAAAGCCAGGGGCCTGCGGGATCGTCATGTCCGGTCGCGCGCAGAAGTGCGAGCCCGGCCTTGACCGCGTGCCGGCGATAGTCGCTGCCTGAAAAGCCGGGCAGGAAAATTCCGATCACCTCGTCACCGACCATCTTGTCGACCACGGCGTCGGTCTCGGCAAATACCTCGGTCGCCACCCGGAAAAAGCGCTGCATGAGCGCGGCAAACTCGGTTGGGCCCATGCGCGCAGCGAGTTGGGTCGATCCCCGCACATCGGCATAGAGCATCGCGATCTCGATCTCGGCGCCGCCGCGCTCCTTGGCGAGCACCGCCTCGCACTGCTCGCAGATATGCGGGTTGCGTCGCCATGGCCGGAAGCCCGCAAGCCGTAAGGCCGGTGCCGTGAAGCCGTCGAAACCCACGCAGCAGAGCCGGCAGCGGTTATCGGCTGTCGGCGACAGCATGCGCATCACCGCGCGGCCGCGGCGGAGTGAGGGATGCTCGCCGGACAGCATCTGCTGCCAGAAGGCATTGCGATCCTGATCGCCCGCAAGGTCCGACATCGAACGTCTCGTCCGATCGCCCGAAGTTAGCTGCTGCATCCTAGTCCTGGGGCCGGAAGCCGGCAACGAAACTTATGCGGCCGCGGCTTGCGTCGGCGAGAAGCCGGCGGCGATTGCGCCGTGCATCAAGGCGCACTCCGAATTTCACGCGAGATAAACCAATCGGTAGGAATTGGTCCGCTCCGATTTTCGCGGTGCTGATTTGTTCTTTGAGAACGAAGTGGAGTCAGATGCAGAACGAAAGGACTCTGCTGCGCCAAACGTGGCGCGTGCCGGCCGATCTCACGCCGTCCGCTCCATCCGCCGTGCACGATACGCCTGCGGAGACATCAGGGTCAGCTTGCGGAACGCCTTGCGAAAGCTGCTCTCGTCCTCGTAGCCGGCGGCGCGCGCGATGGTCTTGACCGGCTGCGCCGTCGTCTCCAGCAAGGTGCGTGCCTGCTCGACGCGGCGGCGCATGATGAAGGCGTGCGGCGGCTCGTGCGTGAGCTCCTGAAACTTCCGGTTCAGCGTGCGTTCGCTCAATCCGAGTGCGCCCGCGAGGCGCTTCACCGTCATCGGGCTCTTGCCGGCGCGGCGCACCAGCAGGTCCGCCCTGGTCAGCAGCGGGTCTTGCGAGAGCAGATAGCCGACGGGCATGAAGATCGACTGGGTGCGCTGCGCGGTGTCGATGACGACGTAGTCCGCGCACAGCTTTGCGATCTCCTTGCCGTCGACCATCTCGATCAGGCGGAGCAGGAGGTCGACCCACGACATCGGTCCGGCCGCGCAGACGATGCGGTCGGTCGCGGTGATGACGGCGTCGGCCGCGAGGTCGATTGCGGGATGACGCTGCCGCAGCTCGCCCTGCAGCCACCAGGTGATGGTGGCGCGGCGGTTGTCGAGCAGGCCCGCGCCGGCCAGCAGGAACACGCCGCTGCAGAAGGCGCCGATCAGGCGGCCGTTCGCGTGCTGCTGCCGCAGCCAGGCGCCGGCGCGGGCATATTGCGGTTGCAGCCGGGCGGCCGTGACGTGATCGACGAGATTGCCGGGGACGAGGATCGCATCGAAGCTGCCGCGTCTGCCGATCGCACCATCGACCGCGACGATCTGGCCGCCGCCGGCGCGCACGGCCTTGCCGTCGAGCGACAGCGTCTGCCAGGCGAAGCGGGATTTTGCGCCGCTCTGCTGCATCACGTGGTTGGCAAGCGACAGGACGTCGGCGATGCCGGCGATCGCCGAATGCATGCAGCCTTCCAGCGCCAGAATGGCGAGCTTCATTGGGACCTCCAGGCAGACGCGATGATCCTAGCCGATGGCCGCGTGGACCGAGTGGCTGAAATTGCCCGATCTCTGGCTTATCCGCCACTGCCTTGCCGGGCCTGCCGGGTGCAAATTCGCTGCGTCGTCACCCGACATGATTGGAGAAAGACATGCCTTACGTCACCATTTCCACCGTCCGCGGCATCCTCGACGCCGCGCAGAAGAAGTCGCTGCTCGAGCAGATCACCGACCTGATGGTCGAGGTCGAAGGGCAGGGCAATGCGGACTTCCGCCGCAACGTCTGGGTCAGGATCGAGGAGCAGGAGCCCTCGCACTGGTCGCTCGGCGGCATGCAGCCGACGCCTGACGTCATCGCCGGCACGTTCGGGCCGATCGGCGCGGATGGCATGCGCGTCTCGCGGCCGTAGCAGCGCATCGCGCGGGCGGATCGGCCGAAGGCATGGTCCGCCCTGTGTTCGCGGGGCGATCTCCATTGCATCGCACAACGACAACGGCGTGCACGCGACCGCATTGAGGTTCGAAAGACGCGCACCATATGTTCTGCAAGGGAGCCCGTGCCGTGCAGACCATGAAGGCGGCCCTCGTTGCGGCGATCAGCGCCGCGGCTTTGATCTGCAGCCTCCTTCCCGGCCTGGCGGAGGAGGGACGCCGTTTTGCATTGATTGTATCGATCGACGGGGCCATTGGCCCTGCGTCGGCCAGCTACGTGAAGGAGGCTTTGGCCACGGCGAGCGAACGGCGTGCCGAGGTTGTGCTTCTGAGAATGAACACGCCTGGCGGTCTCAATTCCAGCATGCGCGAGATCATTGCGGATGTGCTTGCCTCGCCCATCCCTGTCGTCGGCTACGTTGCTCCTTCGGGCGCCCACGCGGCGAGTGCCGGGACCTATATCCTTTATGCGACCCATATCGCGGCGATGGCGCCCGGCACCAATATCGGTGCCGCGACGCCGGTGCAGATTGGCGGGCCGCTGCCGGGCCTGCCGAGCGGCACGCCCGAGAAGGATGGCAAAGACAAGAAGGATGAGCCGAAGGACGCGATGACGGCGAAGGTGACGAATGATGCCGTCGCCTTCATCCGCAGCCTCGCGGAGCTGCGCAACCGGAACGCGGACTGGGCCGAGAAGGCGGTCCGTGAGGCTGCCACACTCTCTGCCAACGGTGCGCTCGAGGCTCATGCCATCGAGCTCGTCGCGCGTGACCAGGCTGAATTGCTGCGGCAGCTCGATGGTCGTGTGGTGGAGGTTGCAGGCGGCAGGACGCAACGCCTCGCGACGAAGGATGCCGTCGTCGAAGCCGTCGACCCCGGACGGATATCCCGCTTCCTGGCGGTCATCACCGATCCGAACGTGGCGTTCATTCTCCTGATGGTCGGCATCTACGGCCTGATCTTCGAGTTCATGTCGCCCGGTGCCGTCGCCCCCGGCGTCGTCGGCGCGATCTGCCTGCTGATCGGCCTCTATGCGCTCAATCTGCTGCCCATCAACTATGCCGGCCTCGCCCTGATGCTGGTCGGACTCGTGCTTCTCACCATCGAAGCCTTCAACCCGACCGTGGTGATCGGCCTTGGAGGGATCATCGCTTTCGTGCTGGGAGCCATGATGCTCTTCAGGGGCGAGGCGCCCGGCTACCAGCTATCGTGGTGGGTGATCGGCATTGCAGCGGCCGTGTTCACCGGCTTTGCGCTGGTCGTGCTCGGTTCGCTCCGGCGCGTCCGCGAGGCTCCCGCACGGGTCGGCGCGCAGGCCATGCGTGGCTTGCCCGCCAAGGTTCTCGACTGGAACGGAAACGAAGGTCACGTCTTCGCCCATGGTGAGCGCTGGCAGGCGCGCGGCGCCGAAACGTTCAAGCCCGGAGAGACCGGCGAAATCGCCGACGTCGTCGATCTGACGCTGCTGATACGGCGCACACCCGCCCGAACCGGCGAGGGAGGCACATCATGATGCTGGAATATCTGACGTACGCGGCGCTTGCGCTGCTTGTCATCATGTTTCTATCCCAGGCCATTCGAATCCTGCGCGAATACGAGCGCGGCGTCATCTTTACACTCGGCCGCTTCACCGGCGTGAAAGGACCGGGCCTCATCCTCCTCATTCCGGTCGTGCAGCAGCTCGTCAAGGTCGACCTCCGGGTGATGGTGCAGGTCGTGCCGCCGCAGGACGTGATTTCGCGCGACAACGTCTCGGTCAAGGTCAATGCCGTTCTGTACTTCCGCATCGTCGACCCCGAACGGGCGATCATCAAGGTCGGCGATTACATGGCCGCAACCAGCCAGCTCGCCCAGACCACGCTGCGTTCGGTGCTCGGCAAGCACGAGCTCGACGAGATGCTTGCCGAGCGCGACAGGTTGAACGCCGATATCCAGGAGATTCTGGACAAGCAGACCGACGTCTGGGGCATCAAGGTCACCGGCATCGAGATCAAGGACGTCGATATCAACGAAACCATGGTTCGCGCGATCGCCAAGCAGGCCGAGGCGGAGCGCTTGCGGCGGGCCAAGGTGATCAATGCGATGGGCGAGCAGCAGGCCGCCGAAAAGCTCGTCGAGGCCGGCCGGATTCTCGCGCAGGAGCCTCAGGCGATGCAGCTGCGTTATTTCGCGGCTCTGCACGACATCGCGGGCGAACGGTCGTCGACCGTCGTGTTTCCGCTGCCGACGGGCTTGCTCGACCATTTCTTGCCGCGGCGAGACAATCCATAGCGACAAGCAGCAGGCCGACCCATCTTCGGCCTCAATGGGCGTATCGAATGTCGATCCCTACTTAAACGGGAGGACAATTCGATGATGACGCCTACCGCCAGTGCAGCCGGTCGCCGCCAAAGCTGGATTTCAATGCTCTCCATTCCCCTGTTCGCCCTCACACTTTGGACGTGCGGGGGGGCGGCTGCGGTCCAGGCTGCGGAGCCCGGCAAGGACGCTTCGGCTGCCAGCCTGCCGCGCATTCTCGTGCTCGCGACGGGAGGCACCATCGCCGGCCAGGCCGACCCGCGCGCGACCGGCGCGTACAAATCCGGCCAGATCACCGGCGAGCAGCTCATGGCGTCGGTGCCGGGCCTCGACAAGCTCGCCAAGATCAACGCCGAGCAGATCTCGTCGATCGGATCCCAGGACATGAACGACAAGGTCTGGTTCGCGCTGGCCCGCCGCATCCAGGACGCCTTCGACAAGAACGAGGCCGATGGGATCATCATCACCCACGGCACGGATACGCTGGAGGAGACCGCGTTCTTCCTCGACAACGTGGTGCGCGGCGACAAGCCGGTGGTGATTGTCGGCTCGATGCGGCCGGCGACGGCGGTCAGCGCGGACGGTCCCGGCAATCTCTACGAGGCGGTGCAGGTCGCCGCCGATCCACGCGCGCGCGGACGCGGCGTGATCGCCGTGCTGAACGACAAGATCCAGGGCGCGCGCTCGGTGACGAAGACCAACACCACGAGCATCGAGACCTTCGGTTCGCCCAATGACGGACCGATCGGCTATGTCGACACCGCCGGCGGCATCCGCTTCATGGCGCAGGCTCCGGGCTTCAGGCGCGCGACCTATCAGCTTCCGGCCGGCGAGCAATTGCCGCGGGTCGCGATCGTCTACTCGCACGCCAACATGGACGCCATTCCGATCGAGGATGCGATCTCGCACGGCGCCAAGGGCATCGTGCTGGCCGGCGTCGGCGACGGCAACACGTCGAAGGCCGCGCTCGACGCGCTCGAGGCCGCCGCGAAGAAGGGCATCGTCGTCGTCCGCTCCACGCGGGTGCGATCCGGCTTCGTCACGCGGAACGTCGAGGTCGACGACGACAAGAACGGCTTCGCCGTGTCGGAGGATCTCAATCCGCAGAAGGCGCGCGTCCTCACCCAATTGCTGATCGCGAGCGGCGTCACGGCGCCGGCCGATCTGCAGAAGGCGTTCACCGCGACGTGGTAGCGGCCGAGTAGGATGGGTAGAGCGAAGCGAAACCCATCGATCTCGCAAAGGTTAGATGATGGGTTTCGCTACGCTCTACCCATCCTACGCCTCCAAGCGAAAAGGCGCCCCTCTCGGGGCGCCTTTTGCCTGTCTCGTGCTGTTCGAACGCTTAGTTCGAATAGTACATCTCGAACTCGACCGGGTGCGGGGTCATCTCGAAGCGGGCGACTTCGGTCATCTTCAGCTCGATGTAAGCGTCGATGAAGTCGTCGTCGAACACGCCGCCGTTCTTGAGGAAGCCGCGGTCCTTGTCGAGGTTCTCCAGCGCCTCGCGGAGCGAGCCGCAGACGGTCGGGATCTGCTTCAGCTCTTCCTTCGGCAGGTCGTAGAGGTCCTTGTCCATCGCCGGACCCGGATCGATCTTGTTCTTGATGCCGTCGAGGCCGGCCATCAGCATCGCGGCGAAGCCGAGATAGGGGTTGGCCATCGGATCGGGGAAGCGCACCTCGACACGCTTGGCCTTCGGCGAAGCGGTGTAGGGGATGCGGCAGGAGGCCGAGCGGTTGCGCGCGGAGTAGGCGAGCAGCACGGGCGCCTCATAGCCCGGGACCAGACGCTTGTAGGAGTTGGTCGACGGGTTGGTGAAGGCGTTGATCGCCTTGGCGTGCTTGATGATGCCGCCGATGTAGTGCAGGCAGGTCTCCGAAAGGTCGGCGTACTTGTTGCCGGCGAACACCGGCTTGCCGTCCTTCCAGATCGACTGGTGCACGTGCATGCCCGAGCCGTTGTCGCCGTAGATCGGCTTCGGCATGAAGGTGGCGGTCTTGCCGTAGATGTGCGCGACCTGGTGGATGCAGTACTTGTAGATCTGCATGTGGTCGGCCATCAGCGTCAGCGTGTCGAACTTCATGCCGAGCTCGTGCTGGGCGGAAGCCACCTCGTGGTGGTGCTTCTCGACCTTGACGCCCATCTTGGCCATGGCGCCGAGCATCTCGGAACGCATGTCCTGCACCGAGTCCTGCGGCGGGACGGGGAAGTAGCCGCCCTTGGTGCGGATGCGGTGGCCGAGATTGCCGCCTTCATATTCGGTGTCGGAGTTGGTCGGCAGCTCCGAGGAGTCGAGCCGGAAGCCGGTCTTGTAGGGCTCGGCCGAATAGCGCACGTCGTCGAACACGAAGAACTCGGCTTCGGGGCCGACGAACACGCTGTCGCCCACGCCCATCGACTTCACCATGGCTTCCGCCTTCTTGGCGATGCCGCGGGGGTCGCGGTTGTAGGGCTCGCCGGTGGTCGGCTCGAGCACGTCGCAGGTGATGACCATCGTGGTCTCGGCGAAGAACGGGTCGATCGTCGCGGTCACCGGATCGGGCATCAGGCACATGTCGGACTCGTTGATCGCCTTCCAGCCGGCGATCGAGGAGCCGTCGAACATCGTTCCTTCGGCGAAAATGTCCTCATCGATCATGCTGACGTCGAACGTGACGTGCTGCCACTTGCCGCGCGGATCGGTGAAGCGCAGGTCGACGTACTTAACGTCGTTGTCCTTGATCGATTTCAGGACGTCTTTGGCGGTCTTCATGCATACCCCTTTTGGCTCTGCGGGTCGGTTTCCAGGTGAGCAGATTCGTTCTCGCTTTCGGCGAGTTGGCGCAACCGCACAAACGAAATCAGGCCGCCGAAGCAGCCTTTTTTCTTTCAGAGTGTCGCAAAATTCGGGATAGCACCCGGCTCAGATAGCGTCCAGCCCGGATTCGCCGGTTCGGATGCGGATCGCCTCTTCGATGTTGGAGACGAAGATCTTGCCGTCGCCGATGCGACCGGTTTGCGCGGCGCGGCGGATCGCGTCGATCGCCCGCTCGACCAGATCGTCGCCGATCACGATCTCGATCTTCACCTTGGGCAGGAAGTCGACGATGTATTCTGCGCCGCGGTAAAGCTCGGCGTGGCCCTTCTGCCGGCCGAAGCCCTTGGCCTCGGTCACGGTGATGCCCTGAAGGCCGACTTCCTGAAGCGCTTCCTTCACCTCGTCGAGCTTGAACGGCTTGATGATGGCTTCAATTTTCTTCACTGCGCGCCTCCCGGCCTTTCGATCAATAGCAACGTCTTCGTCAGGATGCGCTTTATCTCACGCACGATCGTGTCTTCGGTATGCCGGGATGCCTGACCAGCCCGACAACGACGGCCAGCCACACCCTGATAAATGCCAGCGAGCACGACAAACCGAAGCGGCTTCCTCGAAAGCAGGGTCTATGCCAAGTTGCAAATGCCCTGATTATTGGAGCGTTATCAGCCTTTTAACTGGCAACTCTGATAGGTGGAGCCGACCGGCTCAAAATACCGCAGACTACGAAATAGGCAAACGGTTCAATATCTGTGCAGATCATTGTTCCGTAAGCCCAGTCGGCACGGATCGTGCCTGTTGAAAAGGCGTTTGGACCAGGGAAGTGGCATGGAAGTACTGACCAACGCTGAAATGCAGCGCGCGGACCAGCTCAGTATTGCGGCAGGCACGCCCGGCTTCAAGCTGATGCTGAGCGCCGGGCAAGCGGTCGCGGAGGCCGCCAACGCGCTGGTGGAGGAGGGGCCGATCCTGATCGTGGCCGGCCCCGGCAACAATGGCGGCGACGGTTTTGTCGCAGCCGCCGAGCTCGCCGCGCAAGGGCGCGAGGTCTCGGTGATCCTGATGTGCGAGCGCGACCAGCTCCAGGGCGATGCGGCCTCCGCCGCGCGCGGCTGGAAGCATCCTGTGCTGCCGTTCAATCCGCAGGCGATCGGAAGACCCGCGCTGATCATCGACGCGCTGTTCGGCGCCGGCCTCGGCCGCCCCGTCGAGGGCGAGGCGCGGGAGATGATCGAGGCGATCAATGCCAACGGTGCGCCCGTGCTCGCGGTCGACCTGCCGAGCGGCATCAACGGCACCAGCGCGGCAATGATGGGCGTTGCGGTCAACGCCGCCGAGACCGTCACCTTCTTCCGCAAGAAGCCGGCCCATTTGCTGCTGCCCGGCCGGATGCATTGCGGCCGCGTCCGCGTCGCCGACATCGGTATCGACGCGCAGGTGCTGGAGGAGATCAGGCCGGGGATCTTCGAGAACGATCCGGATTTCTGGGGCGCGGCGTTTCCGGTGCCGCTGATCGACGGCCACAAATACGCGCGCGGACACGTGCTCGCGGTCTCCGGCGATGCGGCCGCGACCGGCGCGGCGCGGCTTGCCGCGCGCGGCGCGCTGCGGGCCGGTGCCGGGCTGGTGACGCTCGCCACACCGCGCGAGGCGCTCGCGATCAATGCCGCCGCGCTCACCGCGGTGATGGTGCGCCCCGCCGACACAGCGGTCGAGTTCGGCGAGCTGCTCGGCGACAGGCGCTACAACACCTGCATCATCGGTCCCGGCACCGGGATCGGTGAACGCACCTGCGACATGGTCCACACCGCGCTCACCGCGCAGCGGCACCTGGTGCTGGATGCCGACGCGCTGACGAGCTTTGCGGCGAACCCCGAGCGCCTGTTCGAATCGATCAAATCCTCTGGGGACAACGCGGTGGTGCTGACGCCGCACGAGGGCGAGTTTCCGCGCCTGTTCTCCGACCTCAGCAACAAGCATCCCGGCCGCTCCAAGCTCGAGCGCGTGCGCGCTGCCGCGGAGCGCTCCGGCGCAGTGGTGCTGCTGAAGGGGCCGGATACCACCATCGCCGCGCCAGATGGCCGCACCACCATCGCCGCGAACGCGCCGCCCTGGCTCGCCACCGCCGGCGCCGGCGACGTGCTGTCCGGCATAATCGCTGGTCTCCTGGCGCAGGGCGTGCCGGCGTTCGAGGCCGCCAGCATCGGTGTCTGGATGCACGGCGAGGCCGCGACCGAGGCCGGGCCGGGGCTGATCGCGGAGGATCTGACCGAGACGCTGCCGGCCGTGCACCGGCGCATCTACGATGCGCTGGGTGTGGAGTACTAAGCCGCCAGGTAGGATGGGTAGCGAGTAGGATGGGTAGAGCGCAGCGAAACCCATCATCTCAAATCTTGGCGCAGTAACGATGGGTTTCGCTGCGCTCTACCCATCCTACAAATCTCACTCCACCGCGTACCAGCGCACCAGGCGGGGCGAGGCCCAGTCCGTCACGACCGATTCGAGCAGCCATCGCCCGGGCGAGGTTGCGGCGAAGGCGATCCGCTGGGTCTGGCCAGGCTCGATCGCGAGCGTGTCGAGCCAATAGGGCTTCCAGCCATCGTCGAGCTTGTCGAGCAGGCGGAAGGGGTGGCCGTGCAGGTGGAAGACGGTCGTGACGTGGGCGGGGTTCTTCAGGGCCAGCACGACGGTGCGGCCGGCCTTGGCGCGGAAGACGGGAGCGGAGGCCGTGGAGAAGCTTGCGGGCCGGGCCCAACCGGCGTCTGCGCCGCCCAGCGCGACATCGAACCGCAGGGCGCCTTTCAGGTCGAGCTTATCGGGCAGGTCGTTTGACGGGAGCGGCTGCGGCTCGAACAGCGGCACACGCCGCTCCAACTGGCCTGATATCTTGAGGCTGCCGACCTGGCGCGCCTCCTTGCCGTCATGCAGCATGAATGCAGCCGATGTGGCTGTATCCACAAACGCGTCGGCGCGTCCGCCTGGGGCCAGGACCAGGGCGCCGTTGCGGGCCGGGAATGGCTCGGCGGGCTGCCCGTCCAGAGCCATCACGCGGACCTCATGGCTTTCTAATTTGATTGCTAGAACAGTACGTTGCGAGCCGTTGATGAAGCGCAGCCGCAGCCGCTGATTGCCCATCGCTGAGAGTTCGAATGAAGTCTGTCCGTTGATCGTGTAGAGCGGGGTCGTGTCCTTCGGGTCCTGACCCGGGGGAAGGGCGGTGCCGTCCGGTCGCAGTCGCCATTCCTCGAGCAACAGGACCTCGTCGCGATCGACCGCGACCCGGCTGGTCTCGGCCGCGATGATCGGAAGCGGGCGCGCGGGCTGCTTCTGGCCGTCCTCGAAGAGGCGGAAGTCGGCCAGCAAAGTCCCTGCGTTAGTGATTGAAATGGTTGATGTTTCCGTCGTGTCCGGCGCCGCCGGGGCACGGCCCCGGAGCGGGTCGGCCGGGGTCGGGGCGCTCAGGCCGTACCAGACTGGTGCAAGCGGCACAGGCAGGTCGTTCCGGAACACCACCTGGCAATTGTCAAAGCGCTTGAGACGGACGTCCCTGAGGTGGCTTACAGCCGCCAGCTCCCAGACCGGTGTAGGTGGCTGACCCGGCCTCAGAGCAAGGGTTGCCGCCCTTGCCTGAAGCGCGAGCTGGGCCGTCACGGACGGGCCGGCGCCGCCGGCGATCAACCCGGCCGCCGAGGCTCCAAGGGAAGCTCCAAGGGAGGCTCCAAACCCGGCCAAAACCTGCCGTCTGTTCGGGTCGAAAATCGGTGGCTTCATGCCGCGATCCGGACCACGCCGCGCTGGATAAGTCCAGCCATCGTGCCTACTTGAACCATGCCTCCATCGGGCCATTTTTTTGCTGCGAACAGTCAGGCACATGTTATAAGCCCGGCCGCCCGCGGCATCGCGGCCGGTCTTGATGCAAATTCACGCGGGCGTGGCGGAACTGGTAGACGCGCTGGATTTAGGTTCCAGTGACGAAAGTTGTGGGGGTTCGAGTCCCTCCGCCCGCACCAAGCGCTTCTCGCGTTTGCACGGATTACGAGGGCCTGCTCCTCGCGGATGTTTGTCCGCCTGAAGCCGGTCCGATGAACCACCGGCGTTGAGGCGTTCGCCTCGCGCCGGATCGATTAATGACAGCGTCCCGACGCATGCGCGCCGGGACCGAGCGAAAAGAAGATTGGACGCCATGCAGGTCACAGAGACCCTCTCGGAAGGTTTGAAGCACGAGTTCAAGATCAGCGTTCCCGCGGCTGATCTCGACGCCAAGGCTGGCGCCAAGCTCGTCGATCTCAAGGACAAGGTCCGCATCAACGGCTTCCGTCCCGGCAAGGTGCCGGTCACGCATCTGAAGAAGGTTTACGGCCGTTCGGTGATGGCCGAGACCATCGACCAGACCATCCGCGACACCAACACGCAGCTGTTCTCCGAGCGCGGCTTCCGTCTCGCCACCGAGCCGAAGATCACGATGCCGACCGAGCAGGCCGAGGTCGAGGAACTGCTGAACGGCAAGACCGATCTGACCTACACGGTCGCGATCGAGGTGGTGCCGGCGATCGCGCTCGCCGACTTCAAGACCTTCCAGGTCGAGAAGCCCGTCGCCGACGTGTCCGACGCCGACGTCGACGAGGCGATCAAGCGCATCGCCGATTCCAACCGCGGCTACGCTGCCAAGGCGGAAGGCGCCAAGGCCGAATCCGGCGACCGCGTCACCATCAATTTCAAGGGCTCGATCAACGGCGAGCTGTTCGAGGGCGGCACCGGCGAGGGCATCCAGGTCGTCATCGGCTCCAACACCTTCATCCCCGGCTTCGAGGAGCAGCTGATCGGCATCGGCGCGAACGAGACGCGCACGCTGAAGGTGTCGTTCCCGAAGAACTACATGAACGACAAGCTCGCCGGCCAGCCGGCCGAGTTCGAGACCACCGCGACGCTGATCGAGGCGCCGCAGGACATCGCGATCGACGACGAGTTCGCCAAGACGCTCGGCCTGGAATCGCTGGACAAGCTGAAGGAAGCCGCGCGCGAGCGTCTGGTCGCCGAGTTCTCGACCGCGACGCGCCAGCGCGTCAAGCGCGCGCTGCTCGACCGTCTCGACGAGGCGCATCGCTTCGAGGCGCCGCCCTCGCTGGTCGACGAGGAGTTCAATCTGATGTGGAACTCGGTCAAGGCCGAGATGGACTCCGCCGGCAAGACCTTCGCCGACGAGGACACCACTGAGGATGCCGCCAAGGAAGAGTACCGCAAGATCGCCGACCGCCGCGTGCGGCTCGGCCTCGTGCTCTCCGAGATCGGCGAGAAGAACAAGATCAGCGTGACCGACGACGAGGTCGGCCGCGCCGTGATCGAGCGCGCCCGGCAGATGCCCGGCCGCGAGAAGGAGGTCTGGGACTACTATCGCAACAACGCCCAGGCGCTCGCCCAGCTTCGCGCACCGATCTACGAGGACAAGGTCGTCGACTTCATCCTCGAGCTCGCCAACGTGACCGAGAAGAAGGTCTCGCGCGAGGATCTCTACAAGGACGACGAAGCGGAAAAGACCGCTGCTTGAAGGCTTTGAGCAATCAGCCTTCTATTAAGGATGATCCGCGATCAGGCCCGGCTAGCCATGTGGCTGGCTGGGCCTTTCTGCGAGAATCAGCTTCAACTCCCCGCTGGATTAAGCCTTAATTCGCTCCGCACTTGTCTGGCGCGAATTGGGCTATATCTGTCGGTACGCCCTGTACCCGAGTTCCTCTGCTAACTAGTCCTGCATCACGGGACGTCCATCGCCTCCGGCAAATCCAGCCCCACTGGCCAGCCAGGACACGCGGTGTCCACGTCCGAAAACCCTAGGTGACTCATGCGCGATCCGGTTGAAACCTACATGAACCTCGTGCCCATGGTGGTCGAGCAGACCAACCGTGGCGAGCGCGCCTACGACATTTTCTCGCGCCTGTTGAAAGAGCGCATCATCTTCGTGACCGGTCCGGTCGAGGACGGCATGTCGACGCTGATCGTCGCGCAGCTGTTGTTCCTCGAGGCGGAAAATCCGAAGAAGGAAATCTCGATGTACATCAACTCGCCGGGCGGCGTGGTGACGTCGGGACTTGCGATCTACGACACCATGCAGTTCATCCGCCCGCCGGTCTCCACGCTCTGCACCGGTCAGGCCGCCTCGATGGGCTCGCTGCTGCTGTGCGCCGGCGAGAAGGACATGCGCTTCTCGCTGCCGAACGCGCGCATCATGGTCCACCAGCCCTCCGGCGGCTTCCAGGGCCAGGCGACCGACATCATGTTGCACGCCCAGGAAATCCTGAACCTGAAGAAGCGGCTCAACGAGATCTACGTGAAGCACACCGGCCAGACTTACAAGACGATCGAGGACGCGCTGGAACGCGACAAGTTCCTGACCGCCAACGACGCCAAGGAGTTCGGCCTGGTCGATAAGGTCATCGACAAGCGCGCCGAGGAGCCGGCGGCGGCGAAGGCCCCGTAGCACTACTGGGCCGTAACGGCGATCCCCTGGGATCGCCGGGTCTCATCAGGGGCGTGTTCACGCTTGGTGCGCGTGGACGCATTGCAAAACAGTGTTTTGCGCCCTGCGGCAGGCAGAAAGTTCCGCTTTCGTGCTTGTTTTTCGTGGCAATCCAGCAACGCCGGGGTGATTTCGGTCACTTCGTCCGTGCCAAGACCGGAAATCACGGTATTGTCACGGGTAGCCGGCGACCCCCGATTAGCGAATTCTTGATAGTCGGGTGACAGCATGGTTGGCTACGATTGATCGGCTATGATCGCGGGAGAATCGAGTGACCGTGATTCGCACGGGATGTAGTAACGCGTAGGTCTTTTTTGGTACGGAATTTGCTCTATTTAAACTCTAGGCCGGCCATCGTGTCGGAATGGAGCGATCGAGCGGAACGGGATCGAACCGCGGACGGAGACATGAATGAGTAAGGTCGGCACGAGCGACTCCAAGAACACGCTATATTGCTCGTTCTGCGGCAAGAGCCAGCACGAAGTCCGCAAACTGATCGCGGGTCCCACGGTCTTCATCTGCGACGAGTGCGTCGAGCTCTGCATGGACATCATCCGCGAGGAGAACAAATCCTCGCTGGTCAAGTCGCGCGACGGTATTCCGACGCCGAAGGAAATCTGCAAGGTGCTGGACGATTACGTCATCGGCCAGAGCCATGCGAAGAAGGTCCTGTCGGTCGCGGTGCACAACCACTACAAGCGCCTCAACCATCAGACCAAGCACAACGACGTCGAACTCGCGAAGTCGAACATCCTGCTGATCGGTCCGACCGGTTCGGGCAAGACGCTGCTCGCGCAGACGCTCGCCCGCATCCTGGACGTGCCGTTCACGATGGCGGATGCGACGACGCTGACCGAAGCCGGCTATGTCGGTGAGGACGTCGAGAACATCATCCTGAAGCTGCTCCAGGCCGCCGACTACAATGTCGAGCGCGCCCAGCGCGGCATCGTCTACATCGACGAAATCGACAAGATCAGCCGCAAGTCCGACAATCCCTCGATCACGCGCGACGTGTCGGGTGAGGGCGTGCAGCAGGCGCTGCTCAAGATCATGGAAGGCACGGTGGCTTCGGTCCCGCCGCAGGGCGGCCGCAAGCATCCGCAGCAGGAATTCCTGCAGGTGGACACCACCAACATCCTGTTCATCTGCGGTGGCGCCTTCGCCGGCCTCGAGAAGATCATCTCGGCGCGCGGCCGGTCGACCTCGATCGGCTTTGCGGCTCAGGTGATGGCGCCGGAAGACCGCCGCACCGGCGAAATCTTCCGCCACGTCGAGCCTGAGGATCTCCTGAAGTACGGTCTCATCCCCGAATTCGTCGGCCGTCTGCCCGTCGTGGCGACGCTCGAGGATCTGGACGAGACCTCGCTGAAGAAGATCCTGACCGAGCCGAAGAACGCGCTGGTGAAGCAGTACCAGCGGCTGTTCGAGATGGAGAACATCGAGCTGACCTTCGCCGACGAGGCGCTTGGCGCGGTTGCCCGCAAGGCGATCGAGCGCAAGACCGGCGCGCGTGGTCTGCGTTCGATCCTCGAGGCGATCCTGCTCGAGACCATGTTCGACCTGCCGGGCCTGGAAGGTGTGGAAGAAGTCGTCATTTCGCGCGAAGTCGTGGAAGGCACGGCCCGTCCGCTCTACATCTACGCCGATCGGACCGATCGCGCCGTCGAGAACGCCAGCGCCTGATTTCGGCGCTGGAACGCTTCCTTTCGTCTTTCATAGTGGCGGCTGCGGACATGACCTCCGCAGCCGGTGTTGCGTCGCTTATTTGCGTGCGTAAGCGCCTGATGGCGCGCGTCTTTCAATGACTTGACACCCCCCCGGTCGATAGCCACCTAATGTCGGCGGCGAGCGAGAATTCTGTTCAAGATTCGCCTCAGTTCCGATCCGGCAAGCCCGGTCCAACCTACGAATGGTAGACCGGTTTTTTCGGATCACGTCGGCACCTTGTGGCGGTTGCGCATGAAGACGGCGGACTGCGTGCAAGGGGGCAAAGCAAAAGGAAAAGGCCATGACTAATCCAAAACCCCGGCCAACCATCGTCCACGGCGAAACGCACGCCTATCCCGTGCTGCCGCTGCGCGACATCGTCGTCTTCCCGCACATGATCGTTCCGCTCTTCGTCGGCCGCGAGAAGTCGATCCGCGCGCTCGAAGAGGTGATGAAGAACGACGCGCTGATCATGCTCGCGACGCAGAAGAACGCGTCCGACGATGATCCGGCGCCCGATGCGATTTACGAGACGGGTACGCTTGCGAGCGTGCTGCAGCTCTTGAAGCTTCCCGACGGCACCGTGAAGGTGCTGGTCGAAGGGCTCGAGCGTGCGCGCGTGCAGAAATACACCGATCGCGCCGACTACTATGAAGCCACCGCCGTCGCGCTCGCCGACACCGATGCGAAGTCGGTCGAGGCGGAAGCCCTGGCGCGCTCCGTCGTGTCCGACTTCGAGAGCTATGTGAAGCTCAACAAGAAGATCTCGGCCGAGGTCGTCGGCGTCGTGCAGGCGATCACCGATTTCGCCAAGCTCGCCGACACCGTTGCCTCGCATCTCGCCGTCAAGATCGCCGATCGCCAGGGCATCCTGGAGACGCTGTCCGTCACCACGCGCCTGGAGAAGGTGCTGGGCCTGATGGAGAGCGAGATCTCGGTGCTGCAGGTCGAGAAGCGGATTCGTTCTCGGGTCAAACGGCAAATGGAGAAGACCCAGCGCGAGTACTATCTCAACGAGCAGATGAAGGCGATCCAGAAGGAACTCGGCGACGACGACGGTCGCGACGAGCTCGCCGATCTCGAAGAGAAGATCTCCAAGACCAAGCTCTCCAAGGAAGCGCGCGAGAAGGCGCAGCATGAATTGAAGAAGCTGCGCCAGATGTCGCCGATGTCTGCGGAAGCGACCGTCGTGCGCAACTACCTGGATTGGCTGCTGTCGATTCCGTGGAACAAGAAGTCCAAGGTGAAGAAGGACCTGGAGGCCGCGCAGGCCATCCTGGACTCCGATCACTACGGGCTTGAGAAGGTCAAGGAACGCATCGTCGAGTATCTCGCGGTGCAGTCCCGCGCCAACAAGCTGACCGGCCCGATCCTGTGCCTCGTCGGTCCTCCCGGCGTCGGCAAGACCTCGCTCGGCAAGTCGATCGCGAAGGCGACCGGACGTGAGTTCGTGCGCGTGTCGCTCGGCGGCGTGCGTGACGAGGCCGAGATCCGCGGTCACCGCCGCACCTATATCGGCTCGATGCCCGGCAAGATCATCCAGTCGATGCGGAAGGCGAAGTCGTCGAACCCGCTGTTCCTGCTCGACGAGATCGACAAGATGGGCGCCGATTTCCGCGGCGATCCGTCCTCTGCCTTGCTCGAGGTCCTCGACCCCGAGCAGAACGGGACCTTCAACGACCACTATCTCGAGGTCGACTACGATCTGTCCAACGTGATGTTCATCACGACCGCGAATACGCTCAATATTCCCGGGCCGCTGATGGACCGCATGGAGATCATCCGGATCGCGGGCTACACCGAGAACGAGAAGGTCGAGATCGCGCGCAAGCATCTGATCCCGAACGCGGTGTCCAAGCACGGCCTGGACTCCAAGGAGTTCTCGATCGACGACGAGGCGCTGCTGCTTCTGATCCGCCGCTACACCCGCGAAGCGGGCGTGCGTAACCTGGAACGTGAGCTCTCCACACTCGCCCGCAAGGCGGTGAAGGAGCTGATGATCTCCAAGAAGAAGTCGGTCAAGGTCACCGAGAAGACTCTGGAAGAGCTGCTCGGCGTGCCGAAGTACCGCTTCGGCGAGATCGAGAGCGAGCCGCAGGTCGGCATCGTCACTGGCCTTGCCTGGACCGATGTCGGCGGCGAGCTGCTGACCATCGAAGGCGTCATGATGCCCGGCAAGGGCAAGATGACGGTCACGGGCAATCTGCGTGACGTGATGAAGGAGTCGATCTCGGCGGCGGCGTCCTATGTCCGCTCGCGGGCGATCAACTACGGCATCGAGCCGCCGATGTTCGACCGCCGCGACATCCACGTGCACGTGCCGGAAGGCGCGACGCCGAAGGACGGCCCGTCCGCGGGCGTGGCCATGGCCACCGCGATCATCTCGGTCATGACCGGCATTCCGGTCCGCCACGATGTCGCGATGACCGGCGAGATCACGCTGCGCGGCCGCGTGCTGCCGATCGGCGGCCTCAAGGAGAAGCTGCTCGCCGCTGCCCGCGGCGGCATCAAGACGGTGCTGATCCCCGAGGACAACGCCAAGGATCTCACGGAGATTTCCGATGCGATCAAGGGCGGCATGGAGATCATCCCGGTCTCGCGCCTCGACGACGTCGTCGCCAAGGCCCTGGTGAAGAAGCCGGTGCCGATCGTCTGGGAAGAGGACACCAAGGTGACGGTGAAGCCGGACGGCGACGAAGCCGCCGGCGGTCTGACCGCTCACTGATCGCAGCTTGAACGATCACGAAACGGCGCCTTCGGGCGCCGTTTTTGTTTTGGGGCGACATCGGCGGTGGAGCCGCGCTGGCGGGCGAGGGGCGAGATTGAATACAATTATAGATTGTGTTATTGATGTCCTTTTACCCACAGGGGAGGATAGCAATGATTGGCAAGACATTTGGCTTCGTCTGTTTGCTGACGCTCGCAGTTGCACCCGTCGCGCATGCGCAGACCGCCGTCGCCTGCACCGACATCTACGCTCCGGTTTGCGGTCTATCGAACGTCGGGCTGCGGATGACCTATTCGAATGCCTGCTGGGCCCGCGCGAGCGGCGCGACGGTTCTGCATGCCGGCCAATGCCAGGGGCCGATCTGCTCCGACCTCTACAAGCCGGTATGCGCACGGCCGGTGGGAACGCGGATTCTGAAGACGTATCCGAACCTGTGCATGGCTGAAAATGCGAACGCGGTCTTCGTCTACAACGGCAGATGTCACAAGTAGGCTGGACGATCCGCGGGCCTGAACGGTACGCTGGCGCCGGCGTTTCGCCGGGGCTGTGATCGTGCGCGAGAGTTGCCCGGTGCGGCGCCTTCGGGCGCCGCTTGTGCTGTGGGGCAAATCATGCGGATCGACGGGCAGTGCCATTGCGGAAAGATCACCTTCGAGGCCGAGGTCGATCCGGAGGCGGTCTCGGTGTGCCACTGCACCGACTGCCAGGCGCTGACGGGCTCGCCGTTCCGGGTGACCGCGATCTGCACCAAGACCGACGTGAAGCTCACCGCCGGCGCGCCCAAGGTCTACGGCAAGCGCGGCGACAACGGCCGGATGCGCTTCCAGCACTTCTGTGCCGATTGCGGTTCCCCGCTGTTCACGAGCGGCGAGGGCGAGGAGGCCGGCGATTGGGGCATCCGCTGGGGCTCGATCCGCCAGCGGGACAAATTACGCCCCGTCAGGCAGATCTGGTGCCAGTCGGCGGCAGTCTGGATCGACGCCGTGCCGCTGCTGCCCGGCCGGCCGCAGGACTGAGGCCCAGGAACTGAAGTTCCGCGCTTGCTCGTTCGGGGCCTGTGAGGCTAAAGAGGCGGCGAGGGGCGGTTAGCTCAGCTGGTTAGAGCATCTCGTTTACACCGAGAGGGTCCGCGGTTCGAATCCGTGACCGCCCCCCAGCCTTCGCTCGCTTCGCGAGCTACGGCGGGGCAAGCTGGAGCGCCGCCCGAACCATCAGCTCCCTGTGAGAAGCTTGGGGCAGACGGACTTAGTTGCAAACTTCAACGCTCTCGCCGGTGTGGGTATTGGCACTGCCGCCGCCCCTGCGAAATTCCAATCGACAACCTTTGGACACCGGTCGGCAGCCGGCGCTATTGCAAACAATCTGTCCGTTCGTCTGCGGCTTCGCCGGTGTAGCCTCGATCTTCTTACGCTCCGCGTCCCGCTTCGTCGTATCGTCACGCGCGGCCACCGGTTTTTTCTCCACCTTCTCGCATTCGTTGTCGTCATTGACGCGGTAACCTGCGCGGCAGGCAATCTTGACGCAGGAATCGCCGTCGGCCCTGAAGCCGTGGTCGCAGACCAGCGGGCAGATGCGCCCCGGCTTGGCCTTGATCGCGTCCAGCGCCTCGAAGCTCGCGACCTTGGTGTCGAACTTGGTGCCGGCGTATTTGTTGAACAGTGCAAGCGAACGCTCGGATGAGCCGGTCCAGATGCCATCCACGGGAGCCGGATGGCAACCGACGCGTCGCAGTTCGGACTGCACCAGCTTCGTTCTCTCGTCTGCCGACATCGCTGGCGCGGCGGAGGAGGGCGTTACGGCGGCGACCTTCTGCTCTGCGGCGGCCTGCTTCTCCGCCATTGCCTTCGCGGCGGCCGCCTCGGCGTCCTTCCGCCGCTGCTCGGCTGCGGCCGCTTTGGCCTCCTCGGCCTGCTTGGCCTTCTCGGCCGCAAGACGCTTTTCCTCGGCCGCCCTGGCCGCCGCTGCCGCCTTCTCCTGTTCGGCCTTGTTGGCCCGCTCGGCCGCGAGTCGCGCCTTGTCCTCTTCCGCCTGCCGCGCCTTGTCGGCCGTGGCCGCGCGGGTTTCCTCGGCGGCGATCTTGTTCAGCTGGCCTTTGGCGAGATCGGCATAGAAGCCGGTCGGAAAGCGGTTGAGGAAGGCGGTCCATCCGTCGCGCGTGCCGAGCTGAAGCGCCAGCTCGTAGTCGCGCCGGATTTCGCTGTCGGGATTTGCCTGCGGCCCGGTCGCGACCGGCTTGGCGGCGACCAGCGGCACGTCGTCGCCGCCAAGCGAGCCGTACACATAGGGCTCCTGCTTGTAGCCGGTGGTCTTGAGAACATCGTCGCGGACGAAGCCGAAGGCCTTGCGCAGGTCGAGCCCTGGCGTGGGCAGGCGTTCGACCAGCGCCGCGGCGAACGGGCTGTTCCTGGAATCGCCGTCCGAGGCCGTCGAGCCGGCCTTGGCCGCGAAGGCGATCATGGTGTTCGGGCTGGTCGGCTCGACCTTGGCGAGGCCGCGGCCGATGGCGCGGGAGGCCACCGTACGCTTCATCGTCCTGGCAAACGGATTGTCGCGGCAGGCGTCCAGAATGATCAGGCGCAGTTGTTTCGCAGGCTCGACCGCGAACAGCGCCCGATCGAGCGCGACCGTCTCGTCGAGCACGTCGCCATCGGCTTCCAGCATCGCATCGATCGGGATCAGGTAGTTGGCGCCATCCAGCTCGATGCCATGTCCGGCATAGTAGATGACGGCGACTTCCGCATCGCGGGTTCTGCCGGCGAACTCGCGCAGCGCCCTGCGCATGTCGGCTGCGTTCACATCTAGCCTGATGTCCACGCTGTCAAATCCGGCCTTCTTGAGCATGCCGCCGACGAGGCTCGCATCGCTCACCGGGTTGCTCAGCCTCGGCGCGCTCTTGTAGGCGGAATTGCCGATCACCAGCGCCACGCGCTTTTCCGCCCGCGCGCCGCCGCAGCCGAGACAGAAGACGGTCAACAAAAATAGAAAAACCCGAATTGCGCCCATTGCAGCCCCAAATCGCAATGTGACCAGACTATTCGCACAGTGCCATCAAGGCAAAACTTCCTATGTGACGAACGTCACAGGCGGGCGCGCGGGAGCAAGCCAATGTCAAATCCGCAAGTCACAACGGAGAGCTGGCCAATGTGTGCTCTGCTTGATCTCGTCAATCGGAGTTGCTGCCGGACTTGCCTGCGTGAGATGCGACGCATGAGCCGGCGCGGCTCGATCATTCCCATCTAGTCATTTCCGGCCTAGTGCCCGCGCCCAGCGGCCGACGATCGTTTCGCGCCTGGCTGGCGGTTTCCAGCAAAAACCGGTCCGGTTCCGCCGGCATGTTCTGCTTGCGGCCCGTCTGCTCGTCGGGCATATCCGCCCGAACCGGGACGCGCAAAGCGGCTGCCCTACCCAAGGGAATGCTCCGTCGGGGCGGTCGCGTGAGAAGGGCTTGCCAGGGGACGTTAGATGCTGCGCCAGATCATTGCCGAGGAAATACCCGGCAACCCCGACTTTTCCGCTTCCCTCTCGGATCTGCCGATCGACAGTTTTGGGCTGGTCGTGCTGAGGGGAAGGATCGAGGCGGCACTCGGACGACCCGTCGGTGACGAGGCCTGGGGACGCGTCGAGACGCTGAACGACATCCTGGCCCTCTCGTCGGTGCAGGAGCCTGCGCGGGTCTCCGCGGCGGGCGCCATGGAGCGGCGCAGCCTGTCCGTGAACATGCCGCAGATGGCCATGGGTGGGCTGTCAGAGTCCTGGCTCCTGAAGGAGCTGGGCGATATGCACTGGACCATGATCACCTCGGGTCTCCGCAGCCCGAGCTCGGCATTGAAGGATGGCGGAGGCAACCGCCTGTACGCGACGTTTACGCGCATCGGCTACTCGCTGCGCAAGCCGCTCAGTGCGATCGGCGAGGACAGCGGTCTCGATCTCACCGGGACGATCTCCCGGTTCGGAGCCGGCACGTTCATCTCGGACATCACGCTGCGCCACGACCTTGCCGGCGGAGAGGCGCGCCTGATGTCGAATTTCTCCCGGCGCGGCGAAGCGAACAACACCTCGCTCCTGAAGGGGCAGCCGACCATTCCGCCGGATTGTCCGATTCCGGAAGTTCCTCTGCCGGCCTTCGTGTCGGAGTACCGCGATCTCAGGGCGCGGACGCCGGCGGCGCCGCTGTTCGAGACCGAGTACGACATCATCCCGTTTCACGACATCAATGGCGTCGGGCTGCTGTACTTCGCGTCCTATCCGATCATCAGCGACATCTGCGCGCTGCGCTACGACCCGACGTTTTCCGAGCTGAGCACGGTCTCGCGCGACATCTACTATTTTGCCAATTCGGACATCAAGGACCGTATCGTCTTCCGTATCCACAAATGGGAGCAGTCCGAGGCCGGGCTCGTTACGGAGATCTCCCTGTCGCGCGAGAGCGACGGTGTCGTGATGGCCTATATGCTGACAACGAAATCCCAAGGCTAACGCATTTGATGGCTAACGCATTTGATGGCTAAGGCATTCAATGGCTAAGGCGATGGCTAAGGCATTTATCTTCGGCGGAGGCGGCCATGCGCGCGTGATCGCATCGTTCCTCGATGTCGCGCCCGTCTTCGTCGTTCGCAGCCTGGAGGGCCAGCCCGCGCTGCCCGGAAGCGTGATGTCCGAGGACGACTATTTCCGCGAGCTTCCGTCCGGCGATGCCTATCTCGGAATAGGAGCCAACGCGGCGCGCCAGCTCTGTGCCTCCCGGTTGCGGGAAGCCAAGGTGAACATGCCGCCGTGCATCGCTCCGACCGCCTTCGTGGCGCGCGACGCCGAGATCGAGAGCGGCGCGGTGATTGCGGCCGGTGCTGTCGTGGGCTCGAGAGCCCTGATCGGGCGCGACACGATCATCAACACCCTGTCCAGCGTCGACCACGATTGTGTGCTCGGCGCGCTGTCCCAGGTGACGGCCGGCGTGACCTTCGGCGGAGGGGTCAAGGTCGGCGCCAATTGCTTCTTCGGCATCAAGAGCGCCGTCGTTCCGAACAGGACCATCGGCGACAATGTCCAGGTCATGGCGGGCAGCCTGATCACGGCCGACGTCGAGCCTGATGTCGTGATGGGCGGAAATCCGGCGCGGCTGGTCAAACGCATCGGTTGAGGCCGCACGAACGGGGCGGGCCTCGTTCTGCGGCCGCGCAGCTGCATTGCTGGTCAGCGCCGCATTTCCCGCCTTCCTCATCTATGGCTACAATCGCTATGCTTACTACGTCATTCCCTTCCTTGGGGGCTCGAGCGCCATTCTGGCGAGTTTGGTCTTCGATGTGATCAGGTCCTATCGCACCCGGGCCGGAGATGGCGGGGAAGACCGCAAAGTGCGAACGGCGCGCGAGCGCGTGCAATGAGGTCATGATGCAGCAACCCAGCGGACACGAGCAAAACGCCGACCAGATTGCCTATTGGAACGGCCCGAGCGGGCAGCGCTGGGCCGATCGCCACGGGGTCCAGGAGAAGCTGCTCGGGCCGATCGCCGACGTGCTGATCGACCGGGCGAAGCCGAAGCCGGGCGAGCGCGTGATCGACGTCGGCTGCGGCTCCGGAGCGACCACGGTAGCGTTCGCCAGGGCCGTGTCCCCCGATGGCTTCGCGCTCGGCCTCGACGTCTCCGATCCGATGCTGTCGCAGGCGCGGGCGCTCGCCCCAAAAGGCCTGCCGCTCGATTTCGTGCTGGCGGATGCAACGGTGCATCCGTTCGAGCCGGCGAGCTTTGACCTGTTGGCGTCACGCTTCGGCGTGATGTTCTTTGCCGATCCCGTCGTGTCCTTTGCCAATCTCCACCGTGCGCTGAGGCCCACGGGGCGGCTCGCCTTCGTCTGCTGGCGCGAGCCCAAGGAGAATCCCTGGATGATGGCGCCGCTGATGGCGGTCTACAAACACGTTCCCAAAATGCCGCCGGTCGGGCCGGAGGAACCGGGTCCGTTCGCCTTCGCCTCCGAAGAGCGCGTGATGCGCATCCTGAAGGGCGCCGGCTTCGTGGACGTCGCGATGGAGCCGCACAATCTGGCGATGGATATCGCGATCGGCGGCGGCCTCGACGCCGCGGTCGAGGGTTCGCTCCAGATCGGCCCGGCCAGCCGTGCACTGCAGGGCCATCCGCCGGAAACCTATGAGGCCGCCAAAGCCTCGATCCGCGAGACGCTCGCGCCGTTCCTGAAGGGGCAGAGCGTGGCGCTGCAGGGCGCGATCTGGATCGTGACGGCGAGGGCGAGTTAGGGCTTAAGCGAAGCTCTCTCCACCGTCATTGCGAGGAGCTCTTGCGACGAAGCAATCCAGACTGTTTCCGCGGAGGCAGTCTGGATTGCTTCGCTGCGCTCGCAATGATGACGCGGAGGTAGAACGCCTCACACCACGTCGTCCGGCGCCAGCGCGCAGCCGTTATCTGGATGGGTCTCGACCTGGAGTGTTGTGTGGCCGATGCGGAAGGAGGCCTTCAGCATCTGTGCCGTCTCCATCAGGAATGCATCGCCGGCTCCATCGGGCATCACGAGATGGCAGGTCAGCGCCGTCTCGGTGGTCGAGATCGGCCAGACGTGGAGATCGTGGATCGCGGAAACGCCGGGGCGCTGCAGCAGGAACGTCCTGATCGCGGCGAGGTCGGTGCCCTTGGGGGCGGCTGCCATCGACATGTCGATGGAGCCGCGCAAGAGGCTGGTCGTGCTCCAGAGAATGGTGGCGCAGATCACGAGGCTGGTGACCGGGTCGAGCCAGAGCCAGCCGGTCCAGATGATCAGCGCCGCCGAAACCACGACGCCGAGCGAGACCGCCGCGTCCGCCGCCATGTGCAGATAGGCGCCTTCGATGTTGATGTCGTCCTTGCGGCCGCTGGCGAACAGCATCGCCGTGAAGCCGTTGATGAGGATGCCGATGCCGGCAACCACCATCACGGTCACGCCGGCGATCGGCTCCGGCTGGCGCAGGCGCAGGATCGCCTCCCAGCCGATGGCGCCGGTCGCGACCAGTAGCAGCACCGCGTTCGCGAGCGCAGCGAGGATGGTGGAGGCGCGCAGGCCATAGGTGAAGCGGCCGCTCGGCGCGCGCCGCGCCGCGATCGAGGCGCCCCAGGCCACGACCAGGCCAAGCACGTCGGAGAGATTGTGGCCGGCATCCGCGAGCAGGGCGGTTGAGTTGCTGATGTAGCCATAGATCGCCTCGGCCACGACCAGCGCGGTGTTGAGGACAATGCCGATCGCAAAGGCCTTGCCGAAGCTGGCGGGGGCATGGACATGACCGTGACTGTGGTCATGCCCGTGATCATGCGAATGGCCGGCATGGTCATGATGGTCGTGGCCGTGGTGGTCGTGGCTGCCCAAACCTAGTGCTCCCCGGACGCCGCCAGATCGGGCACCATTGTAGGCGTTTCGCTCGCCGCGTCACGCCGGAACAGCACGTAGAGTGCCGGCAGCACCAGCAGCGTCAGCACCGTCGAGGAGATGATGCCGCCGATCACGACGGTCGCCAGCGGCCGCTGCACCTCGGCGCCGGCGCCGGTGGCGAGCGCCATCGGCACGAAGCCGAGCGAGGCGACCAGCGCCGTCATCAGCACGGGCCGCAGCCGCGTCAGCGCGCCCTCGCGTACGGCCTCCGCAACGGGACGCCCCTCGCTGCGCAGCCGCTCGATGAAGGCGATGATGACGAGGCCGTTGAGCACGGCGACGCCCGACAGCGCGATGAAGCCGACGCCGGCGCTGATCGACAGCGGGATGCCGCGCAGTAGCAGGGCCGCGACGCCCCCGGTCAACGCCAGCGGCACGCCGGAGAACACCAGCGCCGCATCCGCCGCCGATCCCATCCCCATGAACAGCAGCAGGAACACCAGCAGCAGCGCGACCGGCACCACGATGGTCAGCCGCTTGGTGGCGGAGACCAGCTGCTCGAACTGTCCGCCCCAGCCGATCCAGTAGCCCGGCGGCAGCTTGACCTTCTCGGCCACGGCGGCCTGCGTCTCGGCGACGAAGGAGCGCAAATCGCGCCCGCGCACGTTGGCCATCACCACGACGCGGCGTTTGCCGTTCTCGCGGCTGATCTGGTTGGGGCCCGGCGCGATCTCGACCGCCGCGACCGAGGATAGCGGCACGTAGCGCAGTGCCGGACCCGCCGTCCCCGACCAGGCCGTCTTGGTGACCGCGGCGGCATCCTCTCCCGGCGGCAGCGGGATCGGCAGCGACTTGATGGTGTCGGGGTTGGCACGCAGGCTTTCCGGCAGCCGCACCACGATGTCGAAGCGGCGATCGCCCTCGAACAGCTTGCCGACCGGTTTGCCGCCGATCGCGATCTCGACGAGGTTCTGCACCTCGCTGAGGCTGAGGCCGTAGCGCGACAGCGCCTGGCGGTCGAGCTTGACGGTGAGGATCGGCAGGCCCGCGACCTGCTCGGTCTTGACGTCGGCGGCGCCCTCGATGCCGCGCACGATGCCGTTGACCTGCTGGGCGATGCCCGCGAGCACGTCGAGATCGTCGCCGAAGATCTTGACGCCGACGTCGCTGCGGATGCCGGCGATGAGCTCGTTGAAGCGCATCTGGATCGGCTGCGTCATGCCGTAAGCCGTGCCGGGCAGGGTGTTGGCGGCGCGCTCGATCTCCTCGATCACCTCATTCTTCGGCTTATCGGGATCGGGCCATTCCTCGCGCGGCCGCAGGGTGACATAGGTGTCGGCGACGTTGGGCGGCATCGGATCGTTGGCGATCTCGGCGGTGCCGACCTTGGAGAAGATGGTCGCGACTTCCGGAACCTGCTTGACGGCTTGCTCCAGGCGAAGCTGCATGTCGACGCTCTGGGTCAGGCTGGTGCCGGGAATCCGGATGGTCTCGATGGTGATGTCGCCTTCGTCCAGGCTCGGAATGAACTCGCCGCCCATGCGCGTCGCGGCAAAGACACTGCCGGCGACGATCAGCACCGCGATGAACGCGACGCTGCCGCGATAGCGGATTGCGCGGTCGAGCAGCGGCACATAGAACCGCTTGGCCGCCCGCATGAAGATGTTCTCCTTCTCCGAGACCTTGCCCGTGACGAAGATCGCAACCGCGGCCGGCACGAAGGTGACGGACAGCAGCGCGGCACCGGCGAGCGCCATCAGCACGGTCAGCGCCATCGGCGTGAACATCTTGCCCTCGGTCCCGGTCAGGGTCAGGACCGGCAGGTAGACCACGGCGATGATCAGCGTTCCGAACAGGCTCGGCTTGATGACCTCGCTGCTCCCGGCGCGGATGGTGTCGAGGCGTTCGTCCAGCGTCAGCAGCCGGCCGCGCCGATGCTGCTCGGTAGCGAGCAGCCGCAGGCAGTTCTCGACGATGATGACGGCGCCGTCGACGATGATGCCGAAATCGATGGCACCGAGACTCATCAGATTGGCGCTGACCCTGCTCTCGACCATGCCCGTGATCGTGAACAGCATGGAGAGGGGGATGACGCAGGCCGTGATCAGCGCGGCGCGGATGTTGCCGAGGATCAGGAACAGCACCGCGATCACCAGTGCCGCGCCCTCGATCAGGTTCCTGGCGACGGTCTGGATGGTCGCCTCCACCAGATGCGTGCGGTCGTAGACGGCGCGCGCGATCACGCCGTCGGGCAATGACTTCGCGATCTCCGTGAGCCTCGCCTTCACGCGCTGGGCAACCGTGCGGCTGTTCTCGCCGATCAGCAGCATGGCGGTGCCGAGCACCGTCTCCTTGCCGTTGGCCGAGGCCGCGCCGCTGCGCAGGTCCTGGCCTTCCTGGACGTCGGCAACGTCGCGGATGCGCACGGGCACGCCGCCGCGCGAGCCGATCACGATGTCGCGGATATCCTCGATATTGGCGACCTGACCGGGGGCGCGGACGAGATATTGCTCGCCGTTGCGCTCGATATAGCCGGCGCCGACATTGGCATTGTTGGCGGCGAGCGCCGTCATGATGTCGCGGAAGCCGAGCTTGTAGGCCATCAGCCGGCCCGGGATCGGCAGCACGTGGAACTGCCGCTCATAGCCGCCGATCGAGTTGACCTCGACCACGCCGGGAATGGTCCGCAGCTGCGGCTTGATGATCCAGTCCTGGATGGTGCGCAGCTCGGTCGGCGTGAACTCCGTACCCGTCGGCGACTTCGCGCCCGCCTTGGCTTCGACGGAGTAGACATAGATCTCGCCGAGCCCGGTCGAGATCGGCCCCATCGCGACCTCGGTGCCCGCAGGCAATTGCTCCTTCGCCTGCTGGATGCGCTCATTGACGAGCTGGCGCGCGAAATAGATGTCGGTGCCGTCCTGGAACACGACCGTGACCTGGCTCAGGCCGTAGCGCGAGATCGAGCGGGTGTAGTCGAGCCTGGGTAGGCCGCCCATGGCGGTCTCGAGCGGGAAGGTGATGCGCTGCTCGGCTTCGAGCGGCGACAGGCCCGGCGCGCGCGTGTTGATCTGGACCTGAACGTTGGTCACGTCGGGCACCGCGTCGATCGGCAGCCGCGTGAAATTCCAGGCGCCAAAGGCGCCGGCGGCGAGCGCGAGCAGCACCACCAGCCACCGCTGGCGAACGGAGAAGGCGAGGAGCGCGTCAATCATGATCGGCGTCTCCCTTCCCCATCTCCGCCTTCACGACGAAGCTGTTCTCGGCGACGTAGCGCTCGCCGGCCGACAGGCCGGCGCGGATCTCGACGAATTTCGGGTCGGAATCGCCAAGCTCGACGGGACGCGCCTCGATCTTGTCGCCGTCCTCGCGGACGAACACGATGGTCTTGTTCTCCAGCGTCTGGATTGCGCTCCGGCGCACGGCGACCGCGACATTGCGGGCGGCGAGGATCAGCCGGGCCGTGACGAACAGGCCGGGCCGCAGGCGCCCTTCCGGGTTCGGCAGCACCACACGCGCCAGCGCGGTCTGGGTCTCGCTGGAGCCGATCGGCGCCATGTAGGAGATGGTGCCCTTGATCTCGCCGCGGCCGTCGTCGGGATCGATCAGCACCTCGTCGTTGAGACGGACGCGTTTCAGGTCCTGCCGGTAGATCGACAGATCGACCCAGATGGAGGAGAGATCGGCGACGACGAAGGCCGGCTTCTGCTCGGAGGCGTATTCGCCGAGCGAGATCTGCCGCTCGATCACGGTGCCGGCGATCGGCGCCTTCAGCTCGTAGACCGTGAGGCTCTGATTGCTCTCGATCGCCGCCAGCAGGTCATCCTTGCCGACCTTGTCGCCGATCCGCTTCTGGATCGATTTTGCAATTCCGGGAAAGCGGGGCGTGACCTGGACGACCGCCTCCTGGTTCGCGCGCAGGATGCCGTTGAACGACAGCGTGTCGGTCAGCGTCGCGCTCGCGGCTTCCGCCAGGGTCACGCCGGCGGCGGCCAGCTTGACGTCGGAGATGCGAATGCGGTCGGCACCGTGCTCGTCCTGCTCGACATGGTCGTTCGGCTTCTCCGGCTTCTTCTCTTCGGCGTGCTCGATGTGCGCAACCTTGGCAGGGGCGAGCAGCGAGTAACCGTAAGCCCCGAGCGCGGCCGCGACGACAGCTATGAGGAGGGTGGAGGATGCCTTCATCGCGCGCTCTCCCGGGCCAGCGCAAAGGGATTGCCGACGAGGCCTTCGATGGTGGCAACGCCGACGTGGAAGTTCTGCTGTGCTTCCTGCTCGCGCAGCCGCGCTTGCGTCACGCTGGCCTGTGCGTCGAGCACTTCGAGCAGGGTGAAGCGGCCCTGGCCGTAGCCCTGCGAGATCGCCTCGGACGCCTCGACCGCCTTGGGGATGGCGGTCTCGCGCAGCACGGCGAGCTCGCGCAGCGAGCCCTGCACCGAGTCGTAGGCGCGGCCGGCGATCACGATCAGCGTGTTGCGGTTGGCCTCGCGCTCGGCTTTGGTCTTGGCGAGGCTTTCCTGCGCCGAGAGGATGTTGCCCTGGTTCTGGTCGAACACGGGAATCGGCACGGAGACGGTGAGCCGCACCGCATCGTCATTGCTCTCGTTGAAATGGCGCCAGCCCGCGGCGATCCGCACGTCGGGATAGGGCTTGAGGCGCGCGATCAGCAGCTCGGCGTTGCGCTGGGCGAAGACTGCGGTCCAGCGCACCAGCTGTGGATTGGCATCGATGGCGGCGATCACCGACTGGAAGGTCGGCGGCCGCCCGGTGGTGTCGAGCCGTCCGGAGACCTCGCCGAATTTCGCCGCGGGATCGCCCATCAGCACCGCAAGCTCGCGCCGGGCGCTCGCCAGCGTCGCCTTGAGGCGCTCGCGGTCGGCCTTCACCAGCGCGGAGGCGACCTCGGCGCGGCCGGTCTCGGCCGGGGAGGAGGCGCCGGCTTCGACGCGGCGGCGAAGCAGCGGCGTCAGCCGGTCGATCGCGGCGATCTGCTCGTCGAGGATCTGGATGCGCCGCTGCGCGCCGAGCACGCTGAGGAAGGCGATAGCGGTCTCCGACAGCACCTCCAGCCTGACCGCCTTGCGCTGGATCGCGGCGACCTCGATGCCGGCCTGTCCGGCGGCGATCCTGGCGTCGCGCTTGCCGAACAGCTCGAAAGCCTGGCTGATCTGGAGCGTGGTCTCGGCCGATCGGGTGCCGCGATAGATGCCGGAGCCAAACGAATTATCCTGCTCGTAGGACAGTTCCGGATTGAGCAGCGCGCCCGCCTGGATGCGCTGGCCCGTGGCGATGCCGACATCGCGCTCCGCCGCCGTGAGGCGCGGGCTCGCGGCCAGCGCGCGCGAGAGCGCCGCGCGCATGGACAGCGTCTGGGCGTGCGAGGCCGCCACCAGGGCTGGGCTGATGAGAATAGCCACCGCGCACGCGATGCGCGCGGCCGTCCGTCTGCAAGACATGAATAGAACCTGTGAAGGAGAACCGATGGGCGCTCGTAACGCCCGGCTGATCCGTCAGGTCAGGTGTTTTGGAGGCGGGGAGGTGGTGTCGGGTGCTATGCCGGCGAGCGCCGGTTGCCGCTGCGAGACCGGCGCGGCGATCACATCGGCCCCAGCTTCCGCGTGCACCTGCGGTGCAACGGCGACGGAGAAGCAGCCATGGCAGTGATGGCCCGCAAGTGCCTTGTGATCTGCGTGGCCGGAGGCAGCCTCATCGAGGATCGAGGCGATCTCCGAGCCGCCGGACGGGCTGGTCACGTCGATGTCGTGCGCCCCGTGAAGCGTGCCCGACAGCAGGTACATGATGGCAACGAACACGGCCACGAGCCCACGCCAATTGCGCGTGCGGCTCGATCGATAGGCGCTGTCGGTGACGATCACGGTCTGACTCAAGTTCCCCAATCCGGTTGCGGTAGCATGGCGGCCGCAACACTGTCGACCTGCAACATTGTTACTTCCGGGGAACTCGATGTCGCACGGCCCCAAACACGGAAAGGCCCCAGCCCGGGGCTGACCGGCTGAGGCCTCATGTGCTCACAATCTTCAATCCTTGGGACTTGAGCTTCCAACACGCTCCCTACCGGATCGTTCCGGCGCGGCTGGAATTATTTTGCCCGCAGCGGGGAGGAGCGGCGCCTACGCCTTCTCCTCCCAGATCATCGCGAGATGCACGATGGTCTGCACCGCCTTCTCCATGTCCTGCCGGCTGACCCATTCCAGGCGCGAGTGGAAGGCGTGCTCGCCCGCGAAGATGTTGGGGCAGGGCAGGCCCATGAAGGACAGGCGCGAGCCGTCGGTGCCGCCGCGGATCGCGGTGCGCATCGGCCGCAGGCCGGCGCGGCGGATCGCCTCGATGGCGTATTCGAGGATGTGCGGGTGACGGTCGATCACCTGCTTCATGTTGCGGTATTGCTCGCGGACCTCGAACGTGTAGGTCGAGCGCGGATAGTCCTTCATCACGTCCTTGACGATGTTCTCGAGCAGGGCCTCCTTCTCCTTCAGCCCTTCCTCGGTGAAGTCGCGCACGATGAAGGAGAGGCTCGCCTGCTCCAGCGCGCCCTCGATGCCGATCGGATGCAGGAAGCCCTGCTTGCCCGAGGTCGTCTCCGGCGAGCAGCCTTCCCTGGGCAGCCGCTCGACGATGGCGGCCGCGATCTTGATCGCGTGCTCCATCTTGCCCTTGGCGTAGCCGGGATGGGCGCTGACGCCGTTGATGGTGATGGTGGCTCCGTCGGCCGAGAAGGTCTCGTCCTCGACGCTGCCCGCGCTTTCGCCATCCATGGTGTAGCCGAAATCGGCGCCGAGCTTCTTGAGGTCGACATTGTCGACGCCGCGGCCGATCTCCTCGTCGGGCGTGAACAGGATCTTGATGGTGCCGTGCTTCACGTCGGGATTGTTGATGAAGAAATACGCGGCATCCATGATCTCGGCGACGCCGGCCTTGTTGTCGGCCCCGAGCAGCGTGGTGCCGTCGGTGGTGATGATGTCGTTGCCGATCTGGTTCTTCAGCGCGGGATGCTCGGCAAAGCGGATCACCTGGTTGGGATCGCCCGGCAGCACGAGGTCGCCGCCGCGATAGTTCTTCACTAGCTGCGGCTTGACGTCCTTGCCGGTGACGTCGGGCGAGGTGTCCATGTGCGAGCAGAAGCAGATCACCGGCACCTTCTTGTCGGTGTTGGCCGGGATCGTCCCATAGACGTAGCCGTAATCGTCGAGATGAGCGTCGGCGACGCCGATGGCCTTCAGCTCGGTGACGAGCACGCGGCCGAGATCCTTCTGCTTCTCGGTCGAAGGCGAGCGCGGGGATTCGGGATCGGACTGGGTGTCGATGGTGACGTAGCGCAGGAAGCGCTCGGTCACGGTGTGCGAAAAGGTGAGGGAGGTCATTTCTGTTCAAACCGCCGGGGCTTTGGGGAAGCTGGCGGTATATCAGAAAAGCGGGCCAGGTTGCGCCGGAACGACGCTGGATCAGGCTTAACGATCGGTAAGCGGCTAGATCGCCTCTTTCAGCTCCTTGACCGGGCGGAACGCCACCTTCTTGCTGGCCTTGATATGGATGGCTTCGCCGGTGGCGGGATTGCGGCCGGTGCGGGCGGCCCGTTTGCGGACCTGCAGGATGCCCAGGCCCACGATTCGGACCCGGTCGCCCTTCTTCAGGTGCTTGGTGATCAGCTCGACCATGTCGGTCAGGACGGCCTCGGCGTGCTTTTTCGACAGGTCCTGGCTCTCCGCGATGTCGGCGGCGAGCTGCTTGAGCGTGATGGTGGCGGGAGCGGCTGCCTTTTTCGCCATATCTGGCCTCCTCAATGACAGGGAAGCCCCGGAAAAGCCGGAAAAGCGTGGGGATCCCTTCCTAAGTCCTGGAAGGCGTAGACGATTCGGGCGCGGGCTGACTATGCCACGGGTTCCCGACATGGCGGGCAATGCCGCCAAAGGCATCGAGATGTTCGGGCTAAGACTATGAAGGGGTTGCCAAAATGGCGCGAGAGACGGGGCTCGAACCCGCGACCTCCGGCGTGACAGGCCGGCGCTCTAACCAACTGAGCTACTCCCGCGTGGCTCGCTGAACGCGCGCGGAACGAGGGGGGACTTAAAGGCGGGGCTGAGTGAAGTCAAGGACGTTGCGCTTCGTCCGCGCATCTCGCCTAAGCATTGCTTTGGAAAACGAAAAAGGCCGCCCGGCGGCGGCCTTTGGTCAGCCCGGAACGGGGCTGAGTCAGCGAATCTCGGACGTGCCCGCGCTGGTGACCGCAACCGGCTTGCCGGCCTTGATCACGTGGGTCGACTGGGCGGTCTGGCTGTAATCGGCGTTGGTCCGGGCGGCGATCCCGAAACCGGCCACTGCAATGCCGGCAACCAGCGCCACCACCACGATCTTCAGGTGGGTCGCACGATCAGCAGAATGAATTGAGTGGTTCATATGAGCCTCCCGACGGGCTTAGCCGCCGTCTATGGGCTCATCTTCTAAGGACCATCTGTTTCCGGATGGTTTCGCGGGTTCCGCAAAATGGTTTCATCTGGCGGTCCGGAGGGTTTCTCTGGGCTGCCGCCCCTGGGCGGCTTTCAGGCCGCCGCCCGCCCGATATCGCTCCGGATGCTTCGCGCCGCCCAGACGAACAGGAGGGCGCCGAGCGTGGTCGTGACCGCCGCCGAGAGCAGGGAGTAGCGTACGGCGTCCGCGCCATAGCTGCCCTTCAGGGCATCGTTGACGACGCCCACGGCGAGCGGACCGACGCCCTGACCGAAGCAGGTGGCGGTGAGCGCGATCAGCGCCGAGGCCAGCGCCCGCATGCTGGGCTTGGCGACCGTCTGCGCGATCGCGAAGATCGGGCCGAGATGGAAGCCGACCAGGAACGAGGTCAGCGCCAGCATCGCCACCATCATCGCGAAATCCTGCGTCAGCATGCAGAGCGCGAAAACCGGGCCGGCGAGGCCGGAGGTGATCGCAGGCGCCCACAGCTTCCAGCGGTCGTCACGGCGGCTGATCTGCGCCACCACGAACCCGCCGAGCAGGGTGCCGGCCATGCCGGCGAGCCCTTTGAAGGTGCCGGCATAGGTGCCGATCTCGGCGCTCGACAGATGGTGCACGCGCGCCAGGAACGGCGGGATCCAGGCCGCGGTCGCGTAGTTCGTGTAGGTGGTGAGGCAGAAGCCGATCAGCACGACGATGAAGCTCCGCTGCGAGGCGAGGAAGCGCAGCGTCGGGCCGAGCGGCTCGGGCACGAAGCTCTCCTGCATCGCGCCGCGCTTCGGCTCGGAGATCGTCAGCCACAGCACCAGCGCGAGCAGGATGCCGGGCAGGCCGGCGACATAGAACGCCATCCGCCAGCCATAGTGCTGGTTGACGTAGCCGCCGACGAAATAGCCGAGGAAGACGCCGAGATAAGTGCCGATGGCGTAGATGCCGAGCGCGCGCGGGCGCTCGTTCTTGGCGAAGAGATCGGCGACGATCGACTGCGAGGCGGGGGAGCCCGCGGATTCGCCGATGCCGACGCCGATCCGCGCCAGCGCCAGCGAGGTCAGGCTGGTGGCGGCGCCGCACAGCGCCGTCATCGCACTCCAGAACGCGAGGGCGACGGCGACGATGTTGCGCCGGTTCATCCGGTCGGCGACGCGCGCGATGGGGATGCCGAGCAGGGAATAAAACAGTGCGAAGCCGAAGCCCGCGAGCAGGCCCATCATGGTGTCGCTGAGCTGAAACTCCTTCTTGATCGGCTCGATCAGGACATTGAAGATCGTGCGGTCGAGGAAATTCAGCGCGTAGATGATGGTGAGCAGGCCCAGGACGTAATAGCGCCGCGCCGAGGGCTTTGCCGCGGCCGCCGCTTGCACCGACATCTGTGACGTCACATCGACCATCGCTTCCCCCAATTTGTCTTTGTTTTGTCTTTGTTGCCGTCACCCGTCCAGCCCCTGAAGGCTGTCGGCTCAGCCCTCGCGGATGTAATTCCCCGCTTCGAACTCGACCGGCGGCGCGCCTGCATCGAACGAGATGCCGATCGGATCGCGACCTGCTTCCATCGCTTCCAGCTGGTCGGTCAGCATGCGCCGGATCATCAGGATGCCGCGGTCGCTCTGGCCGAAATGCTCCTCGGAATGGACCGTCACCTCGCCCTGGCCTACCTGGGCCTCATAGTCGCCCGGGAATTTCTGGTGCTCTTCCTCGGTCATGTCCCACCAGAACTTGCCGTTGAATTTCGAGCGCATGCGGCTGATGTCGCCGGGCGCCTTGACGCGGCCGGCGACATAGATGCGGAACGACGTGTCGTCGATCGGCAGGACCCAGCCGATCGACTCGACGCGGGCGAACTGCGCGACGCGCGGGTTCGGCACCACGCGCAGCGTCGGCAGTGCCGCCTCGCTGACGCGGTAAAACACCTTGCCGTCGTCCTGCTTGCGCTCGGAGCGCACGAGCACGCCGCGCGGCGATTTCTCGAACTTCACCGCCGGGATGGAGGCCATCATGTTGGTGAATTGCGGGCCCGAGAACGAGCCGTGCAGCACCGGCACGTGGTAGGGATCGACGACGTTCTCGAAATGCTGGAGCCAGTTGCAGGGGATGATCGCGGGGCCGCCGCCGCCGATCGATGAATCGTCGGCCTCGACCAGCTCGCCGTCGTCCATGTTCTCCAGGCACTCATAGTGCGGCAGCACCGGGCGTTTCTCCGCCGGGCCCATATAGGCGAAGATCAGCCCGTAGCGCTCCTCGACCGGATACCAGGGCTGGCGCACCTTGTCCTTGAACTGGCCGCCCTCGGGCTCGCAGGGCTGCTCCAGGCAGTGGCCTTCGGTGTCGAACTTCCAGCCGTGATAGCAGCAGCGGATGCCGTCCTCCTCGACCTTGCCATAGTAGAGCGTGGTGCCGCGGTGGCAGCAGCGCGCGTGCAGCAGGCCGGCGCGGCCATGCTTGTCGCGGAACAGCACCAGATCCTCGCCGAGCGCGCGCACCTTCTTCGGCGTGTCGGTGGCGTCACCGACGAGGCCGACCGGATGCCAGTAGCGGCGGAGCAGTTCGCCCATCGGCGTGCCGCGCACGACCGAGGTGAGCTCGATGCGCGTGTGCGCCGGCTTCATCGCGTAGGCCGTGCCGAGATCGCGATCCCGCTGGGTGATGGTCATGCTGATCCTCCCGCCGGCCGCGCTGACCGGGCCTTCTCGATGTCTTGTTGACGTCTTGGGAGCAGTGAAAAATAAATCGATGACAATGTCAACGATCTTCTAAATGCCTCTTAATCGCATTTGAGGAGAACGGCCGGGCCGCGGCGGCTCAGGCTTGGCAGCGCCGGGCTTTCTTGGCAGAGGTGGATGATGAACGAGACACCGAGCAGGGACGGGTGGACGGCCCCCGAGGCGAGCAAGAGCGAACCGGCGCCGGTCACCGTGATGCTGTCGTCGCGGCTGATGGTGCTGGCCAATCTGCTCAAGCGCGGTGCCATCCTCCGTTACAAGCGGCTGACGGGATTGTCCTCCGTCGAGTTCGGTCTCGTTGCCTCGCTCGGCCGGCGTCCGCCGATGAGCGTGGCGCGGCTCGCCGAGGCGGTCGGCCAGGACAAGGGGCAGATCAGCCGCGCGCTGGCCAATCTGGTGTCGCGCAAGCTGATCGCGAAGTCGGCAAATCCGAAAGATAGCCGCGAGGTGCTGATCTCGCTCACCGCGGCGGGCCTCGCCGCCCATGATGCGATCGTCGCAGGCGCGCAGGAGCGCAACCGCCGCCTGTTGGAAAGTCTGAGCCCCGCCGAGTTCGAGATGCTGCTGCAGCAGGTCGATCAGCTCACGGCGATCGCGGCCGACATGCTCGAGAGCGAGAAGAACGCGCGCTGACGCTTCGATCGTGCCCGGGAACAATGGATCGGTTCTAAGAGTCGCTCTAAGAAGTTTTCAATTAGGGAAATCGCGCGCGCTCACATAAGCGTCGCCCTTGGGCGCATGCCGTTGCCGGGACACGGCGGCATGACGCAGCAAACATGCAGCTTCGGGGTGGCGCGTTGAACAGTCTTGGAATGCTGCGGTCTGCCGTGTTGGCGACCGCATCCGCTTGGGTTTTGGTGCCGCAGGCATCGCTCGCACAATCATCCGCGCAAAGCGGCGCGCAGAACCTGCCATCGGTGACGGTCACCGCACCGGAAGCGCGCCGCCGCGCACCCGCGGCTGCGGTGCGCAGCGCGCCGCGGCGGTCGGTGCAGACCGCGAACAGGAGCAAGCCGCAGCCGCAGCGCAATGCCGGTTTCGTCGAGACGCCGCGCGGCCCGGTGAACGGCTATGTCGGCAAGCGCAGCTCGTCCGGCACCAAGACCGACACGCCGATCATGGAGACACCGCAATCGGTGTCCGTCATCGGCGCGGAGCAGATCCGCGACCAGAAGCCGACCAAGCTCGACGAGGTGCTGCGCTACACCGCCGGCGTGCGGGCAGGGACCTTCGGCGCGGATACGCGCAACGACTGGTGGCTGATCCGCGGCTTCAAGTCCGACGATATCGGCCTGTTCCTCGACGGCATGCAGCTGTTCTATACGGCTTATGCGAGCTGGCGGATTCCGCCGTCCAACATGGAGCGCGTCGAAGTGCTGCGCGGCCCGTCCGCCGTGCTCTATGGCGGATCGAGCCCGAGCGGCATCGTCAACGTCATCAGCAAGATGCCGCCGACCGAGCCGATCCGCTACATCGAGACCGGCGTCAACAATTTCGGCAACGCCTATGTCGGCTTCGACGTCGGTGGTCCCGTCGCAACGCAGCCGCAGGACGGCAAGCTGTTCTATCGCGTCGTCGGCGAGGTCAGGAACGGCGGCACGCAGGTCGACTTCACGCCCGACAACAATTACTTCATCGCGCCGTCGTTCACCTGGAAGCCGGATGCCGACACCTCCTTCACGGTGCTCGCCTCGGCGTCGAAGACCGACACCCGCGGCATCAACTTCCTGCCGTACCAGGGCACGGTGACCGGCGCGCCGTTTGGCAAGATCCCGACCAGCTTCTTCGTCGGCGATCCCAGCGTCGACAAGTTCACTCGCGAGCAGGAGATGCTCGGCTACCAGTTCGAGCGGCATCTCACCGACGATCTGACGTTCCGGCAGAACGCGCGGTTCGCGCATATCGACCTGACCTATCGCGGTTACATCGGCAACGGCTGGGACAACATCAACACGGCCACGATGGGCCGTTACAATTGGTATGCGAAGGACACCGCCAACCAGGCCAATCTCGACAACCAGCTGGAGTACCGCTTCAACACGGGGCCGGTACGGCACACCATGCTGTTCGGCGTCGATCTGAGAGGATACCAGATCGACGACTACCAGAACTTCAATTTCGGCACGGTTCCCTCGATCAACGTCTTCAACCCGGTCTACGGCACCAACGTTCCGCTGACGGGGGCGCCGTTCCGCAACTTCCTGATCACGCAGAAGCAGGCGGGCACCTATCTGCAGGACCAGATGAAGCTCGGCAATTTCACGCTGGTCCTGAGCGGCCGCAACGATTGGGTCGAGACGACGCAGGCTGCCCGTGACACAGGCTCCACGGTCGCCAGTCGCGACGACAGCAAGTTCAGCGGGCGCGCCGGGCTGATCTACAATTTCGACAACGGCATCGCGCCCTACGTCTCGTATTCCACGAGCTACAATCCGGTGATCGGCCTCAACGCCGCCAATCAGTTGTTCCTGCCCGAGACCGGACAACAGGCCGAGATCGGCGTGAAGGTCGCGCCGAAGGGCTTCGACGGCTATTTCACCGCCTCGGTCTTCGACCTGAAGCGTCAGAACGTGTCGACCACCGCAGGCACGGTGTTCCTGCAGAACCAGACTGGCGAGGTGACCTCGCGCGGCATCGAGCTCGAGGCGGTGGCCAACGCGACCAAGGAGCTGAAGCTGATCGGCGCCTTCACCGCCTATCATCTCTTCAACACCAGGGACCTCGATCCGTCGCTGGTCGGCAAGACGCCGACCAATACGCCTCAGCTGCTGGTCTCGGGCTGGGCGGACTACACGTTCAAGGATGGTCCGCTTGCCGGCTTCGGTGTCGGTGGCGGCGTCCGCTACGTCGGCTCGTCCTGGGCCGATCCGGCCAACACCCTCGAAGTTCCCGCGGTGGTGCTCGGCGACCTCGCGCTCCACTATGAGTGGCAGAACTGGCGCACGGCGCTGAACGTGATCAACGTGACCGACAAGATCTACGTCGCGAGCTGCTCGTTCCCGACGTCGTGCTTCTACGGCGACCGCCGGCGGGTCACCGCCAGCGTCTCCTACAAATGGTGAGGCCAGGGTGAGGACGGGCGAGGGCAGTCTCGCGCCGGCCTGATCCCGTCCTCCTCACTGTCCTGCCGACCGGACGACCGCCGATCTTCCCTCGGGGGAGATCGATGAGCTCAGGCCATGCCCCCCGGCCGGAAGCTCATGCGAGCGCGGCGCGTGCGACGACCCAGCAAGTCGCCGCCGCGCTCGCGGTCGGTCGGGTCCGGAGCCGCCCCGACGCATTCGCCAGACGGGCCCCGGACCCGTCGTGATGCATGGCTCGTCCGATTGTCTCTGCTGCGCCGGTCCTGGCCACGACCGCGATCATCTGCGCGGTCCCTGCGGTGACCGTCGGCAATATGTCGCCGGGGTGACGGAACGGGCCCTCCGCACCGCGTCATGGCCCGGCCATGGGTGCGCCGCCGCACGAAAAATCCGAGCATTTTGCCCCGATGCTGCGTGACGGAGAGCTGCCGCGCTCTATGCACCGCAATCTCGGAACGGCCGCCGTGCAAAACTGCCGTCACCCTTGCTGGGCTGGGCGATCTGCTCCATACCAGCCGCGGGGTGATTCCGGGATTTCCACCGTTCTGGGGGCGACAAAGGGCCTAAAAAGAGCGTGTCTTGCGCCCATTGGTGCACTGCGCTAAGGCTCAGAATAATTCCAAATCGGGACGAATCCGCGGCTCCCCCGACGTCGCGGGAAAAAGGGCTCGCCAATGAGCGGCATTCTGCAGAACTATCTTCCACTCGTCGTCTTTATAGGGGTAGCGGGCCTCATCGGCCTCGTGCTGCTGATCGCGCCGTTCATCGTCGCGTTCCAGCAGCCGGACCCGGAAAAGTTGTCGGCGTATGAGTGCGGATTCAACGCTTTCGACGACGCGCGAATGAAGTTCGACGTCCGCTTCTATCTGGTCGCCATCCTCTTCATCATCTTCGACCTCGAGGTGGCGTTCCTGTTTCCCTGGGCGGTGGCGTTCGGCAAGCTTGGCGCGACCGGCTTCTGGTCCATGGTGGTGTTTCTCGCCGTGCTGACGGTCGGGTTCGCCTATGAATGGAAGAAGGGAGCACTCGAATGGGATTGAACCCTGCAACGTCCGCCGGTCCGGTGATTGCGCCGGCCGCCAAGGGCATTCTGGATCCGTCGACCGGCAGGCCGGTCGGGGCCAATGATCCGTTCTTCCTCGAGGTCAACTCCGAGCTGTCCGACAAGGGCTTCTTCGTGGCCGCGACCGACGACCTCATCACCTGGGCCCGCACCGGCTCGCTGATGTGGATGACCTTCGGTCTCGCCTGCTGCGCCGTCGAGATGATGCAGGTGTCGATGCCGCGTTACGACGTCGAGCGCTTCGGCTTCGCCCCGCGTGCCTCGCCGCGCCAGTCCGACGTGATGATCGTCGCCGGCACCCTGACCAACAAGATGGCCCCGGCGCTGCGCAAGGTCTACGACCAGATGCCCGAGCCGCGCTACGTCATCTCGATGGGCTCGTGCGCCAATGGCGGCGGCTACTATCACTATTCCTACTCGGTCGTGCGCGGCTGCGACCGCATCGTGCCGATCGACATCTACGTGCCGGGCTGCCCGCCCACGGCGGAAGCGCTGCTGTACGGCGTGCTGCTGCTGCAGAAGAAGATCCGGCGCACCGGCACCATCGAACGCTAAGGTTTTACGTCATGGACGACGGCAAGCTCGACGCCCTTGGGCAAACGATCGTTAGCGCGCTTCCGGGCGCCGCCACCGGTCACACGGTGGCCTTCAACCAGCTCACGGTTGATGTCGAGGCCAGCAAGATCGTCGAGGTGGTCAAGTACCTCCGCGACGATCCGAACTGCCGTTTCGTCAACTTCACCGACATCACGGCCGCCGACTATCCGTCGCGCGACAAGCGCTTCGACGTGATCTACCACTTCCTGTCGCCGACCCTGAACACCCGCATCCGTCTCAAGGCGCAGGCCGACGAGACCACGCAGGTGCCGTCGTTGATCGAGATCTTCCCCGGCGCCGACTGGTTCGAGCGCGAGGCCTACGATCTCTACGGCGTGTTCTTCGTCGGCCACCCCGACATGCGCCGCATCCTCACCGATTACGGTTTCGAGGGTCACCCGCTGCGCAAGGACTTCCCGCTCACCGGTTTCGTCGAGGTCCGCTACGACGACCAGGAGAAGCGGGTCGTGTACGAGCCCGTCCGGCTCAACCAGGAATTCCGCAAGTTCGATTTCCTCTCGCCGTGGGAAGGGGCGGACTATCCGCTTCCCGGTGACGAGAAGGCGGGACCGAAGGCCTGATCATGAACGAGCAACCCGAACAGCTTCGCAATTTCACCATCAACTTCGGGCCGCAGCATCCGGCGGCGCACGGCGTGCTGCGCCTGGTGCTGGAGCTTGACGGCGAAATCGTCGCCCGCGTCGATCCCCATATCGGCCTGCTTCACCGCGGTACCGAGAAGCTGATCGAGCAGAAGACCTATCTGCAGGCGATCCCGTATTTCGACCGCCTCGACTACGTCGCGCCGATGAACCAGGAGCACGCCTTCTGTCTCGCCGCCGAGAAGCTGCTCGGCATCGAGGTGCCGCGCCGTGGCCAGCTCATCCGCGTGCTCTATTGCGAGATCGGCCGCATCCTCTCCCATCTTCTGAACGTCACCACGCAGGCGATGGACGTCGGCGCGCTGACCCCGCCGCTGTGGGGCTTCGAAGAGCGCGAGAAGCTGATGGTGTTCTACGAGCGCGCCTCCGGCAGCCGCATGCATGCAGCCTTCTTCCGCGTCGGCGGCGTGCATCAGGACCTGCCGCAGAAGCTGGTCGACGACATCGAGGCCTGGTGCGATCCGTTCCTGAAGGTCGTGGACGATCTCGATCGCCTGCTCACCGCCAACCGCATCTTCAAGCAGCGCAACGTCGACATCGGCGTGGTGCCGCTGAAGGAAGCCTGGGAGTGGGGCTTCTCCGGCGTGATGGTGCGCGGCTCGGGCGCGGCCTGGGACCTGCGCAAGTCGCAGCCCTATGAATGCTACGCCGAGATGGATTTCGACATCCCGATCGGCAAGAACGGCGACTGCTACGACCGCTACCTGATCCGCATGGAAGAGATGCGCCAGTCCGTGCGCATCATGAAGCAGTGCATCCAGAAGCTGAACGCAGCCGACGGGAAGGGCCCCGTCGTCGTCGAAGACAACAAGGTCGCTCCGCCCCGCCGCGGCGAGATGAAGCGCTCGATGGAAGCGCTGATCCACCACTTCAAGCTCTATACCGAAGGCGTTCACGTGCCGGCCGGCGAGGTCTATGCCGCGGTCGAGGCGCCCAAGGGCGAGTTCGGCGTCTATCTGATCTCGGACGGCACCAACAAGCCCTACAAGTGCAAGATCCGCGCGCCGGGCTTTGCCCATCTGCAGGCGATGGACCACATCTGCCGCGGCCATCTGCTCGCCGACGTCTCGGCCATTCTCGGCTCGCTCGACATCGTGTTCGGAGAGGTCGATCGGTGATGGCGCAGGCGCCAATCCAGTTTGACCGCGCCTCGGGGGCCCTTGAAGGGGCCAACCTGTGGGAGCGGACGGCTGCGTTGGCGCTGGTGACGGGATCGAAGATCTCCTCGCACTTCTCGCACATGGGCTACATCGCCTGCGCCAACCTGCTGCGCAAGACGCTGCCGGAGCGCAACATCGCGATCAGGCTCAATCCCGACGCCGTGTTCGAATTCCCCTATGGCGACGGCTATTGGAGCAAGCTGCTCAACCGCTCTTACAATTACGAAGACGAGCTCGAGCTGCTGTTTTCCGACTCGATCGACGTCGACTACACGCTGCTCGATTGCGGCGCGAATTACGGCTACTGGTCCGTGCTGGTCTCGAGCAAGCCGTTCGGCGCACACAAGGCGATCGCGATCGAACCGTCCGGGCAGAACTATCCGAAGCTCGCCAACAACGCCCGCGTCAACGCCAGTCGCTTCGAGACCATGAAGTGCGCGATCGGCTCTGCCCGCGGCACCGCGCGTCTGTCGGGCACCAAGCACGAGGCCTTCAGCATCGCCGGCGATCCGTCGGCGGGCGGCGAGGAGGTGCCGGTCATTTCGCTCGACAACCTCATCGATGACGGCAAGGTCGCGGCATCGGGCAAGTACCTGATCAAGCTCGACGTCGAGGGCGTCGAGATCGAGGCGATCAAGGGCGGCGCCCGGCTGCTTCAGGCCGACAGCGTCATCATGTGCGAGGAGCACGGCAGCGACCGCTCACATGCGGTGTCGCGCTACATCCTCGAGCAGACCCCGCTGAAGCTGATCGTGTTCGATCCGCGCAGCAACCGGATGGAGACCGTGACCGAGCTGTCGATCCTCGACCGCATCAAGGTCTCGACCCACGTCGGCTACAACGTTTTCGGCACCGCAAGCGCATTCTGGCAGGACAGGATCGAAGCCCTTAATGCCAAGACCGCGCGCCGCATGCAGTGAGAGATTGAAGATATGTCCGTTCGCCGATTAGCACCGAAGGAAGTCCAGCCCGCGAGCTTCGCGTTCACGGAGGAGAACCTCGCATTCGCCAAGCAGCAGATCGCGAAATATCCGGCCGGCCGGCAGGCCTCCGCGGTCATCGCCATTCTCTGGCGCGTTCAGGAGCAGCACGAGGGCTGGGTGTCGGAAGCCGCCATCCGCGCCGTCGCGGACCTGCTCGACATGCCCTATATCCGCGTGCTGGAGGTCGCGACCTTCTACACGATGTTCCAGCTCGCCCCCGTCGGCAAGAAGGCCCATGTCCAGGTCTGCGGCACCACGCCGTGCCGGCTGCGCGGCGCCGAGGATCTGATCCACGTCTGCGAGCACCGTATCCATCACGAGCCCTTCCACCTCTCCAAGGACGGCAATTTCAGCTGGGAGGAGGTCGAGTGCCTCGGGGCCTGCGTGAACGCGCCGATGGTGCTGATCGGCAAGGACACCTATGAGGACCTGACCAAGGAAAGCTTCGGCAAGGTGCTCGACGGCTTCGCTTCGGGCAATCCGCCCAAGCCCGGTCCGCAGAACGGCCGCCAGTTCTCGGCGCCGATCACCGGGCCGACCACGCTGAAGGAGATCACCTGATGCGTGATCTCTCGCAGCCTTCGGTGCAGGGGAGTGGTGCCATGAAGAAGTGGGGCTTCATCGCAATGCATGCCGCCGTGGCGGCTGCCTTCATCTTCCTCCTGCAACGCTTCAGCCTGAACGCGTCGCTGGAATCCAGCCTGCTCTGGGCGCTGACGTTTGGCGTCTGCGCCGCCGGACTTGCCTACAAGCAGTCCATTCGTTGATCGGAAAGCACTGATATGCTCGAGGACAAGGACCGCATCTTCAAGAACCTCTACGGCCTCCACGACTGGGGGCTCGAGGGTGCGCGGCGCCGCGGCGCTTGGGATGGTACGAAGAACATCATCGACAAGGGCCGCGACTGGATCATCAACGAGATGAAGGCGTCGGGCCTGCGCGGCCGCGGCGGCGCCGGCTTCCCGACCGGTCTGAAGTGGTCCTTCATGCCGAAGGAATCGACCGACGGCCGTCCGAGCTACCTCGTCGTCAACGCCGACGAGTCCGAGCCCGGCACCTGCAAGGATCGCGAGATCATGCGGCACGATCCGCACCTCCTGATCGAGGGCTGCCTGATCGCGAGCTGCGCGATGAACGCGCATGCCTGCTACATCTATGTCCGCGGCGAATTCATCCGCGAGCGCGAGCATCTCCAGGCCGCGATCGACCAGGCCTATGAGGCCAAGCTGGTCGGCAAGGACAACGTCAACGGCTGGCCGTTCGACATCTATGTCGCGCACGGCGCCGGCGCCTATATCTGCGGCGAAGAAACCGCGCTGCTCGAAAGCCTCGAAGGCAAGAAGGGCCAGCCGCGCCTGAAGCCGCCGTTCCCGGCCAATGTCGGCCTGTTCGGCTGCCCGACCACGGTCAACAACGTCGAGTCCATCGCGGTCGCGCCCGACATCCTTCGCCGCGGCGCCGCCTGGTTCGCCGGCATCGGCCGTCCGAACAATGTCGGCACCAAGCTCTTCTGCATCTCCGGCCATGTCGAGCGGCCCTGCAACGTCGAAGAGGCCATGGGCATTCCGTTCCGCGAGCTGATCGACAAGCATTGCGGCGGCATCCGCGGCGGCTGGGACAACCTCAAGGCCGTGATCCCCGGCGGCTCGTCGGTGCGCATGGTGCCGGCCGAGCAGATCATCGACACGCCGATGGATTTCGACAGCCTGAGCAAGCTGCGCTCGGGCCTCGGCACCGCGGCCGTGATCGTGATGGACAAGTCCACCGACCTGATCCGCGCCATCGCCCGCATTTCGTACTTCTACAAGCACGAGAGCTGCGGCCAGTGCACGCCGTGCCGCGAGGGCACGGGCTGGATGTGGCGCGTCCTGACCCGCATGGCCGACGGTCGCGCGCACAAGCGCGAAATCGACATGCTGCTCGAAGTGACCAAGCAGGTCGAAGGCCACACCATCTGCGCGCTCGGCGACGCGGCGGCCTGGCCGATCCAGGGCCTGATCGCGCATTTCCGTCATGAGATCGAAGCGCGCATCGACCAGTATTCGCACAAGGCCGACATCGACGATATCGGCGTCCGCGATCCCGTGAACATGGTCGCGGCGGAGTAGAGAGAATGACCAAGCTCATCATCGACGGCAAAGAGATCGATGTCCCCGCCGAATACACGCTGCTTCAGGCGTGCGAGGCGGCCGGCGCCGAGATTCCGCGCTTCTGCTATCACGAGCGCCTGTCGATCGCCGGCAATTGCCGGATGTGCCTCGTCGAGGTGAAGGGCGGCCCGAAGCCGGTGGCGAGCTGCGCCTGGGGCGTGCGCGACTGCCGTCCGGGCCCCAAGGGCGAGCCGCCGGAGATCTCGACGCGTTCGCCGATGGTGAAGAAGGCGCGCGAAGGCGTGATGGAATTCCTTCTCATCAACCATCCGCTGGACTGCCCGATCTGCGACCAGGGCGGCGAGTGCGACCTGCAGGACCAGGCGATGGGCTATGGTGTCGACACCAGCCGCTTCGCCGAAAACAAGCGCGCGGTCGAGGACAAGTACCTCGGCGCGCTGGTCAAGACCTCGATGAACCGCTGCATCCAGTGCACGCGCTGCGTCCGCTTCTCGGCGGAAGTCGCCGGCGCCCCCGAGATGGGCGCTACCGGCCGCGGCGAGGACATGGAGATCACGACCTATCTCGAGCACGCCCTGACCTCGGAATTGCAGGGCAATCTCGTCGACATCTGCCCGGTCGGCGCGCTGACCTCGAAGCCCTATGCCTTCGCGGCGCGCCCGTGGGAGCTCGGCAAGACCCAGTCGGTCGACGTCATGGATGGCGTCGGCTCGGCGATCCGCGTCGACACCCGCGGCCGCGAAGTGATGCGCGTGCTGCCGCGCATCAACGAGGCCGTGAACGAGGAGTGGATCTCGGACAAGACCCGTCACATCGTCGACGGCCTGCGCACCCAGCGCCTCGACCGGCCCTATATCCGCGAGGCCGGCAAGCTGCGCGCGGCGAGCTGGCAGGAGGCCTTTGCCGCGATCGCTTCGAAGGCGGCGCGCACCGACGGCAAGCGCATCGGCGCGATCGCAGGCGATCTCGCCGGCGTCGAGGAGATGTTCGCGCTGAAGGATCTGCTGTCGAAGTACGGCTCGGGCAATCTGGCGGTGCAGGGCGGTGACGCCTTCGATCCCGCGCTTGGCCGCGGCTCCTACATCTTCAATCCGACGCTCGTCGGTGTGGAGCAGGCCGATGCGCTGCTCATCATCGGCGCCAATCCGCGCAAGGAAGCGGCCGTGTTCAACGCCCGCATCCGCAAGCGCTGGCGCGCCGGCGGCTTCAAGGTCGGCGTGATCGGCGCCAAGGCCGATCTGACTTACGACTATGATCATCTCGGCGCAGGCACCGAGACGCTCGGCGAGCTCGCAGCCGGCAAGCACTCCTTCATGGACGTGCTCAAGAACGCCAAGCACCCGATCATCCTGGTCGGCGCGGGCGCGGCTGCCCGTCACGACGGCGCCGCCATTCTCGCCGCCGCCGCCAAGCTCGCGCTCGACGTCGGCGCGCTCAAGGACGGCTGGAACGGGTTTGGCGTGCTGCACGAAACCGCCTCGCGCGTCGGCGCGCTCGACATCGGCTTTGCGGCCGGTCAGGGCGGCCTGAACGCCGCGCAGATGACGACCTTCGGCACGCTCGACCTCTTGTTCCTGCTCGGCGCCGACGAGATCAAGGCGCCGGACGGCACCTTCGTCGTCTATATCGGCACTCATGGCGACCGCGGCGCGCACCGCGCCGACGTGATCCTGCCGGCGGCCGCCTACACCGAGAAGTCCGCGATCTACGTCAACACCGAAGGCCGCGTGCAGATGACCGGCCGCGCCGCGTTCCCGCCGGGCGAAGCCCGCGAGGACTGGGCGATCATCCGCGCGCTGTCGGAAGCGCTCGGCAAGAAGCTCGGCTACGACTCGCTGTCGGCGTTGCGTCAGGCGGTCTTCAAGGCCGTGCCGCATCTGATCCGTCTCGACCAGATCGAGGCCGGCTCCGCCGACCAGATCAAGAAGCTGGCAGGCAAGGGCGGCTCGCCCGAGAAGGCGCCGTTCAAGCCGCTGGTCGAGGACTTCTATTTGACCAACCCAATCGCGCGTGCGTCCGCCGTGATGGCGGAATGTTCGCGGCTTGCCTCCGGGCAGATGCTGACCGCAGCGGAGTGAGCTGATGGAATTCTTCGAAAGCGCATTCTGGACCGGCTTCCTCTGGCCGCTGATCATCATGGTCGCGGAGAGCGTCCTGGTGCTCGTCGTCCTCCTGGTCGCGATCGCCTACATCCTGCTCGCCGACCGCAAGATCTGGGCGGCGGTGCAGATCCGCCGCGGCCCGAACGTGGTCGGACCCTGGGGCCTGCTGCAGTCCTTCGCCGACCTGCTCAAGTTCGTGCTGAAGGAGCCGATCATCCCGGCCGGCGCCAACAAGGGCGTGTTCCTGCTGGCGCCGCTGGTGTCGTGCGTGCTCGCGCTCGCGGCCTGGGCGGTGATCCCGACCAATCTCGGCTGGGTGATCTCCGACATCAATGTCGGCATCCTCTTCATCTTCGCGATCTCGTCGCTGTCGATCTACGGCATCATCATGGCCGGCTGGTCGTCGAACTCGAAATACCCGTTCCTGGCGGCGCTGCGCTCGGCGGCGCAGATGGTGTCCTATGAAGTCTCGATCGGCTTCGTCATCATCACGGTGCTGCTCTGCGCCGGCACGCTGAACCTGTCGGCCGTGGTCGAGGCCCAGCATGTCCGTGGCCTTGCCAGCCTGATCGGCCTGCCGCAGCTCACCATCCTCAACTGGTACGTCTGGCCGCTGTTCCCGATGTTCGTGGTGTTCTACGTCTCGGCGCTGGCGGAAACCAACCGTCCGCCCTTCGACCTCGTCGAAGCGGAATCCGAGCTCGTCGCCGGCTTCATGGTGGAATACGGCTCGACGCCGTACCTGCTGTTCATGCTCGGCGAGTACGTCGCGATCGTCACGATGTGCGCGATGGCCACGATCCTGTTCCTCGGGGGCTGGCTGCCGCCGGTGGACCTGCCGCCCTTCAACTGGGTGCCGGGGATCATCTGGTTCTCGTTGAAACTGTTCTTCATGTTCTTCCTGTTCGCGATGGCAAAGGCGATCGTGCCGCGCTACCGCTACGACCAACTCATGCGTCTCGGCTGGAAGGTGTTCCTGCCGCTGTCGCTGGCGATGGTGGTCGTGGTGGCGGGCGTGCTGCAGTTCGCCGGCATCGCGCCGAAGTGAGGGCCGTCATGGGTATCAACATCAACGCCACTGCACGCTCGCTCCTGCTGTCGGAATTCGTCTCGGCGTTCTTCCTCGCCATGCGCTATTTCTTCCAGCCGAAGCCGACGCTGAACTATCCGTTCGAGAAGGGCCCGATCTCGCCGCGCTTCCGCGGCGAGCATGCGCTGCGCCGCTATCCGAACGGCGAAGAGCGCTGCATCGCCTGCAAGCTCTGCGAAGCGGTCTGCCCGGCGCAGGCCATCACCATCGAGGCTGGCCCGCGCCGCAACGACGGCACCCGCCGCACCGTGCGCTACGACATCGACATGGTGAAGTGCATCTATTGCGGCCTCTGCCAGGAGGCCTGTCCGGTCGACGCCATCGTCGAAGGTCCGAACTTCGAGTTCGCGACCGAGACCCGCGAGGAACTGTTCTATGACAAGGCCAAGCTGCTCGCCAACGGCGACCGCTGGGAACGCGAGATCGCGAAAGCGATCGAGCTCGACGCGCCGTACCGGTGAGGTGAGGGCATGATCCTTCCCGCGCTGTTCTTCTATCTCTTCGCCGGCGTCTGCGTCGCCTCGGCCGTGATGGTGATTGTCTCGCGCAATCCCGTGCACTCCGTGCTGTACCTGATCCTGGCCTTCGTCAACGCCTCCGGCCTGTTCGTGCTGATGGGCGCCGAGTTCCTCGGCATGATGCTGATCGTCGTCTATGTCGGCGCGGTCGCGGTGCTGTTCCTGTTCGTGATCATGATGCTCGACGTCGACTTCGTCGAGCTGCGCGAAGGGTTCATCCAGTACCTGCCGGTCGGCGTCGTGATCGGCGGCATCTTCCTGTTCGAGCTGCTGCTGACGGTCGGCGCCTGGGTCATCAACCCCTCCGTGAGCAAGAACATCACGGCGGCGATCCCGACCAACGTCTCCAACACCGAAGCGCTGGGGCTCGTGCTCTATACGAAGTACATCCACTACTTCCAGCTCTCGGGCATGGTCCTGCTGGTCGCCATGATCGGTGCCATCGTGCTGACGCTGCGCCACAAGGCGAGCGTGAAGCGGCAGGACATCAACGTTCAGAACGCGCGCACGCCCGACATGGCGATGGCGATGCGCAAGGTGGCGCCGGGGCAGGGGCTCTCGGATGCCGACGCGGCGGAGTGGGTGAAATGACGATCGGGCTCGGACATTATCTGGCGGTCGGCGCGATCCTGTTCACGCTCGGGATCCTCGGCATCTTCCTGAACCGCAAGAACATCATCGTCATCCTGATGTCGATCGAGCTCATCCTGCTCTCGGTCAACATCAACCTCGTCGCGTTCTCGACCTTCCTCGGCGACATCGTCGGCCAGGTCTTCGCGCTGCTGGTGCTGACGGTCGCGGCTGCTGAAGCCGCGATCGGTCTCGCCATCCTGGTGGTCTATTTCCGCAACCGTGGCTCGATCGCGGTTGAGGACGTCAATCTGATGAAGGGCTGAGCTCTCAAATGGTTCAGGCAATCGTTTTTCTGCCTCTGCTGGGCGCCATTCTGGCAGGGCTCATCGCCCTGGCCGGCGCGCATGCCCGCAACCCCTCGGGCGACGAGCTCGATCATCATGGCGACCATGGCCACGGCGACGCGCACGCGTCGGCTGCCCATGACGACCACGGTCACGACGATCACGGCCATGACGACCACGGCCACGGTCCGGTCGAGCCGGCCGCGGCCGGTTCGCGCGCCGCCGAGCTGATCACCACCGGTCTGCTGTTCGTCTCGGCCGCGCTGTCCTGGATGACGCTGGTCGACGTCGGCTTCATGCACCATGACGCCCGCATCCAGCTGCTGCCCTTCATCTTCTCCGGCGACCTCCAGGTCTGGTGGGCGCTGCGCGTCGACACGCTGACCGCCGTGATGCTGGTGGTGGTGACGACCGTGTCCTCGCTCGTGCACCTCTATTCCATCGGCTACATGGACGAGGATCCGAACCGGCCGCGCTTCTTCGGCTATCTCTCGCTGTTCACCTTCGCCATGCTGATGCTGGTGACCGCGGACAACCTCGTGCAGCTGTTCTTCGGCTGGGAAGGCGTGGGTCTGGCCAGCTACCTCCTGATCGGCTTCTGGTACCAGAAGCCATCGGCGAACGCGGCCGCCATCAAGGCCTTCGTGGTCAACCGCGTCGGCGACTTCGGTTTTGCGCTCGGCATCTTCGCGATCTTCATGCTGACGAGCTCGACCGATTTCGAGACCATCTTCCATGCCGCGCCGGGCCTCACCGGCAAGACCATCAACTTCCTCGGCTGGCATGCCGACGCGCTGACCTTGACCTGCCTGCTGCTGTTCATGGGCGCGATGGGCAAGTCGGCGCAGTTCCTGCTGCACACCTGGTTGCCGGACGCGATGGAAGGCCCGACCCCGGTGTCGGCGCTGATCCACGCCGCGACCATGGTCACCGCCGGCGTCTTCATGGTCGCGCGCCTGTCGCCGCTGTTCGAGCTCGCCCCGAACGCCCAGGCCGTGGTGATGTTCTTCGGTGCCACCACCGCGTTCTTCGCGGCGACCATCGGCCTCGTCCAGAACGACATCAAGCGCATCGTCGCCTACTCGACCTGTTCCCAGCTCGGCTACATGTTCGTGGCGATGGGAGCAGGGGCCTACTCGGTCGGCATGTTCCACCTGTTCACGCACGCCTTCTTCAAGGCGCTGCTGTTCTTGGGTTCCGGCTCGGTGATCTACGCGATGCACCACGAGCAGGACATCCGCAACATGGGCGGCCTCTGGAAGAAGATCCCCTACACCTATGCGGTGATGGTGGTCGGCACGCTGGCCCTGACCGGTTTCCCGCTCACCGCCGGCTACTTCTCCAAGGACGCGATCATCGAGTCCGCCTACGCCTCGCACAACCCGTTCGCGATGTACGGCTTCCTGATGACCGTCGTCGCCGCGGGCCTGACCTCGTTCTACTCCTGGCGCCTGATCTTCAAGACCTTCCACGGCGAGCCGCATGACGAGCATCATTACGAGGCCGCGCATGAGGCCCCGCTCTGGATCCTGATCCCGATCGGCGTGCTCGCAGTCGGCTCGTTCGTCGCCGGTCTTCCGTTCAAGGAGCTCTTCGCCGGTCACGGCGTCGAGGAGTTCTTCCGCGAGTCCGTGAAGATGAACCCGCACATCATCGAGGAGATGCACCACATCCCCGAGACCATCGCCTTCCTGCCGACGGTGATGATGGTGCTGGGCTTCCTCGTCTCGTACCTGTTCTACATCCGCCGGCCCTATCTGCCGGTCGAGCTCGCGAACACGCAGCCGATGCTGTACCAGTTCCTGCTCAACAAATGGTACTTCGACGAGCTGTACGACCTCATCTTCGTCCGTCCGGCGAAGTGGATCGGCTATCAGCTCTGGAAGAAGGGCGACGGCTTCATCATCGACGGCTTCGGCCCCGACGGTGTCTCGGCCCGCGTGCTGGACATCACCCGCAACGTCGTGAAGATCCAGACCGGTTATCTCTATCACTACGCATTCGCCATGCTGATCGGTGCCGCCGGCCTGATCACCTGGTTCATGTTCGGCTTTGGAGGCCAGTAAATGACAACCTGGCCCATTCTTTCGGTCACGACGTTCCTGCCGCTGGTCGGCGCGCTGATCGTCTATCTCAGCCGCGGTGACGACGAGGCGGCCAAGCGCAATTCGCGCTGGATCGCGCTCTGGACCACGCTGATCACCTTCGCGGTGTCGGTGATCCTGGTCATGCGCTTCGACCCCAACAACCCGGACTTCCAGTTCGTCGAGAAGGCGAACTGGCTCGCCGCCGGCATCACCTATCACATGGGCGTCGACGGCATCTCGCTGCCGCTGGTGATCCTGACCACCGCCGTGATGCCGTTCTGCATCATCGCGAGCTGGAAGGCGATCACCAACCGCGTCCGCGAATACATGATGGCGTTCCTGATCCTGGAAACGCTGATGATCGGCACCTTCTCGGCGCTCGACCTCGTGCTGTTCTACCTGTTCTTCGAGGGCGGCCTGATCCCGATGTTCCTGATCATCGGCGTCTGGGGCGGTCCGCGCCGGGTCTACGCGTCGTTCAAGTTCTTCCTCTACACGCTGCTCGGCTCGGTCCTGATGCTGCTCGCCATCATGGCGCTGTACTGGAACGGCGGCACCACCGACATCCCGACCCTGATGCACACGGCCGTGCCGCGTAGCTTGCAGACCTGGGCGTGGCTCGCCTTCTTCGCCTCCTTTGCGGTGAAGATGCCGATGTGGCCGGTGCACACCTGGCTTCCCGACGCGCACGTCGAGGCGCCGACCGCGGGCTCCGTGGTCCTCGCGGCGATCCTGCTGAAGATGGGCGGCTACGGCTTCCTGCGCTTCTCGCTGCCGATGTTCCCGCTGGCTTCGCATGACTTCGCGCCGTTCGTGTTCACGCTCTCGGCCATCGCCATCATCTACACCTCGCTGGTGGCCTTGATGCAGGAGGACATGAAGAAGCTGATCGCCTACTCGTCGGTGGCGCATATGGGCTTCGTCACGATGGGCATCTTCGCCGGCACCATGCAGGGCGTCGCGGGCGGCATGTTCCAGATGATCTCGCACGGCATCGTCTCCGGCGCGCTGTTCCTCTGCGTCGGCGTCGTCTACGACCGGCTGCACACCCGCGAGATCGCGGCCTATGGCGGCCTCGTCAACCGGATGCCGCTCTACGCGATGACCTTCATGATCTTCACCATGGCCAATGTCGGTCTGCCCGGCACCAGCGGCTTCGTCGGTGAGTTCATGACGCTGCTCGGCACCTTCAAGGTCTCGATCCCGACCGCGTTCTTCGCCACCTTCGGCGTGATCCTCTCGGCGGGCTACGCGCTGTGGCTCTACCGCAAGGTCGTGTTCGGGGCGCTGGTCAAGCCGTCGCTGGCGAGCATGAAGGATCTCACCTTGCGCGAATGCGTGACGCTGTTCCCGATGATCGCGCTGACGATCCTGTTCGGCGTCTGGCCCAAGCCCGTGCTCGACATGTCGGCCGCCTCGGTCCAGCAACTCGTCAACAATTACAACACCGCTGTGACGGCCGTGAAGGCCGCCGCACTGCTCCAGTGATCGGGCAGGTCAGGATATCGCCATGAGCTTTACGACTGCAGGTTATCAACTGGCGCCGGTGCTGCCCGAGCTCGTGCTCGCGATCGGCGCCATGGCGCTTCTGATGCTGGGAGCCTATCGCGGGCAGGGGACGACAAGCGCGGTCACCTCGCTGGCCGTGCTGCTTCTCGTCGTGGTCGGCGTGCTCGAATACATGCTGCCCGCGGGCAAGCAGGTCACCTTCGGCGGCAGCTTCATCGTCGACGACTTCGCCCGCTTCATGAAGATCTTGGCGCTGATCGGCTCGGCGGTGACGCTGATCCTGTCGACCGAGTTCCTGGCCGACCCGTCGCGCCGCATCTTCGAATACGCCATCCTGGTGCTGCTCTCGACGCTCGGCATGATGGTGCTGATCTCGGCCGGCGACCTGATCTCGCTCTATCTCGGCCTCGAATTGATGTCGCTGGCGCTCTATGTCGTGGCGGCCTCGAACCGCGACAACGCCAAGTCGACCGAAGCCGGCCTGAAGTACTTCGTGCTCGGCGCGCTGTCCTCGGGCATGCTGCTTTACGGCGCCTCGCTGATCTACGGCTTCACCGGCACCGTGAGCTTCACCGGCATCGCCGCGGCCGCGACGATGTCGAATGTCGGCCTGGTGTTCGGCCTCGTCTTCCTGCTCGCCGGCCTCTGCTTCAAGGTTTCGGCGGTGCCGTTCCACATGTGGACGCCGGACGTGTATGAGGGCGCCCCGACGCCGGTCACCGCCTTCTTCGCCTCGGCGCCGAAGGTGGCCGCGCTCGCCGTCTTCACCCGCGTCACGCTGACCGCATTCCCAGGCATCGTCTCGCAGTGGCAGCAGATCCTGGTGTTCGTCTCGATCGCCTCGATGGCGCTCGGCTCCTTCGCCGCGATCGGTCAGACCAACATCAAGCGCCTGATGGCCTATTCCTCGATCGGCCACATGGGCTTCGCGCTCGTCGGCCTCGCCTCCGGCACGGTCGAGGGTGCGCAGGGCGTGCTGATGTACATCGTGATCTATGTCGCGATGACGCTCGGTTCGTTCTCGATCATCCTCGCCATGAAGCGCAACGGCCAGGCCGTCGAGCAGATCAGCGATTTCGCCGGCCTGTCGCGCACCAATCCGCTGCTCGCCTTCATGTTCGCGATGCTGCTGTTCTCGCTCGCCGGTATCCCGCCGCTCGCCGGCTTCTTCGCGAAGTGGTACGTCTTCGTCGCCGCCATCAAGGCAAACCTGTTCACGCTCGCCGTGATCGGCGTGCTCTCCAGCGTCGTCGGCGCCTACTACTATCTCGCCATCGTCAAGACGATGTATTTCGACGAGCCGGCCGGCCAGGTCGATCCGGTGCGCGTCGAGGTGAAGACGGTGCTGGCGGTTGCGGGCGTGTTCAACATCCTGTTCGCGCTGATCGCGGGCCCGGTGGTGAGCGTCGCCTCCGCTGCGGCAAAGTCGCTGTTCTAGGATGGGGTTCGCGCTCGGTCCTCGCGCACAGGCCGCGGGCTACAGGCTCGCGGCTTTCGAACGGACCGGCTCGACCAACACCGACGCGATCGAGCACGCGCGGGCCGGCGAACGCGGCCCGATGTGGTTCGTCACCTCCGAGCAGACCGCCGGCCGCGGCCGTCGCCAGCGCCCCTGGATCGCCCCGAAGGGCAATCTCGCCGCCAGCGTCCTCGAAGTCCTGGATATCGCGCCTGCGGTTGCCGCCACGATCGGCTTTGCGGCCGGGCTGGCGGAGGAGGCCGCTCTCGAGAAGGTCAGCCTCGAGGCCGCGATGCGGCTCGGCGAGGGCCGTCCCCGCTACGCCCTGAAATGGCCGAATGACGTGCTTGCCAACGGCAAGAAGCTCGTCGGCATCGGCCTCGAGGCGGAGGCCGTCGGCGACCGCCTCGCCATCGTTACCGGCATCGGCACCAACGTCGTCGCCGCACCCGAGGGCACGCCGACGCCCGCCGTGTCGCTGGCCGCCCTCGGCGTCCAGATCAGCGCGGAGGAGCTGTTCACGGCCCTGTCGGATGCCTGGGTCGAGTTCCGTGGCATATGGGACAATGGCCGCGGCTTCGCCGAGATCCGTAAACTGTGGCTGGCGCGCGCCGCCGGTCTCGGCGAGCGGGTGGCGATCCACACGGGGACGACGACGCTGGAAGGCATTTTCGACACCATCGACGACACCGGCTGCCTGATCGTCCGCACCGCGGAGGGCCGGCGCGTGCCGGTGGCGGCGGGTGAGGTCTTCTTTGGTCCGGCCCGTTCCGTGGGAGCTGCGTGATGGCAAGGCCGGACGAACTGGTATTTGCGCCGCTCGGCGGCGTCGGCGAGATCGGCATGAACCTGTCGATCTATGGCCTCGGCAACCGCCACCAGCGCTCCTGGCTCGCGGTCGATCTCGGCGTCTCCTTCGGCGACGAGGAGCACCTGCCGGGTATCGACCTGATCATGCCCGACATCTCCTTCCTGGAGAAGGAACGCAAGAACCTGATGGGCCTCGTGCTGACGCACGCCCATGAGGACCATTTCGGCGCCATCATCGATCTCTGGCCGAAGCTAAAATGCCCGATCTACGCGACCAAGTTCAGCGCCGCACTGTTCGAGGCCAAATGCGCCGCCGAGCGCAATGCGCCGGAGATCCCGGTGACCGTGGTGCCGTCAGGCGGGCGCGTCGATATCGGCCCGTTCAATGTCGAGTTCATCCCCGTCGCGCATTCGATTCCGGAAGCGCATGCGCTGGCGATCCACACCGAAGCCGGCATCGTGCTGCACACCGGCGACTGGAAGATCGACCCGACCCCGACGCTGGGCGCCCCGACCGACGAGAAGCGGCTGCGCGAGCTCGGCGAGGAGGGCGTTCTCGCTCTGATCGGCGATTCCACCAACGCCGTGCGCGACGGCCGCTCTCCTTCCGAAGCCGAGGTCGCCAAGACCATCATCGACCTCGTGAAGTCCGCCAAGGGCCGCGTCGCGGTGACCACGTTTGCTTCGAACGTTGCCCGCGTGAAGGCCGTGGCCGACGCCGCCAGGGCTGCCGACCGCGAGGTCGTCGTGGTCGGCCGCGCCATGGAGCGCGTGGTGCAGGTCGCGCGCGAGACCGGCTATCTCGAGGACGTGCAGAATTTCCGCTCGCCCGAGGTCTACGGCCACCTGCCGCAGGACAAGGTGCTGGCGCTGTGCACCGGCAGCCAGGGCGAGCCGCGTGCCGCGCTCGCGCGCATCGCCAATGACGACCACCCCGAGATCACGCTGAACCGCGGCGACAGCGTCATCTTCTCCTCGCGCACCATTCCCGGCAACGAGAAGGCGGTTGGCTCGATCATCAACAATCTGGTGCTGCAGGGCGTCGAGGTCATCACCGATCGCGACGCGCTGGTCCACGTCTCCGGCCATCCCCGCCGCGACGAGCTGCGCGACCTGATCTCCTGGGTGAAGCCGCAGCTCCTGATCCCCGTCCATGGCGAGGCCCTGCATCTGCACGAGCATGCCAAGCTCGCCCGCGCCGCCGGCGTGCCGCGCGTGCTGGTCTGCCGCAACGGCGATCTCGTCAAGCTCGGGCCCGGCGATCCCGGCGTCGTCGGCGAGGTGCCGTCGGGCCGGCTCTACAAGGACGGCACGATCCTTGAGGATTCCAAGTCCCGCGCGGTGGTCGAGCGGCGGCGCATGGCCTTCTCCGGCTGCGCCTTCGTCGCCATTGCCATGACAGCGCAGGGCGAGCTCGCCGACGAACCCGAGGTCGATCTGGTCGGCATTCCCGAGAAGAACCGGGCCGGCGAGACCTTCGACGACCTGGTCTTCGATGCCGTCATGTCCACGATCGAGGGGCTGCCGAAGGCGCGGCGCCGGGATCCCGACGCGCTCGGTGAATCGGTGCGACGCGCTGTCCGGGCCGTCATCAACGAACATTGGGGCAAAAAGCCCCCCTGTCTGGTACACGTCCTGACAGTGTAATCGCGTAGGCATGGTCTCGCGGGCGGTTCGCTTCGCCCAGTCCGGATCGTGCGCTGAGGGAGAAGAAACATGCTGGGTCGCCTCAACCACGTCGCGATCGCGACCAGGGATGCCGTCAAGGCCGCGAAGATCTACGGCGCCGCGTTCGGCGCCCAGATCTCGGAAGCCGTGCCGCTGCCCGAGCACGGCGTCATCACCGTGTTCGCGACCCTGCCCAACACCAAGATCGAGTTCATCGAGCCGCTCGGGGAAGCCTCGCCGATCGCCAAATTCGTGGAGCGCAACCCCGACGGCGGCATCCACCATGTCTGCTACGAGGTGGTCGACATCATCGCCTCCCGCGACACGCTGGTGAAGGAGGGGGCAAGGGTGCTCGGCGACGGCGTGCCGAAGATCGGCGCCCACGGCAAGCCGGTGCTGTTCCTGCACCCCAAGGGTTTTTCCGGCGCCCTCGTCGAAATCGAGCAGGCGTAAGCCGTCCCATGGCCATCCAGATCTCGACCGCGATTGCGATCTACTTCGTCATCTGGTGGGTCGCGCTGTTCCTGACGCTGCCGTTCGGCGTGCGCAGCCAGCACGAGGACGGCGTGGGCGCGCCCGGCACCGACCCAGGCGCGCCGATCCTGACGCGGATGGGCCGCAAGCTGATCTGGACCACGATCATCTCGGCGATCGTCTACGGCCTCGGCATGCTGGCCTATCATGCCGGCTATCTCTCGATCGAACGGCTGTCGAAATTGATGGGCATGCCGTTCTAGCTATTCTTTGCTGGAATTTTCCCGTTGCGTGGGTTGTTGGGGGAACGAATGACTTTTCAAAGGATCGTCGTCGCGCTTCTGGTGCTGATCGTCGCCGGCCTTGGGGCCGTCGGCTATTTCGAATGGAAGATGGCGGTGCAGGTGCGCACCCTGAAGGCGTTCGTCGAGGGCTATGTCTTCAACGACGCGGTGATGGCCTGCGAGCAGGCCAAGAGCTCGACGCCGTTCAAGTGGAACGGCGGCAAGAGCACCTCGGTGATCGGGCTGAACTCGGTCAAGCTGGACAAATACAACGTCGTCGCCAGCTACACGCTGGTGGCGGACGGCGTCTATTGTGATTACGATCCGATCAAAAGAAAGGCCGAGATCGGCTCGAGCTTCCTGGAGCGGGAGTAACGATCCGGCCCCATAGAGCATGATCCGGAAAGTGTGAAGCGGTTTTCCTTGAAGATCATGCTCAAATATAAAAAACGAAAGCGCGATTTCATCGCGCTTTAGGGGATGGGATCGCCATGGCGCAGGCGGCGGATTACCGGATTCTGCATGAGGCCGACTTGCGGGACTATCTCGCTGGCCTTCCGGACCTGAGGGCGCTGCTCGGCGGCGAGCCCGCGTCCTGGGCGATCACCGAGGTCGGCGACGGCAATCTCAACCTCGTCTTCATCGTCAAGGGCGCGAAGGGCGGCGTCGCCGTGAAGCAGGCGCTGCCCTATGTGCGCCTCGTCGGCGAGAGCTGGCCGCTGCCGCTGTCGCGCGCGCATTACGAATATCTCGCGCTGTCGCGGCAGGCACAGCTCGCCCCGGGCCTCGTGCCGGCGCTGCTGCACCACAATGACAAGCTGGCGCTGACCGTGATGGAGCTGCTCGAGCCCCACATCATCATGCGCAAGGGTCTGGTCGCCGCAACGCAATATCCTGGTTTCGTGGACGACATCACCACCTTCATGGCGCGAACGCTGTTCTTCACCTCGGACCTCGCCCTGCCGGCTGCCGAGAAGAAGGAGGCCATCGCGGCCTTTGCGGGCAACCATGCGCTGTGCAAGATCACCGAGGATCTGATCTTCACCGATCCCTACCGCATCGCCGAACAGAACCGCTGGACTGCGCCTTACCTCGATGGCCTCGCCGCAAACCTCCGCGACGACATGGAGCTGCATGTCGCGATCTCCCGGCTGAAGCTGAAATTCATGGCAAGCCCGGAAGCGCTGCTGCACGGCGACCTCCACACCGGCTCGATCATGGTCACGGAGAGCCAGACGCGGGTCATCGACCCGGAGTTTGCGTTCTACGGTCCGATGGGGTTCGACGTCGGCGCGGTGCTGGCCAATCTGCTGATGGCCTATTTTGCCTCCGCAGGCCATGAGCGCACGCAAGGCGAGCGGGCTGCCTTCGAGGTCTGGGTGCTGGAGACGGTCGACAAGGTCTGGAACGAGTTCTCCCGCAAATTCCTCGACCTCTGGCGCACCGGGCCGACCGGCGATGCTTACCCGACCTCACTTTTCACCGGCGACAAGGGCTCCTTGCGCCTGGAGGCCGAGCGGCAGGCCTACATGCAGCGCCTGTTCACCGACACCGTCGGCTTCGCCGCGGCCAAAACCATCCGTCGTATCTTCGGCCTCGCGCACAACATCGATTTCGAGCTGATCGAGGACCCCAGGAGGCAGGCGATCAGCGAAGCCCGCGCCGTGCGGCTCGCACGGGGCATGATGGTGGAGGCGGCGGCGTTCCGGACGATCGCCGACGTCACCGGCGCCGCGCGGAAAGTGCGCGACTGGCAGCCGGAGTTGACGGGCTAGGCGCCTGACAACGAGGTCTCCACGTTCCGTCATTGCGAGCGTAGCGAAGCAATCCAGAGTGGTTCCGCAGCGGAGGTCCGGATGGCTTCGTCGCAAGAGCTCCTCGCAATGACGAGGGGAGAGACGCGGGACCTCAATAAAGCCGCATCGGCAGCAGGATGCCGTCCGAGCCGGCCAGCAGACCCCAGGTTTCATCGGCCGCGACCTCGAACTCCCGGCTTTGCGCCGCGCTACCGTCCACCTTCAGGGTGACCTTGTACTTGCCGGGCGGCAGATCGATCCTTTGGCCGCCCGGTAGTTCGCCTGCGGCGCTGTCGGAGTTCGTCAGCTTCTCGCCGGCGTGCGCCGCCAGCGTGATCGTCTGCTCGGCGACGGTGATGACTGCCGCTTCATCCGTCTTGTTGCCGAGGATCAGCCTCACTTGCCCCGGCTTCGGCAGCAGGCCGCCGGTCGCCGCGACGAATTTGCGCCGCGACAGCTCGGCGATGGTCTTGTCGTCCTGACGGGAGAGCCGGAGCAGGGCCAGCCCTGCGCCTGTCCTGAAGGTGATCACCGCCCGGTCGGCTGCGACGACCGCGCCGTCATCCTCGGTCCAGCCACGCTTGCCGAGTGCGTCGCGGTAGAAGCCGAGCACGGAAGCGAGATCGCGCGGCGTCTCGGCATAGATCGAATTGATCTGCGGCGAACTCTTTGCCGTCGTGAGGGTCCAGTCCTCGGGCAGCGGCAGGCCGGTGACCTCAGCGAGCTTGGCTTCGAAACCCGCGCCTGCGCCGCGCGCGATCATCCCGACGGGGATGCTGAGCAGCCGTTCGACGACATTATCCGCAGTCTCGTGACTTCGGACCGCCCACCAGGTCTGGTCGAGATAGTCGTTCGACCCGGAGGTGCGGCTCCAGCCAAAGCGAATGCTGTCCGCGTCGCTGTGCCGGCCGGGGCTGGCCGCGACCGGGCTTGCGAGCGCAGCCGCCGCGGCGACCAGACTGCCCGCGAGCAAAACACCTAAAATTCGGCGCTTCATCTTTTCCGCGATCCCATTTTTCCGCGATTCCCGCGGCTCAGATGACGATCCTGAGCTTGGTCGCGCTGATCGCGAAAAATGTTCACTGCTCCCGGTCATGCGATGATGCACCGCGTCAATCGGCAACTTGCATCGCCGTGGGATGCAACCAGATCCACGAGCTTGTCGCTGCCTCAGGAACCGGCATCACGTGGCATCAAATCGAAGCTTGCGTTCGACGGGCTACGAATGATCAAATCCCTGATCGAAATACCTGCGTCGGTGGGGGACCCATGATGTTGAGGATGATCGCGATCGTTGCTGGTCTGGGGCTGGCACTCGCCGCCTCGGCAGAGGCCCAGACGCCGCGCAAGGGCGGAACCATCCGCATGACCGCGCCCTACGGCTCGAGCTTCACCAGCCTCGACATCCACGCCACCCAGCGCGCCCAGGACGAGATCTACGCCAAGGCGCTGCATCGCTCGCTCTACATCTGGAATTCCGCGGAAGGAAGGCCGGTTCTGGAGCTCGCCAAGGAGGACGTGGTTTCGGGCGGAGGCCTCGTTCACACCTTCAAGCTGCGCGACGACGCCTATTTCCACAACGGCCGCAAGATGACCGCCGATGACGTGATCTGGACCTTTACCCGCATCATGGACGGCACCAAGGCCTTTCCCGGCGCACGTTTCGTCCGCGTCATCGAGGGCGCCGCCGCGGTCGAGAAGGGGCAGGCCAAGGAGATCTCCGGCCTGAAGAAGATCGACGATTTCACCCTCGAGATGAAGCTGACCGAAAAGGTCGATCCCGGTTTCTACTTCTTCACCGCGCTGACCTCGATCTATCCTGCCGACGAAGGCGCCAAGGAGAGCTTCATCCAGAAGCCGATCGGCCTCGGACCGTTCAAGTTCGTCGAGCACGTGCCGGGATCGCGCATCGTGCTGGAGCGCTGGGACCGCTTCTACAAGCCCGGCAAGCCCTACGCCGACAAGGTCGTCGTGTCGATCATGGCCGAGGCCGCGGCGCGCGACGTCGCCTTCCGCAACAAGGAGATTGACACGTCCGTGCTCGGGCCCGCGCAGTACGTGGCCTACCAGTCCGATGCCAATCTCAAGGGCACCATCGTCGAGGTCGCCGAGGTGTTCACGCGCTACATGGGCATGAATCCCTCGTTCAAGCCGTTCACGGACAAGCGCGTCCGCCAGGCGATCAACTACGCGATCGATACCGATCTGATCATCAACAAGCTGGTCAAGGGCAAGGCGTATCGCGCCACCAGCTGGCTGCCGCTGACTTCGCCCGCCTACGACAAGGCGATGAAGCCTTACCCCTTTGATCCCGCCAAGGCCAAGCAGCTGCTTACAGAGGCCGGTTACCCCAATGGCTTCGAATTCGAATGGACCACCAGCCAGAACGAGAGCTGGGGCCTGCCGATCGTCTCGGCCGTGATCCCGATGCTGGACAAGGTCGGAATCAAGGCGAAGGTCAAGCAGGTCGAGACCGCGGTGCTGGCGGAGGTGGTGCGCAGCGGCGACTACCAGGCCTTCATCTATTCGCAGCAGAGCGGCCCGGATCCCCAGGCTGCGCTCAAATGCTTCCACTCCGCGACGCCGCAATCGGCCTGCAACTACATGAACTTCAAAAATGCCGAGTTCGACAAGATCGTCGATGCGGCCGGGCAGGCTGACGCTCCTGAGCAGCGCGTCGCGCTGCTGCAGAAGGCCAATGCGCTCCTCTACGAGGAAGCGCCGGTCTGGTTCTTCAACTACAACAAGGCGGTCATGGCCGTGCAGCCGTGGCTCAAGGGCGTTCAGCAGAACGCGACGGAGCTGACCCACCAGAATGTCGAAGACCTCTGGGTCGACGAGACCTCGCCCGCGAAGTGACACGCGCGCTCCCTCGATCGCACAGGGCGATGGAGGGAGCGGGGAAAAGTGCCGATGCTCTCGTTCCTGATCCGCCGTCTGCTGCAGTCCATTCCGACCGTGCTTGCCGTCGTGCTGCTGGTGTTCGTGCTGTTCAGCGTCGTTCCCGGCAGCATCGTCTCCTCGATGAGCGACGATGCCGATCCGCAGGTCGAGCTGCGCATGAAGAAGCAGCTCGGCCTCGACGATCCCGTCTATGTCCGTTTCGGCAGCTATATCGCCAAGCTCGCAACCGGCGATTTCGGGACCTCGTTCCGGACCCGTGAACCGGTCATAACAATGATCGCCAAACGGGCCTGGCCGACGCTGCAGCTGATTTTCACGGCCATGGCGTTTGCAATTCTGGTCGGCGTGCCGCTTGGCTTCGTCGCAGCGCTGAGGCCCGGCGGCCTCGTCGATACGCTTGCCATGGTCGTGGCGGTATCGGGCCTGTCCATCGCCAAGTTCTGGCTCGGACTCGCGCTGATGTATCTGTTTGCGTTGAAGCTCGGCTGGCTGCCGAGCTTCGGCTACGGCGACGGCGGGCTGAAATACCTGCTGCTGCCGGCGGTGACACTCGGCGTCTCGCCGATGGCGCTGTTTGCCCGCACGACGCGCGCTGCCGTGCTCGAGATCATGACCGCCGATTTCGTCCGCACCGCGCGTTCCAAGGGCATGAGCGAGACGCGCGTCGTCAAATGGCACGTGATGCGCAACGCACTCGTCATCATTCTCACCACCGTCGGGCTGCAGTTCGGCGGGCTGATGGGGCAGGCGGTCGTGGTCGAGAAGCTGTTCTCGTGGCCCGGCATCGGCTCCCTGCTGGTCGACAGCGTCCTGCAACGCGACATTCCCGCCGTCCAGGGCTCCATTCTCGTGGTGGTGCTGGCCTTTCTCGCGATCAATCTGTTGATCGACGTGCTCTACGGCGTGATCGATCCCAGGATCAGGTACGCATGAAGCTTCGCGCCAATCTCATCATCGGCGGCGCGCTGTTCGCGCTCGCGATCCTGGTCGGGCTGCTCGCGCCCTGGCTGGCGCACACCGATCCCGTCCTCGACGCCAACCTGATGAACGCGGAGGAGCCGCCGAGCTGGACCTGGTGGTTCGGCACCGACGACCAGGGCCGCGACATCTATTCCCGCGTCGTCTATGGCGCCCGCGTCTCGCTGACGGTCGGCATCGTCTCGCAGCTCATCAACAGCGTCATCGGCGTGGCGCTGGGCCTCAGCGCCGGCTATTGGGGCGGCTGGTGGGACGATGTCGTCAACGCCCTGACCAACCTGATGCTCGCGATCCCCTCGCTGATCTTCGCGCTGGCCATCATGGCGGTGCTGGGACCCGGCCTGACCAGCCTCTTGATCGCGCTCGGGCTCACCAACTGGTCCTTCACCTGCCGGATCGCGCGGGCCTCGGCATTGTCGCTGAAGAGCCAGGGCTATGTGCAGGCGGCCACCGTGCTCGGCTATGGCGATGTGCGGATCATGATCACGCAGCTCCTGCCGAACATGCTGGGGCCGATCGTCGTCATCGGCACGCTCGGCATGGGCAGCGCAGTGCTGTCCGAAGCCGCGCTGTCGTTCCTGGGCCTCGGCGTCCGTCCGCCGTTCCCGAGCTGGGGCAGCATGCTGTCGGACGCCCGCGACCAGATCACGACGGCGCCATGGCTCTCAGTGTTTCCGGGCCTGGCCATCTTCCTGACGGTGCTCGGTCTCAACCTGCTCGGCGACGGCCTGCGCGACATCCTCGATCCCCAATCGCGGAGCCGGCGGACATGACGGGCGCGCCGCTGATCGAAGTCGAGGATCTGCGCATCGACCTGGACGATGGATCGCGGCGCGTTGCGGCGGCCGAAGACATTTCGTTCCGTATCGATCGCGGCGAGACCTTTGGACTCGTCGGCGAATCCGGTTGCGGCAAGAGCATCACGGCGCTTGCCTTGATCGGCCTGTTGCGGCCGCCTTTGTCGATCGGCGGCGGCGTCATCCGGTTCGAGGGCAAGGAAATCCAGCACCTGTCCGCGGCGCGGCAGCGCGACCTGCGCGGCAACCGCATCGCCATGATCTTCCAGGAGCCGATGACGGCGCTGAACCCGGTCTCGCCCGTGGGCCGGCAGATCGCCGAGATGTTCGTGCTGCACAAGGGCAAGAGCTGGCGGGAGGCCAACAAGCTCGCGGTCGAGGCTCTGGCGAGCGTGCGCGTGCCCGCGCCCGAACGGCGCGTCAACGATTATCCGCACCAGCTCTCCGGCGGCATGCGACAGCGCGTGATGATCGCCATCGCACTCGCCTGCGGCCCGGACCTCCTGATCGCCGACGAGCCGACCACCGCGCTCGACGTCACCGTGCAGGCTGAGATCATCGAGCTGATGCGCAATCTGTGCGCGGAGCGGGGCACGGCGATCCTGATGATCAGCCACGATCTTGGCCTCGTCGCCAATGTCTGCCGCCGCGTCGCGGTGATGTATGCCGGCCGCATCGTCGAGGAGCGCGGCTCGGCCGATATTTTCCGCGCGCCGTCGCACCCCTATACGCAGGGCCTCGTCGACTCCTTGCCGCGGCTGGGCAGCCGTGCCGCGCTCGGGCGGAGCAGGCTCAAGGAGATCGCGGGCGTGGTCCCGGCCATCACGAGCTTTCCGGGCGGCTGTCGGTTCAATCCGCGCTGCGCGCGGGCGACCGATATCTGCCGGACCGCCGCGCCGACGGCGGAGTGGCTGGAGGCGGGCGGTCTGGTGAGGTGTCATCACCATGCATGAACCACAGGGAAGACCGGCTGACGATTTGATCCTCAGCGTCGAGGATCTCGCGGTCCATTTTCCCCTGGGCGGTGGTCTGTTTGGCCGCGGCCGGCGGTTGCTCCGCGCCGTCGACGGCGTCGATCTCAGCTTGAAGCGCGGCGAATGCCTTGGCCTGGTCGGTGAGTCCGGCTCCGGCAAGTCCACGGTCGCGCTCTCGATCCTCGGCCTCCTGACGCCCACGCGTGGCCGCATCGTGCTGGACGGGCAGGTCGTGACGGACCGGCCATCCGTCGATCGCAAGGCGCTGGCTCGCACCGTGCAGATCGTGTTCCAGGATCCGTACGCCTCGCTCAACCCGCGCCAGACGGTGCGCCGCACGCTGGAGGATCCCCTGCGTGTGCACGGCGTGACCGCGAAAAGCGAGATCGAGGACCGCGTTGCGACGATGCTCAGGCATGTGGGATTGCGCCCCGAACAGGCCGACCGCTACCCCCATGAATTCTCCGGCGGCCAGCGCCAGCGCATCGGCATCGCGCGCGCGCTGATCCTCAATCCCAAAATCGTCATCTGCGACGAGCCGGTTTCGGCGCTCGACGTCTCGATCCGCGCCCAGATCATCAATCTGCTGCTGGAGCTGAAGGACACGCTCGGCCTGTCCTACATCATGATCAGCCACGACCTCGGCGTGGTCGAGCACATGAGCGACCGCGTCGCGGTGATGTATCTCGGCCGCATCGTCGAGAATGGCCACTGGCGTGAAATCTTCGAGCGTCCCGCGCACCCCTATACGCAAGCCCTGATCGCCGCGATCCCCGATCCCTTGCGCCACGCGCCGCTGGCGACGACCGGCGGCGATCTTCCCAACCCCCTCAATCCGCCAAACGGCTGCGCCTTCAGTCCAAGGTGTCGGCATGCGGAAGATGTGTGCCGCCACGAGCCGGGGCCGGTGCTGGAGACGCGGCCGGACGGGCATGCGGTGCGCTGCTGGCGGGCGGACGAGATTGCTGTGGCAAGCCTGGCCCCATCACCGTTACCCTGAGGCGGCGGCTTCTTCAGCGACCCTCGAAGGGCGACGGCCCGACTGGCACCTCGGGCGTTCATCCTTCGAGGCTCCGCTTGCGATGCCTTGCGCATCGCAAGCTCCGCGCCTCAGGATGCGGGGCTCAGCGTGGCATGTCGGGCGCTGTCCTCACTTCAACCCGGCCAGGACGATTTCGCGGATCACCCGGATCGGCGGCATCCATTGCTTCTCGTCGGCGTAATTTCCGCTGGCGATGGCGACCACGATGCCGAGGTCGGGCATCGCGAACAGGCGCTGGCCGCCATAGCCGAAGCCGCCGACCCAATGCGTGATCGGCCGGTTCGGCCGCTCGCCGTACTGCAGATCGCCGCTGTACCAGAAATAGCCGTATCGGCGCTGCTCGTCGCAGGGCACGTAAGGCTGGAACGATTTCGTGAGCCAGTCCGCTGAGACGATCTGGCGCCCGTCCCATTGCCCGCCGTTGAGGATCAATTGCCCGATGCGCGCGAGATCGCGCGGCGCCATGCGGAGGCCAGAGGCAGGCGCGGGCTGCCCATTGAAGCCCTTTGTCCACTCGGTCGGGCCGATCCCGAGGGGATCGAACAGGTTTGCACGTGCAAAATCCGGCAGCGACTGGCCGACGCCTTTCACCAGCAATTGTCCGATCAGCTCGGTGCCGGCCGCGCCGTAGATCCAGCGCACGCCGGGATCAGAGATGAAGGGCCGGCTGAAAATGTAGCGCAGGCGATCGGGCGCCTTCTCCATTCGGATTTCGCTGTTGTTCGGGTCCTGGTAGGGAATGTCCTCGTTCCAGTCGAGCCCCAGCGTCATGGTGAGCGCGTGCGCGACGGTCAGGCGCTGGAGGCGGGGATCGGTTGCGGCATCCGCGTAGTCGGAGAATTGCGCGACCAGCTTCTGGTCCGGCGCGGGCACCTTGCCTAGATCGAGCGCGATCCCGTAGAGCAGGCCCAAGATGCTCTTGGTGACCGAGCGCAGGTCGTGCAGCGTGTCGGGACCGAACGCGACACGGCCGCGAGGGGCGCCCCAGACTTCGTCCTCGCCGGTGAAATAGCGCTCGAGCACCAGCTTGCCCATGCGTGTGACGACAACGCCATGCAGGCCCCAGGCGCGCTTCTCCGCGATCAATTTGTCGAGTCGCTCGTCGAGGTCGGGTGCGAAGCCTGCATCGAGCGGGGCGATCGATTGCCACGCGAATGGAGCTGATGCGAGCGGGCTCGTCGTCATGAGAAGCGCTCCCGCTCCCATAAGGGCAGCACGACGATCGATGACAGCCATTCGGGGGGCTAGCTCCAGGGGACACGCGATCGGTGCCACGATGACACTCTACCCCTGTTTTGCCCGACGCCTCGCGATTTTTTTGGTGTGGTTGCGCTCATGCCATGGCGGGTTCGGCAGGCGGCCGAATTCTCTCACAGTTTCTACTGTGCATGGGGTTGTTTTCGCACTTTTTGTTTTGGAGCCTGAAAAGGACCGCCATGCCCGGGCTTGTCCCGCCTGCGCGGCCGAAGCCGCTTCGGCGAGGCGGAGGCCCGGGCATCCACGGTCTCATGTGCTGTGAAGCAAGGCGTGGATGGCCGGGACAAGCCCGGCCACGACGGCGTGCCGGTCTACTCCGCCGCCTTACGGGCATGCGGTGCGCTGCTGGCGGGCGGACGAGATTGCGGGGCAGGCGGCGGTGGCTTCCGTCTAGGGGCGATCCTCGCAGCGCGCCGGCCCCGGTCGTCCTCAGCTCCTCTGAACCGGATCGCGGCGAACATTGAGGTGGTTGATGACCACCTTCGGCACGATCAGGCCGAGGCTTATGCCCAGCATGATCGCGATGGCGGTCACACCATCGGCAATCGTGGCCCCGACCAGGGCGGATGTCGCTTGTGCCGTGTCGGCGATTTCCAGTAGCCCGCTCGCCATCCGGAAGAGGTAGACGCCGGGGATCATCGACACGACCGAGGCAAAGCTGATCGCGGCGAATGGCAAGTGGCGACGGCGTGCGATCGGGGTGAGTAGCAACCCGACCACGAGGCAGGCGACCAACGCGCCGGTCGCCGCGCCAAAACCCAGCTCCGAGATCGCGGCCCAGCGTGAGGCATGGGCGAGCATGCCGACGGCGATGGGCCAGGGCAGCATGGCGCTCGGAGTCGAGAAGAAGACGCTGTAACAGGCGACCGCGACGCCCGCTGCGATCACATCGAGCCAGAGCGGCACCGCCTGGCCCGGCGGGTCGATCGGGAGCGACTGATTGAGCAGCGTGAGCCCGAGCAGCAGCCCGGTCGAGATCGCGAAGACCACCAGGCCCGCATAGGTCAGGCGGGCCGCGCCCAGGTGAATGCGCGCTCTGAGGAGATCGAGCACGCCGTTGAGGATGTGCGGTCCCGGCACCAGCACCATGCATGGACACACCACGACCAGGCCGGGGGTGGTGCTGAGCTGGTAACGCGCCGCAACGCCGCCGACGATCCCGGCCAGCAGGGCTGCGCAAAACGGCTGGATGAAGACATTCGTGCTGATCCTTGCGATGAAGCGCCGAAGCAGCCCGCCGAGGCCGGCGCTCGCGAAGATCAACACTGCAGTCAGCCAGTGCTGCATGCCGAAAATGATCGCGAGCGCCACCGAGCCGCTTGCCGCGGCCAACGCGAACAGCCAGGTCGGCGACGGTGGCGTGGCGGCGATGGCCTCGATGCGGCTGTGCGCATCCGCGATCGACAATCGACCGGCCTCGATGTCCGCGATCGCATGCATGGTGGACGCGACGCGGCTCATGTCGATCCCGATCGGATCGGCCGGCTCGTCGGTGATTGATGTCACGCCGCCGGCTTCCGCGCGCAACCGCAGCTCGCCCCAGCGCGACATCAGCCGGGTATTGACGCCGAGCGTGCGTCCAAGCAGTCCGGTTGCGGCGACGACCTGATCGGTCGCCTGGCCGTTGACGAACAGCGTCCTCGCGAACGCCAGGATCAGCCCGGAGCTGTCTTGACTGGTCATGGTCTCATCTCTCGACGCCGTCTCCGGGAGCTGGACAACCGGCCAGGGAGGGCGGTTCTCGCGGTAGTCGGCACAGGTCGTCGTTGCCGCCGTATCAGTGGCGATTGTCCTCCATGGGCGGCAGCGCTGGCTTTCAGCTCCGAACGATAGCGAGCGGACCGGCGTGGAAGATGTCCGCATGGCCAGGCGGCCGTGAGGCGGCGGCCGACGCCGCTCCGCGCCGAATTCCCCAATGATTTGTAATGTGCGTGGGGTGGGGGCTACTCGACCGCCTTTTCCCTCAACCGCTGCGCATAGACGTTGATCACCAGCGCCGCCAGCAGGATCAGGCCGCGGATCAGGATCTTCAGGAAGCTGTCGATGTTGACGTGGTCGAGGCCGTTGTTGAGGACGCCGAGCACGAAGAGCCCGACGATGGTGTTGCCGATGCCGCCGCGGCCGCCGAACAGGCTGGTGCCGCCGACGACGACGGCGGCGATGGAGTCGAGGAGGTAGGTGTCGAACTCGTTCTGCTGCGCGCTGCCAAAATGGGCGACGCCCAGCATGCCGCCGATGCCGGAGCACACCGCCGAGATCACCATCACTGCACCGAGGATGAGCTTGACGTTGAGGCCGGCATATTCGGCCGCCTCGCGGTTGCCGCCGACCATGTAGACGTAGCGGCCGAAGCGCGTGTAGGTCAGCACGAGGTGTCCGCCGAGCAGCATGATGGCGGCGACGATGACGATCCAGGGGATGCCGCCGATCGATCCCGAGCCGAGCGTCGTGATCAGGCTGGGGACCTTGTAGGCGATCTGGCCGCGCACCAGCAGCGCCGAGATGCCGGCGGCGATCTGCATCATCGCCAGCGTCATGATGAAGGAGGGGATGCCGATCACGGTCAGTCCCAGCGCGTTGACGAGCCCGAGCAGGGCGCAGAGCAGGATCGACAGGATGATCGCAACCGCGCCGGGCAGGGGGATGTTGGCGATGTTGACGTAGGATTCCTGCAGCGTGAAATAGGCGACCGCGATGCCCGTGACATTGGCGATGCTGGCGATCGAGAGGTCGATCTCGGCGCACAGGATCACGAAGGTGAGGCCGACCGCGATGATGCCCGTCACCGACACCTGCGTCAGGATGTTGCCGAGATTGTCGAGCGTGGCGAAGGAGGGGCTGGCGAAAGCAAAGAAGCCGGAGAGGAAGATCAGCGTCAGGAACGGGGCGATGTTGCGCATCTGCGAGCGCAGGAAGGGCGCAAGGCCCCGTGCCCGCTGCCCCGCCGCCAAAGCCGTCTCGCTGCTCATGTGCTTCTCCGTCACGCCGCTTCCAGCAGGCGGTCCTTGCTGACCGGCTCGTTCCTGAACTCCCGCACCACCGCGCCGCGCTTGAGCACGAGGATGCGGTCGGCTAGCGACAGCACCGTTTCCGGCTCCGTCGACAGCACGATGATCGCGAGCCCTTTTGTGCGGAGGTCGCGGACGATGTTGATGACGTCGTTCTTGGCGCCGACATCCATGCCGCGGGTCGGCTCGCACAGCACGAGGAGCTTGGGGGGATAGGTCAGCCATTTGGCGAGGGCAACCTTCTGCTGGTTGCCGCCCGAGAGCATGCCGAGATCGAGGCCGACCACCGGCGGCCTGATCTGCAACTGCTCGACCTGGCGCTTGGCGATGTCGCGCTCCTGCGCCGGCTTCAGCAGCAGCGACGAGATGCGGTCCAAAATGCTGATCGAGATGTTCTTGTAGACCGGCTCCTGATGGAACAGCATGTCGCGCCGGCTCTCCGGCACCAGCGCCACGCCGGCGCGCCGCGCCGCCGCCGTGCTGGCGAAGGTTTTGGGCGTGCCGTCGACGAGGAGCGTGCCGCCGTCCGGCTTCAGCTTGCCGAACAGGATGCGGGACAATTCCTGCTGGCCACAGCCCATGAAGCCGTAGATGCCGAGCACCTCGCCGGCGCGCGCCTCGAAGGAGATGTCCTTGAGGCTGCGCGCGAGCGAGAGCTGGTCGACCTTCAGGACCACGGGGCTATCGCTCGGCTGCGGCAGCATCAGGTCGTCGGTGTAGCTGTGCTCGAGCGCCTCGCCGCCGCGGCCGATCATCGACTCGATCAGCGCGCCCTTGCTGGTCGCAGCGCTCGCGGTCTCCGCGACCTTCCGGCCGTTGCGGAACACGGTCACCGTGTCAGACACGCGCAGGATGTCCTCGATGAAATGCGAGATGAAGACGATGCTGGTGCCTTGCTCGCGCAGCCGCCGCAGCGTTGCGAACAGGCGCTCGACCTCGGGCGGGGAGAGCGCGGAGGTCGGCTCGTCCAGGATGACGATGCGCGCGCCGGAGAACAGCACGCGTGCGATCTCGATCAACTGCTGCAACCCGATCGGCAGGTCACCCAACCGCGACATCGGGTCGACGTCGATGCCGAAGCGGGCGAGCTGCTCGCCGGCCTCGCGCGCCATCCGTCGCCATTGCACCAAACCAAGAGCGTTGGTCGGCTGGTTGCCGAGGAAGACGTTCTCGGCGACGGTGAGGTCGGGGGCGACGGAGAGCTCCTGATGCACCATGGCGATGCCGGCCGCATGCGCGTCGCGCGCCGAGCGGAAATGCGTCTCGGTTCCGTCGATCAGGAAGCGGCCGGAGAATTCGGTGTGCACGCCGGCGATGATCTTCATCAGCGTGCTTTTCCCCGCGCCGTTCTCGCCGACGAGACCATGGATCTCGCCGGGATAGAGCGCGAAGTCGACACCACGAAGCGCTTCGACGCCGCCGAAGCTCTTCGTGATGCCCTGCAGTTCCAGGATGGGCGAACGCGTCTCAGGCATGAAAGATCAGATCAGGAAGTGATCCTGCATCCACTGCATCCCCGCGGCGTTCGCCTTGGTCACGACAGGGCCGTCGGTGACGACGTTCTTCGGGATTCCCTGTCCGCTCTTCTCGCCGCCGACCACGGCGGACACGCCCGCGATGATCGCACCGCCATGGATGCGACAGGACGGGTTGCGGACGGTCGCGTACATGCGGCCTTCGCTCACCGCCTGGATCGCCGGCGGCATGGCGTCGACGCCGCCGATCAGGATGTTGGTGCGGCCCCGCGCCTTCATGATGTTGGCGGCGGCGAGCGCCATGTCGTCATTGTGGAAGAACGCCGCGTCGATCTGCGGGTATTTCGTGAGGTAGGTTTCCCAGAGGCGCGCAGTCTTGGAGACGTCCCAGTCGGCCGGCTGGGTGTCGAGTACCTCGATGTTCGGGAACTGCTTGACGACGGTGTTGAAGCCCTTCGCGCGTCCTTGTGCGCCGGTGTGGCCGAGCGCGCCTTGCGTCATGATGATCTTGCCCTTGCCGCCCATGGCGTTGCACAGCGCCTGCGTTACCGAGGCGCCCATGAACTCGTTGTCGGGGGCGAGGAAGGAGTGGACGTTGATTTGATCGAGAGGAGCAATGAGTGTGTCCATGTCGATCACGGGCGTGCCGGCGTCGATCATCTTCTGCACGGGCTGGGTGAGGGTGCCGATGCCGAAGGCCTGGATCGCGACGAAATCCCATTTCTGCGAGGCCATGTTGTCGATCGCCGCGCGCTGCTTCACCGCGTCGAGCTGGCCGTCGAACCAGGTGACCTCGACGTTGAACAGCTTGCCCCAGAATTCCGCGGCCTGCTTGCCTTGCGCGCACCACGTCGCCTGAAGGCCCGCATTGGAGAAGGCCGCCTTCAGCGGTTTCTCGCTGCGTCCGACTTCGGCGGCCAATGCGGGGTTTATGCCCATGCTGCCGAACAGGGCAGCCCCGGCGCCGGCGGTCGCTGCCGCCTGAAGAAGATCGCGCCTCGTCGTCGAGAAATCTTTCGTCCCGGACATCGCTCGCTCCCATGTATTTTATCGTCGGCGCGTCATTGCTTGCGCGGCCGATGTCCGAAAGTCTCTCACAAGAGTTGTTCGCACTCAATCTGCAATCAGCGGCGTCGTGGCCGCGATGTCGCCGCAGCTTGGTGCAGCGCAAAGGATCAGGCGGGAATGCTGGCGTATGCGTCGATCTCGACGAGCAATCTGTCCCAGGCCAGTGCAGTGTCCGCCGACCAGTCGTCGCCGAGCAGGTCGCGCAGCGTGTCCCTGATGACAGCGAAGAAGGCGATGAACAGCTCGCGCGAGGTGCCATATGCATCGTGCGAGGCGACCTCGCAGGCGATCAGCCGGAAATGCCCGCGGCGCTCGCCCGCAAAGTCGAGAATCGCCTCGATGGTCAGGGCCAGCATCGAACCCATCACGAGCTCGCTGCCTTGCGCGCGGAACATCGTTCGCGTTTCGGGATGCGCTTCGAACAGGCGCCGGTAGACCAGCGGCGTGAGATCGGCGCAGCGCAGCGCCGCGATTTCGAAACTCTGTTCGATGCGATTGAGGGAAGGGCTCATCGGCTTTTCAGCCATGCGGACAAAAAAAGAGCGGGGCCCTGGCCCCGCTCAAAAATTGTGTCGACCCTATTATCCCCGATCTTAAGATTTGATCTTGATTGACGGGGCGACGCTGCGTTTTGCGCGCCAGGGGCTCCTCCCGAGACTTGGACCACCAGGCCTCGACCTCGCGGTCAGCGCCTGAGCAAGAGGGATGCTAGATCAACTTTTCTCACTTGTCATCATTTTCGGCAACGATTGTTCAAAATAACAGCAGCTGACGAAATGATCGGGCTGCGCCCCCCGTAAGCATATGACAAATATAAGAAATCTGTGGATACGCCGGGGCGGCCCGGCTGCCTCGAATGCCGGACGTCCGGTCGGCGTGGGTCGCCCGGACCACAGTTTTCGAGAAATTTGAGCCGGGCCAACCAGCCGGCGGAACTGGCCTCGACTCGGGTCCCGCCGAGGTGTTTAGTTCGTAGACGAACGAACGGTTCGGTGGATGCGCGCACGGCTGCAAAAATTCCTGCCTCTGGTCCTGCTCGCCCTGGCGATGCAGGTGCTGGCGCCGATTGCCGCCTGTCTGGCGGCAAGCCAGGCCGTTGCCGATCCGTTGTCGGCCGCCGTCATCTGTCACAGCCCGAGCGAGCAGGGTGGTCTGAACGACCGGACGGGAACACCGACCGCGCATGCGGGCGCGTGCGCGCTGTGTTGCCTGGCCCAGGCCAATGCCTCACTCGATTCGCCGCCGCACGTGGCGCTCGCCATTCCCTTCCGCCATGCCGAACGCGTGGTGTGGCATACGGCGGATGCCTCCGCGGTTTCTTCTCCCAGGGGCTCAAACGCCCAGGCGCGCGCGCCTCCTCAGCTTTCCTGACGACCCTCGTGATCGCCGCGGTCCGTCCGCTGGCGATTGATGCTGTCGAATGGCCGGAGAGAAAGCCGGCGTCAGGAATGCCCCATGTTACGTCGTCATGCCCGCCGAGGCGTGAGTGTCGTTGCCGTTCAGGCCGCGCTGCTCGCGCCGTCAGGCGAGGTTTTCGCCCAGAGCGGCAATACCGAGATTCCCGCGGTGACCGTCGAAGCGCGGCAACCCGCCCGTGCCAAACCGATCGCCCGGCCATCGAAACCGCGCTCCGCGACAGTCGGGCGGGCGGCGAGACCTGCTGCGCCGAACGCGGGCACCAATGCACCGACCCAAAACAGGACGGTCGCCGCCGGCGCAGCGCGCGATGGCCTCAATCAGGCGCCGGCCGGGCAGACCGCCACCACCATTGATCGCAGCCAGTTCGACAACCGCCCCGCATTCTCGGTCAGCGATGTCCTGCGGGACAGTCCCGGGATTTCGATCAAGCAGGGCAACGGCCCGCGCGATTTCGGCATCTCGATTCGCGGGTCCAACGCGCGGAACGGCTTTGGCATCCGCAATCTCGTGATCTTCGACGACGGCTTTCCGGTGACGCAGCCGGACGGCTTGTCGCGGAGCGACCTGATCGATCCCCACGCCTATGGCGCGATCGACGTCATCCGCGGTCCCTCGTCGGCGCTCTACGGCAATTACGCGACCGGCGGCGCGCTCAATTTCCGGACGCGGCCGGGCGGCACGATCGACGGCGCCGAATATGGCGTCGATGGCGGCGGCTACGGCTATCTCAACAACTACCTGGCTGCCGGCAAGAAGGTCGGCAATTTCGAGGGCTCGCTGTTCGCGAGCGACACGCGCGGTGACGGCTATATCGGCAACAGCTGGTTCAATACGCAAACCGTCAACTTCCTCGGCACGCTCAAGGCGACGCCGTACGACCGCTTCACGCTCAAGATCATCAACAACGACCTGAGTGCGAGACTGCCGATCCGCCAGTCATTGAACCAGTACTACCAAAATCCTTTCCAGCAGGGCTGCGCGACCGGTGCCACGGCCGCGGCCGGATGCGGTACGGTCACGCTGAACAACAACGGTTTCAACACTGCGGCAGGCACGGACAAGGAAACGGCCGTGCAGGCCGGGCTCGGCCGCAACGACCGACGCACCATCGTCGGCGGCCGCTGGGAGCACGATTTCGACAACACCACCACCTGGCGCAACCAGTTCGTTTTCGACGACAGGAACATCAGCCAGCCGACCGGGACCACCAGCGCGATCGGCGATTTTCCCTCGTACAACTACATGAGCGATCTCACCAAGCGCGGCGAGATCCTCGGGCTGGAGTCGACGACGTTCTTTGGCGCCTTCTACAACACCCTGACGGCATCGAGCGATACGCGGGCCGTGATGCCGGGAGGCAACGCGACGCTCGGCCGGCTTACGAACAATCTCTACAGCGAAACGACGAACTATGGCGTGCGCGCGCGAGAAGAATTGAGGCTGACGCCATCTCTGCTGGCGATTGCGGGCATTGGCTGGGAGCAGACCGTGCTGAAGGGCATCAACACGGGCTACAGCTATTCCGGTCCAACGGGCGTTCTCGATCCTCTGAAGATCACAGCAGCAGACAGGCAATTCCAGAACACAGCGCCCGAACTGGCGTTGCTCTATACGGTCAACAGCGAATGGCTGATCCGGGGACGGGTCGCGACGGGGTACGGCACTCCGCAGGTTTCGAACCTGTTCGTTCTGGCGAACGGGCAGTCGGGCAACAATACCCAGCTCCAGACCCAAAAGAATCTCGGCTACGACCTTGGTTTCGACTGGACCCCGAACAACACGCTGAAGGTCAGCGCCACCGGATTCTACGAATTCTTCCGCGACGAACTGGTGTCGCAGGCAACGCCTGCCAATACACCCAATACAAGTTTCACATTCAACGCCCCGCGATCGGAGCATCGTGGCATTGAGCTTGCGGCCGACTGGAAGTTCTATCCGGGCTGGCGTCTCATGGCGGCGTACACCTATCTCGACGAGGTCTACACCGAGTATGTCGAAAACATCACCAATGGCACGCAGTTCAGCTTCAACCGGGCAGGCAACAAGATTCCCGGCATCTCGCCGAACGAGCTGACGGCCCGGATCGGCTATGACGAGTTCGCGGGGCCGCTGGCGGGCCTCGGTGGATTTGTCGAGCTCCAGTGGAAGGACTCCTTCTACATGGATAACGCAAACCTGCTGAAAGCGCCGGGCTATGAGCTGGTCAATCTGAACGTCCACTACAAGACCGACCTTGTGTCCGACACGTTCAGATCCCTGAACCTGTTCCTCGAAGTCAGAAATGTGTTCGACCGGACCTACGTTGCCTCGGCCAACAACATCGCCAACACGGTGACAGCGGCAGGCCTTCAAAATCCTGCGAGCGTCCTCGCAAACACGACGGGATCGATCTACGCAGGCTCGCCGCGCACTTTCGTTGCAGGTATGAAGGTGGCATTCAAATGATCCGGGCTCTCAAAGGGACCAGGGCGGCCATGATCCGAAGTGGATTGCTTGGGCTTGCTGTCGCAGCGCTCCTGCAGGGGGCGGCATTTGCACAGATGCATGGCCAGCACGCCTCTGAAGCTGCGTGCGAAGAGCCGACGCTGCGCTGTGCGACCAAGGTGACGCCTGCATTTGCGGCGGACGGAACGCTGTGGCTGGTCTGGATGGCAGGCGGGCAGGTCTCGGTTGCGAGCTCGCGGGATGCGGGGCGGAGTTTCTCGGCTCCCGTTCAGGTCACGACGAAGCGGCTGAACCTCGACTGGGGGCCGGATGCCCGGCCGAAGATCGTGGTCGATCGCAAGGGCGGGATCGCACTCGCGTTCTCGATCTTCAGGGACGAGGCCTTCAACGGCCAGGTGCTCACTACGCGCTCGGCCGATGGCGGGAAGAGTTTTGCCGAGCTGAAGCCGATCACCGCCAGCAATGAGAGCCAGCGTTTCGAGGCGCTGGCGCTCGATCAGGATGGAACGGTCTTTGCGGCGTGGCTGGACAAGCGCAATCGCGTTCTCGCGAAGGAAGCGGGACAGAAGTACGAGGGAGCGGGGTTGTTCTTCACCTCGTCCAGCGACGGCGGTACCACCTACGCAGAAGCAAAGCTGGCACGCGAGGGCACCTGTGAATGCTGCCGGTTGGCACTGACATTTGCGGCGCCCGGGCGGCCGGCCGTGATCTTCAGGAATATCTTTGACGGCGGCGTACGCGATCATGCGGTCATGACCTTCGCCGACGTCGCGACTCCAGGTGAAGTCCGCCGGGTCAGCAACGACGACTGGCAGATCAATGCCTGCCCGCATCACGGGCCGAGCCTCACCGTTGCGCCGAACGGGACCTATCACGTCGTCTGGTACACGAACGGAAAGGCGCGGAAGGGACTGTTCTATGCCCACTCGCGCGACGAAGGGCGGACGTTCTCCGCGCCCATGGCGATCGGGCAACCGGGGCGCAATCCGATGCGCCCCTACGTGCTCGCAGGTCCGGCAGGAGCGGTGATGGTCTGGAAGGAGTTCGATGGCGAGAAAACGTCGGTCCGAATGACGATCTCCCGCGACGACGGCGAGACGTGGTCGCCGCCGAAGACGATATCGAGCACGACCGACACGTCCGATCACCCCTTGCTGGTCTCCAATGGCCGAGAGACCTACCTGTCATGGATGACGAAGGCGGATGGCTATCGTCTCACAGCAATCGAGGACCAACCATGAGACGTCGATTTGCCGGGATTCTGGGCCTGATTATCCTGATCGCATCGGTGGCTACGCTCCTGGCCGCGCCGGCGCTCAAACCGTTCGAGCGCGGTACATGGCAAAGCGTGCTCAGGGGGCATGCGGGCCGCCCCACGCTGGTGCATTTCTGGGGCGTGACCTGTGGGCCCTGCAAGGTCGAGCTGCCGGAGCTCGGGCGGTTTGCAAAGGACCATCCCGGGATCGACGTGGTCACGATCAGCGCCGATCTCGTGCCTAACCTGCCGGCCGCGACCCAATCGATGCTCGACAAGGCCGGACTGTCGTCGACCGAGAACTTCATCTTCAGCGACGGCTTCGTCGAGCGGCTGCGGTTCGAGGTCGATCCGGCCTGGCAGGGCGATATTCCCCGGACCATGCTCATCTCGCGGGACGGAACCATCACGACGATCGAAGGCTCGGCCGAGATGGCCGATCTCGAAAAATGGTCGGGCCAACAGCTCGCCACACACTGAAATCCAAACTGCAAACGGGAAGACCAAGATGAAGACAATGTTGAAAGACGTGATGTTTGCGGCGTTCGCCCTCGCGCTTTGCGCAGCACCTGCGGCGGCCGACGACGTCAAGGCCGGCGATCTCGTGATCTCGCAGGCCTGGAGTCGCGCGACTCCGGGCGGCGCCAAGGTCGCGGGCGGCTATCTCACCATCGAGAACAAGGGAACGGTCGCGGACAAGCTGGTCAGCGTCTCCGCCGACATCGCGGGCAAGGCCGAGGTCCACGAGATGGCGATGGACAATGGCGTGATGAAGATGCGTCCGCTCGACAAGGGTCTTGTCATCGATCCCGGCAAGACCGTGAAGCTGGCGCCGGGCGGCAATCATCTGATGCTTCAGGAGCTGAAGGGGTCGTTCAAGGAAGGCGAGAAGGTGCCGGTCACCCTCGAGTTCGAGAAGGCCGGCAAGGTCGCCATCTCCCTCGATGTGCAGGGCCTTGGTGCCCAGGCCCCCGGCGGTGGCGGAATGATGATGAAGAAAATGCCGGATCATTCGGGAATGAAACACTGATGAGCACGATCAATCTCCATATGACCACGCGTCGAGCCATCCTCGGGATTGCTGCGTTGCTGTCGGTTGCCGCAGCGCCGCTGGCGGCGGCGACCGACGACGACAGCTTCTTCACGCATCTGCACACCGAGAAGGCGATGGCCAACGTCACGGTCTCGCCGGGCCGCGCCGGCCCGGTCGAGATCGCGATTCAGCTTGAGACCACGGACGAGACACCGCTCACGGCGAAGGCCGTGTCAGTCACGCTGGTGGACACGCAGTCCGGCAGGAAGCTCGCGCCGGTCGAGGCTTCGCGCGACGGCGAAGACGGCTGGCGCGTGAAGCTCGCGCAATTGACGCCCGGCCGCTGGATGCTCGGTCTTGGAATCTCGATCTCCGAGGCTGACCATGTCAGCATTGAATCGCCGATCCTGATCAAATGATAGGGGGCCCGAACATGTCGAAGCGTTTTTGCTTGATCCTGATCGCCGCATTCGCGGCGTCGCCCGCGGCGGCGCATATCACGCTCGAGACCAAGCAGGCGGCGGTCGGTTCCTACTACAAGGCCGTCTTCGCCGTGCCGCATGGCTGCAAGGGTTCGCCCACGACAAAAATCCGGGTGCAGATTCCGGAAGGCGTCATCGCGGTGAAGCCGATGCCGAAAGCGGGCTGGAGCGTCGACGTCGTCGAGGGAAAATACACCAACGAGTACGACTATCACGGCAACAAGCTATCTTCCGGCGTTAGGGAAGTCGCCTGGTCCGGGGGCAAGCTGCCGGATCACAATTACGATGAGTTCGTCATCAGCAGCTTCCTCACCGACAGCCTGAAGCCGAACACGACCCTGTATTTCCCTGTCGTCCAGGAATGCGAGACTGGCGTCAGCCGCTGGATCGAAATCCCGGCGGAGGGGGCGAAGCACTCGCACGAGGGCAACTCGCCGGCGCCTGGCGTGAAGCTGCTGCCCAAGCCCTGATGCGCCTCTTCGCCGCGCTCGCGACGCTGCTTCTTGCTGTCGGCTTCGCGACCGGCGCCTTTGCGCATGCCGCGCTCGTCGCGGTCGAGCCCGCGAGCGGCAGCATGCTGGCGGCTGCGCCCAAGTCCGTGGAGCTGCGCTTCAACGAGGCGGTGACGCCCGGTGCGGTCCGGTTGATCGACGGAGCGGGCAGGGCCCGGGACGATGCGCGCATCAGCGCATCTGGCGAGACGATCTCGGTCGCCATGCCGCCGGATCTGCCGCAAGGCACGGCCGTCGTGAGTTATCGCGTGATCTCGCAGGACGGTCATCCCGTCGCGGGATCGGTGATTTTTTCGATCGGCATGCCGACGGGGACGCAACCTCCCGCCAATGTGGACCGCGGGTTGAACGCGCTGATCTGGCTGGCGCGGGTCGGTCTCTATCTCGGGCTGTTCGTCGGCATCGGCGGTGTGTTCTTCGCGCGCTGGGTCGCCTGGTCGATGACGGGCCTGACCGTGCCGCGCTTTGCGTTGTTGGTCGGCATTCCCTGCGCGGTTGTTTCGCTTGGCGTGCTGGGTCTCGATCTTCTCGGCCTGCCGCCGGCGGCGCTCGCAACGGTTGCTCCGTGGAAGGTCGCATTCGCAACCAGCGCCGGCCCCGCGTTGCTCGTTGCAGTGGCGGCGATGCTGCTTGCGATGTTGGCGCTGCGCGGCGCGTGGTATGCGCGCGCCTGCGCGATCATCGCATTCATCGGCGTCGGTCTGTCGCTCGCCATGACCGGGCACGCCGCAACGGCACCGCCGGAAGCGTTGACGCGGCCGGCGATTTTCCTTCATGGCCTTGGCGTCGCCTTCTGGATCGGAGCCCTCGCGCCGCTCGCCGCGCTGATGTCGAAGCCGGCAACTGCGGCTCTCCCGGTCGTGAACCGCTTTTCCCGCCTCGCCGTGCTAGCCGTCGGTGTGTTGGCGTTGACCGGTCTTGGCCTCGCCATCGTTCAGCTCGAAAAGCCGTCGGCGCTGGTCGAGACCCGCTACGGGACCATCCTGTCGATCAAGCTCGGTCTGGCCGTCCTGCTGCTGGCGCTGGCCGCACTCAACCGGTTTCGACTGACGCCGGCCCTGGCGGGGAAGGGGAACGCCGCGTCTGCATTGAAGCGTTCGATCGTACTCGAATGCATCATCGCCCTCGGCATCTTCGCCCTCGTTGCCGGCTGGCGTTTCGCGCCGCCGCCGCGGACCATTGTTCCCGAGACGCCGCTCGCGATCCACATCCACACCGACAAGGCGATGTTCCAGGTGCTGGTCTCGCCGGGGAAGGCCGGCGCCAACGACTTCGTGCTGCAGCTCATGACGGGTGAGGCGACGCCCCTTTCGGCCAAGGAGGTGACGCTGACGCTCAGCCTGCCGGAGCGCGGCATCGAGCCGATCGAGCGGGGCGCCTCGCTCGGTCCTGACGGCTACTGGCATGTCGCCAAGGCCGAGCTGCCCTTCGCCGGCCGCTGGCATGTCAGGATCGATGCGCTGGTGACCGATTTCGAGCAGGTCACGCTGGAAGACGATCTCGAGCTGGCGCCCCCTTAGTGGGGGCCTGCACGGTTCAAGTTAAACCTCAAGGCAACGGAAAAATGACAAGGAATTCCGCCGCGTTAGCGGCTTTTCCTCATTCCCGGCCTTGTATTTTCGCTCCCAATCCGGTTTCACTGCAGGCCCTCACTGATTCCTCGAGTATTGCCATGCGGTTGTCGCGATTCTTTCTGCCCATCCTGAAGGAAAATCCGAAAGAGGCGGAGATCGTCTCGCATCGGCTGATGCTGCGCGCCGGCATGATCCGGCAGGAAGCGGCCGGCATCTATGCCTGGCTGCCGCTCGGCTTTCGCGTGCTGAAGAAGATCGAGCAGATCGTGCGCGAGGAGCAGGACCGTTCCGGCGCGCTGGAACTGTTGATGCCGACGCTGCAGCTCGCCGACCTCTGGCGCGAGAGCGGCCGCTACGACGCCTATGGTCCGGAGATGCTGCGCATCGCCGATCGCCACAAGCGCGAGCTGCTGTACGGGCCGACCAACGAGGAAATGATCACCGAGATTTTTCGCGCGTACGTGAAGTCTTACAAGAACCTGCCGCTGAATCTCTATCACATCCAATGGAAATTCCGCGACGAGCAGCGTCCGCGCTTCGGCGTGATGCGCGGCCGCGAGTTCCTGATGAAGGATGCCTATTCCTTCGACCTCAACGAGGCGGCGGCGCGGGTGGCCTACAACAAGATGTTCGTCGCCTATTTGCGCACCTTCGCGCGGATGGGGCTGAAGGCGATCCCGATGCGCGCCGAGACCGGTCCGATCGGCGGTGATCTCAGCCACGAATTCATCGTGCTCGCTGAAACAGGCGAATCCGGCGTGTTCATCAATCGCGACGTGCTGGACCTGCCGGTACCGGGCGAGGACGTCGACTATGACAGCGACCTGACGCCGATCATCAAGCAGTGGACCTCGGTCTACGCCGCGACGGAAGACGTTCATGATGCCGCCCGGTTCGAGCAGGAAGTGCCCGCGGACAAGCGGGTCAACACCCGCGGCATCGAGGTCGGCCAGATCTTCTATTTCGGCACCAAATACTCCGACGCCATGAAGGCCCTGGTCGCGGGCCCCGACGGCGTCGATGTGCCGATCCATGGCGGCTCCTACGGTGTCGGCGTCTCGCGCCTCCTGGGTGCCATCATCGAGGCCTGCCATGACGATGCCGGCATCAAATGGCCGGAGGCGGTGGCCCCGTTCCGCGTCTCGATCCTGAACCTCAAGCAGGGCGATGCGGCGGTCGACGCAGCCTGCGAGCAGCTCTATGCCGAGCTCCAGGCCAAGGGCGTCGACGTGCTCTATGACGACACCGACCAGCGCGCCGGCGCCAAATTCGCCGCCGCCGACCTGATCGGCATCCCCTGGCAGATCATGATCGGGCCGAAGGGGCTCGCCGACGGCAAGGTCGAGATCAAGCGGCGGAGCGACGGCTCCCGCGAGACCATGTCGCCTGCGGACGCGGTCGCCCGGCTGGTCGGCTGAATAGTGTTCATCGCGCGATAGCGGGCCGGTAATCCGGCCACATTTGCCCCCGAATCATGGGATTATCGAGCGATGGATGAAACCATGACCGAAACCAAGCCAACCGCGCCTTTTGCGCCATTCGAGTGGATGCTGTCGGCGCGCTACCTGCGGGCGCGCCGCAAGGAGGGATTCATCTCGGTCATCGCCGGGTTCTCGTTCCTCGGCATCATGCTCGGCGTGGCGACGCTGATCATCGTCATGGCCGTCATGAACGGCTTCCGCAAGGAACTGCTGGACAAGATCCTGGGCCTGAACGGCCACATCCTGGTGCAGCCTTTGGAATCGCCGCTGACCGACTGGAAGGACGTCGCCGACCGCCTCAGCCAGGTAAAAGGCATTCGGCTCGCCGCGCCCGTGGTGGACGGCCAGGCGCTGGCGTCCTCGCCGTGGAACGCCTCCGGCGTCCTGGTGCGCGGCATCCGCTCCGACGATCTCAACAACCTCACCTCGATTGCCAAGAACATCAAGCAGGGCTCGCTCGAGGGCTTTGACGAGGGGCAGGGCGTCGCGATCGGCCGGCGCCTCGCCGACCAGCTGTCGCTGCATGCCGGCGACAGCATCACGCTGGTGGCGCCGAAGGGCGCGGTGACGCCGATGGGCACCACGCCGCGCATCAAACCCTACAAGATCGTCGCCGTGTTCGAGATCGGCATGTCCGAATACGATCTCGGCTTCGTGTTCATGCCGCTCGCGGAGGCGCAGGCCTATTTCAACCGCAGCAACGACGTCACCTCGATCGAGGTGTTCACCACCAATCCCGATCAGATCGTCGCCTTCCGCCAGGCGGTGACGGAGGCGGCGGGCCGGCCGGTGTTCCTGGTCGACTGGCGTCAGCGCAACTCGACCTTCTTCAACGCGCTCCAGGTCGAGCGCAACGTGATGTTCCTGATCCTGACCATGATCGTGCTGGTCGCGGCGCTCAACATCGTCTCCGGCCTGATCATGCTGGTGAAGGACAAGGGCAGCGACATCGCGATCCTGCGCACGATGGGCGCCTCGCAGGGCTCGATCATGCGCATCTTCCTGATCACCGGCGCCTCGATCGGCGTGGTCGGCACGCTGGTCGGCTTCATCGTCGGTCTCGTCATCTGCCTTAACATCGAGTCGATCCGGCAATTTTTGTCCTGGCTGACCTCGACCGAGCTGTTCTCGCCGGAGCTCTACTTCCTGTCGAAGCTGCCCGCCGAGATCGACATCGGCGAGACCACGGCGGTCGTCATCATGGCGCTGACGCTGTCGTTCCTGGCGACGCTGTATCCGTCCTGGCGCGCCGCGCGCCTCGACCCCGTCGAAGCGCTCCGGTACGAGTGAGGGGCTGATGGAGCAGCAGGGGGCTGACGATGTACCGGTCATTTATCTCCACGAGATAAAGCGGCAGTATTTGCAGGGCGAGGTGCCGCTGACGATCCTGGACGGCGCCAAGCTCGCGCTGTGGCCCGGTCAGTCGGTTGCGCTGGTCGCGCCGTCGGGTTCGGGCAAGTCGACGCTGCTGCATATCGCGGGGCTGCTCGAAGCGCCGGATTCCGGCGAGGTCTATGTCAACGGCGCGCCGACCTCGCAGCTGCCCGACATCGAGCGCACCCAGCTGCGCCGCACCGATATCGGCTTCGTCTACCAGTCGCACCGGCTGCTGCCGGAGTTTTCGGCGCTGGAGAACGTCATGATGCCGCAGATGATCCGCGGCCTGAAGAAGTCCGAGAGCGTCAAGCGCGCCAAGGAGATCTTGGGCTATCTCGGCCTCGGCGACCGCATCACCCATCGTCCCGCGGAGCTGTCGGGCGGCGAGCAGCAGCGCGTGGCGATCGCACGCGCGGTGGCGAACGCGCCGCGGGTGCTGTTCGCGGACGAGCCGACCGGCAATCTCGATCCGCACACCGCTGACCACGTGTTCCAGGCCCTGATGCAGCTGGTCAAGGCGACGCAGGTCTCCATGCTGATCGCGACCCACAACATGGAGCTCGCCGGCCGCATGGACCGGCGCGTGTCGCTGGCGAACGGCCAGGTCGTCGAGCTCGAATAATAAAAGTTCGAAAACAACCCCATGCACAGTAGCCGAACACCGGCGGCTACTGGCGGGGTGACGCCTCCCAGCTCTTTGAGATGTCATGCGAACCCGCTGCGACGGCGCATTGCCGCAGCGGGGAGGCAAATTACGGCCTGATCACCGTCAGCTTGAACGGACCGCCGTTGGCCGCGGCATGCGCCACGGCGTCGTTGGCATGGTCGAGATCGAAGGCGGTGGTCTCGTACTCGTCCAGCCGCAGCAGCCCCGAGCGCACGAGCGCGATCAGGCGGGCGGCCGCATCGGGCGGGTACATCCAGACGCCGTGGATGCTGATGCAGTTGCGCATGATCCAGGGGTAGGGCAGCTCGAGGCCGGCGCCGCCGGCCATGCCGACGCCGCCCATCAGCACGACGCGGCCATAGGCCCGCACCGTCATCACCGCCGCGCGCACGACGGTCGGACTGACCGAGGGCGGCATGATGTCGAACACGCAGTCGATCGGCCCCGGTGCTGCGCGCTTCATCGCCTCGCGGTCGTCGTCCTCATTGCCGGTCAGCCTGACCGGCTTCACGCGGCTGCCGAAGCGGCGGACGAGGTCGGCGAGGATCGTCTCGTTGCGGCCCGGCGTCACCACGCAGGCCGCGCCCATCGCCAGCGCGACGGACACCGCCGCGCTGCCGAAATTGCCGGTGGCGCCGCTCACCAGCACGGTCTCGCCGGCTTGCAGGTTGGCGGCGAGGAAGCCGCCATAGGGCACCAGCAGCGTGCCGAGCGCGCACCATTGCGCGGCCTGCTCCGGTGTGATCTCGCCGATGGGTTTGACGTTCTCCGTGGGCACCCGCATCTGCCCGGCAAACGAGCCATGGCGAAAATGCTGCTGCAGGCGCATGCCGCCGGGGCCGGCGGCCGTGAGCCCCTGCAGGGCGATGTCGGGCGCGACGGCGTCGTCGCGCGAGCGCACCGTCGGGTCGCAGAACACCCAGTCGCCGACGGCAAGCTTCGTCGCGTCCGGACCGATCGCGCGGACCCGGCCGATGCCGCCCGGTCCCGGGATGATCGGCAGGTCGAGCGCATAGTTGCGCGTGCCGTCGAAGACCTCGTTCATGTAGGACAGCACGCGCGTGGCGACGACGTCGATGATGACCTCGCCGGTGCCGAGCACCGGTTCGGGGACAGTCTCGATCGCCAGGGGCGAGCCGAAGGATTTGAGCACGGCAGCTTTCATGATGTTCACCTCAGGGATGGGTGAAGCCGATATGCCCCGCCCTTGAACGGACAAGAAGGCCTGGTATTATCCTAGTATTGCAAAATCCCTCCATCGCGGGAGCGACATCATGGCCGATCCACGCCGCGTCGAATTCGGCGACTTCCTGCGGTCCCGCCGGGAGAAGCTGTCGCCGAAGACGGTCGGGCTTCCGGCAGGCCGCCGGCGGCGCACCGCGGGACTGCGCCGCGAGGAGGTGGCGCAACTCGCCGGCATCGGCGTCGACTGGTACATCCGCCTCGAGCAGGGCCGCACCGTCAGCCCGTCGGTGACCACCGTCGACGCGCTGGCCCGCGCGCTGCGCCTCTCGAAGACCGAGCATGCACACCTGAAGGCGCTGGCGCGCGACGGCGACAGGCGCGCGTTCGTGCCGGAGGTCGTACCGCCGTCCATCCGGCGGATGATCGAGAGCCTGAACCAGCCGGCCTACATCACCGGGCGGCGCTGGGACGTGCTGGCCTGGAATGATCCCGCCGAGGAGGTCTTTGCTTTCGGTCAGTTGCCCGAGCAGGATCGCAACACGCTGCTCCTCATGATGACCAACAAGCAGACGCGCAAGCGTTATGGCGCCGGCTGGGCCGACGTTGCCAAGGCCATGGTCGCGATGTTTCGCGCCACCCACGACGTCTGGGCCGGCGATCCCGCCTTCACCGAGCTGCTGACGCGGCTGCGCGAGGGCAGTCCGGAATTTGTCAAATGGTGGGAAGCGCACGAGATCCGCAGCACCATGTCGGGCCGCAAGACCATGAACCATCCGACCCTCGGCGTGCTGCATTTCGAGCACACGAGCTTTCAGGCCAATGACGATCCCGCGCTGAAGCTTGTGATCTACACCCCGGTGTAGGATGTCGCCTCGCCCCGCGATGCCGCTTTGGTCAGCACGAAGCCGGCATGACGACAATTCGACGTGTATGGCGCGCGCGATACCCTTGTAAATTGAGAGTAGCAGGGTACGGTGCTGCGGCTCTGTATTGCGAATTGCGAGGACGTCGTCATGGGGTCTTTGTCTCGCCTGACCGTTGCCTGCTCTTGCATTGCACTGTTGACGTGCGGCCCCGGCGGCATCGCCGTCTCGCAAGCTGCGACATCGGCGAGCAGTTCTCTCACAACGCTTCCCGCCGTCACGGTCGACGCACCGAGCCAGACACAGAGGCGCAGCAAGCCGACCCGGCACCCCGCTGTTGCCCACGGGGCCGTGCCGCGCCGGTCATCGTCGACCAATGAAACGTCGGTGACCGCAATACTGGCGGCGCCGACGTCGGTCGTCACCAAGCTCGCAAAGCTCGAAAGCATCTCTGGCAGTTGTGTCGATGGTTGCCAGACGAGCTTCAGGACCGGCAATGCGCCCTGGCGCGGATGCTCGTCGTCCGGCTGGCCGGCGTTGTCGACAACATGCCGGAACATCTACCATTTCAAGACCTACGCCGAGTGCTCGGGCACTGCACTGTTGCTGGGCTGGCAAAGCCGCGAAATCACCTGGTACTGCACCAGCTTGGCCTTGAAGTAATCCGTCACGCAACGCGCAAGGCCCGACTGTGACGCAAGCCGGAGCGTGTTCACCGATCCTGGCGCCTCCGTTGGCGATCGTCGATGGTCAACCGACGGTCTGCCGTGGCATGATCTCGGAAGACTGGTCGAACAGCGCGATCCGCTTGTCCAGGCGCCATAACTCGATGCGATGGAGCAGCACCAGCGAGGCCGCCTGACGTTTGGCCTCCTCGTCGTCGCCGCAGGCGATGTTGATGCAGCCGAAGACGTGGCCGTCGGGATCGATCTGGAAGGCCCGGTAGTGCTTGATGGTCTGCATCATCGTTCCCCGCGTCGTTGCATGCCCGATCGAGACAGCCAGTCCGTCAGGTTTGAAGCCACTTCGTTCTGGTTCGCGCTCTGCAGCAACGTGTCCCGTGCCGTGCCCGCCGGCAGGCGACGCGCGCGCTCCCGTGCGTTTTCGGCCGCGGCCAGCAGCCGCTCCTGGAGAGAGTTCGTCTGTCGCTTTCGATTGCGCTTTGCGGTCATGGCCTGCTCACGAATGACATTCGCTCGGCCGGACCGCCCGAACACCAAACGCTTGAATTGAAAGGCTTGGGCGAGGCCGGCAATGCGCTGAGCTTCATGGCAACGGCGGGTTCCGGCATTTCCATAGGTTAATGCCGGGCTCGAATTTGCCTGATGCCGACGAGCGGCGTTCGCTATTGCGAGCCGGCGTCCTCGATCCCGCTGCCGCAGCGTGCGGCCCGGCGCTGATGTGCTTGTGGTGCGAGGCCGGCTAGTGCCTCAGCGTCTCGATCTCGAAAGTGAACTTGACCTGCATCACGGGGCCGCTGGCGTCCCGGACCTCGATCGCCATGCGGTGTCTGCCGCTCATGGAATCGGGTGCGCATGCGGCGTCTCGCGCCATGTCGGCCAACGATTTGGCGGCCTCGGCCTGGGCCGCGCGGAGACCGGACAGCTCGAGACCTTCCTCGTCGAGGGCCAGCTCCTCTTCGTCGCGAAGATCGAAATAGAAACGTGGCATCTCGGATCTCCAATGCCAGCCGGTCGTCAGCGCTCGCACGACGATGTCTCAGGTGGCGCGCGGTTCGGTAGATTCTGGCGCTCCGCAGCAAGCGGTGAGCGGTCGTCCTTTGGCAAGCGGATTGAGCACTTCGGCGTCAATGCGCGGCGCTGTTCCGCCCGATTGCAGTTGCGCTCCGCATCGTACGATGCGTCCGCATTAACATAAGCTAACGGACGCCACATTCGTTCCTACCGTCACGCATGCAGGCGCCGCGTGAAGCTCGCCTGATCTTCGGGCAGTGCTGCTGTCGGAACGGTCGATGGTTTTGGCCGGCGTTGCCCGAAGGCCTGGCCGCGTCTCGGTCACGTCGCCCGGTATGGCCGGAGATAGCCGGGCGAATACATCGCCGCATTCTTGAGCGCATCGAGATCGGGGATGGTCAAGGTCCGTTCCTTGAGGACGATGAGGCCGGACGATCGCAATTCCTGGATCGTGCGATTGGCATGAACCACCGAAAGACCGGTTGCGTCGGCAAGATCCGTCTGGGTGATCGGAAGGGCATAGGAATGGCCGTCGATCAGGCCAACGGGGCGAAGCCGTTCGAAAATCTCGCAGAACAGATGGGCCATGCGCTCGAACGCGGCCCGCCGGCCGAGGTTGATGATCCATTCGCGCTCGATCGCGCTGGTCAGCAGCGTCTCGCACATGAAGGCTTCAGCCAGCGTGCGGTGGTTCGCCATCAGCTTTTCGAAGCGCGCACGCTTGATTTCGGCGAAGGCAACGGGCGTCGCCGACGTGATCGAATGATCCAGCGTCGACAGGAGGTAGGCGTGCGCATCGCAGGTCTCGCCCGGCAGGATGAAGTTGACGATCTGCCGGCGCCCGTCCTCGAGCGTCTTGTGCCGGAACAGCCAGCCCGAGAGCACGAGGCGGACACCGTCGATCGGCTCGTCCTCGGCGATCAAATCCTCGCCCGGCCCGGCCCGCAGCAAACCTTCGAGAACGGCATGTTCGAGCGCGGCGGCATCCTCGTCCGACAAAGGGCGCAGGGCGTTGAAGCGGCGAATGACCGGCTGCGCCACTCCGACATCGGTTGCCTGAACACGCATCGTCATCATGCCTCCATCGACGGCGTATGGAAGGTGCGCTTGGTCAAGGGGATCGCGATCAGGCAGATGAGGCCGGACGCGTTGAACGAGATGGTCGTGTGTCCCTTCAGCTCGAACGCCAGGGTGCGCTCCAGAAGCTCGGTGCCGAAACCCTTGCGCGGCGGCGGCGTCACCGCCGGGCCGCCCCGCTCGCGCCATTCGAACAGCAATCGCGGAGGCTCGACGCCGTTGTCGATACGCCAGGAGATTTCGAGCCGGCCGGAGAGCTGACCCAACGCGCCGTATTTGAGCGCGTTCGTTGCGAGCTCATGGATGGCGAGCGCGAAGGTCTCGGCAGCCTTGGGCTGGAAACGGATGGGTGGGCCGGAGGCGCGCACCTGCTCGCCCTCCCGGGCATTGTAGGCCAGCAGCTCCTCGATCACGAGATATTCGAGATCGACGCCGCCCTCGGGATCACGCGTCACCAGGGCCTGGGTCCGCGCGAAGGCGTTGAGGCGGCCGTCGAGATGGGCCGCGTATTCCTCGACCGTGGAGCTCGTCTCGGCCGAGCGGCGCGCGATCGACCGCACCACGCCCAGCGTGTTGCGAACGCGGTGCTGAAGCTCGGCGAGGAGAAGGCGCTGCCGCTCTTCGGCGCGGGTGATCGCGGTGACATCGATGAAAGTGATCACGACGCCGGCAATGAAATTGTCGATGCTGCGGTAGGGCAGGATGCGGACGATGTAACGCGTACCGCTGTCCGGCGCAGTCAATTCGCGCTCGGCGCTGGCGAGCGTGCGCAAAACGCGGCGAACGTCGTCGTAGAGCTCCTCGATCGGAATGCGCGCCTTGATATGGGCGATCGGCCGGCCGACGTCGGTTTCGACCAGATGCAGGATCTGCGTGATCGCCGGCGTGAAGTTCATGACGCGGAGATCGTTGTCGAGGAAGACGGTCGCGATCTGCGTGCTTTCGAGGAAATTCTTGAGATCGCTGGTGGCGCGGGTCAGTTCCTGGACCCGGTGCGCCAGCTCGCCGTTGACGGTCGTCAGCTCCTCGTTGGCGGATTGCAGCTCCTCATTGAGCGACTGATACTCCTCGTTCGAGGATTTCAGCTCTTCATTGGTGCTTTCGAGCTCCTCGATCGTGGCCTGAAGACGTTCGCGCGTCGCCCGCAATTCGCTTTCGAGGCGTTCGACGTGCTCGGTCCGCACCAGCGCGCCGTTGCCGTTCTCGCGCGCATCGGCGGCGCGTGCCGGACCGTCCTTGAACAGCACCACGAAATTGCGATGGCCGCCGGCACCGTCCTGGATCGGCTCGACGGTGATGTCGACGAGAATGCGGTGACCGTTGACGCCGAGCTGGATCTGCTCGGTATGGGCGGATTCATTGCTTTCCGACGCGCGGGACAGCGTCGTGCGCAATTCGAGCCTGAGATCGCGGTGCACCAGCTGAAGCAGATCGAGCGAGGCGGCGCCGGCCGTCGGCTCGATGTAGCGGCCGGTGCGACCGGAAAAATGCAGGATCTGGAAATTGTCGTCGGTGATCACATAGGCCGGGGCATAGCGCTCGGCGATGCGCTGGGCGCGCCGTTCGAGCCCCACGTCCGGCCCGAACGAGCGGGCCGGCGGCGCCTCGACCGGCGCGCGGCCGGCCGAGGTCGAGATCGGGAATTCGGGCGGCAACCGCGTTCCGGTATCCAGCTTCCTGAAGATTCGCGCGCGGCGGTCGACCGGGGCAAACAGCTTGGGATGCCGCGTCACGTTCTCGGAATTGCCGAGGAACAGGAATCGCTCGGGCAGCAGCGCGAAATGAAATAGCGGAATCACCCGGTTCTGCAGCTCTGCGTTGAGATAGATCAGCAGGTTGCGGCAGGAGACGATATCGAGCTTGGAGAAGGGGGCATCCTTGATCACGTTGTGCTGGGAGAAGATGCACATCTCCCTGAGTTCCTTCACCACGCAGTAGGTGTCGCCCTCGCGCACGAACCAGCGCGCCAGCCGCTCGGGGGACATATCCTGCTCGATATTGGTGCGGTAGCGCCCGACGCGGGCGGTCGCGAGCGCACGGCCGTCGATGTCGGTCGCGAAGATCTGGACCTGCGGCGCGGAGTCGAGCGTCGCCATGTGCTCGCGCAGCAGGATGCCGATCGAATAGGCTTCCTCGCCGGTGGCGCAGCCCAGCACCCAGACGCGCACCTGCTGGCCGCTGCTCTTGCCCTCGAAGATCTTCGGGATGATCTGCGTTTCCAGCACCTCGAATTCGCGCTTGTCGCGGAAGAATTCGGTGACGCCGATCAGGAGGTCGTTGAAGAGATTCTGCGCCTCGTCCTTGTCGTTGCGCAGGAAGTCGACGTAGGAGGTGATGTCCTCGAGCTGCACGACCTGCATGCGCCGCTGCACGCGGCGCAGGAAGGTGTTCTGCTTGTAGCCGTGAAAGTCGTTGCCGGTCTTGTTGCGCAGGATGTCGGCGATGCGGGACAGCGAGGTCGCCGCCGCGGCCAGTACCTCGTCGAATCCCTGCTTCTCCTCCAGCCGCCGCAGATGGCGGGCATAGACCTGGATGTGCTCCGGGATGTCCTCGGGCGGCAGGACGTAGTCCGCGATCGCCGCCGGCCGGTTGCTGTCGACCAGATGGTCGGTCGACTCATCGCCGGCCAGCCTTTCCGCAATCGCAAGCCCGCCGTGATCTTTCAGCGTGGCAGTGCCCAGCGTACCGTCGCCATTGGTGCCGGCCAGCAGGACGCCAATCGACTGCTCGGCGCGCTCCTCGGCCAGCGAGACCAGGAAGCTGTCGATGGTGGCCCGCTCGCCCGGGCCCTGTTCGGCCTTGCGGACCGCAAACCGCCCGCCCTGGATCGTGGTGATCATGGCCGCCGGGCTGAGATAGATGGTGCCTCCTTCGACCGCCATCGCATCGCGGATGTCAGCGAGACGCACGCCATCGGCTCGCTGAACGATGCCGCGGAGCTTCACCTCGTCCAACAACTCGGCATTCTGGAGGACCAGGACGATCGCCTGGTCGTCGCTCAGCGTCAGCTTGGCGAAGAACCGCTCGATGCTGTCGATGGCGCCGGCCGATGCTCCTACGCCGATGACCAATGGGGCCTTGGCTTCAGGCTCCGGCTCCCCCGCCGTCTTGCCGACTTCGTCCATAATTGCCGTTACTCTCGTTGCCGGGACCAACGGATTCCGGTCTCTGCAATTAGCAGAAATCGACATGATCCCAACAGTTAAAAGCGGAGAACGTTCACCCCTCCGCCGAGCCGCCAGCCGAAAAGGCGCACGCCTCGGCACGGCACCGATCGCCGTTGCCTGCGCTATTTGATCGGCGGCACCAGATCGACCTCCTGCTCGAGGTAGTTTACCCTCTGGATGATGAGGGTGCGGTGCCGTTCCCACTCCACCAGGGTCTGCTTGAGCAGGTCGACCAGCCGTTCCGCCTGCCGGCAGTCATGACCGCCGGCCTGCAGCGCCCGTACCCGGTCTTCCTGTGTGTGGATGCGCCGCCAGCCTTCGTCGATATCGACATCGGCCTTCTCCAGAAGGCGGCGCTCGTCGCGAAGTTGCTGCGTGCGCTCGGCAAGGGATACTGCCATAGCGGCCTTCACTTCCTTCGATCATCCGGAGGATCGAGCGACTTTAGCACGACCCGCCGGATCATGTCGGCATATTCGCGATATTCGGCCGCGCGCAGCGCGTACATTTCGGCCACGGCGGACCTGCCGCTGCGCCGGCCATCCGCAGCCATGCGATGCACCAGCTCCGCGCGCTCCTCGATGATGCGGAGCGCAACGCGCAGGGCCTCGTCGACCTGTCCTTCCTGCTCCTTGGCGAGGGCGTCGGCGGTATAGGCGTGGCCGACCTGACAGCGAAACCGCGCGGGCCGGGCCTCTCGCACCTCGGAGAGGACCCCGCCGCAACTGGGACAGGTCAGCGCGGCCGGATCGGCGATGTCGGCGAGGGGGGCGCTGCCGATACGTTCGCCCGCGGCGATTTCCACCTCCAGACGGATATCCGGAGCGATCGGAAGCACGGCCCCTGGCGGCTCCCGGGCAAGTTCGGAGAGGACGTCGCCCAGCCGCGCGGCCGTGACGCAAAGGTCGGCCGTGGTTGCCTCCAGGGCGCGGTTCGGCATCTCCGCCGCAATCGCCTCGGCCGGATCCTGCACGACGACCGTCCCGCCGCAGCGCTTGATGGCGTTGAGGCCGGCGGCTCCGTCGGAGAGCAGCCCGCTCAACACCACCCCGATCACGCGCGGGCCGTGATGGAGCGCGGCAGAGCGGAATAGCGCGTCGATCGCCGGCCGCACCATATTTTCGCGCGGGCCGCGCCCGAGCTGGATATGGTCGCCCGAGAGCAACAGATGATGGTCGGGAGCGCCCAGATAGACGTGGCCGCGCTCGAACTTCATGCCATCCACGGCTTGATGCACGGGGAGCCGGCCGGCACCGGCCGCGACGGTTGACAGGATGCCGATGCCCTGCGCCGGGATGTGGAGGACGATGAAGATCGCTGCCGGCACGTCCGGCGGCAGGTCCGCCAGGATCCGCTTCAACGGTGCCGTGGCCCCCGCGGAACCGCCGATCACGATGATGTCGCGGTTGCTCATGGAACCCGCCATTCAATGCTTCGTTTGCACCAAGGCGGCCTGGGGCCCTATGTTCCTATCCATCGCGGGGGTATTGGAGGAAGCATGGCGATTTCGCCAACGATCTCGCGCAGGAACGCGCCCTTGTCCGGATGGCGTATCCTCGTGATCGAGGACGAGTACTTCCTCGCCGACGACATCAGCCGCGCGTTGCGCTCGGCCGGTGCGGAGATTGCCGGCCCGGTCGGCGAGGTCGACGAAGCGTTGCCGATCCTCAACTCCGGCGGCGTTCTCGACGGCGCGATTCTCGATGTGAACCTTCGCAACGAAATGGTGTTTCCCGTTGCGCAGGAGCTCAGGGCGCGCCAGGTGCCGTTCGTGTTCACGACCGGCTACGACAAGGTCAGCATTGCTCCACAATTCCGCGACGTGATGTTGTGGGAAAAGCCGATCGACATCGCGGCGATGGTCCGCGGCCTGACCCAACTGATCGCGGATCGGCCAGCGTGATGCGCGCCGTTGCGTGATCGCAACCCCGCGCACGAAGCAAGCGAGGCTCGAATGATCTACAGACCCGCACGGGGGGATACAAAGCTGCTGTCGTTTTCACGCGAACTGGTTCGAGATTCGCTTGTGGCCCTGCGCAACAGCGAATCCATCGCGCGGGCGCAACGCATCCGGGACGAATTGGTCAACGCGGAGCCGGCGCGCGGCGCGACCGAACCTGCTGAAGCGTGATGAATGGTCATCACGCTTCAGTTTGTCGTTTGCGCATGAACTTTCCGGAAAGCCGCTTCGCACTTTTCCGGATCAGGCTTTAAAGCAGGCGGCTCCAGGTCAGCCACGCGGCCACGGCGATGCACAGGGCGATCCCGAGATAGGGCAGGGCTTGCGACAGGCGCAATGACGCTGCGCCATCGTCCGTCAGCTCACGATCATCCATATGATCGCTCCCAGCATCACCAGAAAGCCCAGCATCGCGGTGGCGATGAAGGCCCGTTCGACGCGGTCCATCGTCATCATAGCCCCTTGTCCCACCTGCCATTGTGACGCTTTGCTGCGCCAACTGCATTAGGCTATGTGAATCCGCGGTCCGTTTCCGAGACATTGCTGCTGCAACGCTCGGTGTCGTTTGCGTCGTCGCGACACCGGAGACTGCAAGCAGCCCCGATGATCGGATTCTGCGTGACGCGCTTATGGCGTGGGCGCGGCGGGGGGCGCGGCGCTTTGCGGCGCGGCGCTGGCGTTCGGCTGCGGAACCGGAGGCCATGGACTGATCGGGCTGAGCGCCGACAGGGCGCAGGATGATTTGAGCTGGCTCCACAGCGCGGCGAGGCCGGTCAGGTCGATGTCGAATTTGGTCTCGTCGGTCTTGTCGTCTGGCATCGCAACGGTTTCGCGGACATGCAGGGAGCGCGAGGCCAGGATCGCCTTGACCATGTCGGCATCGATGCTGCCGCGCCAGGTCTCGTACTTGCCGGATCGGATCGGGGCCCCTCCGGCCTGCTTGTCCGTGGCGTCCGCCGTCATCAGAAGCGTGCTCGTGCCGGTGGAGGCCTCGTCGATCTCGCCGGCGAACCACAGCGGCACGCGGCTCCTGCTTTCGCAGGACAGGCGCCACTCCATGGTCCGGAACGAGGTGCCGCTCTGCTTCAGCACGGCGAGCTTGCGGACGTACGGCCGCGCGGACTTCTCCAGCCGCCACATCGTTTCGGCGAGCGGCCGGGTGTCGATGCCGAAACGATAGAGCTCGGATCGCGTCAGCACGTGCAGGTTCTCGAACTTCACGGTGTGGATCAGGGCGTCGAGCTCGCGGCTGATCCCCATCGAGGCGATGAACGCGGCGCGCTCGCGCTCCGCGCTCGCCATGCGGCGCTGCCGCGCCTCGGCGACGATCTGTGGCGGAGGATCGCCGCGAACGCGGAAGATCAGCCTGGAATTGTGGACCGCCAGCGCAGCGTCGGGCGCCACCTCGCGGGACGTCGCTCCGAGGAAGAGGTAGCCGCAGGCCGAGTTGCACATCGCGTTGCGTGTGGTGAGCTCGGCCTCGAGCTCGCCGCCGGCGTTCTTCATCTTCAGGCATGCGGCGTCGATCTGCGTGCCCGCCGCGCAGGCGGTCACGATGGTGCGGCCGACCCGGGCGACCGCCTTGCGACTGCGCAGCAACCGCGCCAGCGCGTAGGACTGATCGACATTGCCGCCGGGGGAATAGAGGTAGATCGGGCGCTGCGTGTCCTTGACGGTCGCGAGGAAGCGGCGAATGCGCGGCGCGGCCTCGCCATCGATCTCGCCCTCGATGGCGATCCAGCGGTCGCAGCCGGGCCCGCAGGTATCCGGCGCGCCCTTGGCGAGATAGATCGTCAGCCTTGAGGGCATTCCGGCTTTCTCTGCCGGCGTTTCCGCATGCAATGCGCCCGAGATCGACAGCGCGGCAACGACAAGCAGGATACGGGCGAGCATGAACTGGGAGACCGCGCGGCAAGACACGGATGGAGGCTATACGAAGATCACCCCGCGCACAACTTTCGGTGGCATGACGAAGTGCGGCGGCCGATCATCCGAAACGGTCGATGATCTGCAGCAGCCGCTCGCACGAGGCCTCGATCCGCTTCAGCGGGGATGTCGCAACGCCGAGCAGCAGGCCCGGGCGCGCCGTCGCCTGCGACGCATACCAGAGCGACAGCGCGGTCGGCGCCAGTCCGAACGATGCGGCGTCCCGCGCGATCGGAAGATCGGGTGCTCCGTCCGGCAGTCGCAGCACCGCCGCCAATCCGGCAATCGCAACGTTGGCGGTGCGCGGACGCAGATATTTCACCAGCGCATCGGCCTGCGCCGCGTAGGCCCGCTTGGTGCGGCGGAGGTGCCGCAGATAATGGCCGTCGCGCATGAAATCGGCCATCGCGCGCTGCACCGCCGGCCCGGGCGCCGGCGCAAGGCATGCCGCAGCTTCGGCGAAGCGCGAGGCAAGAGCTGCGGGGGCCACGACGAAGCCGAGCCGCAGGGCGGGCGTCACGGTCTTGCTGAAGGAGCCGATGTGAATGACGCGGCCGGCGCGGTCGAGCGAGGCGAGCGCCGGCGTGGCCCGGCCCTTGAGCTGAAGCTCGCTGAGATAATCGTCCTCGATCACGAAGGCGCCGCGTTGCGCGGCCCAGTCGAGCAGGCGCGAGCGCCGTTCCAGCGACAGCGTCGATCCGAGCGGCGCCTGCTGTCCCGGCGTCACGACAGCCAGCGCCGCGTCGGGAGCGTGCTGCAGCCCGTAGCCGACGTCGATGCCGTCGGCATCGACGGGGATCGGTGCGAGCGACAGGCGCGCAAGCGCGAGGCCGTGCCGCGTGAACGGGAAGCCGGGGTCCTCCACCCAGGCCGTCTTCTGCTCGAGGCCGAGCACGCGGAGCGCAAGGCCGAGGCCGCCGCTGAAACCGGCAGTGACGACGATCTGTGACGGCGCGCATTCGATCCCGCGCGCCAGCGCAAGGTAGGCGGCGATCTCGCGGCGCAAGTCCGGCTCGCCGCGCGGATCCGGATAGATCGCCGGCGCGCTCATCTCGACGCGGACCGCCTGCGCGCGCATGCGTGCGAGCAGCGTGGCGGGAAAGGTCTCCTGCGCCGGCACGCCCATCTGGAAGATCGCCGGCCCCGCCGTGAGCTCCCCGTACATCTCCATGAAGGAGCCGGGGTCCGGCGCCTTGTCCCGCCGAACCGGAAGCGACGGCCGGTCCGCGACATGCGTTCCGCTTGCGCGCGAGGCGACGATCAGCTGGGCCGAGGAGAGCTTCTCGTAGGCCGACCGTACCGTGCCGCGCGCGACGCCAAGCTGGGCCGCCAGGTCCTGCCAGGACGGCAGGCGCGCGCCCGGGGCGAGCACGCCGCTCTCGATGGCGGCCCTGATCCCCCCATGGATCTGCTCGGCCAGCGGGGTCCTAGCGGATCGATCGAGCTCCAGCCGCAGCGGTCGGGTCATGGCCCGTGGTACACCCTTTTTGTTCGTTCTTGGTGCTTTTTTGTGGACCAGGGCAGGGGCACCTACAGGGGGAGCAAAGGGCCGGGCAGCCCCAAAAGACCATCAAGGAGCAAGGCAATGACTGGACGTCTCGACTACGAACGCATCGCACCTTCAGGCGTCAAGGCGCTCGGCGGCGTCTATGGCTACGTCCTGCAGAGCGATTTGCCTGCGACATTGGTGAACCTCGTCTATCTGCGCGTGTCGCAGATCAACAACTGCGCCTATTGTCTCGACATGCATACGCGCGATCTGCTCAAGGGCGGGGTGAAGATCGAAAAGCTCGCGCTGTTGCAGACGTGGGCCGAAGCCGGCGACCTCTTCGACGCGCGCGAGCGCGCAGCCCTCGCATGGGCCGAGACGGTGACGCGCGTTGCGGACACCGGTGTGCCTGAGGAGGCCTATGACGCGGCGCGCGCCGTCTTTGGGGAGCGCGAACTCGTCGATCTCACCATCGCGATCGGCCTGATGAACACCTACAACCGGATGGCCATCAGCTTCCGCAGGACACCGCAAGCCGTGCTGGCAAAGGCCGCCTGACCGGCCGCGAACGCAATCGACCGATGTGTGTCAAGGCAGGAGCTTTAAGATGACCAATGTGATCTCCGGCGTGACGATCCCCGACAGCAAGCTGGCACGCGAAGCCGCTGAGCTGGTGCGCAGCTACGAAGACGAGATGCTGTTCAACCATTCGGTCCGGGTCTTCGTGTTCGGCGCCATGAAGGGGCAGCGTCAGAAGCTGAAGTTCGATGCCGAACTGCTCTATGTCGCCGCGCTGTTTCACGACCTCGGGCTGGTCGATCACTATCACACCGAGACCAAACGGTTCGAGGTCGACGGTGCCGACGCTGCGCGCGATTTCCTCCGGGCGCGCGGCATCGGCGAAGCGCAATCCGATCTGGTGTGGGAGGCGATCGCGCTGCACACCACCCCCGGCATTCCGCAATTCATGCGGCCGGAGATCGCGCTCACCAATGCCGGCGTCCTGGTGGACGTCGTCGGCGTCGGATATGACGACTACACGCCCGAGCAGCGCGAGCAGGTGATATCGGCGTTTCCGCGCGGCGATTTCAAGAACGAGTTCCTGAAGGTGCAGACCTGCTCAGCGCTGAAGAAGCCGCAGACGACGTTCGGAACGGTGAACTTCGACTACATCCAGGATCACGATCCGAGCTTCCACAAGCCGAACGCGTGTACGCGCATCCGCAACACGCCCTGGCAGAGCTAGCCGTTACGCCACCCTGTCCCTGGTACGGCTCTGATGATCCGGCGCCAATGGCGGCGCAGGTCGGGCGGGAGCCAACGGAGCGATATCGACGACGACCGGCGTGGACCCGGCGTCGCGCCAGGCAACGATCCAGATCAGGAAGCCAAGCAGCGCGAGCACCGCGCCGACGGGACCGGTGGAGGTCCAGCCCAGCCCCTCGCGAATGGCGATGCCGCCCAGGAACGGGCCGAGCGCGTTGGCGGTGTTGAACGCCGAATGGTTGAGCGCGGCGGCGAGCGCCTGCGCATCGCCGGCGACGTCCATCAGCCGGGTCTGCAGGATGGCGCCGAGCGAGACGCTGGCGCCGATCGCAAAGACGTCGATCGCCAGCAGCCACGGATTGCCGGCGACAAGCGGGAAGACCAGCAGCGCGACGGCGGCAAACAGCAGGATCACGCCCGCCGTCGGCATCAAGGCGCGGTCGGCAAAGCGCGGCACGAACAGGTTGCCAAGCGTGGCGCCGATGCCAAAGATGGCCAGGAAGAACGGGATGACGGTGACGCTGACCTTCGTCACCTCGATCAACGTGGTCGCCAGATATGTATAGACCGCGAACATGCCGCCGAAGCCAATGGCGCCGATCGCCAGCGTGATCCAGATGCGGCCGTTTCGGAGCGCACCGAGCTCGCGCAGCGGATCGGACCGGCCGGCCTGGTCGCGTGGCGCGAACAGGGCGCAGAGCAGCACCGTGAGCAGCGCCAGCACCGAGACGAGGCCAAAGCTTGCGCGCCAGCCGACCGCTTGGCCGATCAAATTGGCCAGCGGCACGCCGATAATGGTCGCGACCGTCAAGCCGAGCATCACTTGGCCGACCACCCGAGAGCGGCGGTCGAACGGCACGAGTGAGGCGGCGACCAAGGCGGCGATGCCGAAATAGGCGCCGTGCGGCAGCCCCGAGAGGAAACGCGCCGCGATCATCCAGCCAAAGCCGGGCGCGAGCGCGGTCAGCGCGTTGCCGAGCGCGAACACCAGCATCAAGGCCAGCAATTGCGTGCGTCGGGCGAACCGCGCGCCGAGCACGGCGATCAGCGGTGCGCCCAGCACGACGCCGAGCGCGTAGGCACTGATCGCGTGTCCCGCGGTCGGCTCGTCGATGCCGAGGTCGGCGGCGAAGAACGGCAGCAGGCTCATCGATGCGAATTCGGTGGTTCCGATCGCAAACCCGCCCATCGCGAGCGAGATGAGGACGATGGCGAGGTGTGAGGGGGCTGTGGCCGCGATTGAATTGGCGCGCGGTGAGGTCGCGTGAGGCGAGGTCGTCATGAGTCCTGCATTGGTGGCGGCAACGGGAACCAGCCCAGCGAACGTCGCCACCCCTGCAAGATTTGTCCGACCTACTTAAACCTGTGCCGGCTTGCGTCAACGCTGCAAGCTCGCCGAATGGCGGTGCGCATATCAGCCTCCCGATTTGCAGCTGCCGCTCAATGGTCGCGTCGCGTCCGGGACCGGGTCTTCGGTTCGTTCCGCGCAAAATACGGATTCACGATGCAGGTCGCCGACCGGCCGACCGCGAGATATTTGCACTGCTCGAGCGTCGCGTAGCGGCAGTCGGCATAACCGACGGGGCCGTAGATCTGCATGCAGACCGGAAAACGCGGATCGTAGGTCTGCGCATGCGCGGCGGCGCTCGCGAGCAGCGCGCCCGTGACCAGGAGGGCGAGGGCGGGCCCGCGCATCTCAGCGCGGCTGATAATAGCCCGGCACCAGGTTGCGTGGACGATTCTGGTACGCGTAGGGATCATCGCTTTGTCCCCCGAAATACGGATTTGCGATGCAGGTCAGCGCGCGGCCCGAAGCGCTCGCCTGACACTGCGCGTAGGTGTCGAACATGCAATTGCTCAGTCCCGGCCATTCATCACCCGTGAGGCAGAACGCGTGATGCGTCCCGAATGCGCGTGCAGGCTTGCTCGCGCTCAGCGTGAACGTGAATGTGGCGATTGCGAGCGAAAGTGTGGCGACAATGGGGAAGGCAATTCGTCCACTCATTTCTCGTTTCTCCAATCACGTGAATGTGCGCGCGACGATGTTACGCGCGCACGCATTCTATCGCGTGTCGCCGACAATGGAACTCTCGAAAACACTTGTTTCAAAGGGTTTCCAGCGCGCTCCGGTAAATCTTCATTAATGAAGCGCGGGCCTTTGGCGCCAACTGTTGCGTCGTGGTTACAGCAATTCCATCGATCGCTGTTATGACCACCCAACGGCCCGGGGGCCTAACGACGAAACTGGAACGGGAATCAAATGAAGAAGAATTTGTTGCTTGCTGCTGTGAGCCTCGTCGCGCTGAGCGCGACTGCGCCGGCGCTCGCTGCTGACCTCGCCGCGCGTCCTTACACCAAGGCGCCCGCAATGGTCGCCGCGATCTACGACTGGAGCGGCTTCTACATCGGCATCAACGGCGGCGGCGGTTCGGCGCACTCGACCTGGGACGTCGTCGGCGGTGGCCGCGAAGGTTCCCACGATGCGACGGGCGGCACGGTCGGTGGCCAGGTCGGCTATCGCTGGCAGTCCGGCCAGTGGGTGTTCGGCGTGGAAGGTCAGGGCAACTGGGCTGACTTCTCGGGCGACAACGTCAGCGCGCTGTTCGCGACCCGCAATCACTCGAAGATCGATTCGTTCGGTCTGATCACCGGTCAGGTCGGCTACGCCTGGAACAACGTCCTGCTCTACGTCAAGGGCGGTGCCGCTGTCGCCAGCACCAAGTACGACGTGTTCAGCACCGCTTCGGGCGCGCTGCTCGCCTCGAACGACCAGACCCGCTGGGGTGGCACGGTCGGTGCCGGCCTCGAGTACGGCTTTGCGCCGAACTGGTCGGTTGGCGTCGAGTACAACCACATCTTCCTGCAGGACAAGGACGTCACCTTCGCTCTGGTGCCGTCGACCGATCGCATCCGTCAGGACGTCGACATGGGCCTCGTCCGCCTGAACTACAAGTTCGGCGGCCCGATCATCGGCCGTTATTGATACCGACCGCTCTTTCGAGCGTTCGCGAAAGCCCCGGCCATCGGCCGGGGCTTTTTTATTGCGTGAATTCAGCGAGTTAACCATCCGCTTGCGAGATCGCTGGTCCGGCTTGACTCCCGTGAACGAAATGAGAACAATGTTCTTCATACGTTCTAGCAAGGGAGCGAGACCATGTTCAGGATTTTCGTGGAAGAGGCGGCTGCACTGGCGTCCATCACGCTGTTCGTCGGGATGATCGCGATCTGGGCCCAGGTGATACCGCAACTCTGATGCACGCCGCAGGGGGGGAGGGGCCGGGTTGTTGAAAAGCGGGACGACGCGGCCGATCGACCGCTCCGGCGTGGACTCTGGGGCTGCGACACCCCACCATTGCGGGGCGAGTCGGCGAGCGGGTGCATGATGCCTAAGGAGCCGGCGACCGCTCCATCTCATCTGCAAGAGGCCGTCACGCGACCATGCCGAGCGCCGGATTTGTCCACCTTCACGTTCACTCGGCCTATTCGCTGCTCAAGGGCTCGATCAAGATCGCCAAGCTCGCTGAGCTCGCGAAGAAGGACCATCAGCCCGCGCTGGCGCTGACCGACACCGACAATCTGTTCGGGGCGCTGGAATTCTCCGACAAGATGGCTGGTTCCGGCATTCAGCCGATCGTCGGCTGCGAGCTCGCGATCGACTTCGGCGATCAGGATCCGAACGCGCGCAATGCGATTGGCCCGTCGCGAATCGTGCTGCTCGCCGCGCAGGAGCGCGGCTATCGCAGCCTGATGCGGCTGAACTCGCGGGCGTTCCTCGAAACGCCCGACAGCCATGCTCCGTTCATCAAGTTCGACTGGTTCGAGGGCGAGACCGAGGGGCTGATCGCGCTGACGGGCGGACCGGACGGGCCGATCTCGCTGGCGCTCGCCGGCGGCATGGCGGACCTCGCCGCGACGCGCTGTGAGCGCCTGGCCAGCCTGTTCGGCGATCGCCTTTATATCGAGCTGCAGCGCCACAACATCGACAAGGAGCGGCGCATCGAGGGCGGCTTGATCGACATCGCCTATGCGAAGGGCCTGCCGCTGGTCGCGACCAACGAGCCGTATTTCGCATCGACCGACGATTACGAGGCGCATGACGCGCTGCTCTGCATCGCCGGCGGCCGGCTGATCGCCGAGACCGATCGCGTGCAGCTCACGCCGGATCATCGCTTCAAGACCCGCGCCGAGATGGCGGTGCTGTTCGCCGACATCCCGGAGGCGCTGGCCTCGACGGTCGAGATCGCCGAGCGCTGCTCGTTCCGTCCGATGACGCGCAAGCCGATCCTGCCGTTCTTCACGGTCGGCGCCGCCGCCAGCTCCGATGCCGCCGCGGTCGAGGCCGCCGAGCTGAAGCGGCAGGCGGAGGAGGGCCTCGCCAACCGCCTGCGCGTGCATGGCCTGTCGCAGGGCACCACGGAGGAAGACTACGACAAGCGCCTGGCGTTCGAGCTCGACGTCATCATGCGCATGAAGTACGCGGGCTACTTCCTGATCGTGTCCGACTTCATCAAATGGGCCAAGGCGCATGGCATTCCGGTCGGACCGGGCCGCGGCTCCGGCGCAGGCTCGCTGGTGGCGTGGGCGCTGACCATTACCGACCTCGATCCGATCAAGTTCGGCCTGCTGTTCGAGCGCTTCCTCAACCCGGAACGCGTCTCGATGCCGGACTTCGACATCGACTTCTGCCAGGACCGCCGCGGCGAGGTGATCAAGTACGTCCAGGAGCGCTACGGGCGCGACCAGGTCGCGCAGATCATCACCTTCGGTACGCTGCAGGCGCGCGGCGTGCTGCGCGACGTCGGCCGCGTGCTGCAGATGCCCTACGGCCAGGTCGACAAGCTCACCAAGCTCGTGCCGCAGAATCCGGCCGCCCCCGTGACGCTGGCGGCCGCGATCGAGAGCGAGCCGAAGCTCCAGGCGTTCCGCGACGAAGACCCGGTGGTGGCGCGCGCCTTCGACATCGCGCAGCGCCTCGAGGGCCTGACGCGTCACGCCTCGACGCACGCGGCCGGCATCGTGATCGGCGATCGGCCCCTGAGCGAACTCGTGCCGATGTACCGCGATCCGAAGTCGGACATGCCGGTAACCCAGTTCAACATGAAATGGGTCGAGCCGGCGGGCCTCGTGAAGTTCGACTTCCTCGGCCTGAAGACGCTCACCGTGCTCGACGTCGCCTGCAAGTTGCTCAAGCCGCGCGACATCCACGTCGATCTCGCCACGCTGCCGATCGACGACGCCGACAGCTACCAGATGCTGGCACGCGGCGAGGTGGTCGGCGTGTTCCAGGTTGAAAGCCAGGGCATGCGGCGCGCGCTGGTCGACATGCGGCCCGACCGCTTCGAGGACATCATCGCGTTGGTCGCGCTCTATCGACCGGGCCCGATGGCGAACATCCCGACCTATTGCGCGCGCAAGCACGGCGACGAGGAGCCGGAATACCTGCACCCCGTGCTGGAGCCGATCCTGAAGGAGACCTTCGGCGTCATCATCTACCAGGAACAGGTGATGCAGATCGCGCAGGTGATGTCGGGCTATTCGCTCGGCGACGCCGACCTGCTGCGCCGCGCCATGGGCAAGAAGATCCGCGCCGAGATGGACAAGCAGCGCGACATCTTCGTCGCCGGTGCGGTGAAGAACGGCGTGCCGAAGGCGCAGGCCGAGACCATCTTCGAGCTCTTGGCAAAATTCGCCGACTACGGCTTCAACAAGAGCCACGCGGCGGCCTATGCGCTGGTGTCGTACCACACCGCCTACATGAAGGCGCATTATCCGGTGGAGTTCATCGCCGCGTCCATGACGCTCGATCTGAACAACACGGACAAGCTCTCCGAATTCCGCTCCGAGGCGCAGCGCCTCGGCATCAAGGTCGAGCCGCCGAACATCAACCGTTCGGGCGCGACCTTCGAGGTCGGCGACAAGGTCATCTACTACGCGCTCGCCGCGCTCAAGGGCGTCGGCATCCAGGCCATCGACCAGATCATCGAGGAGCGCAACAAGAACGGCCTGTTCACCTCGCTCGCCGATTTCGCCGCGCGGGTGTCGCCGCGCGCGATCAACAAGCGCATCATCGAAAGTCTCGCCGCCGCCGGCGCCTTCGATACGCTGGAGCCGAACCGGGCGCGCGTGTTCGCCGGCGCGGATGCGATCCTCGCCGCCTGCCAGCGCGCGCATGAAGCTGCGACCGTCGGCCAGAACGACATGTTCGGCATGTCGGCCGACGCGCCGACCATCATGCTGCCGCAGATCGAGGCATGGCTGCCGGCCGAGCGGCTGCGCCGCGAATATGACGCGATCGGCTTCTTCCTGTCGGGACATCCGCTCGACGATTACGCCACCGTCCTGAAGCGGCTGCGCGTGCAGAGCTGGGCCGAATTCTCGCGCGCGGTGAAGACCGGCGCCACCGCCGGCAAGGTCGCGGCGACCGTGGTCTCGCGCATGGAGCGGCGCACGAAGACCGGCAACAAGATGGGCATCATGGGCCTGTCGGACCCGACCGGGCATTTCGAGGCGGTGCTGTTCTCCGAAGGTCTCGCGCAATATCGCGACGTGCTGGAGCCGGGCGCCGCCGTGCTGCTCCAGCTCGGCGCCGAGTTGCAGGGCGAGGACGTGCGCGCCCGCGTGCTGCATGCCGAGCCGCTCGACGACGCCGCGGCCAAGACGCAGAAGGGCCTGCGCATCTTCCTGCGCGATACCAAGCCGCTGGACTCGATCGCCAAGCGTCTGGCCGGTCCCGATGCGGCCGCTTCGAACGGCGCTGCGCCAAAGGTCGGCAGCCCGGCCATCGCGCCGCGCTCCAACGGCGACGGCGAGGTCTCGCTGGTGATGATGCTCGACCTCGAGACCGAGGTGGAGATGAAGCTGCCCGGCCGCTTCAAGGTCTCGCCGCAGATCGCCGGCGCGATCAAGGCGGTGGCGGGCGTGGTGGACGTGCAGCAGATCTAGCTGCATCGCGCGTTGCGGCCGGCCGGTCATACGACGAAGTTGTCATAATGGATCGGTTGCAACCTTGCGCTGATTCTGGCTAGCATATCCCGGGGAATGGGCTGGGGTGTGCAATGCTACGATGGGGCGCTTTGGTGCTGGCCGCCGGCGTGATGCTGGCTGGGTGTGTGAGTGATCGGGTCGGAACCGACTTTGCATCCGTGTCGAAGAAGATCGGTCCGCCGCGCGCGGGACATTCGCGCGTGGTGTTTCTGCAGGACAAGCGCAACGGCCTCAGCATGGCGATCTGTGCCTGCGAGGTGAAACTCGATGGTGCGCCGCTCGGGAAAATCGTGGCCGGCAAATATGCCTATGCCGATCTTCCGGCCGGGCGTCACGACGTGCTGGTGACCGAGGCGCTGTTTCCGGGCGACACCAAGCGCCAGATCGTGATGGAAGCCGGCCGGACGCACTTCTACCAGATCAAGAGCAGTGCGAGGCACGACGCCACGACCGGAGCCGCGGTCCTCGGCGGTCTGGCCGGACTGGCGGTCGTGTCCGTCGCGACGGCCGGCGAGGCCAATCCCGGGCCGGGCGAAATCGTCGCTCTGGACGAGGCAACCGCGCGCACGAAGCTCGCGGAGCTGCAGGCCGTCGAATAGGGCGTGCGCAGTACGATGAACGGCCTCTGATCGCGCCGCGCGCCGTTGCCGGGGATGACGGGCAGCAGCTTTAGAGCGCGACCAGATCGGAACGAATCGCCACCGTGATCTGGATCGTTGCTTGAGCACGATCTTCACGCGAACGCGTGCCGCTTGCGTCGTTGAGAGAAAAAATTGCGCCGACCTTCTCGGATCGCTCTTTGGCGGGCTGATTTCGAATGATGCAGGCGGACGCAAGCCAGTGCAGTCGTGGAGCGCACGATGAGCAATCGTTTTGGCTTTGCGGTATGGTTTGCATTGCAGCAATCATCGGTTGCATCGCTTAACATTTGTTATTTCTTCACATCGGCGTACCTATCCTCGCGGCACTTCCATTCGTCCACGGTAACTGGGGAAACGTCACATGTGCGACAAGTGCTCTGACTCTCTGCATCATCAATCACTGCATCAAGACGTCGTGCCGTCACGGCGGTCGGCGATGCTGTTTGGCGCCGCTGCGTTTGGCATGGCCTTCGCCGGCGGAGCTTTCGCCAACGGCGCCTCGGCAAAGGAGGCCAAGCAGCCGCCGAAGCCGCAGAACGTGCTGTCGCCCGACGAGTCGTTGAAGCGACTGATGGAGGGCAACGGGCGCTACGTTTCGGGCGTGGCGCGGCGTCACGATTTCAAGCACGAACGCGAGGCGCTGGCCGGCGGGCAGAACCCGTTCGCGGCCGTGCTGAGCTGTGCCGACTCCCGCATCGCGCCGGAATATGCGTTCGATACCGGCCGCGGCGATCTCTTCGTCTGCCGCGTCGCCGGAAACTTCGCGGGCACCGAAACCATCGCCAGCATGGAATATGCGGTCGCGGTGCTGAACGCGCCGCTGATCCTCGTGCTCGGTCATGATGCCTGCGGTGCGGTCGATGCGACGCTGAAGGCGATCAAGGACGACAAGCAGCCGCCGGGACACATTCCCTCGCTGGTCGATGCGATCGCACCGGCCGCGAAGGCTGCGATGCAGCAGGGCGGGGACGTGCTCAACAAGGCGATCCGGCAGAACGTGGTCGACAACGTTGCCAAGCTGAAGGCGGCGGCGCCGATCCTCAATGCGGCCGTGGAGCAGGGCAAGCTGAAGGTCGTCGGCGGCATCTACCGGCTCACGACCGGAACGGTGGATTTGATCGCACAGGGCTGAGCGGGGCTCGCGCCGCATTGCGGTCGCGAGGCTTACGCCGACCTGACGCTGGGTTTGATGTGGGGCGGGGGCGTCATGCCGCCGCCTCAATCCGCGCTTTTCGTTCAAGAGCCATTAAGCCAGCCGCGCGTCTGATGTGCGGTGGCCACCTCAACAACAAAAGCGGGCACAAGCCATGCGTGGGACGCTCAAAATCTTCATCTGCCTTCTCCTGCCGATGGCGGTCCTTGCCGCGGGCGCGCATCCGGCGCGTGCGCAGCAGCCGGAAAAGCGCATCGCGCTCGTGGTCGGCAACGGCGCCTATGCCAAGTCGCCGCTGGCGACGACCGCGAACGATGCCGGCCTGATCGCGCAGACGCTGCAGGCGGCGGGCTTCGACGTCGTCGGCGCGCGCGATCTCGACGGCGACACGCTGCGCAAGAGCTTTCGCGATTTCGTCCAGAAGGCGCAGGCCTCGGGACCCGGCACCGTCGCGATGGTTTATCTGGCCGGCTATGGCGTGCAGCTCGCCGGCGAGAACTATTTCATCCCGGTTGATTCCAACATCACCCGCGACACCGACATTCCGACCGAAGCCCTGCGCCTCAGCGACTATGCGCGCCAGCTTGCTTCCATTCCGCTCAAGGCCAATATCCTCGTGCTCGATGCGGCCCGCGCGCAGCCCTTCATCGAGGGCGGCCAACCGATCGCGAGCGGGCTGGCGCTGGTCGAGCCCGATCCGAACATGCTGATCGCCTTCAATGCCGCGCCCGGTACGGTCGCGCCGGAGGAGCCGGGGCCCTACGGCATCTACGCGCAGTCGCTGGCGGAGATGATCCGCACCGGCGGCTTGTCGCTGGCCGACGTGTTCGACCGCGTCCGTCTGCGCGTCAACGAGGCCAGCAAGGGCGCGCAGGTGCCGTGGAACGAGCAGAAGATATCGGCGCCATTCTCCTTCTTCGAGCGCGCGCCCGATGCGCCGCCGCCGGAGACCGCACCGGATCAGGTCGCCGCGATCCGCAACAAGCCGATCCGCGATCTCGGCGTACGGGATGCCTATGCGGCCGCGCTCGAGCGCGACACGCTGCCGGCCTATGAGGAGTTTCTCGCCGCCTATCCGGGCGATCCGATGTCGAAGCGCGTGATGGCGATCGTCGCGGCGCGCCGCGAAGCGATCACCTGGCGCCGCACCTACCGGACCGACACGCCGGAGGCCTATTGGTCGTATCTGCGCCGCTATCCGCGCGGGCCGCACGCGGGCGATGCGCGCCGCCGCCTTGCGATCCTCACCGCGCCGGTCGAGCCGCCGCCGAGCTTTGCGATGATCGACTACGACGTGCCGCCGCCGCCGCCGGAGGAAGTGGTCTATGTCGATCGTCCGGTGCTGTATTTCAGCGATCCCGATTTCGGCTTCGCGCCGCCGCCGCCGCCGCCGGTCTATTACCTGCCGCCGCCGCCGCCGGATTTCATCGTGCTGCCGCCGCCGCTGCCGGTGATCGGCCTGTTCGTGCTGCCGCAGCCGGTGTTCGTCCCGATCCCGGTGTTCGTGCGGCCGCCGGTCTATGTCGCGCCGCCGCCGAACAACATCATCTACGCCAACATCCACAACACCACGGTGATCAACACCGTCATCAACCGGCCGCCCGCAGCGCCGGTCGGGGCCGGAGGAGGGACCGGACCCGGCAATCTGACGCCGGCGATTGCCGGCCGCGCCAACGCGGTCGGACCGGTCCTGCCGCAAGCCGCCACGCAACGCGCCGCCCTGATTCAGGAAGGCAAGGCGCCGATGCCGCCGAGCGCGACGATCCGGCCCATGGCGCGGCCCGGGACACCTCCGGGGACGCCGGCGAACGTCGCGCCAACCGCTTTGCCGGGCGTCGCCGCACCAGGCACCGCTGCACCAAATGTCGCCCCGAATGCCGCGCCACAGGCCAGGTTGCCCGCGGCCAACACACTGCCGGTTCCGGGCTCCCATGGCGGTCCGCCGGCACCGCCGGCGGGGGCAGGGCCATCGCCGGGCGGCAGGCCTGCGCCGACCGCGAACGCGCCCGGTTCGACGCCGCCTCAACCGGGGACGCCGACCGCCGCAGCTCCCGGCACGACGACGCTGCCTGGCCATCCCGGTGCGCCGAATGGTGCCGGTTCGGTAACGGCTGCGCCCACCACGACGAATCCGACGCCTGCGCTCGGCCAGCCGCCGAAACCGCCGGTGGTCCAGACCCCGGTCGGGGCAGCGCCTGGCGATCGCGGCAAGTCCGCAGCCCGCGAGCCGTCCGGTCCGCCTCCGGCCGCAGCTGGAAAGCCGGTCGCACCGCCGCCGTCGGCTGCGCATGAGCCGATCCGGCCGCAGGGCCGGCCAACGGCTGCGCCGCCGCAGGCGGCCAGACCCGCTGCTCCGCCGCCGCGGCCCCAGGCCGTGGCGCGGCCGACGCCGCCACCACCTCCGCCGCGGGTGTCGGCCCCGCCGCCGCGCATGGCAGCGCCTCCGCCGCCGCGCCCCGCTCCGCCGCCGGTCGCCGCGGCCCGGCCCGCGCCGCCCCCGGTGGCCCGGCCTGCTCCACCGCCGCCGCCCCGAGTGGCCGTGGCCCCGCCGCGTCCGGCGGCACCCCCGCCACGCCCGGCCGCCCCGCCGCCGGCCGCCAAGAAGTGCCCTCCCAACCAGCAGAAGTGCTAGGACGGTAGGGTGGTATTGTCGGAGGAGGGGTCTTTCGCGGGCGAAAACCGCCCCTGAAAGACCCTTATTTCCTTGCTTCTGGCCAAAATCGCGCTATATAGCGCGCCATCTCACACGGAAGCATGGCTCGCAAGGCCGTCCGGTGGCAACCGGGGCGACAACGCTCTGTTTTGCTCACACGCTTCCGGAGGAACCAACCGGAGAATTAGAACGATGGCACTGCCCGATTTCACTATGCGTCAGCTGCTCGAAGCTGGCGTGCACTTTGGTCACCAGTCTCACCGCTGGAATCCGAAAATGGCTCCGTTCATTTTCGGCGCTCGCAACAACATCCACATCGTCGACCTCGCCCAGACCGTGCCGATGCTGCACACGGCCCTTCAGGCCGTCAGCGACACCGTCGCCAAGGGCGGCCGCATCCTGTTCGTCGGCACCAAGCGCCAGGCGCAGGACGGCGTTGCTGACGCGGCCAAGCGCTGCGCGCAGTATTTCGTCAACTCGCGCTGGCTCGGCGGCACCCTGACCAACTGGAAGACGATCTCGGCCTCGATCAAGCGCCTGCGTCATCTCGACGACGTGCTCTCGGGCGGCGAAGCCAATTCCTACACGAAGAAGGAGCGCCTGACGCTTCAGCGCGAGCGCGACAAGCTCGACCGCTCGCTCGGCGGCATCAAGGACATGGGCGGTCTGCCCGACCTGATCTTCGTGATCGACACCAACAAGGAAGACATCGCGATCCAGGAGGCCCAGCGCCTCAACATTCCGGTCGCCGCGATCGTCGACACCAATTCGGATCCGAAGGGCATCACCTATGTGGTCCCCGGCAATGACGACGCCGGCCGCGCCATCGCGCTGTATTGCGACCTGATCGCGCGCGCCGCGATCGACGGCATCTCGCGTGCCCAGGGCGATTCGGGCATCGACATCGGCGCCTCGGTTCGTCCGGTCGCCGAAGAGCTGCCGGCCGCGTCCTCGAGCGGCTTCCAGGGCCTTGCGGGTCCCCGCGGCACCGCCGACGACCTCAAGAAGCTCCCGGGCGTCTCGGGCGCGATCGAGAAGAAGTTCAACGACCTCGGCATCTTCCACTACTGGCAGCTCGCCGAGCTCGACCACGACACCGCGCACACGATCGGCGAAGAAGTCGGTCTGCCGAGCCGCGCGGATGCGTGGGTGGCCAAGGCCAAGGCGCTGACCGCGGAAGCGGAATAGTCAGAGCGATCGGTTGGCCGGATCGGATCCGGCCACCATTTCATTCAGTTGACGCGAATTCCTGAGATGGACCGCGGCGGGGCAATTGGAGCCACGCCGCGGCAAACCGGCAGGCAAGAAGGATTTTCCACGATGGCAACGATCACTGCTGCGATGGTCAAGGATCTGCGCGAGTCCACCGGCGCAGGCATGATGGACTGCAAGGCCGCGCTGACCGAGAACGACGGCAACATGGAAGCGGCGCAGGACTGGCTGCGCAAGAAGGGCCTGTCGAAGGCTGCCAAGAAGTCCGGCCGCGTCGCCGCGGAAGGCCTGATCGGCGCGCTCACCAAGGGCACCAAAGGCGTTGTGGTCGAGGTCAATTCCGAGACCGACTTCGTCGCGCGCAACGGCCAGTTCCAGGGCCTCGTCAAGATGGTCGCCCAGGTCGCCTTCGACGCGGGTGCCGACGTCGAGAAGATCAAGGCCGCCAAGGTCGGCGACGTCACGGTCGAAGCCGCGATCAATGACGCGATCGCCACCATCGGCGAGAACATGACGCTGCGCCGTGCCGCCGCTCTCGAAGTGAAGCAGGGCGTGGTGTCGCATTACGTCCACGGCGCGGTCATCGACGGCGCCGGCAAGATGGGCGTCATCGTCGCGCTGGACTCGCCGGGCAAGGCCGACGAGCTCGCCGCGCTCGGCCGCCAGATCGCGATGCATATCGCGGCCACCAACCCGCTGGCGCTCGACCCGTCCGGCCTCGATCCGGCGGTCGTCAAGCGCGAGAAGGACGTGCTCGCCGACAAGTACCGTCAGCAGGGCAAGCCCGAGAACGTGATCGAGAAGATCGTCGAGTCCGGCCTGAAGACCTACTACAAGGAAGTCTGCCTGCTCGAGCAGGCCTTCATCCACGACACCGGCAAGTCGGTGGCGCAGGCGGTGAAGGAAGCCGAGGGCAAGGTCGGCGGCGCTGTGAAGATCGCCGGCTTTGTGCGCTATGCTCTCGGTGAGGGAATCGAGAAGCAGGAAAGCGACTTCGCAGCCGAGGTCGCGGCGGCCAGCGGCAAGAAGTAAGCGCCGGAACGTTCCTTCCGGCGTGCCGCCGGAAGCGGCGCCCGGACGAGGAAAGTGCTCATGACTGATCCGGTCTATCGTCGCGTCGTGATCAAGCTGTCCGGCGAATATCTCGCGGGACAGCAAGGCTTCGGCATCGATCAGCCGACCATGGACCGGGTTGCGGACGATCTGATCGCCGCCCGCCAGCTCGGATGCGAGGTTGCGGTCGTGATCGGCGGCGGCAATATCTTCCGCGGTGTCGAGGTGTCGTCCCGCGGCGTGTCGCGTCCGACCGGCGACACCATGGGCATGCTTGCCACCATGATGAACTGCCTCGCGCTCGAAGCCACGATCGAGCGCAAGGGGACGCCGGCGAGGGCTCTTTCGGCCTTCGTCATGCCCGAGGTTTCCGAGCTGTTCACCCGCGCGGCGGCGCACAAATACCTCGCCGAGGGCCGGATCCTGCTGCTTGGCGGCGGAACCGGCAATCCGTTCTTCACCACCGACACGACCGCGGTGCTGCGTGCCGCCGAGATCGGCGCCCAGGCGGTGCTGAAGGCGACCAATGTCGACGGCGTCTACTCGGCCGACCCGAAGAAGGACCCGAGCGCGACGCGGTTCGACCGGCTGACGCATTCGCAGGCGATCGAGGGCGGCTACAAGGTGATGGATGCGACCGCCTTCGCGCTTGCCCGCGAGACGTCACTGCCTATCATCGTGTTTTCGATCGCGGAGCCAGGCTCGATCGGTGCGATTCTGCGTGGCGTCGGCCACGGAACCGTCGTCGCCGGCTGACGGCTCATCCAGCGCTCTTTCCGGGAAGGGGCGCGGTGAGGTCGTCGCCGGGATTTTGAAGGAGAAACGTGATGGCCACGGGTAATTTCGACCTCAACGAAGTGAAGCGCCGCATGCAGGGCGCCGTCGCCTCGCTCAAGCACGAGCTTGGCGGCCTGCGCACCGGCCGCGCGTCGGCCTCGATGCTCGATCCCGTGCAGGTCGATGCTTATGGCAGCCACATGCCGCTCAACCAGCTCGCGACCGTCAGCGTGCCCGAGCCGCGCCTGATCTCGGTGCAGGTCTGGGACAAGTCGATGGTCAAGGCGGTGGAGAAGGCGATCGTCGATTCCAATCTCGGCCTGTCGCCCGCGACCGAAGGCCAGGTGCTGCGCCTGCGCATCCCCGAGCTCAACGAGGAGCGGCGCAAGGAGCTGGTGAAGGTCGCGCACAAATACGCGGAAGCCGCCAAGGTCGCCGCGCGCCACGTCCGCCGCGACGGCCTCGACGTGCTCAAGAAGCTCGAGAAGAATCACGAGATGTCGGAGGACGATCAGAAGCGTCACGCCGACGAGGTGCAGAAGGCGACCGACGGCACCATCGCCGAGATCGACCAGCTGCTGGCCGCCAAGGAAAAAGAAATCCTCACCGTCTAGGGCTTTTTTTCCATGTCCAACGCCGCCGCGCCAGCAACGGAAGGGCCCGACCGGTCCGAGGCGCCTGCGCATGTCGCCATCATCATGGATGGCAACGGGCGTTGGGCGGCCGCGCGCGGCCTGCCGCGTGCCGAGGGGCACCGCCGCGGCGTCGAGGCGTTGCGCCGCGTGGTGCGCGCCTCGCACGAGCTCGGCATCCGCTATCTCACCATCTTTTCCTTCTCGTCGGAAAACTGGTCGCGTCCGGCGAGCGAGATCGGCGATCTGTTCGGCCTGCTTCGCCGTTTCATCCGCAACGATCTGGCGAGCCTGCATCGCGACGGCGTCAAGGTCCGCATCATCGGCGAGCGCGACGGGCTCGAGGGCGACATCTGCGCGCTGCTCAACGAAGCCGAAGAGCTGACGCGCGACAACACGCGCCTCACGCTCGTCGTTGCCTTCAACTACGGCTCGCGCCAGGAGATCGCGAAGGCTGCGCAGAAGCTTGCGCGCGAAGTCGCGGAAGGCAAGCGCGACCCCGCCACGATCGACGCCGAGACGCTCGGTGCGCATCTCGATGCGCCCGACATTCCCGATCCCGATCTGATCATCCGCACCAGCGGCGAGCAGCGCCTCTCCAACTTCCTGATGTGGCAGGCGGCCTATAGCGAGCTGGTCTTCGTGCCGATCCACTGGCCCGATTTCGACAAGGCTGCGCTGGAAGGCGCGATCGCCGAATTCGCCAGGCGCGAGCGCCGTTTCGGCGGCCTGGTCGCGAAAACCGCCTCGTGAGCGAATCCGACACCGCACCCGCGGGCGCCAAGCCCGCCCCGAGCAACCTCGTGATGCGAGTCCTCGCAGCGCTGGTGCTGGCGCCGGTGACCATTGCGATCGCCTATGCCGGCGGCTGGCTGTGGGCGCTGCTCGTTACCCTGGTGTCGATCGGGCTGTTCGCGGAATGGCTGATGGTGGTCGGGGCGGGCTCGACCGCGCTGACCGGGGCGGGGACGATCGTCATCGCCATGATGGGCTTGTGCGTTGCCGCCGGCGCGCTCAAGACCGCCATTGTCGTCGGCTGCGTCGGCGGCGCGATCATCATGCTGATCGCGCGCGGCAGGTTCGTCTGGGCCGGCACAGGCTTTGCGTATGCGTCGGCGGCGCTGCTGGCCTCGATCCTGGTGCGGAAGGATCTTGTCAACGGCTTCGCCGCGCTGATGTTCGTGCTGCTGGTGGTGTGGGCGACCGATATCGGCGGCTATTTCGCCGGCCGCGGCCTTGGCGGCCCGAAATTGTGGCCGCGGGTGAGCCCGAAGAAGACCTGGGCCGGAGCCCTCGGCGGCTTTGCCGCGAGCCTTGCGGTCGCCTCGGGCTTTGCCGCTTGCGGGATCGGCAAGCTGGTCCCGCTGCTGCTCGTCAGCGCCGTGCTCTCGGTGGTGTCGCAGCTCGGCGACCTCTTCGAATCCGCGGTGAAGCGGCGGTTCGGCGTCAAGGATTCCAGTCACTTAATTCCCGGCCACGGCGGGCTTATGGACCGTCTGGACGGCTTTGTTGCGGCCATCCTAGTGGCCTGGATTATCGGCTTTCTCCGTCACGGTGTGCATAGCGCCGGAAGCGGTCTTATGGTTTGGTGAGGATATGAGCGCAGTCCCATTGCGTAATAACAGGCTTGCTGCGTCCGACGTTCGCAGCGTCACGGTTCTCGGCGCCACCGGCTCGATCGGCGACAGCACGATGGATTTGCTGCGCGCCTCGCCCGAGCGCTACCGCGTCGAAGCTCTCACGGCGAACAGCAATGTCGAAGCGCTGGCCAAGCTCGCGAAGGAGTTCAACGCGCGCTTCGTTGCGATCGCAGACAGCTCGAAGCTCGGTGAGCTCAAGGCCGCACTTGCGGGGACGAGCACCGAATGCGGCGCCGGCGAAAGCGCGGTCATCGAGGCCGGTGCGCGGCCGGCCGATTGGGTGATGGCGGCGGTCAGCGGCGCGGCCGGGCTGAAGCCGGCTCTGGCGGCGGTCGATCGCGGCGCGCATGTCGCGCTCGCCAACAAGGAATGTCTCGTCTGCGCCGGCGATTTCTTCATGCAGCGCGCCGCGAAAGCCGGTGCGTGCATCCTGCCAGCCGATTCCGAGCACAACGCGCTGTTCCAGGCGCTGGCATCGGGCAATCGCGACGAGCTCGTCCGCGTCATCATCACGGCGTCGGGCGGCCCGTTCCGGACCTGGAAGCCGGCCGACATCGAGCAGGCGACGCTCGAACAGGCGCTCAAGCATCCGAACTGGAGCATGGGCCAGAAGATCACGATCGACTCCGCCTCGATGATGAACAAGGGGCTCGAGGTGATCGAGGCCTCCTATCTGTTCGCGCTCTCGCCCGACGAGATCGACGTGCTGGTGCATCCGCAGTCGATCATTCACGGCATGGTGGAATTCTCCGATCGCTCGGTGATGGCCCAGCTCGGCGCCCCCGACATGCGCACGCCGATCGCGCACTGCCTCGGCTGGCCCGACCGCATCAAGGGGCCGGCGGCCAAGCTGGACCTCGCCAAGATCGGCCAGCTCACCTTCGAGGCGCCGGATTTCGAGCGGTTCCCCGGACTGCGTCTGGCTTTCGACTCGCTCCGGACCGGGAAGGGGGCGACGACGGTCTACAACGCGGCCAACGAGGTCGCGGTCGCCGCTTTCATCGCCGGCAAGATCCGGTTCGGCGCCATTGCGCGGCTGGTCGAGGCGACGCTGGACGACTGGGTCCGGGGCGGAAACCAGGCCCCGATGACATCAGCGGATGATGCTATATCTGTTGACCATGTTGCTCGAAATAGAGCCGCCGCCCTATTGCCTCAAATTGCCTTAAAGGCATCCTAGTTGGTTCGGGGCCAGGGCCTTGCGGCGCTGGATGAGGGATATCGATGATCGACTTTTTCGTCCATAGTTTCAATACGTTGAGCCATGGGCTCCTCGGTTACGCAGTTCCCTTCCTCTTCGTCCTGACCATCGTCGTGTTCTTCCATGAGCTCGGCCATTTCCTGGTCGCGCGCTGGGCGGGCGTTCGGGTGTTAACCTTTTCGCTCGGTTTCGGACCTGAGCTGATCGGTTTCAACGACCGTCACGGTACCCGCTGGAAGATCTCGGCGATCCCGCTCGGCGGCTACGTCAAGTTCTTCGGCGACGAGAGCGAGGCCTCGACCCCGTCGGCCGAGTCGCTGGCGGCGATGACGGCCGAGGAGCGCGCCGGCAGCTTCCACCACAAGAAGGTCGGCCCGCGTGCGGCCATCGTCGCGGCCGGACCGATCGCCAATTTCATCCTGGGCGCGCTGATCTTCGCCGGCATGGCCCTGTATTACGGCAAGCCGAGCACGATCGCGCGCGTCGACGGCGTCGTCGCCGATGGTGCGGCGGCCGCAGCCGGCTTCAAGATCGGGGACGTCGTGGTCCAGATCGACGGCAAGCCGATCGAGAGCTTTGCCGACATGCAGCGAATCGTTGCGATGAATGCCGGTTCGGCGCTTGCGTTCCAGGTCAAGCGGGACGGGTCCATCGTGTCGCTGACTGCGACCCCGGCGCTGCTCGAGCGCAAGGATCCTTTCGGCAACAGCCATCGTGTCGGCGTGCTCGGTGTCGAGCACAAGTCGCAGGCCGGCGAGGCCTCGACCGCGCCGGTGGGTGTCGGCGAAGCGCTCAAGATCGGCGTCGAGCAGGTCTGGTTCATCATCACCAGCACCTTCAAGTTCCTGGGCTCGCTGTTCGTCGGAAACGGCAATCCGAATGAGGTCAGCGGTGTCCTCGGAATCGCGAAGATGTCGGGGCAGGCGGCCAGCGCCGGGTTCCAGTTCGTGATCAACCTCTGCGCGGTGCTGTCGGTGTCGATCGGCCTGCTGAACCTGTTCCCGATCCCGCTGCTCGATGGCGGTCACCTTATGTTCTATGCGGCGGAAGTGGTTCGCGGCCGGCCGCTGTCGGAGCGGACGCAGGAGATGGGGTTCCGAATCGGGCTGGGTTTGGTGCTGATGTTGATGGTGTTTGCCACCTACAACGACATCCTGCGGATGGCAGCTTCCTGATAGGGGCTTTTTTGTGGCGTTGCTGATCAGCAACGTCTTGGAATGAAATTGAAATTACGGCGCTTTCGGCCGTTTGCGGCGTGAGCGAAATTGGCTACAAGCGGCCTGAACTTGGGGAATCTCCGGACCGGCGTTGGGGTTGGGTCTGGCACGGAATGATAAGGGCGCGTTGCGCATGAAGTTTGGACTGCGACTCCGGGGGGGCTTGCTCGCAACCCTGATCATGTTCGGCGCGCCGGTGGTTGCCCCGGTTGGGGCTGTTTTTGTGTCTTCGTCTGCGCTCGCTCAGACCGTTCAGTCGATTTCCGTCGAAGGAAATCGCCGTGTCGAGGTGGAGACGATCCGCTCCTATTTCAAGCCGGGCCCGGGCGGCCGCCTGGACCAGGGCGCCATCGATGACGGCCTCAAGGCGCTGATCGAGACCGGCCTGTTCCAGGACGTCAGGATCAATCGCGGCCCCGGTGGCCAGGTCATTGTCTCCGTGGTGGAAAACCCGGTGATCGGCCGCATTGCCTTCGAAGGCAACAAGAAGATCAAGGACGAGCAGCTCACCGCCGAGGTCCAGTCCAAGGCGCGCGGAACCTTCTCCCGTGCCATGGTGCAGTCCGACACGCTGCGAATCGCTGAAATCTATCGCCGCTCCGGCCGCTACGACGTGCGCGTCACGCCCGAAGTCATCGAGCAGCCGAACAACCGCGTCGACCTCATCTTCACGATCGTCGAAGGCTCCAAGACCGGCGTGAAGTCGATCGACTTCGTCGGCAACGTCGCGTTCTCGTCCTACCGCCTGCGGGACGTCATCAAGACGCGCGAATCGAACCTGCTCAGCTTCCTTGCCAGCGGCGACATCTACGATCCCGATCGCGTCGAGGCCGACCGCGACCTGCTGCGCCGCTTCTATCTCAAGAACGGCTTCGCCGACGTCCAGGTCGTGGCCGCGCTGACCGAATACGATCCGGAGAAGAAGGGCTTCAACGTCACCTTCAAGATCGAGGAAGGCTCGCAATACCGCGTCGGCGCGGTCGACTTCCGCACCAGCATTCCGAACTTCGATCCCTCCTCGATGCGCGGCTATTCGCGCGTCAATGTCGGGTCGCTCTACAACGTCGAATCGGTCGAGAAGTCGGTCGAGGAGATGCAGATCGAGGCCTCGCGCCGCGGTTATGCCTTCGCCGTGGTCCGTCCCGGCGGCGACCGCAATTTCGAGGCGCACACCGTATCCGTCGTGTTCAACATCGACGAGGGCCCGCGCACCTATATCGAGCGCATCAATCTGCGCGGCAACACCCGCACGCGCGACTACGTGATCCGCCGCGAGTTCGACATCTCCGAGGGCGATGCCTACAACCGCGCGCTGGTCGATCGTGCCGAGCGGCGCCTGAAGAACCTCGACTACTTCAAGTCCATCAAGATCACGACGGAGCCCGGCTCGTCGAGCGACCGCGTCATCCTGATCGTCGACATGGAAGAGAAGTCGACCGGCGACTTCTCGATCTCGGGCGGCTATTCCACGACCGACGGCGCGCTGGCCGAAGTGTCGATCTCCGAGCGCAACCTGCTGGGCCGCGGCCTGTTCGCCAAGGCGGCGGTGACCTACGGCCAGTACGCGCGCGGCTATTCGCTGTCGTTCGTCGAGCCGTATCTGCTCGACTACCGCGTCGCGCTGGGCCTCGACCTCTATCAGCGCGAGCAGAAGTCCAACAGCTACATCTCCTACGGCACCAAGACGCTCGGCTTCTCGCCGCGCCTCGGCTTCTCCTTGCGTGAAGATCTGGCGCTCCAGATTCGCTACTCGATCTATCGGCAGGAAATCTCGCTGCCGTACTTCCTGGCGAACTGTAACAATACCGGGACGCCGGCGATCAATCCGAGCCCGGCCTTCGCCAGCCTGAACGGCATCGACCTGACCTCGACCAACGGCCTCGGCTGCTACAGCGATGGCGAAGCGTCGCTGCCGGTGCGCAGGGAGCTTGCCAACGGCAAGACCCTGACCTCGGCGCTCGGCTATACGCTCAGCTACAACACGCTGGACAACAACAAGAACCCGACCGACGGTCTGCTCCTCGACTTCCGTCAGGATTTCGCCGGCGTCGGCGGCGACGTCACCTATCTGAAGTCCGTCGCGGACGGCAAGTATTACACCCCGCTGGTCTCGGACATCGTCGGCCTCGTCCATCTTCAGGGCGGTGTTCTGACCAAGATCGGCAGCGACATTCGCATGCTCGACCACTTCCAGATGGGCCCGAACCTCGTCCGCGGCTTTGCCCCGAACGGCATCGGCCCGCGCGACCTCAACCCGTTCGGCACGCAGGACGCACTCGGCGGCACCAAGTACTGGGGCGCATCGCTGGAATTGCAGATGCCGTTCTGGTTCCTGCCGAAGGAAGTGGGTCTGAAGGGTGCGGTCTATGCCGACGCTGGTGGCCTGTTCGACTATCAGGGCCCGACGACCTGGGCTCTGACTGGCGAAACGACCACGCCGAAGAATTCGAACTGCACGCCGTCGACCATCAATCCGCCCACGGCCGGAACTTGTACTGGCCTGGTGTACGACAACGGAAACACCGTTCGTTCGTCGGTCGGTGTCGGCTTGATCTGGCAGTCGCCGTTCGGTCCGCTGCGGTTCGACTACGCGGTTCCGCTCACCAAGGGCAAGTATGACCGCACGCAGGAATTCCGGTTCGGCGGCGGCACCACGTTCTAACGCGAACAGCACGGCACGATCCGGATCGTTGGAGCCGGTTTCCGAAAAGGATCGTGCCAGTCCAAGAGATGAGGCATGATGCGGCCTTGCCGCTTCATGCCGAAGCCGGACCGCGACGGGGTGGAATGGCGCAGCCGACCTTCTTCACAAAGCCGCCTGCCACGGCGCTGGCCGAGATCGCCACGCTGACCAAGGCGCAGCTTGTCGACCCCGCAAGGGGCGGCCACATCATCACGGGCCTGGCTTCGCTCGACGAAGCCGGCCCGATGCATCTGGCGTTCTTCGACAACCTCAAATACGCGGACGAGCTCAAGGCGACCCGGGCTGGCGCTTGCCTGGTGAGTCCGCGCTTCGAGGCCCAGGTGCCCGCCCATGTGGCCGTGCTGCGGGTGGCGCAGCCGTTCCGCGCCTTCGTCGGAATTGCCCGGGAATGGCACGGCGATGCGCTGCGGCCGCAGTCCTGGTTCGGTAATGACGGCATCGCGCCGTCGGCCATCATCGATCCCTCGGCGCGGCTCGAGGACGACGTCATCGTCGAGCCTCTGACCGTCATTGGTCCCGACGTCGAGATCGGCAGCGGTACTGTGGTCGGCGCCGGTGTGGTCATCGGTCCCGGCGTCAAGATCGGCCGGGACTGCAATGTCGGCGCCCGCACGGCCATCCAGTGCGCGCTGATCGGCAACAACGTGCTGATCCATCCCGGCTGCTCGATCGGCCAGGACGGCTACGGCTTCATCTTCTTCGGCCCCGAGGGCCATCTGAAGGTGCCCCAGACCGGCCGCGTGCTGATCCAGAACAACGTGGAAGTCGGCGCCGGCACCACCATCGATCGCGGGTCCCTGCGCGACACCGTGATCGGGGAGGGCACCAAAATCGACAATCAGGTCCAGATCGGCCACAATGTGACGATCGGCCGGAACTGCCTGCTGGCGGCCCAGATCGGGCTCGCGGGCAGCCTGACGATCGGCGACAACGTGGCGCTGGGAGCGAAGGTTGGCATCAACAACCACCTCAAGATCGGCGACGGCGCCCAGGTCACCGCGATGAGCGGCGTCAAGGACGACATCCCGCCGAACGGTCGCTGGGGCGGCTTTTTTGCCAAGCCGACCAAGCAGTGGTTCAAGGAAATTATCGCGGTGGAGCGCCTGGTACGCGACAGCAGGGCCGATCCGAAGGACGAGGGACGGGAATGACGGAGGAATCGCCTATCAAGTTCGAGCTGGTGGATATCAATGCGATCCTCCAGACGCTGCCGCACCGGTTTCCGATGCTCCTGATCGACCGTGTGATCAACATCCGGGCCGATTACAGCGGCATCGGCATCAAGAACGTCACCTTCAACGAGCCGGCCTTCCAGGGGCATTTCCCCGAGCGCCCGGTCTATCCCGGCGTGATGATGATCGAGGCGATGGCGCAGACGGCGGGCGTGATCGGCATCAAGTCGGTCGAGGGCACCGAGAAGCCGCGCGCGGTGTATTTCCTCACCATCGACAAGTGCAAGTTTCGCAAGCCCGTGCTGCCGGGCGATACCATCGAGTATCACATGCGCTCGCTCGGCCGCCGCAAGGCCATGTGGTGGTTTCACGGCGATGCCAAGGTCAACGGGACGGTCGTTGCCGAAGCCGACGTCGGCGCGATGCTGACGGACTGATCGCGCCGCTGCGCGAAGGGCGTCACGCGCGGCAGTCGTAGCGGCTGCCGCCGGCCTCGCGCCTGATATTCCGATTGAAGAACTGGCCCATCGACGGTGCGCCCAGGAGGCGTTCGACCGTCTCGGCCGCGACGCCGCAATAGCGGCCATAGGCACCGTCTGCGATGACGACGAGGTCCTGCCGCGCGCGATCGTAGCAGATCCGCTGGAGCACCGTGCTGCGGGTGATGTCGCGGCACTCGAACGTTGCGAGATCGACCAGGTGGCGCTCGGCGGTCTCGACCGTTTCGGAGACGATCGGCGTCGCCGCGAGCTGCGCGAGCAGAACTGCCAGGGCCCTGACCATGATGACTTCAAGCTCCACATGAACACGTTGAAGGGCCGGGATGGCGGCCTCATCCGGCACTTGAAACACGGCGAGATGATACGTCACTGGACAGATCGGGCATAGTCGCGCTAACCAGCGGAAAACCTAACGACTTCAACACACAATCAGACCTTCTTGACGAGTTAGATTGCTTGATGAGCAAGATTGATCCCACCGCACGGGTCGCGGACGGCGCCGTGATCGGCGAGGGCACCGAGATCGGCCCCTATTGCATCATTGGCCCGAATGTCGTGATCGGTGCGAACTGCAAGCTGATCGGGCATGTGCACATCACGGCGCAGACCACCATCGGGGACGACTGCACGATCTACCCTTTCGCCTCGCTCGGCACGCCGCCGCAGTCGCTCAGCTATCGTGGCGAGCTGACCAGGCTCACGATCGGATCGGGTTGCACCATCCGCGAGTCCGTGACCATGAATGCCGGCACAGTCGCCGGCGGCGGCATCACCTCGGTCGGTGACCGCGGCTACTTCATGAACTGCAGCCATGTCGGCCATGACTGCCATGTCGGCAACGACGTGATCTTCGCGACGTCGGCGACGCTCGGCGGTCACTGCGAGATCGGCGACTTCGTCTTCATCGGCGGCCTGTCCGCGGTCCACCAGTTTACCCGCATCGGGCCGCAGGTCATGGTGGGCGGCGTCTGCGGCGTCCGCGACGACATCATCCCGTTCGGGCTGGTCAATGGCCAGTATGCCGCGCTCGAGGGCCTCAACCTCATCGGCATGAAGCGACGCAAGTTCACCAAGCAGCGGCTGGCGACGGTGCGCGGCTTCTACCAGAAGCTCTTCCACGGGCCCGGCACGTTCGCCGAGCGGCTCGAGGCGGCGCGGCCGCTGGCGGGAGAAGATCCCGCCATCGCCGAAATCCTCAACTTCATCGGCAAGGGCAAGCGCCCGCTCTGTCTTCCCGCCATCGCGAAGTGAACCCGGGATGGCCGCGGACATGACATCGGCGGCTCCTGAGATTTCATCGCCGGTCGGCGTGGTCGCCGGCGGCGGCGCGATGCCGTTCGCGGTAGCCGACTCGCTCTCCGCGCGCGGCATCACGCCGGTGCTGTTTCCGCTCCGCGGCGCCTGCGATCCGGCGCGGGTGGAGAAATTCCGCCACCGCTGGATCTCGGTCGGCCAGCTCGGCCGCGCGATGCGGCTGTTCCGCGAAGAGGGCTGCCGCGACCTGATCTTCATCGGCACCCTGGTGCGGCCGTCGCTGTCCGAGATCCGCTTCGACATGAAGACGCTGCGCCTGCTCGGCAACGTCATCCGCGCCTTTCGCGGCGGCGACGACCATCTTCTCTCCGGCGTCGGCCGCATCCTCGAGCAGGACGGCTTCCGCATGGTGGGCATCAAGGACGTCGCACCCGACCTCCTGATGCCCGAGGGCTGCATCAGTCGCGCCTGGCCGAACGACAATGCCAAGGCCGACATCGAGCGCGGGCGCGCGGTGCTGACGGCGCTCGGTCCGTTCGACATCGGCCAGGCTGCCGTGGTGATCGACGGCCATGTCGTGGCGGTCGAGGACATCGAGGGCACCGACGCGCTGCTCGCGCGCGTCGCGCGCCTGCGCGAGGAGGGCCGCATCCGCGCCGCGACCGGCCGCGGCGTGCTGGTGAAGGCGCCGAAGAGCGGGCAGGATCTGCGCTTCGACCTGCCGACGATCGGCCCGCGCACCATCGAAGGTGTCGCAAAGGCCGGCCTTGCCGGCATCGCCGTCATGGCCGGCAACACGATTGCCGCGGAGCCGCAGGCGATGATCGCGCTCGCCGACGCCAAATATCTCTTCGTCATCGGCCTGCCCGCGTGATGCAGACCCGCGATCCCCAGCGAAAGATCTTCCTGATCGCGACGGAGGAATCCGGCGACCGCCTCGGCAGCGCGCTGATGAAGGTGCTTCGTCAGCGGCTCGGCGACGGCGTGCAGTTCGTCGGTGTCGGCGGCCGCACCATGGCGCGCGAGGGGCTGGAAACGCTGTTTCCGATCGAGGAGCTGTCGATCGTTGGTTTCGCTGCAGTGGTGCAGCAATTGCCGAAGATCCTGCGGCTGATCCGCGGGACCGTGGACGCGGTGCTGGAAGCCGCGCCCGACGCGCTCGTCATCATCGACAGTCCGGATTTCACCCATCGCGTCGCCCGCCGCGTGCGCGCGAAGAACCGTACGATCCCGGTCATCGACTATGTCTCGCCGCAGCTCTGGGCCTGGCGGCCAGGACGGGCGCGGACCATGCTCGGCTATGTCGATCACGTGCTTGGCCTCTTGCCGTTCGAGCCGGAGGAATACCGCAAGCTCGGTGGGCCGCCCTGCAGCTATGTCGGGCACCCCCTGATCGAGCAATTGTCTTCGCTGCGACCGAATGCGCAGGAGCAGGCGCGCCGCGACGGTGAGCCGCCGGTGCTGCTGGTGCTGCCCGGCAGCCGCCGCAGCGAGATCCGGCATCATCTCGACGTGTTCGGCGCGGCGCTCGGCCAGCTGCAGGGGCAGGGGCGCGCCTTCGACTTGATGCTGCCGACCATGCCGCATCTCGAAGCCACCGTGCGCGAGGGGATCGCGAGCTGGCCGGTCAAGCCGCAGATCGTGATCGGCGAAGCCGAGCGGCGCGCCGCCTTCCGCCTCGCGCACGCCGCGCTGGCGAAGTCCGGCACGGTGACGCTGGAGCTTGCGCTATCGGGCATTCCCATGGTGACGGCCTATCGCGTCGGCGCGATCGAAGCCTTCATCCTGCGCCGCGCGATCCGCGTCTCCTCGGTGATCCTCGCCAATCTCGTGATCGGCGAGGACGTCATTCCGGAGTACCTGCAGGAGGACTGCACGCCGGAGAAGCTTGCCGGGGCGTTGTCAGAGGTGCTGACCGACACGCCGCTGCGCCAGCGGCAGGTCGAAGCCTTCGCCCGGCTCGACCGGATCATGTCGACCGGCAACAAATCGCCGAGCGTGCTCGCCGCGGATGTGGTGCTGGCGACGATGCGGAAGGCGCGGAGGTAAGCGACGGTCTCGTAGCGGGCAAAACGAAGGGTGCCCAGCTTGCCGTTGTTGGTTGCGTGAAAGTCGTAGGCACGCTTCGCTTTGCCCACCCTACGGTACTTCCCGCGCCGTTAGGCCAAGCCCCCATCCACCCGAAAACACTGGCTGGTGATGCGTTGGCTCTCGTCGGAGGCGAGAAACAGCGCCATTCTGGCGATGTCTTCAGGCGTCACCGCGTCGGGGACGGCCTGACGGGTACGAAACTCGGCGATGACGCGCTCGTCCGGATACCACAGCCGGCGCTGGCGCTCGGTGATCACCATGCCCGGCGCGATCGCATTGACGCGGATGCGGTCGGGACCGACCGACCGCGCCAGCGAATTGGTGAAGCCGACGATCGCCGCCTTCGCCGCGGCATAGACCGGCAGCGCCGGGGCGCCGCGCATCCAGGCGATCGACGACATGTTGATGATCGAGCCGCCGCCGCGAGCTCGCATCTGCGGCACCACGGCCTGTGCGGCAAAGAACACGTGCCTGAGGTTGACGCCGATGGTCCAGTCGAACTCGGCGGGCGTCACGTCCGCGAGCACGTGGCGCTGGTCGTTGGCGGCATTGTTGACGAGCACCGCCGCGTCTCCGAGCTTGCTGTGGATCTCCGCCATCGCGGCGCGCAAGGCCTCGATGTCGAGGAGGTCGCAGCGCACGAACAGCGGCACTGTTCCGTCCGCGGCCGCAATCTCCGCCGCCAGCGCCGCGCCCGCCGCTTCGTCGATGTCGAGAAACGCGACGCGGGCGCCCTGACCGGCGAAGGCGCGCACGAAGGCGGCACCGATGCCGCTGGCGCCGCCGGTAATCAACACCACGCGGTCCGCGAGGCCTGCATAGTTCGTTCTTGTCATGCGATCAGTCGCTCCGTCTCGGGGTCGAACAGGCAGATGCGGCGGGTGTCGAGCGCGAAGGGCGCGACCTCGCCCGGCGCGGGGCGGACGTCCGGGGAGATGCGCGCCTGCGCGGGCTCGCCGCCCAGCCGCAGCAACACGATGGTCTCGGCCCCGGTCGGCTCGACCATCTCCACCGGTGCGTTGACGATGATCGGCGCCTCGCCGGAAAACACGCGTTCGCCCTCGGCGATGCATTCCGGCCTGATCCCGAACACCACCTCGCGGCCGACATAGGGCGCCGCTGCATCGTAATCCCGGAGGCGCAGACGAACCTCGTCCGGGCGCCCGGCGCCGATCACGACCACCGGCCCGCCGGCATCGACCTCGAGCCGCGCCGCCATCGTATTCATCGGCGGCGAGCCCATGAAGCGGGCGACGAACAGATTGGCGGGATAGCGGTACACGGTGTCGGGATCGGCGAACTGCTGCACCACGCCCCGATGCATGACGGCGATGCGCGTTGCCATCGTCATCGCCTCGATCTGGTCGTGGGTGACATAGATGATGGTGGCGCCGATGCGCTGGTGCAGGCGCTTGATCTCCATCCGCATCTCGACGCGGAGTTTTGCGTCGAGATTGGAGAGCGGCTCGTCGAATAAAAAGAGCAGGGGATCGCGCACCAGCGCCCGGCCCATCGCCACGCGCTGGCGCTGGCCGCCCGAGAGCTGCGACGGCTTGCGGCCGAGCAGCGGCTCGATCTGGAGCAGCCGGGCCACGTTCGCCAGCGCCTTCTCCTGCTCGGCCCTGGCGACACCCTGGCATTCCATGCCGAAGGTGATGTTCTGGCGCACCGTCATCGAGGGATAGAGCGCGTAGGACTGGAACACCATGGCGATGTCGCGGTCCTTCGGCGGGACGTCGTTGACGACGCGCCCGCCGATTTCCACGGTGCCCGCGCTGGCATGGTCCAGTCCGGCGACGATGTTGAGCAGCGTGGACTTGCCGCAGCCGGACGGACCTACCAGCACGGTGAACTCGCCGCTCTCGATATCGAGGTCGATGCCCTTCAGCACCTCCAGATTGGCGTAGCGCTTCGAGAGGGCGCGAATGCTCAACGCGGCCATAACCACTCCATCATTTCACGGCCCCCGCGGTCAGGCCGCGTACGAAGTACTTGCCGCCGATCAGGTAGATCAGCAGCGTCGGCAGGGCGGCGATCATCACCGCGGCGCTCTGCACGCCATGCTGCGGGATATCGGCGACCGCGGCGGAGAGCGCGATCAGCGCGGCGGTGACCGGCTGCTGCTGACCGGTCGTGAACGTCACGCCATAGAGAAACTCGTTCCAGATATGGGTGAACTGCCAGATCACGGTGACGACCAGGATCGGCGGCGAGAGCGGCAGGATGATGCGCCAGAAGATGCGAAAGAACCCGGCGCCGTCGATGCGTGCGGCCCTGATCAATTCCTGCGGGATGGCCACGTAGTAGTTGCGGCAGAACAGGACGGTGAAGGAGAGGCCCTGGATCGTGTGGATCAGGACCAGGCCCGTCAGCGTGTTCATGAGGCCGGTATCGCGCAGCACGATGGTCCAGGGCAGCAAACGCATCTGCTGCGGCAGGAAGATGCCGAGCGTGACGATGCCGTAGATCCAGCTGTCGCCGCGAAAGCGCCAGAGCGATATCGCGTAACCTGCGACCGCGCCGAGCAGGGTGGAGAAGATCGTTGCGGGAATGGTCACGAGCGCCGAGTTCAGCATGTACGGCCGGATGCCGGCGCAGGTCTCGGCGACGCAGAAGCCGCTCCAGGCGGCGGCATAATTGCTCCAGGCCAGATGCTGCGGCCAGCCGATCATCGAGCCCTGCGCGATCTCCTCGTTGGTGCGGAGCGAATTCAGCACGACGACGGCCAATGGCGCGAGCCATGCGGCCGCGACCAGCGACACGACGAGATAGATCAGGATCCGGCTGGATGCGAAGCTGCGGTCACGCATGGATCGCCCGCCGCCGCTGGAGATAACGCCACGCCGCATAGGGCAGCAGCACCGCAAGAAGAATGAGCAACATCAGGACGGCTGCCGCGGCGCCCCGTCCGAGCAGGCTGCGCTGGAACATCAGGTCATAGACCACGAGCGCCGGCAGTTGCGTCGCTATACCAGGGCCGCCATTGGTGAGCGCGCGGACGAGATCGAAGGTCGAGATCGCAAACTGCAGCTGGATGACGATGACGGTGATGGTGATCGGCCACAGCGTCGGCAGGATGACGCGCCGGTACATCCGGACCGGACCTGCGCCGTCGATCTGCGCGGCCTTGATCAAATCGGCATCGACGGAGCGCAGGCCCGCGAGGAAGAGCGCCATGGCAAAGCCCGAGGATTGCCAGATCGCGGCGATAACGATGGTCCAGATCGCCATGTCGCGGTCGATCAGCCAGTCGAACCGGAACGAGGTCCAGCCGAGGTCGTGAACCAGCTTCTGGATCCCGAGGCCGGGATTGAGCAGCCAGCTCCACACCGTGCCGGTGACGACGAACGACACCGCCAGGGGATAGAGGAAGATGGAGCGCAGCACATTCTCGCCGCGAATGCGCTGATCGAGCAGGATCGCCAGGATCAGGCCGGTCGCCAGACTGAGCAGCACGAAGGCGCTGCCGAACAGCAGCAGATTGTCGAAGGCGATCTGCCAGTTCCGCGATGCCGCAACTGCGGAATAGTTGCGCAAGCCCACCCAGCCCGTCACGGGGACCAGCGTGGACGGCGTGAACGAGATCCAGATCGTCCACAGCGTGAATGCAATGAGGTGCGCGGCGGACAACAGCAGCGGCACCCAGATCGTCAGAATTTCGGGCAGCCGGCGGATCATCTCAGACCCCGCCGGCCGGCCCGCTCTCGTCGAGACGGCGATCGTCAACGTGCGCTCTCGACGGCCTCGGCGAGGCGTGTCGCCGCCTGCTCCGGCTTGATGGTCTTGTTCTTCACATACTCCGTGATCACGTCGATCATGGCTGCCGTCATGCCGTTTTCCTGCGCCATGTTGTGGGCAAGGCTGAGGACGGCCTGATTGCTGGCGATCGCGTCTTTCAGGGCTGCTGCGGTCCGCCGTTGACCGTCCGACCAGCCTTCGCCCGAGAGATCGACGTCGGTGCGCACGGGGATCGATCCCGTGATCTGCGAGTACATGGTCTGGATCGCCGGATCCATCACGAGCTGGGCCATCAGCGTCTGGCCGGCTTGCAGGTCGGCCTCCTTGCGCTGCCAGAAGATGAAGGCATCGGCGTTCAGCAGGAAGACCGGCTTGCCATTGTCGCTCGGGCCGGGAGCGATCATGAAGTCCTCGAACTTGAAGCCGGCGTTGCGCAGCACGCCCTGGGCCCAACCGCCCATGATCATCATGCCCATGTCGCCGTCGACGAAGCGCTTCAAATTGGTCGAGAAATGCTGGGCGCCGACATTGGGGTCCATCCAGTCGGCGATCTTGCGGACCTGCGCGAAGGCAGCCTTGATCTCGGGGGCCTTCAGCGCCTTCTCGTCGAGATTCATGATGGCCGTGCGATAGACGGCGGGACTGATGCCGGCCAAGGCGGCCTCGAACTTCTGCCCGTCATCGGGGCGGGTGCCGCCGTTGGCGATGGGATAGGCCACGCCGCCCGATTTCATCTTCTCGGCGAGGTCGTTGAACTCGGCCCAGGTGACGGGGACCTTGTCGGCCTTGGCCTTGTCCATGGCGCGCTTGGAGAGAAACAGCATGTTGGTGCTGTAGATCTGCAAGGGCAGCGCGATCCACTTGCCCGCCGGCCTGTGCAGCTTGGCAAGGTCCGGCGCGACGACCTTCTCATAGCCGGCGGCCGCGACGAGGGCGTCGAGATCGACGGTCGGCGCGATCTTCGACCAGGCCGCGATCTCGGGGCCCTTGAGCTGCGAGCAGGCCGGCGGATCGCCGGCGATGATCTGGGCGCGCAGCTTGTTCATCATCTCGGTGGTGAAGCCGGGGACGGGCGAGTGCTGCCAGACCCCGCCTTTCTCCTCGAATTTCTTGCCGAGCGCCGTGATGGCCGCTCCGTCGCTGCCCGCGGACCATTGCGAGATCGCGGTCAAGCGCGGCTTGACCGCGCCTTGGGCGCGGGCAAAGGCCGGCAGCGCAAGCGCGGCGGCAGATCCAGCAAGCAGACGACGCCTTGTTGTTGTGATCGGCATGGCAGTTCCTCCCGGTGTGAACTTCTCTTGGCGCGTTGGAGCCGCGGGCTCAGGGCATGTCAGGCGGCCTCCGTGGATGCCGCGGGCATGCCGCCGCGGCTGGCAAGACAAAAGGCGGCGAAGGCGAGTGCGGCCTGCGGATCGTTGCCGGTCGAGGGCGGCACGAAGGCGAGGGACACCTGCGCCAGGGTCCGGCCGCCCAGCAGGCAGGCGTCGATCCCATCGATCACCGCTTTCCGATCCGCTTCGGAGAGCAGCGATGGCCAGCCGCTGACGACAACGCCGCGACACGGCTTGACGTTCAGCGTGTTGCCGATGGCGAGACCGAGCCTGAACAGCCGCTGGTGCAATTCCTGGCGCATCCGCGAGGTCAGCGGGATCGTTGTCACCCATTCGCTCCCGAGCTGAAGCAGCTCCGCTTCGCTGACCCGCAGCAGCTCGGCCAGTGCCGGCAGCGATGTATAGGCTTCGACGCAGCCGTGATGGCCGCAGCGGCAACGTGGCCCGCCGGTTCCGAACACCATGTGGCCGAGCTCGACCGGCTGCAGCGCATCCTCCTCGATCGGATCGCCCATCCACGTGCCCGCGACGCCCTGGCCGACAAAGACGAAAAGGTGCGCATCGCTGAACGGGTAGTCCTCCGTCCGGCAGCGATGAAAGGTGGCATGCGCGACCACCGAATTGGTGAAGGCGACGGGGATGTCCGCAAACAGCTCGGCGACCATGTCGCCGATCTGTTCGACGTCGCAGGGGATGATCGGGTTGCCGAATTCGCTCAACCGGCCGAGGCCGGGAATGGTGATGCCGATCTGCGCAAGCGTGATGCGGCGCCGGCGCGTCCAGTCGCGCAGCAGGCCCAGCGCTTCGCGGAACAGGCGGCCGACAGTCTCCATGGCCGGCTTCTTCGGCAGCGGCAAACGCTCGGAGTAATGCATTTCGCCGGACAGGCTGCCGACGCCCAGGGTCAGCCACTGACTGTTCAGCTCGAGGGCCGCGAGGGCCACCGAACCGTCAAGTGACACGAGGCCCGTCGGGCCGCCGACGTAAGGGGCAGGGCGCCGGACTTCCTCGATCAGGCCTTCGGCCTTGAGGTCGAACAGGATGCGCGACAGGCTCGCTTCCGATAGGCGAACGGCCTTGGCCAGCGGCGGGCGAAACGAGCCGCCCGACTGAAGCAGATGAGTCAAAATGGCGGCGCGCGTTTGCCGCCGACTTCTCGGCTGCTCCGGCATTTCCATCCCTGTCGTCATTCTTACTTACTGTAAGAATGCGCGCGGAGCATTTCGGCTGTCAAGCGATCGCAGGCGCGATGCCCCGACTTGTTGTTGTGCGCGGCAGCACGAGCGGGATGCGATCGGATCAGGATTTTGGCGGCCGGCCTTCCGCCCATTCCGCCAGTTCGACCTTCGGGTCGTACCAGTCGGCCGCATCCGATCGCCAGATGTGCACCTCGGGACGTTCCGCGATCGGCGTATCAAGACAGCCCATCCGCAGCAGCACGGTGTCCTTGCCATCGCGCGCCGCAGCGATGTGCGATCCGCATTGCGAGCAGAAGTAGCGCGTCTTGCCGGGCGAGGATTCGAAACCGCGCAAAAGCTCTTCGCCCTTGGTCCAGCGAAACCGATCGCGCGGAACGTTGGTGACGGTGGAGAAGGCCGAGCCGTGCGTCTTGCGGCAGGTCTGGCAATGGCAGTGCACGATCATGCTCGGGGAGGCATCGACTTCGTAGGCGACGTGTCCGCACAGGCAGCTTCCGGTGAGCATGAGGTTCTCCAGATCCGTAGGATGGGTAGAGCGAAGCGAAACCCATCAAGGTCGGCCTGGGTAACGGAAGTTGATGGGTTTCGCTTCGCTCTACCCATCCTACAAGGTCATCGCGCAAACAAAAACGGCGCCATCTTGCGATGGCGCCGTTTCGTCAGACCCTCAAGTCCGATCTTACTTGCGGTCCTTCATCGCGACGTAGTCGCGGCGGGTGACGCCGGTGTAGAGCTGGCGCGGACGGCCGATCTTCTGCTGCGGATCCTCGATCATCTCGCTCCACTGGCTGATCCAGCCGACGGTGCGGGCGACCGCGAACAGCACGGTGAACATCGAGACCGGGAAGCCCATCGCCTTCAGCGTGATGCCCGAATAGAAGTCGACGTTCGGGTACAGCTTGCGGTCGATGAAGTACTGGTCGCTGAGCGCGATCTTCTCGAGCTCGAGCGCCACCTTCAGCATCGGATCGTCGCCATGGCCGGTCTCCTTGAGCACGGCGTGACACATCTTCTGCATGATCTTGGCGCGCGGATCGTAGTTCTTGTAGACGCGATGACCGAAGCCCATCAGGCGGACTTCGGAGTTCTTGTCCTTCACCTTGGCGATGAACTCGGGGATCTTGTCCACGGTGCCGATCTCGGCGAGCATCGCGAGCGCGGCTTCGTTGGCGCCACCATGCGCCGGGCCCCAGAGGCAGGCGATGCCGGCGGCGATGCAGGCGAACGGGTTGGCGCCGGAGGAGCCGGCGATACGCACCGTCGAGGTCGAGGCGTTCTGCTCGTGGTCGGCATGCAGGATGAAGATCTTGTCCAGCGCGTCGGCGAGCACCGGGTTGATCTTGTATTCCTCGCACGGCACGGCGAAGCACATGTTGAGGAAGTTCTCGGCGAAGGACAGCGAGTTCTTCGGATACACGAAGGGCTGGCCGACCGTGTACTTGTAGGCCATCGCGGCCAGGGTCGGGATCTTCGCGATCATGCGCATGGAAGCGATCATGCGCTGCTTCGGATCGTTGATGTCGGTCGAGTCGTGATAGAACGCGGCGAGCGCGCCGACCGAAGCCACCATGACGGCCATCGGATGGGCGTCGCGGCGGAAGCCCTGGAAGAAGCGGGCCATCTGCTCGTGCACCATCGTGTGATGGATCACGCGGTCGTCGAAATCCTTCTTCTGCGCGGCGGTCGGCAGGTTCCCGTAGAGCAGGAGATAGCAGGTCTCCAGGAAGTCGCCGTTCTCGGCGAGCTGCTCGATCGGATAGCCGCGGTACTCCAGCACGCCCGCGTCACCGTCGATATAGGTGATCTTGGACTGGCAGCTCGCGGTGGAGGTGAAGCCCGGGTCGTAGGTGAACAGGCCCGACTGGCCGTAGAGCTTGCCAATATCGATGACATCCGGCCCGACGCTGCCGCTGTGAATCGGGAGATCGTAGTTCTTGTTTCCGACCGTCAGCGTGGCGGTCTTGTTGGCTGGTTTTGCGTCCATCAGAGGTCCCCGATGTGTGGTGAAACGGGCCGGAGCCGGAGGCCCCTTGGGAGATTATGGGGCAGACCGGATGTTCCAGAATGTACGGGGAGATGGGTATATTATTGCTGTGTGCGCTGCAAGATCATGGCAGCCATGGTCTGCTCATGGCCTACTTACGTCGTAGACTGATCCTTAAGCCGTCCCAAGCTTTCCTGGCGTCCCAGCACGTCTAAAACCTCAAATATACCAGGTGACGTGGTCCGTCCGGTCAGCGCCGCCCGCAAGGGCTGGGCAACCGCGCCGAGCTTGAGACTATTTTCCTCGGCAAAAGTACGCAGCGCAGCCTCAGCCGTAGCGGCACTCCAGGTCTCGACTTTCTCCAGCGCGGAATGAAGCTGACCGATCAGCTTGCGGTTCTCGCCCGTCAGCAGGGCGGTCGCCTTGGGATCGAGCTGCAACGGCCGGTCGGCGAAGATGAAATAGGCGCCGTCGATCAGCTCGATCAGCGTCTTGGCGCGCTCCTTCAGGGCCGGCATGGCCTTCAGCAGCTGCGCCCGCGTGGTGTCGTTTAACTTCGCTTTAACGTCGTCGCGGCTCGGCACGACGTGCTCGAGCACGTCCTCGAACATCTTCACGAGTGATTGATCGTCGGCGTGGCGGATGTAGTGACCGTTGAGGTTTTCCAGCTTGGCGAAATCGAAGCGGGCGGCGGCGCGGCCGACGCTGGCGAGGTCGAACGCCGCGATCATCTCCTCGGTCGAGAAGATCTCCTGGTCGCCGTGGCTCCAGCCGAGGCGGACGAGATAGTTGCGGAGCGCGGCCGGCAGGTAACCCATGGCGCGGTAGGCATCGACGCCGAGCGCGCCATGCCGTTTGGACAGTTTCGAGCCGTCCGGGCCGTGGATGAGGGGGATGTGCGACATGCTCGGCAGCGCCCAGCCCATCGCATCGTAGATCTGCTTCTGGCGGGCGGCGTTGATGAGATGGTCGTCGCCGCGGATCACGTGGGTGACGCCCATGTCGTGGTCGTCCACGACCACCGCGAGCATGTAGGTCGGGTTGCCATCGCCGCGCAAAAGCACGAGGTCGTCGAGGTTCTCGTTCTGCCAGACCACGCGGCCCTGGACCTGGTCCTCGATCACGGTCTCGCCGGTCTGCGGCGCCCGCAGGCGGATGGTCGGCTTGACGTCGGAAGGTGCCGTCGCCGGGTCGCGGTCGCGCCACATGCCGTCATAGAGGCGGGTGCGGCCTTCCGCGCGCGCCTTCTCGCGCATCGCGGTGAGCTCCTCGGCGGTGGCGTAGCAGCGATAGGCCTTGCCGTCGGCGAGCAGCTGCTCGGCGACCTCGCGGTGGCGGGCGGCGCGGCTGAACTGGTAGATGACCTCGCCGTCCCAGCCCAGCTCCAGCCATTTCAGCCCGTCCAGGATGGCGCCGATCGCGGCCTCTGTGGAGCGCTCCCGGTCGGTGTCCTCGATCCGGAGCAGCATCTTGCCGCCATGCTTCTTGGCATAAAGCCAATTGAACAACGCCGTGCGGGCGCCCCCGATATGGAGGAAGCCGGTCGGCGAGGGGGCAAAGCGGGTGACGACGGAATCGGTCATTCTTGGCAGGGCCTATGCATTGGAGGCGGTGGTGTATAGCAGGACCGGAGCATAACTAAAGCCCGACGGCGGACGGCTTGTGAGCTCGCTTAAGGCCTTGGCGTGGGCACGCGAATTTGGCAGAAGAACCGCTGATTTCCCTACAGGATTTTCGTAATGACAGAACCGGTGGCACCTGAGGTTGGGCGCGATTTCATTCGTGACATCATCCAGGCCGACCTCGATCAGGGCAAGTACAAGGAGATCGTGACCCGGTTCCCGCCGGAGCCGAACGGCTACCTGCATATCGGGCACGCCAAGTCGATCGCCCTCAATTTCGGCATCGCCCAGGAGTTTCCGGGCCGCTGCCATCTGCGCTTCGACGACACCAACCCGGTCAAGGAAGAGCAGGAATACATCGATTCCATCCAGGCCGACGTGCGCTGGCTCGGCTTCGACTGGGGCAAGAACCTGTTCTTCGCCTCCGATTACTTCGACCGCCTGTACGAATGGGCGGAGAAACTGATCCGCGACGGGCTCGCCTATGTCGACGACCAGTCCCAGGAGGAGATCCGCACTTCGCGCGGCACGCTGACCGAGCCCGGCAAGAACTCGCCGTTCCGCGACCGCTCGGTGGACGAGAACCTCGACCTGTTCCGCCGCATGAAATCAGGCGAATTCCCGAACGGCGCGCGCGTGCTGCGCGCCAAGATCGACATGTCCTCGGGCAACATCAACCTGCGCGATCCCGTGCTCTATCGCATCCTGCATGCGCACCATCCGCGCACGGGGACCAAGTGGAGCATCTACCCGAGCTACGACTATGCGCACGGCCAGTCGGACGCGATCGAAGGCATCACGCATTCGATCTGCACGCTGGAGTTCGAGGACCACCGGCCGCTCTACGACTGGTTCATCGAGAAGCTGCCGGTGCCGTCGCAGCCGCATCAGTACGAGATGGCGCGGCTCAACCTGACCTACACGCTCTTGTCCAAGCGCGTGCTGACCCAGCTCGTCCGCGACGGCCATGTCGCGGGCTGGGACGATCCACGCATGCCGACCGTGGCGGGGATGCGCCGCCGCGGCGTGCCGCCGGCGGCGCTCCGTGAATTCGTCAAGCGCATCGGCGTCGCCAAGGCCAACAGCGTGGTCGACGTCGGCATGCTCGAATTCTGCATCCGCGAGGAGCTGAACCGCACGTCGCAGCGCCGCATGGGCGTGCTGCGGCCGCTCAAGGTCGTGATCGAGAACTATCCGGAAGGGCAGACCGAGGAGCTGGAGGCGATCAACCACCCGGACGATCCCAGCGCCGGTACCCGCAAGATCACCTTCGGCCGCGAGCTCTATATCGAGCAGGACGACTTCATGGAGAACCCGCCCAAGAAGTTCTTCCGCCTGTCGCCCGGCAACGAGGTGCGGCTGCGCTACGCCTATTTCGTCAAGTGCACCGGCGTGATCAAGAACGACAAGGGCGAGGTGGTGGAGCTGCGCTGCACCTACGATCCCGCGACCAAGGGCGGCAACGCGCCTGACGGCCGCAAGGTCAAGGCGACCATGCACTGGCTGCCGGCGGCGACGTCGAAGCCCGCGGAGATCCGCATCTACAACCAGCTGTTCGCCAATCCGAGCCCGGACGCCGCCAACTTCGCGGCCGATCTCAATCCGAACTCGCTGGAGATTCTGTCGGACGCGCGCATCGAGGCATCGGTGGCCGAGAGCAATGCGACCGAGCCGATGCAGTTCGAGCGCCAGGGCTATTTCGTGCGCGACAAGGACTCGACGCCGGGCAAGCCGGTGTTCTCGCGCACCATCGGCCTGCGCGACACGTTCGCGAAGGAAGTCGCCAAGGGCTGACAAGGGCTGACAAGGGGCAGGGCCTATGAGCAGTGAAGCCGACGCCATCGTTTCCGCCATCATCGCGAAATGGTGCGCCGGCTTCGCGACGCTCGACGCCGCCGCGCTGTCGCAGCTTTATGCGAAGAACGCGTTCTTCTTCGGCTCCAACCCGAAGCTTTACCGGGGCCGGGACGGCGTTGCCGATTACTTCAACGGCCTGCCGCGCTGGCGCAAGCCGAGTGCAACCTTCTCAGACGTGAACGCAGCGCAGGCCGGCCCCGACCTGATCAACATGGGCGCGACCATTTCGTTCGACCTCGCCGGCGAGCGCCCCGATCTCGTCGTGAAGATGAGCTGGGTCATCATCCGCGAGGACGGCGACTGGAAGATCGTCAATCACCACGCCTCGGCGAAGGCGCCGCTGATCTGACGGAACAGCCGCACACGGCATCGTCATCTCGCGATAGCAACGAAGACACGTCGCGCGCGTTGAGGCGGATTCCAACAAGGATCCCGCCATGCAGAACATCGCAGAGCATATGGAAGTCATCGGCGCCGACGGCGTCCATGTCGGCACCGTCGACAAGGTCGAGGGCAACCGCATCAAGCTGACCAAGAAGGACAGCGGCGAGGGCAGCCACAAGGGCCATCATCATTTCATCGACAAGGGCCTCGTCGCCGGGGTCGAGGGCAACAAGGTCCGCCTGTCGGCCAAGGCGGATGTCGCCGTGACCATGGAAGAGGAAAAGTAGGCCGCCTCCTCTTCGTTCCTGATCCGTACCGCTATTCGCCAGCCTGCACGTTCCGGTAGCCTCTGCGCCTGTCGCGTATCGCAGGGGTTGCCAAGGGAATGGCGGAGCCGGGCCGGCCGCAGCGTGTCTCGCAAGGGATTGCGGGGACTTGGCCGACGGGCCGGTCCGCCTCGGCCGGCGGTTTTGCGCCGGCGGGCTCCGGCCTCTGGCCCGGGATCGTCGAGACGCTCCGCGCATGGGCCAGCGCCGAGGCCGGCGCCGGACGGCTGTTGCCCTGGGTGCCCGTCGCGTTCGGCGGCGGCATTGCGCTTTACTTTGCGGCCGACCATGAGCCGGTGTTGTGGGTTGTGGTTGCAACGGCGATCGCACTCATGCTGGGCGCGGTCCTGCTGCGACGCAGCCGGCTGTTCGCGTCTGCGCTTGTGATTGCGGCGGTCGCGGCCGGCTTTGCGATGGCGACCTGGAAGACGGCGCGCATTGCGCACACCGTTCTGGCAAAGCCGCTCTATTCGGTGTCGCTGTCGGGCTTCGTCGAGACGCGCGACATCCGCGAGCGCACCGACCGTTTCGTGCTGCGCGTCAGCGCGATGGAGGCGCAGCGCAGCGACGTCAAGCTCGAGCGCGTGCGCCTGTCGGTGCGCAAGGGCACCGCGCCCGAGGTCGGCAGCTTCGTGCAGCTCAAGGCGCGGCTGCTGCCTCCGATCTCGCCGGTGCGTCCCGGCAGCTACGATTTCTCGCGCGACATGTTCTTTCAGGGCATCGGCGCCTCCGGCTTCGTGATGGGCGCGATCACGGCGTCGGTGCCGCCGGATGCCGGCGGCTTGCGACTGCGCTACGCCGCCTTCATGCAGGGCCTGCGCGATGCGATCGATGCGCGCATCCGTTCAACGCTCGAAGGCGACAACCGCGCGATCGCGACCGCGCTGCTCACCGGCCGCCGCGATGCCATCACCGCGCCCGTCAACGATGCGATGTTCATCTCGGGGCTCGGCCACGTGCTCTCGATCTCCGGCTATCACATGGCCGTCGTCGCCGGCGTCGTGTTCTTCGCGGTGCGCGCGCTGCTCGCCCTGATCCCGGGACTGGCGGTCGGCTTTCCCATCAAGAAATGGTCGGCGGCCGCGGCGCTGGCCGCTGCCGCGTTCTACCTGCTGCTGTCGGGGGCGGAGGTTGCGACGCAAAGGTCGTTCTTCATGACGGCCGTGGTGCTGATCGCCGTCATGGTCGACCGCCGTGCCATCACCTTCCGGACGTTGGCCGTGGCCGCGCTGATCGTGCTCGCGGTCGCCCCGGAGGCACTGGTGCATCCCAGTTTCCAGATGTCGTTCGCGGCGACGCTGGGGCTGGTGGCGCTGGTGCAGATCGGCATGCCGAACCTGTTCGCTTCGCCCGACCATTCCGCGACCGCGCGCATCGCGATGTGGGGCGGCCGCGAGATCGCGATGCTGTTCCTGGCCTCGCTGATCGCGGGGCTCGCGACCACGCCCTATGCCGCCTTCCACTTCCACCGCGTCACGCCATACGGCGTGCTCGCCAATCTCGGCGCGATGCCGGTGGTCTCAGCCTTGGTGATGCCGGCGGGTCTGTTGGGCCTGCTCGCCGCGCCCTTCGGGCTCGACGGCGTGTTCTGGTGGCTGATGGGGATCGGCATCGACTGGATGGTCATGGTCTCGCGCTGGGTGGCATCACTGCCCGGCGCGATCGGACGCATTCCGGCGTTCGGCATCGCGCCGCTGATCGCCGCGAGTCTCGGGATCGTCGTGATGGGGCTCCTGCGCACGCCCTTGCGCTGGTCGGGCGGGCTGGTGCTGCTGGCGGCGATCCTCTGGGGCCTGACGGCGCGGTCGCCGGATATCCTGATCGCCGGAGACGGCCAGAGCGTCGCGGTGCGGGGCAGGGACGGGCACCTCCACATGATCCGGGCGGGGAAGGACAACTTCCTGCTGAAGGAGTGGCTGGCGGCCGACGCCGATCTGCGCGATGCCGGCAGCCCCTCGCTCGCGGACGGCGTGTCGTGCGACGAAGCCGGCTGCGTGACGCCGCTCGCCGACGGGCGTCTCGTCGCGCTGGCGACACGCATCGACGCGCTGGCGGACGATTGCAGCCGCGCCGCACTGGTGGTGACGGCGCGACCGGCGCCGCCGGATTGCGCGGCGATGGTGGTGGACCGTCAGCGTCTTGCCGCGCAGGGCGGGCTGGCGCTGACGCGGCGGGGCGATGGCTTTGCGGTCCAGGCGGTGAAGGCGCGAGGCGCTGATCGCCCTTGGGCGCCGGCAGCCGCAGGCGAAGCAGATTTCGGCGCCAGCCTTGCGCCGCCTGCCCCCCGGAATCGAGATGCAACACCGTCCGAGGCCGACTTGCAGGCCGACGATTGAACGGATCGCCTAGAGGTACCAGGCCAGCACGGCGTCGAGCCCGGTGCTTCCGATCACCGGCAGGGCCACCATCTGGCCGAGGCCGCTTGCGCGCGCCTCGGCGGCGGCGACCGAATGGTCATGCGCGAGATCGTCGTTGAGCGCGGGCATGCCGGTGGCCCAGGCGCCCCCGATGCTGCCGTCGCCTTTGGCAATGGATTTGGTCGCATAGAGCGCGGCGAGGTCGGTCTGCGCGCTGCAGTCGCCGGCAGAAAAGACCAGCGCGGAGCGGGCCTCATTCGGCACCCAGATCTCGAAGCGCCGCGCAATCGGGGTGGCCTGCGCGGAGAGGAAGGTCAGCACCCAGGTCTGGAGACCGGTCGGATAGGGGACGCCGACACCGAGATTGATCCCGACCTCGGCGGCGTCTTCCCAGCGCAGAAAGCTCCTGGCGTTGTGCAGATCCTTGATGATCAGCGGCAGGCCGGCCTTCCAGGTGCGTCCGGGCAGGCCGAAGCCGCGCGGAAACCGGGTGTGGCGGGAGTTGAATTCGAACATGTCGGCGGTGCCATAGTAGCCGTCGACGAGCCCCATCTCGTGGGAGGTATCGGGGTCGTTGTGCCAGAGCTCGACCGCGCCGACATGGGCCTCGTCGTCGCCGCAGAACAGCACCATGACCGCTTGCAGGAATTCGCCTGCGAACACCGGCACCGCGACGCCGCAGGTGAGGTCGGCTGCGAGCGCCTGGTCTGTCCGTCTGAAATAGGAATTGGCGAATTTGGTGAGGATCACCGGATGGCCGCAGGCCCAGGCCTTGCCGGGAAGACCCTCGTCGAAGCCGAAGCTCAGCTCCTCGCTCACGGCCCTGAACGCGGACAGCCCTTCGCCATAGAGGCCGCCGCCGAGTGCCAACCGCATCCGCGTCCGGTCGGGCACCCAGAGTTCAACGACGCGAATGAAGGTCTTCATCGAACGTGTCCGCCGCCTCGAGCTTCTGACAGCATCGGGCATTTGCCTGCGGAACGGACGTTCAAAATTCAGGCAGGAGCGCGCAAACTTCGTGCGACGGAGAGGTGAGGCGGGTGATCCCGGCGGGCCTCATTGCGGACGACACAAGCAACACCACGTCGCCGGCCACGGCCGGCGATGGCGATTTCAATCGGGCCCCGACCTGCGGGCGGGGCAGTCCATTCAGCCGATCGGCAGACGTGTGATCGTCGGCCTGTCGGCAATGGTCTGCGGCTTCTGTTCACGTTCGCCAAGCGGCTGGGTGACCGGCAATTGCAGCACGGTTGCGCGCTGCCCCTCGACGAGCTGCGTCACCAGCACGTACTTGCCGTCGGGGAATTCGATTGCATCGTGATGGCGATCCGGAATGTTCGGATCGATCTTGCCGAACTTGCCGACCCGGGAGTTGATGGTGCGGGTCCAGATCCAGCGATTGTCGTAACGGACGTTGTCGGCGAAGGCGAGCTCCGTTCCCGGCAGCAGGCATACGGCGACGGACATGTCGGCTTCGGAAGCGAAGCCGCGCGTCGAGGTGCCGCGGAATGTTGTCGTGACGATGGTCTCGCCGACTTCCGCGGGACGCGTCGCAACGGCGTGCAGGCTGTAGTCACACATCGGGGTGCTCCTCATTCGAAGATAGCAACCCGCGCCTCTCATCGAGGCGCAGGCCTCTATCAGAGTGGAAGCCCGCAAGCGTCTGCTTGGTTGTAGGCAAATCTGCGGCTTGGGTCCGCAGGCCGCCATCACAATATCTTTCCCGCCTCCACTGGGAACAAAGTCCGCTCCCGTGCATTCCGGCAGGGTGTGTCAGCGTCCTGCCGGCGCCGACCAGCCGGAATATTGCCAGGCGGATTGCGATGGCTGTGCAAGCGCGGCACGGGCGTTGCGGGCTTGCTCGCTCGCCGTCGCCGGCGCCGTCTTGCGGACATGATGCGACGGTGCAGCAACGGCTTGCGAGGCTGATGCCGTGATCAGCGCCATCGTGACGATGCTCAGGACGATCTTGCGCATGTTGTCTCCTCGACTTCTGAAAGACCTTGCGGAGCGATGCGTGCTCCGCGCGGCGTGCCGAGGATGTAGCGCTGGAGAGGTGGCCGGATAATCTGTGCAGAACCAGAAAGACTATCCAGCCGGAGCGGACAATGATCCGCTCCAATCGTTGATGCGCGTCGCCAACCGGCGACGCCCGGATGCTCTCGCTATTGGCTGAGCATGACCTTTCCGGACAACCGCTGTGCGCTTGTCCGGATACTGCTCAGTACTTCCGGTAGAGGCCGATCAGCTTGCCCTGGATCTTCACGCGGTTCGGCGGGAGGATGCGGACCTCGTAGGCGGCGTTGGCGGGCTCGAGCGCGATCGAGGCGCCGCGGCGGCGGAAGCGCTTCAGGGTAGCTTCCTCATCATCGATCAGCGCCACCACGATGTCGCCGGTGTCGGCGCTCTCGTTGCGCTGGATCAGCGCCATGTCGCCGTCGAGGATGCCGGCTTCCACCATGGAATCGCCGCGCACTTCGAGCGCGTAGTGTTCGCCCGAGCCGAGCATGTCGGGCGGGACGCTGATGGTGTGGCTGCGGGTCTGCAACGCCTCGATCGGCGTGCCGGCCGCGATGCGGCCCATGACCGGCACGGCGACGGGACGTTCACCTTCGTCGGCGGCCGGGCTGGATGTCGTGCGCACCTTGCCGAGATTGCCTTCGATGACGCTCGGCGTGAAGCCGCGGCGGTTGCCGGCGGCGGCCTGCAGCTCGGGCAGCTTGATCACTTCGATGGCGCGCGCGCGGTTGGGCAGGCGCCGAATGAAGCCGCGCTCCTCGAGCGCGGTGATCAGGCGATGGATGCCCGACTTCGAGCGCAGATCGAGCGCGTCCTTCATCTCGTCGAAGGAGGGCGGCACGCCGCTTTCCTTCAATCGCTCGCTGATGAATCGCAGGAGCTCGTATTGTTTGCGCGTTAACATCTCGACCAAAATCCCCCGGTTGATGTCGTTCGATTCCGAGACGCTGAATTCAGCTATAAGCCGCTACATGCTCGAAACAAATCATGAACGGACACTATATGTTCGATACATGTTCCGCAACTGCTTAATTTACCGTGAACGCGGCAAACTTCGCGGAACACGTGGGCTGACGGCGCTCAGACCGGCAGCAGCAGCACCTCGCAAGGCGTGCCGGCTTCGGCCTTGGGCGCGAACGGCGCGCGCACGAGAAGTGCCTGTGCCGCAGCGAGATTCGCAAGCAGCGAGGAATCCTGATGATTGACCGGAAGCACGATCGGCGTGCCGTCGTCGCGCAGCTCCAGGCGCGCGCGCAGATAGTCCTCGCGGACATCGTTTGCGCCGACGTCGCGGCCGAGCACGGCGCGTTCGCGTCGATGGTGAATCACCGAACGACCCGACAACGCGCGAATCAACGGCACCATGAACAGGAAAGCGCAGACGTAGGACGACACGGGATTGCCGGGCAGGCCGATGACGCGCATGGCGCCGATGCGGCCGTGCATCATCGGCTTGCCGGGCCGCATCGCGATCTTCCAGAACGACATCGCGATGCCCTCGGCCTTGAGCGCCTGCTGCACCAGGTCGTGGTCGCCGACCGAGGCGCCGCCGGTCGTGATCAGGATGTCGGCGCCGCTCTCGCGGGCCCGGCGGATGCCTGATGTGGTGGCGTCCAGCGTGTCGGCGGCGACGCCGAGGTCGATGGTATCCGCGCCCTCCTGGCGCGCCAGCGCGTGCAGGGCGTAACCGTTGGAATAGACGATCTGGCCGGGGCCGGGCGCTGAGCCCGGCATGACCAGCTCGTCGCCGGTGGCGAGGATCGCGACCTTCGGGCGCCGGTGGATGGGGAGCTGCGGATGGTTCATCGCGGCGGCAAGCGCCAGGTCGCGGTCGGTGAGCCTGGTTCCTTTGCGCAGCAGCACATCGCCCTCGGCGAAGTCGACGCCGGCCCGCCGGATGTGGCGTCCGGGAAGCGCTGCTTCCTTGATCGTGATGCGCTTGCCGTCCGCGACCGTGTCCTCCTGGATCACCACGGCATCCGCGCCGGCGGGCACGACGCCGCCGGTGAATATCCGCACGGCCTCGCCGGTGCCGACCGATCCTGCGAACGGGCGCCCGGCGGCGACCTCGCCGATGACCGTCAGCTGGGAATCGATTGTCGCCGCGTCTGAAGCCCGCACCGCGTAGCCATCCATCGCCGACATCGCCTCCGGCGGCTGCGTGCGCCGTGCCGCGACGTCGCGAGCGAGCACGCGGTGGAAGGCCTGATCGAGGGCGACCATTTCCTCAGGCTGGGGCTCCGCGCCGGCGAGCACGGCGGCAAGCGCGTCGGATACCGGCATCAGGGCCACGGGTGAGAACTCCTGCAGAGCACGTTCGGCAAATCGGCGGCGAGAGTTCTAGCCGAGTGGGAGCGCAGAGGCAAAACACCGTGGCGCAGGATGATTCATCCTGCGCCGCCTGGATTGTCATGGAAGATGGATGTCAGGTCCTTCGCGGCATGATCCGGAAGGCGAGGCAAACCGGTACGAGGATGGCCATGGCAAGCACGAGAATGACGAGCGCCACGGCCAGCATCGGTCAACTCCCTGCCGATCCGCTCGGATTGACGTCGGGGGCCGCGGGGCCCTGATCCTTGTCGGGCAGCGGGTCGGCCTGGGATTTCAGGTCGGCGGCCTTGCTGATCAGCTTGGCGGACAGCTCAGAATCCGAAGTGGTTCTGGCGAACTTCATCAGCAGAGAGGCCTGCTTGGTAAGGTAGGTTTTGCCCAACACGTCAGTTGCGTCCGATGTAGAATTCCCAACGGACTCTAGAGTCCGGAACAGGGGATTCCGTTCCCGGAACTTTGTACAAAAATGCACAAAGTGGTTTGGTTCCCCAGTTTGGGCAAAAATGGGTCCGGGAACCGCGGTCAGCGGCGCGAGATCCCGCTCAAATCCCCAGTTTCTTCAGGGCATCGCCGACGTCGCGAGGCGAGGTCACGTGCACAGCGGTCAGCCCCCGCGCCCGTGCCCCCTCGATGTTCTCAGCGAGGTCGTCGAAGAACACGATGCGGCTGGCCGGCACCCCCATCGCCGCCACGACATGGTCGAAAGCCGCCGCATCGGGTTTGCGCAGGCCGATGCTGGACGACAGGTACAGCTCGCGGAAATGGCCGAGCAGGCCGGCATATTCCTTCGAGAAATGGTCCACGTGCGGCCGATTGGTGTTGGAGAAGGCGTAGAGCGGTATCTGGCTGGCCGCGCGGGGCAACAGCTCGGCGATATCAGGCATCTCGCCGGCGAAGATCGCGTTCCAGCCTTCCAGGAACTGCGCATCCGAGATGGCAATTCCCAGCGAGGCCCGCAGCGAAGCGAAATAGTCCTCGTCGCTGATCTTGCCGACCTCGTGCAGCCGGTAGGCCTCGCTGTCGCGCACGTAGCGCGTGACGATGGCTTCGGGCTTGCAGCCGGCATGTCCCGCCCAGCAGGCGATCGCCTTGGAGAAATCGATATCAAGCACGACGCGCCCGAGATCGAACAGAAGCGCATCGGCGCTGCCGGGAGAGAGCGAGGTCACCTGGGTCCTTTCAGTACCGGTACGGGTCGTGGTCGAACAGCGGGAACGCGCTGAACACGCTCGGCGCGTTCGTTGCGGTGGCCGGATGCAGGCAGGCTTTGTTGACCTCGGCGAACGAGGTGGCGCCGAGAAGGCCGAGGCAGCGCAGCACCTCGTCCTCGAGCAGCTCCAGCATCCGCTGGACGCCGGCTTCGCCCGCCGCCGCCAGCGCCCAGCATTGCAGCCGGCCGATGCCGACGAGGTCGGCGCCGGCAGCGATCGCCTTGACGATGTCGGTGCCGCGGCAGATGCCACCGTCGACCATGATCTTGGCGCGGCCTTTCACGGCATCGACGATTTCAGGCAGCACATGCATGGCGCCGCGGCCGTGGTCGAGCTGGCGGCCGCCATGGTTGGAGACGTAGATCCACTCGACGCCGTGATCGACCGCGATCTGCGCATCCTCGGCGGTGGCGATGCCCTTGAGGATCAGCGGGATCTTGAACTTGTCCTTGATCATCTTCACCGTCCGCCACTCCAGGCCCTTCTGGTAGTCGCCGCCGGTGGCGCGCAGGCGGCTTTCACGAACGTAGCGCTTGGCGATGTCACGTTCGCGACGGCTGTAATGGGCGGTGTCGACGGTCAGGCAGAAGGCGGCATAGGCGTTCTTCTCGCTGCGGCTGACGACATCGGCGACGAAGGCGTCGTCGCCGCGCACATAGAGCTGATAGAGGCGCAGCGCGTCGGGGGCGGCCTCGGCGGTCTTCTCGAGGCCGGGCTCGGACACCGAGCTCAGCATGTGGGCCGCACCGAAGGTGCCGCAGGCGCGTGCCACGCTCGCCGCGCCGTCCGGATCGAAGATCTCGAGCGCGCCGACCGGGGCCAGCACCACCGGCAGGCGCATCTTGCGGCCGAACTGCTCGACCGAGCCCTCGACCTTGCGGACGTCGCGCAGCACGCGGGGGCGGAAGGCGATCTCGTCCAGCGCCATGCGGTTGCGGCGCATCGTGGTCTCGGTCTCGGCGGCACCGACGATATAGTCCCAGGCGTTCTGGTTGAGATTGGCACGCGCCTTCCGGACGAATTCGTGCAGATTCTGGAACGGCTCGTTGCTGGCGCCGAGTTCGACGTTCCGTTCCGGCCGGATGCGGGGTGCTTCGTTCATTGTTGTCCTCCCGAGAATTTGAAGCCTTGTGTCATCGCCTAACCCGTCCGCCTCTCCAAAACCATCCTAAAATCGCATAGCTGCGAAGCACGGGCCGGCGGACGATTCCCGCCTTTAGGTACGTGACGGTGTCGGAACGTTGCCAAAAGTTTAGGCCAGGACGAAGGGATTTTTGCAGGTACCGCGCCTGCGTTGCAGGCCGGCCTTGAAGAAACCTGAATGGTATTGTGAGAACCGGGCTGGATCGCCATTTGCATGGCGCCCCAAAGCCCCAAGCGAATAAGGTCAGACTACATGCGGAAATCCCTGCTGTTCCCCCTGGGCGCGCTCACCGGAGTGTGTCTGACCCTTCTGGTATCCGGTCCGCAGGGCGGACTATGGGCGGCGAGGGCGGCGGCAGGCGCGGACGATGCCTATTCCAAGCTCAACCTGTTCGGTGAGGTGTTCGAGCGGGTGAAGGCGAGCTATGTCGAGAAGCCCGACAATGCCAAGCTGATCGAAGGCGCGATCACCGGCATGGTGACGTCGCTCGATCCGCATTCGCGCTACATGAATGACAAGGCCTGGACCGAGATGCAGGAGACCACCTCCGGTGAGTTCGGCGGTCTCGGCATTGAGGTCACGATGGAGGATGGCCTCGTCAAAGTCGTCTCCCCGATCGACGAGACGCCGGCGTCCAAGGCCGGCATCATGTCCGGCGACCTCATCAGCAAGATCGACGGCGAGGCCGTGCAGGGCATGACGCTCGAGCAGGCCGTCAACAAGATGAAGGGCCCGGTCGATACCCAGACCAAGCTCACCATCGTGCGCAAGGGCGCTGATGCGCCGCTCGACGTCGCAATCAAGCGCGAGATCATCCATGTCCGCCCGGTGCGCTTCCATGTCGAGAACGGCGACATCGGCTATATCCGCGTAACCTCGTTCAACGAGCAGACCACCGACGGCCTGAAGAAGGCGATCGCCGCGATCTCCAAGCAGGTGCCGCAGGAGAAGCTGGTCGGCTATGTGATGGACCTGCGCAACAATCCGGGCGGTCTGCTCGACCAGGCCGTGTCGGTGTCGAGCGCCTTCCTTCAGCGCGGCGAGGTCGTCTCGACCCGCGGCCGCAATCCGGAAGAGACCCAGCGCTTCACCGCGCATGGCGGCGACCTCACCAAGGGCAAGCCGCTGGTGATTCTGGTCAACGGCGGCTCGGCCTCGGCCTCCGAGATCGTCGCCGGCGCGCTGCATGACCACAAGCGTGCGACGATCATCGGCACGCGCTCGTTCGGCAAGGGCTCGGTGCAGACCATCATCCCGCTTGGCACCGGCAATGGCGCGCTGGCGCTGACCACGGCGCGCTACTACACGCCGTCGGGCCGCTCGATCCAGGCCCAGGGCATCGCGCCCGACATCGAGATCCTCCAGGACGTGCCGGCGGAGCTGAAGGGCCGGATGGACACCATGGCCGAGTCGCAGATGCGCGGCCATCTCCAGGCTGCCGACGGCACCGAGCAGACCGGATCGCAATCCTACGTCCCGCCGGAAGAGAAGGACGACAAGGCCCTGCACGCGGCCTATGACTTCCTGCACGGCCAGACCGCGAACGCGGTCGCCGCCAAGCCCGCGGCGAAGGCCACGGTGCCGAACTAGGATTTTCGATCTTTCGCAAATCGATCGCCCGGGAGTGGATGACCGCTCCCGGGCGATTTTGTTTGAATGATCTTCCCCGAAATCCGTAGCCCGGATGGAGCGCAGCGCAATCCGGGTTCGTGCCTCGCGAAGGATCGTGCGGTGCGGTCGGTCTGGCCCCGGATTGCGCTGCGCTCCATCCGGGCTACGTTTGCGAGCTAGCCGGCCTCGCGCCGGCGGCCCTCGCTGCCGCTGCGCTGGGCGAGCCGGCTGCGATGCAGCGCGAACAGCTCCAGCATCTTGTCGGCGGGCTTGGCGGCACTGAACAGATAGCCCTGCATCTCGGAGCAGCCGAGCGTGCGCAGCAGGCGCTGCTGCTCCTCGGTCTCGACACCCTCGGCCGTGGTGGTCATGCGGCGGGCGGCCGCGAGGTTGACGACGGCCTGCACGATGCTGGCGGAGCCGTCGGGGCCGGCGATGTCGTCGACGAAGCAGCGGTCGATCTTGATCTTGTCGAACGGGAAGCGGTGCAGGTAGCTCAGCGAGGAATAGCCGGTGCCGAAATCGTCGAGCGCAATGCGCACGCCGATGGCGCGGAGCTGGTGCAGGATCGCAAGCGCGGTGTCGTCGTCGCGGATCAGCACCGCCTCGGTGATCTCGAGCTCGAGCCGGCTCGCCGGCAGATTGGACGCGGCGAGCGCGGCCACGATCTTGAGCGCCAGCGTGCCGCTCTTGAACTGCACCGGCGAGACGTTGACGGCGAGGCGGATGTCGTCGGGCCAGGTCGCGGCATCCCGGCAGGCGGTCGCCAGCACCCATTCGCCGATCTCGTTGATCAGGCCGGTGTCCTCGGCGATCGGGATGAATTCGGCCGGTGAGACCATGCCGCGTTCGGGATGGCGCCAGCGCACCAGCGCCTCGCAGCCGGTGATGCGGTCGTCCTTCAGGGCGAGGCAGGGCTGGTAGTAGACCTCGAGGCCGCCATGGGCGATGGCGTGGCGCAGGTCGATCTCGAGCTGCCGCCGTTCGCGGACCTTGGCGTCCATCTCCGGCTCGAAGAAGCGATAGGTCCGGCGTCCCGCGGATTTGGCGGCATACATCGCCAGGTCCGCGTTCTTCAGGATCTGGTCCAGCGCCGTGCCGTGTCCCGGCGCCAGCGCGATGCCGATGCTGGCGTCGCTGGTGAGATGATGGCCCATGCAGTCGATGGGCGTGCGGATGGCCTGGAAGACCCGGGCGACGAGATCGTTGACCTGGTCCGGCGACGTCACCGCGCTTTGCACGATGGCAAACTCGTCGCCGCCGAGCCGCGCCACGAAATCGGCCGGACCGGCGCAGCGGCTGAGGCTCGTTGCCAATGCTTTCAGGAGCTCGTCGCCGACGAGATGGCCGAGCGCGTCATTGACGCCCTTGAATTCGTCGATGTCGATGTAGTGGACCGCAACCTCTTCGCCGTTGGCGATCGCCGCGAGTTCCTGGCGCAGATGCTCGTGGAACATGGCGCGGTTGGGCAGGTCGGTCAGCGCGTCGTAATGGGCGAGGTGCGTGATGCGCTCCTCGATGCGCCGGCGCTCGGTGATGTCCTCGTGCGTCGCCACCCAGCCGCCGTCGGTGAGCGGTTCGTTGAGGATGTGGATCGAACGGCCGTCGGCGGTGTCGACGACCATGGAATTGCGCACGTGAATGTCGCGCAGCACGCGTTCGACATACTGATCGATGTCGCCGGCGAACGAGCCGGTCGTCTTGCGATGGGCGATGATGTCGTGGAAGCTGCAGCCGGGCTTCACCACGGTGGTCGACAGGCCGTACATGTCGATGTAGCGCTGGTTGCACACCACCATCCGCCGGTCCGCGTCGAACAGCAGCAAGCCCTGGGTCATGTTGTTGACGGCGCGGTCGAGCCGTTGCTTTTCCAGCGTCAGCCGTTCCCGCGAGAGGCGGTGCTGCTCCAGCAGCTTGCGCACGATCGCGATCAGGACGCCGGCGATGGCGAGCGCGGACGAGGCGGCGACCGAGATCAGGATGCCGATCTGCTCGCGCCAGTCCGTCAGCGCCGCCGCCCGTGTCGTGGTGGCCATCATCAGGATCGGGAAGTGGGGCAGGGCGTGCGAGGCGATCAGGCGGTCTTCGCCGTCGACTGGGCTCATGAAGCGACCGGCGAAATGATCGAGCCCGAAGACGCGCTGGTGCTCGAACGGGCCGGTCTTGAAATTCTGCCCCATCAGCTCGCTGGAATGGGGATAACGGGCGAGCAGCGTGCCGTCACGGTGCAGCATCGAGATCGTCGCACCTTCGCCGAGCACGACGGACTCGAAAAACTTCTCGAAATTGGCGGGCTCGATGCCGCGACCGACCACGCCCATGAACTCGCCGTTCGGGCCGATGATCTTGCGCACGATGAGGATGGTCCAGGCGCCGGAGATGCGGCTGTGCAGCGGCTCGATCAGGACATCAGGCGAATAGGGATCGTACTTGAAGGTTCGGAAATAGGCGCGATCGGACACGTTGATCTTGGGAGCCGGCCATGCCGTCGACGAATTGATCACGTTGCCGTCGGAATCGATGATGTTGACGCCGCCCATGTAAGGCAGCGCCTCGATCTTCGAGCGCAGCATGCGGTGGATGTCCTGTCCGGAAAGACGCTTGCGATAGTCATCCGCGCTGGCGACACCGATGCCGCGGACGTGGTCGACGAAGTCCTTCTGGATGACCGCGAAGTCCTGCAATTGCTGGTCGAAATGATGCGCGAGCATCAGCACGGTGTTTTCCAGCTCGCGGCCGGAGTTGCGCAGCGCGCGTTCGCGGAAGTTCTGCGCCATCAACGTCGCACCGACCGCGATCGCGGCGATCAGCAGCGTGCCGCCGACCACCAGCCAGCGGATCGGTCCGCTGCGTACGAAGGCCTGGTCAAACAGACGGCTGCCAAATCTCGTCATCACACGCAATCATTGCCCTGCACACGCCAGGATCAATTCTGGATCCTCAAAACATCCGTTGGTTTACGGGAACGATGTGGAGGCGGAGTTAGGAAGGGCAGTTAACGCGACATGAATACCCACACGCAAATGCGATCGATGCGCGCGATGCGGGACATGCAGGAATTACCGAAGCGTCCCGCGATGCCGGTCAGTTTCTGCCGGTCGCGCGAGGATCAACCAAGGCTTAACCATCTAAGGTGCTGGCGATCCTCACGTCGGGCAATGGCACGCGATTTGCGAACATGCCTGCCGACGACACAGTGAGGAGTTGATCATGAAAACCGTTTTGAAGAACTTCATTGCCGACGAAACCGGCGCGATCGCGATCGAGTACGGCCTGATCGCCGCCGGCATCGCGCTCACCATCATCGCCGTGGTCAACAACCTCGGCTCGACGCTGAAGCTGAAATTCGGCTCGATCAGCACGTCGCTCAAGTAACGGAGCAAAGCGTTTTCGAGCGAAGCGGGTACCGGTTCGCGTCAAGAAAACGCGTCAAAACAAAATCGGGAATTCCGTTCCGATGCAATCGGAACGGGATTCTAGGCGCGGTAATGGCCGGACTTGCCGCCGAGCTTCTCGACGAGATGGATGCCCTCGATGCGCACGCCGCGCTCGACCGCCTTGATCATGTCGTAGATGGTGAGGCAGGCGACCGACACGGCCGTGAGCGCCTCCATCTCGACGCCGGTCGGGCCGGTGACCTTGACGCTGGCGCGCACGAGGCAGCCCGGCAGTTTCGCATCCGGCTCGATGTCGACGGTGACCTTCGACAGCGCCAGCGGATGACAGAGCGGGATCAGCTCGGAAGTCCGCTTGGCCGCCATGATGCCGGCGATGCGCGCGGTGCCGAGCACGTCGCCCTTCTTGGCGTTGCCGGACACGATCAGGTCGAGCGTCGCCTTCGTCATGAGGACGCGGCCTTCCGCGACCGCGAGCCGCTCGGTCGCGGGCTTGGCCGAGACGTCCACCATCCGCGCCTCGCCGGAGGCGCCGATATGGGTGAGGGCAGGACCGGGCTTGGTCGATTTGGCCTTGGCCGGTTTGGCCTTCGCAGGCTTGCGCGCCATGTCAGCGCGTGCCCGTGGCGCGCGTTCCGCCCTCGCGCGCGAGCAGCGTGCGCGTGGCCGCCGTGACGTCGGCCTGCCGCATCAGGCTCTCGCCGACCAAGAAGGTCGACATGCCGACGCGCTCGAGCCGGGCGAGGTCGGCGGGCGTGAAGATGCCGCTTTCGCCGACCATCAGCCGGTCCGCAGGGATCAGCGGCGCCAGCGTCTCGCTGGTCGCCAGCGTGGTCTCGAACGTGCGCAGATTGCGGTTGTTGACGCCGATCATCGGCGAACGCAGCCTCAAAGCCCGGTCGAGCTCGGCGCGGTCATGGATCTCGATCAGCACGTCCATGCCATAGCCGATCGCGGCGTCCTCAAGGTCTTTGGCGGTGGCATCGTCGAGCGCGGCCATGATGATCAGGATGCAGTCGGCGCCGTGTGCGCGCGCTTCCGCCACCTGATAGGTGTCGAACATGAAATCCTTGCGCAGGACAGGCAACGAGGTCGCCGCGCGCGCGGCCACCATGAAGTCGAGATGGCCCTGGAACGAGGGCGTGTCCGTCAGCACCGACAGACAGGCGGCGCCGCCGGCCTCATAGGCCTTGGCGAGAAGCGGCGGATCGAAATCGGCGCGGATCAGTCCCTTCGAGGGCGAGGCCTTCTTGACCTCGGCGATCAGCGCGTAGTCGCCACTGGCGTGCTTCGCCCTGATCGCGCGCACGAAGCCGCGCGGAGCGGCTTGCGCCTTGGCCTTGGCCTCGACCGCCGACAGTGGCTGCGCGCGCTTGGCGGCGGCGATCTCCTCGCGCTTGTAGGCCTCGATCTTGGTCAGGATGTCCGACATGTCAGGGTCAGCCGTTCGAGACCGCGATCAAATGCTTCAGCCGCGCGTTGGCCGCGCCGCTGTCGAGCGATTGCACACCGATCGCAACGCCCTCCTTGAGGTCCTTGGCACGGCCGGCCACGACCAGCGCGGCGGCGGCGTTCATCAGCGCCACGTCGCGGTAGGGGCTCGGCTTGCCGCTGAGCACGCTTTGCAGCGCGATCGCATTGGCGTCGGCGTCGCCGCCCTTGAGTGCACCAGTCTCGCAGCGCGAGAGCCCGGCTTCCTCCGGCGTCACCTCGAAATTCCGGATCTCGCCGTTCTCGAGCGCGGACACGAAGGTCGGGCCGGTGAGGGTGATCTCGTCGAGGCCGTCGGATCCGTGCACGACCCAGGCGGCTTCCGAGCCGAGGTTCTTGAGCACCTGCGCCAGTGGCTGCACCCACTGCCGGGAGAAGACGCCGACCATCTGCCGCTTCACGCCGGCCGGGTTGGAGAGCGGACCAAGCAGGTTGAAGATCGTGCGGGTCGCGAGCTCGACCCGGGTCGGCCCGACGTTCTTCATGGCGGGATGGTGGGCAGGGGCGAACATGAAGCCGATGCCGCATTCGCGCACGCAGCGTCCGACCTGCTCGGGCTTGAGGTCGATCTTCACGCCAAGCGACGCCAGCACGTCCGCAGCGCCCGAGCGCGACGACAGCGCGCGGTTGCCGTGCTTGGCCACCGGCACGCCGGCGCCCGCGACGATGAAGGAGGCGCAGGTCGAGACGTTGACCGAGCCGGAGCCGTCGCCGCCGGTGCCGACGATGTCGACCGCGTCGGCCGGCGCCGCCACGGTCAGCATCTTGGAGCGCATCGCCGCGACCGCGCCGGTGATCTCGTCCACGGTCTCGCCGCGCACCCGCAGCGCCATCAACAGGCCGCCCATCTGCGAGGGCGTCGCTTCGCCCGACATCATGGCATCGAAGGCGGATGAGGCTTCGTCACGCGACAGGCTGGCGCCGGTCGCGACTTTTCCAATGATCGATTTCAGGTCGTCCATCGCGTGCTTTCAACTCACTGGTTCGCGCCGGTCACTTGCGCGAAGGCGGCCTGATTAATGGTGGTCCCGATGTCGGTTTCAAGCTTGTTGACGTAGGAGGCGATCTGCTCCTCGGTCAGGGCGCGGTCGAGGCTTTCCGTCAGCTTCTTGACCGCGTCGGAGGCGGCGTCGACCGCGGGATCGACGATGTCGGTGACGCGGAACACGATCACTTCGCTGCCGCCGCTGACGGCCGTCTGTCCGACACCGTCTTTGGCGGTGCGGAAGGCGGCTGCGACGACGGTACCGGGCACGCCGGCGGGCGAGTCGTCGCGCTTGAAGCTGGTCGCGGTCTCGAACTTGGCGCCGATCGCAGTGGCTTCATCGGCAAGCTTGCCGCCGGCTTCGAGCTTCTGCACCAGCTCGGTCGCCTTGGCCTTCAGCTTGGTCGCGATCTGGTCCTGGCGCCAGCGCGCCTCGACCTGGTCGCGCACCTCGTCGAGGTTGCGGTCGCGCGACGGCGTGATGCCCAGCACGTCGAACCAGGCATAGCCGCCCTTGAACGAGATCGCGTCGTTGTCGACGCCGACATCGGTGTTGAAGGCCTGCGACACCACGTCGAGGCCCTGGGGGATGTTGGCGACCGGCTGGCCGTTCGGGGCGCGGCCGGAGCGGTCGACGGCGTCGATGGTCACGGCGGTGAGGCCGAGCTTCTGCGCCGCGTCGATCACGCTGGCGCCGCCGCCGCGCTCGTCTTCCATCTTGTCGCGGAGGTCGGCGACCTTGGTGCGGGCGCGGTCGGCCGCGATCTCGCGCTTGATGTCGCCGGCTAGCTTCGCGTAGTCGGCCTCACTGCCCGGCTCGATCTTGTCGACCTTGACGATGGAGGTGCCGAGGGCGCCCTGGATCGGCTGGCTGATCTCGCCTTGGGGCAGCGCGAAGGCCGCATTGCCGACCGCAGCGTCGAGCGAGGACTTGGTCACGAGCCCGAGATCGATGTCGGAGGCGCTGAGACCGCGCTCCTTGCCGAGATCCTCGAACGACATTCCGCCGACGAGGCGCTCGCGTGCAGCCTTTGCCTCGGCCTCGTTGGGAAACACGAGCTGCTGGATCTGGCGCTTCTCGGGCGTGCCGAGCCGGTCCTTGCGCTGCTCGAACACCTTGCGGGCGTCCTCGTCGGAGACATCGCTCCATTTGCCGATCTCTTCCGGCGAGATCACGACGAACGCGATCTTGCGATATTCGGGCGCGCGGAACTGGACCTTGTGGTCTTCGAAATAGGCGGCGAGGGCCTCGGGCGAGGGCGCGTCGATGGTGCCCGCCTGGGCCGCGTCAAGCCTGATGAATTCGATGGAGCGCTGCTCGTTCTGGAAGCGCGTCAGCACGTCGATCATGGTCTTCGGCGGCTCGAGGCCGGCGCCGATCGTGCCGGTGATCTGCCGGCGCAGCGACACCTTGCGCTGCTCGGCGACGTAGCGCTGCTCGGTATAGCCGAAATTACGGATCACGGACTGGAAGCGGTTCGCATCGAAGTTGCCGCCGACGCCTTTGAAGTTGGGGTCGTTCATGATCACCTGGCGGATCTGCTCGTCGGACTGGCCGAGCCCGAGACGGCGCGCCTCCTCGTCGAGGGCGGCTTCCGCGATCGTCTGCTGCAGCACCTGCCGGTCGAGGCCGAACGCGCGCGCCTGGTCGGGCGTCAGCGGCCGGCCGAACTGGCGGCTGATCTGCTGCAGGCGGTCGGTATAGATCTGCCGGAACTCGTTCAGTGAAATCTCGGTGCTGCCGATCTTGGCCACCGTGGACTGCCCGAAGCCCTTGAAGATGTCGGCGATGCCCCAAATGCCGAAACTGATGATCAACACGCCCATCACCATGGCCATAATGGTTTTGCCGAGCCAGTTTGATGAGGCCTTGCGCATTCCTCGAAGCATTTGGTCCAACTTGTTTGGTCAGGAGGGGAACGGGAGCGCGTCTTAATGCAGATTCCGCAAAAGCGCGTCACCAAATTGATAGATCATCATAAAGTGGCGGCTTTCCCCCCGCAACCTCAGGTCAGGCCGTGGCTCTGCGCTGCGGTTAATCGCCCCTGGTCTCTGGAACTGCAGTGGCAGCTCTGCTAGCGCATGCACAAACCTCATCTTGCTGGAAATTAATATGACCGATGCCATCCGACCGCTGATCGCCGGCAACTGGAAAATGAACGGCCTGAAGGGCTCGATTGCCGAATTCGACGCCATGCTCAATGGCGCGGCAGAGGTGGCCGCCAAGGCCGACCTGCTGGTCTGCCCGCCGGTGACCCTGGTCGCGGCTTTTGCCGGCAAAGCGGCCGGCAAGAAGGTCGCGGTGGGAGCCCAGGATTGCCATCCCAAGGCCTCCGGCGCCCATACCGGCGATATCGCCGCCGAGATGCTGGCGGATGCCGGGGCGACCGCCATCATCGTCGGCCATTCAGAGCGCCGCGCCGATCACGGCGAGGGTGATGCCCTCGTCAGGCAGAAGGCCGAAGCCGCCTGGCGGGCAGGGGTCACGGCGATCGTCTGCATCGGCGAGACGCAGGCCCAGCGCGATGCCGGCCAGACCCTGGACATCCTGCGCGGCCAGCTCGACGGCTCCCTGCCGGATGGCTCCACCTCCGCCAATCTGGTCGTGGCCTATGAGCCGGTCTGGGCGATCGGCACGGGCCTGACCCCGACGGCGAAAGATGTCGAGCAGATTCATGGGTTTATCCGGGAATTCCTGACCTCCCGGTTCAAGGCCGACGGTGCCAGGATGCGCATTCTCTACGGCGGCTCCGTCAAGCCCTCGAACGCGGCCGAGCTGATGGCCGTCAAGAACGTCAACGGCGCGCTGGTCGGCGGTGCCAGCCTGAAGGCGGCCGATTTCCTTGCCATTGCCAAGGGCTGCCCCTAGCTAACCCAAACCGGTTGGTCCGGGCCCGATCGGGGGTGGCAATAGCCCCTCCGATCGTGTAACACCGCGCAACTTCAGGAAAACCCGCGAAGCGCGATCGGCCGCCGTCAGGCGCCGCCCGCTTGTGACGGAAGGACACTATGCAGACCGTTGTCATCGTCATTCACCTCATGATCGTCGCTGTCATGATCGGCGCCGTCCTGCTCCAGAAGTCGGAAGGCGGCGGCCTCGGCATGGGCGGCGGCGCGGGTTTCATGTCGAGCCGCGGTACCGCGAACCTCCTGACGCGGACCACCGCGATTCTGGCCGGGCTTTTCTTCCTCACAAGCATGTTCCTGTCCTGGCACGCGGGCTACAGCCGCGCGCCGTCGTCGATCATCGGCACGCCGGCCTCGCAGGGCCAGCCGGCCGGCGGCTCGCCGATCGCGCCGCCGACCTCGGGCGGCATCCTGGATTCGCTAAAGAAGGCCGACGAGCAGCAGCAGGCGCCGGCTCCGACCGGCCCGCAGGTGCCGCGTTCGCAATAAAGCAGGGGGGCCATGCAGGGCGGCCGCTACCGTCCTGCGTCAACAATCCCCATCAAGGCACTGTCACCACTCTTAGTTTTGGCTCACCCACAGGCCCGCAGAATCTTTGGGGCGGAATACGAATCGCTTTGGCGAATCGAATTCGAGGGATTAGAGGTTAGGTCCCATGGCGCGGTACATATTCATCACCGGCGGCGTGGTTTCTTCGCTCGGCAAGGGTCTGGCTTCAGCGGCACTGGGTGCCCTGCTGCAGGCCCGGGGCTACAAGGTCCGCCTCCGCAAGCTCGACCCCTATCTCAACCTCGATCCCGGAACGATGTCGCCGTATCAGCACGGCGAAGTGTTCGTGACCGATGACGGCGCGGAGACCGATCTCGATCTCGGTCACTACGAGCGCTTCACCGGCCGGCCTGCGACCAAGCAGGACAACATCACGACGGGGCGCATCTACCAGGACATCATCTCGAAGGAGCGCCGCGGCGATTATCTCGGCGCGACCATCCAGGTGGTTCCGCACGTCACCAACGCGATCAAGGAATTCGTCCTCTCCGGCAACGACGATTACGACTTCGTGCTGGTCGAGATCGGCGGCACCGTCGGCGACATCGAGGGCCTGCCGTTCTTCGAGGCGATCCGCCAGCTCAAGAACGAGCTGCCGCGCGACCACGCCATCTACATTCACCTCACGCTGCTGCCCTACATTCCAAGCGCCGGCGAACTGAAGACCAAGCCGACGCAGCACTCGGTGAAGGAGCTGCGTTCGATCGGCATCCAGCCGGACATCCTGCTCTGCCGCACCGATCGCGAGATTCCGAAGGAAGAGCGGCGTAAGCTCGGCCTGTTCTGTAACGTGCGCGAGAGCGCCGTGATCGAGGCGCGTGATGCCGACAGCATCTACGCCGTGCCCGAGGCCTATCATAACGCGGGCCTGGATGACGAAGTGCTCGCCGCCTTCGGCATCGAAGCGCGCATCCCGCCGGTGCTCAAGAGCTGGAACCAGATCAACGAGCGCATCCGCAACCCCGAAGGCAACGTCACCATCGCCATCGTCGGCAAGTACACCGGCATGAAGGATGCGTACAAGTCGCTGATCGAGGCGCTCTCGCATGGCGGCATCGCCAACAAGGTGAAGGTCAATCTCGACTGGATCGAGAGCGAGATCTTCGAGAAGGAAGATCCGGCGCCGTTCCTCGAGCACGTCAACGGCATCCTGGTGCCCGGCGGCTTCGGCCAGCGCGGTGCGGAGGGCAAGATCCGCGCGGCGCAGTTCGCGCGCGAGCGCGACGTGCCGTATTTCGGCATCTGCTTCGGCATGCAGATGGCGGTGATCGAGGCGGCGCGTAACCTCGTCGGCATCGAGGACGCCAACTCCACAGAGTTCGGCCCGACCAAGGAGCCGCTGGTCGGCCTGATGACGGAATGGCTGCGCGGCAACGAGCTCGAGAAACGCTCGCAGGCCGGCGATCTCGGCGGCACCATGCGGCTCGGCGCTTATCCTGCTGCGCTCAACCGCGGCAGCCGCGTCTCGCAGGTTTATGGCGGCGCGACCGAGATTTCCGAGCGCCACCGCCATCGCTACGAAGTGAACACCGCCTACAAGGATCGCCTCGAGCAGCACGGCCTGAAATTCTCCGGGCTCTCGCCCGACGGCGTGCTGCCTGAAATCGTCGAGTACGAGGATCATCCCTGGTTCATTGGCGTCCAGTTCCACCCCGAGCTGAAGTCGCGGCCGTTCGAGCCGCACCCGCTGTTCGCCTCGTTCATTCAGGCGGCGATGGTGCAGAGCCGGCTGGTGTGATGGTTCAGCGCGCGGCGGAGTAGTCGCGCGCGTGATGCACCGGCTCCAGCGCCACCCGCGCTGATGGTTCAGGCGCAAGCGATCCCGTGATCAGCTTCATCTGCGGCCGCCGCGTCAGCCTGTAGACGGCGGCGGGCGGTACGTTCAGCAAGGCGCGATCCACGAGCTTTGCGCGCAGGCCCAGCCGGTCGAGCACGGGCCGCGGCACCGGGCAGCTCATGCCATAGGTGAATTGGTAGAACGCGCCGCCGGGGCGCAGATAGCTAAACGCGCCGCCGAGGATCGAGATGACCTTGCGCCTGCTCATGTTGAGCAGCGGCAGGCCGCTCACGACCGCGCCGACCGGCGCGCCGTCATAGAGACGCTCGGTTGTCAGCCGGCCTGCGTCCATCCACAGAACGCGCGCGCCGGGAAAACGCATCTGCAGCAGCTTCATGAAGTCGGATCCGTATTCGATCAGCGTGAGATCCTGCGGACGGACACCGCGCTTGAGCAGCTTGTAGGTGAACGCGCCGGTGCCGGGACCGAGCTCGAGGATCGGACCCGTCGATGCGCTGATCTCGCGCGTGATGAGGTCGGCCAGCGCCGCACCCGATGGTGCGACGGCGCCGACCCGGCGCGGTGACGACATCCAGGACAGGAAGAACGAAAGAAAATCGTTGGGCATGCGCACTCCGGCATCTTGGTTTGCACCTCCCGAGATCGGAGGTGAGACGGATGCAGTGTTGCGGAGGCGCATTGCGACAGCATTGCGCTGCCGGAAGCGGATGCGGATTGAATCAACTCTTTTGGACCGGCGGCAGCGTGATCCGGAAACAGGCGCCGCCCTCCGGTCCGTCGGCCACCGAGACGTGGCCGCCATGCAGCTGCACGATCTCGCGCACCATGTTGAGGCCGAGGCCGGCCCCGCGATCGAGCGGCGTCAGCCGGTAGAACGGCTCGAACACCTGCTCGCGCTGATCGGCGGGAATGCCGGCGCCTTCATCCGTGACCTCGATGTTCGCTGGACCAGAGACGCGAATCCCGATCGTGCCGCGGCGCGGGCCGTGCTGGATCGCGTTCTGCACGAGATTGGTCAGCGCGCGCTCCAGCGCCGCCGCATCGCCGATTGTCTCGATCGGTGTCGCCGGCGCATCGAGGGCCAGCTCGTAGCCGGCCGCGATCGCCAGCGGCGCGAGGTCGGCGGCGACGCTTTGCGCAACCGCGACGAGATTGAGGCGGGTGAAGGGATGGGCGCAACGGTCGAGCCGCTGGATGTCGAGCAATTGCTCGGCTAGCGTCGCAAGCCGCGCGGCATCCTCCAGCAGGCGGGTCTTGTCCGGGCCGGGGCTGAGCGACTCCAGCCGCGTGTTCAGGATCGCGATCGGCGTGCGCAGTTCGTGCGCGGCGTCCGCGACGAAGCGCTTGTGGCGGGCATAGCCCTGGTCGAGCCGTGCCAGCGCGTCGTTGATCGCGGTCACCAGCGGCACGACTTCCAGTGGAATGCGTTCCACCGGAAGCCGCGCGCCGCGCTGGTGGATATCGATGCGCCGGGCCTCGTCCGCCGCGGTATCGAGCCCCCTGAACGCGCGTTGCACGATCATCGGTGTCGCGATGAACGTCGCCGTTCCCATCAGCAAGAGGCCGGGCAGGGCGATGCCGAGGAACGCAAGCGAGGTCATGAACAGCGCCTTGGCGCCGGTCAGTCGTCCTTGCGTCGCCGTGATGACCTGCACATTGCCCGCGGGCGTGTCGACCCGTTTCAGCCGCGCCGCCGGCTTGCGCGGATCGTCCTCGAACATCTGCCAGCCGAGCCGCGCCTGGCTGATCTGGTCGAGGCCGTTGCCGATCGCGGCGAACTCGGCCGGCACGGTGCCTTCGCTGAGCGAACGGCCCTGCCGGTCGCGCACCAGGAACCAGAGGTCGGGCGTTTCGTTGCGCAACTGCTGGAGCTCGGCCGTCGGCCGCAACGTCAGTCCGCCTTGCGCATCGCGCGTCAGCGCACCTTGGACGACGTCGATGACACGGTCCTCGTCGCGCTCGGCGAGCGCGAAGCCGGAGGCGCAGAGCCCGGCGATGACGATTGCGACCAGCGCGACCAGGATCGCCGCCTGGAGCGAGAGCAGGCGCCAGCTCAGCCGCGAGCGCAGGCAATAGGGATCGTCGTGTTTGCTCATATCAGCTTCTTCAGGCTGGCAGCTTCTTGAGGAGATAGCCGACGCCGCGAATGCCGTGGATCTCGATGCCCGCGTCGGCGTCCGCGAGCTTTCGCCGCAGCCGCGAGACATGGGTGTCGAGCGCGTTCGACTGGATCTCGTCGTCGAAATTGTAGACCGCCTCTTCCAGTGCGGAGCGCAGCACGGTCCGGCCCATGCGGCGGACCAGGGCTTCGAGCACCAGGAGCTCGCGGCGCGGCAGCTCGAACGGCGTGCCGTCGATGCTGGCCTCGCGATGACCGAGATCGAAGGCGAGGCGGCCGGCGCGGATGACGTCGGGGGACAGGCCTGCGGGCCGCCGCAGCACGGCGCGCAGCCGCGCCAGCAACTCCTCGACCGCGAACGGTTTTGCCAGATAGTCGTCGGCGCCGCCGTCGAGCCCGGCGATGCGGTCGGCGAGCTCGCCCCGCGCGGTCAGGACGATGATCGGCACGCCGTCGGCGCGCGCCCGGAGCTTCGGGATCAGGGCAAGGCCATCGCCGTCGGGAAGCTGGCGGTCGAGCAGGACGGCCGCATGGACGTCGGCGGAGATGGCTTCCTCCGCCTCGGCGAGTGTAGGCGCATGGTCCACCACCATGTCATAGCGCTTCAGCGCCGAGGCCAGCGCGCCGGCCATTTCCGCTTCATCCTCGACCAGTAAAATCCGCATGTGACAGGCACCCAGGCTGCGACTGAGCCTTTGTAGCGGCCCGATCATTGCGGCAGCATTGCGGGAGTCCGGCGCAGCGCCGCAAGCGCAAGCTATGCGCGGAACGCCACAGGGGCGGCCGGGCGGGGCTCAAGACACCGTCGGGGCCAGCCGCTATAACCGCCGGGCCTGTTCAGGGAGGAACAAGAATGATCTATGAAATGCGCGTCTATCGCTGCGTCCCCGGCCGCCTGCCGGCGCTCTTGAAGCGGTTCGAGACGGTGACGCTGAAGCTGTGGGAGAAGCACGGTATCCGCCAGGCCGGATTCTTCACCACGCTGATCGGCGAATCCAACCAGGAGCTGACCTATTTCCTGGCCTGGGAGTCGCTTGCCGAGCGCGAGACGAAGTGGGGCAAGTTCATGACCGATCCGGACTGGATGAAAGCGCGCGCCGAAAGCGAAGCGGACGGCCAGATCGTCGGCAATATCGTCAGCCAGCTCCTGACGCCGACGGCCTTCTCGGCGGTGAAGTAGGAACCTGCCGACGCAAGGGCGGCGCCGGGACCCCCGGCGCAACCCTGATATTCGGATGCCCCGGCCCGAATGGGGTTGATCCGACCCTCGCGGCGGCTATGGTCGCGCCGAAACGAGGGATTTGCCTTGAGCTCTTCGACGTCAGCGGCGCCGGTCGTCACCATCGGCAGCGTCAAATTCGGCAATGATCTGCCGATCTCGATCATTGCCGGGCCCTGCCAGCTCGAAAGCCGCCAGCACGCGCTGGAAGTGGCTTCCGCACTGAAGGAGATCGCGGCGCGGCTGAAGATCGGCCTCGTCTACAAGACCTCGTTCGACAAGGCGAACCGCACCAGCGCGTCGGCGGCGCGCGGGCTGGGGCTGGCACAGTCGCTGCCGATCTTCGCCGAAATCCAGTCCTCGCTCGGTCTTCCCGTTCTGACCGACGTGCACGAGGCCACGCAATGCGCCGAGGTCGCGCAGGCGGTGGACATCCTGCAGATCCCGGCCTTCCTGTGCCGTCAAACCGATCTGCTGCTGGCCGCGGCCGCGACCGGCAAGGTCGTCAACGTCAAGAAGGGGCAGTTCCTGGCGCCCTGGGACATGGCCAATGTGGTGACCAAGATCACCAGCGCCGACAATCCGAACGTCCTCGTCACCGAGCGCGGCGCCTCCTTCGGCTACAACACACTGGTGTCCGACATGCGCGCGTTGCCGATCCTGGCGCGCACCACCGGCGCGCCCGTGATCTTCGATGCCACCCATTCGGTGCAGCAGCCGGGCGGGAAGGGGACCTCATCGGGCGGCGAGCGCGAATTCGTGCCGGTGCTGGCGCGCGCGGCCGTCGCGGTCGGCGTTGCCGGCGTCTTCATCGAGACCCATCCCGATCCTGATCGCGCCCCGTCCGACGGCCCGAACATGGTGCCGCTGCGGGACTTCGAGGCGCTGATCCGTACGCTGATGGCGTTCGACGCGGTGACGAAAAGCACAACGCGCTGATGCACCAGCCTGCGACCGGGGCGCCCGCCGACCAGAAGTTTCCACCCGCGATCAACATCATCGCGCTGGCGAGCTTCTCGGCGGCACTGTCGACGCGCGCGCTCGATCCGGTCCTGCCGCATGTCGCCGAGGATTTTTCGATCAGCGTCACGACCGCCGCCAGCATTGCGGCCGGCTATGCCCTGATCTACGCGCTGGTCCAGCCCGTGATCGGCGCGGCCGCGGATATGTTCGGCAAGGCGCGGCTGATGACCCTGTGTCTGGCGCTGCTCGGTGTCGCCTCCATTCTCGGCGCGGTCGCGACCACCTTCTCGGGCCTGTTCGCGAGCCGCATCCTGGCAGGCATCGCCGCCGGCGGCGTGTTTCCGGTTGCTCTCGGCCTGACCGCCGACCTCGTCGTGCCCGCCAAGCGGCAGGTCGCGATCGGCCGCACGCTCGCGGGCTCGATGACCGGCAACCTGTTAGGTGCGACCGCCTCCGGCATCATCGGCGAGTTCATCGGCTGGCGCGGCGTGCTGATGATCCTCGGCGCGCTCGGTCTGATCGCGGCCGTGGCGGTGGCGGCCGGCTTTCGCGGTGCCGCGCTGACGGCGCCGCCGAAGACCGACCTGAAGGCGTTGCGGCAGGGCTATCGCACCATCTTCGCCAACCCCAACACGCGCTACTGCTACTCGGCGGTGTTCGTCGAGGGCTGCTGCGTGTTCGGCCTGTTTCCCTTCATCGCCGCGCTGCTGTTCGATCTCGGCGAGAAGTCGCCGTCGATCGCGGGCATCGTCATCGCCGGCTTTGCGGTCGGCGGGCTGTTCTACACCTTCACGGTCTCGCGCTTCCTGCCATGGCTGGGCGTCAAGGGCATGATGATCGCGGGCGCGGGCCTTGTCGGGCTGCAGCTCGGCCTGCTCGCCTTGGGGCCGCAATGGAAGCTGCAATTCGTCAGCATGCTGGCGATGGGGTGGGGCTTCTACATGATCCATGGCTGCCTCCAGGTGTTTGCCAGCGAGCTCTCGGTCGGGGCGCGGGCGACCGCGATGTCGCTCCACTCGTTCTTCTTCTTCATGGGGCAGACGGTCGGCCCGATCGCCTATGGCCTCGGCCTCCAGCACGGCGGCAAGGTGCCGACGCTGCTCGTGAGCGCGGCGATCATGGTCACGCTGGGCCTTGTCTGCGCCCGCTGGCTCAAATCGCGGGCACCGGCGGACGCGCGCGCCTGACGGAAGTACCGAATTACCGGACATCCGTAATTGTCCGGGAGAAAACGGTAGCCAACTCCCTTCAATCTTAAATCAAATCTCACCGTTCGCTCCGTAGATTGCCGCGCAAACCGCCTCTCGCGGCAACATCTGTGGATCAGTCGATGCAAAAGCAGCGTTCGGTCGCCCGTATCCTCGGGGCGGTGGTTGGGTCTCTCGGTCTCGTCCTCGTCGTCATCTCGGCCTATGCGCTGAAGCTCGCGGTCACGCGCTACGCGGACAGCAACCGCATCGTCGCGCTCACGATCGCCAGCCGCGACCTCACCAACACGCTGGTGATCTTCCGCCTGGAGCGCGGTGACACGCTCAGCTATCTGGCATCGGCCGCGCCCGCGCCCGAGAGCGTCATGAACAGCCTCGCCGGACAGCGCGCCACCGTGCAGAAGAACTACGCGCAGGCCCTGCAGAGCCTCGCTGCGGTCGAATCCCCCGGTCTTGCCGAAAAGCTCGACAAGCTCCGCGGCATCTGGGCCCAGCTCGAGGAGCTGCGGCCGCGTTCGGTGACGGCTCTGAAGCAGGAGAAGGGCGCGCGCGAAGCCAGCCTGACGCCGAGCTGGGCCAAGGTCAGCGACGCCTATATGGACGCGATCGGCGACGTCACCGCCCATGTCGACGGCGCGATGACGCTGATCGACCCCGTGGTCGATCGTCTGCTGATCGCCAAGCAGGCCTCCTGGCAGGCCCGCGCCAATGCCGGCCAGACCATCCTGGTCCAGTTCTCCTCGATCCTCGCCAACAAGACCTGGACGCCTGCGGACGGCGTCACCTTCGCTGACCTCCGCGGCCGCATCCAGCAGTCCTGGCTCGTGGTGCGCGACCTCAGCCCGAATGTGGCTTCGCCCGAGCTGCTGCAGGCGATCCGCAACGCCGAGCCGGAAATCTCCGGCGCGCTCAGCGACGAGCGCAATGCGATCGCCACCAAGCTGCTTGCCGGCGAGCCCGCCGGCGTTGTCGGCATCGAGTACCGCGATCGCCAGCTGGTCGGGGCCAACAATGTCGTCATCGTCACGCAGACCGCGCTCGCCGACATGATCTCGCGGGCCGAGGAGGGCGCCTCGCGGGCCCGCTTCAGCCTCATCCTGTTCGGCCTGCTCATGCCGGCCTCGCTGGCGCTGACGATCGGCGGGCTGATGCTGATGCGCAACCGCGTCACCCGGCCGCTGACCGCGATTACCGGTGTCATGACCCGTTTTGCCGCGCATGATTTCGCCGGCGAAGTGCCCGGCCTCGATCGCAACGACGAGATCGGCCGCATGGCCGCTGCCTTGCAGGTGTTCAAGGATGCGATGATCAACGCCGAGCGCCTGTCGGGCGATCAGGCCGCCGAGCGCGCCGAGAAGGAGAAGCGCGCCTCCGATCTGTCCGGTCTCGTGCGGCAGTTCGAAAGCCGCGTCGGCCAGATGGTGCAGGCGCTGTCGAGCGCTTCGGGCGAGCTGGAGACGACCGCGCGCTCGATGTCGGGGACGGCGAGCGAAGCCCAGACCCAGGCCGGCTCGGCCTCGACCCTTGCCGACCAGGTCGGCAGCGGCGTGCAGACCGTCGCAGCCGCGGCCGAGGAGCTCAACGCCTCCATTCGCGAGATCAACCGCCAGGTCGACCAGGCGACGCGCGCGACCGAGCAGGCGGTCGCCACGGTGAAGGAGACCGACACCACCATGCGCGCGCTGGCCGAAGGCGCCGACCGCATCGGCGAGGTGATCGGCCTGATCACCTCGATTGCCGGTCAGACCAACCTCCTGGCACTGAACGCGACCATCGAGGCCGCCCGCGCCGGCGAGTCCGGCAGGGGATTTGCGGTGGTGGCGAGCGAGGTGAAGAACCTCGCTTCGCAGACGGCCAAGGCGACCGAGGAGATCAGCAGCCAGATCACCGAGATCCAGGGCGCGACGCAGAAGGCGGTCGCGGCGATCGACGGCATCGTCAAGACCATCGAGGAAGTCTCGAGCATCAACCGCGTGATCGCTGCCGCCATCGAGGAGCAGAACAAGGCCACCGCCGAGATCGCCAACACCGTGCAGCATACGGCGGAGGCGACCTCGACCGTGACGCGCAACATCGCCAGCGTCTCGTCGGCGGCGAGCGAGACCGGGCGTGCGGCCTCCGGCGTGCTGAAGGCGGCCGGCAATCTGTCGAGTCAGTCGACCTCGCTGACCTCGGAGGTCGACGGATTCATCAGCCAGGTGAGGGCGGTGGCGTAGCGCTGCCGACAGACCTGCCAGGTTCGGAAGGCCGTCGCGGCGTCAGGCTGCGGCGGCCTTCGTGTTTTTGCGTCACCGTGCCACAGACGCTTCGGTATGCATGGCACGCGAATTGCTTCGATTTTGGGCAAATCGAGGTGTGAGATCGTGGACGCCCAGACCAGCCGTTCCGCCAGCGCAGCCAGCACGCCCCGCCCGACCGGATATCCTACCAGGCCACCGCTGCGTCGTTTCCTGACGGATTGCCACGCCGAATTCCGCACCGACAATTCCGGCGAGCTGGCCGACTACATCCCCGAGTTGAAGCGCGCCAATCCCGATCATTTCGGTATCGCGCTCGTCACCATCGACGGTCACGTTTACGAGGTTGGCGACAGCGACGTCCCGTTCACGATCCAATCGGTGTCGAAGGCTTTCGTGTTCGCGCTGGCGCTGGAGATGGTCGGCGAGCCGCGTGTCGCGGCCACCATCGGCGTCGAGCCGAGCGGCGAGGCGTTCAATTCGATCCGCCTCACCAACGACAACCGGCCTTTCAATCCCATGGTCAATGCCGGCGCGATCGCCTGCTCGGGCCTGATCTACGAGGTAGAGGGGAAGGGCGCCTTCGAGCGTGTCCGCTCAAAGCTCAGCCAGTTTGCCGGCCGCGAGCTCGGCGTGGACGAGGCCGTGCACGCCTCGGAAACCGCGACCGGCAACCGCAACCGCGCGATCGCCTGGCTGCTGCGGAATTACGCCGTGCTGCCCGACGACGTCGACGCGGTGCTCGACGTCTATTTCCGCCAATGCGCGATCCTGGTTACCGCCCGCGATCTCGCGGTGATGGCGGCAACGCTCGCCAATCGCGGCATCAATCCGGTCACGGGCGTTCAGGTGATCACGCCGCACATCGTCGCGCGCACGCTGTCGGTGATGACGAGCTCGGGCATGTACGATTATGCCGGCGAGTGGACCTATCGCGTCGGCATCCCCGCCAAGAGCGGCGTCGGCGGCGGCATCGTCGCGGCGCTGCCTTCGCAGCTCGGGCTCGGCACCTTCTCGCCGCTGCTCGACAACCATTTCAACAGCGTGCGCGGCCTCAAGGTTTGCGAGGCGTTGTCGGCGCGGTTCGACCTGCATATGCTCAACCGCAACGCGGATGTCCGAACCAGCATCATGGCGGATTACGACGTCTACGGCATCTCCTCGCGACGCAGCCGCCAGCCGCACGAGCAGCAGATCCTCGACGAGCGCCATAGCGACATCCGCGTGCTCGAACTGGTCGGTGCGATGAATTTCGGCACCATCGACTACGTCACGCGAAGGCTCACCACCGAGCCGCCGAACGCACCGCTCCTGATCATCGATTTCCGTCGTGTGCCCGACATCACCGCCGCCGGCGCGGAGCTGCTCGGTGAGACGCTGACCGCGCTTGGCAATGCCGGCGTCACCGCCATTTTGTCAGGGTTCGAGGAGGCCTCCGCGGTGTGGAGCGTGATCGCTGCGCGCACGGCCGAGCCGCGCCGACTGCGCCGTTTCGCGCTGCTCGACGATGCCATCGAATGGGCCGAGGATCAGGTGATCTACCGGTTCGGCGGCTTCACCGACATCAAGGAGAACGCGCAGCTCGGCGAGCAGGCACTGCTTGCCGAGCTCGACGCGGAGGAGATCGCCGCGATCGTCAAGCTCTCGACCACGCGGCACTACGCGGCCGGCCAGCGCATCATCGCCGCCGGCGAGCCCGCCAATTCGCTGTTCTTTCTCCAGAGCGGGATGGTCAGCGTGAAGCTGCGCAGCGGCGTGCGGCTGGCCTCGCTCGGCCCCGGCATGGAGTTCGGCGAGATGGCGATCCTGGAGCAGAGCCGCAGCGCCGACGTTCTCGCCGATACGCCGGTCACCTGCCTCGAACTGCCGCTCGACAGCTTTGCCGACTACCGCCGCCTGCATCCCGAGACGTCGCTGAAGATCATGCGCAACCTCGCCGCGATCCTGGCGCGGCGGCTGGTCGCGGCGAATGCCAAGGTGGATCTGCTCAGCGCCTATTAGCCCTTGGACTCGCAAGCTTGTTGGGCAGATCGCGCGTCACTCGGACGCCCGTAAGGATACTTTTGCACCTACTCAATCAGACGGCTGGCCGCCCCGAGGAAGCGAGCCCTACAATCCCGGTGATCGCGCCGCCCAAGCCTTGGTGCCTTGGCAGCTTTCCATCGCTCGGGCATAGGCAGGGCGTGCCGTCGTGCGAGCGAGATAGTCCCGCTCGGTAGAGCCGGGGACGTAGTTGCCAGTTCGCAGGCCGAGCAGGAGGGCGTAGCTCACCGAGATATCGGCAGCGGTGAATCGGTCGCCGGCGAGATAGGGGTGATCCGCGAGGCGGCGGATAACCAACCCCAGCCGACTCTCGAAGGTCTCGAGCGCCCAGCAGGTAACGCGGGCATTTCGCTCGGCTTCGGGCGCCAGTTGGCGACCGACAAGGACGGCGTTCATCGGCCCGGCGAGCCCGGCCTCGCCCAAGTGGAGAAATTGCAGATAGGAGGCGAAGGCGGGATCGCCCGGGGCGACGGCAAGCGAACCTGAGTCGTGGCGGGCGAGCAGGTATTCAAGGATCGCGATCGATTCGACCATGATCGTCTCGCCGTCCTGCAGCGCGGGAATGAAACCGCCGGGGTTGATCGCGAGGAAATCGCGATCATTCTCGACTGCGAACAGATCGACCGGGCGCAGCCGATAAGCCAACCCTAGTTCCGCAAGCAGCCAGACAACACGGAAGCCACGACCTTCGCCATAGACAGTGAGCATCGTTAAGCGCTCCTGGACTGGGCTGGACATACTATCGGCGAACGCGAACATCGGTCGGCTATGGGGGCCAGAAATTCGTCGCGCTGGGTCCCGGCTCTGCGGAGCAGCGTTGCACGCTGCACCGCATCCGGGACACGAGCAGGAGTCAGGCTCGCCTTAGTTTGCGCCGGCGGCCGGGATCGGCTCCATGCCGCTTGCGATGATCGCTTCGCGGGCCGCCGGGGAGGCCAGGAACTTGATCAAGGCACGGCCTGCCTCGGGCTCCTTCGAAGCGGTCGCGATTCCCGCCGAGAAGATCGTGATCTTCTGCAATTCGTTCGGCAGGGGACCTACAATGTCGATGCCCTTCACGGGCTTCAACTCGCTGATCTGCTGGAAGCCGAGCTCGGCCTCGCCATGCGCGACGATCTCGCCGACCGGCGTTGCCGGAATCTTGCGCGCCTTGTCCTTCATGACGTCCGCAATGCCGAGCTTGTCGAACATCTCGGTCGAGACGTAGACGCCGCTGGCGCTGTCGGAATAGGCGATCGTCTTCGCTGCCAGCAGCGCGCGCTTGACCGCATCCACCGAACTGATGTCCGGCTTCGGCGCGCCCGATTTCACGGCGACGCCGATCGGCGACTTTGTCAGGTCGACCTGGCTGCCGGCGACGACCTTGCCCTTGCTCGCGAGGTCGTTGAGGGCATAGCCGACCATGATCAGGACGTCGGCGGGCTCGCCCCGTTCGAGCCTCACCGGGATCGCATTCGCGGTCGTTCCCATCGACGGGCCATATTCCGTCAGCACCTTGTTGCCGGTCGCCTTCTCGAATTCCGGTACAAGGGCCTTGTAGGCCGCCGTCAGGCCGCCGGAGATCATGACCCGGACCTCGGCAGCGTCGGCCGCGCCGGTGAGCCACAGCGCGCCCAGAACGCCTAGGGCAAGGTTACGGAAGTTTGCTGACGTCGATTTCATTGTTCTTGTTCTCCTTGTGACTAGCCTCGCCCGCGATAGGGCGCGACGCCTTGCTCCGGCACCCAGAGTCCCTTCGGCACACGGCCGGTCTGCCAGAACACGTCGATCGGGATGCCGCCGCGCGGATACCAGTAACCGCCGATGCGCAGCCATTTCGGCTTGATCTCCGAGGCAATGCGCTTGCCGATCATGACGGTGCAGTCCTCGTGGAAGGCGCCGTGATTGCGGAAGCTCGCGATGTAGAGTTTCAGCGACTTCGACTCCAGCAGCCATTGGCCGGGCGCGTAGTCAATCATCAGATGCGCGAAATCGGGCTGGCCCGTCACCGGGCAGAGCGAGGTGAATTCCGGCACGGTGAAACGGACCAGATAATCGGTGCCTGCTTGCGGATTGGGCACGCGGTCGAGCCTGGCCTTTTCGGGCGCATCCGGCCATTCCACGGCGCGGCCGAGCTGCAAAGACGCTGACTTGGCTGGTGAGTTGTTCGATTTGCTGGGTTTTTTCGACATCGGTCCGCCTCCGTGGCGCCCTCTTAGCCAATCATGCGGGGAACGTCACCCGGCCTTTTCCGCTTCGATGCATTGCGGTAGAAGCACCGCCAACTGCCCCCTTTGTTTCCCGAAAAGAGGCCCCCCATGACCGCCATCATCGACATCATCGGACGCGAAATCCTCGACAGCCGCGGCAATCCCACCGTCGAGGTCGACGTCGTGCTGGAAGATGGTGCGCTCGGCCGCGCCGCGGTGCCCTCCGGCGCCTCGACGGGGGCCCATGAGGCCGTGGAACTGCGCGACGGCGACAAGCCCCGCTATCTCGGCAAGGGCGTCACCAAGGCGGTCGGCGCCGTCAACGGCGAGATCTTCGAGTCCCTGAGCGGCCTCGATGTCGAGCAGCAGGCCCAGATCGACCAGATCATGATCGATCTCGACGGCACGCCGAACAAGAGCCGCCTCGGCGCCAACGCCATCCTCGGCGTCTCGCTGGCCTGCGCCAAGGCGGCCGCCAACTCGCTCGACATGCCGCTCTACCGCTATGTCGGCGGCACCTCCGCGCGCCTGCTGCCGGTGCCGATGATGAACATCATCAATGGCGGCGTGCATGCCGACAACCCGATCGACTTCCAGGAATTCATGATCCTGCCCGTCGGCGCGTCCTCCTTCGCCGAGGGCCTGCGCTACGGCGCCGAGGTCTTCCACACGCTGAAGTCGGAGCTGAAGAAGGCCGGCCACAACACCAATGTCGGCGACGAGGGCGGATTCGCCCCGAACCTGCCGTCGGCGGATGCCGCGCTCGAATTCGTCATGAACGCGATCGGCAAGGCCGGTTTCAAGGCGGGCTCCGACATCGTGCTCGGCCTCGACTGCGCCTCGACCGAGTTCTTCAAGGGCGGCAAGTACGTCTATGAAGGCGAGGGCAAGACCCGCTCGATCTCCGAGCAGGCCAAGTATCTCGCCGACCTCGTCTCGCGCTATCCGATCGTCACCATCGAGGACGGCATGTCGGAAGACGACATGGACGGCTGGAAGGAGCTGACCGACCTCATCGGCAAGAAGTGCCAGCTCGTCGGCGACGATCTGTTCGTCACCAACGTCAAGCGCCTCGCCGAAGGCATCAAGACCGGCCGCGCCAACTCGATCCTGATCAAGGTCAACCAGATCGGCACGCTGACCGAGACGCTTGCCGCCGTCGAGATGGCGCACAAGGCCGGCTACACCTCCGTCATGTCGCACCGTTCGGGCGAGACCGAGGATTCCACCATTGCCGACCTCGCGGTGGCCACGAACTGCGGTCAGATCAAGACCGGCTCCCTTGCGCGTTCGGATCGCACCGCCAAATACAATCAGCTCCTGCGCATCGAGCAGCAGCTCGGCAAGCAGGCGCTCTATGGCGGCAAGGCGGCACTGAAGGCGCTGGCATAAGCCGGCGCCTCGACAAACACAGGGGAGGATCGACATGAGCGACGGCAATACCGGCCTGCAACTGCGTTCGCTGATCAAGAAGAGCGGCGAGCTGGAGATCTCGCTCGTCGACGTGCCGACCCCCGAGCCTGCCGCGGACGAGGTCGTCGTCCGCGTTGAGGCGGCGCCGATCAACCCGTCCGACCTCGGACTGCTCGTCGGCGCGGCCGACATGAGCACGGCCAAGGCGTCCGGCACGAAAGCGGCGCCAATCATCACGGCGACCGTGCCGCAAGGCGCGATGCGTGCGATGGGCGCCCGGCTCGACCAGTCGCTGCCGGTCGGCAATGAAGGCGCCGGCGTCGTCGTCAAGGCCGGCTCCTCGGATGCCGCGAAGGCGCTGATGGGCAAGACGGTCGCGATGATCGGCGGCGCCATGTATTCGCAGTACCGGACGATGAAGGTCAGGGATTGCCAGCCGCTGCCCGAGGGCACCACGGCGGCGGAGGGCGCATCCTGGTTCGTGAACCCGCTCACCGCGCTCGGCATGACCGAGACCATGCGGCGGGAAGGGCACAAGGCCCTGGTGCACACCGCGGCCGCCTCCAATCTCGGCCAGATGCTCAACAAGATCTGCCTCGCCGACGGCATCCCGCTGGTCAACATCGTGCGCAGCAAGGAGCAGGCGGAGATCCTGAAGAAGATCGGCGCCAAACACGTCGTCGATTCCAGCGTGCCGAGCTTCCTCGACGATCTGACCAATGCGCTGGTCGAGACCGGCGCCACGATCGCCTTCGACGCCATCGGTGGCGGCAAGCTTGCCGGCGACATCCTCAATTGCATGGAAGTCGCGATCAACAAGACCGCCAAGGAGTACAGCCGTTACGGCTCCAGCGTGCACAAGCAGGTCTATGTCTACGGCGCGCTCGACGTCCGTCCGATCGAGCTGCCGCGCGGCTTCGGCATGGCCTGGGGCGTCGGCGGCTGGCTCCTGACCCCGTTCCTCCAGAAGATCGGGCCTGCCGATATCGGGCGGCTGCGCCAGCGCGTCGTGAGCGAGCTGAAGACCACCTTCGCCAGCCACTACACCAAGGTGGTGTCGCTGTCCGAGGCACTCGATCCCGCCAACGTCGCGGTCTACGCCAAACGCGCCACCGGCGAAAAATTCCTCATCAACCCAAATAAATAATCGTGATGTGCTGCGGCACGTCACCGAAAGAAGGTCTTGCCTTCTGAGCGAAGCGGGAGATTATTCCGCCGCCTTTGAAAGCGGAAAAACCGCAAGGCGCTCAGAAGGGGACCTCTCCATGACTGATCTCAATCGCCGTCATCTGCTCGCAGGCGCCGCCGCCATCGGCGCGGCCGCCGCCACCGGGCTTCGCCCGACCATCGCCAATGCCGCAGTGCCGCAAGTCGGCACGCAGGCGCCGGGCTTCTACCGCTACAAGGTCGGCAGCCTCGAGTGCACCTCGATCAATGACGGTGCGCGCACCTTCCCGATGCCCGACAAGTTCGTCGTCAACGCGCCTAAGGAAGAAGCCGCGGCCGCCGGCGAGGCCGCCTACATGCCCAAGGGCATGGTCACGGTGCCGTTCAATCCGCAGCTCATCAACACCGGCTCCAAGCTGGTGCTGATCGACACCGGCAACGGCGTCGCCAATCTCGAGCCCAGCAAGGGCGCGGTCGGCCGCACGCTGCAAAATCTCCAGGCCGCCGGCGTCGATCCCAAGAGCATCGACGTGGTGCTGCTGTCGCATCTGCACCCTGATCACACCAACGGCATCCGCCTTGCCGACGGCGCGCTCGCGTTCCCGAACGCGGAGATCATGGTGCCGGGCAAGGACTGGGAGTTCTGGACCAGCGAGGACAACACGGCCAAGGCCGAGTCCAACCCGATGATGAAGAACTACTTCTCCAACGTGAAGAAGACCTTCGCGGGCCTGGAGTCCAAGGTCACGAAATACGAATGGGGCAAGGAGGTCGCGCCCGGGATCACCTCGATCGCGACGCCGGGCCATACGCCGGGCCACACCTCGTTCGCGGTCGCCTCGGGCGATGCGAAGGTGCTGATCCAGTCCGACGTCACCAACATTCCGGAATTCTTCCTGCGCAATCCGGACTGGCACGTGATGTTCGACGCCGACGCCGCCATGGCGCAGGCGACGCGCCACAAGTTCTACGACATGGCGGCGGCCGAGAAGGCCACCGTGATCGGCTTCCACTTCACCTTCCCCTCGGTCGGTCACGTCGAGAAGGACGGTGCCAAGTACCGCCTGATCCCGTCGGCGTGGAATCCGACGATCTGATCCGAACCACGAAGTTGCGCGAACGTCAGGCCGCCTCTTGGCGGCCTGATTGTTTTGGAGCGGAACCTCCTGTTCGAATAAAATGTCGAAAACAACCTCATGCACAGTAGAAATCGCGAGCGATTTCAGTGCTTCGCTAAAACCGAATGAAAATTGCGCCGTCGGGCAAAACAGGGCTAGTCTGCAAGGGTGGACAGGCGCGGCGGTTAGCGGTTTTCGAGGCCCGGAGGGAGCCGACGGGTCGGCGCAAGGCGCCCGCCGATGACAGGCTCCGCGCCATCCGGGGCCGCTGCATCCGGCTCGATCGGTCCCGGATTACGCTTCGCTCGATCCGGGCTACGCTGGGCCTCAATGACCACTTTCGCGAAACTCAGCGTTTCCAAATCGCGCCGGTTCATGCACTTGCATCCATTGCGGCAGATCGATTAAGTGCCGCCCGGCACTCCCGCTCTAGCCCTCGAGGACATTCCATGGCCTACAACATCGTCGTTATCGCCGGCAGCCTGCGCAAGGACAGCTTTTCGCTGAAGATCGCCAACGCGCTCACCAAGCTCGCGCCGGCCTCGCTCAAGCTCGAGGTCGTCACGCCGGCGGGCATCTCCTTCTTCAACCAGGACCTCGAGGGCGCGCCGCCCGCCGACTGGCTGGCGTTCCGCGACAAGCTGCAGAAGTCCGACGGCGTCATCTTCGTGACCCCCGAATACAACCGCGCCATCCCGGGCGTGCTGAAGAACGCCATCGACGTCGCCTCGCGCCCCTACGGCAAGAGCTCGTTCAACGGCAAGCCGGTCGGCATCGTCTCGAACTCGCCGGGCCCGCTCGGTGGCGTCAGCGCCGCCAAGACGCTGCAGAACATCCTGCCCGGCATTGCCGGCCCGATCATGCAGCAGCCCGAGATCTACCTGAACGCCGTCGGCGACGCCTTCGATGCCGAGGGTAACCTCACCAAGGAGTCGCTCAAGCCCGTGCTCCAGGCCTACATCGACGCCTTCGCGGCGCACGTGGCCAAGCACCACGGCTGATCGCTCCCTCTCTCCGTCATGGCCGGGCTTGTCCCGGCCATCCACGTCTTAGCTAGTGGCGACAAGAACGTGGATGCCCGGGACAAGCCCGGGCATGACGACTGGTGGGTGCGCGAATTAGCACTCCCTTAACCAAGCTGCCCCATCTTCCCAAGATGGTCTCCCGCGCACGCCTGAAATCCATCCTGACCGGCCTTGCCCTCTACGCGATGGCGGCCGCCATCGTCGGCTATTTCGGCGTCAACGCCTATACCGGCAAGTACGGCCTCAACGCGCGCCAGGAACTCGACCAGGAGATCATCTCGTTGACGAGCGAGCTGGCGCAGCTCAAGCGCGAGCGCGCCAAGAGCGAGCAGCGCGTGTCGCTGCTGCGCTCCCAGAGGATCGACCCCGACATGCTGGACGAGCGGGCGCGCTTCCAGCTCGACTATGTCAATCCGCACGATCTCGTCCGGATGATTCCCCAGAACTAGCGCCTTCGCGGGCCGTCCTTACGCACACCGAAAGTTGCAGGACCGCCACCTTGACGGGGCGGAGCGGACAAGGGCATGGCTGTTGCGATGCGCGGTCCCGAGCTTGACGGAGATCAATCCGGCCGCGCCGGCACGCCCTAGATTGCCACCCGGAGGAAACGGTGATGAATGGGTCAACGCCCCAGCATCACGCGGCCCGTGTCGAGGCCGCCATCGCATCAGGCCAGGCGGCTCGGTCCGCGCTCGTGGCCTCCTGGCGCCGTTCCTCCCGATTGCATCATCTCGACCCCTCCGGCCGCGGCCTGCCGCAGCGGCTGACGGAGGTGGAACTCCGCACGGCGCGCGAGCGCATCGCGCCGCTGCTGGCCGCCGCGCAAGGCGCCATGGACCGGCTCTATCAGGCCGTCGGCGCTGCCGGCTGCTGTGTGCTGCTGGCCGACGGCGAGGGGGTTCCCGTCGATCGCCGCGGCACGCCCGCGGATGATACGACGTTCCAGTCCTGGGGCCTGTGGACCGGCGCGCTCTGGAGCGAGGAGCACGAGGGCACCAACGGCATCGGCACCTGCGTCGTCGAGCAGCGGCCGCTGACGATCGACCGCGACCAGCACTTCTTCACGCGCAACACGCTTCTGAGCTGCACCGCCGTTCCGATCTACGATCACGAGGCGGCCTTTGCCGGTGTGCTCGACGTCTCCTCCTGCCGTGCCGATAGGACCGATGCGTTTGCCAGCCTGATCGCGCTGGCGGCGGGGGAGGCGGCCAGGCGCATCGAGGCCGATCTGTTCCGCCGCGCCTTCGCGCATGCGCGCATCGTGCTGACGGCGGGTGCGGACGGCCAGTCCATCGGCCTCGTCGCGGTCGATGCGGACGATCTCGTGATCGGCGCGACCCGCACCGCACGGGCGGGACTTGGCATTGGACTTGGGATCGCGCCCGGCCGCCCGTTACAACCGGTGCCCGCGGCCGATCTGCTCGGCGGCGAACCCGCGCACGACCACCTTGCCGGCGGCCAGCGCGCGGTGCTGCAACGGGCGCTGCTCCGCGCCGGCGGCAACGTGTCGGCCGCTGCCAAGGCCCTCGGCGTCAGCCGCGCCACGCTCCACAGGAAGCTGAAGCGGTTCGATATCAAGCATTAGGGCCGCTGCTTCCCATCCGTCATTGCGAGGAGCGAAGCGACGAAGCAATCCAGCATCCCTCCGTGGAGGGTCTCTGGATTGCTTCGCTGCGCTCGCAATGACGATGCGGATGCCATGAGCGCTCCATCTCGCACTTGCCTCGCGCATGAGTGTCGCAGAACTGCGACAGGTCCGCTCAGCCATCGCTTCCGCCCGGGCTGACAGAAATCGCCTCCCGCATCATCGTTTGCGCAAGTCGTGAACACACGGCGGATCGCGCAAACAGCAACATCGGGAGTGAGCTATGAACAAGGTGGAATTCCTCGGCGTCACCCAAAACCCCTTCGCCGAACGCTACGACAATTTCATCGGCGGCAAGTTTGTCGCGCCGAAGTCCGGCAAGTATTTCGACAACGCCTCGCCGGTGAACGGCCAGATCGTCTGCAAGATCGCGCGCTCCGACGCGCAGGACGTCGAAGCCGCCCTCGACGCGGCGCATGCCGCCAAGGGCGCCTGGGGCCGCACCAGCGTCGCCGAGCGCGCCGCGGTCCTCAACAGGATCGCCGATCGCATGGAGGAGAATCTCGAGCGCCTTGCGATCGCGGAGACTTGGGACAACGGCAAGCCGATCCGCGAGACCCGCGCCGCCGATTTGCCGCTCGCCATCGACCATTTCCGTTATTTCGCCGGCGTGGTGCGCGCCCAGGAAGGCTCGATCGGCGAGATCGACGACGACACCATCGCCTATCATTTCCACGAGCCGCTCGGCGTGGTCGGCCAGATCATTCCCTGGAACTTCCCGCTGCTGATGGCGTGCTGGAAGCTTGCGCCTGCGCTGGCCGCCGGCAATTGCGTCGTGCTCAAGCCCGCCGAGCAGACCCCGGCCTCGATCATGGTCTGGGCCGAGATCATCGGTGACCTGCTGCCGCCGGGCGTGCTCAACATCGTCAACGGCTTTGGCCTCGAGGCCGGCAAGCCGCTCGCGTCCAGCCCGCGCATCGCCAAGATCGCCTTCACCGGCGAAACCTCGACGGGCCGACTGATCATGCAATATGCCAGCCAGAACCTCATCCCGGTCACGCTGGAGCTCGGCGGCAAGTCGCCCAACATCTTCTTCAAGGACGTCACCGCGGAAGACGACGATTTCTTCGACAAGGCGATCGAGGGCTTCGTCATGTTCGCGCTGAATCAGGGCGAGGTCTGCACCTGTCCGAGCCGGGCGCTGGTCCACGCCGACATCTACGACCGCTTCATGGAACGGGCGCTGAAGCGCGTCGCCGCCATCAAGCAGGGCGATCCGCGCGTGGCCGACACCATGATCGGCGCGCAGGCCTCCAGCGAGCAGCTCGCAAAGATCCTCTCCTATATCGACATCGGCAAGCAGGAGGGGGCGAAGGTGCTGGCCGGCGGCGGACGTGCCGAGCTCGGCGGCGATCTCGCCAGCGGCTTCTACGTCCAGCCGACGGTGTTCGAGGGCCACAACAAGATGCGCATCTTCCAGGAGGAGATTTTTGGCCCCGTGGTGTCGGTCACGACCTTCAAGACCGATGAAGAGGCGCTCGCGATTGCCAACGATACGCTCTATGGCCTGGGCGCCGGTGTCTGGAGCCGCGATGCCAACCGCTGCTACCGCTTCGGCCGGGCGATCCAGGCCGGCCGGGTCTGGACCAACTGCTACCACGCCTATCCCGCTCATGCGGCCTTCGGCGGCTACAAGCAATCGGGCGTCGGCCGCGAGACCCACAAGATGATGCTCGATCACTACCAGCAGACGAAGAATCTCCTGGTCAGCTACAGCCCGAAGAAGCTCGGCTTCTTCTGACCGAAGATGTGATCGGGCGGACGAGGAAGTCCGCCCGGCCGTCATCCATCTGTCAGAGTCTTGGGACAAGACGGCAGCGCCGCCCGTTCGGGGCCGGCGCTGCTGGCGTTCGAGGCGATGCCAGGCAAAGACGGAGACTTGGCGATGCGGGACACGCGTTCACGACGGGCGATGTATATTGGGGCGATGCTGCTCGGTGCCGCGGTGCTCCCGCTGTCGATGGCTTTCGCGCAGACCGCTGCGGCGCCATCGGGCGCAAAACCCTTCCTGACCGTCGATGGAAAGGCGCCGCTGGTCCTCGGACATCGCGGCCTGCCGGGACTGGTGCCCGAGGAGACCGAGGCCTCCTATGATCTCGCCGCCGCCGTCGGGACCGACGCGCTCGAAGAGGATCTGCACCTGACCAAGGATTGCGTCCTGGTCGTGCGCCACAATCCCTGGCTGAGCGACAACACCAATATTGCCGAAGTGGCGAAGACCAACGCGTCCGTGGCCGCGCGCAAGCGCACGGTGCCAGGCGTTCGCGTCAAGGCGCCGGCGTCGCCAACCGCGCCTGCCGATTACCTGACGGATCTCACCGATCCCTCGGATCCGAAATCGGTGCTGAAGTCATTGATCGTGGACGGCGAAGACCACACCAACGACTGGTCGATCACCGACTTCACCATGGCCGAGCTGAAGTCCCTGATCGGCGGCACCACCTACGATGCCGCCAACGAGCGGCCGAAGGTCTTCAACGGCAAGCTCCCGATCATCAGCTTCCAGGGCGTCATCGATATCGCCAGGGCCAGGAGCAAGGAGACCGGACGGTCCATCCTGGTCTACCCCGAAACCAAGAACCCGACCTGGAACAACGCCCAGGCGATCGCCAATGGCTGCGGCGCTCCCGGCAGCCGCCCGCTCGAGGATGCCCTGATCAAGATCATCGGGGACAATGGCCTCAACACCAAGGATGCTCCCATCCTCGTTCAGAGCTTCGAGCCCGGCAGCCTGAAATATATGCGCAGCCACGGCCTGCAGACGCGGCAGGTCCAGCTGATCGACGGCAATGGCATCGACTTCAAGTCCGGCAAGGTCCTGCTCAACAACATCACGAGCTCGCGTCCGTTCGACTGGACGGTTGCGGGCGATGGGCGCCTCTACGATGCGATGCTGACCCCGGAGGGGCTTGCCGAGATCAAGACCTATGCCGACGGCATCGGTCCTTGGAAGGCCTACATCGTTCCACTCAAGATCGCACCGTGGAAGGACAGCAATGCCGACGGCACGCCCTACAAGGGATCGACGCCGGAGGCGATGACGCAGGAGGCGACCAGCCTCGTCGCCGATGCGCACAAGCTCGGCCTGTTCGTGCACGTCTTCACGTTCCGCAACGAGAAGAAATATCTCGCGGCCGACTATCGCGGCGATCCCAGCCTTGAATATCTCAAATTCTTCCGACTTGGCGTCGACGGGGTCTTCAGCGACTTCACCCATACCGGCGTTGCCGCCCGTGCAGCGTATTTGCGCGAGCTGGGCTGGTAGGCGGCACCGCGATTCGGCCGCGCGCGAAGGCTCGGAGCCATCGATAAACGTGTCCGAATTTCGTCGCGTCGGCGGCGCACGGCAGCGTCGCTGGCGGGTGAGCTAAAGTTGCCTGATCGAGCCTAAAGGTTTTGCAAAGTTTCGACCACGTTGCAGTGCGGCATAATGAAAGTCGTGCCATGTCGCCGCGGTGCTTTCCAAGGGCGTTTGACTTGGGTTAGAGAGGGCAGAAGTTTTCTCTGACCCGGAATTCCCATGGCCGCACCCAAGAAAGCCGCCGCAGGCGCTGCACAGGACAAGACCGACGGCGGCTCGCCCCCGGAGTTCACCAAGGAGCAGGAGCTCAAGGCGCTCCGCGAGATGCTCCTGATCCGGCGGTTCGAGGAAAAGGCCGGCCAGCTCTACGGCATGGGCGCCATCGGCGGCTTCTGCCATCTCTACATCGGCCAGGAGGCCGTGGTGGTCGGCATGCAGATGGCCCTCAAGGAGGGCGATCAGGTCATCACCGGCTATCGCGATCACGGCCACATGCTGGCCACCGGCATGGAAGCCAACGGCGTGATGGCCGAGCTCACGGGTCGCCGCGGCGGCTATTCCAAGGGCAAGGGCGGCTCCATGCACATGTTCAGCAAGGAGAAGCACTTCTACGGCGGCCACGGCATCGTCGGCGCCCAGGTCTCGCTCGGCACCGGTCTTGCCTTCGCCAATCACTATCGCGGCAACGGCAATGTCAGCGTCACCTATTTCGGCGACGGCGCGGCCAACCAGGGCCAGGTCTATGAGAGCTTCAACATGGCGGAGCTCTGGAAGCTGCCGGTGATTTTCGTCATCGAGAACAACCGCTACGCCATGGGCACCGCGGTCTCGCGCGCCTCGGCCCAGCAGGATTTCTCCAAGCGCGGCGTGTCCTTCAACATCCCGGGCAAGCAGGTCGACGGCATGGACGTCCGCGCCGTCAAGGCGGCGGGCGAGGAGGCGGCGGCCTGGTGCCGCGCCGGCAAGGGCCCCTTCATCCTGGAGATGCAGACCTACCGCTATCGCGGCCACTCGATGTCCGACCCTGCGAAATATCGCACGCGCGAGGAGGTCGAGAAGGTTCGCCACGACCAGGACCCGATCGAGCAGGTGCGCAATCGCCTGCTGGCGGCCAAGGTCAGCGAGGCCGACCTCAAGGCGATCGACGCCGAGGTGCGCGACATCGTCAACGCATCCGCCGACTTTGCCCAGCATGATCCCGAGCCGGATGCCGCCGAGCTCTGGACTGACGTTTACCGCTGAACGCGCGCAAGCTTTCTTTTGGAGTCGATATGCCAATTCAAGTGCTGATGCCCGCGCTGTCGCCCACGATGGAAAAGGGCAACCTCGCCAAGTGGCTGAAGAAAGAGGGCGAGCAGATCAAGTCGGGTGACGTGATCGCCGAGATCGAGACCGACAAGGCGACCATGGAGGTCGAAGCGACCGACGAGGGTACGCTCGGCAAGATCCTGATCCCCGAGGGCACCGCCGACGTCGCGGTGAACACGCCGATCGCGACCATTCTCGCCGACGGCGAGAGCGCCGCCGATCTTGCGAAGGCGCCCGCACCGGCCGCGAAGGCGGCCGAGTCCGCTCCGCCTGCTGCTGCAAAGGCCGAGGCGCCCGCGCCGAAGGCCGCACCCGCGCCGCAGGCCGTCGCCGAGCCCGATCCGGAAGTGCCCGCCGGCACCGAGATGGTGACGCAGACCATCCGCGAAGCCTTGCGCGACGCCATGGCCGAAGAGATGCGCCGTGACCCCGACGTCTTCGTGATGGGCGAAGAGGTTGCCGAGTATCAGGGCGCCTACAAGGTGACTCAGGGGTTGCTCCAGGAATTCGGCGCCCGGCGCGTGATCGACACCCCGATCACCGAGCACGGCTTTGCCGGCGTCGGCGTCGGCGCCGCCATGACCGGCCTGAAGCCGATCGTCGAGTTCATGACCTTCAACTTCGCCATGCAGGCGATCGACCAGATCATCAACTCCGCCGCCAAGACGCTCTACATGTCCGGCGGCCAGATGGGCTGCTCGATCGTGTTCCGCGGTCCGAACGGTGCCGCCGCGCGCGTTGCCGCGCAGCACAGCCAGGACTATTCGGCCTGGTACTCCAACGTCCCGGGTCTCAAGGTCGTCGCGCCGTTCTCGGCCGCCGACTACAAGGGCCTGCTCAAGGCCGCGATCCGCGATCCCAATCCGGTGATCTTCCTCGAGAACGAGGTGCTGTACGGCCACACCGGCGAAGTGCCGAAGCTCGACGACTTCATCGTCCCGATCGGCAAGGCCCGCATCGTGCGCTCCGGCAGCCACGTCAGCATCATCTCCTGGTCGAACGGCATGACCTATGCGCTCAAGGCCGCCGACGAGCTCGCCAAGGAGGGCATCGAGGCCGAGGTGATCGACCTGCGCACGCTGCGCCCGATGGACACCGAGACCATCATCAACTCCGTCAAGAAGACCGGCCGTGCCGTCACGGTGGAAGAGGGCTGGGCCCAGAGCGGCGTCGGCGCCGAGATCGCCGCGCGGATCATGGAGAACGCCTTCGACTATCTGGACGCGCCCGTCGCGCGCGTTTCCGGCAAGGACGTGCCGATGCCTTATGCCGCGAACCTGGAGAAGCTTGCACTGCCGTCGGCGGCAGAAGTCGTCGAGGCCGCCAAAGCCGTCTGCTACAGGTAGACCATGGCGGGCCCGAAGGAGCAGCCACTGCCGCCCGACGTCATGACCCGCGACGACGCGGTCGAGATCCTGCGCGTGTTCGTGCTGGACGGCGGGCTGTCGATGGCGTTCCAGCGAGCCTTCGAGGAGCCCGACATGTGGGGCCTCCTGCTCGTCGATCTCGCCCGCCACGCCGCGCGCGCCTATGCGCGCGAGAGCGAGTACACCGAGGAGGACGCGCTCAACCGGATCCTCGACATGTTCCAGGCCGAGATCGAGCGTCCCACGGATACCGGCACCACGACGCCGCGCGGGAAGGGGCACTGACCGTGGCGATCGAAGCCCACCATTTCGATTTCATGCTCGAGGCGATCCGCGAGGCGGAAGCCTCGATCGCACAGGGCGGCCTGCCGATCGGCGCGGTGCTGACGCGCGACGACAAGATCATCGCCCGCGGGCACAACAACCGCGTGCAGGAAAACAACGTCATCCTGCACGGCGAGATGAGCTGCCTGCGCGAGGCCGGCGCGATCACGTTCCACGACACCGTCATGTACACCACGCTGTCCCCTTGCTCGATGTGCGCCGGCGCGCTCGCGCTGTTCAAGGTCAAGCTGGTGGTGATCGGGGAGTCCGTCACCTTCGAGGGCTCCAAGGACATCCTCGACAAGTTCGGTATCCCCTGGATCGATCTTGCCGACGACCGTTCCATCACCATGATGAAGAATTGGCGTTCCGTCCCTGCCAATGAGCGCCTGTGGCAGGGCGACATCGGCAACTAAACCTGGTCTGTTCGTCTCCACTGTCGGAGGCGGCGTTTTTGCAAAGTTCTTCTTGAGGTCAGCATGCCCATCAACATCCTGATGCCCGCTCTCTCGCCGACGATGGAGAAGGGCAACCTCGCCAAATGGCTGAAGAAGGAAGGCGACAAGGTCAAATCCGGCGACGTCATCGCCGAGATCGAGACCGACAAGGCGACCATGGAGGTCGAGGCCATCGACGAGGGCACGATCGCCAAGATCCTGGTGCCCGAGGGCACGCAGGATGTGCCGGTCAACGACGTGATCGCGGTGCTCGCCGGCGAAGGCGAGGACGTGAAGGCCGCAGGCGCCGCCAAGCCCAGCGCGTCGGCTGCGCCGCCGAAGGCTGCGGAGGCTCCCGCGGCTCCGGCTGCCGCACCGGCTCCCGCTGCGCCCAAGGCTACACCGGCGCCCGCAGCGGCTCCGGCGCCGCAGGCCGCCGCTCCCGCTGCGCAGGCCAACGGTCATGGCGGCCGCGTGTTCTCCTCGCCGCTGGCGCGGCGTCTGGCCAAGGATGCCGGCATCGATGTCGCGATGGTCACCGGCACCGGCCCGCACGGCCGCGTGGTCGCCCGCGACGTCGAGCAGGCCAAGTCCGGCAAGGGCCTCAAGGCGCCCGCCGCGGCGCCGTCAGGCGCGCCCTCAATCGCGCCGACCATGTCGGACAAGCAGATCCTGTCGCTGTTCGAGCCGGGCTCCTACGACATCGTCCCGCATGACGGCATGCGCCGCACGATTGCGCAGCGCCTGACCGCGTCGATCCAGAACGTGCCGCACTTCTTCCTCACCATCGACTGCGACATCGGCAAGCTGATGGCCGCGCGCGAGGAGATCAACGCCGCCGCGCCGAAGGACAAGGAGAAGAAGCCGCTCTACAAGATCTCGGTCAACGACTTCGTCATCAAGGCGATGGCGGTGGCGCTGCAGAAAATCCCGAACTGCAACGTCAGTTGGACCGAAAGCGGCATGGTCAAGCACCATCATTCCGACGTCGGCGTCGCCGTGGCGATGCCCGGCGGCCTGATCACGCCGATCATCCGCAAGGCCGAGACCAAGACGCTCTCGACCATCTCCAACGAGATGAAGGATTTTGCCGCGCGCGCGCGTTCCCGCAAATTGAAGCCGGAAGAGTATCAGGGCGGCACCACCGCGGTGTCCAACCTCGGCATGTACGGCATCAGCCACTTCACCGCCGTGATCAACCCGCCGCATGCCACCATCCTCGCGGTCGGCACCAGCGAGGAGCGGCCCGTCGTGCGCGGCGGCAAGATCGAGATCGCGCACATGATGAGCGTGACCTTGTCCTGCGATCACCGTGCCATCGACGGTGCGCTCGGCGCCGAGCTGATCGGTGCGTTCAAGCAGCTGATCGAAAACCCCGTCATGATGATGGTCTGAGATGGCGCATGACGACGCGCTGGCCCTGGATCTCGATGCTGGTTTCGCTGATCCTCACGCTGAGCCCGCACGGCCGCGAGATCATTGACGCCGCCTTCTTCGCCGGCGAGGCGCTGTCGCGCAACATCTGGGCGCCGATCGCGCTCACCATCTTCGCCATCATGGCGGCGGTCATTCTCATGGAATGGCTGATCAGAATCTACATCCTCAATCGCCGCGCCCGCGGCGCAACGACCGCTTGAGTTGAATGGGAGCCGCCATGGCCGATACATCCTTCGACGTCATCATCATCGGCTCCGGTCCCGGCGGCTATGTCACCGCGATCCGCGCCGCCCAGCTCGGCTTCAAGGTCGCGATCGTCGAGAAGTCCTATCTCGGCGGCATCTGCCTGAACTGGGGCTGCATCCCGACCAAGGCGCTGCTGCGCTCGGCCGAGATCTATCACTACATGCAGCACGCCAAGGACTACGGCCTGTCCGCGGAGAAGGTGTCGTTCGACCCGAAGGCCGTGGTGCAGCGCTCGCGCGGCGTCTCCAAGCGCCTGAACGACGGCGTCGGCTTCCTGATGAAGAAGAACAAGGTCAGCGTGATCTGGGGCGCCGCCTCGATCGACGCGCCCGGCAAGGTCACGGTGAAGAAGTCCGACGTCGAGGGCCCCAAGGGTTCGCTGGGCGAGGGGACCTATCAGGCCAAGCACATCATCGTTGCGACCGGCGCACGGCCGCGCGTGCTGCCCGGGCTCGAGCCCGACAAGAAGCTGATCTGGACCTACTTTGAAGCGATGGTGCCGGAGCGGATGCCGAAGTCGCTGCTGGTGGTCGGCTCCGGAGCGATCGGCATCGAGTTCGCCTCGTTCTTCCACACCATGGGCTCCGAGGTCACGGTGGTCGAGGTGCTGCCGCAGATCCTGCCCGTCGAGGACGCCGAGATCGCGGGCCTTGCGCGCAAGCGCCTGGAGAAGCTGGGCATCAAGATCATGTCCTCGACCAAGGTCACGAAGCTCGAGAAGAAGGCCGACAGCGTCGTCGCCACCATCGACGACGGCAAGGGCAAGCCCGTGACCACCGAGTTCGAGCGCGTGATCTCCGCGGTCGGCGTCGTCGGCAACATCGAGAATCTCGGCCTCGAAAAGCTGGGCGTGAAGACCGACCGTGGCTGCATCGTCATCGACGGCTACGGCAAGACCAACGTCCCCGGCATCTACGCCATCGGCGACGTCGCCGGACCTCCGATGCTGGCGCACAAGGCCGAGCATGAGGGCGTGATCTGCGTCGAGGCGATCAAGGGCCTGCATCCGCATGCCATGGACAAGAACATGATCCCGGGCTGCACCTATTGCCACCCGCAGGTCGCGTCCGTCGGCCTGACCGAAGCCAAGGCCAAGGAGAGCGGCCGCGAGATCCGCGTCGGCCGCTTCCCCTTCGTGGGCAACGGCAAGGCGATCGCGCTCGGCGAGGACCAGGGCCTGGTCAAGGTCATCTTCGACAAGAAGACCGGCCAGCTGCTCGGCGCCCACATGGTCGGCGCGGAGGTCACCGAGCTGATCCAGGGCTACGTCGTCGCCATGAACCTGGAGACGACGGAAGAAGAGCTGATGCACACCGTGTTCCCGCATCCGACCCTGTCGGAGATGATGAAGGAAGCCGTGCTGGATGCGTATGGGCGGGTGTTGAACATCTGACGGATGAGCCGGCGGGCTGCGGACCCGTCATCCTGAGGTGCTCGCGCAGCGAGCCTCGAAGGATGGACGGCCGAGCTGCAGCAGCCGGGCCCGCCGCCCTTTGAGGCCTCCGCTTCGCTCCGGCACCTCAGGGTGACGGGTCTGACAACGAAAATACCAGAACAAGAATAGGGAAGAACCCATGCACGACAACGACAACCTCACCATCGAACGCCCGACCTTCGTCACCCATCTCGAATGCGCGATGGAGGGCGATCATTATGCCGCCGACCAGGTCCACAACCTCTCCAAGGCCGGCAAGCCGCTGCTGGTGCGCTACGACCTTGCGGGCGTGAAGAAGGCGCTGACCAAGGACGCGCTCGCGCAGCGTCCCGGCGACATGTGGCGCTACCGCGAGCTGCTGCCGGTGCGCAAATGCCAGGACATCGTCTCGCTCGGCGAAGTCACGACGCCGCTGATCCGGCTGCCCAAGTTGGCTAAGAAGCTCGGCGGCGGCGAGATCATCGTCAAGGACGAGGGACGGTTGCCGACCGGCTCGTTCAAGGCGCGCGGTCTCGTGATGGCGGTGTCGATGGGCAAGGCGCTCGGCATCAAGCACATGGCGATGCCGACCAACGGCAATGCCGGCGCGGCGCTCGCGGCCTACGCGACGTCCTGCGGCATCAAGACCACGATCTTCTGCCCGGCCGACACCCCCGAGGTGAATGTCAGCGAGATCGAACTGCAGGGCGCGACCGTCTATCGCGTCAACGGCTATATCGATGATTGCGGCAAGATCGTCGGCGAAGGAAAAGCGAAGGTCGGCTGGTTCGACACGTCGACGCTGAAGGAGCCGTACCGGATCGAGGGCAAGAAGACGATGGGTCTCGAACTCGCCGAGCAGCTCGGCTGGGACGTGCCCGACGTGATCTTCTATCCGACCGGCGGCGGCACCGGCCTGATCGGCATGTGGAAGGCGTTCGACGAGCTCGAGAAGATCGGCTTCATCGGATCAAAGCGCCCGCGCATGGTCGCGGTGCAGGCTTCCGGCTGCGCGCCGATGGTGCGCGCCTATGAGGCCGGCACCGAGCATGCCACGCGCTGGGAGGATGCCCACACCATCGCCTCCGGCATCCGCGTGCCGCAGGCGATCGGCGATTTCCTGATCCTGCGCGCGGTGCGCGAGAGCAAGGGTTTTGCCATTGCTGTCGACGACGACAAGATCTCGGCAGCGCTCAACGAGGTCGCGCGCGAGGAGGGGCTGCTGCTCTGCCCCGAGGGCGCCGCGACCTACGCCGCCTACAAGGAGAGCCTTGCCGACGGCCGCGTCTCGAAGGGCGACCGCGTGATGCTGTTCAACTGCGCAACCGGCCTGAAATACCCGCTGCCGCCGGTCACCCGCACGCTCGACCGCCACAAGCCGATCGACTACGCACAGTTCTGATCAGGACGAGCAGCCGGAGCGCGGTCAACGCGCTCCGGCGCGTCATTTGGTCTCTTCACGACTGGTCTCTCTTCCCGTACGCGGGAGGGCACAAAAACAACAAAGACATCGCTGGGGAGAACACAATGAAGAAGGCCGCCTGGGCTGGGCTGATCGGTATTCTCGCTATCGCAGGCGCCGCGCGCGCCGACGATTTCCCCTCGCGTCCCATCACCATCATCGTGCCCTTCGCCGCCGGCGGGCCCTCGGATGCGATGGCGCGCGTGCTCGCGGAACGCATGCGCGTGTCGCTGGGCCAGCCGCTGGTGATCGAGAACGTCACCGGCGCGGGCGGTTCGATCGGTGTCGCGCGCGCGGTGCAATCGCCGCCGGACGGCTACACCATCTCGTTCGGCCATCTCGGCACCCATGTCGCCAACGGCGCCGTCTACAAGCTCAAATACGATCTCGTCGCGGACCTCGAGCCGGTGGTGCTGCTGCCGAGCAACCCCATGATCGTCGTCAGCAAGAACGCGGTGCCCGCGACCTCGCTGAAGGAGCTGCTGCAGTGGCTGAAGTCGCGCACCTCGCCGCCGACGGCCGGCACCGCCGGTGCGGGCTCGGGCAGCCACATCGCCGGCGTCTATTTCGAGAGCGTGTCCGGCATCAAGCTGCAATATGTGCCGTATCGCGGCACCGCGCCCGCGCTGAACGACCTCATCGCCGGCCAGATCGACGTCATCGTCGACCAGACCTCCAACTCCATCAACCAGGTCCGCGCGGGCACCATCCGCGCCTACGCCATCACCGACAGCAAGCGCCTCGCCTCGGCGCCCGACATCCCGACCGCGGATGAGGCGGGCCTGAAGGGCTTCAACATGACGCTGTGGTCGGGCATGTGGGTGCCGAAGGGCACGCCGAAGGAGATCGTCGCCAAGCTGAACGCCGCCGCCGTGGACGCGTTGAACGATCCCGCGGTGAAGAAGCAGCTCGAAAGCCAGGGCCTGGAGATGACGCCGCAGGACCAGCTCACCCCCGAGGCACTCGGCGCGCGGCAAAAGGCCGAGATCGCCAAATGGTGGCCGATCATCAAGGCGGCGGACATCAAGGTCGATTGAGGGGCATGTTGGCCGGCCATCAAGGCGGCCAACATCGCTGAGCCGGCGCTCGCAGAGGACGTAAGATGAAGTTGAAGACCATGTTGGCGGCGGCGCTATGTTCGATCGCCGCAGCCGCCAACGCAGCGCCGCCCGGCACCAGCATCGCCGATGCTGCGCAGCTGCACCAGGAGTACACCGACGTCGTGATTGCGTCGGAGCAGTGTCCGGGCGTCGCGTTGGACATCAAGAGGTGGGATGGCGAGGTCCGAAAGCTGGGCGGACCCGGGGTGCTGAAGGCGTTCGACGTTTCCGAACAGGGCGGAGCGTGGCGCGACAAGCGATACGACGAGTTCAAGGCGAACCCTGCCAAGCAGTGCGCCGACGCGTTGGAGACCTACGGCCCCAAGGGCATGGGTCTGCTCCAGAGGAAGTGACGTCCTGGCCGTGAGGCTCGGCGGACGCGGCGGCGCCGCTTCACATCGTGGCGTCACCGGCGCCCGACAGGGCCGTCTCCAGGCACTGAATCAGGGCCGGCGTTGAAAACGGCTTGGCGAGGAAGCAGATCGCGCCGGCCTTCAGCGCGCGGTCGCGCACGCTCTCGTCCGGAAAAGCCGTCATGAAGATGAAGGGCGTGATGCGCCCGTGGCGGCGCATATGCGTCAGCAGCTCGACGCCGCTCATGGCCGACATCTGCACGTCCGCGATCACGCAGGAGGTCGTCTCCAGTTCGGCGGATTGGAGGAATTCATGAGCGGAGCCAAAGGTGTAGACCGTGTATCCGCGCGACGTCAGGAGGTTGTTCGTCGCCAGGCGAACGGAGGCATCATCGTCAATGACGGAAATGATCGAAGGCGCTGGCAATAGATCGCTCCTGAACGGCGAGCCGCCGGCCGCGGTTCAGCCGCCTCAGGGAAGGTGGGCCACCGGAGCGAGCTTGGAAAGCATACTTAGGTTTGCAAATGACCCCTGTTGCGGGGGATTCCGAGGGCGTCCGTCATTCTGACGAGATCGGCGAGCGACTTCGCCCCCATCTTCCGCATGATCTGCCCGCGATAGATCTTCACGGTGATCTCGGCCAATCCAAGCTCGGCGGCGACCTGCTTGTTCATCAGCCCGGATGCAACCAGGGCCAGGACGTCGCGCTCGCGTGCCGTCAGCGCCTCGAAACGGGATCGCACACCCGAGATCGATTTCTCGGCATCGCGGCGCTTGCGATCTCTCTCGATTGCCGCCTGCACCGCATCCAGCATGTCCTGGTCGCGCACCGGCTTTGTCAGAAAATCGACGGCGCCGCTTTTCATGGCTCTCACGGTCATGGGGATGTCGCCATGGCCGGTGATGAAGATGATGGGCGTGTGAATATTGGCCTTGGCGAGGTCCGCCTGCAGGTCGAGGCCGCTCGAGCCCGGCAGGCGGATGTCGAGCACGAGGCAACTGGGGACCGCGGGCGGTTTGGCTTCCATGATCTCCGCCGCCGAGCTGAAGGCTTCGACCCTGAGACCAACGGATTGAAAGAGATTAGTGAGCGCGCGGCGCATCGACGGATCATCATCCACGATCAGAACGATCGGATCGCCGGCGCTCGGCCCGGCCTGCTTGGCATTGTCAGTCACGACGTGTCCTTGTGCGACAAGGGCAGGGCGATCTGGAATGTCGCACCGCGTCCCTCGTTTTGGAAGGCCGAAAGTCGGCCCGCGTGAGCCTCGATGATCGATCGGCAGATCGAGAGTCCCATGCCCAGACCGCCGGATTTCGTCGTGAAGAAGGGGCTGAAGATGCGCTCCTTGACGTCTTTGCCGAGACCGACACCGCGGTCCGTCACGGTGAGGAGCAGACGGTCGTCGTCATCCGCACAACACGAGCGGATCGCCAGCTCGCGCGGGCGATCGACATTGGCCTGCATCGCCTCGATGCCGTTCATCACCAAATTGATCAGCACCTGCTGGAGCTGGATCCGATCGCCGCAGACCTGGGGCAGGTCGGACGCCAACTCCATCCGCACCGACACCCCATGGGTCGCGAGCTCGCGCCGAACGAGCGCCACGGCCTCTCTGACGACCTGGTTGATGTCGAGTGCAACGATTTCGATCTCGGTCTTCTTCGCAAGCGCCCTGATCCGGCGGATCACCTCGCTCGCGCGATTGGCGTCCTCGACGATCCATTCGGCGGAACGGCGCGCGGCTATCAGATCGGCCGGTTCGCGGTCGAGCCAGGCGATGCAGGCGTCCGCGTTGGAGATCACCGCGGCCAGCGGCTGGGTGATTTCGTGGGCAATCGAGGTGGTCAGTTCGCCGAGTGTCGTGACGCGCGTGACGTGGGCGAGCTCGCCTTGTGCCTTGCGCAGCGCCTCTTCCGCCTGCTCGACGCGGATCGCCGCCGTGACGTCGCTGCTGACGCCGCGATAGCCGAGAAAATTGCCATTCGCGTCGTGAAAGGGCTTGCCGCTGGTGCGTACGTAGATGGGAGATCCGTTACGATCCTTGCTGCGGTAGATCAGATCGCGGAACGGAACGTGGGCATCGAGCGCCGCGCGATGCTCCTCCCATTTCTCCGGCTCGAGCTCGGCATCGGGTGGAATGTCCCAGCGGGGCAGGCCGATCACGCCCGTCGGCGGGGCGCTGGAGCTGTCGGCATGTTCCGATATCCTGGTGATGCGGTGGTCAGGCCCGGTCTCCCAGAACCAGTCCGATGCGGTTTCGGCGTAGTCGCGGAATCGCTGCTCGGATGCCTTGAGCTCGTCGAATGCCTTGTGCAGCGCATCTTTCGCCGCGATCTGCTCGGTGACGTCCACATGCGTGCCGATGATTTCCATCACCTCGCCGTCGCGGCCCATCACGGGATGGCCCTCGCTGTGGACGCGTCTAATCGCGCCGTCGGGGCGCGCGATCCGGAAGTCGATCTGGAAGGGCTGCTTCTGCCTGACAGCTTCACGTTCGACCTCGATAATCCGCCGAAAGTCCTCCGGCAGGATACGTTGCTGAAATGCCCGGGCCGGGACATCGGTCTGGTCCGGCTCAAACCCGAACAAGCGGTAGAGTTCAGCCGATCGGTAGGCGAACTCCTGGCGATGAACGTCCCAGGCCCAGCTGCTCGTCTGGCTGAGGCGCTGGGCTTCGGTCAGATAGGCTTCGCTGCGCCGCAGCCTCTGTTCCGCTTCCTTCGTGATCGTGACGTCGGTCACCGCCCCGACGAACTCGATGCGCCCGGATGGATGCCGAACCGCGCGCGCCACGGAATGCAGATATTTGACCGATCCGTCGGGCATCAGCAGGCGGTATTGGTGGTCGAAATCCTCCGCCAGGCGGTAGGCCCGCTCGAGGGTGCTGCGGACCGTATGGCGATCTTCCGGATGGATGCGCTGGAAGACGAAGCCCAGGCTCGGCTTCGTCGCCGGGTCACACTGGAAGATGCGGAATGTCTCCCTTGACCAGACGGCTTCGCCGGTCGCAAAGTTCAGGCCGAAGCTGCCGGTGTGGCTCAGTTCCTGGGCCTGGGCGAGGTAGTCCTCGCTCTGCCGCAGTGCATCCTCCGCTTCCTTGCGCTGGGTGATGTTCTCGCAGGCAACCAGCAGGATCGGCGTGCCGTCGCCGCGCAGCATCGCCTTGGCGTTTTCACGGACCCAAAGCACCGACCCGTCCTTCCGGAATTTACGAATCTCCCAGGTATGCGACTGGTCCACGGTCGTCAGGCACAAGGCGACGCATTGACGTACGAAGTCGCGGTCTTCCTCGAAGAAGACGTTCAGCACCGATTGGCCGATCAGCTCGTCCGTCGTGTAGCCGAGCTGGGCGGCGCCGAACGTGTTGACGTTGAGCACCTTTCCGGCGGGATCGACCATGAAGTACATGACGGGATTGTGCTCGAACACCTCGCGCCATTGCTTCACGGCATCACGCAGGTCGGTATTCTTCCGCGAGGCGTCTACGACGGCCGGGCCGTCCTTCTCGCCGTTGCCGAATGAGCGAAGCGCTGCAAGGCCGCCGAGCAGGAATTGTGCGGCCGAACTCCCGATTTTCGTGATCTGGCCAGGCATCATCGCAAGCGTTCCGGCTCGCCGGCGTCGAAGGCGAGTAGAGCACTTTGGCATAACAGGGGCAATTGCCTCCGACGAAAGTCGGATTCCCGGCAAAACTCCCGACTGCCGTGCAGCTTGCGCGCCTTGCGCCGTCACGTTGCGCTGGCCGACGTCCGCAAAACTACGGCACAAACCTACGTATAGCTCGCACAACCCTAGTTCTAGCGTGCATTTACCTCCGTACAATTGAGCGGTGCGTTGCAAGGAGCCTAGTCTTGCGGCCAATCGAGAGAAGTCGATTGCGGAGCACAAATCGCCGAAATGCTCGGCGTGTTACTCCCGAAGAGCCAGGCTCTGCGTCCGTTGCCCCGACCTGCCGCACGATTTGGCGGTCGCGATTGAGAAGCCGCATTTTCCGTGACGACCGTGGCGCCTCCTGCCTTTTGCGCAGGAGGAAGCCAGGACCCCAGAGGTCAAGAGGAGAGGATCATGTGCGATAGGCCTGATGATTCCGACCGACGTTCCGAGTCCGAAAGCTGCGCCCTCTGTGCCGGGAAGTTTGGCCTGATCCGGTACTACTCCTGGCGGACGCCGCTCTGCTCGCGGAAGTGCCTCGACCGGTTCAGGGCACGTCGCGAACGCGACCGCCGCTGGCTGTTCCAATGTCAACTGGCATGACGATCGACTGCCGCACCTAGCCCGTCAGGTCATTTTTCGTCCGGAGGCTGTGAGTTGAACCGAGGCTGCAAGCTCCTGTTGGCGATCGCGCTGCCGCTTCCGCTGGCGACGGGCGTGAAGGCCGAGGACGTTGGACGGGATGGTTCGCATCGTCACCATCCGCCTCAGGATCAAGTGCTGCACGAGAAGTTCTATTCGAACTGGCGCATGCCGGACAATCCGGTTCTGAGCTGCTGCAACAATGCGGATTGCTACCCGACCGAGATACGCTACGTCGAAGGCCGGATCTACGCACGGCGCCGGGAAGACGGCAAATACATCCTGATCCCGTCCCAGAAGGTCGAGCGCAACAGGGACAATCCCGACGGCCGCAACCATATCTGCGCGCCGCCGCCGTCCGCCTCTCTGGTCGATACGGTCTTCTGCTTCGCGCTGGGAGGTGCCACGTGAGATTCATATTGGTGAACGGCAGAACCCCGTTTCGCAAGACGTCATGTCTGTGGTGTTGCGAGGAGATCGACGGTGGCTATCTGCGCGATGCCAGGACGCTGCTGCGCTACTGCGGCTACGAGTGCTACGCAATTCATCAGGACGCGGCGTCGTTGATCCAGGAGCGTTCGCGCGCGGCGTCCTGAGCGGACGGGCAGGAAATAGGCGAGGACACGGCATTGAGATTCATGCTCGTCAATCAGGAACACCCCCGCCACGGCGCGGCCTGCAGCGCATGCGCCCGGCCGCTGGGTTCGAGCTACGTCCGGCAGGTGTCCAGGCAGGAGCGGTATTGCGACTATGATTGCTACCGCCAAGAGACGGCCATGGACATGTTGTGGCCCTACCGCAGCGCGATCGAGACGGTCGCGGTGCTGACGGCCATCACGAGCTGGAGCTGGATGATGCAGATGGGCGCGCTCTCGCGCTCACTGGCTGAGGCATATCTGCGCGTGCACAACCTTCGAACCCTGGAAGGAGGTGACGGCTAGCCCCACGATGCCGGCCGCGCAGAACCGTCGGCCGCAGTTCCCGCGTCCAGCTTCGCGCCGCGTCCAGCCCCGGCGGTCGCGAGGCTAGGGCGATGGGGCTGCGGCCGATGCCGTTGGTTCCGCGCTCACTTCGTGCGTCGTGACGCGCTGCTCGGATTTCGCGGCCATCATGCCGCTGCCCTCGAACCTTGCGCGGTAGACCAGCACGTTCTCTATCACACGCTGGACGTAGTTGCGCGTCTCGGACAGCGGGATGCGCTCGACCCAGTCGACCGGATCGACTTTGGGATCCCTGGGGTCGCCGCGGGCCTGCACCCATTCGCGCACCCGGCCGCGGCCGGCATTATAGCCGGCGAAGGTCATGATCTGGTTGCCGCGATATTCCGACAGCAGCGCGCTGAGCTCGGCGGCGCCCATCTGCGTGTTGTAGACGGGGTCGGAGACCATCCGGTCCCAGTCATAGGTCAGGCCGAAGCGCTTGGCGGTGTCGCGGCCGGCTTCCGGCGTCACCTGCATCAGACCGACCGCGTTGGCAGGCGACTTGTCGCGCTGGTCGAACGAGCTCTCGGTGCGCGCCACCGAATAGATCACGCTGGTTTCGATCGCGGGCGCGACCTGCTTGTGTTCGGGGATGCCGATGGTCGGGAAGGCGTAATGGTCGAGCGCGAGCCCACGCGCCAGCGCCGTCTTGCCGACCTCCAGCATCACGCGGGCATCGTTGCGCCGGCCGGCGAGCTCACCGAGCGCTTCCAGCGCTGCGACGTCGGTGCTCTCCTTGGCGAAATCCTCGGCGTAGTAGAACGCCATGTCACGCTCTCCGATGCCGTAGAGCATGTCGGCAGCGCGCACGCGCTCGTCGGTCGGCGGCGTGTCGGCCGAGGCCAAAGCGGGCGAGGGCGCGCGCAACTCGATGCGGTCGATGCCGAGCCTGGCGCGGGCGAGCTGGCCGTAATAGGCGGTCGGATAGCGCGCCGCAGCCTTGTAGCTCATGCGGGCGTCGGCAGCTGCGCCCATGGCTTCCGCCGCGCGGCCGCGCCAGTAATGCGCGCGCGACAGTGCGATCGGGTTGACCGAGCCCTCGTCGATCGCGGCGAAATGCACCATCGCCGTCCTGGGATCGTCGAGATAGCGCAGCGCGATCCAGCCGCACATGAAATGGTAGTCGATGCGGTAGACTTCCTTTTCCGGCACCGCCGCCGTGCGCACCACGTCGTAGGCGGTCCTGGCCTTGCCCTGGTCGAGCAGCTTGCGCGCCAGCAGGCGGCGTTCGCGCCACCAGGCATCGGTGTCCTGCGCCGCCATCGTCTCGGGCGCGGCCGCGAGGATCACTTCGGCCGCGTCGTCGATGCGGTCCTTCTGCAGATGCCATTGCGCGCGGCACAGCACGTAGCCGAGATCGCGGCGCGCCTCGGCCGCGACGTCGTCGAGATAGTCCTTGGCCTTGTTCGCCTTGCCGGTGACGGCGGCGCAGGCTTTCACGATGGCCAGCGCATCCTCGCCGAGACGCTTGGCCGCGCGCCTTGCGCCGGCATAGTCCTTGGCACCGAGGCGCTTGTCCATGCGGGCGCGATGATCCTCGGCGCTGAGGAGATCGCGGAACGCCTCGTAGGAATCTTCCTCGCTGCGCTCGGACAATTCGTCCGTGCGCCAGGCCTCGCGTACCAGCCGTGCGGCCCGGTCGGACTCGCCTTCGCTCAGCAGCACGCGGGCAAGCGCGAACTTGCCCTTGGCGCTGGTCGGCCGGTCGAGCGTGAATTTGTGCACGGTGGCCGCGTCGGACTTTTCCTGCCACAGCCGGGCCTCGGCGCGGCGGCGGAGCGGGGCGCTGCTCGGCCAGTCGGGATTGGCGGCGAGGAAGGCGGCGTAGCGCTTGAAATTCGCGGTGCTCTCGGAGTGGCGCAGCATGAACCAGTCGGCGAGCTTTTGTCCCGCCGGATCGGCGATGCGGTCGCGCGCGGCGCTGGCATCGTCGCTCTTGCCCCGGCGCGTGAGATCGATGGCGTCCTTCAGCGCGGCGAGATCGCCGGTGAGTGCCGGCGCGGCCGGCTTCTCCGCAGGCTCGTCGTCCTGCTTCTTCGCCTTGCGCTTGGCCTCGGCGTGCTTGCCGTGACGCGACTTCGCGGCGGCGTGCCGCTGCTTGCCGGCCTTGCCGGCGGCTTTGGCTTCGTGCGTCTTCTTCGACGCGGACGATTTGTGACTGCTCTTCGCTGCCAGTTCGGACGGGAGAAGGGCCAATGCGGCCACGGCAACGACACACGCGAGCGAGCGTAGGCACTGGTTCATTGGATGGTCCCCCTGCGAAACCACTACAAACCAAGGTCCGCGACGACATGCGGCTTGAGAATCAAAAACGACACCAAAACGATGTCACGACATCGTTTCGCATTCCTCACGCTGTCGCAACAATGCGGCAAAATACGGATAGGGCCATGGAACTTCCGCAAAGGAGAAAAGGGCAGGTGCTTTAACCTTTGTTAACGATTTGGGCTCGCGCGCCGGTTGTGCGCGGTCTGGCGCGTCACGACAGCCAGATTGCGCGTGTTCCCGCCGTCAAATCCGGTGTATGAGTTCCCTCAAACCCGTCCTTCAGCCTTTGCCCCGCACCTATGCCGATTTTCAACCAGTCGATCCGGCGCAAGATCGTCGGCATCGCCCTCGGATTGATCGTCCTGATGCTCGTCACCTCGATCCTGTCGATGGTGATGTCGAGCCAGGTCGGCGTCCTCCTGGACGAGCTGACCAACCGCTACATCCCCGCCTACGGCGAACTGGCGCGCGCCAATATCCGTTCGCTGGAGCGGTCGGTGGCGCTGCGGCGCATGGTGATGATGAAGATGCAGGAGGCCCCGGACGAGGAGGCCTACGCGGCGCGGCTGAAGGAGTTCGAGGAGGCCGACCGCAAGATCGAGCAGGAGACCTCGGACGCGCGCAAGCATATCAATGCGATTATCGAGGATCCCAGGACGCCCTCGGACAATGCCGCGCTGGCGCGGATCGACATCCGCATCGAGACGGCCGTCTCCGAGCTGCGCCGTGGCATGGCCGAGGACCACGCAAAGCTGCTCAAGCAGATCGATGCCAAGCAGATGCCGGAGGCGCGCGGGACGCTGGAGCATCTCGACGTCCTGCGCGACCAGTTCAACGACCGGATCGACGGCATTCGTGGCGACATGCTCAAGCAGGTCTACGCGTCGACGTCGACGGTGGTTGGCCGCCAGCATCAGGCGATCATGATCTCGGCCGTCGTCACCATCCTCGCCGCGGTGGTCGGCTTCGTCTTCGCCCTGCTGGTCTCGAGCGGCATCACGCGGCCGGTGCGCCTGTTGCTCGCCGGCACCCGCGAGGTGGAGGCCGGCCGCTTCGACAAGCCGATCGCGGTGTCGACCCAGGACGAGATCGGCGAGCTCGCCGCCGCCTTCAACCGCATGACCGAGCAGCTGCGCCACAACGAGCGCGTCCGCGAGACCTTCGGGCGCTACATCGATCCGCGGGTGGTGCAAGGGCTGATCGACAGGCCGGAGGTCGCCATCGACGGCCAGCGCCGGGTGATGACCATCATGTTCTGCGACATGAGCGGCTTCACCTCGATGAGCGAGGGCATGACGCCGCGCGGCCTCGTCAAGGTGATGAACCACTATTTCACGGTGATGTCCGCGCCGATCAGGGCGCATCGCGGCATCATCGACAAATATATCGGCGACGCCATCATGGCCTATTGGGGACCTCCCTTCATCGAGGAGGACGAGCCGGCGCTGCTCGCCGGCTATGCCGCCATCGACATGGCCGACCAGGTGCCGGCGCTGCAGAAGCAGTTGCCGGACCTGCTCGGCATTCGCGCCATGCCCGGTCCCTGCGATCTGCGCATCGGCATCGCCACCGGCGAGGTGCTGACCGGAAGCATCGGCTCCGAGCTGATGATGAGCTTCACGGTGATGGGTGACGCCGTGAACCTTGCCTCGCGCCTCGAGCTCGTCAACAAGGTCTACGGTACCCGCATCCTGATCTCGCAGGCCACGGCGGATGCGGTCGGATCGAACCTCGAGCTGCGCGAGATCGATCGCCTCGCGGTCGCCGGCCAGAGCGCGCCGCAGCCGATCTTCGAGGTGATGAGCAAGGCGCACGGCCTGAGCGTGCCGCAGGAGGCCTTGCGCACGCACTATGCCGCAGGTCTCGCCGCCTATCGCGCGCAAGCCTTCGACGAGGCCCGCAGCGCTTTCGGCGCTGCGCTCGAAGCCGTTCCCGGCGATGGCCCCTCGCGCACGCTGCTCGATCGCATCGCGCAGTTCGAGGCAAATCCGCCGGACGCGGGATGGGACGGCGCCTGGCGGCTGGAGCAGAAATAAGCCGCCCGCTACCGTTGCGACGCCTGCGGCGACGAAAATTGATTCTACTCCATAACGATGTTCGCCGTGACCTATTTCCCGGGCTTAGGTTGAGTGTCCTTGAGGCGTTTGACGGGGACACGCCGATGACAGAACTTGAGGACAGGCTGGAACGTTTCGAGACGCTCACCGCCGAATGCGAGCTGATCGCCAAGCTCGCCACCGACAGCACCAAGCGCGAATTCTATCTCAAGCTCGCCGGGCACTATTACGAGCTGGCGGATGAGACGCGCCGCGCGGTCGCGACCAGAGCTGCGGCCTGAGGCAGAAATCTTAGCACCGCTTGATGCGGAACCCGTGCGACACCGCGGGCTTGCGCCTGAAAGCCGTTTTTAACGTTTCGCGCGCATTGACCCGTGTTTCTCTCAGGCGATCCCATGCGTGTTCTGTTGTTGCTCGTGCTTGCCTTCACGATGGCGGCCTGCAACCAGGAGCAGGACATCACCGGCTCGACCGCGGTCTGTCCGATGCGCAGCTACACCTCGTACAACCCTCGCGACATGAACCAGTGCGTGGCCGCCTGCAAGGCGTGCGATCACGGCAATACGGTCACGTGCACGACGTCCTGCAGCCTCAAGGGCGCGCACTGAGGCGGTTTGCGTGGGATCGCAACGCCGCGGAACTCCGGCCGCCCTCGCGCGGCCGGGGCTGACGGTGCCAAGACACCGGAACGATTCACTTGGGTTAATCATTGAAGGGACGGGCAGGGGCATGGAGTCCGATGGAATGGGTATGCTCGATCCCGGACGGTTTCTGGTGTCGTGCTCGCACTGCGAGGCATGGCCGATGGCGGCCAATGTGAAGCGCTCGAGCTGGTCGGCGTCCCCGCACGAGGTCCGCTTCGTGTGCCCGCGCTGCCGTCGCGAGGAGACTGCGATCATTTCCGCCTCCGGGCAGCTGATGCCGGTCAAGCGCGTTGAAATCCCGCCGCGCGACGTCACCGCGGCCTGGGCTCAGGCCCAGCGGCCAAGAGGGCGGGCGTAGCTCGCCCGTCTCACTGGCAAGAGGGCGGGCGTAGCTAGCCTGTCTCCAGCGTAAAGCGGCGGGCGTAGCCCGTGAATGATCCCGTTTTGGAACCCGGCCATCGCCAGAGCGTTTCCGCCCCGACATCAAACGCGATCGAGGCCGTGCGAATGATCAGCGAGCATTTCGACACCCGCACCCGCATCAACATGAAGCTGGCCCTGGACCGGGTCTGCCGCAATCGTCCAGACGGCGAGGAGCATCGCTTCCGCAGATCGGTCGCCGAAAACATCATCCGCTGTGCGCTTGCAGGCCGGACCGGCATCGGTCAGCTCGTCGACGCCGGCGAGCGGGCAATGATCACGACGCGCGCCGAGCAAGAGCCCGCCTAGCGCCCGGCCGCTTCTCGCATGCATGTCATATCGAGGCCCCCGGCGGATGTGCTAGGATCGGGACCGGAGATCCATGATGCCCGCCGAAATGCACTCGCCCGAGATTGATCGTTGCCGCCTTCACCCGGTGGCGCAGCGCCTTGCGCCGCTGTTCTGTTTCGCGCTGCTGACCGCGGCCTGCGCGCTTGCGAGTTTTGCGCTGGCCTGTGCGACGCCGTTCGCAGCCTTCGCCGTCGTTGCGGCCGCGATGCTGCCGCTGCGTCCGGCACTGCTCGTGGTCGCCGGCGCCTGGCTCGTGAACCAGGGCATCGGCTTCGGCGCGCTGCATTACCCGATCGATAGCAGCACCATCGCGTGGGGCTTGGTCATCGGCGCGGCGGCGCTGCTGGCGACCGCGGCGGCATCGGCCGTGCTCCGCAGGCTGCCACAGGGCCGCACGCCGCTGATGCTGGCGATCGCGCTCATTGCCGCCTACGCGGCCTACGAGCTCGCGCTGCTTGCCGCGACGCCGTTCCTCGGCGGCGAGGGCGCCTTCACCGCCGCCATCGTGACGCGGCTTGGGTTCCTCAGCGCCGTCTGGCTCGCCGGCCTCGTCGCGGGCTGCGAGATCGTCCGCCTGCTCGCTCCGTTCGGCCGCAAAGTGCGGAACGCTTGAGCGCTTCCTAGCTGCGCCCCGTGCGCGGCTCCAGCCACCTCATGATCACCGCGCACGGCGTCTGGCGGCTGCGCGGCAGCCTGTGCCGCTCGCTCGCATCCTGTGCGAAGGCGAGGGCCTGCTGGCCTGATCGGCGCTGTTCGGGGGCACGTGCCATCCACTCGCGGATGACGGCGCGCCGTGTCTTCGACTTCAACATAAGAGAGAACTCCAGAAGACAGGATCGAGCAGGGGCCGGATCAAGCCGTTCGGCCCCTCCTCCCCCTGCGTGACCGGCGGCGGCCTATGCCGCCTTTTGCATCGGATAGGCCTGCGAGCGTCGTGCGAGCAGGGCGCTGCCGCAGGGATGCTCAGTGCCTTGCAGCACGATGAAGCCACGCTTCGCCACTGCGGCGCGAAGATTGTCCTTCGCCGCCGGCTTCTGCGCGTCGAGCCAGATCACCAGCACCGCGCGCGGGCCGAGGAAGCCGTCGAGCCAATCCATGGCCGCATCGAGCGCGCCGAGCGGACGCCGCCGCCAGTCCACGAGGGCTGCGTCGTACTGGGCGGCCGGGAGGCCGCAATTGCCGGCCGATGCCGCCAGGAAATATCCGCGCCGTTGCAGATCCATCATCAATTCGATGCTCTTGGCACCGACCACGACAATGCGCTGCCCTGGCGAGCAGCCTGCGAGCGCGATCATGGGGTCAATGATCCTGTCGCCGACCTCTGAGGTAGACATGAGTTCACCGGTTCTGTTGGTGTTGCCTGGCAGGGAGGGCCGAACCTTGCGGGACAGATGTGGCGGCGTGCCGCGCTGTCGCCTCGTTCGCGTCCCTGCGCTCGGTCGCGCCGACAGGCGTGACCGGCTCGATATGTTGCCGGCGGCGATATGATTTCGAGATGAGCGTGGCCGCGATCGTATAGGTTCGGCATAGGACCACTATGCCGCGCCTAGAAACTGGCGGTCCGATCCCTATCGCATTCAAACATGTCCGCCGTCATGTTCTGACCTGTAGCTGCAACCCTTTGCGGGAGGTCAGGATGCCGGCATATCGCGCCTTCGTCGTCGGACGGCACAGCGTACCGATCGGCGTGGTTCAGATCGATTGCGCCGACGATGACGCGGCGATCTCTCGCGCCGCCAAGCTCGTCGACAGCCACGATGTGGAGCTCTGGCAGCGCGATCGACCGGTCGCGCGGTTCGAGGCGCAGTCCGGACACATGCACAGGAAATAGGTCGCGGATAGCTGTTGCCGGACGGGCAAAACATCTGACAATTTCGGCGAGGGTCGCGGCGTACTGGATTCCCCCACCTTCGCGGGAAATGACAGCGGAGGACGGCGCCATTGCCTCACGCTCCGTCATTGCGAGCGCAGCAGCTTGCCAGGCACCCAGGCATCGCAAGGTGGGCAAAGCGCAACGTGCCCACATCGATGCGCATTTTGACGGGATTGGTCGGCACGGCGCTTTGCGCCTTTGCTCACCCTACGGCAGTGCGCCGCGTCGCTGGCGCCTCCAGCGACTGCGCTACGCGCCCGTGCAGAAAATTGATAGCCGGGGCGACTCAGTTGCGGTTCATCCTCCGCGACCGCACAGCCGGGTGCGTGCTTCGTGTCACAAAATCTCAAGTTGTGGAGTGTCATCTTCGCGGCGGTATCGCGGTAGCCTTCCCCGTGTCTTCCCGGTAACGATTGTGCCGTCTGCGCAACACTCACAGTGGATTTAACCCTCATCACGGGTCGTTCGCATCAGCGCCGCTTTTTGGCCACACCCGAACATGAATAAAATCACTCTAAGTTTTAGGCAGCGGCGATCCATCAGGCGGCAACGGGAAATCCCAAGGTCGATTCAAATCTTGGCTCTGATTTTTCGGGTCTGAAAGGGTTGACCGGGGAAACTGGTTTGCGATGGGCGCGAAGATTGACAAGCAGAGGCTGCCGAGCCGTCACGTGACGGAAGGCCCTGCGCGCGCGCCGCACCGGTCCTACTTCTACGCCATGGGTCTGACCACCGAGCAGATCCACCAGCCCTTCGTCGGCGTCGCTTCGTGCTGGAACGAGGCCGCGCCCTGCAACATCGCCCTGATGCGCCAGGCGCAGGCGGTGAAGAAGGGCGTCGCGTCGGCCGGCGGCACGCCGCGCGAATTCTGCACCATCACCGTCACCGACGGCATCGCCATGGGCCATGACGGCATGCGCTCCTCGCTGCCGTCGCGCGAATGCATCGCCGACTCGGTCGAGCTGACCGTCCGCGGCCATGCCTACGACGCGCTTGTGGGTCTGGCCGGCTGCGACAAGTCGCTGCCCGGCATGATGATGGCGATGGTGCGCCTCAACGTGCCGTCGATCTTCATTTACGGCGGCTCGATCCTGCCCGGCAATTTCCGCGGCCAGCAGGTCACCGTGCAGGACATGTTCGAGGCCGTCGGCAAGCACTCGGTCGGCGCCATGTCGGACGAGGACCTCGACGAGATCGAGCGCGTCGCGTGCCCCTCGGCGGGCGCCTGCGGCGCGCAGTTCACCGCCAACACCATGGCGACCGTCTCCGAAGCCATCGGCCTTGCGCTGCCTTACTCGGCCGGTGCCCCGGCACCGTACGAGATCCGCGACGCGTTCTGCATGACCGCGGGCGAGAAGGTGATGGACCTGATCGCCCAGAACATCCGGCCGCGCGACATCGTTACCCGCAAGGCGCTGGAGAATGCCGCAGCCGTCGTCGCCGCGTCCGGCGGCTCAACCAATGCTGCACTGCACCTGCCGGCGATCGCCCATGAGTGCGGCATCAAGTTCGACCTGTTCGACGTCGCCGAAATCTTCAAAAAGACACCTTATGTCGCGGATTTGAAGCCGGGCGGCCGTTATGTCGCCAAAGACATGTTTGAAGTAGGTGGCATACCGCTTCTGATGAAGACGCTGCTCGACAACGGATTTCTCCACGGCGACTGCATTACGGTCACCGGTCGAACGATCGCCGAAAACCTCAAAAGCGTGAAATGGAATCCGCACCAGGACGTGGTGCACCCGGCAGATAAACCCATCACCGTCACCGGTGGTGTGGTCGGTCTGAAGGGCAATTTGGCGCCAGAAGGTGCGATCGTGAAAGTCGCGGGAATGTCCAACCTCAAGTTTACCGGTCCGGCCAGGTGCTTCGACCGTGAGGAGGACGCGTTCCAGGCTGTCCAGAACCGCACCTATCGCGAAGGCGAAGTCATCGTGATCCGCTACGAGGGCCCCAAGGGCGGCCCCGGCATGCGGGAAATGCTCCAGACCACCGCGGCGCTGACCGGCCAGGGCATGGGCGGCAAGATCGCGCTCATCACCGACGGCCGCTTCTCCGGCGCCACCCGCGGCTTCTGCATCGGCCATGTCGGGCCCGAGGCGGCGGTCGGCGGCCCGATCGGGCTGCTTGAGGACGGCGACATCATCGAGATCGACGCCGACGTCGGTACCCTTAACGTAAAATTGAGTGACGCTGAGCTGGCTCAGCGCAAGACCAAATGGGCCGCTCGCGCGACTAACCACACGTCGGGTGCGCTCTGGAAATATGCTCAGCAGGTTGGACCAGCGGTCGGGGGGGCAGTGACCCATCCGGGCGGCGCGCACGAGAAGCAGTGCTATGCGGACATCTAGGCGTGCCATTGTTGCGTTTGTGTTGGGGGCCAGTGCGCTGGCCGCGCCCGCGCTCGCCTTCGACGGCGCGCCGGTCAACAAGGATGCGGCTCTCCCCGTCGTGACCACCTTGCCGGGCGCTGCACCGACCGTGCGCAGCCGGACCGCGCCGGTCACCGCGCCCCAGGAAACCTCGCTCAGTGCCCTGCAATATGCCGCCGAGGGTGGTCATCCCATCGCGCAGTGGAAGCTCGGCCGCATGTACGCCAATGGCGACGGCGTCGCCCAGGACGATCTGCGCGCCTTCGAATATTTCAGCCGGATCGCCAACGCCCATGCCGAGGACAGCCCGTCGGCGCCGCAGGCGCAGGTCGTGGCCAACGCCTTCGTCGCGCTCGGCCGCTACTATCTCGCCGGCATCCCGAACTCGAAGATCAAGGCGGACCCGGACCGGGCGCGGGAGATGTTCTCCTATGCGGCCTCCTATTTCGGCAACGCGGACGCCCAGTACGATCTCGCCCGCCTGTACCTGAAGACTCCGGACGCCTCGCGCGAGGACTTCCGCTATGGCGCCCGCTGGCTCGGCCTTGCCGCCCAGAAGGGTCAGCACGAGGCGCAGGCGCTGCTTGGCCAGATGCTGTTCAACGGCGACCGCCTGCCGCGGCAGGCCGCGCGCGGCCTGATGTGGCTGACCCTGGCGCGCGATAGCGCCGGCGCCGAAGAGACCTGGATCAAGGAAAGCTACAACCGCGCCTTCGCCAAGGCCTCCGACGACGACCGCGCCATGTGCCTGCAAATGCTGGAACAGTGGGTGCAGGGGCGTCGGGAGTAAGAACGGCAACCTTGGTGCCGTAGGGTGGGCAAAGCGAAGCGTGCCTACCACCTGTTTCGATCATGAAGAGATCGTGGGCACGGCGCTTTGCGCCTTTGCCCACCCTACGGCAGTTGCGATTGCCGCCGGCTGAGCTTACGCCGCCTCCAGATCCAGATCCGCCCACACCGGCACGTGGTCCGACGGCTTCTCCCAGCCGCGCACATAGCTGTCGATGCCGACATTGGCGAGCTTGTCGCTGGCCTGCGGCGACATCAGCAGGTGGTCGATGCGCAGGCCCTGGTTCTTCTGCCAGGCGCCGGCCTGGTAGTCCCAGAAGGTGTAGAGCCCCGGCTCGTCCGTTACTGCCCGCAGGGCATCGGTCAGGCCGAGGCCGAGCAGGGCCTGAAAGCTCTCCCGCGTCTCCGGCTTGAACAGGGCGTCCTCGGTCCAGGCGGCCGGATTGTGCACGTCGCGGGCATGCGGGATGACGTTGAAGTCGCCTGCGAGGATCAGCGGCTCCTCAGTCTTAAGGCGCTCCTTCGAATACTCAAGAAGCCGCGACATCCATTTGAGCTTGTAGGGATATTTCTCGGTCCCGACCGGATTGCCGTTGGGCAGATAGAGGCAGGCGATGCGCATCACGCCGGACTTGAGCGTCACCACGCCCTCGAGGAAGCGGGCATGGGTATCCTCGTCGTCGCCGGCGAGCCCCGACTTGGTTTCGTCAAAGCGGAGCTTCGAGAGCAGGGCGACGCCGTTGAAGGTCTTCTGCCCGTGCGTGACGACGTTGTAGCCGAGCGCCTCGATCTCCAGCCGCGGGAAGGCATCGTCGACGCATTTGATCTCCTGCAGGCAGACGATGTCCGGCTGGCACTCCTTCAGCCATGTCAGCAGCAGGTCGATCCGCTGCCGGACCGAGTTCACGTTCCAGGTGGCTACTCTGATGGGCATGTCGGCAAGGCTCCGGGCAGGGGCCTTGGTTAGAACAAAATGCAAACGCGCCCGTCAAGGAGGCCGCAAAATCTCCCACAAAATTAACCCGGCTTAAGCCGGCTGCAGGCCATTGATGGGAAAAAGGTTCCGCGGATGGGATGGCCGGTCGAGACTTCACAACGCATTGAACAGCGCGACGGCGTCGTCGGCGCGTTCCTGTACTGGCTCGGCGGCTTCGAGATCGAGGACGGCCTGACCGCCGATCTCAGCGAGCGCCAGATGGGCCGCATCCGTGCCAAGCAGATCGACGCGGTGATCCGGCTGATCCCGGTGACGATGGCCGTCACCATGCTCAACGTCGCGATCGTGCTGATCCTGTTCTGGGGCCGGGGCTGGAACGACTTCCTCGCGATCTGGGGCATGACCCTCGCCGTCACCGCGTCGCTGGCGGTGCGGGCCTGGCGGCGGTCGCATCACAACCCGCCGCAGGAGGCCTCCCCCCGCGCCGCGCGTCACATGATGCGGCAGGCGTTTTTCCTCGCCGCGATCTGGGCCACGCTGCCGCTCGCTCTGTTCAGCCGCATCGAGCCGACCAGCCAGCTCATCCTCGCCTGCCTGATGGTCGGCATGATGTCGGGCGGCGCCTTCACGCTCTCGACCTTCCCGCGCGCCGGCCTCGTCTATCTCGCGACCATGACGGTCGGCTGCGCCGGCGCGCTGCTGCTGTGCGGCAGCGGGCCTTATCTGGTAACCTCGGTGTTCCTGCTGCTGTTCGCGTTCTTCATGGCGCGCAACATCGTCTCGCAGGGCAATCTGTTCCTCGGCAACCTCAAGGCCCAGCTCGAGCTCGAGCGGCAGACCGAGATCATCTCGCTGCTGCTGAAGGATTTTCAGGAGAACGCCAGCGACTGGCTGTGGCAGACCGACGCCGACGGGCATCTCACCGACGTGCCGCAGCGCTTTGCCGATGTCGCGCAGCTGCCGCTTCCGCTGCTGAAGGGCTCGCACTTCGCCGACGTGCTCGACATGCTCTGTCCCGAGGACAAGAGCGCGGCCTACAACATCGTCGGCCTGATGGAGCACACCGAGCCGCTGCACGAGATGAACCTCAAGGTCGTCGCCGGCGGCGAGGCGCGGCTGTGGTCGCTGACCGCAAAGCCGGCCTATGACCGCGACGGCCAGTTCCTCGGCTATCGCGGCTTCGGCCGCGACGTCACCGAGCGCTGGCGCGCGGAAAAGGCCGAGGCCGAGAGCCGCGCCAAGTCCGACTTCCTCGCGGTGATGAGCCATGAGATCCGCACGCCCATGAACGGCGTGCTCGGGCTCGCCAGCATGCTGCTCGAGACGAAGCTCGACGCGGAGCAGCGCGAGGCCGTCACCACGATCCGCGAGTCCGGCGACAATCTCCAGCGCATCCTCAACGACATTCTCGACCTCTCCAAGCTGGAGGCCGGCCGCTTCCAGTTCGAGGCGATCGACTTCGCGCCGCAGGCGCTGGCCGAGACGGTGGCGACCGTGGTACGCGCAAGTGCGAAGAGCAAGGGGATCACGGTCAAGGTCGAGCTCGATCCGAACCTGCCGCCGACGCTGCGCGGCGATGTCGCGCGTATTCGCCAAGTGTTGCTCAATCTCGCATCCAACGCGGTGAAATTCACCGACGAGGGCGAGGTGACGATCGCGGCCACCTGCCAGGCGCGACGCGACCTGCTGGCGACCGTCGAATGGACGGTGACCGACAGCGGCATCGGCATCGCGCCCGAGAAGCTCGGCCAGCTCTTCAGCGATTTCGCCCAGGCCGACGCCTCGATCAGCCGCCGCTTCGGCGGCACCGGCCTTGGCCTTGCGATCTCACGGCGCATCATCGAGCAGATGGGCGGCACGATCGGCGTCACCTCGACGCCGGGCGAAGGCTCGACCTTCCGTTTCACGCTGGTGCTGCCCTGGAGCCAGGTGCAGGCCTCCGATGCCGCGGCCGGCCGCGACGAGGCGGAGGAGTTGAAAGCCCGTATCGCGGACCTCGACCGGCCGCTGAAGGTGCTGGTCGCGGAGGACGACGCCGTCAACCGCATGGTCGTGAGCAAGATGCTGGGTGCGTTCGAGGTCGAGCTACGGGTCGTCACCGATGGCGTCGAGGCCGTCGCGGCTGTCTCCGAAGGCGACTACGACATCGTGCTGATGGACGTGCGCATGCCGGAGATGGATGGCCTTGCCGCAACCCGCGCGATCCGCGCGGAAGGAGGCCGCTTCCACGCCTTGCCGATCATCGCGCTCACCGCCAACGCCTTCCCCGAAGACGTCAGGATCTGCCGCGAAGCCGGCATGTCGGATTTCCTGGCCAAGCCGCTGCGCAAGCCGGCGCTGGCCGCGGCCTTGCTGCGCGCGCTCGACGGCCATGCGCTGTCGGAGGATGCGCCGCTTCAGCCGGAGCTGATGCCGGCGGACGTGGAGTGGACGGATGAAGAAAGGCAGATGACTGGGGTCTAACCAGTCAGATCGAGAAGCTCGTGCCGCAGCCGCAGGACGCCGTCGCGTTCGGATTGTTGACGCGGAACGAGGCGCCGATCAGGTCGTCGACAAAATCGACCTGCGAGCCCTCCAGGAACGGCTGCGAGGCGGAATCGACCAGCACCACCGCATTGTCCTGCTCGATCACGAGGTCGTCGTCGGTGCGGTCGCGGTCGATGTCGAACTTGTACTGGAAGCCGGAGCAGCCGCCGCCCTCGACCGAGATACGCAGCATCGCGCCGGAGCCTTCGCCCTTGAGGATTTCCCCAATCCGGCGTGCGGCCCGGTCACTGATGGTCACGGCAGTCGTCATCGCAAGTCTCCGATAGTCCCGCGGTCATACCAAGTTGGCTTGCCCAATTCATTTGGTATCCCGCGCCCGACATAGTTAAGTGCCACCATACGCAGAATCAAATGGATAGGGACTAAATTCGCCGTGTCCGTCGGAATGGCAGCCCCCCGCGCGCCCTATGCCTGCGACCCCGACCGCAGCCGCGGCCGGCTGGTCGCCGAGCCCCCGAGCCGGACCCGCAGCCCGTTCCGGCGGGATTGCGACCGGGTCATCCATTCCACCGCGTTCCGCCGCCTCAAGTACAAGACCCAGGTGTTCGTGTTCCACGAGGGCGACCATTACCGCACCCGGCTGACGCATTCGCTGGAGGTGGCGCAGATCGCCCGCGCGCTGGCCCGGCAGCTTGGCCTCGACGAGGACCTCACGGAAACCCTGGCACTTGCCCACGATCTCGGCCATCCGCCGTTCGGGCATGCCGGCGAGCGGGCGCTGGACGCCTGCCTGAAGGACTTCGGCGGCTTCGACCACAATGCCCAGACCTTGCGTGTCGTTGGCTCGCTGGAGCACCGCTATCCTGAATTCGACGGGCTCAACCTGACCTGGGAGTCGCTGGAGGGCATCGTCAAGCACAACGGCCCGCTGACCGATCGCAGCGGCGCGCCGGTCGGGCGCTATCGCGAGCACGGCATTCCCGTCGGCATCGCCGACTACATCAAGGTCTACGATCTCGAATTGTGGAGCTTCGCCTCGCTCGAAGCCCAGGTCGCCGCGATCGCCGACGACATCGCCTATGATGCCCACGACATCGATGACGGCCTGCGCGCCGGCCTGTTCGATCTCGACGATCTCAGGGCGATGCCGCTGACCGCGGAGATCATCGACGGGATCGCCGCCCATTATCCCGATCTCGAAGACGTCAGGCGCGGCGCCGAGCTGGTGCGCGAGCTGATCTCGCACCTGATCGGCGCGGTGTTTGCCGAGGCGCAGAAGAACCTCGCCGCGACCAGGCCGCAATCGGCCCAGGACGTGCGGCAGCTGAGCCGGGCACAGGTCGCGTTCCCCACCGAGGTTGCCGCGGAGGAGGCCGCCATCAAGCGCTTCCTGTACCAGCACATGTACCGCCACAAGCGGGTGATGCGGGTGATGGGGGAGGCCGAGCAGATCCTGTTCGACCTGTTCGCAAAATACCTGAAATCGCCGGCCGAACTGCCGCCGGAATGGCTGGTCGGGGCGCAGACCGATGACGAGGGCGACCGGGCCCGGCGGATCGGCAATTTCATTGCCGGAATGACCGACCGTTTCGCCCTCACCGAGCACCAGCGGCTCTTTGACTCGACCCCGGATTTGCGTTAGGCGGCGCCCATGCCCCAGACATCCTCATCCCTGCATCTGTTCGCCGATGTGCTCGCACGCGTGCACGCCGCCTGCCGCGCGCTCGCGGCGGACGCCAGCTGGCCCGAGGGCATCGATTTCTCGCGCGTGGTGGTCGAGCCCCCGCGCGATGCCACCCATGGCGACATGGCGACCAACGCCGCCATGGTGCTTGCGAAAGAGGCAAAGGCAAAGCCGCGCGACCTCGCCGAGCAGATCGCCGAGCGGCTCCGCGCCGACGCGCTGATCGCCAAGGTCGATGTCGCCGGTCCCGGCTTCATCAACCTGACGCTGAAGCCGGCCGCCTGGGCGGAAGCGCTGCGCACCGTGCTGCGCGAGGCCGCCGATTACGGCCGTGTCCGCGGCGGCGCCAAGGTCAACGTCGAATATGTCTCGGCCAATCCGACCGGGCCGATGCATGTCGGCCATTGCCGCGGCGCCGTGTTCGGCGACGCGCTGGCGAGCCTGCTCCAGTTCGGCGGCCACGACGTCACCCGCGAATATTACATCAACGATGCCGGCGCGCAGGTCGACGTGCTCGCGCGCTCCGCGTTCCTCAGGTATCGCGAGGCGCTCGGCGAGGACATCGGCGCAATTCCGGAAGGCCTCTATCCCGGCGACTATCTCAAGCCGGTCGGGCAGGCGCTGGCGAAGGAGCACGGCGACAAGCTGCGCGCGATGAGCGAGGCCGAGTGGCTGCCGACCGTGCGCGCCAAGGCGATCGCAATGATGATGGACGAGATCAAGGACGATCTTGCCGCCCTCAACATCCGCCACGACGTGTTCTTCTCCGAGCGCTCGCTGATCGAGACCGGCGACAACAAGGTTGCCGAGACCATCGATTTCCTGAAGGCCAAGGGCGACATCTACGAGGGCCGCCTGCCGCCGCCGAAGGGCGCGCCGGTCGAGGACTGGGAAGACCGCGAGCAGCTGCTGTTCAAGGCGACCGCCTACGGCGACGACGTCGATCGTCCGCTGATCAAGTCGGACAATTCCTACACCTACTTCGCCTCCGACATCGCCTACCACAAGAACAAGTTCGACCGTGGTTTTGCGGAGATGATCGACGTCTGGGGCGCCGACCATGGCGGCTACATCAAGCGCATGCAGGCGGCGGTGAAGGCGACCACCTCCGGCAAGGGATCGCTCGACGTCAAGATCGTCCAGCTCGTCAAGCTGCTGCGCAACGGCGAGCCCGTGAAAATGTCGAAGCGGAGCGGGGACTTCGTCACCTTGCGTGAGGTGGTGGATGAAGTCGGCCAGGACGCCGTCCGCTTCATGATGCTCTATCGCAAGAACGACGCGGTGCTCGACTTCGACCTCGCCAAGGTCATGGAACAGTCGCGCGACAACCCGGTGTTCTACGTCCAGTACGGTCATGCCCGCGGCCACTCGATCTTCCGCAACGCGCGGGCGGAGGTGTTCCCGGAACTGCCGGAGGACGCCGGCAAGCGCATCGCCTGGCTCAGTGAGTCGGCCGTCGAACGGCTGTCGGACCCCGTCGAGCTCGATCTTCTTAAGCGCCTCGCAATTTATCCTCGCATGCTGGAAGCGGCTGCCGCGGCCCATGAGCCGCACCGAATTGCCTTCTATCTCTATGACTTAGCGAGCGAATTTCACGCACTTTGGACGAAAGGGCGGGATTTGCCCTATTTACGCTTCATTATCAATAATGATGCAGATCTTACAAAGGCGCGACTGGCCATGGTCCAGGGCGTCGTCTCTGTCCTGGCATCGGGCCTCGCCATCCTCGGCGTCCATGCTCCGGACGAGATGCGGTAGTTTGGGGCGAACTACTTAATGGGAATTCGGGGGTAACCGGCAGAAGCCGGATCGCTTAGACTTGGTTGAATGCCTTGTGGGTCGGAAGCCGTGCCTTGGTCGAGGGGCGCGCGGCTTTCCCGAAGGGACGCATCATCACGATGGCCGAACGATATCACGACAGACCGTTTCCTTCCGATGACTATGGTCGCGGCGGCGATCAGCATGGAAAGGCGGACAGCGATCCCTTGGCCGAGCTCGCCCGCCTGATCGGACAGACCGATCCGTTTGCCGCGCAGGGCCGGCCCGCCGCGCAGCCGCCGGCCGCACCGGCGCAGAGCTACCAGGACGATGACTACCGTCAGGAAGATTATCAGCAGGACTATGCCGAGCCGGCCGCGCCGCCGCCGTCCGGGCCGCCGTCATGGATGCGCCGCGCCAACGTGCAGCCGCAGCCGACACCCGCGCCGGAGCCCGACTATCCCGTTTCGGTCAGTCCGGTGCACCCGCTGCACCGCTATTCCGCCCAGCCGGCCGCGCCCCAGCCTGATGTCCACCAGGTGCAGGCGTATCAGGATCATGCCTATCAGGGGCATGCCTATCAGGAGCAGGCCTACGCGCCGCAGGATCAGGGCTATCAGCAGCAGGCTCATCAGGAGCCGTATCAGCAGCAAGCCTATCAGGAGCCGCACCAGCAGCCCGGTCCGTCGCGCTACGATGATGCGCTCTATGGCCGTCTGGAGACGGGCGAGCAGGACTTTCAGCGCGACCCGGCCTATCCGGACGATCCGTACGCGTTCCAGAGCGACTATCCCGAGGCCGATCTCGACGAGCCGAAGAAGCAGCGCGGCGGCATGATGACGGTCGCGGCGATCGTCGCGCTTGCCGTGGTCGGCACCGGCGCTGCGTTCGCCTACAAGACCTATGTCGGCTCGCCCCGCAGCGGCGAGCCGCCGATTATCAAGGCCGACAACACCCCGACCAAGATCGTGCCGGCGCCGTCGGACTCCTCCGCCAAGGTGCCGGATCGCATGGTCACCGGCGATGGCAGCGAGAAGATCGTGCCGCGCGAGGAAGCGCCAGTCGACGTCAACGCCAGGGCAGGTGGTCCCCGCGTGGTGTTCCCACCGCTGAACCAGAACGCCAATCCGCCTGCAGTGGCGAGCGTGTCGCCGTCCACGGTGCCGCCGCCGAGCGCGGGTCCGGTTCCGAGCAACGGCACGCTGCCGAACAACTCGCCGCGTCCGATCAGGACCGTGGCCGTGAAGGGCGATCAGACCGACAGCGCCACGCCGCAATCGGCCGCCGCCAGGCAGCCGGCAGCAGCGGCGGCGAAGCCTGTTGCAGCTCCGGCTCCTGCAGCACCGGCCGCGCCGCGCAATCCGCCGACCTCGGCCAATGCCAGCGCCAACCAGCCGCTCTCGCTCGCGCCGCAATCGGCGCCCGCGTCCGAGCCGCCGCAGCGGATGGCCGCGACCAACCCGACGCAGATCGCGCCCGCGAGCAGCGGCGGCGGCTTCATCGTGCAGGTCTCCTCGCAGCAGAGCGAGGACAGCGCGCACGCCTCCTACCGGGTGCTTCAGAGCAAGTACGGCAGCGTGCTTGGCTCGCGCTCGCCGGTGATCAAGCGGGTCGATCTCACCGACAAGGGCAAGGGGATCGTCTACCGCGCCTTCGCCGGTCCCTACGCATCGGCCGAGGAAGCGACGCAGGCCTGCAACAGCCTGAAGTCCGCCGGCCTGCCGACCTGCTTCATCCAGAGGAATTAACGGCCGTTTCCTTGACCCCCTCGCGGGGCAGGGTTAATCGGCCGTTATGAGCACGCGGGCCTTCATTACCGGCGTTTCCGGAACCGAACTGACCGCCGACGAGCGGGCGTTTATCCGCGCCGAGCGCCCATGGGGCTTCATCCTGTTCAAGCGCAACGTCGCGACGCCGGCGCAAGTTGCTGCGTTGGTTGCGGAATTGCGCTCGGCTGCGAATGCTCCCGACGCCCCTGTCCTGATCGACCAGGAGGGTGGACGGGTGCAGCGGCTGGGCCCGCCGCACTGGCCGGTCTGTCCGCCGGGCGCCGTTTTCTCGACCTTGTACGACACTGATTCGGCGCTCGGGCTCACCGCGGCGCGTCTCAGCGCCCGCCTGATTGCGGCTGATCTGGCCGATCTCGGCATTACCGTGGACTGCCTGCCGTTGGCCGACGTGCCGGTGCCGGGCGCCGACGCCGTGATCGGGAACCGGGCCTATGGCACCTCGCCGGACAAGGTCGCAGCGATTGCCCGCGCGGTGACGGAGGGGCTCGAGCAGGGCAGCGTGCTGCCGGTGCTCAAGCACATCCCCGGCCATGGCCGCGCCACGGCCGACACCCATTTCAAGCTGCCGACGGTCGACACACCGCAGGACGAGCTGGAACGCACCGACTTCGCCGCATTCAAGCCGCTGGCCGATCTGCCGATGGCCATGACTGCACATGTTGTGTTTAGCGCGGTCGACCCCGCCCATCCGGCGACGACATCTGCGACAATGATTGCTCAGGTGATTCGCGGCGCAATCGGGTTCCAGGGTTTGTTAATGAGTGATGACGTGTCGATGAACGCGCTGGCAGGCAGCATCGCCGAGCGGACCCGCGCCATCTTCGCGGCCGGCTGCGACATGGCCCTGCATTGCAACGGCAACATCGAGGAGATGCGCGAGGTCGCCGGCCAGACACCTGAGCTGTCGGGGAGGGCGCTGGAGCGGGCGAACGCTGCGCTCGCGGCGCGCAAGGCCCCACAGCCGTTCGACCGCGTCGCTGCGCGCGCCGAACTCGACGCATTGATCGCACGGGCAAACACGGCATCCGCATGACCGCAGAAATCCTATCGTTTGAAACCGGGCGGCCCGCAGAGCTCGCCGAGGGTGAGCCGGCGTTGGTGGTGGACGTCGAGGGATACGAAGGCCCGCTCGACCTGTTGCTCGCGCTGGCGCGGCAGCAGAAGGTCGATCTCGCCAAGATCTCGATCCTGGCGCTCGCCGACCAGTATCTCCACTTCATCGAAGCTGCGCGAAAGATCCGGCTGGAGCTCGCTGCCGACTATCTCGTCATGGCGGCCTGGCTCGCCTTCCTGAAGTCGCGCCTGCTGCTGCCGGAGCCGCCGAGCGCGGAAGGCCCGAGCGCCGAGCAGATGGCGACCGCGCTCGCCAATCGCCTGCGTCGTCTGGAAGCCATTCGCGAAGCCGCCAACCGGCTGATGAACCGGCAGCAATTGCTGCGCGACATCTTCCCGCGCGGCGAGCCCGAGCAGATCGCCGAGATCAGGCATCCGAAATACACCGCGACGCTGTACGACCTGCTCACCGCCTATGCCTCGCAGCGCCAGTCGCGCGTGCTGGCCAGCGTGCATCTGGCCAAGCGCACGGTGTGGTCGCTTGCCGAAGCGCGCGCGACGCTGGAGCGGCTGGTCGGCAGCATCACCGAGCAGGACGATTGGGGCGTTCTCGACGACTTCCTGGTCCGGCATGTCGCCGATCCCACGCAGCGGGCGACGGTGTTCGCTTCGAGCTTTGCCGCAGCGCTGGAACTGGTCCGCGAAGGGCAACTGGAGCTGAACCAGAAAGAGGCATTTGCGCCCATCTATTTCCGGAAGGGGCGTCCTAAACCGGTTCCGGACGCAGCTCCTGCGCCCGACGCGCCGGTCGCTTAAGTGCAAGAAGGAGAATCTGCCATGGCAAGCCTGGCTGAAGTGCGGGTAGAAGAGGCCGAGCCGATGGAGAACGAAGCCCAGGCACGACCCGAGGAATTGCGGCTGCTGGAAGCGCTGCTGTTTGCCTCGAATGAACCGCTCGACACCGCGACGCTGGCCAAGCGCATGCCTGACGGCGTCGACGTCAAGGCTGCGCTCGAGCAGCTGCAGGCCGACTACGCCTCGCGCGGCGTCAATCTCGTGCGGGTCGCCAACAAATGGACCTTCCGCACCGCCGGCGATCTCGCCTGGCTGATGACGCGGGAGAGCACCGAGACGCGGCGCCTGTCGCGCGCCGCGATCGAGGTGCTGGCGATCATCGCCTATCACCAGCCGGTGACGCGCGCCGAGATCGAAGAGATCCGCGGCGTCGTCACCTCGAAGGGCACGCTCGACGTGCTCCTGGAGACCGGCTGGATCAAGCCGCGCGGCCGCCGCAAGACGCCCGGCCGCCCGCTGACCTTCGGAACCACCGAGGACTTCCTGTCGCAGTTCACGCTGGAACAGCTCGGCGACCTGCCGGGCCTGGAAGAGCTGAAGGGCACGGGCCTCCTGGATTCGCGCCTGCCGACCGGCTTCAGCGTGCCGACGCCGTCGGACGATCCGGCGCTGCGTGAGGACGAGGATCCGCTGGAACCGGGCGAGGACCTCGATCTCGCGCTCGCGCCTGCGGTCGAGCCCGAGACCTCGGAAGCGGCTCCGGAAGGCGGCAATGAGGGTGGCGGCGAGGGTGGCCCCGAAGGCGGCACCGAAGACTGACGTACCGTCCGTCCGCGGACCCCTGCGACCAGTTACCACTTAGCAAGATTACGTAGTGCCAACAGAGAATTGGCACTGCCTTGGTCCTTGTTTTTGACACCCGCCAAGCCTAGGTTTCGGTGAAGATCGGCCGGGTCCCCGGCCATGCGTGTTTGGAGGGTTGCAGGATGGGTTCACTCAGCATTTGGCACTGGATCTTGGTGATCGCAGTGGTCCTGCTGCTGTTCGGCCGCGGCAAGATTTCGGACCTGATGGGCGACGTGGCGCAGGGCATCAAGGCGTTCAAGAAGGGCATGCAGGACGACGACAAGGTTGCCGACAAGCCCGCCGAGCCGTCCAAGTCCATCGAGCACAATGCCGCGCCGACCGCGGCACGGACCGACGTCGGCAGCAAGGCCGTCTGAGCCGAAAGAAGCACGCGAGACGCGGGGTGCGACCCGATCCTGCGCACAAGGGATTGGGCCGGCTCCGGCTGGCGTGAACGGAAGACCTCATGTTCGACATCGGGTGGAGTGAACTGGTCCTGATCGGGGTCGTGGCCCTGATCGCCATCGGCCCGAAAGAGCTGCCGGGCGTGCTGCGCATGGTCGGACAGTGGATGGGCAAGGCCCGCAAGATGGCCGCCGAATTCCAGGGCCAGTTCCAGGAAGCGATGCGCGAGGCCGAGATGGCCGACCTCAAGAAGAGCTTCGACGAGGTCAAGGAAGCCGCCACGGGCTTCAATCCGCTGAGCTCGCTGCAGAAGGACGTCAGCGACGCGCTCCGCGTCGATGCGCTGGACAAGCCGGCCGAGACGCCGGCCGTCGCCGCCGTCGAACCGCCCGCAAGTCCCACCACTCCGGAGCCGCCGCCGCCCGCGACCTTCGTGGAAGCCGAGGCGCATCCGGTCGTGGACGAGCCGCTCGTCATCACCCGTGAGGTCGAGCAGGCCAAGGTTGCGCAAGACCCTGTCGCTCAGGACACCGCGCCATCCGAAGCGATCAAGGACGCCAAAGCGTCATGACCGACGCCGATATCGAGGCCAGCAAAGCCCCGCTGATGGACCACCTGATCGAGCTGCGCTCGCGGCTGATCAAGGCGCTGCTCGGCTTTGGCATTGCGTTCATCTTCTGCTTCTTCTTCGCCAAGCAGATCTACAACGTGCTGGTCTGGCCGTTTGTGTGGGTCGCGGGGCCGGAGAATTCCAAATTCATCTACACGGCGCTGCTGGAATATTTCATCACCCAGCTCAAGCTGGCGCTGTTCGGTGCGGGATTCATCTCGTTCCCGATCGTTGCCACGCAGATCTACAAGTTCGTGGCGCCCGGCCTCTACAAGCACGAGAAGCAGGCCTTCCTGCCGTATCTGGTCGCGACCCCGTTCTTCTTCGTGCTGGGCGCGGCGCTGGTCTATTTCGTGGTGCTGCCGATGCTGGTGCGCTTCTCGCTCGGCATGCAGCAGGCCGGCAGCGACGAGACCGCGCAGATCCAGCTCCTGCCCAAGGTCGGCGAATATCTGTCGCTGATGATGTCACTGATCTTCGCCTTCGGCATCGCCTTCCAGCTTCCGGTGATCCTGACGCTGCTCGGCCGCATCGGCATCGTCACCTCGAAGATGCTGCGCGAGAAGCGCCGCTATTTCATCGTGATCGCCTTCGTGATTGCGGCGGTGCTGACGCCGCCCGATGTGCTCAGCCAGTGCTCGCTCGCGATCCCGCTGCTGGCGCTCTACGAGGGCTCGATCATCGCGGTCGGGATGGTGGAGAAGAAGGCGGCGGCGTCAAAGGCTGCCACCGGCACCGACGTCACGACGCCGGCCAATCCGGCGGAGTAGGGCCGGCTAGCTCCACTGTCATTCCCCGCGCAGGCGGGGAATCCAGTACGCCTTGGCCTATCGGGAATCACCCCCGTCTCTGGAATACTGGATCGCCCGCTTTCGCGGGCGATGACGGGATGCTAGGAGACGCGCTGACGTACAACGTTCGCGCTGTATGTTTCCGCGCCGATCTAGGACCACAGCCATGCACGACATCAAATCGATCCGCGACAATCCGCAAGCCTTCGACGCCGGTCTCGCCCGGCGTGGCCTGAAGCCGTTGTCGGCGTCGCTGCTGGCGATCGACGAGAGGCGGCGCGCGGCAATCCTGGCCTCGGAGCAGGCGCAGGCGCGGCGTAATGCGGCCTCCAAGGAAATCGGCGACGCCAAGAAGGCGAAGGACGACGCGCGCGCCACCAAGCTGATGGCTGAAGTCGCCGAGCTCAAGACCACGATGCCGGAGCTCGAGGCCGCGGCGAAGGCTGCCGACGAGGAATTGACGAAAGAGCTGTCCGCGATCCCGAACATTCCGTTCGACGAAGTGCCCGACGGCGTCGACGAGCACGGCAACGTGCAGCACCATGTGTTCGGCAACAAGCGCAGCTACGGCTTCGCGCCGAAGCTGCATGACGATCTCGGCACCGCGCTCGGCTACATGGATTTCGAGGCGGCGGCCAAGCTCTCCGGCGCGCGCTTCGTCGTGCTGAAGAAGGGGCTGGCGCGGCTCGAGCGCGCGATCGGCCAGTTCATGCTCGATCTGCACACCAACGAGCACGGCTACACCGAGATCAACCCGCCGCTGCTGGTGCGCAACGAAGTGATGTTCGGCACCGGACAGTTGCCGAAATTCGAGGACGATCAGTTCTGGGCGATCAAGGGCGAGCTGCTTGCATCGCCGGACCATGAGCGGCTGAAGACCGAACGCCTCGGCCTGATCCCGACGGCCGAGGTCTCGCTCACCAACCTCGCGCGCGAATCCATCCTCGACGAAAAGCAATTGCCGATGCGCCTCACGGCGCTGACGCCGTGCTTCCGCGCCGAGGCGGGCGCCGCGGGCCGCGACACCCGCGGCATGATCCGCCAGCACCAGTTCACCAAGGTCGAGCTGGTCTCGATCACGACGCCCGAGACCAGCAAGGACGAGCTGGAGCGGATGCTGTCCTGCGCCGAGCAAGTGCTGCAGAAGCTCGACCTGCATTACCGCGTGATGACGCTCTGCGCAGGAGACATGGGCTTCTCGTCGCAAAAAACCTATGACATCGAGGTCTGGATGCCCGGGCAGGGCGAGGGCGGCATGTTCCGCGAGATCTCGAGCTGCTCGGTCTGCGGCGACTTCCAGGCGCGCCGCATGGATGCGCGCTCGCGCGGGCCGGACGGCAAGCCGCGCTTCGTGCACACGCTGAACGGCTCCGGCACCGCGGTCGGCCGCGCGCTGATCGCCGTGATGGAGACATATCAGCAGGAGGACGGCTCGATCGCAGTCCCCAGCGTGCTTCAGCCCTATATGGGCGGCCTGAAGGTGATCTCGCGCGACTAAAGCGTTTTCGAGCGAAGTGGGTACCGGTTCGCGTCAAGAAAACGCGTCGCAATAAGCGTCGCGTTGCTCATCTGAAACACGAGAAACGTTTGGCGAAGATCGGGCGGCCGGGTATCCTGACGGCCACCCGTCAATGCGAACCTCGATTTCATGCCCTTGCACCGCGACATCTTCTGGGTCGGCAGACAATGGGCGGTGACGGGCGCCGGCATCCAGGCCGTCGACCAGCGCCTGCGCGGCGTGCTCGACATCGAGATCGCGCGGCTCTGGGACGACCAGCTCGTGCAGAGCCGGCGGGCCAAGCCCGGCGTGAACGCCGCGGATTTCGACAAGGCGGTGACCGTCGCCCGCGAACGCTTTCCGCAGGAAGCGGCGTCCGATCCGATCGTTGCGCAGCTGGAAGCGCTCGGCGTGGTCGAAGCACCCGCCGCAAGCCCGGTCCCGCCGGCAATGCAGCTGCGTGCCGAGGGCCGGCTTGCGCGCTTCCTGCCGCAATGGCGCGTCCGCCGGTAGCGCGACGAGGCCCGGGAACCAGGCGGCCGCGAAATGTGCCCGGTTTGCCTGATCGGCCGTTGCCGGATAAGACGGCTCTGACCCCCGCTTTTCCAGGAATCGACCAGCCGCATGCGCATTCTCTGCACCAATGACGACGGTATTCACGCTCCCGGCCTCAAGGTCGTGGAGGAGATCGCGCGCGCCTTGTCCGATGACGTCTGGGTGGTGGCGCCCGAGCTCGACCAGTCCGGCGTGTCGCATTCGCTGTCGCTGAACGATCCGCTGCGCTTGCGTGAGGTCGGCCCGCGGCACTTCGCGGTGCGCGGCACCCCGACCGACTGCGTCATCATGGGCGCGCGCCACATCCTCGGCACCAAGCCGCCCGATATCGTGCTGTCCGGCGTCAACAAGGGCCGCAACGTCGCCGAGGACGTGGTCTATTCCGGCACCATCGCCGGCGCGCTGGAAGGCACCATCCTGGGGCTGCCGTCATTCGCGCTGTCGCAGGAGTTCAGCGTCGAGACCCGCGAGCGGCCGCCGTGGGACACCGCGCGCAAGTTCGGCCCCGACATCCTGCGCAAGGTGATCAAGGCCGGTATCCCCAAGGACACCGTCATCAACGTCAACTTCCCGTCCTGCGCGCCGGAGGAGGTGCTCGGCATTCGCGTCACCCGCCAGGGCAAGCGCAATCTCGGCTTCCTCAGGATCGACGAGCGCAGGGACGGCCGCAACAATCCCTATTTCTGGATCGGGTTTGAGCGCGCGGCGATGATGGATACGCCCGCGGAGGGCACCGACCTCGCCGCGCTCCGCGAGCGCTACGTCTCGGTGACGCCGCTCCGGCTCGACCGCACCAATGAAGCGTTTTCGGAGGAGCTGAGCGCGACGCTGAAATAGCGATGCCGGGCGAGCAGCCGTAGCCCGGATGGAGCCAACGGGTCGGCGCAAGGCGCCCGATGACAGGCTCGGCGAAATCCGGGGCTGCTGCAGCTCGTGGCACGATTCCCGGATTGCGCTTCGCTCCATCCGGGCTACGGAAGTCTCCTAGCTGCCGCGCAGCGCGGCTTCGATGGTCCTGCCGAGCGCATCGAGCTGGAATGGCTTCTGCAGTGCCGGCCGGTCGCGATACTGCTCGGGCAGGCCGGAGGAGCCGTAGCCGGTGGCGAAGATGAAGGGACAGCCCTTCGCCTTGATGACGTCGGCGACCGGCGAGATGACCTTGCCGTTGACGTTGACGTCGAGGATGGCGATGTCGAACTCGGTCGCCTGGGCAAGCCGCATGGCCTCGGTGATGTCGCCGGCTTCGGCTGCGACCTTGTAGCCGAGCTCCTCGAGCATGTCCGCGACCATCATCCTGATCATCACCTCGTCTTCGACGAGGAATACAGAGCGGCCGGAAAGCCCTGTCGCGGTCATTGTCGGTGAGTCCTTGCCCATTCTGCAGAAAACGTTCGCAGATTACACGAATCGACGCAATGCGCGTTTCGGCGAACGGTCGGCCGAAAATGCCCTTTGAGCCCGGTTCGCTGCAAGCCAATTTATGGTCAAATAACGCTGCAAAAGGCTATCATGGGTTCCTGAGCAGGAACAAGATTCCTGTCCGCCGCTTGGGCTCTGCAAGCTGCGATCCGCACCTGACGAGACGACACTGGCCGCAATGACCCCCACTCAGCCCCCGCCGGAAAAGATGATGTTTCAGCTCACGCTGAGGCGTCGAGGCATCAGCGATCAGGCGGTCTTGCGGACCATGGAGGAGGTGCCGCGCGACGAGTTCGTCGACGAGGCCGATCGCGAGGGAGCCTATCGCGACAGCGCGCTGCCGATCGCTTGCGGCCAGACCATCAGCCAGCCCTTCGTCGTCGCCTACATGACCGAGCAGCTCCAGCTCCGGAAGCAGCACCGCGTGCTCGAGATCGGGGCCGGCTCCGGCTACCAGGCCGCGGTCCTGTCGCGGCTCGCCGGCCAGGTGCTGACGGTCGAGCGTTATCGCAAGCTGGCGGACGCGGCGCGCGTCCGGCTTGAAAAGCTGGACTGTCACAATGTCGAGGTGATGCTCGGCGACGGTCTCAACCTGCCGCCCAATATCGGTCCGTTCGACCGCATCATCGTCACCGCCGCGGTCGAGCAGCTTCCGGAGAACCTGGTCGAGCGGCTCGAGGTCGGCGGCATCCTGATCGCGCCGGTCGGGCCGCATCAGGGCGTCCAGACGCTGGTCCGCCTGACCCGGACCGAAGCCGGGATCGAGCGCAGGGAACTCGTCGAGGTCCGCTTCGTTCCCGCGCTGCCCGGCGTGGCCCGGGAGCTGTAGAACTCCGGATCAGCTGTGCTGCCAACATCTTATTGGGAGGGTTAAGCCGTTATTTACTCGGCGCGTGTTTACTTAAAACACCAGTTCAGTTGCGTACGAGTGAGTAACCATGTCTGTCGTCGCCGAGTTGCTTTACTCGCGCCGCGTGCCGCAGGTCGCGGTACTGGCGCTGATCTCCTTCAGTTTCGCAGGGTGCAGCGCCGACATGTCGTCGCGGCTGTCCCAATCGAACTTCTCCAACCCCTTCGCTTCCGACCAGACCGGTTCGGTGCAGCAGGCGCCGCCGCAGCAGCCGCGTGAGCTGCCGCAATATGCGCGGCCGCAGACGCAGCCCGGTTACTACCAGTCGCAGCCCTTGCCGCCGCCGGCAGTGTCCGCGCCGCAAACCCTTCCGGTTGCGGGAGGCGGCGGCGTGTCCGGTGGCGGGCGCGGCGTCAGCTCCTATGCGCCCCCTTCGCAGCCGCACCTGGAGACGACGGCCACCGTGCCGCCGCGCTCAGTGGCAGCCGCCCAGCCGGCCGGTGGAACCAAGATCATCGTCGGCACCAGCGACACGCTCGACGTGCTCGCCAAGCGCTATCACGTCACCCCGCAGGCGATCCTCGCCGCCAATGGCTACAAGGGCCCCCGCGCGCTCTCGCCCGGCCAGCAGCTGATCATCCCGCATCCGGCCACGGCCGCTGCACCCGCGCCCGCGATGGCTCCGGTCGCGGCAGCTACCCCTGTGAAGCCGGTGGCGGCCATTGCCGCACCGTCCAGCACCCACTTCGTCAATCGCGGCGATACGCTCGCCAGCATCGCCCGCAAGAACCATATCTCGGCCGCCGAGCTCGCCCGCGCCAACGGCATCGAGCCGTCGGCCAAGCTCAAGCTCGGCACCAAGCTGAACGTGCCTGGCGCCAAGACCGCTGTCCTGGCAGCGCCGGTTGCGGCGGCTCCCGTCGGTGCTGCTCCGGTTGCCGGTACGCTCCAGCCGGTAGCGGCCGCTCCTGCGCCCGCCACCAAGATGGCCGCCGTCGCCGCGCCCGTGCAGAGCGCGCGCCTCGCCCAGGCCACGGCCAATGTCGAAGAGAAGCCCGCCGCTGAAGCTCCGGCGAAGGCTGCGGAAACCACCAGTGCGCTCCCGACCTTCCGCTGGCCGGTGCGCGGCAAGGTGGTCACCAGCTACGGCGCCAAGACCAACGGCAAGTCCAACGACGGCATCAATCTCGCGGTGCCCGAGGGGACGCCGGTCAAGGCGGCTGAAGACGGCGTCGTTGCCTATTCCGGCAACGAGCTGAAAGGATACGGCAATCTGGTCCTGGTTCGGCACTCCAACGGCTACGTCACCGCATATGCCCATGCGAGTGAGCTGTTGGTGAAGCGCGGCGATACCATCAAGCGCGGTCAGGTCATTGCCAAGTCGGGTCAATCCGGGGAGGTGGCGTCGCCGCAGCTCCACTTCGAGATCCGCAAGGGATCGAGCCCGGTTGACCCGCTTCAATTCCTGAATGGGGCGTGAGGCCTAAATTGCCTCCGCACGAAAACTGTCATCGCCCGGCTTGACCGGGCGATCGAGTATTCCAGAGACATTCGTTATTGAGCCGATAAGCCGCGGCGTACTGGATTCCCCGCCTACGCGGGGAATGACAGTGGTGTGCTGGGCGATGGCTTTCGGCTCATTACTTCGCCGTCAACTTCACGCCGAGCCGTCCCGCCAGCTCCTGCACGAACTGCCAGGCGACGCGGCCCGAGCGGGAGCCGCGCGTGGTCGACCATTCCAGCGCCTCGCGTTCCAGCGCCTCGTCATCGACCTTGATGCCGAAATGGCTGCAATAGCCGCGCACCATGGCGAGATATTCGTCCTGGCTGCAACGGTGGAAGCCGAGCCAGAGGCCGAAACGATCCGACAGCGAGACCTTCTCCTCGACCGCTTCGCCGGGATTGATCGCGGTCGAGCGCTCGTTCTCGATCATGTCGCGCGCCAGGAGATGGCGGCGGTTCGAGGTGGCGTAGAGGATGACGTTCTCGGGCCGGCCCTCGATGCCGCCTTCGAGCACGGCCTTGAGCGACTTGTAGGACGCGTCGTTGCCGTCGAAGGAGAGGTCGTCGATGAAGACGATGAAGCGGAAGTCGGCGTCGCGCAGCTTCTCCATCAGCATCGGCAGCGTCTCGATGTCCTCGCGGTGGATCTCGATCAGCTTCAGCCGGTCGGCCGCCTTGCGGTCGGCATTGATGCTGGCATGCGCTGCCTTGACGAGGGAAGACTTGCCCATGCCGCGCGCACCCCAGAGCAGGGCGTTGTTGGCGGGCAGGCCGCCTGCGAAGCGCTCGGTGTTCTCCATCAGGATGTCGCGCATCCGGTCGACGCCCTTGAGCAGGAACAGCTCGACGCGGCTGACCCGCGGCACGGCGGAGAGGCGGCCGTCGGGGTGCCAGACATAGGCATCGGCCCGCGCGAACGTTTCGCGCTCGACGGCGGGCTTGCCCTGGGCTGCGAGGTGCGCCGCAATGCTCTCGAGCGCGCGGACGAGGCGCTCCTGGGAGAGGTCCGGGGATGGCTTGGAATCTGCCTTGGAGGCGACCCTTCGGGCCGCCGTGGGGCGTTTTGCCGCGACGGCGGCGGGCTTCCTGGCAGGGGTACGGGGGCCTTTGCCGGCCGGGCTTTTGCTAAGGTTTTTGGGCATGTCCGAAGTTCCTGAGAATGCAGCCTTATCGGGCCTGACGGCGCGCCGCAAGGTGGCCAAATCGACGGTCTGGCAGCGTTGCAATTGGGGCAATGGCCGCTATAGTCCGCGCGAATTTGACCGAACCGGTCGCCTTGAGGGCCTGACCGGCTTTCCCCCGTTCTCACGAGGATCGTCCGAATGTTGATTACCCCTGCGTATGCCCAGGCTGCGGGCGCCGGTGACACCAACAGCATGTTGATGTCGCTGCTGCCGTTCGCCCTGATCTTCGTGATCATGTACTTCCTGATTCTGCGTCCGCAGCAGAAGAAGGTCCGCGACCACGCCGACCTCGTGAAGAACATCCGCCGCGGCGACACCGTCGTGACCTCGGGCGGCCTCGTCGGCAAGGTCACCAAGGTCGTCGACGACGACCAGATCGAGTTCGAGATTTCCGACGGCGTGCGCGTGCGCCAGATGCGCCAGATGATTTCGGGCGTGCGCGCCAAGGGCGAGCCGGCGAAGGAATCCAAGGATAGCGCGAAGGAATCCGCCAAGGACGACGCCGCGTCGAAGTGAGCGCTTCCGCGGCTTCCTCAAGTCTCCTGATCTGACAGGTCCAATCGATGTTGTATTTCACGCGGTGGAGGGCGCTCGGGATCATCCTGACGGCGCTGATCGTGTGCCTCTTCGCGGTTCCGAACTTCTTCCCCGAGGCGACGGTCAAGACCTGGCCCGCCTGGGCGCAGCGCCGGATCGTGCTCGGCCTCGACCTTCAGGGCGGCTCCTATCTGCTGCTCGAGGTCGATTCGAACTACGTGAAGAAGGAGCGGCTGGACCAGGTCCGCGACGACGTTCGCCGGACGCTGCGCGATGCCAAGATCGGATTCACCGGCGGCGTGACCGTGCGCAACGACGCCGCCGAGGTTCGCATCACCAAGGACACCGACGTGCAGCCGGCGCTCGCCAAGCTGCGCGAGCTGTCCCAGCCGCTGGGCGGCCTGATGGGATCGAGCGGACAGCGCGACCTCGAAGTGGCTGACGCCGGCGGCGGCGTGATCCGCCTGACCATCCCGCAGGCCGCGATGCTCGACCGCATGCGCAAGACCATCGAGCAATCGATCCAGATCGTCGAGCGCCGCGTCAACGAGCTCGGCACCGTCGAGCCCGTCATCCAGCGCCAGGGCAACGACCGCATCCTGGTGCAGGTCCCCGGCCTCCAGGACCCGACCCGCCTGAAGGAGCTGCTGGGCAAGACCGCGAAGATGGAATTCCGCATGGTCGACACCTCCGTGCCGCCGGATCAGGCGCAGCAGGGCAGGTTGCCGCCGGAATCCGAGCTGTTGATGAGCGCCTCGCCGCCTCCGACGCCATACGTGGTCAAGAAGCAGGTGCTGGTCGCCGGCGGCGATTTGACCGACGCGCAGGCGAGCTTCGACCAGCGCACGGGTGAGCCGGTCGTCAGCTTCAAGTTCAACACCTCGGGCGCGCGCAAGTTCTCGCAAGCCACGCAGGAGAACGTGGGTCTGCCCTTCGCGATCGTGCTCGACAACAAGGTGATCTCGGCGCCCGTCATCCGCGAGCCCATTACCGGCGGTCAGGGCCAGATCTCCGGCAATTTCACGGTGCAATCGGCCAACGACCTCGCCATCCTCTTGCGCGCCGGTGCGCTGCCGGCGCCGCTCACGGTGGTCGAGGAACGTACCGTCGGTCCGGGCCTCGGCCAGGACTCGATCGAGAAGGGCGAACTGGCGGCTTACGTCGGCTCGATCCTGGTCATCGTGTTCATGCTCGTGACCTACCGGCTGTTCGGCGTGTTCGCCAACATCGCGGTGGCCATCAACGTCGCCATGATCTTCGGCCTGCTGTCGCTGCTCAGCGCCACGCTGACGCTGCCCGGCATCGCCGGCATCGTGCTCACCGTCGGCATCGCGGTCGACTCCAACGTGCTGATCTACGAGCGCATCCGCGAGGAGCTGCGCGGCGGCCGCAACGCGATCTCGGCGATCGACGCCGGGTTCAAGCGGGCGCTCGCCACCATCCTCGATTCCAACATCACCACCTTCATTGCCGCCGCGGTGCTGTTCTACATCGGCACCGGCCCGGTGCGCGGCTTCGCCGTGACGCTCGGTATCGGCATCATCACCACGGTGTTCACCGCCTTCACCCTGACGCGGCTGATCGTCGCCGGTTGGGTGCGGTGGAAGCGGCCGCAGAGCGTGCCGATCTAGGAGCCTGATCGTGACTCACACCGTTCTCATCGGGCTCGGCGTCCTCATTGCCATCCTCACCGTGGTCGCGGCCTTCGGCTGGCTGCCGTCGCTGCGCATCGTCCCGGACAATACGCATTTCGACTTCACGCGCTTCCGCCGCATCAGCTTCCCGATCTCGGCCGCGCTGTCGATCCTCGCGATCACGCTGTTCTTCACCCATGGGCTGAACCTCGGTATCGACTTCAAGGGCGGTACGCTGCTGGAGGTGAAGGCGAAGTCCGGCGTCGCCGACATCGCGGCGATGCGCACCTCGCTCGACGCCCTCGGTCTCGGCGAAGTCCAGCTGCAGCAGTTCGGCGGCCCCGAGAACGTCCTGATCCGCGTCGCGGAACAGCCGGGCGGCGACGCCGCACAGCAGGCAGCCCTCGCGAAGCTTCGCGGCGCGCTCGGCGACAGCGTCGACATTCAGCGAACCGAGGTGCTGGGACCGCGCGTCGCCGGTGAGCTGCTGGCCTACGGCATGATCGGCCTGATGCTCGCGATCATCGCGATCCTGATCTATCTCTGGTTCCGGTTCGAATGGCAGTTCGCGCTGGGCGCCATGATTGCCAACGTGCACGACATCGTGCTGACGATCGGCTTCATGTCGGTCAGCCAGGTCGATTTCGACCTGACCAGTATCGCCGCGCTGTTGACCATCCTGGGCTATTCGCTCAACGACACCGTCGTCATCTACGACCGTATCCGCGAAATGCTGCGGCGGTACAAGAAGATGCCGATGCCGCAGCTGCTCAACGAATCCATCAATTCGACGCTGTCGCGCTCGATCATCACCCACGTCACCGTGACGCTGGCGCTGCTCGCGCTGCTGCTGTTCGGCGGCCACGCCATCCACAGCTTCACGGCGGTGATGATGTTCGGCGTGGTGCTGGTCGGCACCTACACCTCGATCTTCATCGCGGCGCCGATCCTGATCTATCTCGGCGTCGGCGAGCACCGCGAGGATGCCAAAGAAGACGCTCCGCCGGCGAAGAAAAACAAGGCATGATCCGAACTGCAGGCCCCCGCATGCGTTTGCGGGGGCGGTAAGCTCATTCGGACGAAACTGATGGCCGGCGATCCCAACGCACCGCATTTCCCGCGCTCGGCGCCGATCGATGCCTATGGCAAGGGCGGCTTCGCCTTTGCCGGCATGTCGCATCGGGGATCGCTGCTCTGCCTGCCCGACGCGATCTGGGCCTGGGACGTGACCGACCCTGCCAAGATCGACCGCTATTCGCTGGACCGGGTGTTCGCGGCCGCCAACAGCATCGACACGCTCCTGGTCGGCACCGGAACCGGCCTGTGGCTGCCGCCGCCGGAACTGCGCCAGGCGCTCAAGGCGGTGAGGGTGGTGCTGGACACGATGCAGACCGGCCCTGCCGTGCGCACCTACAACATCATGATCGGTGAGCGTCGCCGCGTCGCTGCCGCGCTGATCGCCGTGCCATGAGCGCCGCCGCCGCGCCGCCCGACAGCGTTTTGTTCTGCGCCGATCTCGTGCGCAGCCACGATTTTCCGCGCTATGCCGCGACCCTGTTCGCGCCCGCCGCCGAGCGCCGCGCGCTGCTGGCGCTCTATGCCTTCAACGTCGAGATCGTCCGCGTCCGCGACCAGGTCAGCCAGCCCTTGCCTGGGGAGATCCGTCTGCAATGGTGGACCGACATGCTGTCGGGCCACGTCCATGGCAGCGCCGAGGGCAATCCCGTGGCGGCGGAGCTGCTGCGCGCGATCCGCGATTTCGACCTGCCGGTGGAGCCGCTGTCGCTGCTCGCCGACGAGCATCAGTTCGATCTCTACAACGATCCGATGCCGACGCTGACCGCGCTGGAGGGCTATCTGGCAGCGACCTCGTCGGCATTGTTGGGTTTGGCTGGCCGGGTCATGGGCGCGCCGCCAGATGCCGCTGATCATCTCGCGCGGCATGCCGGGCTCGCCCAGGGCATCGTGCAGGTGATCGCCAATCTGCCGCGCGATGCCGCGCACCGGCAATTGTTCCTGCCGCAGCAGGTGCTGGAGAGTCACGGCTGCAGCATGGAAGATGTGTTCGCCGGCAAGGCGACGCCCAATCTCCATGCGGTGCTTGAGCAGCTTGCGGGTGAAGCCCGCCAGCATGCGACGACGGCCGTGTCGTTGTTGGCGCAGGTGCCGCCGTCGGTGCGGCCGGCGTTCCTGCCGCTGAGCCAGGCGCAGGCCGACCTCAAGCGCCTCACGCAACCCGGGCGCAATCCGTTTGCGCTACTGCCGCCGTCGCGACTGCGCACGCTGTGGACGCTCTGGCGTGCTTCACGTTCCCGGGAGTTTACCAAATAGCGTTTGGTTTCTCGCCCGGGCCGGGCAAATGCTCTATGCTGTCCCATGGCTGAGTTGTCCCAAAGCACGTCTTCCGATCTCACTGGCTTGCCGGTCGCGCCCGCCGACATTCATGCCGCCGCCGAGACCATTCGTGGCGCCGTCGTCGAGACGCCCTGCAGCTACAGCCGCACGCTGAGCAGCATCTGCGGCTGCGACACCTGGCTGAAATTCGAAAACCTCCAGTTCACGTCCTCGTTCAAGGAGCGCGGTGCGCTCAATCGGCTGAACGCGCTGACGCCGGAGGAGCGCGCGCGGGGCGTGATCGCGATGTCCGCCGGCAATCACGCGCAGGGCGTCGCCTATCACGCCAGGCGCCTCGGCATTCCCGCCACCATCGTGATGCCGGTCGGCACGCCCATGGTGAAGGTCGAGAACACCCGGCATCACGGCGCGGAGGTCGTCGTCACGGGCACGACGCTGGAGGAGGCTGCCACCTTTGCCCGGAGCCACGGCGAAGCCCGCGGCATGATCTTCGTTCATCCCTACGACGATCCGCTCGTGATCGCGGGGCAGGGCACCGTTGGCCTCGAGATGCTCAAGGCCGTGCCGGAGCTCGACACGCTGGTCGTCCCGATCGGCGGCGGCGGGCTGATCAGCGGCATCGCCATTGCCGCCAAGTCGATCAAGCCGTCGCTGCGGATCCTCGGCGTCGAGGCCTGGCTCTATCCGTCGATGTACAATGCCATCCATGACGGCAATCTGCCGGCGCGCGGCGACACCTTGGCCGAAGGCATCGCGGTGAAATCGCCGGGCAAGATCACCACCGAAATCGTCCGCCGCCTGGTCGACGACATCGCGCTGGTCAACGAAGCCGAGCTCGAGCGCGCGGTCGCGACCCTGATCTCGATCGAGAAGACGGTCGTCGAGGGCGCCGGCGCCGCCGGCCTTGCCGCGCTGATGTCCGATCCCTCCCGCTTTGCCGGCGAGAAGGTCGGCCTCGTCCTGAGCGGCGGCAACATCGACACGCGGCTGATCGCCTCCGTGCTCACCCGCGAGCTCGCGCGCGAAGGACGGCTGACCCAGCTCTCGCTCGACATTCCCGACAGGCCCGGGCAACTCGCGGCCGTCGCGGCACTGCTGGCCGAAGCCGGCGCCAACATCATCGAGGTCTCGCATCAGCGGACCTTCTCCGACCTGCCGGCCAAGGCAACGCTTCTGCAGCTCGTCATCGAGACGCGCGACAGCGCGCATCTCGACGAGGTCATGGCGAAACTCAGTGCCTCCGGGCTGAGCGCGCGCTGCACGTAAGAGACGTATTGAAACGCCGGGCCGGGGTTCGCTACTCCGGAAGGCCGGCCGCGCGGAGGGCATCGCCGAGCGAGGCCGCGAGGTCGGGCGCGCAGTTGACGCCCTGAAATTGACGGCTGTAGCGAAACGTCGGGTGCAACTCGAGCACACGCGCGGCTGCTGCTTTCGCCTCCTGCAATCGTCCAAGCTTTGCGAGCGCTGCGGTCAACTGCACATAGGTGATGCTGTGGCGAGGATTGGCCTGCACCGAGCGGTAGGCGGCGCGGCTTGCCTCCTCGTATCGGCCGCGGTGGAAATGTCCCATAGCCTGCGCGTCGAATGCGGCGAAAGCCCATGAATCGAACGGGCTTAGCCGCATGCCACGTTCGCTCCATTCGATCGCGCGGTCCGCGTCTCCGCCCCAGCCGAACATGACACTGCCGAGGATGTAGGTCAGCGCCGAGGATGGACTGATGGCGAGCGCGGCATCGAGCGCTGCAAATGCTGCGGAGCGGTCGTGGCCGTCCATGCCAAGCGAAAATCCCGCGAGGGTGAGGGCCAGGGCATCATCCTGGCCGTGGGCGATGGCCGAGCGTGCGTGGCGGATCGAGGCCTGGCGGTTGACGTCCTGCAGACCGGATCGAAGGAACAGGCAGTGATGGCACATCGCGGCATTTCCGTGCGCGAGCGCGTAGTCGGGTTCGAGTGCGATCGCACGTTCGAGCAGCACGAGTGCCCGGGTGACCTGATCCGGCATGCCGGAATCGACGTCCGGTTGGGCGCGCAGGACGAGGTCATAGGCATCCAGGTTGTCGGGCCGCTTGCGCCGGACCCTGTTGATCTCGGCGCGCCGCAGGCTCGGCGCTATCGCGCCGACGGTGGACAGAGCGATGTCATCCTGGAGAGCGAAGACGTCTTCGGACCGGCGGTCATACCGCTCGGCCCATACATGCATCCCGGTCGACGCGTCGATCAACTGGCCGGTAATGCGGACCAGGGTGCTGGTCCTGCGAACGCTGCCTTCCAGCACATAGCGTACGCCAAGTTCGCGGCCGACCTGTTTCACGTCCACCGCCCGGCCCTTGTAGGTGAAGGTGGAATTGCGCGCGATCACGAACAACCAGTTGATGCGCGAGAGGCCGGTGATGATGTCGTCGACCATCCCGTCGGCAAAATAATCCTGCTCCGCATCGCCGCTCAGGTTCGTGAAGGGCAGCACCGCGATCGATGGCCTGTCGGGCAATGTCAGCGATGGCGCCTCGGCGGTGGGCGCGCGATCCGGATCGGACGTTGTCGCAGCCGGACCAACATAGCGGTAGCCGCGGCGCGGCAGCGTTTCGATCCAATGTGCCTCACCGGAGACGTCCGCCAGCGTGCGCCGCACGGCCGCGATCTGGACGGTCAGATTGCTGTCCTCGACGGCCTGGGCGGGCCAGGCGGCCTCGATCAATGCATCTTTCGACACCGGCGCGCCAGCCCGCCGGACGAGCAGGGCCAACAGCAGCACGGCGCGCTGGCCGAGTGGAGTCGGCTCGGCACCGTGGAACAGGATCCCCGCGTCACCGTCGAGGCGGAAGGGACCGAATTCGAGGATCGCGGCCATCGCCCAAGAAGGGCACATTTCGCAGGTTTTTTGCAATGATTTCCGGGCCGTTTCACGACTTTCCGGCCCGGCTCGACCACCATGGCGGACCTGTGAGGAAGGCTCCAGCAAGCCAGGGAGGGATACATGACCGCCAAATACGTCGTCCGCAGGCCCGGCGAGACCAAAGGGGTGATGCTGCGCGGCCAACCCATGGCGTTCCTGGTGACCGGCGAGGACACCAGGCATACCAGCATGTTCGACTGGACGATTCCGGCGGGGTTCGCCACCGGCCGGCACGTTCATCGTGTGCAGGAAGAGACCTTCTACATGCTCGAAGGCGAGTGCGAATGGCATGTCGGGGATGAGGTCGTCCGGGCTGCAGCGGGAACCTACCTCTTCATTCCACCCGGCGTTCCCCACAACATCACCAACGTCAGCGAGAAGCCCGCCCGCGTCCTCATGACCGTCTCACCTCCGGGACACGAACATTACTTCGAAGCGCTGGCCGAGCTCACCGCAAAAGGACCGCCAGATGCGAAGGCCATCAGCGAGCTCCGCGCTCGCTTCGATACCGACCAGCTCTCAGCGCTGACGGCACGAGCCTGAAGGCTTTGGCGGAGCGATGGTCGTGCGGCTCCGAAGGCGGCTGGCGATGCGGGTCCGCTCTTGCTACCGCGACGCCAAATCCGCGAGATGACCGATCAGCCGGTCGATCTCGGTCTCCGTGTTGTAATAGTGCGGCGAGGCCCGCACGACGTTCGGCAACGAGCGCATTTCGGCGTCGATGCGGGTGCTCGCAGGATCTGACGCGCCGATTGTGATGCCGGCCGCGGCGGCGTTGCGGACGATATCCTCCGCCTCGTGCCCGTCCATCGTGAAGCTGACGATCGCGCCCGGCGTGCGTCCAAGGTCGCGAATGGTGACGCCGCGAATGCCGGCGAGGCCGCTGCGAAGCCGGCCGGCAAGCAGGCGGCAGCGCTGCGCGATCGGGCCAATGCCGATCTTGAGGGCATAGTCGACAGCCGCGCCGAGGCCGAGCCGGGCTGCGTAATTGTTCTCCCAGTTCTCGAAGCGGCGCGCATCGTCGCGCAGTCGATATTCGTTGCGCGAGACCCAGGGTGCCGCGAAATGGTCGATCATCGGCGGCTCGAGCTGTTGCATCAGTGCCCGGCGGACATAAAGGAATCCGGTGCCGCGCGGGCCGCGCAGGAATTTGCGGCCCGTGGCGGACAGCATATCGCAGCCGATCGCTTCGACATCCACCTCCATCTGGCCGACCGCCTGGCAGGCGTCGAGCAGATAGGGGATGCCGTGCGCCCGCGCGATCTTGCCGATTGCCGCCGCGGGATTGACCAGCCCGCCATTGGTCGGAACCCAGGTGATCGCGATCAGCTTGACGCGCTCATCGATCATGCGCTCGAGCGCCTGGACATCGAGCTCGCCGGTGGCATCGCTGGGCACGATTTCGATGACCGCGCCCGTGCGCTTGGCGACCTGAAGGAACGCAACATAGTTTGCGGCGTATTCCGCCTCGGCGGTCAGGATGCGGTCGCCCTTGCGAAACGAGAGCGAATAGAACGCCATCTGCCAGGCGACGGTGGCGTTTTCCACGAGCGCGATCTCGTCGGGAGACGCATTCAGCAGACGCGCGGCGACGGAGCCGTAGACCGCGCCGAGCCGGTCGGACTCGCGGTCGGACGCGGCATAGCCTCCGATCTCGCTCTCCAGATCGATGTGCTCTTTCATCGCGGCTGCGACCACGGTGGGCATGAGGGCCGCGCCCGCATTGTGGAGATATGCTCGCCTGGAGGCGGCCGGCGTGTCGGAACGAATTTGGTCGAGATCGAGCAACGTCACCTCCGCCTGCTGGCTGCACAGCCAGCATTAGGCGCGATGCCGCGCGTGAGCAAGGCCGAGGCCACAGCACCAATCTTGGGAAAAATCAGCAGAATTGAGCGCGCGGTTGGTATGTGATTCCAATTCAGCAGCCTCGCTCTCGGCAATTTGAGAAATCCGGCGGCTCCGAACGCGATATTCTCCTGCATCGGAACATCGCCCATGCAAGAGAAAACGCAGTCGTCGCGCCCGACCGGCGGCGCGCCCCGAATTAACATCGCCAGGCGGATCGATCTCACGACGCTCAGGCTGTTCATCGCCGTCTGCGAAGAGGGCAATTTGACGCGTGCCTCGCAGCGCGAGGCGATCGCGCCCTCTGCCGTCAGCAAGCGCATGAATGATCTGGAGGAGGTTCTCGAGGTCACACTGTTCGAGCGGCATCCGAACGGGATGGCGCTGACGCCGGCCGGCGAGTCGTTGCTGCATCATGCGCGCGTGACGCTGCTCAATGTCGAGAAGATCGCGGTCGACATGGCCGAGCATGCGCGCGGCGTGCGCGGGCATGTGCGGATGCTGGCCAATCTGTCGTCGATCGTCGAGTTCCTCCCCGACGATCTGCCCGGCTTCTTCCGCTCGCACGAACTGGTGCGCCTCGACCTGCAGGAGCGTCCCAGCGCGGATGTCGTTCGCGGTGTCGAGGAGGGCGTGGCTGAAATCGGCATCTGCTCCGCGGATGTGTCGACGCGCGGGCTGGATCGGTTCTCGTACCGGCGGGACCGCCTCGTGATCGTGGTGCGCACGGACCATCCGCTTGCATCGGCCCGGGAGGTTTCGTTCGCCGATACGCTCGACTACGACCATGTCGGCCTGTTTGCGGCGAGTTCGATCTATCTGCGCTCGCAATACACGGCGCAGCAGATCGGCAAGTCGATCCGGCTGCGGGTTCATGTCCCGGGCTTCGATGCGGTGTGCCGGATGGTGCAGGCCGGCATGGGCATCGGCCTCATTCCCGATCGTGCGTTCGAGGTGCTCAGTCACGGCATGAACCTGACGGCCGTCGAGCTGAGCGACGACTGGGCCGACCGCGAGCTGGTGCTGGTGGCGAGGGATCCGGCGGGACTGTCGGCGACCAGCCAATTGATGCTCGACCATCTGCGGATGCCGGGCAGCAGGCCGCACTGACTCCACGTCGTTCGTCATCCGCGAACGCGTGTTCATCAAAGGATATTGGACTTGAGACGGTGAGCTCGGCGACACCTCGATCAAAGACGATCGAGGAGCGCGAGACATGGACGGACCATTATCCGGAATACGGGTCGTCGAACTCGGAACATTGATCGCCGCGCCGTTCGCCGCGCGGCTGTTCGCCGAATTCGGCGCCGACGTCATCAAGATCGAGCAGCCGGGCAGCGGCGATCCCTTGCGCAGATGGCGCAAGCTGCATCAGGGCACCTCGCTCTGGTGGTATCTGCAGTCGCGCAACAAGAAGTCGATCGCGATCGACCTGAAATCGCCTGATGGTCGCGACGTCGCGCTGCGGCTGGCCGCACAAGCCGATGTCGTGATCGAGAATTTCAAGCCGGGCAGCCTTGAGAAGCTCGGCCTCGGCTGGGATGTGCTGTCGAAGCTCAACCCAGATCTCACGCTGGTGCGCATCTCCGGCTACGGGCAAACCGGCCCTTATCGCGATCGCTCCGGTTTCGGCGCGATCGGCGAAGCCATGGGCGGGTTGCGTTTCACCACGGGCGACCCGGACAGCCCGCCGGCGCGGGTCGGCATCAGCATCGGCGACAGCCTTGCATCTCTTCACGGCGTGATCGGCGCGCTGATGTCGCTGCTCCGCGTCAAGACCGGGCAGGGACGAGGGCAGGTCGTCGACGTCTCGCTCTACGAGAGCGTGTTCAATCTGATGGAAAGCCTTGTCCCGGAATACGATCTCATGGGGCATGTCAGGACCCGCACCGGCGGGGCCCTGCCGGGCATCAGTCCCTCCAACACCTATCCGAGCTCCGACGGACGCCACGTCGTCATCGCCGGAAACAGCGATGCAATCTTCAAGCGGCTGATGCAGGTGGTCGGCCGGTCCGATCTGGCCGACGAGCCGTCACTTGCCAGCAACGACGGACGGGTGCGCAGCAACGACATGCTCGACGCCGTGATCGCGACGTGGACGTCGGCGCGAACGATGAACGAGATCCTTGCGCGTCTCGATGCGGCCGACGTCCCCGCGGGCCGGATCTATTCGGTCGCCGACATCGTCGACGATCCCCATTACGCCGCCCGCGAGATGATCCTGCCGACCGAGCTGCCGGGGGATGTCACCGTCAAGATGCCGGGTATTACGCCAAAGCTCTCGGAGACGCCTGGCGAGGTCAGGTGGTCGGGCCCGACGCTGGGACAGCACACCGACGAGGTACTGACCGGCCTCGGCCTGCAGGCGGGCGACATCGCGCAGCTGCGCCGCAGCGGAGCGGTGCAATGATGGCAACGCATCCGGATATCCTGATCCAGGAAGTCGCTCCGCGTGACGGCCTTCAGATCGAAGCCAGGTGGGTCGAAACCGGCGACAAGATCCGGCTGGTCAACTCGCTGTCCGCGATCGGCTTTGGCCGCATCGAAGTCTCGTCGTTCGTGTCGCCGGCGGCGGTCCCGTCGCTGCGCGACGCGGCGGATGTCTTCGCCGGCATCGAGCGCCGGCCCGGCACGATCTATACGGCGCTGGTCCCGAACCGGAAAGGCGCAGAGCTGGCGCTGGCGGCACGTGCCGACGAGCTCAATTTCGTCATGTCGGCCAGCGAGACCCACAACCGCGCCAACATGAACATGACGCACGCGCAGTCGCTGGCCTCGCTTGCCGAGATCGTGAGGCCGGCGCACGCCGGTGACGCCCTCGTCAATGCCACCGTCGCGACCGCGTTCGGCTGTCCGTTCGAAGGCGTGCAGCCGTTCAAGAAGGTGCTCGACATCGTCAAGCGCTATCTCGACCTCGGCACCGACGGCATCACGCTCGCGGACACCACGGGCATGGCCAATCCCAATCAGGTCTCGCAACTGGTGGCCGAGGCCTTGATGCTGCTTTCTGCGGACAGGCTCACGCTTCACTTCCACAACACGCGCGGCCTTGGGCTCGTCAATGTTCTCGCGGCCCATGACACCGGCGCGCGCCGCTTCGACGCCGCACTGGGGGGCCTCGGGGGATGTCCGTTTGCGCCGGGCGCGACAGGCAATGTCTGCACCGAAGACCTCGTCAATCTCTGTCACGAGATCGGCTTGCGGACCGGTCTCGATCTGCAGCGCTTGATTGATCTGTCGTTCCGGCTCCCCGGGCTGGTTGGACATGAGGTGCCGGGGCAGGTCGCCAAGGCCGGCCGTCCCCTCGATCTGCATCCCATACCCGATCGTTTGCGGCGCTCGGGCTGAACGGCCGCCAACAAATCTCAAAGCAAAATTGGAGGAAACCATGACGATTGCGACGGCGGCCACCGCCGACCTCGACGCTGGACTGACGGAGCAGCAGGTCATCAGGAAGATCGCCTGGCGGCTGATGCCGCTGATCATCATCTGCTACTTCTTCGCGTTCTTCGACCGCGTCAATATCAGCTTTGCCAAAACCGCACTCCAGACCGATCTCGGGCTGAGCAACACCGCCTACGGATTTGGCGCCAGCCTGTTCGTCGTCGGTTATGTCCTGCTGGAAGTGCCGAGCAACATGCTGCTCTATCGCTTCGGCGCACGGCGCTGGATCGCCCGCATCATGATCTCCTGGGGACTGGCGACGGCGGCCATGATCTTCGTCCGCAGCGAATGGCAATTCTACGCACTGCGCTTCGTGATCGGCGCTATGGAAGCCGGTTTCGCGCCGGGCATTCTCTACTATCTGACGCTCTGGTTTCCGAAGTCGCATCGCGGCCGCATGACGTCCGTGTTCTTTCTTGCGACGGCGTTCTCCGGGATCGTCGGCGCGCCGATCTCCGGCCTCATCCTCAACTATCTGAACGGGCTGCACGGTCTTGCGGGCTGGCAATGGCTGTTCCTGGCCGGCGGCATTCCCTGCGTCGCCCTCGGCTTCGTCGTGCTGCTGCGTTTCGACGACGGGATCGCGCAGGCCGAATGGCTGAACGACGACGAGCGGCGGCTGATCTCGGTCCAGCTGGATCGCCAGAACAGCGAGATCGGCGAGCATTCGGCATGGCGCTCGCTGCTCATGCCCGGCGTGCTGCTGCTCGGCTTCATCTACTTCCTGATCCAGATCGCGTCCTACGGCCTCAACTTCTGGGCGCCCGATCTGATCAAGGCGGCCGGCGGAGGCAGCGCGGCTGCAATCGGCTTCCTGACCGCCGTGCCCTACATCTGCGGGGCGATCTGCATGATCATCGTCGGACGCTTGTCGGACGCGTCGGGCGAGCGACCGAAATTCGTCGCCGGCCTGGTGCTGGCTGCGGCGGTGGGCTTCTTTGCCTCGGGCGCGTTCGACCGGAATGTCGTCACGCTGGTCGGTTCGCTTGCCATCCTCGGCGCCGGCGTCGTTGCGGCCATCCCGACGTTCTGGACGCTGCCTCCGAAGATCCTGACCGGTGCGGGCGCGGCGAGCGGGATCGCGCTCATCAACACGCTGGGGCAGGTCGGCGGTATCGTCAGCCCGATCATGGTCGGGTCGGTCAAGGATATGACCGGCAGCACGACGCCGGCGCTCTATGTGATCGGGGGCCTGTGCCTGCTCTGCGCCGTCCTGGTGTTGACGGTGCTTCCACGAGATCTCAAGGCCAAGGATCTGGCCGAGCCGATCCGGTAAGGGCGCGACCCGTTCGTCTCAGTCAGGCAATGAACCGGGCCGGGATGCGCTGTCGATGATGTCATCCCAGCTCTTCCCGGCCGCGCGGAGAAAGTCGATGGAGGGCCCGGCCGGATTTGCCGTATTGGGCAATCGTTCGCGCCCGAATTCTTGTCCTGAGCGGCTCCGGCGTGAGGTCCTTGAACGCCTTGGCGATCGCGAGGCGCTCGGCATGGACCGCTCTCGCAATGGTCTCGGCCTCAAGGCCCCGGCGCCGCATATCCATGGCCATTTCGGCGAGCGTCTGCACCTTCCGTTCGTACGCCGAGCGAAGGTCGTCCATGGGCGATGCGCTCTTTCGTGTCTGGTCGTCTGCGACGGCCAGCTCAGATGCAGAGGCTGAGCAGCTTGATATGGCAGCTGCTGGATTTGGGCTTGGACTCGGATTTGGGCTTGCTGGCGGGCGCGGCATCGCGCTTCACCGCGACCAGCGGCTCCGCGTCCTTGTTGCCCTTGCCTTTACCTTTGCCCTTGCCTTTGGGCTCGTAATCGCCGGCGATCACCATGGCCCAATAGGTGCGCTTGCCGCTGGCGTTCCTGGCGCTGGCGACGCCGACGCGGGAGGCGTTATGCAGCAACAGGTTCTTGCGGTGCCCGGAGGAGTCGATCCACTGGCCCAGCGTCTTCTCGAAATTGTCGTAACCGTAGGCGATGTTCTCGGCGGCGCGGCCTGCGCCGGCCGGGGCGACGCGCCGGTTGAACGGGCCGAGCGCATCGTGGCTGAGATCGTCCTTCGCCGCCATCGCGCGGGCCTGGTCCATGGCGATGCGGTCGAGCGTTGAATCGCGGACGACGCGGACTTCGCCGTGCTTGAGGCGGAAGCTGGAGATCAGCTCGGCCGCGGAATCGGCCGTCGCCGGGGCAGCCGAGAGCAGCAGGAGGCTGGCGACGAGGGCGCCAACCACACGATGCATTACCGTCCCCCCAGTACCCATGACCCCGCCAAGTCCGAATGATCCGACCGCTTCTCTATCGCTATTGTGGAGGCTTCATGGCGCGGGCGGCGCTAGCCGGCCGGCAGATCGGCCTCGAAATTGAAGCGGTCGCGCAGGTTCTTGCGCTGCTCCAGGATGTCCTTGAGGAAGGCGCGGTCCTGGTCGTTTTTCATCATCGGCTCGATCAGGTCGAGCTGGTTCATCGCGACCAGCTGCAGGATCTCGGTGCGCGGCTTGCCGCCGGCATCGCGCGGCAGCGCGTGCACCACCTGGATATGCTCCGGCGGCTTGGGGCCCTTGGCCGCCGATAGCTCGCTGCGAAGCTGGCCCTCGAGCGTGGCCTGATCGGCTTCGACGAAGGCATAGAGGCCGACGCCGGAGCGCCGGTCGGCGAAGGCGACGATGGCGGTGTCGCGCACCGCCGGGTTCTTGCGGATCAGCTCGGCCAGCACCGGCGCATCGTTGACGAGCCGGCGGCCGCCGCCCTCGCGGTCGGTGAAATTGAACAGGCCGCGCGTGATCGCGCGATAGACCTTCTTGCCCGTGGCAAGCCACAGGCTGGCGGCAAACGACTTCTTCGCCAGGATCTTTCGCTCGCGCGGCGTCAGCGCCTCAGGGGCGTAGGAGCGCTTGTGCTTGAGCAGGTGGCGGAGATCTTCGTAGGCCAGGATGCGATAGAGGCGGCCGCGCCGCGCAAAGCACGCGGCAAGCTGGAAGTCCGTCACATAGGCGCGGCCGTCGCGGCCGACCAGCCAGTTCTGCTCCTTGGCGAGGTCATTGTGGCAGATGCCGGCGCGGCGCAGCCGCCGCAGCGCCGCCTTGGCCGAGCGGAAATAGGCGAGGTCGCCATGGGGCTTTGCCAGGTGCAGCGCGACGCCGTCGACGAAGCCGCGCACCAGCGCGCGGCGTCCGGCCCACAGCAGCTCGGGACCGACATCGAGGCCCTTGGCGAGGGCCAGCGCATGCTTCTCGCGGGCGAACAGATGGCGCGCCAGAGGGAATGACCACCACGGCACTTCATCCAGCCGGCGCAGCACGGCGTCGACCTCGCCGGTGTCGGCGCGGAAGCGGCCGCGCTCGACGGTCGAGAACACGTCGCGCTTGAGCAGCACGCCCTCGGTCCAGCGCGCCGAAAGCTCCGCGGCGTCGTCTTTGGGGAGGCTCATTGTCAGCTCACGCAGCGGCAGCGATGCGCAGGTGATCGGCGATCCAGCGATCGAGATCGGCAAGCGCCAGCGCGCTCATCGCCTGCTTCTTGGCCACCGTCTTCTCGTTGCCGCGCAGGCGCGTGCCGTCGGGCTTCTTCGTCGGCGCGCTCGCGAGCGGCGGGAACAGTCCGAAATTGATGTTCATCGGCTGGAACGAGCGCGTGCCAGGCTCGATCGTCTCGATATGGCCGCCGGTGATGTGGCCGAGCAGGGATCCGAGCGCGGTCGTGTTCGGCGGGTTCGCAAGCGTCTCGCCGCGCGCATCGGCTGCCGCATAGAGGCCGGCAATCAGGCCGACGCTCGCGGATTCCACATAGCCCTCGCAGCCCGTCATCTGGCCGGCGAAGCGCAGCCGCGGCTGCGCGCGCAGGCGCAACTGGCCGTCGAGCAGTTTTGGCGAATTCAGGAAGGTGTTGCGATGCAGGCCGCCGAGGCGGGCGAACTCGGCCTTCTCCAGCCCGGGAATGGTGCGGAAGATGCGCTGCTGCTCGCCGTACTTCAGCTTGGTCTGGAAGCCGACGATGTTGTAGAGCGTGCCGAGCTTGTTGTCCTGGCGCAGTTGGACGATCGCGTAGGCTTTCGTGGTGGGATCGTGCGGATTGGTGAGGCCGACCGGCTTCATCGGGCCGTGGCGCAGCGTTTCGGGGCCGCGCTCCGCCATCACCTCGATCGGCAGGCAGCCGTCGAAATAGGGCGTGTTGGTCTCCCACTCCTTGAACTCGGTCTTCTCGCCGGCGATCAGCGCGGCGACGAAGCCGTCATACTGCTCCTTGGTCATGGGGCAGTTGATGTAGTCGGCGCCGGTGCCGCCGGGGCCGACCTTGTCGTAGCGCGACTGAAACCAGGCCACCGACATGTCGATGGATTCGCGATGCACGATCGGCGCGATCGCATCGAAGAAGGCGAGCGCGTTCTCGTCGGTCAGCTCGCGGATGGCGTCGGCGAGCGGCGCCGAGGTGAGGGGGCCGGTGGCAACGATCACATTGTCCCAGTCGGCCGGCGGCAGGCCTGCGACCTCGCCGCGGGCGATCTCGATCAGGGGATGCTCGTTCAACGCCTTGGTAACGGCCGCCGAGAAGCCGTCGCGGTCGACGGCAAGGGCGCCGCCGGCGGGCACCTGATTGGCGTCGGCCGCGCGCATGATCAGCGAGTCGAGACGGCGCATCTCCGCATGCAGCAGGCCGACGGCGTTGTTGGCGGCGTCGTCCGAGCGGAAGGAGTTGGAGCAGACGAGCTCGGCGAGCCCGTCGGTGCGGTGCGCCTCGGTCATGCGGGTCGGCCGCATCTCGTGCAGCACCACGGGCACGCCCGATTTGGCGACCTGCCAGGCGGCTTCGGAACCGGCAAGGCCGGCACCGATCACGTGTACACGATTTGAATGGGATCCTGTCATGGGGCGGACAGGTAGCGCTTTTCGGCGAGGAGTGGAATCGCCGAGATCGAGTTTTCTGCCTCCGGAAACGACAACGCCCGCACGAGGCGGGCGCTATCGGTCCGTTCCGGTGAAGGGCTGAACGATATCAGCCCTGATACTGGCCGGCAGCAACGCGCGGGATGTCCGAGCGATCGAGGCCGATGTCGGCCAGTTCGCGATCGCTGAGCTGGGACAGCTCGGCAACATTGCGCTGATAGTCCCGGAAGGCCTGGATCATGCGGATGAGCGAGAGCAGCATTGGTAGTCTCCTGTAGTTCGATTCAGCCTTTGCCTAGGCGTCATCGTTGAAATGAATATAGGTGAGAGTGGTGCAGTGCGAAAGTTCCGATGTTGCGACGCAGCTAAGCGACTGACGCATAGCACTGGTAATAGCCGATTAACCTCTCGGCAGGCCCGCTCAATCGCTGGGCGGCCGGCCTCGCTTAGTGCAATAAATTACCGTGAAATCACGGGTTTATGGCAGATCCCGCGGTTCCGTCGATGCTTGAAATAGGTCGCGTTTTCGTGATCCGCAAGACAACGGGGCAGCCTGTAAGCCCAAGTCTCGCATGCGAGAATCGCATGAAAGCGGCCGTCATATAATTGAATATAAATTCATATCATTGGATGCTTGCGCCAGGCTTGAGCTGGCAAAAGGGCGAGCGGAGCCTTGCAGAGCGCCGGCTTGGGCCGATGCCGTTCGCCCATCTCTCAGACCGGGCGCATTTGCTTCTTTGGTGCGGCGCACACACGCCATGCGTGCGTTGTCGGGTTACGAAGTTGTAATGAAAATCAGAAGTTCCGCATACGCGCTCTGCGCGGCGCGCAACATCACGCAATTCTCGCGGGGAATTTATTGCGGCAAGTTGCCGCAACCGGGGAAAGTCATGCCGCAGATTCCGGCAATGTCGCTGGTTCTGGCCCAAGAACAAAAGAAGGAAAGTAACATCATGACGAAGTTACTCGGGGTTATCGCAATTGCCGCCGTCGCATTCGCCGTCGCGCCGGCCCAGGCCGCCAAGCATGCCATGGGCGGTTGCAGCGGGGCCAATCTGGAGAAGACGGAGACCGCGATCGAGGCCATGCCCGACGGCGACAGCAAGTTCGTCGCACAGAAGGAGATCGCGGCGGCGCAGGACGCGCTGCTCAACGGCAAAATGGGTGTGTGCGGAGCGCACCTGAACAAGGCGATGCACGCCACCATGGGCAAGTAAACGCACCCAAGAGAGGGCCGGTCGCCTGGCGGTCGGCCCTACGCTTTTTGCCGATTGTCGTCTTTAGGGAGCGCGCGCCAGCTGAGCGGCGAAATAGGCGACGGTCTTGGAGTAGACCTCGCTCTTGTTCCACTGCTGGAGCACCGCGAAGTTCGGGCCGCCCGGCTGCCAGTCCTTGCCCTTCTGCCAGCCATAGCCGGCGAGATAATTGGCGGTCGAGGCCAGCACGTCGGGTGCGTTGTGCAGCAGGTCGCGCTTGCCGTTGCCGTCGAAATCGACGGCGTATTTCATCCATGACGAAGGCATGAACTGGGTCTGGCCGAGCTCGCCGGCCCATGCGCCCTTCATGTCGGCCGGCGCGAGGTCGCCGCGCTGGACGATGCGCAGCGCATCCATCAGCTCGCCGCGAAACTGCTCGGCGCGCCGGCAGTCATAGGCCAGCGTCGCCAGCGAGCGGATGGTGGCGAACTTGCCGGTGTTGACGCCGAAATCGGTCTCCAGTCCCCAGATCGCGACCAGCACTTCGCCGGGCACGCCGTAGGTCTGCTCGATGCGCGACAGCACCGAGCCGTATTGCTTCATCATGTTGGAGCCGCGCGTCATGCGTGGCGGCACCATGCGGCCGGAAAACTCCTCGAAGGTCTGGGTGAAGACCTTTTGCGAGCGGTCGCGCTTGAGCACGCTCTCGTCGAGGGTCACGCCTGCAAGCCCCGCGGCGATGGCCTGCTGCGAGATGCCCTTGGCGGCGGCGTCGGTTTTGAAGTCCGCAAGCCAGGCGTCGAAATTGCCCGAGCCGCAGGACACAGCGGCAAGCGCTGGCTGGGCGGACAGGATGGATGCGGAGAGGGCGAGGGCTGCGAGAGCGAGACGAGAAATCGTCGGGGTCATCAGATGAAATGGATTCCGTGAAGTGATCTGACCGGCCACGTAATCTCGGTCGGAACCGCGGCCAAAGCAAGGCGTCTGACGAGGCCCGATCCTGCCCGGAGCCGGGCAGGACCGGATGTCACGCGATCGTTAGGCGTCTGTCCTGTTACGCCAGGGGAACAGATTGGCCGGGAAGTCGGCGGCCGGCTTGCGCGGACGATGCGGCGGGGGCGGTACGGGCCGCGCGCCGGGATCGGACGCGATCACCTTGCGGTAGAGATGCCAGGTGGCGTGGCCGAGCAGGGGGATGACGACGGCGAGGCCGAGGAACGCCGGGATCGTGCCGAGCGCGAGCAGCACCGCCACGATCACGCCCCAGGCCGCCATCGGCACCGGGTTCTTCGCGACGACGCGGAGCGAGGTGACCATTGCCTCGAACGCGCCGGCATGGCGGTCGAGCATCAGGGGGAACGACACGGCGCTGATGCAGAGCGCGGCGAGCGCGAACAGGAAGCCTGCACCGCAGCCGACCACGATCAGCCACCAGCCCTGCCGGGTCGTCAGCACGCGCGTGACGAAGTCCGAGATCCCGGTCACGCCCTCATAGCCGAAGGCCGCGACGTAGATCGCCTGCGCGGTCGCAACCCAGGTCACGAACAGCGCGAGCAGCAGCGTGCCGAGGCCGAGCATGGCGCCGAACGACGGCGAGCGCAGCACCTCCATGGCATCCCAGGCGCTGGCCTCCTCATAGCGTTCGCGCCGGCTGGAAAGCTCGTAGAGGCCGAGCGCTGCGAACGGGCCGATCAGGGCGAAGCCCGCGGCCAGCGGAAACAGCAGCGGCAATACCGAATAGCCCATCGCCACGCGGGCGATCACGAGGCCCAGCACCGGATAGATCACGCACAGGATGATGGCGTGGCTCGGAACCGCCTTGAAATCCTCCCAGCCGCGCCGGAGCACCTCGTGCAGGTCGGACAGTTGGATGGTTCGAATGACAGGTCCAGCCGCATCCGCGGGCTGGGCCATGGTGGGGACATTGCCCTGGTAGAGTGTGGCCATGGTCGCTAGCTCCCTTGCCGGGCAGCCGCACGCGACGCCGGCAAACGGCGCAAGCGGCCGCTCTTCTCTGAGTTTCGCGATTCCAACCAGACGCGAATTCCGGAGGGGATCGCGAGTTGAGCGCAAAGGCTACTCCCAATTCCGAGTCCTGTCCCTCACGCTTGGGTGAAATTCGATGCCGCAGTGCAACTTCGACGAATGTCATTCGGTCGTCATTTCGCCGCAGATAAGCTCATGCTGCTTGCCGGTTCGCAGAACGCGAGCGCAACGCAGTAACTTCGTCTATAAGTGGCCACTCCAGGCCCTTCCAACGGATCCTTTTCGGGGAGCAGACATGAGCATTTTTGGAAAAATCATGAGCGCGATCTTCGGCAGCCAGCCGGCTTCCGCCGCGCCCGCCGGTGGCGCAGCCCCGGGTAGTGCCCCCGCAGGGACCGCGCCGGGCGCATCGGCGCCGGCAGGTGCGCCCATGGCAGCCGTCGACGTCGCCGCCATCGTCGACAAGGCGGTCGCCGCGCACAAGGGCGAGAAGCTGGAATGGCGCACCTCGATCGTCGATCTCATGAAGGCGCTCGACATCGATTCCAGCCTTGCCGCGCGCAAGGACCTCGCCAAGGAGCTCGGCTATACCGGCGACATGAACGACTCGGCCAGCATGAACGTCTGGCTGCACAAGCAGGTGATGTCCAAGCTCGCCGCCAATGGCGGCAAGTTGCCGCCCGAGATCAAGCACTGACCGATCCCTAGGTCGTCGAAGGGCCCGCCATCGCGCGGGCCCTTTTGCATCAGGCGACGAGGTCGGCATCCTCCGGATGCCTGTCGAGATAATCGACGACGAAGCCGCAGCCGGCGATCACCTTCTTGCCGTCACGGCGGATCAGCTCCAGCGCACCCTTGACCAGCTCCGAGGCGATGCCGCGGCCGCGCAGCGCGCGCGGCGTCTCGGTGTGGGTGATGATCACCGCCGACGGCGTCAGCCGGTAATTGGCGAAGGCGACCTCGCTGCCGATATCGAGCTCGAAACGGCTTTTGTCCTTGTTGTCGCGTACCGATGCCGCCATGCGAAATCCTTCCGAAGCGCTGCCTGCCCCTGATCTAGGCCGCTGAACCGGCCCTTGCCAAGATGCGACCAAGCAAGGTTGCCGCAAGGGAGATATCCGGAAAATGCGTGTCCAGCTCAGCGTCCTGACGTTGCTCGCCGCGCTTGCTTCGGCCGCTCCGGTGCCGGCGGCGGCCGAAGGCGGTCCGGCCTGGCAGGCCTGTTTCGCGGCGGCCAGCACGCCGGACGAACGGGTCAAGGCCTGTTCGACCGTCATCGACACCGGGAGCGAGACCGGACAGAGGCTCGCCGGTGCCTATTGCAGCCGCGGCCACGGGCTGACCGAGAAGCGCCAGCTCGACGCTGCGCTGTCCGATCTCGACGAGGCGGTCAAGCTCGCGCCGGACTATGCCTGCGCCTACAACAACCGCGGTCGCGTCTACGGCTTCAAGGGCGATTATGACCGCGCCATCGCCGAGTACGACCAGGCCATCAAGCTCGATCCGTCGATGGCGCTGGCCTACAGCAACCGCGGCGATGCCCGCTACAACAAGGGCGACCTCGACGGCGCGATCGCCGACTTCGACGCGGCGATCAAGCGCAATCCGAACTATGCCCGCGCCTACGCCAATCGCGGCTATGTCTACGCCCGCAAGCACGACACGGCACACGCGCTCGCCGACTACAGCACGCGGATCAAGCTTGCGCCCGATCTGCTCGCCTATATCGATCGCGGCAACGTCTATCGCGACAGTGAGCAGCTGGATCGTGCCGCCGCCGATTATGGCGAGGCAATCCGGATTGCACCGACGGATGCGCGCGGTTGGCGCAACCGCGGCATGATCCGGCTCTTCCAGGGCAACAACAAGGGCGGCGTCGCCGACTACGACAAGGCGCTGCAGTACGATCCGTCCGACGCGTTCTCGTGGAACAATCGCGGGCAGGCCCGCATGCGGCTCGGCGACAAGCAGGGGGCGATCGCCGATCTCAGGAAGGCGCTGGAATTGAATCCGAACCTTGCGACTGCGCGCGGGGCGCTGCAGAGGCTCGGGGCCCTTTAGCTGCGGTGCGATATGGGGTGACGACCAGCGAGGATCGCGGCTACCAGCGAAATAATCCTCGCGCTTGCTCTTGCGCGGCCGTCCGCGGTTCCCACGTCCTTTGCAGGACATACGTCCGAATGCGGCCGGCAGGGTCGCCATACATTCGGAAGTCGTGATCGCCAGCCGCCGACGTGTGCTCTGTCATAGGAGGGTACGATGTCGGACTTTGGTTTTTTGAATACTCATCGCACGTGGGAGGACTGGGCCGGAATGCTGGTGGGCGCCCTGATCGTCGTCTCGCCATGGTTTCCCATCCAGGACCATCCCGCGATCGCCGGAGACTCGATGGTCATCCTGAACGCGGTCGCGGTCGGCCTGATCGTGTTTGGCATCAGTCAGCTCGAATATGTGGCGCTGCAGCGCTGGCAGGAGGTGGCGACGATCCTGATCGGATTGTGGCTCATCGCCTCGCCCTATACGCTCGGCTATTCCGCTGAAGGCTTCCTGCGCATCTATCATACGAGCCTCGGCGCGGTGGTTGTGCTCCTCGGCGTGCTGCTGCTGTGGCAGGACTGGGACCTGAACGACCAGGACATGCTCAAGCACGGGCAGTAAATCGCAGATGTCCGCGGGTCCGCCAGGCTACAGGCGGACCCGTGCGCTCATGGCTTCACGAGGTCCTGATAGTCCGGGTGCTTGTCGATCCAGGCCTTCACGAACGGGCATTGCGGGATCAGCTTCAGGCCGGCCGCGCGCACCTGGTCGAGCGCGCCTTGCACCAGCTTCGATCCGACGCCCTTGCCGCCGAGCTCTTTCGGCACATCCGTATGCTCGAACGTGATGACATTGCCGTCGAGCTTGTAATGCTCGGTCGCCAGATGGCCCTCGACCTCGAGCTCGAAGCGGTGATGGACCTTGTTGTCGATGACGTCGCTCATTTGGTCTCCAGTCAGCTCTTGAGCGAGTCCGTCAGCATCTTGCGGATCGACCAGGCTTCGCCGTCGGAGGAGCCCCTGATGTCGTCGATCCGCCAGCTGCCGGCCTCGCGCACGAAGTCGTAACGCACGATCAGGTCGGCGGGTTTCCGGTCATTGCGGTGGCCGGTGATGGTGACCGCGACGATCGCTTTGTCCGCCTCCATCTTCTCGGCGTCAACCTTGAACGATTTCACGTCCGGCTCCTGCGAATTGGTCACCGGATCGAAATCGACGGGACCGACGTCGCCCTTCGGCGTATGCGCATCGGCCTTGGCCCAGAGCGCGACCAGCGCCTTGGAGAGATATTTCGCCTTGGCCGCCTTGTTCTCGATGACGAAGGCGGCGCCGCCATCGCCCTTGCCCTTGGCGGCGCGGGTGTAGATCGCGGTCAGGATGGCGGCGGGATCCGCGGGGGCAGCGGTCTCGGCCAATGCCGGGGAGATGCCGGCGAGCAGGGCGACGGCGACGAAGCAGCGGCGGGTGAGCATGGGATGTCCCTGAGATGATGGCGCATGGCGGCGGGCCGGGGCCGGCGCGCATCTCTGTAGACCAGCGTGAAGGCGGTTCGGTTCAATCGCTCGCTTTGGCGAGCCTGGAATCTTCGGCCTGCGGCTGCGTAGGGAGGCAGCCCTGGCAGATGACGAGGGAGCGGTTGACCCTGGCGTCCTGCTCGGCCTCGATGCCGTCCTGGGCCTGCCACCATTCCTTGGAATAGGGCTGAAGTCCGGCTTGCGACCTGCTGCGTTCGGCGGCGGCACGCGTGGCTCGCGATGCTCCCGCGGAAGCGCGCGGCTGATTGGGATTCTCGCCGGCGCCATCCCAGGCGTAGCGCGCGGGCGTGAAGGCGGGGTCGGAGGCGAACTGAGCTTGCGGCCCCATGGCGGCACACCCGGCGAGCGCCAGCGACAACAGGAGGAGGGCGGGCGCTTTGACCATGATGCGGCACTCTGTACGCGAGAACTGGTGAACGTTGCGCTGATCATGTTTAAAATTCCCTGAACGATTGCAGGCCCGCGCACGACCAACGCGAATGAGATATTGGCTGCTCCTGTTGACGATCCTTGCCACGGCTGCACGCGCCGACGACGCAAGGCCCTTCAATCCCGCTGACTATCCGCCCGGCGTGCAGAAGGCTCTGCACTACGCCAATGAGGAATGCGAGAGCCAGGATGGCGGCGCGGTCACGTTCGCGCCGGACACGGTGCGCAAGCTCGACCTGACCGGCGACGGCCGTGACGACTACATCGTCGATTTCCGCGACACCAAATGCGGGGAACGCGAGACCACCTATTGCGGAACCGGCGGCTGCGTCATGACCATCCTGGTGACGCTGCCGGACGGCAGCATTCGTCCCGTGTTCGACGGCTATGTCCGCAGCTACACGATCGTGGCGCCGCCGGTGAAGCGCGGGGCCGCGCGCACCATCCGCTTCGACCTGCACGGCAGCTATTGCGGCGGCTTCGGTGCGCAGGCCTGCGTCAAGGAGAAGGCGATCACGGCGAGGCCGTTCGCGTTCAAGCAGCCGTAGGCAGGTGTGCGGCAGGCGGCCTTGCAGGGGCGCCGGCGATGGCGATAAATGGGCCGAAATGAGCGGGCGTCCTGCGTGCCGTCCGCGCTCGATGAGGAAGCCCGATGCAGCCCCTGCGCATGTCCCGCCGCGTCATGAATCTCGCTCACATGCTGACCCAGAATGCGCGGCGGCATGGAGCACGTCCCGGTTTCGTCTGGGGTGATAGATCCTGGACCTGGCGCGAGGTCGACGCGCAGGTCTCGGCGCTCGCGGCGGCGCTCGCCGCGCGCGGCATCGCCAAAGGCGACCGCATCCTCGTCCATTCCAAGAACGGCGACGAGATGTTTGTCTCGATGTTCGCCGCGTTCCGCCTCGGTGCGGTCTGGGTGCCGACCAATTTCCGCCTGATGCCCGACGAAGTCAGCTATCTCGCGGAAGCCTCCGGCGCGAAGGCGTTTCTGTGCCATGTCGATTTCCCCGAGCATGCCGCGGTCGTGAAGGGCGGCGCGCTCGCGTTCACCTGGAGCATCGACGGCAAGGCCGCGTTCGCCGAGACGTCGGTTGCGGAGGCCATCGCCGCGCAGGCAGGTCGCGTGGTCGAGAACGTCGCGGTCGAGCACGACGATCCCTGCTGGTTCTTCTTCACCTCCGGCACCACGGGGCGCTCCAAGGCCGCGGTGCTGACCCACGGCCAGATGGGTTTTGTCGTCACCAATCATCTCGCCGATCTCACCCCGGGCGTGACGGAAGCCGATGCCTCGCTGGTGGTGGCGCCGCTCTCGCATGGCGCCGGCGTGCATCAGCTGGTGCAGACCGCGCGCGGCGTCTGCACCGTGCTGCTGCCGACCGAGAAATTCGACATCGACGAGGCGTTCCGCCTGATCGAGAGGCATCGGGTCGGTAATCTCTTCACGGTGCCGACCATCCTCAAGATGATGGTCGAGCATCCCGCCGTCGACAAATACGATCATTCCTCGCTGCGTCAGGTGATCTATGCCGGCGCGCCGATGTATCGCGAGGATCAGAAGACCGCGTTGAGGAAGCTCGGCAAGGTCATCGTACAGTATTTCGGGCTTGGCGAGGTCACCGGCAACATCACCGTGCTGCCGGCGGCGCTGCACGATCCCGAGGACGGCCCTTACGCCAAGGTCGGCACCTGCGGCTTCGAGCGCACCGGCATGCAGGTCTCGATTCAGGATGATGAGGGCCGCGAGCTCAACGCGAACCAGAGCGGCGAGATCTGCGTGATCGGGCCCGCGGTGCTCGCCGGCTATTACGACAACCCCGAAGCCAATGCGAAGGCGTTCCGCAACGGCTGGTTCCGTACCGGCGATCTCGGCCACATGGACGAGGAGGGGTTCCTCTACATCACCGGGCGGGCCTCCGACATGTACATCTCCGGCGGCTCCAACATCTATCCGCGCGAGATCGAGGAGAAGATCCTGACGCATCCCGCGGTGGGCGAAGTGGCCGTGCTCGGCGTGCCCGATGCGACCTGGGGCGAGGTCGGCGTCGCCGTCTGCGTTCCGCGCGAAGGCGCCAAGGCCGTGAGCGAGGCCGAGATGGCGGCGTTCCTCTCGCCGAAGGTACCGCGCTACAAGATGCCGAAGCGCTTCTTCTTCTGGGAGGCGCTGCCGAAGTCCGGCTATGGCAAGGTGCCCAAGCGCATGGTGCGCGACGAGCTCGAGGCGCGCGGGCTGCTCGACCTCGACAAGACGAAGGCGGGCTGAGCGGACACGATGCGGAGTATCAAGCAGCCCGGCGCGCCCGTCGCAGAGCGCATCCAATCGGTCGAGGCGAGGGGACGTGCCTTCTCCTTCACGCTTCAGGCAGGCGTGCCGCTGCTGGAGGCCGCGCGACGCGGCTTTGCGGCGGAGGGCTTTGCCGGCGGTGTGCTGAATTTCGAACGCGGCGCGCTCGGCCCGTTCGGTTATGTCATGCCGGCGCTGTCCAAAACCGGCGAGAATGCCGCGTTCTACAGCGATACCTACCGGCCGGGGGGCATCACGCGCACGTCGCTCGGCAGCATGACGCTCGGCACGCGCGACGGCGCGCCGTTCTTTCACTGTCATGGGCTGTGGACCGAGGCCGACGGCAAGGCGAGCGGTGGCCACATGCTGCCGGACGAGACCATCGTGGCCGAGCCGTTCGAGGTCGAGGCTTTCGGTCTCGACGGAGCGATGTTCACCGCCGAGCCGGATCCCGAGACCAATTTCAGGCTGTTCGGCCCGGTCGCCGCCGCGAGCAGCGGTGCGCGCACGACGAGCCGCGCCTTCGCGCTGCGGCTGCGCCCCAACCAGGACTTTGCGGGCTGCCTCGAAGACTTTTGCCGCGCGCGCGGCATCTCGCGCGCCAGGATTCACGGCGGCGTCGGCTCGACCATCGGCGCGCGCTTCACCCATGGCGGCGTGACCGAGCCGTTCGCGACGGAGCTGGCGATAACGGCCGGTGCGATCGCGCCGGGCGCTGCCGGCACGCTCGAAGCCACGCTCGATGTCGCCCTGATCGACTACACCGGCGGCATCGCGCAGGGTCGTCTGATCCGCGGCGACAATCCCGTGCTGATGACCATGGAGCTGGTGCTCGAGGTGTTGGGCTAGGCTTGGCGCGCGATCATCGCGGGCTGGAACGCAGCTTGGCAATCGCCAGGTACGTGGAGTCGCTTATCGCCGAGCCCGATCCCTGAAAGAGATTGAGCAGGGGGGATTGTCCCTGGCCGATGCTCTGGCCGTTCTTGACGTCATACATGGCGGAGAAGCGGCCCAGCAGCTTTTCAACCTTGGCCGGATCGGAGAGATCCTTGATCTTCATGAATTTGTCCACGAACTTGGCCTGCTGATCGATCGGCATCGCCGCCATCGAGTCGGGCAGATTGAAGGTCGTCCTGAACACCTCCGACAGCGCCTTGTCGGCGAGGATGTCGTAGGCGGACGTGATCTCCCCCGCCTTGCGCTGGAAATAGAGCGCCAGGCGCACACCGGGATTCGCATCTCCCTGCTGCTGTTCCAGGCTTTGCTGGAGATAGTTCGCCTGTGTTTCCCGCAACTGGACTTGCTTCTGCGGACCCATCATCGGGAGGCGCGCGACATTGCCCTTGCTGTCGAAATTGAACGACGACGCGATCTCGGCAAAGCGCGGATCGGTCTCTGTGTTCGCGAAGCTCTTGGGATTGTTCAGGTCCGAGGCGAAGATCTTCTTCAGATATTCGGTGCTGACCTTCTTGGGGTCCAGACCCTTGGCGACGAGAACGAAATTGATCAAATTCCGGTTCGCAAGCAGCTCGGAAACGCTGTCGACGCCTCCGATGGCTTCCTGATAGGCCGTCGCGTCTTTCTGGGCCTGTTCGCGGACTGCCTTCTGCTCTGAGGTGCTTGCCCCTCTCACCACCGCAATGACGTAGTCCTTCGCAATGTCGAGGACTTTTGCCGGGTCCTGGGCCACCAGCGGCGTCGTCAGATTGCCCTTTGCGTCGAAGTTGAAGGCGCGCGCGAGCTCGACGTAGCGATTGTCCTTGAGGGTATAGACAAAGCTCTTGGGATCGCTGAGATCGCTTTCGAGCACAGCCTTGATGGTGTCCTGTGAGGCCTTCGCAGGATCGAGGCCGACGGAGCCCAGTGCGAAATTGTACACGGCCGGCGTCGATACGAACGCCTGCACGGAATTCACCTTGACGACGGCCGACCTGAATTGCGTGATCGCCAGGGCTTCGCTCAGCGGGCTCGCCGCCGCATAGACCTCGGACTTGCTGTCATCGAACCACTGCTTCGTGAGCGTGATATTTGCGGCGGTCTGGGCGGACTGGCCTGGTGGAAGTGACCCGTCAGGCAGAAACTCGAACGCGCCGGCGAGGTCTACGAGGTTGCCGATCCCCGCGATCTGGTCGCTGAGGCTGGATACGCTCTTGGTGTATGTTTCCAGGTGATATTTTTCGACCAGGATCTGGACGTTCAACTGGTTCACGTCGGCGCCCGGTTGCGAGAGCTGCGCCGTGTAGTCGGCGATCCTGGTGTTGGTGGCGGCGACGTCCGATTTGGCCTGAGTGAGCTGGGCGTTGAGGCCGCTCAACTGAGACGTGAAGGTGGTGCTGACATAGCTGTTCGGGTCGGATGGATCGCTGCGCAGCACCTGGCTTATGGTGTCGCGCGTCCACTTGCTCTCATCGATCCCGAATGCCGAATAGACGTAGTTGCGAAGACGATCGTCGTTCAGGAGATCGTCGGCACTGGTGATGGTGCCGATCTTCGAGCTGTAGTAGTTCGAGGCGTCGGTCAGCGCATCGACCTGTTTCTTCATCGTCGCCGTGTACAGGCCGATCATCTCGTCGGTCTGGTCCTCCGATTGCGCAGCCGGCTTTCCTATGCCGTTGAAGGAGAATGCCGCGGCAAACTCCCGGTAACGCTTGTCGACCAGCTTGTTGACGAAGCTCGTGCCGTCGGAGAGGTCGCTCTCCAGCACCTTTTTCATGAAGGCCTTGGCATAGGCCATGTCTTCGAGGCCGTATGCCTTCATCGCATAGTGATAAAGGCGGTAGTCCTTCATGAAATCATCGACGGTCTTCACCTTGCCGATGTTGGCTTTGTAATAGGCGGCCTCTTTCGCGATGTCGGCTTGCTGCTCGACCCGGGTCAGGGACTGCTTGAGGTGGTGCGAGATGTAATTGTAGCTGAAATAGGTCGATACCATCGCGCACTCCTCGCGGCTTCTGACGATCCCGGACGTCCCTCAATCATTGCGGGGTCGCGAGGTTGGGAAGCTGGCCTCATGCCAGCCGACGGTCGGACGGCCACGTCCTGGGCTGCAATCTCAGATCCGGGAGCGCATGAGAGACACGTAGACCGAGTTTGTTGCTGTTTGTTTCCCAATATTTCTCAAATGCAGCTTTCGCGGGGGTTTCGTTCCCGGTATGTTCTGGCGGGCGCTCCGTTGGAATCTGTCCATCGTCGTTGCGCTCGCAATGACGGCGTGTGGGGCAGCGGCATTCCTCTCTCTCGTGTCCCGGACGTGGCGCAGCGCGTAAGCGGTGCGGCGCAGAGCCGGGACCCACGAAGCGGCACGGATCGCTGCAGCATGGGCCCCGGCTCTGCAGCGCACCGCACCGGACGATGCTTCGCATCGCCGGGGGCGCTGCGCTGCGTCCGGGGCGCGAGAGCGGAATTCATTTCGTATCCCCATCCAGGTTGCACACGCAGTTTCGCGCTCTCGCGGCACATCGTGCCTGAGCTTGGCTGCATCCACTGCCCCCGAAAGTGCCGAGGGCGCAGGGAAGGCCGGGTGCCGGCTGGCACCCGCGGTCCACTGTGCGAAAATTGCGCTACGAGAAGCTTGCACAGCGGCATACAGGTGAAGCCCAACATCCGGCCTTCCCTGCGCAGTGGTTTGACGGCTTATGTCGTGATCTCCCCGGGGAGCGATGCACTATTGCCCCCGTCGCCCTGCGGATCGCTGATGCTGCGGGCCCGGTCGGGCCGCAGCATCACCGCAGGACTTGGCGCACAGACCCCGGGCGCCAGGACCACACGATTTTGCCGTACGCAGGCTGCACCGGTCGTGTGCGCGCACGCCGTCGCTCACGGAGTGATCCGCCCTGCAACCGCCTTCGCGCCGACGCCGCCTGCGTCCACCACGTCCCCTCCCGCGTGTCGTGACGATCGCGATACGCCCCTCGGACCGGGTTGGGATGGCCGCAACATGCGATAATTCCGAATTCGCGTAAAGCGAATTGTTTTGACTTGGGCGCATTGACCTCGACCTTGGTGTTTTGCCTGGTGGGCAACCCAAGGAGTGGTGTCGGGACGAGAACGCGGCCCGCCACAGCCGCGCCACGAACCGGTCTCCCCACGGTCGAAAAATGCGCTACGATGCCCCCAGCGCGCCTCAAGTCGCGCAAGCTTCAAGGATGAGGAAACGAGATGAGGATGACGATCGGAACGGCGACCGCCGGGGTGGCGGCGCTGGCGGTGGCAGGGATGGCCTTCACGGCTGCCTGGGCCCATGGGCCGACCCGGCAGAAGGTACGGGAATCCATCGAGATCAACGCGGCTCCGGCCAAGGTGTGGGCGGCGATCGGTAATTTCCAGGACATGAGCTGGCTCCCGCCTGTCACCAAGACCGAGGGCGAGAAGGGCAACGAGATCGGCGCGACGCGCAAGCTGACGCTGACGGGCGGCGCCACCGTGGACGAGGAGCTCTACAAGTTCGATGCCGCCGCGATGACCTATTCCTACCGGATCACCAATGTCGACGTGAAGGTGCTGCCGGTCACCAATTATTCCTCGACGCTGACCGTGACGCCGAGCGCCGACGGCAAGGGCTCGACGCTGGAATGGGCCGGCGCGTTCTACCGCGGCTTTCCCAACAACGATCCGCCGCCGGAGCTGAGCGACGAGGCCGCGATCAAGGCGGTGAAGGGGCTCTATCAGACCGGCCTCGGTGCGCTGAAGAAGAAGATCGAGAGCGGAAGCTGACCGTGCGGATCCTGGTCCTGGCGGCGCTTGCCGCCAGCCTTGCTTGCCCGGGCGGCGCCTCCGCCGAGGAGGCGTTCGTCACCAATCAGCTCAGCGACGATTTGATGGTGGTGGACCTCGCGACGTCGCGCAGCGTTGCGACCATCCCGATCGGCGGCAAGCCGGCCGGGGTCGCCGTCAGCCCGGACGGGCGCTTTGCCTATGTGACCAGCCCCGACGCCAAGGCGGTGACGGTGGTGGATGCCGCCACGCGGCAGGTCGCGGGCAGCATCGAGGTCGGCGGCGGGCCGCTCGGCATTGCGGTGGCCCCAGATGGCAAGACGGTCTATGTCGCCGACTGGTATGCGGCGGCGGTGCGGGTGATCGACGCGGCCTCGCGCAGCGTCACGGCCAGCATCGCGGTCGGCGCCTCGCCGTCGGGCCTTGCGGTGACCCCTGACGGCAAGCTGCTGCTCTCGGCGGACCGCGACGACGACAGCGTCTCGGTCGTGGACACCATGACGCGCCAGCGTAAGGCCACCATCAAGGTCGGCACCCGCCCGTTCGGCGTCACGATCGATGGCGACGGCAAGCGCGCCTACACCGCCAATGTCGGCTCCGACGACGTCTCGGTGATCGACATCGCGGAAGGCCGCGAGATCGGCCGCGTGCCGGTCGGGATACGCCCCTATGCGGTGGCGCTGGCGCAAGGCCGCGGCTTCGTCACGGACCAGTATGGCGGCACCGTCAGCGTGTTCGACGTTGCCAGTCTTAAGCCGGTCAAGCGCATCAATGTCGGCGACTACCCCGAAGGCATCAATGCGACCGCCGACGGCAAGCGCATCATCGTCGCCTGCTGGGAGAGCAACACGCTTCACATCATCGATGTGGCCGAGCTGAAGGTGATCGGCGAGATCAAGACCGGCGACGGCCCGCGCGCGTTCGGCGCGTTTCTGCGGAGGACGGAGTAGGGGGCGTTTCCTGGTAGCCCGCATGGAGCGGAGCGGAATGCGGGAACAGTCGTCCCGGATTGCGCTTCGCTCCATCCGGGCTACGGCAGCCGACACGGTGTCGGCATGGCATCGAACCGGATGTTGCTCTCCGCCGACAGATGCTATCCAGGATAGTCGTCATGCGCCGACTCGCGAGCGGCGGACGTGGAGAAGTGTCTGATGGAAAAGTGGATGGTCGAGCTGGCGCTGTCGTGGCTGCCGTTCGTGGTGCTGGTCGGAGTCTGGTTCTGGTTTGCGCGACGCAGCGGGATGCAGGCGCGCGCCAAGTCGGGCGTGACCATGATCGAGCTTTACGAACAGCAGGTCATCGAGACCCGGCGCATGAACGGCTTTCTGGAGCGGATCGCGCTGTCGCTGGAGAAGCACGAGCCGCCGCGTAGTTCGTAGCCCGCATGAGCGCAGCGACATGCGGGACCGCGCCTCCTCATCCCCTGACGCTCCCGGACGTCGCTGCGCTCATCCGGACTACGGCACTTTCGCCGCAGCGAAATCCCGCAATTTCACGAAGAAATCCTTCAGGATCGCGTTGCGGTCCACATAGGTCACGTAGCGGATCGGATGCCGCCGGCGATCGACGCTCCAGGTCATCTGGTCGGTGAGCACCGGGGCCGGGATGATCACGCTCGGCGCCCACAGGGGATTCAGCAGCCAGCCGACCGGCGCCATGTCCCAGATTTCCTTGGCCCAGCCCATGTGGTCGGACGCGTATTCCTTGAAGCGCATGGCGAGAAACGCGCCGATGCTGCCGTGGGGTTCGACGTATCGCTCGATCTCCGGCACCGTCGAATGAAGCCGCGAGGTCACGCCCATGCACGGGACGAGCACGAGCGGCACGCCGCTGTCGAGCAGCACCTGCGCGCCGCCGACGTCCTGCTTCAGATTGAACTCGACCGTGTGGGGCCATTCCAGCGCATGGCCGCCGAGCCAGACCACGACGATACGGTCGATGATATCGGGGGCCTTCAGCAGCGCGGACGCGACGTTGCTGATCGCGCCGATGGCGACGACGTAGAGCGGATGGTCCGGCGAGCCGACCCGCGCCCGGGCGATGAGGTCATCGACGGCGGGAGCTGTCCGCGCCGTCTTGCCTGGGCCGACATAGTCGGTGACGCCGCGGTGAACCAGGCCTTCCGGCGCAACATTCAGGCGATCCAGCAGGCGCAGGATTTCCTGGTAGCTCAGCTCCATGCCGTGGCCGGGACTGTCCGCGCGCGCATTGAAGAACGGTGCGGCGTAGATCGCCTCGACCGCGAAGCGGTCCTTCGACAGCAGCATCTGCACCAGTGCGAACTGGTCGTCGATCTCGTTATAGGTGTCGGTGTCGAGCACGACCCGCAACCGGCCGGCCGGCGGCTCCAGCAGCTTGAGTCGGCCAGCGTCCGTGAGTGTCATCGACGTCTCCTCGAACAGTTCGTAGGGTGGGTTAGCGGGCGGCTGCGCAAAGCGCAGTCCGCCGGCGTAACCCACCTCTTCTGTCTCTGCGGATACGAACAGTGGTGGATTACGCCGAGCAGATGCAATTTATGCATCTGCAGGGCTAATCCACCCTACGTTTCCGCATAAGGTATCCGCAATGTCGCGCATATGTTCGAACATGTAATCCGGCGCAAGCGCCCGCAATGCCGCCGGGGCCGCATAGCCCCAGCACACCGCGCCGCAGGCGATGCCCGCCGCGCGCGCCGCCTCGATGTCGCGAACCTCATCGCCGATCGCGATGACCTGGGCAGGGGCCACGCCGGCGCGGCGGATCACCCGGCGGAATTTCGCGGCCTTGCCGAAGAGCGAGGCGGAGCAGTCGAAATGCGAAAACAGCGCCGCGGCCGGCCCAAGCTTCTCGCGCGCATTGGCTTCGCTGTCCGACGTCACCAGCGCGAGCTGCACGCCGTTGTCGGCCAGCGTCCGCAGCATCGTCTCGACGCCCGCGAACAGCGAAATCTCCGCTGCCGCCTCCGCCTTCAGCCGCCGCGCATGCCGCGCGATCGCCGGCAGCTTCCACAAGGGCACCTCGAGCCGGGTGAGGATGTCGCGGCTCGAAGCATGCCGCAGCGGCTCGATGTCCTCATCGGCAACGCGCCGAAAGCCGAAGCGGTCGGCGACGTCGTTGATGGTGCGCAGGAACCACGGAAAGCTGTCGGCGAGCGTGCCGTCGAGATCGAAGATGACGAGGGAGTAGGGCATGGAGGAGGGGTGGTCGAGCCAAGTGGCCGGATGTTACAAGCGTGAAACAGGAAGACACAGATGCCGGTCGATCAGGTCCAACTTAGCAAGTTCCTCAGCTTCGTGCTGAGACACAAGCCCGATGAGATCGGCTTGACGCTCGGTGCCGAGGGTTGGGTCAATATCGACGAACTGGTTGAAAAAGCCAATGCGGCGGGGACGACGTTTGACCGCGCCGACCTGCTCGGCGTCGTCGCAAGCAGCGACAAGAAGCGATTTTCGTTGTCAGCGGACGGGCTGATGATCCGGGCTGCCCAGGGGCACTCCGTAGCGGTGGAGCTCGGCTTGCCGCCGCAAGAGCCGCCTTCGATCCTGTACCACGGCACGGCAACGCGGTTCGCCGATGCGATCCTTGGCGAGGGCCTGAAGCCGCAGGCGCGCCAGCAGGTGCATCTGTCCTCCGACGAGGCGACCGCACAGCGGGTCGGGCAGCGCCACGGCAAGCCGCACATCTTCAGGGTCGATGCGGGCGGCATGCACGCGAAGGGGCTCAAGTTCTATCGAGCGGACAACGGCGTGTGGTTGACGGACCATGTGCCGCCGGAATTCCTGAGCTGAGCGGGCATGGTCGTTCGGAGCGCTGCTGCGCAGTTCTTTGGGAAGCGCACTAGGCCTTCCACACGGTCGCCTCGGTCCATCCGAGCTCGTCGAACTCGGCGGCCCTGAGCGGCGCCTCTCCCGCGGCGAAGAACTCGTCGAGCTGGGGCGGGGCGACGCTGGTTGCGGACAGCATGGCGTGTGCCTGTCCGCGGTGATGGATCTGATGCTGGAATAGATGCATCAGCAGCCGGTCGCGGCGTTCGGTCTGGACGCTGGTGTCGCGGTTGATCCGGACAAGGCCGTCGAGCAGCTCAGGCGTGAGCGCGTCGCAGATGGCCAGCAGGCGCTGGTCCATCGCAGCCTGGGCAGGCTTCAGTTCGGAAACCGAGGCGTACGGCACCTCGTTCGCCCAGGCCCGTGGTCCGAGCCAGCCGCCCTCGAGCGCATCGATGTAGAAGAGATCGATGACGTAGATATGGTTCAGCGTGCGCTGGATGCTCGGGAAGAAGCCGGTGCGGTGGGCTTCGAATTCAGACTGGCTCAGCGCGGCGCAGGCGGTGAGCAGGCGATGGTTGGCCCAGGCGTTGTTGTGGGCGAAGGCGCGGTAGGTCTGCACAAGGCTAGCGGACATAACGGCTCTCCCTTGCAGCCGGTCGCCGGTAGCCCGCATGAGCGAAGCGATATGCGGGGCCGGTGCTTGCCTTACGAGTGGTCCCGGATGTCGCTTCCGCCTTCGCTCTTTGAGCTACGGCGGACAAGTCGCTCATCCGGGCTACGCGGCCTCAACGCAGTTCAATGATTTACTCCGCCGCCTCGCTCGTGCTCCGCCGCTTCGGCTTCCCGGCCTTCTTCAGCACCGGCGCCAAAAACTTGCCGGTATAGCTCCGCGGCGCCTTCGCGATGTCTTCCGGGGGGCCCCAGGCGACGATCTCGCCGCCGCCGTCGCCGCCTTCGGGGCCGAGGTCGATGACCCAGTCGGCGGTCTTGATGACTTCGAGATTGTGCTCGATGACGACCACCGTGTTGCCCTGCGCGACCAGCTCGTGCAGCACCTCCAAGAGCTTCTTGACGTCGTGGAAGTGCAGGCCGGTGGTGGGCTCGTCCAGGATGTAGAGCGTGCGGCCGGTGGCGCGCTTGGACAGCTCCTTCGCCAGCTTGACGCGCTGGGCTTCACCGCCTGAGAGCGTCGTCGCCTGCTGGCCGACGTGGATGTAGTCGAGGCCGACGCGGTGCAGGGTCTGGAAGGTCTCGCGCACGCGCGGGACCGCCTTGAAGAACTCGGCGGCTTCCTCGACGGTCATGTCGAGCACGTCGGCGATGCTCTTGCCCTTGAACAGGACTTCGAGCGTCTCGCGGTTGTAGCGCTTGCCCTTGCAGACGTCGCAGGTGACGTAGACGTCGGGCAGGAAGTGCATCTCGATCTTGATGACGCCGTCGCCCTGGCAGGCTTCGCAGCGGCCGCCCTTGACGTTGAAGGAGAAGCGGCCGGGCTCGTAGCCGCGCGCTTTTGACTCGGGCAGCCCGGCGAACCATTCGCGGATCGGCGTGAAGGCACCGGTGTAGGTCGCCGGATTCGAGCGCGGGGTGCGGCCGATCGGCGACTGGTCGATGTCGATGATCTTGTCGATGTGCTCGAGGCCCTCGATGCGGTCGTGCGGGGCTGCGCCTTCGCTGGCGCCGTTCAGCTTGCGCGCGATGGCGCGGTAGAGCGTATCGATCAAGAGCGTCGACTTGCCGCCGCCGGAGACGCCGGTGACGCAGGTGAACAGGCCGAGCGGGATCTCGGCCGTGACGTTCTTGAGGTTATTGCCGCGCGCGTTGACCACCTTGATGGTGCGGCGATGGTTCGGCGGGCGCCGCTCCGGCACCTCGACCTCGAGTTCGCCGGTCAGGTACTTGCCGGTCAGCGATTTCGGGTTGCGCATGATCTCGGCGGGCGTGCCTTCGGCGACGATGTTGCCGCCATGCATGCCGGCGCCGGGGCCGATGTCGAGCACGTAGTCGGCGAGGCGAATGGCGTCCTCGTCATGCTCGACCACGACCACGGTGTTGCCGAGGTCGCGCAGCCTCTTGAGGGTGTCGAGCAGGCGCGCGTTGTCGCGCTGGTGCAGGCCGATCGAGGGCTCGTCCAGCACGTAGAGCACGCCCGTCAGGCCCGAGCCGATCTGCGAGGCCAGGCGAATGCGCTGGCTCTCGCCGCCGGACAGCGTGCCGGACGAGCGGGACAGCGTCAGATAGTTGAGGCCGACGTCGAGCAGGAAGGTCAGGCGCTCGCGGATCTCCTTCAGGATGCGGCCGGCGATCTCGTTCTGCTGCTTGTTCAGCGCCTCCGGCACGCCCTCGAACCATTCGCCGGCCTTCTTGACCGACAGTTCCGAGATCTCGCCGATATGCTTGCCGCCGACCTTGACGCAGAGCGCCTCGGGCTTGAGGCGGAAACCGTTACAGCCGCCGCAGGGCACGTCGTGGAAATATTTTGCGAGCTCCTCGCGCGCCCACTCGCTCTCGGTCTCGCGATAGCGGCGGTTGATGTTGGTGATGACGCCCTCGAACGGCTTCTTGGTGTCGTAGGAGCGCACGCCGTCCTGGTAGGAGAACTTGATCTCGTCCTCGCCGGAGCCGTAGAGGATCGCATCGCGCGTCTTCTTGGCGAGATCCTTCCACTTGGTGTCGACCGTGAACTTGTAATGCTTGCCGAGCGCGGTCAGCGTCTGCTCGTAATAGGGCGAGGACGACTTGGCCCAGGGCGCGATCGCGCCCTTGCGCAGCGACAGGTCCTTGTCGGGAATGACGAGGTCCTCGTCGACATGCTGCTCGACGCCGAGACCGCCGCAGGCCGGGCAGGCGCCATAGGGGTTGTTGAACGAGAACAGGCGCGGCTCGATCTCGGGAATGGTGAAGCCGGAGACCGGGCAGGCGAATTTTTCCGAGAACAGGATGCGCTCGGGCCCGCTCTTGTCGTGGATTTTTGCGGTCTTCTTTTTCTCTTCTGCAGGGGCGGCCGCGGGCGCGTCGGCGAACTCGACGACGGCCAGGCCCTCGGCGAGCTTCAGCGCGGTCTCAAAGCTCTCCGCGAGGCGCTGGCCGATGTCGGCGCGCACCACGATGCGGTCGACCACGACGTCGATGTCGTGCGGGAATTTCTTGTCGAGCGTCGGCGCCTCCGCCAGCTCGTGGAAGGTGCCGTCGATCTTGACGCGCTGAAAGCCCTTCTTGAGCCATTCGGCGAGCTCCTTGCGATACTCGCCCTTGCGGCCGCGCACGACGGGGGCGAGCAGATAGAGGCGGGTGCCCTCGGGCAGCGCCAGCACGCGGTCGACCATCTGCGAGACGGTCTGGCTCTCGATCGGCAGGCCCGTGGCCGGCGAGTAGGGCACGCCGACGCGCGCCCATAGCAGGCGCATGTAATCGTAGATCTCGGTGACGGTGCCGACAGTCGAGCGCGGGTTCTTCGAGGTGGTCTTCTGCTCGATCGAGATCGCCGGCGACAGGCCGTCGATCTGGTCGACGTCCGGCTTCTGCATCATCTCGAGGAACTGGCGGGCATAGGCCGAGAGCGACTCGACGTAGCGCCGCTGGCCTTCGGCATAGATGGTGTCGAAGGCGAGCGAGGATTTGCCGGAGCCGGAGAGGCCGGTGAACACCACCAGCTTGTCGCGGGGAATCTCGACGTCGATGTTCTTGAGGTTGTGCTCGCGCGCGCCGCGGATCGTAATTGCGCGCTGGCTGGAGCCGGCGTTCTGTTGTTGGCGCTTCGCCTTGATCACTTCATCCATCCGAGTTGCCCTCAAGGAAGCCCAAAGGTGCGCAATCGCGCCAACAAAAAAGGCGCGCTTCGCCCGGAACCGGGATCGGCGCCAATGGGTATGGCAGCGAACGTAGGAAGAACGGAGACGGATTTCCAGAGGGAGTTGCGAATCGTCAACGGAATGTTGGCGCTCTGGCGGCATCTGGCAGCAGGAACTGCGCTGGACCATGCCCGCAAAGGAAAAAAGGCCGGCGCGAGGCCGGCCTTTCGTAACGCGAGGGCGCTGAGCGTTGCTCAGTACTTGGCGACGACCGGGCCGCCGAAGGTGTAGTTGAGGCGGACGGTGCCCATATCGACGTCCTGCTTGATGCGGTCGATGCGGTCGTTGACGCCGAGGATCGTGAAGCTGACGTTGCGATGGCCCATGAACAGATGGTCGTATTCGATGGCAACGGACCAGTTCGGCGCGAAACCGAATTCGAGGCCGGTGCCGACCGCGCCGCCCCAGCGCGTCTCGCTTGCGCTGTCGAGGACGACGCCGCCCACCAGACCGTCGTATTTGGCGTGCGTGACGGCCGCGCCACCCTTCACGTACCAGAGCACGTTGTTCCAGGCGTAGCCGATCTGGCCGGTGAACAGACCCAGCGCATCGATCCTGGTCTGGTTGACCAGCGGTGCGAGCACTAGGCTCGTGTTCGAGCCCTTCAGGTCGGCCCAGTCGCCCTGGGCTTCGAGGCCGAACACCCAGTTGGCCGACTGCCAGCGATAGCCGATCTGGCCACCGACGATGCCGCCGGTCGCGTTGTGGCAGCCTTCAGCCGTGTCCGGACCGGGAACGCCGAAGATATTGTTAACGTCCCAGCAGTTGCGACTCGAGGCGCCACCGCCGTTGATGCCGATATAGAATCCGCTCCAGTTGTAGATCGAGGCCACGGCGACCGGCGCCTTGGTGTAGGGGCGGGCCGCAAGATCGGCCGCCGAAGCCGGTGTCAACGCGCTGAGTGCGAACAGGCTGGCCGAGGCCAGCAAGATCTTCTTCATCTGAATTCCCCAGTTCCATTTCACTTGGCTGCCTTCCACAGGAACGGCAGCCGACGCTACGACCCAAACGAATGCTGCAACCTTACATTATTGAATCCTAAGGTTGTGTCACTCGTACGCCACAGCTCCTGGAAAACGCGAGAGGCCGGCCGGCGTCTATCGCTACGCGCGCAAAAACAAAAGGGCCGGCGCGAGGCCGGCCTTTCGTAACGATGGTGCGTCGGAGACGAAGCTCAGTACTTCGCGACGACCGGGCCGTTGAAGTGATAGTTCACGCCGACCTGCACGGTGTGGAAGTTGAGCGTGCCGGTGGGCAGGGCGCCCGAGAAGTAGGTCTCGCCGCCGAGGCTGCGATAGAGGTACTCGCCCTTGACGGTCCAGTTCGGGGCGAAATACGCCTCGACGCCCGCACCGACGGTCCAGCCGGAGTGGAACTTGCTGTCCGACGCCGAGACGCCGAGCGCGGAGAGGGTGATCTTGTTGTCGATCCAGGCGTAACCACCGGTGCCGTACAGCAGCACGTTGTTGACGGCCCAGCCGATGCGGCCGCGCACGGTGCCCATGGCATCGGTCTTCGAGCTGGCGCTCGCGGTCACGACGCCGAAGCCGGGGACGACGGTCGCGCCGGTCACCGAAGCGTTCACGTCAGCCCAGGCGGCATCGGCCTCGACGCCGAACACGACGTTGCCGGTCTGCCAGTTGTAGCCGGCGGTGCCACCGACGAAGCCACCCTGCATACGGGGGGAGCCCGAGTCTTCCCAAGCGCCGCCACCGACGACACCGAGGTAGAAGCCGGTCCAGTTGTAGACCGAAGCCACAGCCACCGGAGCCTTCGTGTACGGGCGAGCCGCGAGATCAGCCGCCGACGCGGGGGCAGCCAGAGCGAACAAACAGGCCGAAGCCAACAAAACCTTCTTCATTTTCAACCTAATCCCAGTCCCAGTTTCTGTTGTTGCCTTCCCTCAACGGAAGGACAGCGGACGCTGTGGTCCAACTGGTGACGTCCATACACCAGCGAAGCCGCAAGTTGTGTACCCAAAAAGCCACAACAGTCCCAAAACGTCATAATCGCTGACGGATTATCCCCATGGCGCGCGCGGCAACGAAAAAGGCCGGCGCGAGGCCGGCCTTTCTCTCAGGAATATCAAAGGGATATCAGTACCGCGCGATGACCGGACCGCCCCAGCGATAGTTCAGGCGGACGAGGCCCATATCGACGTCCTGGCTGATGCGCTCCGAGCGCGTGGCGACGCCAAGCGGGGCGATCCCGAAATTGCCAGAACCGGTGAAGCCGATGGTCCGGTTGCCGAGGAAGATGTGGTCGTACTCGACGCCGACGGTCCAGTTCGGTGCGAAGCCGAATTCGAGACCTGCGCCCACGGTGCCGCCCCAGCGGGTCTCATTGGACCGGTCGAATTCGAGACCGGTGATAACGTCGTAGCTCCGGTAGCGGTCGTTCACGACCGCGCCGCCGCCCTTCACGTAGAACAGCACGTTGTTCCAGGCGTAGCCGATCTGGCCGGTGAAAAGCCCGAACGCGTTGATCTTGGAACGGTCGCGCAGACCCGTGCCGACGAACGTCGCGCTGATGTTGTCGCCGGAGAAGTCGGCCCAGTTGCCCTGGCCTTCCAGGCCGAACACCCAACTGGCCGACTGCCAGCGATAGCCGACCTGTCCACCGACCGTGCCGCCGACCGCGTTGTGGCAACCTTCACCGACGAGAACGCCGGTCACGGGCGTGACGAAGTCCCAGCACTTGTGGCTGCTGCCGCCGCCGCCGTTGATGCCGATGTAGAAACCGCTCCAGTCGTAGATCGCCGCGACCATCGGGGGCGGAGCCTTGGTGTAGGGACGTGCAGCGAGGTCCGCCGCGCTCGCTGGAGCCGACAGGCCCAGCGCGACCATGCCAATTGTACCAATCAGAATTTTCTTCATTGCAGTCTCCCCAAGTAAGGTCCGCTTCTTGAAATCCCCGAAGCGGCCAGTCAGGCGCGACGCCCATATGAAACAATTCCAAGGGAGAGCGTAGCGTCGCGGGGAAGCAGAGTCCGTCTCCGAAATGCAACAGTCCGAGACCATGTGTTCTGCTTCTAACTTGATGAATGTTAAGAGGTTTTGGGCGGTCACGGGAACCCGGAAAGGTTCCATCTGTGCAGCCAATTTTGGGGCAGGGTCTCGCGTTGTTCTCCGCGCGCGATGACGATTGTAATCGCCGGAACAAATCTGGAACATCGTGGAGGCCGATGCTATATGTGGGGATAAGTGGAGGGGCCATGGGCCGACCGGTCCGCGCAAGCGTATAGGGTCGCCTCAACAGGTTGCAGAGGACCGCGGGGCGCGGCCCGGCCTCATGAATTCAGTGGCATTTGGAGTGGAGAGCGGCGATGGCGGGAAGCGTCAACAAGGTCATTCTGGTTGGAAATCTCGGCAAGGATCCTGAAATCCGCCGCACCCAGGACGGGCGGCCGATCGCGAATTTGAGCATCGCGACCTCGGAGACCTGGCGCGACAAGAACAGCGGCGAGCGCAAGGAAAAGACCGAGTGGCACCGCGTCGTGATCTTCAACGAAGGGCTCTGCAAGGTCGCCGAGCAATACCTGAAGAAGGGCGCCAAGGTTTACATCGAGGGCGCGCTGCAGACCCGCAAATGGACCGACCAGCAGGGCGCCGAGAAGTACTCGACCGAAGTCGTGCTGCAGGGCTTCAACTCGACCCTGACCATGCTTGACGGCCGCGGCGGTGGCGGGGGAGGCGGCAGCTTCGGTGACGAGCCGGGCGGCGATTTCGGCTCATCCGGCCCGGTCAGCAGCGCACCGCGCCGTCCCGTTGCCGCCGGCGGCGGTGGCCGCAACAACGACATGGACGACGACATCCCGTTCTGAGGTGGCGCTTTAGTCCCGTTCGGCGGCGGCCTTGTAAGCCGCCGGCGACGAGCGCGACAGGAAGCGGCCCGCGCGGTTTTCGAGGATCCGGACCAGGGCCGGGTCCATGAATTCGTAGTCGTCGGGGATGTCGAGGCAGATGACCCGCTTGCCGTTCAGGCTGGATCGGAATTTCCGATTCAGCTTGTTGCGGTGGAGCTTCTCCATGACGAAGATGATGTCGGCCCATTCGACCTGTTCGGCCGACAACACCACGACCGCGTCGTTCGAGATGCCGGCCGAGTCGGCCTCGATCCCCGGCCAGGTCGAAAAGACCTGTTCGGCGGTGGGGCTGCGGAGGCGATTGGCACTGCAGACAAACAGGACGTTGGTCACTTCACTGCTCTGGACAAGCGATCGGGGAGAGCCCGGCGTCCACGCGCTGGGTGGGTGGTGGTGCTCGGTGGCGGATTTCAAAACAGTTACATGCGCACCTTCAGGGTGTCGACGGCCGCTACGGTCCCAGTCTGAGCGCGTCAGCGCGATGTCTGCGGTTGAATTCGTCGCTCGCGTGAAGCCACAGGATTTCTTACCAATTGACGGGTAAGGCTCGGCTTTCCGGCCTTGCCTCATGTTCTGCATCAGCGCTTTGACGGACTGCGATGTGAATGGTATTAACTAACTTAATGTTAATCCTATTCACATGGTGCGATCCGTCGATCTGGGGGGAGCCTGCATGAGCCTTACGCCGCTGCTTGAGGCTGCCCCTGCGATCCCGCTACATGCCTTTGCAGCCATGGCTGCCTTCGTGCTCGGCCTCGTCCAGTTCGCCGCTCCCAAGGGCACGCTGCCGCACCGAACGATCGGCTGGATCTGGGTCAGCCTGATGGTCGTGGTCGCCGCATCCTCGTTCTGGATCCACGGGATTCGGATGGTCGGACCGTTTGGCCCGATCCACCTCTTGTCGATCTTCACGCTCGTGGTCCTGCCGCTCGCGGTGTGGCGGGCCCATACCCATCGCGTCGCCGATCACCGGCGGATGATGATCTTCATCTTTGCCGGCGCGCTGGTCGTGGCGGGCCTGTTCACGCTGGTCCCCGGGCGCATCATGCACCGGGTGATTTTCGGGGCTTGAAGGGCGGTTCCACGCTGCTTGTTCCGGCCCTGTCCGAGGCGGTGCCGGGATAGGCGTAAGTCTCTGGAAAAACAGTCGGAAAAAGCGCTTCCAAGACCCCCGTAAGGGTGGTTATCAGGGGTTCGATGCGCTATATGATTCCCAGACAAAAACTCACCGGATTCCCCCTTGGCTGACGACGACAACAAGCCCGGCGACCAGCCGGCGCAACCCTCGGACATTCGCCCCGTTTCGATCTACGAGGAGATGAAGAAGTCCTATCTCGATTACGCGATGAGCGTGATCGTGTCGCGTGCGCTGCCCGATGCGCGCGACGGGTTGAAGCCGGTGCATCGCCGTATCCTGTACGCGATGAACAATCGCGGCGACACGCCGGACAAGAAGCACAAGAAGTCCGCCGGTGCCGTCGGTGAGGTCATGGGTAAGTACCATCCCCATGGCGACCAGGCGATCTACGACGCGTTGGTGCGCATGGCGCAGGACTTCTCGATGCGCGCGCCCCTGATCGACGGACAGGGCAATTTCGGCTCGGTCGACGGCGATCCGCCGGCGGCGATGCGCTACACCGAATCCCGCCTGACCAAGATCGCGCTGAAGCTGCTCGAGGACATCGACGACGACACGGTCGATTTCCAGGACAATTACGACGGTTCCGAGCGGGAGCCGGTGGTTCTGCCGGCGCGCTTCCCGAACCTGCTCGTCAACGGCGCCGGCGGCATCGCGGTCGGCATGGCCACCAACATCCCACCGCACAATCTCGGCGAGGTCATCGACGCCTGCGTGGCGCTGATCGACAACCCGTCGCTGACCATCGACGAGCTCAACAACATCATCCCGGGTCCGGATTTCCCGACCGGCGGCATCATCCTCGGACGCCAGGGCATCCGCAGCGCCTATCATCTCGGCCGCGGCTCCATCGTGATGCGCGGCAAGGTCACGTTCGAGACGGTCCGGAAGGAACGCGAGGCGATCGTCATCACCGAGATCCCGTATCAGGTGAACAAGGCGACGATGGTCGAGCGCATCGCCGAGCTCTACAAGGAAAAGAAGATCGAGGGCATCTCCGATCTGCGCGACGAATCCGACCGCGACGGCTACCGCGTGGTCGTCGAGCTCAAGCGCGACGCCGTGCCCGACGTGGTGCTGAACCAGCTCTACAAGTTCACGCCGCTGCAAACCTCTTTCGGCGTCAACGCCGTCGCGCTCGACAGCGGCCGTCCGCAGACGATGAACCTGAAGGACATGCTGACGATCTTCGTCGGCTTCCGCGAGCAGGTCGTCACACGCCGCACCAAGTACAAGTTGCGCAAGGCGCGCGAACGCGCGCATGAGCAGGTCGGCCTCGCCATCGCGGTCGCCAACATCGACGAGATCATCCGCGTGATCCGCCACTCGCCGACGCCGGCCGCCGCGCGCGAGACCCTGATGACGCGCGACTGGCCCGCCCGCGACGTCGAGGACATCATCACGCTGATCGACGATCCGCGCCACCGCATCAACGAGGACGGCACCATCCGCCTCTCGCTGGAGCAGGCGAGGGCGATCCTCGAGCTGCGCCTCGCACGCCTCACCGCGCTCGGACGCGACGAGATCGGCGAGGAGCTCGCAAAACTCGCCGGCGAGATCGAGGACTATCTCTCGATCCTGCGCTCGCGCGCCCGCATCCTCGACATCATCAAGACCGAGCTTGCCGAGGTGAAGGCCGAGTTCGCTACCCCGCGCCGCACCGTGATCATGGAGCAGGAAGGCGAGGTCGAGGACGAGGACCTGATCCAGCGCGAGGACATGGTCGTGACCGTGTCGCACGCCGGCTACGTCAAGCGCGTGCCGCTGTCGGCCTACCGGGCGCAGCGCCGCGGCGGCAAGGGCCGCGCCGGCATGCAGACCCGCGACGAGGACTTCGTCAGCCGGCTCTTTGTCGCATCGACCCATACGCCGGTGCTGTTCTTCTCGTCCCGCGGCCAGGTCTACAAGGAAAAGGTGTGGCGCCTGCCGATGGCGGCGCCGAACGCGCGCGGCAAGGCGCTGATCAACATCCTGCCGCTGGAGCAGGGCGAACGCATCACCACGATCATGCCGCTGCCCGAGGACGAGTCCACCTGGGGCCAGCTCGACGTGATGTTCGCCACGACAGGCGGCAACGTCCGGCGCAACAAGTTGTCCGACTTCGTCGACGTCCGCCGCTCCGGCATCATCGCGATGAAGCTCGACGAGGGCGAGGCGATCGTCGACGTGCAGATCTGCACCGAGCACGACGACGTGCTGCTGACGACGGCCGCCGGCCAGTGCATCCGCTTCCGGGTCAGCGACCCCCGACCCGACAAGGACGGCGAGATCAAGGAGCACGGCGTTCGGGTCTTCGGTGGTCGAACCTCGATGGGCGTTCGAGGCATCTCGCTTGACGATGACAAGGTCATCTCGATGTCGATCTTGCGCCATGTCGAGACCACGTCCGACGAGCGCTCGGCCTATCTGAAGATGCGCCGCGCGGTGGCCGGCGATACCGCGGCCGAGGAGCCTGCGGTCGATACCGAGGCGGAAGAGACCTCTGGCAACTTCCAGCTCACCCAGGAGCGCTATGCCGAGATGTCGGCGGCCGAGCAAATCGTGCTGACCGTCTCCGTCAACGGCTATGGCAAGCGGACCTCGTCCTACGAGTACCGCACCACCGGCCGCGGCGGCAAAGGCATCGTCGCCATGAGCGTCAACAACCGCAACGGCAATTTGGTCGCTTCCTTCCCCGTGGAGGATGCCGACCAGATCATGCTGGTGACCGACAAGGGCCAGCTGATCCGCTGCCCGGTCGAAGGCATCCGCATCGCCGGCCGCTCGACCCAGGGCGTGATCGTGTTCGACACCGCCGAGGACGAGCATGTCGTCTCGGTCGAGCACATCACGGAAGAGGCCGAGAGCGGCAATGGGGCGAATGGAGAGGCAAGCGGGGAGTAAGATCGAGCCCCGTAGCCCGTAGCCCGGATGGAGCGAAGCGAAATCCGGGTTCTCGCCGGGCGTCAATCGCCGCCGTAGCGCTTGATGTACTCCGCGGCCCCACTCTTGTCCGCCCCGTATATGGCGCCCAAGCAATCGGATCGTTTCGCGCGCTGCTCGAAACTGGGTTCGGCGCCAAGTTTACCGCACCGCGCCAGGGTGACTTCCTCGAGGTGTACGGAAGAGTTGTACAGCTGAAGCCGATCACGCTTCTCCAGGTAATACATGCTGCGGGAATCCACCGCGAACATCGTTTTGATTATTGAATCCGGAATCTCCATCTCGCGAAGATAAGCTTGTGCTTCATTCACCGACCGATCATAGGCTTTCTTTGCGGCGTCGAGCGGTAGTCTTCCGTACCAGGCCTGGTCCACAAATGATGGACGGTGCACGCCGATGACATCTCCATGCCGTCCTGTGCCTGCTGCCCAGATGAGGAAGCACGCACTCGCGCAGACGCAGTCCACGTCGCCCTGGCCGGTCGGCGGCAAATAATACAACCATTTGCCGGTTAGATCGTCTCCTATGGGGCATGCGTTGGCCCCGGGCTTCACTGTCGGATTGTAGTCAGACAGCCTCAGAGGAGCCTGTGTTGACGCGCCAAGCGTTCGAAGCTGCCTGCCAATGCTCAAGGCCTCCGTTACGTCTCCTCCCGGGCTGTAGACGCGCACAATCCCGGGGATGAGGCCACGCTTGATCAGGTCCAGCGCCTGCTTTTTGAAGCGGTCGGCATCTCCTGCTGTTATCGGCCCACGTACGACAATGTAGGCGCTGCTGCCGACGCGATACAATCTCCCACTCGATATGTCCGCCGCGCGAAGCTCGCTCCGCGGCAGGCTGACCAGGACGACGACAAGCAAAAATAGGAGCGACTTGAGCATTGGCAGTTCTCTGTCCGATGAGGGCTTGCTCGACCAGCTCCCGGGCCAACTGCTGCCTCGCGTCGATCGCCTCGGCCCCAAGCCGCGCGAAAGCTGTCCACTCTGAGGCGTTCGAAACCTTTGCCTGAGACGGCTGGAGCAGATTTTGAGGGAGAAGCCGTTGGCGTTGCCGCCGTGGCGGGGGCTTGTGGAGCTGGCGCTATTACAAATGCATCAGCGCGTGACTTCATTGCTGTTAAACGAGGGGCGATACACTTTTCGCAACGAGGGATGTGAAATGCACAACAAGAAGTAGAAAGCTAAAAGCCTTTTCCGAGTATTGTCAATCGACCTGCGTCCCTGCCCATGAACGCGGAATTGCCTTGGAGCGCCCTAGATCTCCAGCTCCGTGCCGAACTCCACAACCTGCTTGGTCGGCACGCCGAAGAACGCGGCGGAGCGTTCGGCGTTGCGCTGGAGGAAGGCGAACAGGCCTTCGCGCCAGACCCACATGCCCGGAACGTCCTCGCGCGGGATGATGGTCTCGCGGCCGACGTAATAGGTGATGTCGGAGAGGTCGATGCCGGGCAGCTGGCCCTGGCGGCAGGCGAGCGTCAGTCCCTCGTAGATCGTCGGGTTCTGCATGAAGCCGTAATGCAGGATCACGCGGGTGATGCCGGATATGATCTCGTGCACCTCGGCGCGGGCCTCGTCGGCGACGTGCGGCACCTCCTCGATCAGCACGGTGACGAGGATGATGCGCTCGTGCAGGACGTGGTTGTGCTTGACGAACTGCGTCAGCGCCAGCGGCACGCCTTTCGCCGCGGAGGCCAGGAACACCGCGGTGCCCGGCAGCCGCGCGCTGCACTTGTTGACCGCGGTCTCGATCAGGTCCTCCTCGGGCTGGCGCAGCCGGCCGCGCGCGGCCTCGACCAGCTTCACGCCGCTGCGCCAGGTCAGCATCATGAACGCGACGAGGGCCGCGAGCATGAGCGGAAACCAGCCGCCCTCGAACAGCTTGACCGAATTGGCCGAGAAGAAGATCACGTCGATCACGAAGAAGAAGCCGTTCACGGCGACCACGAGCCAGGGCGAATAGCCCCACTGGATCGCGACCAGGGCGGCGAGCAGCGTGGTGATCGCCATCAGCAGCGACACCGCGATGCCGTAGGCGCCGGCAAGCGCGTCCGACGTGCCGAAGGAGAGCACCGCCCCCAGCGTGGCGGCGGCGAGCAGCCAGTTCACCAGCGGCACGTAGATCTGGCCGATCGCATCGCTCGTGGTGTGGCGGATCTGCATGCGCGGCAGGAAGCCGAGCTGGATCGACTGCTGGGTCAGCGAGAACACGCCGGAGATGATGGCCTGCGAGGCGATCACGGTCGCCACCGCCGAGAACGCGACCAGCGGATAGTGCAGGGCGTCGGGGCAGAGCTGGAAGAACGGATTCTCGATCATCGTGGGATCGGTGATCAGGAGCGCGGCCTGGCCGAAATAGTTCAGCACCAGCGCGGGCAGGCAGATCGCGAACCAGGCGAGCCGGATCGGCATGCGGCCGAAATGACCCATGTCGGCATACATGGCCTCTCCGCCGGTCACCGCGAGGAAGGCAGCGCCGAGGATGGCGAAGGAGATGTGGAAGTCCTGGTGGATCAGGAAGTCGAAGGCATAGAACGGGCTGAGCGCGGCCAGCACCGCCGGTGCCTTGACGATGCCGTGGATGCCGAGCGCGGCCAGCACGACGAACCAGGCCAGCATGACCGGTCCGAAGATGCGGCCGATGAAGCCGGTGCCCTGCTTCTGCATCATGAACAGCCCGATCAGGATGGCGACCGTGACGGGCACCACGACCGGCGCGAGCGAGGGCGCGTCCACCTTGAGGCCCTCGATGGCTGACAGCACCGAGATCGCGGGCGTGATCGCACCGTCGCCATAGAGCAGGGCGGCCCCGACGAGGCCGACGACGAGCAGATGCGCGCGCCAGGTGCCGGGCTGGGCGTTGCGGGCGTGCAGCAGGGCCAGCAGGGCGACGATGCCGCCTTCGCCGCGATTGTCCGCACGCAGGATCAGCAGGGCATATTTCAGCGAAATGATCAGCAGCAGCGCCCAGAGGATCAGCGAGGCAACGCCCAGGACAGCGTCGTGACTTAGCGTGCCGCCATGCGCCGCCGCCTTGGCGGCCTCCTTCAGGGCGTAGAGAGGGCTGGTGCCGATATCGCCATAGACGACCCCGAGGGCGCCCATGGTCATGGCAAGCGGCAGTGGATCAGGATGATGGCCGGAGGCGACTGCGGGCGTACTGGACAAAGGCAAACCCCCCGATGGGATCGCGCCCGGCGGGCCATTCCGACGGGCGCGAGCATGACCCAGTCTGCGACGGGACGTCGCAAATAGCCATGGGGTTTATCTTGGGAGGCTCACCTGACGCGAAACTGACAGAGGCGGCTACGGCGTGCGGTCGGCCGTCACGAGGCGAGCCTGGCGGACGTCGGTCTTGGTGCCGGCACGTCGGAGGCAGGACGCCTCGAAATTCGGCCAGGCCTGCTGGGAGCAGTCACGGCCGATGCTCCGGATATCGAGCCGGTCGCTCTTGGCCAGCGGCTGCGGCACGCTCGCCTCGACGGTCGGTGCAAAGCCGGGCAGGAGGGTGAGGGCTGCGGCAACACACGCAGAGAGTACGATCGCCGAAAGCGTCTTGATCATTGACTGTCCCCTGTGATGCGGCCGCCTACGCCCAGTGTGCGGCCCGTCTTTCGTTGGCCGGATAAGTAACCATGGCCAGTTTCCGGACGTCTTCGCGGACGCCGGAAATGGTTTCGTTCGCGCTCCGTTTTGTTTCGTCGCTGCCCCGAGGACGAAACAAAGCCGGGTGCGCCGACATTCCCGGCGGCCAATTTCCGGGCGAGGGCAGGAAACAGGGCAGAAAACCGACAAGGAACCTGTCCGGCTTGCCGGGCCGGGCCCGGCGCGGTAGGAGGGGGCCATGCCGCGCATTGCCTTCTATCCGGGTTCCTTCGACCCCATCACCAACGGCCATCTGGACGTGGTCCGGCACGCCGTCCCCCTGTGTGACAAGCTTGTGGTCGCGATCGGCGTCCACCCCGGCAAGAAGCCGCTGTTCTCGACCGAGGAGCGGCTGAAGATGCTTCACGACGTCTGCGGGCCGGTGGCGGCCCAGGCCGGCTGCACGCTCGAAGCCGTGACCTTCGACGATCTGTCGGTGACCGCGGCGCGCAAGGCTGGTGCGACCATCATGATCCGCGGCCTGCGCGACGGCACCGACCTCGACTACGAGATGCAGCTTGCCGGCATGAACGAGGCCATGGCGCCCGAGGTGCACACGGTGTTCCTGCCGGCCTCTCCCATGGTCCGCCCGATCACCGCCACTTTGGTGCGCCAGATCGCAGGGATGGGCGGAGATGTCTCGACCTTCGTGCCGCCGCTCGTTGCCACCCTGCTCAAGGCCAAATTCGCCGCATAACGGCGCGCTTTCTCATCTCACCAGATCCGGAGTTTTCATGATCCGCCGTCTCGCAATTCTTGCCACGATCTTTGCCGCGCTGTTGGGCGCGGCCCCGGCGCTGGCGCAGCAACTGCCGGCAAACCTGGACAAGGCCAACGCGCTGGTCATCGACACCACCAAGGGCCGCATCGTCATCAAGCTGCGCACCGACCTGGCGCCGCAGCACGCCGAGCGCCTCAAGACGCTCGCGCGCGAGGGCTATTACAACAACGTGCCGTTCCATCGCGTCATGGACGGTTTCATGGCGCAGACCGGCGACGGCGAGAAATTCAACGGCACCGGCGGCTCGAAATATCCGAACCTGAAGCAGGAATTCTCCAAGGTGCATTTCGCGCGCGGCATCGTCGGCATGGCCCGCCGCGGCGACAGCGTCGACACCGCCAACTCGCAGTTCTTCATCATGTTCGCCGACGGCGGCAGCCTCGACGGCCAGTACACCGTGATCGGCGAGGTCGTGCAGGGCATGGACGTCGTCGACAAGTTGAAGAAGGCCCCGGCGGGCTCGCCGGGCGGTACCGTCACCGATCCCGACAAGATGGTGAAGGTGCAGGTCGCTTCCGACATCAAATAGGATTGGCCATGGCGTACCCCGGCGACAAGCTTCTGCTGGTTGCCGCGGTGCTGCTCTCCGGCGTGTCGGGCGCGGCCGCCCAGGACGGACAGGTCAACACCATCAAGGACCTGTTCCAGCGTCTGCACAGCTGCTGGAAGCCACCGCCGCCGGCCAAGGCCCGCCCCCTCGACATCACCGTCGTCGTGAGCTTTAACCGGTCCGGCGACATTCTGGGCCATCCGAGGATTAGCTATGAATCCGCGGAGGCCTCCGACAATGACCGGCTGCAATACCGGATCGCGGTGATGGAGGCGTTGCAACGCTGCACGCCGATGCCATTTACCGAAACAATGGCCGGCGCCGCGGCGGGGCGTCCCTTCGCGATCCAGTTCCGTAACCGCAAGACTTCACCCCCAACGCAAGAGAGACGAGCATGAGCGCCACCGAAAACACCCTGATCCTCGAGACCACGCAGGGCCCCGTCACCATCGAGATGCGGCCCGACCTCGCGCCCGGCCATGTCGCGCGCATCAAGGAACTGGTCCGCGAGGGCTTCTACGACGGCATCGTGTTCCATCGCGTGATCGAGGGCTTCATGGCGCAGACCGGCTGCCCGCACGGCACCGGCACCGGCGGCTCCGGCAAGAAGCTGAAGGCCGAGTTCAACAAGGAGCCGCATGTGCGCGGCACCACCTCGATGGCCCGCGCCGCCAATCCGGATTCCGGCGACAGCCAGTTCTTCATCTGCTTCGACGACGCCCGCTTCCTCGACAACCAGTACACGGTGTGGGGCAAGGTCACCGAGGGCATGGAGAACGTCGACAAGATCAAGCGCGGCGAGCCGGTGCAGAACCCCGACAAGATCGTCAAGGCGCGCATGGCGGCCGACAAGGAATAAGTCCATCCCCTCGTGGTGAGGAGGCGCGCAGCGCCGTCTCGAACCATGAAGGCCGAGCTGCGAGAGCGGGGCCTTCATCCTTCGAGACGCGCGTTCCGCGCTCCTCAGGATGAGGAATGACTGTGTCGCGCCGAGCCCGACATGCGCACCGACCTCTTCGATTTCGACCTGCCCGCCGAGCGCATCGCGTTGCGCCCGGCGCATCCGCGCGACTCCGCCAGGATGCTGGTCGTGGAGAACGGCGCGCTGCGCGACCGGACCATCGCTGATCTCGCGCAATGGCTGAAGGCGGGCGACCAGCTCGTCGTCAACGACACCAAGGTGATCGCGGCGCAGTTGAAGGGCCGCCGCATCGGCCGCGAGACCGAACCGAAGATCGAGGCGACGCTGATCAAGCGGCTCGACGGCTCGCGCTGGCAGGCGCTGGTCAAGCCCGCGAAGAAGCTGGTTGCGGGCGACCGCATCCGCTTCGGCAACGAGGGCAAGGTCTGCCTGCTCGGCCATCTCGACGCCGAGGTCGAGGCCAAGGGCAGCGAGGGCGAGGTGACGCTGTCGTTCTCGTTCCACGGGCCGGCGCTCGACCAGGCCATCGCCGATCTCGGCAGCCCGCCGCTGCCGCCCTACATCGCCTCCAAGCGCACGCCTGATGATCAGGACCTCGCGGACTATCAGACCATGTTCGCGGCGAATGAGGGGGCCGTCGCGGCGCCCACCGCCGGCCTGCATTTCACGCCGGCGCTGGAGCAGGCGCTGTACGCGCGCGGCGTCGGCATCAACCGCGTCACGCTGCATGTCGGGGCAGGGACCTTCCTGCCGGTGAAGGTGGACGACACCGAAGGCCACAAGATGCACGCCGAGTGGGGCACCATCTCGGCCGAGACGGCCGAGCGGCTCAACACCGCGCGGAAAAACGGCGGCCGCATCATCGCGGTCGGCACCACGTCATTGCGGCTGCTGGAAAGCGCGGCGAGCGAAGACGGCACGATCCAGCCGTTCGCGGCCGAGACCGCGATCTTCATCACGCCCGGCTATCGCTTCCGCGCCGTCGATATCCTGATGACGAATTTCCATTTGCCGAAGTCGACGCTGTTCATGCTGGTGTCGGCGTTTTCCGGGCTGGAGACGATGCAGCAGGCCTATGCGCATGCCATCGCGAATGGATACCGGTTTTACTCGTATGGCGATGCGTGTTTGTTGTTCCGGGCAGAGCCGTAGGGTGGGTTAGCCGCAAGGCGTAACCCACCACGTCTCTATCCGCGTCGACAGTAAAGAGGTGGTCTACGCCTTGCGGCTAATCCACCCTACGCAGCTTCCGCTACGCCATCACTCGCTGCGGCAGCAGCTCGGCGATCTGCACCGCGTTCAGCGCCGCGCCCTTGAGCAGCTGATCGGCCGCCACGAACATCGAGATCGAATGGCCGCTAGCGTCGCTGAGATCCTTGCGGATGCGGCCGACCAGGACGTCGTCCTGGCCCGAGGCGTCGATCGGCATCGGGAAGTAGTTCTTGACGCGGTCGTCGACGATCTTCACGCCGGGCGCCTGGGCCATGATGGCGCGGACCTGGTCCTCATTGATCGGCTTCTCGCATTCGAAGGTGATGGCCTCGCAATGCGCGCGCAGCACGGGCACGCGGACGCAGGTCACGCCGATCGCGATCTTGTCGTCCTCGAAGATCTTGCGGGTTTCCTTGATGACCTTGGTCTCTTCGTCGTTGTAGCCGGTGTCAGGGTCGACCGCGGTGTTGTGGTTGAAGAGATTGAAGGCGTAGGGGTGCGGCATCACCTTGGGCGTATAGACCTGCCCGTTGAGATTGGCGCGGGTGGATTCCACGAGCTCGTCCATCGCGGCGGCGCCGGCGCCGGAAGCTGCCTGGTAGGTCGAGATGATCACGCGCTTGATGCGGTTCTTCTGGTGGATCGGCCAGAGCGGTACGAGCGCAGTGATCGCGGCGCAGTTCGGGTTGGCGATGATGCCCTTGTGATCCCTGATGCGGTTCGCGTTGATCTCGGGGATCACCAGCGGCACGTTCGGATCCATGCGGAACGCGGAGGAATTGTCGACGACGACGGCGCCCGACTTCACGGCGATCGGCGCGAACTTCCTGGAGATGCTGCCGCCGGCGGAAAACAGGGCGATGTCGACGCCCTCGAAGGCGCGCTCGGTCAGTTCCTCGATGACGACGTTCTGGCCGCGGAACGACACCGTCTTGCCGGCCGAGCGGGCGCTGGCCAGTGCCTTGAGCTTGCCGACGCGGAAGCCGCGCTTGTCCATGGTGGCGATGAATTCGGCGCCCACCGCACCGGTGACGCCGACAATCGCGACGACGGGATCGTTACTCACTTTGTCCTCCATTGCATTTGAATTCGAGACAACAAAAAAGCCCCGGACCATCGAGGGCGGGGCTTCGGTAGAGCTGATGCGTTTAAGTCGACGACCTACGCGCGCACGCCTCCCCGGGCCCCTGGGGCCGTGGTGGTTTTGGTCGTGCGTTTGGTGGTCGTGAACATGGTGCGCCTTATGCGGGAGAGTCTGGCGCCCGTCAATGGCTTTTCGGCGGGAATGTGGCCGCGAGCGACCCGCCGCTATCTGGCGCGGGCGCCCGGCGGCTCCAGGATGACCTCCTTGAGGTCGTCGCCGCTGATCACGACGATGGCGAAGCTGAGCCTGCCGCCCTCGCGCACGAGGCCGCCGCTGATCGCCTTGCCCGAAGCTGCGCGCTCGGCGACGCGCACGGCATCGGCAAGGCGGTGCCTGATCGCGCCGAGCGCTGCGAGATTGCTGCGATCGTCGTGGTCGAGCTCGGCGAGGGGGAGGGCGGCTTCCCCGCCCACGAGCTCGCCGGTCGCGGCATTGATGGTGTGGCGCCAGATACGGTCGTTGTGCAGGGTCTTCACCCGGTAGACCGGCACGCCCGAGGCGCCGTCGAAACTCACATCGGCGGTGGTGGCGCCGGCATGGCGGGCTTCCGCGATGGCCATGGCCTGACTGATCGTGATCGACGAGGAGCGGAATCGTTCGATCTCGCGGCTGACCGCTTGGCGATCGGCCTCGGCGTCACCATCTGCCTCGCTGTGGAGGGCGGTAGGTGTGCTGCCAGCCGAGACGATCGCCTGCGCCGGCGCTGCGACGAGCAACGTCGACAGCGCTGCAGCGAATAACGTCAAGGCGTGTTGTCGTGCGGCCTTCATGCTCGAAACCCTCGGCCAGCGAGTGTGCCGGATGATCGTAAAGATTTCACGGCCGGCCTTGGGCAAAGGCCGGCCGCGGAGCGTCGTAGCAGGTTGTGCCCGCCGCGGCGTTCGAAACAGCACGGACCTCTTTGGGGCTGGTGAAAAAGCGGTCCGTACCGGCTCATAACTAAACCATACCGTATCGTTTTATTTTGGTCAACGACGTGGCGCGGTTCCCCGCGGGGAAAAATCGCAAGCTCACGGAATTGTCAGCGCGACGGGCGGCGGCGCGGCGAGGCCTTGGGCGCGTCTTTGGGCATGTCCTGGACGCGCATGTCCTGGACGCGGTCGGCCGGACCCAGCGCGCCGGCCAGGAACAGCTTGATGGCGGCTCGCATCCGCTTTTCCGCGGCCTTCATCTCGAGTGCCGTGCCGAACGTCGCCATGCGGTGGGTATGGCCGACCACGACGTCGAGGAACACTTCCGCTGCGATCGTCGTGTCCTCGAGGTCGAGCGCGCCTTGCGCCACCAGATGGTCGAAGAAGCGCGCCGTGGTGGCGACCGCCTTGAGCCAGCCTTCCTCCTTGCCGAGCTTGGCGACGTCGGGGAAGTTGATGGCCTGTGACGTCATCATGCGGCTGAAGGCGACGGCATCGGGCCCGCAGGTGAAGGTCAGCATCTCGCGCCCGATCTCGACCAGTCGCTGCTCGACGGAAATGTCCGAGGCGCTGGAGAGCTGCGTTTCGGCTGCTGCGGAAAGAGGCGCAAGCCAGCGCTCGATTTCGCGCCGGAGCACGGCGGCAAACAGGCCGCGCTTGTCGCCATAGCGGGAATAGACGGTCGGCTTGCTCACGCGCGCCGCCTCCGCGACGGCGTCGAGCGAGGTGGCGTCGAAACCGCGGTCCAGGAACAGGCGGGTGGCGACCTCGATCAGTCGCTGGTCGCGCTCGATCGCGGCGGTCTTGGTCGGCCGGCCGCCGCGCGATTTCGGCACCTCGCGCCGCGCCGTTGCCGATCTTGTCCTGGTCGCAGTCAATCCCATGCCCAATGATTCCTGCGCGTTTCCTGTCATTCGCTCTATATCGCGCAGGAGCCGGGGCGTCATCGCGAATCTGGCCGAACTGGCCGTATCGTCAACGGTCTCGATACGACCTCGTTCCGTCACGACGGGGTCACGGCAGCGTCGAGGTCCAGGCCTGGCCGGACGCGGCCTTCTCATATCCGTACTGGTAAAGCGCTCGCATATAGCCGGTGTCGAACCCCTCCGACGGCGGCGCCGGATAGTCGCGCGCGATATAGGAGAGGTGGAAGCCCAGGCGGTTGCGCTTGGCGAAATCGTAGGTCGAGAAGATGATCGAGCGGGTCTGCGACTGCGTGATCGCCGACAGGCTGCGCGAGGCGACGTCGATGGTGCTGTTGGATACCAGCTCGAAATTGCGCTCGATCTTCTTGTTGACGAGGATGTAGATGTCCATCCGCGCGCTGCCCGGCAGGCGGCTGCCCTGGAACAGCAGCGCGTCGGGCAGCGTCAGCACCGGCGCCGTCACGCCGCCGTCGACATGCATCTCCTGAAATTTGCGGCCCTGGCCCTCGGCGTCGATCATGATCGGGGGAAACACCAGCGGAATGCTGGCGGAGGCCGCCATCACGTCGCGAAACAGCTTGAGCGCCTCGGGCGTCCCGACGGCTGCGATCTTGCCCATGTCCCAGATCGCGGTGCGCTGGGTGTCGAGATCGGTCGTCACGATCAGCAGCCTGCGGCCCTTGGCGTTCTCGCGCGCGACCTGTGCCATGATTTCGGGCCCGACATAGCGGGCGACGAGCTCGCGCAGCCGCGTGTTGCCGAACAGGCCGGATCCGAACAGCACGCGCATGATGCTGGGATCGTTCAGGAGGCTTTCCGCGATGCCGCTGGTGTAGACGTCCTTCAGCGTGTCGTCATATTGCGAGCCGAGAAACGCAAAGGGCGCGATCAGGCCGCCGGTGCTGACGCCCGAGACGACCGAGAAGGTGGGGCGGGTCCTCGCCGCGGACCAGCCGTTGAGCACGCCGACGCCGTAGGCGCCATCGGCGCCGCCGCCGGAGAGCGCCAGATAGCTCTTGGTCGCGGTGCTGGTGTCCTTCTCGAAGCTGAACTTCGTGACCGGCTCGTCGGCGTAGCGCCTGAGGCCGTCGATATCGAGCACGCGCGAGGCCTGGGCTTCGGCGGCCGTGTAGGGCGTGCGGGGCAGGGAGGTGCAGGCGCCGAGCGCCAGCCCCAAGGACAGGGCCAGGAGCGCGGTCAGGCGGACACCTGCGTGCCTGATCCGGCCGCGCGAGGCGCCGGAGATTTCAGTCGAACTTGAAAGGGAGGGCATTGTCGGTGGCTGGCGATCACGCAATTACTGCCGCCGGCAAAGTCACCGCGGCATCTCGTCCAGCCCCCACGGTAAAACTACACTGTATCGTTTTATTTGGCAAGCCGCGGGAACACCGAGCCGCCCGTCAAATCTGTCCCACTCTGAGGCAGTGGAGGGTCCGTGCGGGTTGATCGGCCCCGCCCGACACGCAATAAGCACCGCCATGAATCCTTCTGATACCAGTCTTCCAAACCATTTCGAACTGCTCGGCACCGATGGTGCCGCTCGCACCGGGCGCCTGACCACGCCGCACGGCGTTGTGCGCACGCCGGCCTTCATGCCGGTCGGCACCGCCGGCGCGATGAAGGGCATGCACTGGCGCGAGGTGCGCGACGCCGGCGCCGACATCGTGCTCGGCAACACCTATCATTTGATGCTGCGCCCCGGCGCGGAGCGGATCGCCGCGCTCGGGGGCTTGCAGACATTCACCGGCTGGAACGGGCCGATGCTGACGGATTCCGGCGGCTTCCAGGTGATGTCGCTGGCTGACTTGCGCAAGGTCAGCGAGCACGCCGTCACCTTCCGCTCGCATATCGACGGCGCCAAGGTCGAACTGTCGCCGGAGCGCTCGATCGAGGTGCAGCGCTTCCTCGGCTCCGACATCGCCATGCAGATGGACGAATGTGTGCGGCTTCCCGCCGAGCGCGATGACATCGACCGCGCGATGCGGCTGTCGCTGCGCTGGGCCGAGCGCTCCAAGCGCGCCTTCGAGAGTGCGCCCGACGGCTACATGCTGTTCGGCATCGTGCAGGGCGGCGACATCCCGCAGCTTCGTCACGCCAGCGCGCAGGGCCTCGTCGAGATCGGATTCCACGGCTACGCGATCGGCGGCCTTGCCGTCGGCGAGCCTCAGGCGGTGATGCTGGCAATGATCGACGAGACCGCGCCGCTGCTGCCGCAGGAGCGGCCGCGCTATCTGATGGGCGTCGGCACGCCCGACGACATCCTCGAAGCGGTGAAGCGCGGCATCGACATGTTCGATTGCGTGATGCCGACGCGCAATGGCCGGCATGGCGTTGCCTTCACGCGCTTCGGTCAGGTGAACTTGCGCAACGCACGCCACGCCGACGATCCGCGTCCGCTCGACGCGGAAAGTCCATGGCCGTCGACGCGCAACTACGCGCGCGCCTACCTGCATCATCTCGTCAAGGCGGGCGAGACGCTGGGGGCGATGCTGCTGTCCGAGATCAATATCGCTTACTACCAGTTCCTGATGCAGGGCATCAGGGACGCGATCGCACACGGAACGTTCGACGAGTTCTACCAGCGTACGCGTGAGGATTGGGCGAGGGGCGATATCGCCCCGCGCTGATCAAGGGCGCGACTTCAATTGCAGACGATCCGCTGCTTGACGGCGTGCTTGGTCACGAAGCCATAGCCGCAATTGTCGCAGGTCCAGAGGTAGCTGATCATGTGGTCCGAGACGTAAGCGGATGCTTCAGCGGCGACCATGGAGTCGGCGCAGACGGGACAGGTGGGCAACTCGCTGCAACGTGGATCGCGGGTGTGCGCGACGGTCGACAACACTTCAGCAACTGCTGACATCGTGGTGACCTCCCTGCTTCTGAGACGTAAGTCTAACATAAGCATAAGCCGTTGACGAGGTCGCAACACGAAAGCGTTGGCTTTTCTAAAATTCTTCTCACCTTGGCGTGTTCTGCCGCTGTTTCGCTCTCGCTATTGCAGCGCAAACAATTCGTGTGCGTTGCGGGAGTCCGAGGCGTACTGCGTCAAACGTCGTGACGCTTCGTCATTGCGCCGCGCTCTGCCGGCCGAGTGCCGGCGCGAGAGCAGCCGGCTTGCTGCGGTCTGAACGAAGCATGCGCCCAAACGCGATCCAGGGTTTCTCGACGAGCGAATGTGACAGCCAGCTGACAAAAATCGATGATGCCACGACCGCGGCGACGAAGGCGAACCACGCCAGCGGGCCATCGCCAAGCCAGGCGTAACGGTGCACCCAGACCATTGCGAACGGCGACAGCAGGTAGACCGAATAGCTGATCAGGCCGACGAATGCGATCGGCCGCCAGGCCATCCTCTCGCCGAATGCGGCAAACGCGATGAAGACGAGGGCGGCGCAGACATAGGCCGCACCGATCGAATAGCTGTAGAAGAAATTGTCCTCATACGCCCCGCCATAGCGCCTGCTGGCCAGCGCGATCGCGAAGACGGCGTACAGCGCCGTGCATATGGCGACATGCCGCCAGCGCAGCGATCCGCCGATGACGGTATCGCGAACGATCTTGCCGAGGAACATCGCCGAAAGGTTCAGCGCGACCTCCATCATGATCCAGGCCGCCCTGTTCTCGACCAGGACAGCCACCGCGATACCGGCGAATGCGGTTGCTACGACGATGGCGATGGCGGTGGAGCGACGGTTCAGCAGTCCTGCCGCAAACAGAACGATGCAGACAACGTAGAACAGCAGCTCGATCGTCAGTGTCCAGTAGAAGTCCCAGAGGTGAGGGACCTCCAGGAAAGACTGCAGCATCGTGAGGTTCACGGCGATCTGCGTCAGCGAATAGGTCTTGGAGTCGACCAGCAGCATCGTGACCAGGCCCAGCGCGATCGAGGCCCAGTAGGCCGGGTAGAGCCGGAAGAAACGGCTGACCGAGAAGTCGTTCACGGGAGATGCGCTGGCGGGAAAGCTGAAGGGGATGACGAAGCCGGAGACGAAGAAGAACAGCACCACGCCGAAGCGGCCGAAATTCATGTAGTAGCCGATCGCGTCGTGAAAGACCGCGTGATAACCGCCGGTCGGATGCTCCCGCACGATCACCTCGAGCGCGTGCTGGATCACCACCGACAGGACGGCGATACCGCGCAGCGTATCGATGAAGGCGAGCCGTTGATGCATCATGCGTTCTCTGCCGCTTCCGCCTCCGTCCCATGACCGGATCGGCCGGGCGGCACCCCAACCGCGGTCAGCCGGCCGGACGTCGCCTGTCGGGGGATATCCGGCTGAGACACAAGCGGGGATCAGGAGGCTGGACGCTGCCGGCAGTTCAGCACGGCAATCGTGAACAGATTGACAACGCACGGCAGGGTGGTGCGCCCCGAGCCAGGGGGGCGGAACGGCCTGTCGGCTCACATGATTTTGCTGGGAGGCGGGTTCCGGGCGGGCCGCATTGCCGCTTGCGTGTCGCCGCCAGCTGTCTGTAACTGCAAGGCAGCTGCGACAGCGGTCAAAATTGTCGCCAGAGGGAGTTCATGATGGACGCATCGTCCAAGACGGGTGCAGCGCACCAAGCCGGCCGCGGCCGGATCTATTCTTCGATCGTCGAGGCTTTCGGCGACACGCCCATCGTGCGCTTGCGCCGCCTGCCGGGCCAGCACGGGGTGAATGCGACGATTTTGGCAAAACTTGAATATTTCAATCCGGCCGCGAGCGTGAAGGACCGCATCGGCGCGGCGATGATCATTGCCATGGAGAAGGCCGGCATCATCAAGCCCGACACCGTGCTGATCGAGCCGACCTCCGGCAATACCGGCATCGCGCTCGCCTTCGTGGCGGCTTCGCGCGGCTACCGGCTCAAGCTGGTGATGCCGGAATCCATGTCGATCGAGCGGCGCAAGATGCTGGCCTTTCTCGGCGCCGAGCTGGTGCTGACACCGGCCGCACAGGGCATGAAGGGCGCGATCGCGGCCGCCGAGGAGCTTCTGAAGACGACGCCGAACTCGGTGATGCCGCAGCAGTTCAAGAACCTCGCCAATCCGGAAGTCCACCGCCGCACCACGGCCGAGGAGATCTGGAACGATACCGAGGGCAACATCGACTTCTTCGTCGCAGGCGTCGGCACCGGCGGCACCATCACCGGCGTCGGCCAAGTGCTCAAGCCACGCAAACCGTCGCTGCGCGTGGTCGCGGTCGAGCCGGAGGAGAGCCCGGTGCTGTCGGGCGGCCAGCACACGCCGCACAAGATCCAGGGCATCGGCGCGGGCTTCGTGCCCGACATCCTCGACCGCTCGGTGATCGACGAGATCGTGAAGATCAACTCGACCACGGCGATCGAGACCTCGCGCGCATTGGCGCGGCACGAGGGCATTCCGGGCGGTATCTCCTCGGGTGCCGCGATCGCCGCCGCGCTTCAGATCGGCAAGCGTCCGGAAGCTGCGGGGAAGACCATCCTGGCGATCGTGCCGTCCTTCTCCGAGCGCTATCTTTCAACGGCACTGTTCGAGGGAATCTAGCCCATGGCGGATCAACCGAGGCGGCCGCGCACGCTGGGAGACGCACGGACCGAGGCCGAGGCGGCGTTCAAGAAGGTGACGGCCAAGGTCGCCGCGCCGCCGCCGAAGCAGAACGCCGTCCCCGGCATCAAGGAGCAGGTCACGCTGCGCATCGACCAGGACGTGCTGGAGTTCTTCCAGCAAGGCGGACCCGGCTGGCAGGACCGCATCAACGAGGCGCTGCGCAAGGCTGCGGGGAAGTAGGCGCGGCTGCCAAGGGGCGCCGAACGCCGGCGCGCGAGCGAACTCAGAGGACCTGCGACAGGAACCGCTGCGTGCGCTCGTCCTTGGCCGCCGTGAACAGGACGTCCGGCGGGCCATGCTCGACGATCACACCGCGATCGGTGAAGTAGACGTGGTCGGCGACCTCGCGGGCGAAGTTCATTTCGTGGGTCACGAGGATGCACGTCATGCCATCCTCGGCGAGCTCCCGGATGGTCACCAGGACCTCCTTGACCGTTTCCGGATCGAGGGCGGCGGTCACTTCGTCGAACAGCATGATGTCCGGTCGCATCGCCAGCGAACGGGCGATCGCCACGCGCTGCTGCTGTCCGCCCGACAGCTCGCCCGGATAGGTGTCCTCCTTGCCCGCGAGCCGCACCTTGGCGAGCAGCGCCCGGGCGCGCGCTTCGACCTCGGCGCGCTTCTGGCCGAGCACATGGATCGGCGCCATCATCACGTTCTGCAGCGCGGTCCTGTGCGGGAAGAGGTTGTACTGCTGAAACACCATCCCGACCTTGCGACGCAGCGCTAGCTTGTCGAGCCTGGGGTCGGTGACCTCGATGCCCTCGATCTGAATGCTGCCTGATGTGATCGGCTGAAGCGCGTTGATGCAGCGGATCAGCGTGGATTTCCCCGATCCGGACGGGCCGATGATACAGATCACCTCGCCCTTTCTGACCGACAGGCTGATGCCTTTCAGAACCTCGAGGGCACCGAACGACTTTCTGACGTCGACGCATTGGACGATGGGCTGATCCGGAGTCCAGCTCGTGGCCATGCTCTGCTTCCTCAGCGTACGCGGAACCGACGCTCGAGACGAGCGGTCCAGAGGTTGATCGGATAACAGTAGAGAAAGAAGCACAGCAGCGCGAAACCGTAGAGCGGTGCGAACAGCTCCGGCCTGCCGCCTTCCGCGGCGTGGACCTGCGCCGTCAGGGTGAGCATTTCCGAGACGCCCACGATCGATGCCAGCACCGTCGACATCGCGACGATCGCATAGATGTTCATCCAGGGCGGCAGCATGCGCTTGATGCATTGCGGCAGCATGATCAGCCACATGGTCTGGCGTCGCGTGAAGGAAAGCGACTCCGCCGCCTCCCATTGCGTCGACGGAATGGAGCGCACGGCTCCGCGCACGACCTCTGCGACATTGGCCATGACGGGCAGGGCGAAGCCCACGGTCGCCTTGATCCAGTCCGGCAGGGGGACGGTCGTCTTGAACAGGGTGAGCTGGAAGGGCACCAGAAACATCACGAAGAACAGCAGCACCAGCCAGGGCGCGTTGCGGAAGAATTGCGTGACGGGCCAGCTGACGGCAGCGAGCAGCCGGGACTCCGACAGCAAAGCGAGACCCAGGCCAAGCCCGGCGATGGTCCCGAGCAGCATGGCCAGCAGGGAAATCAGGATGTTGAAGGCGAACCCGCGCAGCAGCAGCGGCGACCATTTTACGATGACTTGCAGCGGCGACAGTGTCGTCGGTCCGGCCTGCGCCCATGCGGTGGATGCGGCCATGATGACACAGAAGCAGAGGATCGCAGCCAGCAGCGGGCCGATCCGGACGGACATCGGGGCCGGTGCGGGACGATACGGCAGAAGGACGGCCAGCCTGTGTCCGGTTGTCTTCATCGCGCATAACCGGGGATGTGCATCGCCCGCTCCCAGCGATGCATCAGCCAGACGAGGATCCCGACCAGGATGCCGTAGGTCGCCAGCAACACGACCATCATCTCGAAGACGTTCTGCGATTCCGACCAGATCTGCTTGACCGCATACAGCGTTTCGGGGACGGCGATCGCGTAGGCGAGGGTGGTGGTCTTGAGCAGGTTGACGAGGTTGTTGTTCAAGGCCGGAAGGCAGACGCGAATGGCCAGCGGCAGGACGATATGGATGTAGGCCTTGAGGCGCGTGTATCCCAGCGCCTCTGCGGCTTCCAGCGTCGTTCGCGGCACCGCCTCGATGCCGGAGCGGAAGATTTCGACGTTGAAGGCGCCCGCGAACAGCGACAGCGAGATGATGGCCCACTGCACGTTGCTCAGTAGTGGCACGCGCATGCCCGCCGCCTCGACGGCCGGAAGCATGGTGCCGAGGCCGAAATAGAAAAAGAACAGCTGGACCAGCGGGGGCGTGTTGCGGAACACCACCACGAAGGCATTGACGGGCAGCCGCAGCAACACCGACGGACTGCCCTGCATCAAGGCGCCGATCGCGCCGACGATGAGGCTCAGCAGGATGGTCGTGACGCTCAGAAGCAGCGTCATCTTGAGGCCGCCGAGGTAGCGGCCCCAATCATAGGCGTCGTAGAACACGGAGAAATTCAGCCCCGTCGTGTCGTAGAGCCGCTGAAACCAGTCGCTGATTGCCTGCATGTTGCGCGACACCGAGATGTTGAGGCGATGCCTCGTGTCAGTGCATGGGTTCGACCTGTCCGGAGCGCAGGACCCTGCCTGCGCTCCGTCTCATGCGCTCATTTGTCCTTGAACTGCTCGTGCATCAAGAGCGAGTACTCGGTCGGCGTAATGCCCCACTTCTTCTCGGCATTCACGATGAAGCCGATCTTCATCCAGTCCTTCGTCGTCTCTTCGAGCAACTTCTGAAGGCTGTTGTTCTCGAGCGCGACGGCGATCATCCATGGCGATGGCAGAACGCCCTTGAGCGGGAGGTCGTAGTCCGCCTTCCACTCGTCCTCGAGCAGTTTGCCTTGCAGGAAGGTCTGATCGTAGACGTAGCCGATGCAGTTGCCCTGCTTCATGGCGAACAGCGGCTTCTCCGAGCCGTCGAACGCAACAATTTCGGGGCCGTAGGATTTGGCGACGTCCTTGTTGTACCATGCCCCCGACGTGGCGCAGACGGGTTTTCCCTTGAGGTCGGCCCAGTCCTTGATACCGGCCTTCTTGTTGAGAAGGATGTTCACATAGTCCGAATAATACAGCGGCTCGATGGCCTGAACGACGCGGCGGCGTTCCGGCCGATCCGACATGGTCGCGATCAGCAGGTCAACCTTTCCCTGCTGAAGAAACTCGATCCTGTTCGAGGCTGCGACCGGAACGAGCTCGAGTTTGACGCCGAGACGCTTGGCGATGTCTGCGGCAAGATCCGGCTCGATGCCGACGACGTTGCCCGCGGGATCGCGGAAACCGAAGGGCTTGTAGTCAGCCTTGACGCCGACGTTCAACGTGCCGCGCTGCTTGATGGCATCGACGCCATCGGCTGCCTGAGCGCTGCCAAGCATCATCAGCGCCGCAGCACCTGCCATCATGGAAAGGACAACGTTTCTCATCGGATGACGCCTCCAGGATTGAAATCACGACGCGCGTTGCGCGTGCTTGTTGAGGATACAAGGCTCGTGCCAAACGTCACGAGAATCGGGATACGGAGAATGGCGTAAGGTCGATCGCGCTCCGGCCGTCGGTCACCATTGCGGCTGCGACGTTGCCGATGCCCGCCGAGTGCTTGAAGCCGTGGCCCGAGCAGGCGGAGATGACGAAGACCCTGTCCTGCTCGGGATGCCGGTCGATGATGAAGCCCCGATCGGGCGTCACGGTGTAGATGCAGGCGGCTGCCTGTGCGACGCGTGGCGTCGCGCCCGCGAGCCGTCCCTCGACGTGCTTGCGATACATCTCGGCCGACTCCCTGGGATCGACGGTGCGGTCGATGGTGTCGGCCGTGGTGTCGGTCTCGTACTGCTCGGTTGCGACCTTGAGGCGATGGTCGCCGGGCAAAGGAGGGAAGCCGTAGAGGTAATCGACGTCGGTCGCGCCATGCATCCAGATGAACACGGGCGCGTTGGCGCGATAGGCGCTGGTGTCGTCGAGCTCGTACCAGTGCAGCACCTGCCGCTTCACGGTGAGGACGCGGTCGAACGGCGCGCCGAGCAGGTGTGCATTCCAGCCGCCGGCCGACACCACGACCTGGTCCGCCTCGAATGTGCCCGAGGACGTTTCCACCCGAACGGCGGATCCCTTCTGCACGATCGAGAGCACCTCGACCCCGGTGCGTATCGTTGCGCCGAGCTGCTTCGCGCGCGTCAGCTGCGCCGTGATGCAGCGCTCCGGAAAAACGTATCCCCCGCCGGGCTCGTAATAGGCCTTCTCGTTGCCCTCGAGGTTCAGGAATTGCGGGAAGCGGTGCGCGACCTCGCGCCCGTCGATCACCTCATGCGCGATGCCGAAGTCACGCGCCGCCGCAATCGAGCGCTTGACGAAATCCGGCTTGCCGTGGTGCGAGGTCTCGCCGACACCGGGCGCCATGACGACGAGGCCGCACGGGTTCAACAGCTCGGCGGACGTCTCGGCTTCGAGCTCGCGCCAGATCCGGTGAGTATCGAGCACCAGGGGGACGTAATCGCGGCCTTCGCCGACCGCCTGGCGGGTGATGCGGGTCTCGCCGTGGCTGGATCCCATCGTGTGGGGCGGGGCAAAGCGATCGAGGCCGACCGCCTTCACCCCTCGCTTGGCCAGCTGATAGAGCGCCGCGCTGCCCATGGCACCGAGGCCGATCACCAGAATATCCGCTTTCTCGCTCATCAATCGGAACTGCTTAATTGTTGGGACAGCAGGAATTCTGCTTTCAGATGCGGCTCTCCGACAAGGATAATTCATGTAATGAAGCAAGTTTGCATCTTCATATGACTTTTGCTTAAGTTGTGGGGATGCAGCTACCCGGTCCAGATCTTCGAAGCCTCCAGATCGTTGCCGCTGTCGCGGACACCGGCAGCATGCTGGAAGCGTCGCGCCAATTCGGGATGACGCAATCCGCCGTGTCCCAGGCGGTCCGGCGCGCCGAAGCCGCGCTCGGCGTCGCGTTCTTCAACCGCGGCCGGAGGCCGCTGACACTGACGCGGGCGGGCCGCATCCTTGCTGGTCGTGTCCGCGACCTGAATCGCGACTTCGACTCATTGCTCAGCGCACTTCGGGACGCGGCGAAACTGCCTGAACGTGTCGATCTGAGGCTCGGCCTCATCGACTCCTATGCCGCTACGGTCGGCGCGCACCTCGTCAAGGAGCTCATGACGGGCGAGGTCGCGCTGAGTCTGTCCGTTTGGTCGGGCCTTGCTCACTCGCACGCCGAGGCGCTGGTCAACCGAACGATCGACGCGGCAATCACCTGCGATGCGATGGATGACCTGTACGATATCGAGCGCTTCCCGTTCTACCGCGAGCCAAATCTGCTGCTGGTGCCGCGCGGATTGGAAGCCGAATTTGCCGACCTTGATTTGCGGGAGATCCTGACCCGGCATCGCCTGGTCCGCTACAGCGAGCGCTCCTATGCGGGCGCTCAGGTCGAGCGCCACCTGAGCCGTTTGGGCATTCGCCCGCCACGGTCCTTCGAGTTTGACACCTCGGACAGCCTGGTCGCCATGGTCGCCACCGGGATGGGCGTGGCGATCACCACGCCGCTGTGCCTGTTGCAGGGGCTCGCTCACGCGGCCCAGGTCAGCGCTCTCCCGCTGCCGGGCCCCGGCTTCTTTCGTGAGCTGCTTCTCGTCACCCGCCGTGGAGATCTCTCATCACTGGCGCCGCGGATCGCGGAGATGGCGCGAACGAGCATCACGACGCAGGCGATGCCGCGCATCCGAACGCTCGTGCCCTGGTTCGCCGAGGATTATCCGCAATAAAAAAGCCCGGCGCGAGCCGGGCTTTTGTTTGCGATCGCTCGTCGCGCTTTTCGTCTCAGCGGCGGAACATGCCGCCCATCATGCCGCCGACGACGCCGCCCACGAAGGCCGCACCGGCGGCATCGCCGGGATTGCTGCGCTGGGGTGCCGGGGCCGGCGCGCCGCTGCCTGCGGGCGCGGCAGCACGCCGGGGCGCCTTCTGGCTGCTGTCGCTGGCGCTCGGCGGCCCAGCGACGACTTCGGAGAGCAGGGCCTTGTGCTGGGGCTTGTTGAGGTAGCCCGACGCGGGATAGCCGCGCGCGGCCTGCCAGCGCTTGAGGACGGATCGGGTTTCCTCGCTGAAGACGCCGGTCTGCTTGGTGTCGAAGCCGAGGCCGGTGAGGCGGCGTTGCACGTCGCGGCGCTGGGTCTTGTCGAGGCCGATCTGGTCCTCGGTCAACAGGCTGGCCTCGTCGGTAAACGCTGCGGGATCGACGCCTGCATTGAGGGTGCGGGTCGCGGTCGAGGGACCGCTCTTGATCGCGGCGAGCCGTGCCAGCGCCAGCGCCTTGAACTGACCGTTCGGATAGGCGGCGAGATAGGCGTTGAGCTCTTCCGGCTTGTTGCTCTCCTTGACCGAGCGCCAGTATTCGAGCTCGACGCCATCCGTGCCGCTGGTGGCCGCCGGCGCGACGCCGGAGGCGGTCGGCGCGGCATTGGCGACCTGCGTCGTCTGCGACGGGTTGAGGTAGACCGCGCCGATCAGGTTGGTGTGGCCCCAGGGCAGCTGGCCCTTGCGGGTCTCTTCGTTGACCTGGGCGCGCACAGAGGTCATGGCCTGCTGGATCTCGACGCCGGGCTTGGTGATGTTGTCGATCAACGCGCGGGTGAACGGGCTGTTGTTGCCCTCCTGGCCGTCGAGCGCGGTCTGGCCCGGGCCGGTCGCAAACGCGATCAGCGTGCCTTCGCCGGACTTCATCTCGGCGAGACCGCTTCCCACGTTGACGCTGCGCGTCGCTGCATTCGACTTGATCTTGGCGGCGAACGGATTGTCGCGGCAGGCATCGAGGAACACGAGCTTGACCTTGGCATCGCCCATGGTCTGCTCGAGCGTCAGGTCGATGTTGATGGCGGCGCCCAATTTGACGTCCATCTCCGACTTGATGTCGGCATCGACCGGCAGGAGATAGTTGGTGCCGCCGACGGCGATGCCGTGGCCGGCATAATAGAACAGCGAGATGTCGGCGCCCTGCGCCTTGCGGCCGAAGTCGAGCAGCTTTTCCGTCATCTGGTCGCGGCTGAGATTGGATCCTTCGATCACCTCGAAGCCGACATTGCGCAGCGTCGCCGCCATCGCCTTGGCGTCGATCGGCGGGTTCGGCAATTGCGCGACGTTCTTGTAGGAGCCGTTGCCGACAACGAAGGCGACGCGGCGGTCGGCTTTCGCGGCACTGACCGACAACGCCATGCACATGAGCGAGGCGAGGAGGGTGAGATAGCGCATCTGAAATCCCCAGAATCGAATTGCAGGCAGCAACAAATTGACAACGAACCTACACGAAGAGCCCGACTTCGCGCCACCGAAACGGCGGTACGGCTCGTTCAACCCGCTGCTGTGTGGCCGAATGTGCACGATGGAGGGGTTCTCCAACGTGATCCAAATCACGCTCGACCACTTTGTTTTGTCGCGCGACGCGACGCATGGTTCATTGCGCGCGGGCCGAAACCGGCGAAGCCGGCTTTAGATTCAGGAGGTTGCCGCACAGGATCAGCACCGCGCCGAGCACGGTCCAGGTGTCGAGCCGCTCGGAGTAGAGCAGCCAGCCGACGGTTGCGGTCAATGGAACCCGCAGGAAGTCCATGGGGACCACGATGGTCGCGTCGGCATAGCGGAGCGCGCTGGCGAGGCAATAGTGCGAGAACGTGCCGCACACGCCGATGACGAACAGCCAGCCCCATAAGGCGGGCGAGGGCCAGACCCAGACATAGAACGTCGGAAGCAGGCCCATGACGAACTGCACGACGATCATCCAGAACAGGATCGAGAGTGCGCTCTCTGTCCGGGTCAGCGATTTCGCCAGGATCATGGAGATGCTGAAGCCGATCGCGGCCCCGAGCGCGATCAGCTGGCCCGGATTGATCTCGCCCGTGGCGGGCCGCACGATCATGACGACGCCGACGATGCCGAGCACGACGGCGGCAATTTTCCAGACCGTCATGCGCTCGGCCAGGAATGTCGCTGCGAGCAGGGCGGTCCAGATCGGCATGGTGAACTCGATCGCGACGACCTGGCCGATTCCGATCAGCGTCAGTGCGTAGAACCAGCCGAGCTGCGCGAAATAGTGCACGCCGTTGCGTGCAAGGTGCTGCGGCAGGCGCTTGGTCGCCACCGCCTTGAAGCCTCCGGCCCGGTAGATGATCGGCAGCAGCAGCGTGAAGCCGATCACCGAGCGCACTTCCATGATCTGGAAGACGTTGAGGTCTCGGGTGGACTCACGGCCGGCGACGGCCATGACCAGCATCAGCGCCAGCCAGCCGGCCATCCACAGTGCAGCCATCGTTTTGGACGGTGTCGCGGTCATCGGTGCAAGTGCGGGAGATCGTACCTCGAGGGGACGGCCGGTATCGGCGACATCGCCGCGGTTTGCAACGGCCAAATCTGCGGATGCAGCGATGCAAGGCGGCGTGCTAAGCAGCATTGAACAACAAGAAAGGGAGACGTCGCTCATGCAGATCTTGCAGCCGGCCGAATGGAAAAAACCGCGCGGATTTTCCCACGGTGTCGTGGCCGAAGGGCCGGGCCGCTGGGTGGTGCTGGCCGGGCAGACCGGCGGCGACGAGACCGGCAATTACGCGCCCGACATGGCGGGGCAGGTGGCAACCGCCCTGAAGCGGATCATCAAGCTTCTGGCAGAAGCCGGTGCAGGCCCGGAGCACATCGTCCGCCTGACCTGGTACCTGACCAGCCGCAGCGAATATGAGGCCGCGGGCGCCGGAATCGGCGCAGCCTGGAAGCAGACGCTGGGGCGCAATTTCCCGCCCTCGACGCTGCTCTATATCGGCGGGCTCGTGGACGAGCGCGCCAAGGTCGAGATCGAGGTCACGGCCTTCGTGCCCGGCGCATAAGAAAAGGCCCGGCGTCGGTCGCCGGGCCTTGTGTCGTGTCGCGGTGCTGTCGTCTTACTTCGACAGCGAGATGTTGGCGCCGCGGAACTGGCTGTCCGCGCGCATCGAGACGTTTTGCTTGTTGCCGGACGTCTTCAGCGAGATGTTGGCGTTGAAGCCGGCGGTCGAGGCGACCAGCTCGTAATTGCCGCCGGCGCCGCGGCCCTGGAGCGATCCGGAGATGTTGCGGCTGGCCTCGGACCAGCTGCCGGCGATGGCTCCGCCTTCAGACTTCACGTTGGCGCCGAGGTTGAACTTATAGGCGTCGCTGGCGCAGGTCAGCGACATCTCCATGGTCGGGCCGATCGGGGCGTATTTGGCCCGGCAGCGGATGCGTTCGGTCGAGCCGTCGTCCAGCGTGACGGTGCCGCTGCCGTTCCAGGTGCCGGCCAGGGGGGCAAACGGGCCGGACTGGGCCTTGCCTTCAGAGTTGACGAGCCCCGCCGCAAACAAAACGGCGGCCGCAATCAGCAGCCGCCGGTTCCGGGCGCGAGCCTCGATTGGTTTATTGGCGCGATGCTTCCCACCGCCCGCTGCACGGTATGCCTGCAGATGCTCCATTCCACTTCCCCGATCCGGCGTTGCCGTTGAGTTGACCGTTGGCATATGCACCATTGATCGAAACTTTCACAAGTCCCCCGCTGCCGATGGTGCCGGAAACGTTAGCGCCGGGCGCGGTGATCTTGCCGTCGGCAACGGTCAGCATGGAGCTTGCGCTCGGCTCACAGGTGCCGCTCTTGGTGACGATGGTGACCTGCCAGTTGCCGTCATAGGGGCTCTGGGCGAAGGCGGGAGCGGCGAGGGTGCCGGCGAAAACTGAAGCGGCACAGAACGCCGCGATGCGAGCAAAACGCATGAATTCCGTCCTTGAATATGTCCGATATGCTGTCGCTTATTCGGGGCAAATGTGACGGAAATTTGTTGCAACGCCAAATCGAAAATTGTTCCAGTGGAAACAATGGTTTATTTGCGTTTTTGACTCCAATTTTCGAAGCAGAATCAATGCGGCTTCACGTTAAGGGTAAACGTCAGGAGAGACTCGGTGCCGAGGTCGCGAACTGCTCGTCCTGGACCTTGGCCGGCAGCGCCTTGTGGACCTTGGCATAATCGATCACGTCGGCCAGCAATTTGAGCCCGAGCGGGGCGAGCGCACGCTCCCAGAGGTCACGGGCGGTCTCGCCCTTCTTGACGAAGCACCAGTCCTGGGCGGCGATGGCTCCGGCGTCCATGCGGTCGGCAAGGTGATAGATCGTGCCGCCGGCGATCGGATCGCCCTCCTTGATGGTCCATTCCACCGCCGCCTTGCCGCGGTGGCGCGGCAGCAGCGAGGGATGATAGCCGATCCCGCCGAGCCTGGCGGCGGCCAGCGCGTCCTTGCCGATCCTGGCATGGCTGTGCGCGGTGATGATCAGATCGGTGTCGGGGGCGATCTCGGAGGCCACCACCAGCTTGGGATTGGCCTGCACCACGACCTCGATGCCGGCCGCCTTGGCCGCCGCGGCAAGGCGATCCTCGGCGTCGGCCACCACGACCCGTGCGATCGAGACGCTGTGCTCCCGGAGCATGTTCAGGGTGGTCACACCAAAATGGCGGGAGCCGACGAGGGTAATGCGCATGGGGGTCCGATCCGTCTCGCAACTGCGTCGTACCCCCGATAACACGTCCGGCCGCCGTGTCACCAGCCACGGGCCGTTTGCGCCGGTTATCAACAATGCACCGGGCGCGGAGACGTCGAATTCTGCGATTGCGCGGCCGGCCGTTGCAGTGCTTCCTTATGCGCGTTGCACCGATCCGGGAGCGAGCGCATGCGCAGCGCGTGGTTTTTCCTTCTCGTCGCACTGGTCGCGGCCACGCCGGCCCGCGCCGGCGGGCCTTATCCGGCGGTGCCGCCGGAGATTGGCGTTGCGCCGTTCATCGGCCCGACCTGGGATACGTTTCGCTGCGCCGAGGGGACCATCCACAATTTCTATCACGGCGCCTATTACGGCGAGGAGCCGCCGGCGCTCTATCGCGGCTATGCCTACCGGCCGCATTACCGATACAGCGCCTATCGCAAAGTGCCGCGGACCTATTTCTGCGTGACGGACTAGCGTTGCCGGTCTGCCACGGCTGGCCGGGAAGTGCGGATACACGGTTCCTGTGTTTCATTTTTAACAGAAGCGATCGCCGGTTTGCGGCTAGAACGTGCCCCACCGGGGCTGGTCACATTTCAATCCGGATCCGTTTTCGAACCCGGCTTTGGCCGCTGGCGTGATCGCCAGCGGCTTTTTCATTCCGCGCATCGCGAAATCATCTGACGGTAATACGTTCTCAACCAGCTTGTCGTATCGACGAATCCGTCGCGGATTTGTATTGCGTACCGCGACACCGAAAATGTCCGCCGGCGTGGGTGCGCCGCGCGGGCCTTTTCGCCGGGACCGATTTTCATGCCGAGCGCAATTGAGCAGATCGTGGACGCCTATGTGCGGCTGAAGAACCGCCGTGGCCTCGACCAGCTCATGATGCACAGGCAGCGGCTCGCGGTGGATCTGAAGAGCAGGTCCGGCTTCGATTTCAGCCTGCCGATCGACAAGATCGACGAGGAGATCGCGATCATCGAGGCGGGCCTCAGCAGGCTGAAGGCGGTGAATTCCACGGCGCTCTAGCGAGCCTCGCCGCGCCTTGGGACTGAGGTAGGGCGCGTCGTCGCAGCCCGCTTCCGGTTCATGCATGGTTCAGCCCGGCCGTGCCCCAATGAGCCGGTTGTTTCGTGGGACACGAATCCTGTTAGGCTTGTCCCCGACATTGGAGGAGACGTCATGATTGGACTCGCGCTGGCCGGCCTGATTGCGATTGCGAGCGTGCCGGAGGCATCGCCGGAGCCCCTGGTCGCGCAAGTTCAGTTCAGAGCTGGCCCGGGCGGACAATGTCCGGACGGCTATGATTTCAATCACTCGAACGGCCGCTGCTATCCCAACGACTATCATGCGCCCGGTTACTACAACCGGCCCGATTCCCCCTACGGGGGCCGCCGCGGTGGCCTCTGTCCGGACGGTTACGACTACAATTACTCGAACGGCAGTTGCTATCCGAACCGCGCGCGGGCGCCCGGCGCCTACGGAGCTCCCGAATACTACGGACGCCGCGGCGGGCTCTGTCCCGATGGCTACGACTACAATTATTCGAGCGGACAGTGCTATCCGAACCGCGCACGCCAGCCGGGCATGTACGGACGCTAGGGCGCCCTAAGAGGACTTTCCGCCGTCGATCACCGTGAACAATGGTCGGGCCTTGGTCGGCTCGACCAGCAGTTCGTCGACCATGGCGCTTGCAGCCTCGACATATTTTCGCGTGGGCTTGTCCAGGGGCCGCTGAGCCTCGTCGTCGAGCGCGACCCTGGCGGCCTCGACCAGCTTGCGCATGCGCTCGGCATGGTCGTCACCCGCCGTCAGCGTCGCGCGGGCCAGCGAGCGCAGCACGAACAGCTCGCCCTCGAGGCGGAGGAGGCGGTCGTTGAGCCTGGTGAGGACGGCGTTGAGGTCGGCCATTGCTTGCTGTTCGGCGCGGAGGGGCCATCCTGATCTAGCTGCCATGGGTGAACGGAGTCCAAACGCTTTTGGCGCAATTGGGGTGATCTCCGGCGGCCTCCCGGCATCGGCAATGCCGCCGATGTGACTGATCGCGACCCTGCGGCCCATTGGGACGCGCATGGTTCCCGCACCACATCGCAAGACGGGTGGACGTCTGGAGCACGTTCAATGCGGTCTGTTGTGGCCTTGGTTCTGTTGATCTCGGCGTGTGCGCAGGCGGCAGCCGCGCCGGGCACCATGCGCGTCCGCGCCATCACGCCGTTGTCCGCCTGCCTGAAGACGCGCCGGTGCCGCCCGGCTGGTACAAATTCCCCGGCCAGCCGCCGATCCCGCCGTCGGAGAACAGGAATCTCGATCCTTCGAATTTCGGCGGCGGCTGATCGCGCCTTACGCCGCAGTCCGCGCCAGATAGTCGCGGGCGAAGGCGAGATACCAGTCGAGGCAGGCGGGATTGGCCATCGCCTCCTTGTTGATGACTTTCTCAACGGGCTGGCCGAGCAGCAGCTTCTTGATCGGCAGCTCCTGCTTCTTGCCGGACAGCGTGCGCGGGATCTCGGCGACCGCAAAGATTTCATTCGGCAGGAAGCGGCGGGACAGGCCGGCCTCGATCGCCTTGTTGATCTTGGCCTGCATCGCGGCGTCGAATGCGGTGCCCTCGCGCAGCACCACGAACAGCGGCATGTAGCTGTCGCGGCCGAGATATTCGAGGTCCACGACGAGGCTGTCGAGCACCTCGGGCAAGGCTTCGATCGCGGAATAGAGCTCGCTCGTGCCCATGCGCAGGCCGTGGCGGTTGATGGTGGCATCGCTGCGGCCATAGATGATGCAGGATCCATCAAGATTGACCTTGAGCCAGTCGCCGTGCCGCCACACCGGTCCGCGGCCGCTGCCGTCGAAATTGTCCGGATAGGTCTCGAAATAGCTGCTGCGGTAGCGCGCGCCGTCCTTGTCGTTCCAGAAGTAGAGCGGCATCGAGGGCATCGGCTCGGTGCAGACGAGCTCGCCGACCTCGTCGATCACGGCGCGGCCCTGTTCGCTGAAGGCTTCGACCGCAGCGCCCAGCAGGCGGCATTGCATCGCGCCCGGCGTCTGCGGCAGCTCGCGATTGCCGCCGATGAAGGCGCCGGCGAAGTCGGTGCCGCCGGAAATGTTCGCCCACCAGATATCGGCCTGCGCCTCGCTGCCGTTCGTCTGCGACAGCGCCGCGAAGCGTGCGTTGAACCAGGCTTGCGTGTCGGCGCTGAGCGGAGAGCCGGTCGAGCCGAGGCAGCGCAATCGCGAGAGGTCGCCGGCCGCGGTCAGATCGATCTCGGCCTTGGCGCAATTGGCGAAGAACGCCGCGCCCGCGCCGAAAAAGGTTGCCTTCGACTGCGCGACGAAGCGCCACAGCGTGGTCCAGTCCGGCTTGTCCCTGGTGCCGCCGGGGCTGCCGTCGAAGATGCAGCAGGTGCTGCCGCTCAGCAGGCCGCCGACCTGGCTGTTCCACATGATCCAGCCGGTCGACGAGTACCAGTGATAGCGCTCGCCGAAAGAATTCTCGTGATATGAGCAGCCGATGTCGTTGTGCAGGCCGAGCAGCGCCAGCACCACGATGACGATGCCGCCATGGCCGTGCACGATCGGCTTCGGCAGGCCGGTGGTGCCGCTGGAATAGACGATCCAGAGCGGATGATCGAACGGCAGCCACATCGGCTCGAACGCGTCGATGGCGGCGCCGGTTCTTGCCGTGATGTCGGAGAGCAGGGCATCTGGCGCGGCGACCGCGTCGGCGGCGTTGTGCAGGATGACATGCGCGACGGTCGGTAGCGATCGGCGCAGCTCGGCGACGACATCGCGCCGGTCATGCTGCCGGCCCGCATAGGTGACGGCGTCGCAGGCGATCAGCACTTTCGGCTCGATCTGCTTGAAACGGTCGATCACGGCGGGCGCGGCCATGTCGGGCGCGCAGACGCTCCAGACCGCGCCGATGCTGGCGCTCGCGAGAAAACCGATGATGGTCTCGGGAATGTTGGGCAGATACGCCGCAACGCGATCGCCTGGCTTGACGCCTCGCTCGATCAGATGCAGCGCGAGCGCCGCCGCCTTGCGGCGCAGCTCCGGCCAGCTGGTCTGTCTGAGCTTGCCGTCTTCACCGCTGCTGACGATCGCGGGCAGGCCGGCGGCGTCAGCCGCGTCCACATGACGGAACACGTGCCGCGCGTAATTCACCTGTGCGCCGGGAAACCAGACTGCTCCCGGCATCTTGCGCTCGGCGAGAACGGCCGTGAACGGCGTCGGCGATTGCAGATCGTAATAGTCCCAGATGCTGCGCCAGAAAGCGTCGAGATCGCGCACCGACCATTGCCGCATCTCCTCGTAACTGGCGAAGGACAGGCCGCGCCGTTCGGCGAGCCAGTTGCGGTAGAGGGCGATCTGGGGAACGAAAGCTGCGGTCATTGCTTGCCGGGTTCGATTGCGGGAAGGCAAGTCTAGCTCGCACCGCAGACGAGCAGAAGCCGTCATTCGCGCAGAGCGCAATGGCGCCGGAGTTGGAGCGGGCGGTGCGTGCGACGCGGCTGTCGCCAGCGCAATGAGAGCTTCAACAGTCTCGCAATTGCTAGGCCGCGCTTGCAATGACAGTGCGTAGCCCGGATGGAGCGAAGCGTAATCCGGGGCCGGCCTCGGCTATCGCGCGCAGCACCCGGATTTCGCTTCGCTTGATCCGGGCTACGGCACCGGGACTGTCGCCTCAGCTACCACTCCACGCCGGCCCAGCGCCGGCCGAACACCGGCGGCTTCGTCTTCACCGCCTGCCAGCCGAAGAAGTGGTGCTTGCCGGACCAGCTGTGCACCACGCTGCCGCAGATGCTGCACTTGAAGTGGCCGACATGCGCCTCGGAGTGTTCCTCCCGGGTCGCGGTGTAGTTCATGCTGCAACCGGTGCAGGTGAATTCTTCGATCGTCCAGATGCTGTTGGCCATTGCACGGAATGTTTGTTGGGACCTCGACGCAGGGTAGGCGCGGGCGTTTGCATCGACGTAAACCGGCGAGCGGAAATCCGGTTAATCGCCGTTAGCCAAACCGGTTCGCGGCCGACGCGTTTGCATGATTTTCCCGGGTTTTGCAGCGCCCGTCAGTCCAAATCGCGCCGCCGGCAGGTCCAAGCGCGCCACTGATCCGGCAGCTAGATTTCACCCGTCGCCCCGGTCGGGCGGGGCAAGGTTCGATGGGGGTGAGATCGTGGGGAAGAAGCTCGTTTTGCCGGCCGCGTTGCTGTCGCTGACAACGCCGGCATTCGCTGCCGATATGGTTGCGCCCGTGCCGATGAAGGCACAGGTCGCGGCACCTATCTTCGCCTGGACCGGCTTCTACATCGGCGCCCATGGCGGCGGCGCGTGGAGCAAGTGGAGCGGCATGGACCCGGCCGATCCGGCGGCCGGCTGGAGCTCGGTCACGGCCAGCGGCGGCGTGGTCGGCGGCCAGATCGGCGGCAACTACCAGATCAGCAATTTCGTGCTGGGCCTCGAGGGCACCGGCGCCTGGTCCAGCGTCACGCTCAACAGCAACAGTCCGTTCGGCGGCGGAGCTGGTTTCATCTTCTCGCTGAAGAACGACTATATCGCCACGGTGGCCGGGCGCTTCGGCGTCGCGTTCGACCGCGTGCTGCTCTACGCCAAGGGCGGCGGGGCGTTCACGCGCGACAAATACTACGCCAACAACGGCCTTGCGGGCGCGCTCGCCGGCTCCGCCTCGGGCAGCTTCAACCGCACCGGCTGGCTTGCCGGCGCCGGCGTCGAATGGATGTTCATGCCGAACTGGTCGGTGAAGGCCGAATACAACTATATGGGCTTCGGCGCGATCAACGAACTGCCGGTGACGACGGGCAATCTGGTGGCGACGCCAGCCAACGTGAAGCTGAACATCCAGACCGGGACGGTCGGCGTGAACTATCACTTCTAGCCGCGCCGGGGGCGCAGGATCAGTCCGAGGTCTGACGCATGTCGCGGTCGATGCGCATCTGCACGCGCCGGATGGCGAGCAGCGGCAGCCTGCCTTGCACCCGCCCGGTGCGGACCTTGTCATCGATCGCGTAGGCGTAGCGCCAATAGCCGGGGGCACCGTTCCGCTGGAGCGAATAGTGGACGCCGCGGTGGATCCCCGCATGCTGGTCGGGCTCTCTGGGGTGGCGCTGCATCGTCTCGGAATGCTCCAGGGATCGATGCGTTCCTATCCGGCGGTCGGCGCGTCCGCCGCAGGAGGAACCGGTCGTCTTGACGGCGGATGCGGGGCTGGCAATAACGGCTTGTTCGAGTGCCGGAACCCGCGTCGATGCCGCAAGGAAGGTTGTGCCCGTGAAAAGCCTCCGTCAGCTCCTCACGGGAGAGGACATCATCCAGCTCGTGATCCGGCTCGGCCTGCTTGCCCTGCTGATCATCTGGACCTTCCTGATCATCCGCCCGTTCGTGCCGATCCTGGCTTGGAGCGGCGTGCTCGCGGTTGCGTTCTATCCGGCCTTCAGCTGGGTCGCCAGGATGCTCGGCGGACGTCCCAAGACCGCCGCGGCGATCCTCACCCTCGTCACGCTCGGGATCGTCATTGGTCCCGCGACCTGGCTCGGCATCAGCGCCGTGGACGGCGTGCGCGAGCTGGCGCACCAGCTCGGTACCGGCGATCTCGCGCTGCAGTCGGCGCCGGAGCAGCTCAAGTCCTGGCCGCTGGTCGGGCCATGGCTGTTTGAGCTCTGGGATCAGGCCTACAACAACATCCGCGCAGTGCTGCGCGAGGTTGCGCCCTATCTCCAGCCGCTGGCGGGGCCTCTGTTGTCGCTCGCGGGCGATGCCGGCGTCGGCACGCTCCAGTTCCTGGTGTCGGTGTTCGTCGCCGGCTTCCTGTTCCCGCACGGGCCGCGGCTGGTCGCCGCCGGCCGCGGCTTCCTGTTTCGCATCGTCCCCGAGCAGAGCGAGCATTTCCTGGGGCTTGCGGGTGCGACAATCCGTGCGGTGGCGCAAGGCGTGATCGGCGTCGCGATCGTGCAGGCGCTGCTGGCCGGCATCGGCTTCAAGCTCGCTGCCGTGCCGAGCGCGGGCCTGCTCGCCTTCATCGTGCTGCTGCTCTCGATCGTGCAGATCGGCGCCTTCCTGGTCCTGCTGCCTGTGATCATCTGGATCTGGACCGCCAAGGACGTCACCACCGCGCTGGTTCTCACCGTGTTTCTCGTCCTGGTCGGCTTCATCGACACCATGTTGAAGCCGCTCGTGATGGGACGCGGCCTGAACACGCCGACCATCGTGATCTTCGTCGGTGTGATCGGCGGGACGCTGGCCCACGGTATCGTCGGCCTGTTCATCGGACCGATCATCCTCTCCGTCGCCTGGGAGCTGATGATGGCCTGGATCCGGACGGAAGATCAGGCAGGGGCCGCCCAGGGCTGATTTCGGCTTGGCGGGCGCGAACTCGCCGCCGCTGCGCATGGACGACGACGGCCTCGCTGCCTGTGATCAAGGCACGCCGCGAACTTGTCTATCCGACTAGACAAGTTACGATGGCTCGATTCTGTTTTTGATTACGGCAGCAATGGCAAAGTCTTCCAAGCTCGTTGCCGCGAAGCGCGGCAAGGTATTGTTGGTCAGACGCCGGTCGGACGGGCTTTGGATGTTCCCGGGCGGCCGCAAGCGTTCGCGCGAGTCCGACAAGGATTGCCTGAGGCGCGAGATCAAGGAAGAGCTGCCCAAGCTGAAGCTCGGCCGGATCAGCCTCTGGAAGGAAGTGACGGCCAGGAACAAGCGCTCCGGCCGCAAGATGAGCGATGCGATCTTCATCGCCAAGGCCGCCAAGGGCAGGCTCGAGATCGGCGACAAGAAGGAGATCGACCGCGCCGCCTGGCACAAGCCGCGCGGCCTTCGCCTGACCCCGACCTCGCGCTACATTCGCGATCGCCTGTTTCCGCGCAAGGCGCGCTGAACTAGTCCTCGCGTTCTGCCGATTGCGTCCGTCCGGCGTAGGATCTCGACCGGCCGAGGCGCGGCTCCGGCGCGGCGCGCCTCACGGCCTCGGCCTCGCGCTCCTCCTTGCGGACCTTGCGCGCATTGCGCATCGCGCGCTTGACGAAGGGGTGCTGGGAATCCTCGGTGAAGAACAGCACCACTTCGCAACTCGGGCACTGCCTGGAATAGCCGTCCTGCAACCGCGCGGCGCGATCGCGGAACACGTTCTTGCAGCGCGTGCACTGAATCTGGACGGAGCCCATGTGCGATCGACAATGACTGATGGAAATGCACCGTCAGCTGATCGCAAATGTCTGAAGAAAGCTTGAAAGGCTCTTGTGAATTCACTGCCACTCTGTCGCAGCTCGAATGCCGCGTGATGCGAACATGCTCGCGTCACGCGTGCGGCGAAGCGATTGTCGCTGAAGCCGGCGGCAGGCTATTGCTTGGCCGCCATCGTCTCCAGGCAATGGTTGAGATAGGCGGTGCGATCGCGCGGCAGCACCTTGTCCAGATCCGCCTTCAGCGCGCATTCGCGCTGCCGCAGCTGCTCGGCGCGGCGCTTCTCGGCGGCTTCGCGGAATTCGGGAGCGACCTTGTTGGGATCAACCAGTGCCTGCGAGCGGGCCGGGGTGGTTGCAAGCAGGATGGTGGCGGCAACGAAAATGAATGGTTTCAAAATGAGCCTCCGTAAAAGGGGGCATCCTAGCGTGCGGCGCGCAAACCTCAAACCGGCACATGCGGTACCCCGTTCCGCCGCGGCCGCGCTGGCGAAGCGAGTGTGAACCAGTTCACAAGCGCGCGGCGGGTTCGCTGCTATGAAGGCATCATTGCTTCACCAAATCATTTTCGACGAAACGCCCCGGCGTCCAAGCGCCGGGGTTTTTCGTGTTGGCAAGGCGCTGTTTCCGATCGGATTGGCCTTACGCAAGGCACGATCCCGCGCAAGCATCGGCTGCTTGTGGAACGGGCGGGGTTCCCCGCAATGGTTGCACGGAACGTTGCCGCGAGGCGTGCGTTCGCCCGGCAAATCCCATATGGATGGCGGCGCGTCGCCGAATCGAACGAGGCCGGCGCGCGCGTTCAGTTGGTGGCGGTTGACGACCAGAAACGGATTCACGTGAGGCTTGCAAAGAAGGCGCGGGCGGCCAAGGCTTTGCCTAAGAAGGCATTGCCTAAGACGAGGTCGTCCAAGACGACGCTGTCCAAGGCGAGGTCGTTGAAGACCAAGGCATCGTCGAAGACCAAAGCTTCGCCAAGGAAGAGCGAGGGAGCGCAGCGCGCCACGATCTCGTCATCGTCGCCTCTCGGTTCGATGGCGCTGCATCTGCTCGCGCAGTGGAAGCAGTCCGGGCCGAGCGGCATCGTGTTTCTCGCCGAGAACGAGAGCAGGGCGGAGCGGCTCGGCAGCGTCATTCACGCGCTCGATCCGTCCTGCGAGGTGCTGGTGTTTCCGCGGCTGAACACCTTGCCGTTCGATCAGCTCGAACCCTCGCACGAGCTTGCAGGGCGCAGAGCCTCGGTGCTGCGGCGCCTCGCGAAATCCAAGAAGCCGATCTTCCTCGTCTCGACCGCAGAGGCGGTGATGGAGCGCCTGCCGCTGCCGGCGAGCCTGTTGCGCCTCAGCATCAGCCTGAAGGTAGGCGGCGCGTTTTCCGAGCGGGATCTCGAGACGCGTCTGGAATCCCTGGGCTACGATCTCGACGACGAGCCGGACTATCCGGGCGGGGCGCTGTTTCACGGACAGACCTTCGAGATCTTTCCCGCGGGCGCGCTCGGGCCGTTCCGGATCGAGCATTCAAATCGCGCCATCGACCGCATCGTGGCGTTCGATCCGAAAGAGCACGAGATCATCTTCGAGACCAAGGAGCTTCTCGTCGATCCCATGTCGGAGCGGCTGGGCCTTTCCGGCAAGGGCGGCAAGCGCGCGACGCTGTTCGACTATTGCGGGCGGGCCAAATGGATTGTCGACGCAGGCGTGCCCTCGCACGCCGACGTCTGGTTCGACACGATCGAGGAAGCGGCGCCGCGCGCGGAGCGGGAGCGCGAATATCTCGGCCGTCGCGACTGGAAGCAACTCTCCAGGGGCATGAAGGTGCTGCCGCGCACGGCACCGTTCCAGGCCATCCCGGAGTTCTCGAAGCTGACATCCACGCGCAAGGCGCTGCGTGCCTTCATCGAGGAGACGCAGCGGGCCGGTTCGCGGCTGATCCTCGTCGCCGCGCAGGGGGACGACCTGCGCGTGATGGAGCGGATGAGCGGCGTCAAGGCGCAGCGCTCAGAGGATTGGGACGAGGCGAGCCGCGGGGGCAGCGGCGAGGCGTCGCTTCTGGCCGATCTCGATGCGGGGTTCGTCGTGGCGGGGAAAAAGCCGATCGTCGTCGTGACGGCGTCCGACGTGCTCGGCAGCCGGGCGCATCATGCGCAGCCGATGGCGCGCGCCTGGAGCGCGGCGTTCGATCATGCCGACGTGCCGGAGCAGGGCACCGTGGTGGTGCATCTGCAGCGCGGCCTTGCCGTGCTCGACGGCCTGCAGACCGTCAACACCGGCGGCGGCGCGATGCGCGAGATGATCCGCCTCAAATTCGCGGGCGACAATGCGGTGCTGGTGCCGCCGACCGATCTGGCGCTGATGTGGCCCTACGCCGCCGAGCTCGGCAAGCTGGCGCTCGACAAGGCGGACGGCAGCACATGGTGGGGCCGTCGCAGCGAGGCCGAGCGCGAGATCCAGATCGCCGGCAAGGTGCTGGCCAAGCACATCAGCCAGCGCCGCCGGCGGCGCGGCGAAAAGCTGGTGCCGCCGGGATCGGCCTACGAGAAGTTCGTCGCGCGCTTTCCCTATTTCACCACGATCGACCAGGCCAGGGCGATCAGCGACGTGCTGGACGATCTCGCGTCCGGCCATCCGATGGACCGGGTGGTCTGCGGCGATGTCGGCTTCGGCAAGACCGAGGTGGCGCTGCGCGCGGCCGCGGCCGTGGTGCTGTCGGGTAAGCAAGTCGCGATCGCGGTGCCGACGACGGTGCTGGCACGGCAGCACGTCGCAACCTTCCAGAAGCGCTTTGCCCCGTTCGGCATCGAGGTCGGCAACCTCTCGCGCGCAACCTCCGGCGCGGCGCTGCGCGAGACCCGGGAGGGCCTGCGCAGCGGCCGGATCAAGGTCGTGATCGGAACGCAGGCGCTGACGGCGAAGGACGTCAAGTTCGATGACCTCGGCCTCGTCATCATCGACGAGGAGCAGCATTTTGGCGCGGCAGAGAAGGCCAAGCTCGCGGCCCTCGCCAAGAATGTCCATGTGCTGATGATGAGCGCGACGCCGATCCCCCGGACGCTTGCCGCCGGCCTTGCCGGCTTCCGCGACCTCAGCGTCATCGCCTCGCCGCCGGTGCACCGGCTTCCGGTCGCAACCAGGATCGCGCCGCTGTCGGATGCGGCCATTGCCTCCGCGCTGCTGCGCGAGCAGCGGCGGCACGGCCAGAGCTTCCTGATCTGCCCGCGCATCCAGGATCTCGATCCCATGCTGGCGCGGGTGCAGGCGGTGGCGCCGGACCTGCGCATCGTCTGCCTGCACGGACGGCTGGCGGCCGACGAGATCGACGATCGCATGATGAGCTTCGTCGAGGGCAGGGCCGACGTCCTGCTCGCGACCAACATCGTCGAGAGCGGCCTCGACATTCCCCGCGCCAACACCATCGTGGTGTGCTGGCCGGAGAAGTTCGGTCTCGCCCAGTTGCACCAGCTGCGCGGCCGGGTCGGGCGCGGCGGCATCCGCGCCTTCGCCCATCTGTTGACCGAGACGCAGTCCGGCCAGTCCGAGAAGCGCCTCGCGGTGCTCGAGGAGTTCAGCCGTCCGGGCGCGGGCTTTGCCATCAGCGAACGCGACCTGGATCTCAGGGGCGCCGGCGACCTGTTCTCGGAGGAGCAGTCCGGCCATGTCCAGGTGTTCGGGCCCGTGCTGTACAGCCACCTCCTGAAGATGGCCTCGGAGAAGGCCGACGACGAGCGCGCCGCGGTGTGGGTGCCCGACCTCAACCTGCCGGTCGGAGACATGCTGCCCGAGACCTATGTGCAGTCCGAGCCGGTGCGCCTCGAGCTCTATGCGCGGGCCGCACGATGCAGCAACGAGGACGACCTCGACGATCTCGAGGAGGAAACCTCCCGCCGCTTCGGGCCCCTGCCGAAGGTCGCGCGCGACTTCTTCGCCGCGGCAAGGCTTCGGATCGAATGCAAGCGGAGAGGCATCATCCGGCTCGACGTCGGCCCCGGCGCGGTGGCCGCGACGTTCCTGCCCGGGCGGTTGCGGAAGTCGCGCGGCAAGTCGCTGCAACGCGACGGCGACCGCGTCGTCTATCATAGCCAGACGCGCGATGCGCCGTTCGAGACGGTGGAGGAGCTGTTCGAGCTGCTGGACGAGGGGTAGGGCGAACTAAAAGTTCGAAAACAACCCCATGCACAGTAGCCAAGTGCTTGCCGGCACTAGGCCTTTCCGCAGCCGGTGGGAATGGCCGGTTGACCCGTCGGGCAAAACAGGCGCATTCTGCCAAATTCGGAAAATCCGTTGGGCGATGCGCGCCTGCCGGGACGGCACACGCTGTCCGCGGCCTCGGCTTTCTGGCGCGGTCCCGCTCATGGCGTCCCCGTAGTCGGCCGGAGTGACCGCTAACGTGGAATTAATCCAGAACGCCGACAATTTTAGGCAGTTGTGTATGGGTGCTGCGTAAAGGGGTCCTCGCGAGGGGCGTTCCAGGGGCGGCTTCCGTTTGCTCGCTCACTGGGGTCAATGCACGTGACCACGACTTTCGAAACGCAAGGCCTCGTCGAACAACTCGACCCTGCAGCCCTTGCCGCCGCAGCAGCGGCGGACGAAACCGCTGCCTTTGAAGCTCCAGCCCCGATCGTACGGACCAGCCGGAAATCGGTGCTGGCCCTGTCGGCGTGCGCCCTCGCCATCGCCATCAATGGCGCGGCGGCGGTCTACACATTGCCGTCCGTTCTCCCCGCGCTGAATGTCAGCAGGCTGGCTGAGCTGCTTCCGCGCCGCGAAACGCCGCCGCCGCCGAAACCGGATCCGGTCGTCGCGGCCTTGAAGGATATTCAGTCGGCCCAGCAGCAACACACGGCCTCGCTGCAGGCGAACAATGACCTCGCGCAGCAGAACGCGGCCGTGCTGCAGCAGGATTCGATGGTGCTGCTGTCCCTGCGCCAGAGCATCACGGACGAGCGGGTCGACGTGAGGAAGATTTCTTCGCAGCTCTCCACGCTGATCTCGAAGGTGGACTCGCTGCAGAACGTGATGATGTCGGACATGACGTCCTCCATCCGGAAGGCGAATGCGCGCTACGGCTTCTCGGTAGCGATGCGCAAGCGGATGCTGACCCGCCAGACCAGGCCCCTGGGGCCGGTCCCGGCGGGCGGCGCGCTAGGGCCCGTGTCGGTCGGTGGCGCGCCGCTGAGCATGCCGGCTGCGACGGCGGCTCCGGAGAGCTGACGGCTCGTCGAGCAGATCGCCTAGCTTTTCTTGAAACTGAGATACCGTACCGACTGATTGGCGCGCGAGCTGCAGGCGGAACTGGAATCCGAAGCGCCGTTGGCGAGCTGGAAGCTGCCATGGGTGCAGTATCTGCCGCGGCAGGCCGCTCCCTGCCTTTCGAAGAAGACGGTGATGGGATAGCCGCATTTGTTGGCCACGCTCAGGCACGCGCAATTCCTGCCGCCCGGTTCGTCCATGCACTGGGTGGGCGTGGAGCTCACCACCGACCCGCAGATTTCATCGGCCGATTTCGCCGCCGGCGGCGGATTTCCTGCGATCTTCTTGCCCGGTTGAAGCGGCTGCGAGCCCGATGGCTGGTACTCGGTCTGGAGCGGGGCCGATGAATCGCCGATCAACTTCGCCGGCGGCTTCTGCGGGGCGGGCTTGGCTTGTTGCGGCGCAGCCTGGCCGCCGCCGATCCGCGTGACGACGATGGAGCCGTAGGTCATCACGCCGCTTGACTGCAGCGTGTAGACGTAAGTGCCGGCACTGTTGGTGTAGGTCAGGCTGTTGCCGTTGCAGGTCCAGGTGCCCTGAACGCAGAAGGCATTGCCGGTGCACAGCGCTTGCCCGTCCGGCGTCAACGTGCCGATGTTGCTGGTGCCATGCTGCCAGGTGCCGACGAACTTGCTGGCACATGATGACGGCGGCGCAGCCAACGCGTTGCCGGCGAGCAAAAGGAGAGCAAACGAGCCGAGAGCGCGCAACCCAATCATCCCAATCCCCTTTTTTGCAATGTGACGAGAGAGCCATCGTGCGATTTGAAAATCAAGGCGGCGCTGTCGCCGTGGTTACCTCGTCGGACTCGTCGGCGCGGGGGGCAGGCTTGCGCCGCAAGTGCGTTGCGCGATCGCACGTCCATCGCCGGACCGTGATGCCGCGCCGGATTGCGGCGGGCGCGTTGGCGCATCACATCACCCCGGTCGTTCGATGGAGCTGATGCGATGCGCGCTGCCCTTGCGATGGGTCTGTTGATTGCCCTGTGCACCACTGCGAACGCCGCGCCGGCGCATCGCTTGCGTCCACATCACCCGCACTATCCGGAGGTCGATCGTTCCGGCGCGGAGGCAGATCCTCGGGTGCGTTTCGCGGTTCCCGGCTGGAGCGATGAAGCAACGCAGCGCTGGCTGAACAGCGCCTCGTCCAATGTCGGACGAGGGGGATAGAAGCCGCGACCGGATGTGTTGTCGGCTCGCGCTCGCGAGCCGATGGGGGCCGGCTTCTGAATTGAGGGGGGCGGAACGGCTAGGCAGCCTGCTCCTCGAACGAGGTGTAGATGCGGCCGGCGGGATCGACGACCTGGACGTCCCAGCATCCGTCCTGGACCAGCTCTCTGGCCTTCTTGAGGGCGGCCGCGAGTGTCGGCCGCTTGAGGCTGACGACGCCTGCCGTGTCGAAACCGTTGATTTCAAACATGCCGCTTCCTCCTGTGATTTTCTCGAATCCTACATCTTTCCGGCGCTTTGTCTCGCGGCTTTTTGGGGCAGGGCGCCTGGAACCAGCAGGCTGGTCCCCTGTCACCGCGAGCGGCTGAGGGTCGTCGGACACCCTGCCGGCGACATGGACGTCCCCCGCCGGGGTTGCTACGATATTGGCCTGCATTTCAGGGGTGTTTTGCCGTGCGGCTCGATCGGCCCGCGGCCCGATTGGTCGAGCGGCATTACAAGCAAAGGCGTTGTCGAGGGATGGTCAGCCGGCGGCCAGCAGGGACAGCCGCGCTACTCATGCTGCTTTTGTCGGCTGGCCCTTCATTTGCGACTGAAACCGTCTGGGACGTCCTGGAAGGGTTTGGGCTGACCGGCGTCTGGAGCGTTGCTTGCGCAGCGCCCACGACGGCCGCCAACTTCCGCTACATCTATTCCAAAGCCGCCAATGGTGGCGCGACGCGCGAGCTCGATTTCGGTGTCAGCGAACTGACCTCGAGCGTGATCGAAGTCGCGGAGTTGCTCTCGCCGTCGACCCTCAAGCTTCGCGTCCGCAACGCCGATCCGCGATTTCAGCACCTCAACAACCTGATCCTCGAGACCGTGCTGATCAAGCAGATCAATTCAGGAACCGGAGAGATGCGCGTCCGGTTCATCGAAGCCAGCGACAGCTCCGGTCAGGTGTTCATCAAAGGTGGCCTCGTCGTGGGCGGCGCGCAAGCGCGGGTCGGAAAGCCAACCTTCTGGCAGCACAGGTGCCGCCCTACGATGACGTGACATTGCGTCGCCGAAGCGCTCGGTGGATCTGATCGGTCATACATGCAGCGGCGCATTTCGGGCAGGCAAAGGCCACGCGCGCGCTCGAATTCATTCCGGCATTTCGTATTCTAAAAACGCCGCTCGCTTGAAATCATTCGCGAGCGGCGTTTCTCCAGCCCCGGGAGGGTCATGCAAAATCCCGGCAGCATCAACTTGCCAGCTTGTGCAACGCGGTCAATTCCGACCATCTCTTATGGTCAATCTGCAAATCGACTTAATTCTCAATGCGCGCACAAAAAGGCGTGTTTCGCAGGGTGCATTCACCTGGATCTATCTTCGATTCTTGTTTCTCTCACAGAAGAGAAGTCCCGCCACTTTCGACTTCGGCGCTGACGTTCCGCCCGAGGCATCTGCAACTGTGAAGCTTGGACTTACGCCGTTTGCACCGAGCTGGAATGTGTTGCCGACGCCGGCAACAAGAGCCCCGGCAGCAGGTGCATATTCCTGCCAGCCTTTCGGGCAACTGGGCAGGTTGAACGCCAGGACCGTGTGCTCAGGTAGGTCTTGTGCGTGCGCGGGAAAGCAGGAGGCGCTCAACAAGACGATCGATATCGCGGCAGCAATTCGCATGATTTAATCCCTTCAGTTAAATGTGCGCCGCGGCAGCATAGTTTGGGCTAAAGTTTTATGCGTGGCTAAACGGGAAGCTGTTGCACAACATTGAGCCAATCAGCGGTAATTTAAGGGGTGTCGGCGCGAAATCCGGAGTTGGCAGCCCGGTAACGGCTTCATAAACATTAAAGGGCATGCATAAATGAGGTTTTGGTTATTTAGATTCGTCTGAAAGGTTATTGCGGAATGGCATTTGCACCCGACCATCACGAGATGTTTCGCCTGATCCTGGCGTTTCAGAAGATCACAGATCCGGACCTCCGCCGAATGGTGCTCCAGCACGTCGAGGAAATGGAACGGCAGCAGACGACGGGGCGCGAAGATGATGCGGCAGCCAAGAACGGTATCGCACGGCCAGAGCCTGACCCTGCCGTCATCGAGGCTGGCCTTCAGACATTGGCCGGCCCAATTTCAGGATAGGTCGCCTCGATCGAGCAAAGTTCGGATTGCCTGCAAGCTGGCCTGGAGCTGTGTTCCGGCCGTTTTTCAACGGGAGAATTTAGCGTGGCTTTGGGGACTGTTAAGTGGTTCAACGCAACCAAGGGATACGGATTTATTCAGCCGGAGGACGGCGGTCCTGACGTATTCGTCCACATCTCGGCCGTTCAAAAGGCGGGCTATACCAGCCTGGCTGAAGGGGCCAAGGTTAGCTACGAGTTGGCTACGGGACGTAGCGGTAAAGCCTCCGCCGAAAATCTGAGGATCGGCTGAGGCGCCGATCGTGGCACGCTTTTGGCTTGGTCATGAACCGGGGGCCGCACGTCTCCCCGCCCATGCCTCGGCCTGGACCACCAGATGGGCGGGGAGATCGCTGCTCCCAATAGCTCTGTCCATGCGCAGCGGACAGCGGATGGCTTGCAGTGTTGCTCCGTGAACTCGGCCGCCAGATCGCGCACGCGATGAACCGGGGAATGGTTGGTGAGATGGCGGTCTGTCCTACCGTCTTCACCACGGAACACTCATGACAACTTCACTACCAATCGCACTGGCGGCCCGTTCTCTCTGGTGGGAACGGGAGTCGCCGCGCCGTTGCCGGGTCTTTGAGAGAAGAGGTGCTGACTGAGATTGTGTCGCTCTTAGCGTATATAGCGATAGGGCCGCTCGAAAACGTATGTTGAGCCGAAGCGGTATGGCAGGGGATCGTAGCCAATCACGTAGGCTGCTCTCACCCTGTAAAGCCTGTGTCGCACGACGGCTGTGTGCCGATGCCACGTAGTGCATACGCACCTGGCGCGAGAGCTGAAGTCGGTAGCGGTCGCATTCTGCGGCAGGAAGCAAATAGCAAATGCCAAAATCGCCAACGGCCGAAACATGGGTGCTCCAAGACACGCGCTTGCTACGGTCCCTTAAGTTGACAGAGTCCCAAAAGTTCCCATTGAGCTTGGTTGCCATAGAGCGAATTGCGTGTTCGGTCACTGCTTTCGGTGGGCCGACTTCAAGAAGCGATCGGGAAAAAGAAGCAATCTCGGCGGGAATCAGATACGTTCTCTGGTGCGGGCGGTAATCCCTACTTATCGACCGCACCATGGAAATGCACGGCCTCGATCTCTCTGCCCGGAGAGGCCGGGGCCGTTTCCTCTAGAGCTCGCGGCTCATCGCGAGCTCGGCCCGAATAATCGCCGGCTGATCTTCACGGTGCCGCATACGGAATTTCCGCAGCAGCACCAGGTCGTCGCCCGCATCATCGTGCCGGCCGACTATATGGTCACCCCTCGTTGCAGGGTGCTGGGTTGGTCCGACGAAAAGCCTGCGGAGGCGTATCTTGCCGCTTTCGAGCCGGCCGGTGATCCGAACCAGGTCGCAGAAAGGGCCGCCCGCCAGTTCGCGCTGGCGGGCTTTCTTAATGGCGCCGGAAAAACTCGTTCTGCAAATGTCGCTTGATGTTCTCGGGGCGGCGCTCACCCTGGGAGGCTAGCTTGAGGACCCGTTCGGCGACCTCAACTGCGGTCCGTCGATGCTGCTGGGTGAAGGTCGGACTGGAGAGAACATCGTCCAGGACGTCGCGAAGCATTTGCACAGTGGCTGCATCATAAGACATGAGCCAGCTCCTAATAGTTAGAGCAACAAACGAGCGGTGCCGAGCTCGAAATGCGCGTCTCGGAAGGCCGCCTATTTTCTAACTGGGCTCTGAAATCCCAGTTGGCTCTCAGAATGCAATGGACATGCCACAGGCTGATGACGGATCGATCCCCGCGGCCTGTTACAGCGTCGGCTCGAGCTTCCTGATCTCCTCAAGCCGGGCCAGGCAAAACTCGCGGTACAGGCTGTCAATGAGCGTCCACATGGCAATCCCCCCTTAGTCAATGACTGGACCGTATTCCGGCTCTGTTTCAGAGACGCTTCACGGGACTCAGGAAATGGCTTCATGCGCACCTGGCGTGTGGCCAAGCAAATGCGGACATCGCGCGGACACGAAACGAAGTTCGCTGCTTTGATCCTGCAAAAAATCGCGAAGTGCTGGTTTCTGCCAGAGTTTTGGTGAGCGCGCTGGGGCTCGAACCCAGGACCCCGTGATTAAAAGTCACGTGCTCTACCGGCTGAGCTACGCGCTCCCATGGCCGCGGATGGCTTCGAAAGAGATCGCCATCGTCTTCGGACATTCGAGAAGCATGTCTTGCCGCAGCGCGTAAGGTTGCGTCGCGGGGAAAACCGGCCGTTTCCGGATCATGCTTTCGGCCCGCGCTGTGTAGGGGGAGTGGCTGCGCAGGTCAATAGCGCGGGTGGTTGCCGAAACTGTCGGCAGGAGCGGGGATTTGCCTGCGGTGTCCGTCGTTTAGGCCGGGATTTTCAACCCGATTGGTGAGCCGTCATCCACCCCCAAAGAGCCCATGACTTTTAATCACGGGGTCCGAGGTGCCCTAGTTTGGGCCGCTCCGTCAGTTCGCCTCGCGCCGGACCTCGTTCGGCACGGCTTGCGGCGTTCCTGCCGGGGTCGGCAGGGCGACCGGGCGGAGGCCGATCAGCTCGGCGGTGCGGATCGCGCTGTCGCGCCAGAACTGGAACGAGTTGATGCGGCTGAGCTCGAGGATGGCGATGGCCACCGCCGCGAGGAACGGCAGGCTCTGCAGCACCAGCACGCCGGCGAAGATGTAGATCTCCGTGATCTGGCGGAAGCTGTTGGACGCCACCAGCACGCCGGCGCCGACCAGGAGCAGGGTGCCGATCACGGCCTCCCAGAACGCCTGGAACTCGATCGACATGCGCGAGAGGCCGCCCTTGGAGGTGCGCGCGAAGGCGATGTGCTCGGTGATCAGGCCCTGCGCCACCGCGCGCGACACCGTCCATTGCACGCTCATCGCGGCGATCATGGCGCCTAACATCTGGCCCGGCTTGATCGCGACGCGGGCGCGGTACATCGACAGGAAGTGCACCAGCGAGACGATGAAGGCGCCGATGATCGGCAGCGTCAGGATCTTGTCGGGAATGGCGATGTCGGCAAAGGCGACGATCGGCACCCAGACGAGGTTGAGCAGCGCCACGACCACGCCGAGGCTTTCGGCGCCCAGCCAGTTCAGCCAGCCGAGGCCATATTCGCGCTTCTGGTCCGCCGTCAGCCGGCTCGCGCCGGGCAGGAAGCGGCGCCAGTGCTTCTTGACGATCTGCAGGCCGCCATAGGCCCAGCGATGGCGCTGCTTCTTGAACGCCTCGTAGGTGTCCGGCAGCAGGCCCGCGCCGTAGCGGGTGTTGGTGTAGTGCGTGACCCAGCCGAGCTCCTGGATCGCGAGGCCGAGATCTGAGTCCTCGCAGATCGTGTCGGATGACCAGCCGCCGGCCATGTCCATCGCGGCGCGGCGGATCAGGCACATCGTTCCGTGCACGATGACGGCGTTGAGCTCGTTGCGCTGGACCATGCCGATGTCGAAGAAGCCGGCATATTCGCCGTTCATGATGTAGTGCATGATCGACAGGTCGCCGTCGCGATGCTCCTGCGGCGCCTGCACGAGGCCGACGCGCGGGTCGGCGAACGCCGGCACGAGGTCCTTCAGCCAGTCGGGCTCGACGACATAGTCGGCATCGAGAATGCCGATGATCTCGGCATCGACCGCGGTGCGGTCCATCGCGATGCGCAGCGCGCCGGCCTTGAAGCCCTGCACTTTCTCGGCGTTGATGAACTTGAAGCGTTCACCGAGCGCGCGGCAATGGTCCTGGATCGGCTGCCAGAAGGCGGGATCCGGCGTGTTGTTGATGATGACCACGCATTCGTAGTTCGGATAGTTCAGCCGCGACAGCGCATCGAGCGTCTGCTTGAGCATGTCCACCGGCTCGTAATAAGCGGGGATGTGGATCGAGACCTTCGGATAGTAGTTCTCCGGCACGTTCTCGACCGGCTTGCCCTTGGCGAGCAGCCGCTGCGGCGGACGGCCGAAGGCGACCGCCGCGATCTCGTCGATGCGCGCCATCGCGATCAGCACCAGCGGGACGAGCAGGATCATGCCGAGCGTCAGCGCGAAGGCCGAGCCGAAGATGAAATAGTGGCTGTTCCAGAACGCGAACACGATGGCCGTCCACGCGCCGACGCCGTTGGCGGTGGCCGACAGCAGGAAGGCCTGCTTCGCGGTCGGCTTTTCCAGCCGCAGGATCGGCAGCGAGAGCAGGATGCCGACCAGCAGCGCGATGCCCATCAACTTCCAATAGTCGGGATTCTCGACCGGGCCGGTCCAGGCGAATTTCGGCTCGCGGCTGGCGTTGAGGATGCCCCAGTACGGGCCGACGCCGCCTTCGAAGAACTTCCAGGGCTGATCGATGGCCTCGACGATGTTGTATTCCATGCCGATGGCTTCGGCGCGGCTGACGAAGTTGCGCAAGGTCAGCGCCTGCTGGAACGGGCCGGGGTCGGCGTTGCGCAGATTGTAGCCCTGGCTCGGCCAGCCGAACTCGGCGATCACGATGCGCTTGCCGGGGAACAGGTTGCGCAAAAGGTTGTAGCGGTCGACAGCCTGGTCGACCGCCTGGTCGGAACGGAAGTTCTCCCAGTAGGGCAGCACGTGGGCGGCGATGAAATCGACGTTGGAGGCAAGGTCGGGATTGTCGCGCCAGATGTTCCAGATCTCGCCGGTCGTGACGGGCACGCGGACCGAGCCCTTGACCTTCTTGATCATGTCGATGAGGTCTTCGACCTTCTGCTCGCCGCGGTAGATCACCTCGTTGCCGACCACGACGCCGACGACGTTGCTGTTCTTGCGGGCAAGCTCGATGGCGGCCTTGATCTCGCGCTCGTTGCGATCCTTGTCCTTGTCGATCCAGGCGCCGACGGTGACCTTGAGGCCGAACTCGGCCGCGATCGGCGGCACCAGTTCCACGCCGCCCGTGGATGAATAGAGGCGGATCGCGCGCGTCATCGTCGACAGCGTCTTCAGGTCGGCGCGGATTTTCTCGACGCTCGGGATGTTGTCGATGTCGGGGTGGGCCGAGCCTTCGAACGGCGCGTAGGACACGCTGGGCAGCAGGCCCTTGAAGTCGGGCGCGGGTTCCTTGTCGCGCAAGACTCCCCAGAGCCCGGCGTGAAGCACAGACACAAGCAACAGAACGGCGGCGACAACGCGCATCGCGGCTAAACCAAAAGGGGCTGAGGTGGCAGGGAAGCGGATCCGACCCCGAGATCCGACCAAGTCCGCGGCAAAAGGAGCATATCGCTGCCGCGCGGTTTCACAACTGTCATGGGCTCATGTCCTTATGAGGGCATGGGCTTTTCGAGCTCGCGTGGCAGTGCCAACCGTCTCTATGGCCGATCGTTCCTGAACGGCAGCTGAAACGATCGCGGCTATTTCTGGGGCGCCGGTGTCGGACTTGTCGCAGGCGAGGGGCTGGCGGCCGGCTGCGGCTGCGCAGCGTTGGCGGCGGGCGCTGCCGGCTGGGAGGCGGCGGCTGCTGCCTGCTGCGGCTGGGAGGCCGGGTTGATCCAGCAGGCGTGCACGCGGCTGTCCAGGGTCTCGGCGACCTTGGGATCGATCTGGCCGCCGAAGCGGGTCAGACAGCGGAACGCGGCCTGGATATGGCCGCCGGGGCAGCCGAAGCGGTCGTAGAGGTCGAGATGGCGGAACGCGGTATCGAGGTCATCCCGCCACATCAGCCGCACCACGCGCCGGCCGAGCCAGACGCATTCCGGGTTGCCGGCCGGGCCGTTGATGACCTGGGCGGCTTCGGCGAACTCGTCGGTGCGGCGCTGGTTCTGGGCGGCGTCCTTGGCGGCGGCGTCGGCGGGCTGGGCGGCGGCCTTGCCCTGGTCGGGAGCCGGGGAGCCGCTCTGGGCGGAAGCGCCGGTCAGGCCGGCCAGACCGAGAAGGGCGGAAACGGCCAAGGTGGCGGCGAACTGCCGCAGGACCGCATTTCGTGACTGACGCACCCGTTGCCGCATGAATTCCCCAACTTCTCCACTGACCGCCCGCGTCAGGATCCCCGCGGACGCGCCGGTGATGGCGTCCAAATGGGTCTCCAATGCGGCGGAAAATTCCCGCCAAGTCCCATGACCGGTATTTCGAATTTTGTCCAGCAAAGTCACGATCCTAGGCCTCTGTCGAACGGCCGCAGGTAAATTCCTTGGGGGAGCGATCGATCCATCCGGCATCACCTCTTGGCAGACGGCGTGGATGCAGGTAATCGACGGCCCTTCGCGGAGGACGGAACTATTTCTCTTCGTACGCCACTGGCGCTTCTGCTCGTCTCACTGGGTGCGATTGCTGCCGTGTGGTGGTGGCTGGCCACGCCAATCACGCTCGCGCGCGCCCCGATCGATCCCGCCGACAAGGTTCAATGTGTCTCCTATGCGCCGTTCCGGGGCGACCAGTCGCCGCTGAACGCGTGGACGCATATTGAAGCCGATCAGATCGAGCAGGATTTGCGCCAGCTCAAGGAGATCACCGACTGCGTCCGCACCTATTCCATGGAGAATGGGCTCGACCAGGTCCCGGCGATCGCCGCCAAGGTCGGCGGCATGAAGGTGCTGCAGGGCATCTGGCTCTCCAGCAACCGCACCAAGAATTTCGAGCAGGCCGCGCTCGCCGTCCGCCTGTCCAAGGACTTCCCCGGCATCATCACCAGCATCATCGTCGGCAACGAGGTGCTGCTGCGCGGCGAGATGACGACCGCCGACCTCGTCTCCATCATCCGCTCGGTGAAGGCGCAGGTCAGCGTGCCCGTCACCTATGCCGATGTCTGGGAGTTCTGGCTGAAGAACCGCGAGGTCTATGACGCCGTCGACTTCGTCACCATCCACATCCTGCCTTATTGGGAGGATTTTCCGGTCAAGGCGAAATTCGCCGCTTCGCATGTGGAAGCGATCCGCGAGCGCATGGCGGTGGCGTTTCCGGGCAAGGAGATCCTGATCGGCGAGACCGGCTGGCCGAGCGAGGGGCGCATGCGCGAGGGCGCACTGCCGTCGCGCACCAACCAGGCGCGCGTCGTCTCGGAAATCCTCGGCCTTGCGAAGGCGAACAAGTTTCGCGTCAACCTGATCGAGTCCTACGACCAGCCCTGGAAGCGCAAGCTGGAAGGCACCGTCGGCGGCTATTGGGGCCTGTTCGATTCCGTGCGCCGCGAGCTGAAATATCCGCCGGGCCAGCCGATCAGCAATTTCCCGTACTGGAAATGGTACATGGGCGCGGGCATGGGCCTGTGCGTGCTGGTGTTCGCGGTGGCGCTGATCACGCTGCGCCGGCGGCCGTGGACGCCGCGCTTCTCGGCCTGGCTCGGTGTCGCCATCTCGGCGACCACGGCGGGCAGCCTGCTCGGGATCGGCGTCGACAAGATGTACTATGAGAGCTACGGCATCGGCGGCTGGCTGCACTGGGGTGCGCTGCTGCTGGCCGGCATCCTGGCGCCGATCTTCTGCGCGCAGGCGATGGTGATCGGCCGCAGCCTGCCGACCTTCCTCGACCTGCTAGGCCCCCGCGAGGGCCGCAAATGGTCGAAGCTCACCGCGGTGCTGGGCCTGACGCTGGCGCTGACCGCCGTCATCGCGGCGCAGACCGCGCTCGCCTTCGTGTTCGACCCGCGCTACCACGACTTCCCCTATGCCTCGCTGACGATGGCGGTGGTGCCGTTCGCGCTGTTGATGCTGAACCGCCCGCAGGTCGGCCAGCGTCCGATCGCGGAGGCGGTGTTCGCGGGCGTGCTGACGCTGTCGGCAATCTACGTGCTGTTCAACGAGGGGCGCGACAACTGGCAGTCGCTGTGGACCTGCGCGATGTATCTGTTGTTCGCGCTCACGCTGTGGCGGGCGCGGGCCGAGCAAATCCAAGAATGAACAGGCCGATCGCAAGGCCCGACAGCACGACGTTGTAGAGCACGATGCCGAGGCCGGCGGCGATGATGCCGACGGTCAGGAGCACGATCGACGGCCGCATCAGGTTGAGCGTCGCCACCACCAGCGCGACGATGCCGAACACCGAATTCTTGAACAGCACGGTCGACACCGAGCGCGCCTTGCAGATCAGCGTCTGCAGGCCGGCATCGCAGGCAAGGCCGACGGTCGAGAGCTCGATGCCGAGATAGCGCAGGTAAAGCGCATAGCCGACGCTGGCAAAACCGACGACGATCAGGAACTGCACCTGGTAGGGCGTGAGGCGGAAGGGCTTTTTTGTCATGGCCGCAATATGGTCGGGATGGCGTCGGCAGGCAACAGGGCAGGTGGGCGCCTGTTGATTGCTCGCCAGCTAGTGATGGCGCGGGGAGCCTGGAACAGGCAGGACTTTCGCCACTGGCTCGCGTGCCGGCTATTTCAAGCCCAGCCGGCGCTCGACCCAGCCAAGAACGAAGAGCACGAGCAAGGTGACGGCGATCGCTGCGGCGACGAGCAACCAGGCTCCCAGAGCGCAGGCGATTCCGAGACCCGCCGCGATCCAGACGGTCGCAGCGGTGGTGAGGCCATGAACGGTCTTCGCCTTGCTGTCATGCAGGATGACGCCGGCACCGATGAAGCCGACGCCTGTCAGGACGCCGGCAACGACGCCCTGAATGACTCTCGAGATCGCGTCCGGATGATCTCTCAGGTTCTGGAACTCGATGACCGAAATCGAGACCAGCGCGGAGCCGAGGGCCACCAGCGAAAGTGTCCGCATTCCCACCGGCTTGTCGTTCATGTCGCGGTCGATGCCGATCAGCAGCCCTGTTCCCGCCGCAACGAGTAGCCTCAAGACATCATCGAGTTCGTTCATCGGAGCTCACGCGTTGTCGCCGAAGGATCGCGAACTTGCGGTGAAGTCGAGGCTCAGGTCGAAGCGTCCGATAGTCGCACGGTCACGGGTCCCTATCGGCCGATGGACCGACTGATGGTGAGCGGAATGCCTACCGCCGGAAGAACGACGTCAGCGTCGATCCCGTCGATGCGGTCTCAGGCTTCGCCTGTGCGGCCGGCTGCGGGGCCGCGGGTGCAGGCGCGGGCTCTTCGCGTTTCGACGAACGCTTCGAGGAGTAGCTGCGGCGGCGCTTGTCGGGCTTTGCATTCGGCGCGGGCGCGGGTGCTGTCTCGGCTTGCGGCGCCGCCTCCTGGGTCTTGTCGGCGCTCTTGTCCTGCACGCGGTCCTGGGACTTCTCCTGTCCCTTGTCCTGCGACTTCTCTTGGCCCTTGTCCTGACCCTTCTCCGAGCCGCCGCGCATCGACAGCCGCTGGCCGTCGAACACGGTGGTCTCGCAGTGGCGGTCGTTCTCGGAGAGCCCGGCGCAGAGCTTTGCAGCGGCCGCCGCATTGATCAGCGGGCCGGCCCCCAGGCGCAGCTGCATGCCAAGGCCGTTGGTGCCTTCCTTGATCATGATGATCGGCCGCAGCGCTGCGACTTCCGGATTGGATTTTGTCACGCCGCGCCAGAGCGCACGCAGGCCGTCGACCGAGTTGGCGCCGCCGAGGTCGATCGCAAATCGCGTCTGCTGGACCGCTATGGCCGGCGCTTCGCTCTCGGTGGCCTCCGGCGGCTTGGCTGCAACGGCCGCGACCTCGGTCGGCGCGGGCGCTGCTTCAGGCTTCTTCTCGGCGGCCTTCTCGGTCGTGTCCGGCTGAACCAGTCTCGAAGCAGCGGGATCAGGCGGCGCCATGATCGACTTGGACGGCACCAGCGGAAGTATCGGCAGCGCCGAGGTCGTTGCCGGCGCCTGCGACACCAGCGATGCGGCGGCCGCGCTCTGCGGCGGCGGATTTGCCGGCTCCTTCGCGGTGTCCCTGGCGGCGTCCTTGGCGGGCTCCTTCGCCTGCTCCTTGGCGCTCGCGCGCGGCTTGTCGGGGGAGGGCGAGGGCACCGAGGCGACCGGGCCGACGCTGGGTGCTGCGGATGCGGCTTGCGCCTCAGGCGCGTCCTGCGGCTTCGCGGCCTGTTTGGCGATGGCGCCGGTGACGGAATCGAGGCCCTGCTCCAGCACGGTGACGCGGGAGTAGAGCCGGTCGCGATCGGTGTTCAGCGTCTCGATGGCGGCGGCGAGGCGGCGGGCCTCGTTCTGGCTTTCCCGGGTCAGTTGCTGCAGCCGGTCGGCCTGGCGCGTCAGATCGGCGGCGGCGACCTGATCGCGGCGCCAGCCGAGCTGGGCCTGGTTGGCCATCACCGCGATGACGACGGCGCCGACGGCAGTCACGCCCCACGTGCCCAGCCGCCACATCATGCGGCGGTCGAACGTGCTTTCCTCGGCCCAAAGCCCGGAGAACAGCCCGCCGGTCTCCTTGGCGCCGAAGGCATCCGCCAGTGGGTCGGAATCCTTTGCCATGAACGTTAAATGCCCAGCCCCTGTCCGGCTTCCCCGAATCAATCAGGGAACATTAACAGGAAAACCCCGTCGCACTTGAATTCCGGGCGTTTGCGGGGGTAGCAAGGCGGCAGCTTGCGACGGCGGCGCACCGCCTGCCGCGCCAATTGATTCGGCCGTATCTGACAGGATTTCGATGACCGCCCGTTCCAGCCTCACGATCGTGCTCGCCGCCGGTGAAGGCACGCGCATGCGATCGAGCCTGCCGAAAGTGCTGCATCCCGTCGCGCACCAGAGCCTGCTGGCCCATGTGCTCGCCGCGGCACCGAAGGGAACCGGCACCGCGCTGGCCGTCGTGATCGGCCCCGATCACCAGGCCGTCGCGGAGGAAGCGAAGCGCATCCGCCCGGACGCTCTCACCTTCGTGCAGAGCGAACGCCTCGGCACCGCGCACGCGGTGCTCGCGGCACGCGAAGCCATCGCGCGCGGCGCCGACGATCTCCTGGTCGCATTCGGCGACACGCCGCTGATCTCGGCCGAGACCTTTGCGCGGCTGCGTGCGCCGCTCGCCAAGGGCGCCGCCATCGCCGCGCTCGGCTTTCGCGCCGCCGATCCGACCGGCTACGGACGCTTCATCGTCGAGGGCGACCGCCTGGTCGCGATCCGCGAGCAGGCCGATGCCAGCGAAGCCGAGCGCAGGATCGATCTGTGCAATGCCGGCGTGATGGCGATCGACGGACGCCGCGCGCTCGAGATCCTCGAGAAGATCGGCAATGCCAATTCCAAGGGCGAATATTATCTGACCGACGCGGTCGAGATCGTCCGCAAGCAGGGATGGGAGTCCGTGGTGATCGAGACCAGCGAGGACGAAGTGCGCGGCATCAACACCAAGGCGCAGCTCGCCGAGGCCGAGGCCGTGATGCAGGCGCGCCTGCGCAAAGCGGCGATGGAGGCCGGCGTCACGCTGATCGCGCCGGAGACGGTTTACCTGTCCGCCGACACCGTGTTCGGCAAGGACGTCACCATCGAGCCGTTCGTGGTGATCGGCCCCGGCGTGTCGATCGCCGACGGCGCGGTGATCCATTCCTTCTCGCACATCGTCGAGACCACGCTCGGCAAGAAGGTTTCGATCGGCCCCTATGCGCGGCTTCGGCCCGGCACCTCGCTCGGCGACGGCGCGCGCATCGGCAATTTCGTGGAGACGAAGGCGGCGACGCTGGAGGCCGGCGTCAAGGTCAACCATCTCTCCTACATCGGCGATGCCACCGTCGGTGCCAATTCCAACATCGGCGCCGGCACCATCACCTGCAACTACGACGGCTTCAAGAAGCACAAGACCATCATCGGGCAGGGCGCCTTCGTCGGCACCAACTCCTCGCTGGTCGCGCCCGTGAAGATCGGCAACGGCGCCTATATCGGCTCGGGCTCGGTGATCACGAAGGATGTGCCCGACGATGCCATGGCGCTGGAGCGCAACCAGCAGACCATCAGGGAAGGCGGCGCCAAGCGCTATCGCGAGATGAAGACGGGCGGCAAGAAGCCGGAGAAGTGAGCGGCCGCCTGCCGTCCCCCGATTGGTGTCGTGAGGGCTGCGCTCATGGACAACGACTTCATCGACGATGCGATCTCATTCCTCGTCAAACGCGTCGTCGTGCCGCCGGGACAATGGGTGTTGGAACAGGTCGGCGAGCCCCGTCCGACCGAGATCGCATCACTGGTCACCGGCCTGACGTTCTGGGCGTTCGTCGTTTGCCTCGTCTTTGCCCTGGTGCTGGGGTGGTGAAGCACCCCGCTATTCGTCGTCGGCGAATTCCGAGAAGATCGCGCGGGTCAGGCGCCAGCCGCGCGGCTTGGCGCGCTTGGCCGGTTCGCCCTGCGCATGCTTGACGAAGACCGGCTTGCTTTCCTTGCCGCGCTGGGGCGGCGGCCAATGGGCGAGGTGCGTGCCCGACGTCTCGCTGGCACGCAGATACAGCGACGACAGACCTTTGCGGTCGGATGAGCCTTTCATGGCCTTGTTCTCCTGACAGGAATCGTTGGTCAAACTTGTTGACAACAAGTTAACGCGCGGGGTTAAAGGCCGGCCACATCGACGCAGGCAGCGCCTGGTGCGGTCGGACGCTGTCTCAATCAGCAATAATTATTGAGTATATGGTTCCCTCGGAATTTCGCTAAAAACTGAGCGTGTCGTTTTGGCGATTTTTCGACGATTTGGGGGATATTGATCCGCATGTGCGGGATTGTCGGCATTCTCGGGCGCGAACCGGTTGCGGAGCAACTGGTCGACTCGCTCAAACGTCTTGAATATCGCGGCTACGATTCCGCGGGCGTTGCCACGCTCGAAGGCAAGCATCTCGAGCGCCGCCGCGCCGAGGGCAAGCTGAAGAACCTGGAAAAGCGGCTGGAAGCCGAGCCGCTCAAGGGCACCACCGGCATCGGCCACACCCGCTGGGCCACCCACGGCAAGCCGACCGTCAACAACGCCCATCCGCACGCGACCGAGCGCGTCGCCGTGGTCCACAACGGCATCATCGAGAATTTCCGCGAGCTGCGCGAGGAGCTCGAGAAGAAGGGCGCGGTGTTCCACACCGAGACCGACACCGAGATCGTGCTGCATCTCGTCGACGATCTGCTGAATCGCGGCAACAAGCCGGTCGAGGCGGTGAAGCTGGCGCTGGGACGCCTGCGCGGCGCCTTCGCGCTCGGCTTCATCTTCGCCGGCGACGATGACCTGATGATCGGCGCCCGTAACGGCCCGCCGCTCGCGATCGGCTATGGCGACGGCGAGATGTATCTCGGCTCCGACGCCATCGCGCTCGGCCCGTTCACCGACACGATCAGCTATCTCGAGGACGGCGACTGGGTCGTCCTGACCCGCAAGAGCGCCAGCATCTTCGACAAGGACGGCCACGCCGTAAAGCGCGAGAAGATCAAGCACGCCGCCTCGACCTCGCTGGTCGACAAGGCCAACTATCGCCACTTCATGGCCAAGGAGATCCACGAGCAGCCGGAAGTGGTCGGCCACACCCTGGCGCGCTACGTCGACATGGCGACCGAGCGCGTTTCGCTGCCGGTCAAGCTGCCGTTCGATTTCAACGACATCCGCCGCATCAACATCACGGCGTGCGGCACCGCGAGCTATGCCGGCTTCGTCGCAAAATACTGGTTCGAGCGCTTTGCGCGCGTGCCGGTCGAGGTCGATGTCGCCTCCGAATTCCGCTACCGCGAGGCGCCGCTGCGCAAGGGCGATCTCGCCATCTTCATCTCGCAGTCGGGCGAGACCGCCGACACCCTGGCCGCGCTGCGTTACGCCAAGGCCGAGGGCGTGCACACGATCGCCGTGGTCAACGTTCCGACCTCGACCATTGCGCGCGAGAGCGAGACCGTGCTGCAGACGCTTGCCGGTCCCGAGATCGGCGTCGCCTCGACCAAGGCCTTCACCTGCCAACTCATGGTGCTCGCCAATCTTGCGATCGCCGCCGGCAAGGCCAGGGGCCAATTGTCCGACGAGGACGAGACCAAGCTGGTCCACGGACTCGTCGAGGTGCCGCGTCTGATGTCGGATGCGCTCACCACGGAGCTGCAGATCGAGAAGCTCTCGCGCGAGATCGCGAAGTCGCGCGACGTGCTCTATCTCGGCCGCGGCACCAGCTTCCCGCTCGCGCTCGAAGGCGCGCTGAAGCTGAAGGAAATCTCCTACATCCACGCCGAGGGCTATGCCGCCGGCGAGCTCAAGCACGGCCCGATCGCCCTGATCGACGAGACCATGCCGGTCGTGGTCATCGCACCCTATGACCGCGTGTTCGAGAAGACCGTCTCCAACATGCAGGAGGTCGCCGCCCGTGGCGGCAAGATCATCCTGATGACCGACGCCAAGGGCGCGGAGGAGGCGACGGTCGATTCGCTCGTCACCATCGTCATGCCCGACATGGCGGCGGCGTTCACGCCGATGGTCTACGCCGTCCCGGTTCAGCTGCTCGCCTATCATACGGCTGTCATCATGGGCACCGACGTCGACCAGCCGCGCAATCTCGCGAAATCGGTGACGGTGGAATAGGCAGAAGGGATACCGGTCGCGTCGCTTCGTGGTCTTCCAAAACCTGCTAGAAGACCCTAGCTTGTCAGCTGCGACCGACCTGGAACCCGAATGACCACCCGCGACGACGTCCCTGCGCCGCTTGATCCCGCACCGGAACCGCATACCGGGCTGATGGGCCGCTTCCGCAATTATTTCCTGACCGGCCTCGTGGTGACGGGGCCGATCGCGATCACCCTCTATCTGGTCTGGTGGTTCGTCACCTGGGTCGACGGTGTGGTGCGACCCTTCGTCCCGCTGGCCTATAGGCCCGAGACCTATCTGCCCTACGGCGTTCCCGGCTGGGGACTGATTGTCGCGTTCTTCACGCTGACCCTGGTCGGTTTCCTCGCGGCGAACCTGATCGGGCGGACGCTGGTCGATGTCGGCGAGACCTTCCTCGGCCGCATCCCGGCGGTGCGCGCCATCTATCGCGGCCTGAAGCAGGTGTTCGAGACGCTGTTCTCGGGCAAGGGCTCGAGCTTCCGCAAAGTGGGCCTGGTCGAGTTTCCCTCGCCGGGCATGTGGTCGATCGTGCTGATCTCGCAATCGCCGAGCGAGGACATCGCCCGCAGCCTGCCGGGACAGGAAGAGCATGTCTCGGTGTTCCTGCCGTGCTCGCCGAACCCGACCACCGGCTTCTTCTTCTACGTGCCCAGAAGCAAGATCATCGAGGTCGACCTCACCGCCGAGGACGCCGCGACGCTGATCATGTCGGCCGGCGTGGTGCAGCCGGGCTCGGCGCCCGACCCGAAGAAGGCTGCGGCGCTCGCGGGCATGGCCAATGCCGCGCGCATCGCCAACGCCTCGACGCTCCAGCAACAGCCCCAGCCTGCGAAGGTGGAGTAGGGCCATTCCGCTGCGAGATGGCCGCGTTCACGCAAGGCCTCGCATCCTCTGCTAATCTTCCGGTCGAATTGAGCGCCTCGCTCAAAGTTCGATCTGGAGTGCACGATGTCAAAGACCATTGCGATCCTCGCGCCCGGCGCCATGGGCAGCGCCGTCGCCCGCCGTCTCAGCGAAAACGGCGCGCGCGTGCTGACGTCGCTGAAGGGGCGGAGCGAGGCGACGCAAAAGCGCGCCGCGGATGCCGGCATGATCGGCGCCGAGGACGAGGCGATTGCGGACGCCGATGTCATCCTCTCGATCGTGCCGCCGGGCGAAGCGGTGGCGCTGGCCGAACGGCTGGCGGCGCTGATCGTCAGGCGCGAGAAGAAGCCGATCGTGGTCGATTGCAACGCCGTCAATGTCGATACCGTGCAGAGGATCGAGGAGATCATCGGCTCGGCACAGGCGCCGTTCGTCGATGGCGGCATCATCGGCTTCCCGCCGCAGAAAGGCGGCAAGAGCCCGGCCTTCTACATGTCCGGCGAGTACGCAGGGGACGTCGCGATGCTCCGGGATTTCGGCCTCGACGTGCGGATTGTCGAGGGACCGGTCGGCGCAGCATCGGCGTTGAAGATGTCCTATGCCGGCATCGTCAAGGGCCTCGCCGGCATCGGATCGGCCATGGTGATCGCGGCCACGAAGGCGGGCGCCGCGGACGCGCTGCGCGACGAGCTCGCGCTCAGCCAGCCCGCGATCCTCGCCCGCCTCGAAGTGGCGCTGCCGGACATGATCCCGAAAGCCTATCGTTGGGTCGCGGAGATGCGGGAGATTTCCGGCTTTCTCGGCGCCGACCATCCGGCCAGCCAGATCTACGAGGGCTTTGCGCGCTGGTTCGAGCATCTGGCCGCAGACGCGAAGGGCGAGGCGGTGGATGCGGAACTGCTGAAGGCGTTTTCCGCGGGTATCGCGCAGAAGAAATCCTGATCGTCAGGTCTCACTCGCCGTCTATCGAGATGGACTCCAGAAAGCCCTGGATGTCCCGGTCGCGTCTCAGGCGTAGGACTGGGACATCGGGGCCATGTTCGATGCGCTCGGCCTCGATGTCAGGCACGCGCTCGACGTCGTAGCGCCATGCCTCCTTCATCAGTTTCCAGTCGAACTGTTCCGGACATCCCTCGGGCAGATCGGGGCGGGCCTTGTCGCGATCGAAGGCCGAGCGCCAGAGGATGCGCCACTGGCAGACCCAGCGCGGGCGGTCGATGACGACGAGAACATCGGCACGTGCGATCGTGAGATCGAACGCCAGCCCCGAGAAGCTGCCGTCGACGACCCACGCATCGCCCGCGATCGCCTCCGCGACGCGCGCTCGAAAGCTTGCTGTGTCGGATGCTGTCCAGCCCGGTTGCCAATAGAGGACGTCGAGATGCACCACCGGCAGCCCGAGCTTTTGCCCGAGCTTGCGAGCAAGGCTCGTCTTTCCGCTGCCTTGTGAGCCAACCACGATGATCCGGCGCATGGCGGGAAGGTTGCATGAAGTCGGTCGCGGCGAAAGGGCAAGCCGTCTGAACTAGTCGTCATTGCGAGCGCAGCGAAGCAATCCAGACTCTTTCCGCGGAGGCAGTCTGGATTGCTTCGCTGCGCTCGCAATGACGGGCAGGAGACGGAGCGAGGCTCGTCTGCTAATCTCTCAGTGGAAGCAATTCTACTGCAGTGGGAGTTCGAATGAGAGTGCTCGTGATCGGCGCAGGCGCGCTTGGCGGCTACTATGGAGCTTGCCTGGTCCGGGCGGGCCGCGACGTGACCTTCCTGGTGCGGCCGGCGCGGGCAGGGCAATTGCAGCGGAATGGACTGCAGGTCGCAAGCCCGCATGGCGACTTTGCCGTAGAGCCGAAGCTGGTTGCGGCCGACGATCTCAGGGAGCCGTTCGACGTCGTGCTCGTCGGCGTGAAGGCCTACTCGCTCGATGACGCGATGAACCAGTTTGCGCCCGCGGTCGGCCCCAATACGATGATCCTGCCGATCCTGAACGGGTTGAAGCATATCGACGCTCTCATTGCGCGGTTCGGCGCCGCGCGCGTTCTCGGCGGGCTCGCGAATGTCAGCGCGGGCCTCGATGCGGATGGCCGCGTCGTTCAGTTCATGGCCAATCAGACGATTGTCTTCGGCGAGACCGCGGGCGCGTTGAGCGAGCGTGCGCTCGCGCTGGAAGCGCTGCTCCAGGTTCCCGGTATCGACGTGCGCGCCAGCGAGGCGATCATGCAGGACATGTGGGAGAAATTCGTCCAGCTCTCGACGCTGGCCGGCATCACCTGCCTGATGCGTGCAAGTGTCGGCGACATCCTGGCCGTGCCGAACGGCGAGCAGTCCATATTCCGCCTGTTCGCCGAATGCTGCGCCGTTGCGACGGCGTCGGGCTTCGAGCCGCGCGCGCCGTTCATCGAGTTCGACCGCAAGCTCTTCACCACGCTGGATTCGCCGCTCAAGGCCTCGATGCTGCGCGACATCGAGCGCGGTTCGATCACCGAGGCGGAGCACATCCTCGGCGATATGGCCAACCGCGCCCGTGCGCTCGGCATCGACACGCCGCTGCTGGATCTCGCCCGCGCGCATGTGGCGGCCTACGAGATCGGGCGGCGGCGGGCCGCGGGCTGAGCCCGCCCGCGGGGACGTGGCGATGTTGCGCCGGGCAATGCCTAGCTTGCTTCCATCAGGGGCAAATCGCCGTCGACCTGGTCGCGCGACCAGAACTGCATGACGCAGCGAAGCCCGCCGGGATTGAAGTCCAGGTTCACGGACCAGCCGGTCTCGCCGGCAAACATGCCGGTGATCATCTTGGTCCCGAAGCCGCGGCGCGTGGGCTTGTGGACCAGCGGACCGTCCCGTTCCGACCAGGACAGGCGAACCAGGCCGGTCTCGTCCACCGTCCAGGAGATCTGCAGCTTGCCCGATGGGACCGAGAACGCGCCATATTTGGCCGCGTTGGTGCTGAGCTCCTGTAGCGCGGCGGAGATTGCCAGCGTGACCTTTGGCGGCAGCAGGAGATCGGGGCCGTCGATGTCGAGACGTTCGGGACCGGCATAGGGCGCCAGGGTCTGCCTGACGATGGACTCCAGGCTGACGCCGACCCAATTGTTTTCGGTGAGGAGATTATAGGCCTGCGACAGCGCCAGCAGGCGGCCTTCGAAAGCCGCCGCATACTCGTTGAGGTCGCTCGAGCTGGCGCGCGACAGGCGCGCGATCGACTGGACGGTGCCGAGCGTGTTCTTCACCCGATGATTGATTTCGTCCAGCAGCGCCTTCTGCTGCTTCAGCGCGCCCGCGAGTTCGCTTCCGACATGATAGAGCACCTTCTTCATCCGGTTGACTTCGCTGATCGCGCCCAGCTTCGGCTCGAGCGCACCGGATCGCAGGCCCCCGACATATCGTTCGAGATCGGAGAATTCGGCCAGGAAGCGCCGGGAGATCAGGCGTGCCAGCGCCAATCCGAGGACGAGCGTGAACGCCGTCAGCGCGACGATCCATTCGACCGTCCGGTGCAGCGGACCGTCGATGACGTCGCGCGGGACGGCGAGGTTGATCGACCAGCTGCTCTGGTTGGATCGCAGCAGCGAGGTGTAGGTGGGAACGCCGGTCCGCGACACCGCCTCGATCCACCAGGCGGACGGTTTTCCGAGTTGGGCCATGACCGCAGGAATGGTCGGCTGTCCCACCAGATCGTCGCCATCGAGCAACGGGCGCCTCGCCAGAAGCAGTCCGTTCGCATCGACGATGCTGCCCACCATTCCGGCCGAGACATATTCGTCCATCATCGACGAAAGGTATCGGGTCGACAGTCCGATATTGAGCGCGTAACGGATTTCGCCGCGGATGCGGACCGGAACGGCGATCGTGACGATCGGTTGACCGTCGACCACGGCGCGCTGCAGGCCGGACACTTGCGGGCGGCCGGTCTCGATCGCCCGGCGCTCGACGTCGAATTCGGTGCGCTTGGGCAAGGGGGCATCGAGCGCGAGGCGCGTATTCGCGATCTGCTGACCATCGGGGGCATAGAGCACGATGGCGACGCCGCCGATCAGCTTGACCGCCTGCACGGCATGCTCCCTGAACTCGGCAAACCTGTCCTGCGCCAGCGAAGGCGACAGGGCGAGGACCTGCAGGTCGTCGATGATGTTTGCGATGCGCAGGTCGGCGGCGTTGCGCATGAGGCGCAGCCTGTCCTCGTACTCCGCCTTGGTGAGCTGGGAGGATTCGGCGACGAAATGGTAGGCGAGAAAGGCCGCGCACGCCGTGACCGGGACGGCGGTGGTGATGGCCAGCAGCAGCAGATATGCGGAAACAGGCCAGGTCCGCAGCGACCGCCTGAACCACCCCCTTCTTCGACTTCCCGAACCTCGCACCTGTCGCTCACCCCATTGGCGAGGCTGATCTCGCAATTGATTCCTTCAAGGTACCGGCTCGGCCGCGGCGAGCAACATGCGATGTGATGGAACTTGCTGCCGGAACCTTTGTTCCGAACGCGGTCCAATCAACCCGCGCCGATCAGCGGGATCGCCTCGTCCCGTTCGTAGAGATACAGGAGACAGCGCAGCGCCTCGCCGCGCTCGCCCTTCAGCTTGGGATCGTCCTTGAGGATGCGCAGTGCCTCGTCTCTCGCCTGGGTGATGAGCTGGCCGTGCACCTCCGAGCGCGCGATGCGATAGCCGGGCAGGCCGCTCTGGCGTACGCCGAGCACGTCGCCTTCGCCGCGCAGCTTCAAATCTTCCTCGGCGATGCGGAAGCCGTCGGTGGTCTCGCGGATCACCTTCAAGCGCGCCTTCGACATTTCGCCGAGCGGCTCGCCGTAGAGCAGGATGCAGGTCGAGGCCTCCGAGCCGCGGCCGATGCGGCCGCGCAGCTGGTGGAGCTGGGCGAGGCCGAACCGCTCGGCGTTCTCGATCACCATGATGGTGGCGGCCGGCACGTCGACGCCGACCTCGACCACCGTGGTCGCGACCAGCAGCCCGATCTCGTGGGCGGCGAACTGGCCCATCACGCGGTCCTTCTCGGTGCCCTTCATCTGGCCGTGGACGAGGCCGACGCGGTCGCCAAAGCGCTTCTGCAGGCTCTCGAAACGCTTGGTCGCGTTGGTGAGGTGCTCCGTGCCCTCGGCCTCGGATTCCTCGACCAGCGGGCAGATCCAGTAGACCAGCTTGCCGGATTCGAGCGCGCGGCCGACACCTTCCATGACCTCGCTGATCCGGCTCATCGGCACGGCGCGGGTGTCGATCGGCTGGCGGCCGGACGGCTTTTCGCGCAGCTCGGAAATGTCCATGTCGCCGAAATAGGTCAGCACCAGCGTGCGCGGGATCGGGGTTGCGCTCAGCACCAGCACGTCGACGGCTTCGCCCTTGGAGGTCAGCGCCAGCCGCTCGCGCACGCCAAAGCGGTGCTGCTCGTCGACGATGGCAAGCGCGAGGTCCTTGAAGATCACATCGTCCTGGATCAGCGCGTGGGTGCCGACCAGGAGATCGATCTCGCCCTCGGCGAGCTGGGCGATGATCTCGCGCCGCTCCTTGCCCTTTTCGCGGCCGGTGAGGATCGCCACGCGCAGGCCGGCGCGCTCGGCGAGCGGGGCGATGGTCTTGATGTGCTGGCGCGCGAGGATCTCGGTCGGGGCCATCAGCGCGGCCTGCTTGCCGACCTCGGCCACTGCGGCGGCCGCGAGCAGCGCCACCACCGTCTTGCCCGAGCCGACGTCGCCCTGGAGCAGGCGCAGCATGCGCACCGGCTGTTGCAGATCGTTGGCGATTGCTGCTGCCGCGTCGCGCTGGGAGGTGGTCAAAGCATAGGGCAGGGCGTCGATGATCTTGTGGCGCAGATGCCCGTCGCCGGCATTGCGCACGCCGGCGGGGCGGCGCAGTTGCGCGCGGATCAGGGCGAGCGCGAGCTGGCCGGCCAAGAGCTCGTCGAAGGCAAGGCGCGACCAGAACGGCCGGTCCGGCAGGATGTCGGTGAGCTCGACCGGCTGGTGCACGCGGGTGAGGGCTTCCGCGATTGGCGGGAAGTGGCAGCGGCGCATCACCTCGGGGCTGATCCACTCCGGCAAGACGGGCAGCTTCTGCAGCGCCTGCGTGATCGCGCGGCGGAGCGAGCCGAGCGCGAGGCCCTCCGTCAGCGGATAGACCGGGTCGATGCCGGAGATTTTCGAGATCGCCTCTTCGTCCAGCACGCGGTCGGGATGCACGATCTGCGGGATGCCGTCATACATCTGCAGCGTGCCCGAGACGTAGCGCTTCTCGCCGACGGGCAGCAGCTTCTCGACATAGCCGGGCTTGGCGCGGAAGAAGGTCAGCACGACGTCGCCGGTATCGTCGCTGGCATAGACCAGATACGGCGCGCGCGCGTTGCGCGGCGGGGGCGGCCGGTGGCGGTCGACGGTCACCTCCAGCGTCACCATGGTTCCCTGCGCGGCGTCGCGGATCTTCGGCCGGGCCCGGCGGTCGATGACCTGGCTCGGCAGATGCAGCAAGAGGTCGACCAGCCGCGGCGTCTCGCTCCGGCTGAGCAGATATTGCAGCAGCTTGTCCTGCTTCGGACCGACGCCGGGCAGGCTGGTCACGAGGGCAAACAGCGGATTGAGCAGGCTGGGGCGCATTCTTGCAACATTCATCATGCGCGGGCTCGACCCGCGCATCCATCTTTTCAAGGAGGATGGATTGCCGGGTCAAGCCCGGCAATGACGGTCCCCAAACAATTGCAAAAACAAAGGGCTGACACCGGCGGTCCCAATGGCTATATCAGCCCCGCCCGGCACGTCCGGGCTTTCTGCGTTTGACTGGATTTGAGACATGACGGGAACGACACGATCGAGCAGCGGGCTGGACGAGCGCCGCAAGCGGCTTCTGTTCCGCTGCTGGCACCGCGGCACGCGCGAGATGGACCTGATCCTCGGCCGCTTCGCCGATGCCGAGATCGGCAACCTGTCCGACGCGGAGCTGACCGAGCTCGAGACCCTGCTCGAGGTCAACGATCCCGATCTCTATGCCGCCATCACCGGCGACAAGGTGCTGCCGGCCGACGTCACCGGCGCGCTGTTCGCCCGCATCAAGGCGTTCCCGATTACGGACGGCAATCTATGAAACCCGGTTTGAAGTCGCCGGCCGAGCTGCTCACGCCCGGCCGCGCGGTGACGCTTGCCAATGTGGCCGAGGGCGCGGAAGGCCTCGTCGTCTCCGATCTGGCGCGTGCGATCGCGGCGCGGCCGAAGAAACCGGCCGTCAGCCTTGCGGTCGTCTGCCGCGACGGCGCGCGCATGCAGCAGCTCGAACGCGCGCTGCGGTTCTTTTCGCCCGATCTGCCGGTGCTGACCTTTCCGGCCTGGGACTGCCAGCCCTATGACCGCGTCTCGCCGCATGGCGGCATCCTCGCCCTGCGCCTGACCACGCTGGCGCGGCTGGCCCCGCTCACCGGCAGCGACAAGCCGCTGATCGTGCTGACCACCGTGAACGCCGTGGTGCAGCGCGTGCCCGCGCGCGAGCTGGTGGCCGCGCAGGCGCTGTCGGTCGCCCCGGGCAATGTGGTGCCGATGGACACCGTCGTCGCCTGGCTGGAGCACAACGGCTACAACCGCTCCTCGACCGTGCGCGAGCCCGGCGAATACGCCGTCCGCGGCGGCATCCTCGACCTGTTTCCGGCCGGCCTCGAGCAGCCGGTCCGGTTCGACTTCTTCGGCGACAGCCTGGAATCGATCCGCTCCTTCGATGCCGAGACCCAGCGCACGCTGCTCGACATGCGCTCGCTCGACCTCGTGCCGGTTTCCGAATTCCAGCTCGTCACCGACACCATCCGCCGTTTCCGCATGGGCTATGTCGCCGAGTTCGGCGCGCCCGAGCGCGACGATGCGCTGTACGAGGCCGTCAGCGAGGGCCGCCGCCATCCCGGCATGGAGCACTGGCTGCCGCTGTTCCAGGACCGCATGGACACGCTGTTCGACTATCTGCAAGGGGCTGTCGTCGCGATCGAGCCGCAGGCCGAGGACGCGGTCCGCGAGCGCTTCAAGCAGATCCAGGACTATTACGAGGCCCGCCGCGATGCGATGGAGCATCCCGGCGGCGGCGCCATCTACAAGCCGCTGCCCCCGGACCGGCTCTATCTGACCGACGCGGAGTGGACCAAGCGCCTCGGCGATATTCCGCTGGCGCGGCTGACGGCATTCTCGGTGCCGACCGACGGCATCAGCGTCGTCGATGCCGGCGCGCGCAAGGGCCGCGATTTCGCGCCGGAGCGCAACGACACCACCGTCAACGTATTCGAGTCCGTCGTCAGCCACGTGATGGGGCTGCAGGCGCAGCGCAAGAAGGTCGTGATCGCGCTCTGGAGCGAAGGCTCGCGCGACCGCATGACATCGATGCTGCGCGACCACAAGCTGACCCACACCACCAGCGTCAATACCTGGCGGACGGTGCAGGCGACCCCGCGCAACGAGACCATGCTCGCCGTGCTTGGCCTGGAGAGCGGTTTCGAGACCGACGAGATCGCGCTGATCAGCGAGCAGGATATTCTGGGCGACCGCCTGGTGCGGCCGCGCAAGGCGAGCCGCAAGCTCGACAATTTCATCTCGGAGGTGACGAGCCTCACCGCCGGCGACATCGTCGTCCATGTCGATCACGGCATCGGCCGCTTCATCGGCCTGCAGACGCTGGACGTTGCCGGCGCGCCGCATGACTGCCTCGAGCTGCATTACGCCGCCGAGACGAAGCTGTTCCTGCCGGTCGAGAACATCGAGCTGCTCTCGCGCTACGGCTCCGACCAGACCACGGTCGAGCTGGATCGCTTGGGTGGAAGCGGCTGGCAGACCCGCAAGGCGAAGCTGAAGAACCGCATCCGCGAGATCGCGGGCGAGCTGATCAAGATCGCCGCCGCGCGCCATCTGCACGAAGCGCCCAAGCTTCCGGTGCAGCAGGGTCTCTATGACGAGTTCTGTGCGCGCTTCCCCTATGACGAGACCGAGGACCAGCTCGGTGCGATCGAATCCACCCTGAAGGATCTCGAGCTCGGCCGTCCCATGGATCGCCTGATCTGCGGCGACGTCGGCTTCGGCAAGACCGAGGTGGCGCTGCGCGCCGCGTTCGCCGTCGCGCTCGAAGGCAAGCAGGTTGCGGTCGTGGTCCCGACCACGCTGCTGGCGCGCCAGCACGCAAAGACCTTCACCGAGCGCTTCAAGGGCTTTCCGGTGAACGTGGCGCAGGCCTCGCGCCTGATCGCGACCAAGGAGCTGAACCAGGTCAAGAAGGGTATCGCCGACGGGTCCGTCGACATCGTCGTCGGCACCCATGCGCTGCTCGGCAAGGCGATCAAGTTCCGCGACCTCGGCCTCGTCATCGTGGACGAGGAGCAGCATTTCGGCGTCACCCACAAGGAGCGGCTCAAGGCGCTGCGCTCAGAGGTGCACGTGCTGACGCTGTCGGCAACGCCGATCCCGCGCACGCTGCAGCTGGCGCTCACCGGCGTCCGCGAGCTCTCGATCATCGCATCGCCCCCCGTGGACCGTCTCGCGGTCCGTACCTTCGTCGCCCCGCACGATCCGCTGATGATCCGCGAAGCGCTGCTGCGCGAGCGCTATCGCGGCGGGCAGGCGTTCTACGTGGTGCCGCGCATCGACGACCTCGCCGAGGTCAAGGACTTCCTCGACAAGAACGTGCCGGAGATGAAGGTCGCGGTCGCGCACGGGCAGATGCCGCCCGCCGTGATCGAGGACATCATGACCGCGTTCTACGACGGCAAGTTCGACATCCTCTTGTCGACCACGATCGTGGAGTCCGGCCTCGACATTCCCAACGCCAACACGCTGATCGTGCACCGCGCCGACATGTTCGGTCTCGCCCAGCTCTACCAGCTCCGGGGCCGCGTCGGCCGCTCCAAGCTGCGCGCCTATGCGCTGTTCACGCTGCCGGCGCAGCAGAAGATCACCGCGCAGGCCGAGCGCCGGCTTACCGTGCTGCAGTCGCTGGAGACGCTGGGCGCCGGCTTCCAGCTCGCCTCGCACGACCTCGACATCCGCGGCGCCGGCAATCTGCTCGGCGAAGAGCAGTCCGGCCACATCAAGGAGGTCGGCTTCGAGCTCTATCAATCGATGCTGGAGGAGGCGATCGTCAATCTCAAGGCCGGCGTGTCCGAGCCCGCGGCCGACCGCTGGTCGCCGTCGATCACCATCGGCATGCCCGTGCTCATCCCGGAGGATTACGTCAGCGACCTCTCGGTGCGGCTGTCGCTGTACCGGCGTCTCGCCGATCTCGACACCGAGGAGGAGATCGAGAATTTCGGCGCCGAGATGCGCGACCGCTTCGGCGTGCTGCCGGACGAGGTGCGCTACCTGTTCAAGGTCGCCGCGATCAAGGCGTTCTGCCGCCGGGCCAATGTCGAGAAGATCGACGCCGGCCCGAAGGGCGCCGTCATCGTCTTCCGCGACAATTCCTTCGCCTATCCCGACCGCCTCGTCACCTTCATCCGCAGCTATGGCCAGGCCGCCAAGGTGCGGCCTGACATGAAGGTCGTATTTCTACAGGACTGGGAGACGCCGGAAGAGCGGCTGGCCGGAACCACCGAGATCATGCGGCAGCTGGCGCAGCTCGCCGAGAGCAAGAAGGCGGCGTAGAGGTTCCCCGGGGCCGCTGAAACGGTATTTAGACACAAATACAGCGGCATATGGCCACTTGCGGAATGATCGGGCAACCGCCATGTTCGATCCATCGAGCTCGGGCTGAAACGAATCGGCCCGTTCATGGAGCTTCTGGTTCGTGCGCCCCGCGACTGGTTTACCGGCCGCGGGTTTTTTGTACCCGCCCAACTGAAACTGATGAGGTCGCAAGCGTGTCTATCAATATCGGTTCAGGCCCGGACAATGACGACGAGCACGACGACGTCATGTATCCCCAGGTCCTGCCGTTTGTGCTGGTTCACGCGGGATGCTTCGCGGCGATCTGGTCAGGTATCTCGTGGCAGGCCGTGACGATTTGCGTGGCCCTGTACTGGCTGCGCATGTTCGGGATCACGGCCGGCTATCATCGCTACTTCTCGCATCGCTCCTACGCGACCAGCCGGGTGTTTCAGTTCATCCTGGCCTTCCTGGCCCAGAGCAGCGCCCAGAAGAGCGTGCTCTGGTGGGCCGCCAAGCATCGGCATCATCATCTTCATTCCGATACCGCGCATGACGTGCATTCGCCGCGGCACAAGGGCTTCCTGTACAGCCATGTCGGCTGGATCTTCTATCGGCAGCACGATGCGACCGACCTCGTGAAGGTCGCGGACCTCGCGTCCTATCCCGAGCTGATGTGGCTGCACCGGCTGGAGCTGCTGCCGGCGTTCGTGCTCGCGGGCCTCTGCTTCCTCGTCGCCGGCTGGTCGGGGCTCGTGGTCGGATTCCTCTGGAGCACCGTGCTGGTGTATCACGCCACGTTCTGCATCAACTCGCTCGCACATGTTCATGGACGCAAGCGCTATGTGACCGGCGACGACTCCCGCAACAACTGGCTGCTCGCGCTCTTCACCATGGGCGAGGGCTGGCACAACAATCACCACGCCTATCAGGCCAGCGCCCGGCAAGGCTTCTACTGGTATGAGATCGACCTGACCTATTACATTCTGGTGGTCTTGTCCTGGATCGGCATCGTCCGGGATTTGAAGACGCCGCCCAAGCTGGTCCTGCGCAACGAGCATCGGCTGGGATCGCGCGCAGTGAAGCAGGCGGCCGAGCAGCTCGCGGCCCGCTTCAACCCCGAGCACATCGCGCACGCGATCAGGACGTCGATCCACGAGACCGAATTGTCGGTGCGGGATACGCTGGTTCAGTTGCAGCACCATGCCGATCTGCGCCTCGCCAGCATGCCGACGCGCGAGCAGCTGCTGGCTGAAGCGCAGCGCATGTTCGCCAAGACGATCTCCCTCGACGACATCGTCGACCGCGCCCACGAGCTTCTGAACGAGACCGTTGGCTTTCTCCTGGCCGCTCCTGCGCCTGCTCTGGCGGCCAGCACGCAACCGGTAACAAAGGGCAACGGCTAGCGCGCACTGCCGCAGGGTGGGCAAAGCGACTTGTCCGCTGTAGCTCGAAGAGCGAAGGCGGAAGCGTGCCCACGTTTTTCGTCATTGATGAAGACGGTGGGCACGGCGCTGCGCGCCTTTGCCCACCCTACGGCAGCGAGCGTGTGGTTACGACGCCGCCCTCGACGCGTCGGCCGACAGCCGGGCCAGCAGCGACCGCGCCGTATCCGACGGCGACAGCGAGTCCACGCTGACGACGGGATCGCTGCGCATCTCGTGCTTGCCGTTCGAGGTATGCCGCATCACCGCCGACAAACGCCGGGCGATCATGTGCGCGGTGCGGAAGTCAGTCTCGGCGAACACCACGATGACCGAACCGTCCTTCTGTGCTGCGCCAAAATCCATCTGCCGCATCAGGCGGCTGAGGATACGCGCGGCATCGAGCTGGGCGCGGGGATTGTTGGGATCGAAGGCGAAGCGCGCCACCGACAGGCCGCCGCCGCGGGCGAGCGCCTGCTCGACCGCCTTGGCGAAGTCGCGGGCGAAGGCTTCCGTCGTCAGGAGACCGCTGCGCGGGTCGAGCCAGCCGCCGGCGTCGATCGAACGCAGCGTGCGGCTCAGTTGCGCTTCCATCGCGTGCTGGCGGATCAGCGGCAGCGCGTTGGCGGCGACCTTGGCCGGCTCGCCCACGATCAGCTCGAGGTTGGGCAGGTCGTAGCTCTGCACGAGCTGGTGCGCGGTGACGACGACGGGCAGGGTGCGGAAGCGGGTGTCCTCGGCGAGCACCGTCAGGAAGGCGTCGGTCACGCGCGCGGTGAACCCTTCGGCGAGCACGACGCCGTCGATGTCGCGGGTGTTGAGATGCTTGGCCGCGGCCTCGATCGAGAGCGCACCGACCACGCCGACGCGCTCGCCGAGCGCGACGGAGAGGGCGGGATAGGCCGCGCCGCGGCCGATCAGCAGCACGGTGGCATCGCGCGACGGGTCGCCCTCGGGCAGCGCGACCTTCACCTCGGGCAGGCGGCGCAGCACGGTCGAATGCAGGGTGCGGACGCGGAGCGCGGCGCGCAGCCGCGCGCTCAGGCGGTCGGGCTGGCCGCCGCGCGAGGCGAAGGGCAGGGCGTTGGGCGGCAGCGCCCCTGGCGCATCCAGGGCCACGAAGGGCAGGTAAGGCGATTGGTCGGCGATCTTCCTGGCGAGCGGCGCCAGATACGGCTCGTGTCCGCCGTGCATCGCGGCAAGGACCGCGGCCGGCTGCACCTGCTCGACCGCGCGCGCCGCGCTGGCCCAGTCGGTGTCGATCACGGGGAAGAGCCGGGCCTCATCCAGCGCCGCAACGAAGGCGGGGCGCTCGGCATTGGACACAAACAGGATCGGGCCCGCCTGGGACATTCGGAAACTCTGACTCGCGCAACAGGTGTCGCGCAATCTAGTCCGGTCGCCTTAATGCGGCGTCAATGGAACCTGCGAAACTGTGCTCAGGCCGGCCCGGAGCGGTCGCGAAAAGCCTCGACCATCAGAGGGTTAAGCCCGAGCTCGCTGAGCGCCTCGCGGGCACGGGCATTGTCCTGGGCCCGTCCTGCCAGCCGGTGCCCCGAGAGCCGGTCGGGCAGCGCGGTGAGCAGGGCGCCCTGGCCGAGCCGGCGCGCCCATTCCTGCAGGTCGTTGGAGAGGAAACGGTAGCCGCCGACCGCCATGATGCCGGAAGGCGGCGCGGTGATGCAGATCGCCCCGCTCGGCCGGTCGAGCCGCGCGGCATAGCCGGTATCGACATAGTCGCGCGGCGGCTGCGCCGTCAGCGTCTCGCCGACCGGCTGCGGCGGAGCGTAAGCCGCGATCGGCACCATCGCGCCGCGCAGCCCGAGCGTGCCCTTCGGCGTCAGCAGGATCTCGCCGGCGATCGAGGAGCCCGCCTGTTCGCGCGGCGCACCGTGCGGTCCTGGCATGACGGGCACCGGCATGCCGTCCTCGCCACGGCGGGCGCCGAACAGTCCGGCCTCGCCGAACAGGTAGATGTCGGTGAGCGGAGCATGCGGCGCGATCCAGGCATCGCTTGCCGCGACCTGCTCCGGCGCGCGCCACAGGCCGACGACGTTGCGCAAGCTCGGCAACCGCGCCGCGAGATCGGAATCGCCGAGCCGCAGCGCGAGCTGCGCCGGCGCGATCAGCACCTCGCATTCGTGCTCGTTGATCTGCTGCTCCAGCACGTCGTTCTCGAACGGATGATGCAGCGCCAGCGTGCCGCCCGACAGCAGCCACACCCCGAGCGAGGAGGCGAGGCCCGCAAACGACATCGGTGTGAACGCCGCCATCACGGTCGCGCCCTGCTTGATGTCGGCTTCGAGCGACATCGCCAGGGCGCCGGCGATCAGGCTGAAATGCGGCCGCGGCACCGGGCGAAAGCCCTCCGCCGTGACGTCGAAGGAGATCATCGCCGCCTTGCGGCCGTCCTGGATCACGGCGCGCGTGGTGCCCGGCGGGCGGGCCAGGACGTCGTCGAGCGAGGCCATGCCTTCGGGCAGATTGGCTCCGAAGCCGAAGACGTGGCGGATCGAGAATGCCTCGGCCGCGGCGTGCATCGCGAGGTCGGCATAGCTGACGCCGTCGACCGTGCTCATGGTGACGATGGCACGCGCCGCCGTGCGGTTCAGCGCCGCGGTCAGCTCCGCGTGCCGCCACAGCAGCGGCAGCACGGCGACGACGAGGCCGGCGCGATGGGCGGCGAGCACGGTGAGCACGAACTCGACCGTGTTGGGGAGCTGGATCGCGATGACGGAATTGGCCGGCAGGCCCGATTCGACGAAATGGGCCGACAGCGCCTCGATGGCGGTATCGGCCTCGGCATAGCTCATCCGCCGCGGCTGATGCCCGGTGATGCGCGCCTTGTTGAGCGGATCGAGCAGGGCGGCCGCATGCGGCTGCCGCATCAGCGTGCGCTGAAACAGCGTGTCGAGCGTCGGCGATACGGCTTGCTGGTTCACGGCGTCACTTCGTTTGCGTCGCTTGAGGCTCACCCTTCGACCACCAGGTCTCCGGCAGGTAGCCGGACAACGCGGTAGCCTTTGGCCGTTCTATCCGATTCCAGCGCGCGATCCATTGCTCGGATACGTTAAACAGCGGGATTGTGTAGAAGCCGGCGATCAGGGCGCGGTCGAGCGCGCGCACTGCCGAGACGAAATCCGTATGTTCACGGGCCTCCAATAGGGCGCCGATCATGGCGTCGACGGCGGGATCCCTGGCGCCCATGTAGTTGCGGGTGCCGGGATTGCCCGCGGCAGCGCTGCCCCAATAGAAATACTGCTCGTTGCCGGGCGACAGCGACTGGTCCCAGCGGTTCTGGATCATGTCGAACTCGTAGCCGAGCCGGCGCTGGTCGAATTGCACGGGGTCCACCGCGCGCACGCTGGCCTCGATGCCGGCGCGCTTGAGGTCGCGCTGGAAGGCGAGCGCGATGCGTTCCTGGTCGCGGGTGGTGACCAGGATCTCGAAGGTGAATGGCGCCTTGGTCGTGCGTTTGCGCAGCACGGTGCCGTCGAGATCGTAGCCGGCCTCCGTCAGCAGCTTGAGCGCAGCGCGCAGCGTCGTGCGGTCGCGGCCCGAACCATCGGTCACGGGCAGGCGGTAGCTGCCCTCCATGATGTCGGACGGGATCTGCGCGGCGAAGGGCTTTAGCAACTCGCGCTCGCGCGCATCGGCGGGTTTGCCATAAGCCGACAGGTCCGAGCCGGCGAAATAGCCGGCGACGCGTGAGTACAGGCCAAAAAAGTAGTTGCGGTTGACCAGCTCGAAGTCGAACAGCAGCGTCAGGGCCTTCCGCACCCTGATGTCGGCGAAGACCGGACGGCGGGTGTTGAAGACCAGGAATTCGGACGGCTGCGGCACGCCGGGCTTGACGGTGTCGCGGATCACCTCGCCGCTTCTGGCGGCCGGAAAATCGTAGCCGTCGTGCCAGCGCAGCGGTTCGTGCTCGACGCGGAAATCATAGAGGCCGCGCTTGAACGCCTCGAACTGCCCGTTGGCCTCGCGAAAATAGTCGAGCCTGATCTCGTCGAAATTGTAGAGCCCGCGATTGATGGCGAGATCGCGCCCCCAATAATCCGGATTGCGCGTCAGCGTGACGCTGGCGCCCGGTTTCACGGCCGTGACGCGATACGGGCCGGAGGCGACCGGCGCCGCCAGCGACGTCTCCTCGAAGGTCGCAACGTCGACCGCATGCTTCGGCAGGATCGGCATCAGGCCGAGGATCAGCGGCAGCTCGCGATCGTTGGCGCCTGCGAGGTCGAAGCGGACGGTGAGGGGATCGGCTGCCTCGGCCTTCGCGACCTTGCCGTAATATTGCCGGTGATTGGGACGGCCGTGGTCGCGCAGCAGCTGCCAGGAGAACAGCACGTCCTCGGCCGTGACCTGCTTGCCGTCGGAGAAGCGCGCGCGCGGGTCGATATGGAACGTGACGAAGGACCGCTCGTCGTCGGTTTCGACGGTCCGGGCGAGCAGGCCGTAGAGCGTAAACGGCTCGTCCTGGCCGCGGGCGAGCAGGCTCTCGACGACGTAGTTGCGAACCGGCTGCACCGCCAATCCCTTCACAATGAAGGGATTGAGACTGTCGAAGGTTCCGAGAATGCCCCAGGTCAGCCGGCCGCCCTTGCGGGCGTCAGGATTGACGTAGGGCATGTGGGTGAAATCGGCGGGCATCGCCGGCTTGCCGTGCATGGCGATGGCATGGGCCTCCTCGGCCCGCGCAGGGCCTGCCGACAGCCCGGCCGCAAGCGCAAGGGCGAGGACGCAGAGGCGGAGACCGGGGCCCTCGAAGAGGCGCTGGAACATGAACATCGGCACACGTTGATTCGAGGACCGGCGGGCCTGAATCCTATCACAGGGAATTTGACCGGACGCGCCTGCGGATGTGGCCAAACGTGGTTGTCGGCATTGATCTTTTCGTCGGCCACGCTAAGAAGGCACCCGATCGCGCAAGAGCGTCGAGCCCGTCACTTATCTGCCTCAATTGACGGGGAGAGAGCCGCGCCCAAGGCGGCTTGGTTCGGTGCTTCGGAGCGGTTCGGGCGCTTCCCGTTCAGAAAGGGTTTTCTGCAATGAATTTCCGTTATTTGGCCGCGTCCGTCCGGCCGCGCGGGCGAGTTCTCGCCCTGTTGACGGCGACGGCATTGGTCGTTCCGTTTGCTGCCGAGGCCCAGACCCCGGCGCCGGCCCCCGGTGCGCCCGCAGCGCCCAAGGCGGCTCCTAAGGCCGCTCCGAAGGCTGCCCCCAAGGCTCCGGCGCCGGCCGCTCAGGCCCCCGCGCAGCCGGCTCCTGCTCAGGGCGCTCCGGCGCAGCAGCAGGGCGCGGCTCAGCCGGCAGACCAGCAGATCCAGCTGATCTACGCCCCCTGGACCAAGTTCTGCCTCAAGGGCCAGGACGCCAACGCCAAGCAGGTCTGCTTCACCGGTAAGGACGGCCGCATCGAGTCGGGCCAGCCGGTCATCGCCGCCGTCATCATCGAGCCGGAAGGCGAACCGAAGAAGATCCTGCGCGTGACGCTGCCGCTCGGCATGCAGCTCGTGCACGGCACCCGCATCATCGTGGACAGCAACGCGCCCCTGCAGCAGCCCTACGTGATCTGCTTCCAGAACGGCTGCATGTCGGACTACGAGGCCACGCCCGAGCTCATCAACAGCATGAAGAAGGGCCAGAACCTCGTTGTTCAGGCGATCAACGCCAATGGCGCGCCGCTGACCCTGCCGCTGCCGCTCGCCGGCGAATTCCAGAAGGCCTATGACGGTCCGCCGACCGATCCGAAGGTGTTCGAGGAAACCCAGAAGAAGCTCCAGGAAGAGCTTCAGAAGAAGGCCGACGAGCAGCGCAAGAAGCTCGAGCAGAGCGGTGGTGCCCCCGGCGCGGCGCCGACCAGCCAGAAGTAATCGGGCTCGAATCCCGGACATGAAAAAGGCGCTCGCAAGAGCGCCTTTTTTGCTGGCCGCCTTTGTGCGGCGAAACTTCAGTTCAGCGAGGGATTGCGCGGGCGGTAGCCGCCATCCTTGTTCTTGATGAAGATCTCGGCGACCTGGGAATGCCGGATCGGCTCGCCGGAATCATCCGGCACCAGGTTCTGCTCGGAGACGTAGGCGACGTACTCGGACTCCGCGTTCTCCGCGAGCAGGTGGTAGAACGGCTGGTCCTTGTGGGGCCGCACCTCCTCGGGAATGGACAGCCACCACTCCTCGGTGTTGTTGAATTCCGGATCGATGTCGAAGATCACGCCCCGGAACGAGAAGATCCGGTGGCGCACGACCTGTCCGATCTGGAATTTGGCGGTCCGCGCTTTAATCATCCCCCGTCGATAGACCAGGATTGTGGCCGATGCTAGTGCCCTGATCTGGAATTAACCTTCGCCTGCTGGGCGGATAACCCCCAGGTCTTCAGAAAACACTTCACCAATGGCCGATATCCTCAATCTGGCGCTACCTTATTTTGGCTTGATCTTCGTTGGGTTTGCCTGTGGCAAGGTCAAATCGCTGCCGGAATCAGGCCTCGCCTGGATGAACTTCTTCCTGCTCTACGTGTCGTTGCCGGCGCTGCTGTTCGCGATCATGTCGAAGACGCCGTTTGCGGAGCTGAACAACCCGCCGTTCCTGATCGCGACGACATTGTCGACCGTTGTCGCGTTCACGCTCGCGCTGGTCGTCGGCAAGGTGCTGGGACGCCTGACCTTGCGCGAGGCGACGCTCGCAGGGCTCTCGGGCGGCTACGGCAATATCGGCTACATGGGACCGGGGCTGGCGCTCGCCGTGCTCGGGACCAAGGCGGCCGCGCCGACCGCGCTGATCTTCTGCTGCGACAGCATCTTCCTGTTCACGATCGTGCCGCTGCTGATCGAGCTGTCGGATCGGGACCATCCCTCGATCGTGCACGCCTTCGGCGTCGTGCTGAAGCAGATCGTGCTCAACCCGCTGATCATGTCGGCCTGCTTCGGCGCGGCGGTGGCGGCGCTGCATATCGAGCTGCCGGTCGCACTCGATCGCACCATTACCTTCCTCCAGAACGCGGCCGCGCCGACGGCGCTGTTCGTGCTTGGCGTGACCGTGGCCCTGCGTCCGTTCGACCGCGTGCCGTGGGAAGTGCCCGGTGTGATCGCGGTGAAGCTGCTGATTCATCCGCTTGCGGCGTTCGGCCTGATGCTCGCGTTCGGCCCGTTCGCCCAGCCCTGGGCAGCGACCGCCGTGCTGATGGCCTCGCTGCCGCCGGCGCTGAACGTGTTCGTCATCGCAAGGCAGAACGATGCCTGGATCGAATCCGCCTCCGTCGCCGTGCTGCTTGGGACGTTTGGTTCGGTGGTCACGCTGACCACCGTGATGTGGCTGCTCCAGACCGGACGGCTGGCGTTTCCGTGAGGCAGGTGGCGCGTAACGGGATTGGAATTCGCTGCTTGCAGCGCGTCAGGTGCGCTCCCTCTCCCGCTTGCGGGGGAGGGTTGGGGAGGGGGTCTCTCCGCGTCGGGATGATCTGAGGTCTGCGGAGAAAGTCCCCAAGCGGACAGAGCCCCCACCCGGCGCTTCGCGCCGACCTCCCCCGCAAGCGGGAGAGGTTGCACCCGAGTCCGCGGCGAAGCCGTTCTACCTAACGCCGTTCAAGCTTACCTTCGCCAGGTCGGCGTCAGCCCCTCGCGCATGGCGAAGCGCCGGAGCGGGCCGATGGCGCCGAGCAGGTGCATGCCGACGGCGCGGACCGGCTGCAGCGGCAGGAAGTCGTTGAGCAGGGATCGGTTGGCGATGTCGATCGCGAAGGTGCGGCTCAGGATGTCCGGACGCCGCGCCCGGTCGTAGCGCTTGAGCACCTCGTCTGAGCCGGGATCTTCGCCGGCCGCGATGGCTTCGCCCGCGAGCCGCGCGATGTCGGCGGCGTCGCGCAGGCCGAGATTGAGGCCCTGCGCGCCGATCGGCGGGACCACATGGGCGGCTTCCCCGACCAGCGCGACCCGGTCGCGGCCGAACGATTTCGGACGCTCGATCGCCAGCGGAAACAGGTTGCGCCCCGGCTCCACCGTCATGCGTCCCAGGATCGAATGCGACTGCTTCTCGATCGCGGCGGACAGCTCTTCGTCGCTGAGGCCGCGCAGCCGCTCGGCGTCCCCAGGGGCCGCGACCCAGACGATGCTGGAGCGGTTGCCGGGCAGGGGCACGAACACGCAGGGACCGTGGGGTGTGTGGAACTCGGTCGAGACGTTGCGATGCGGCCTGATGTGGCCGACGTTGAAGGTCAGCGCGGTCTGCGACAGATCCCGCCGCGTCACCGCAATGCCGGCCGCCTCCCGGCACAGCGAATGCCGGCCGTCGGCGCCGACCACGAGGCGGGCCGAGAGGAATTGCGCGGAGGCGGTGCGGATCGCGACGTCGCCGGCCTCGATGACGACGCTCTCGGCCTCGTCGTCGAAACGGACGATGCCGGGCAGCTCGGCGGCGCGCTCTTCCAGCGCCAGCATCAGCGAGCGGTTGTCGATGTTGTAGCCGAAAGCGTCGAGCCCGATTTCGTGACAGGAGAACCGGACCTCGGGGCTACGGAACAGCCGGCCGGTGTCGTCGACGAGCCGCATCACCTCGAGCGCGGCCGCCTTGTCTCTGCAGCGCGGCCAGACGTCGAGGCCTTCGAGCAGATCGACGGAGGCGCCCAGCAGCGCGGTGGTGCGGTTGTCGGCATAGGGCAGCCGCCGCGCCACCAGCGCGGTCCGTGCGCCCGTCTGCGCCAATGCGATGGCCGCCGCGAGCCCGGCTGGTCCGCCGCCGATCACGGCCGTGTCAAACAGTGTCGATGCGTCTGTCATGGAACGACAAATGACACGCTCCGCAGTAAATTCAAGCCCACCTATTTTGCCTAGGTTTTATGGCGAATTGTGCGATGGCGCGCCGGAATGGCTTATGTGCAAACCGGCCCCGTTCTGATAGCAGAAGTCATGGACAGCCAAGAGGATTCCCTGAAGCCGACCCCCGCGATCCGTGCCGCGGCGTTCTCGGTGCACGTCTTCACCGCGTTCGGTGCGGCCATCGCGCTGTTGGCGATGCTGGAGGCCGTGCGCGAGCACTGGGCGGCGATGTTTCAATGGCTGGGCATCGCGCTGATCATCGACGCGATCGACGGTCCGATCGCGCGCCGGCTCAACGTCAAGGACGTGCAGCCGAACTGGTCGGGCGACGTGCTCGATCTCGTGGTCGACTTCGTCACCTACGTGTTCGTGCCGGCCTATGCGATCGTGGCGAGCGGGCTGCTGCTGCCGGTCGCCGCGCCCTTGCTCGGCGTCGCCATCATCGTCACCAGCGCACTATATTTCGCCGATCTGCGCATGAAGGCGGACGACAATCATTTCCGCGGCTTTCCGGCACTGTGGAACGCGGCGGCGTTCTACCTGTTCCTGCTGCACTGGCCGCCGCTCTGGTCGACGCTGCTGGTCGCGGCCCTGGTCGTGCTGACCTTCGTACCGTTCCACGTGCTGCATCCGGTACGCGTCGTGCGGCTGCGCTGGCTGACGATGTCGCTGATGGCGCTCTGGGCGGTGCTGGCGCTCTACACGCTGCGGATGGATTTCGGCGTCGGCGCTGGCGTGACCCTCGCGATGTGCGCGATCGCGCTCTGGATCAGTTTCAGCGATGCGTTGATCCGCCTCGCAAGATCCTTCGCATGATGCATCTGGTCACCAGCCCCGAGGCCTGGGCCGCTCTTCTCACACTGACTGCGCTCGAGATCGTGCTCGGCATCGACAACGTCATCTTCCTGTCGGTGATCGTCTCGCGCATCCCGGCGCCGCAGGCGAACCGCGCCCGCCAGATCGGCCTCGCGCTGGCGCTGGTCTTCCGCATCCTCCTGCTCAGCGTGCTGGTCTGGCTGATCGGCCTGACCGCACCGGTGTTCTCGTTCTCGGATTATGCCTTCTCCTGGCGCGACCTGATCCTGATCGGCGGCGGTCTGTTCCTGATCGCGAAGGCGACGCACGAGATCCATGCCGAGGTCGAGGCCGAGGACGGCGAGGCCGGTCAGAAGTCCGGCGGCAGCGCGTTCTTCTGGGTGATCGTCCAGATCATCGTCATCGACATCGTGTTCTCGCTGGACTCGATCATCACCGCGATCGGCATGGCGCAGGACATCGAGATCATGATCGCGGCCGTCGTGATCGCCTGCCTGATCATGTACATTTCGTCCGGGCCGGTGTCGCGATTCGTCGCCGAGCATCCGACCACGAAAATGCTGGCGCTGGCCTTCCTGGTGCTGATCGGCGTCGCGCTGGTCGCGGATGGATTCAGATTCCACATTCCGCGCGGCTACATCTATTTCGCAATTGCGTTCTCGGCCGCCGTGGAATTCTTCAACGTGCTGGCCAAGCGCAACCGCAGGAAGGCGAGCAAGCCGTCGGTTTAGGCGTTCCTGCGGGCGCTGAGTTGACAAGGCGGGCGCGATGTTTTTCGCTCCGCCTTGGAGAAGAGGAGGTCAGGTGATGACCAAAGCCGTCCGTGTGCACAAGGTCGGAGGCCCCGAAGCCCTGGTCTATGAGAGCGTCGAGGTTCCGGCGCCCGGCCCCGGCGAGGTGCGCATCCGCCAGCATGCGGTCGGGCTGAACTTCATCGACGTCTACTACCGCACCGGCCTGTACAAGGCGCCGGGGCTGCCCTTCATCGCCGGCAACGAGGCCTCGGGCGAGGTCACGGCGGTCGGGCCGGGCGTCACGAATTTCCATCCCGGCGACCGCGTCGCCTACTACCACAATCTCGGCGCCTATACCGGCGAGCGCAACATGCCCTGGGAGAAGCTGGTCAAGCTGCCCGACCACATCACCCACGAGCAGGGCGCCGTGCTGATGCTGAAGGGGCTGACGGTCTGGTATCTCCTGCACAAGACCTTCAAGGTCGAGCCGCATCACCGCGTGCTGATCCACGCCGCGGCCGGCGGCATCGGGCTGCTCGCATGCCAATGGGCGAGGGCGCTCGGGGCGCATGTCATCGGCACCGTCGGCTCGCGCGAGAAGGCGGAGCTTGCCGAAGCCAATGGCTGCGACCACGTCATCCTCTACAACGAGGAGGACTTCGTCGCGCGCGTGAAGCAGATCAGCCGCAACGAGGGCTGCGACGTGGTCTATGACGGCGTCGGCAAGGCGACCTTCCCGGGCTCGCTGTCCTGCCTGAAGCCGCGCGGCATGTTCGTCTCGTTCGGCAATGCCTCGGGCCCCGTGCCGCCGTTCTCGATCGCCGAGCTCAACAACCACGGCTCGCTGTTCGCGACCCGCCCGAAGCTCAACGACTATATCGGCACGCGCAAGGAGCTGCTCGAAGGCGCCGACACGCTGTTCGCGGCCGTCATCAACGGCAAGCTGCACGTGCCGATCAACCACGCCTACGCGCTGAAGGATGCCGCGAAGGCGCATATCGATCTCGAGAGCCGCAAGACCACGGGCGCGTCGATCTTGAAGCCGTAGATATTCCGTCGTCATCGCTTTGGTGTCCCGGACGCGCTGCAGCGTTCTCACGCTGCTGCGCAGAGCCGGGACCCAGAAAGCGACACGGGACACTGCGGAGGGATGGGCCCCGGCTCTGCAGCGCACCGCCGAAGGGGCGCTGCGCTGCGTCCGGGGCACGAGACCGCTCTTACGCCACCCGCCGTGCCGCGCCCGCCTTCGTCAAGATCGCGTCGAGACAATCGATCATCTCGGCGATCTCGGCGCGCGTCACGTTCAGCGCCGGCATGAAACGCAGCGTGTCGACCTGCGGCGCGTTCAGGAGCACACCGGCCTCGAACGCCTGCGCGACGATGCCTGGTGCGATCGGCAGCTTGAGGTCGAGCGCGAGCAGCAAGCCGCGTCCCCGCACGCCGCCGAGCCCGTGCCGTGCCGAGACCTTCTGCAGCTCGCTTTCGAGCAGCAGGCCGGTCTCGGCCACCTGTTTCAGGAAGTCGGGCTTGCCGACTTCCTCCAGCACCGCAAGGCCCGCCGCGCACATGATCGGGTTGCCGTTGAACGTGCCGCCCTGGTCGCCGTGCTCGAAGCAGGAGGCGCGTTCGGTCGCAAGCAGCGCTGCGAGCGGCACGCCGCCGCCGATGCCCTTGCCGAGCGTCATGATGTCGGGCGAGATCCCCGTGTGCTCATAGTGGAAGAGCTTTCCGGTCCGGCCCATGCCGGTCTGGATCTCGTCGAAAATGAGCAGCAGGCCGTGCGCATCGGTCAGCGCCCGCAACTCCTTCAGGAACTGATCGGTCGCGGGCCACACGCCTGACTCACCCTGGATCGGCTCGAGCATCACGGCGACGGTGTTGGCGTTGATCAGCTTCTCGACCGAGGCGATGTCGTTCAGCTTCGCCTTCTTGAAGCCCGACACTTTCGGCTCGAACAGCGGCTCGAATGCCTTCTTGCCCGAGGCCGACATCGTCGCCAGCGTCCTTCCGTGGAAGCCGCCCTCGAAGCTGATGATCTCGAACGCGCCGTTCCTGTGCAGGCTGCCATATTTCCGCGCGAGCTTGATCGCGCCCTCGTTGGCTTCCGCCCCCGAATTGGCAAAGAACACCTGGTCGAAGGCGCTGTTTGCGACCAGCGCCTGCGCGAGCTTGAGGCTCGGCTCGTTGTAGAAAGCCGGGCTCGGCGTCAGCAGCCGCTTGGCCTGGGCTGCAAGCGCATCCGCAATCCCGGGCGGGGAGTGGCCGAGGCAGTTGACGGCCCAGCCCTGCACGAAATCGAGATAGCGCTTGCGACCATCGTCCCAGAGGTAGGAGCCGGCACCGCGGACGAACACGGCCTTGGGCCGTGCGGTGATGTCCATCAGCGCGTCATACGGATGCGTGGCGGTGGTCATGTCGAACTCCTCTTTTAGGGTAGGAAGATCTGGTCGGCGGGGTGGAAAAAGGACGCGGAAAAGCAAGAAGGCCGCACTTTGCGGGTGCGGCCTTCTCGAAAACTGGCTGAATTCTAGTGCTTCAGCGGCGTCGTCGGACATGGCGCAACCCATCATCGTCGCGGGTGCGACGACGGAAAGTTGCGCGGCGGTTGGTCCGAGAGTTGATCATGGGGCGCGTCCCTACAGCCGAATGCCAGGCCTTGTCAAGCGGGCGTTTCGCCAGCGGCCCGCCATGCGAGGCGGGAGGATCACTCGACGCCGTAATGCGCGAACGCTTCGGCGATGCCGGGATTGATCGCTTTTGCCGCTGCGATGTCCCGCTCGGCGCCTTCAGTGTCGCCCTTCTTCCGCTTCGCAAGCCCGCGGCCGTAAAGCGAGCTGTCGAGCTGCGGCTTTGCGTTCAGCGCTGCGTCATAGTCGGCGATCGCCGCGTCGAGATTGCCGAGCTTGAGGTAGGCGAGGGCGCGGCTGTCGAGCGTATAGGGATCGTTGGGCGCCATCCGCAGCGACTGCTCGCAATCGGCCAGCGCCTCCTGCAGGCGCCCGAGGATCGCTCGCGTCATGCAGCGCGAATTGAACACGCCGGAATAGATCGGATTGGCCTGGATGGCGCGGTCGTAATCCGCGAGAGCCAGCGCGTAATCGTGCGTATCGAAATACATGCTCGCGCGCGCATAGAAATCGAGGTCGTTGTTCGGGGAGAGCTGAAGCGACTTGCCGAAATCGGCGAGTGCCCGGGCTCGGTCGCCGCGATCGCGATAGATCCGCGCGCGATTGCCATAGGCCTTGCCGTAATTCGGGTCGAGCTTGATCGACATGTCGAAATCGGCGAGCGCGCGGTCGGCCTCGCCGTGCTCGCGATAGGCCGTGCCGCGGTTGTAATAGGCCAATGCGAATTTCGGATCGAGCTTGATGGCCTGATCGTAATCGGCGAGCGCATGCGCGTAGTCGTCTTTGCCGATGTAGGAGTTGCCGCGGTTGTTGTAGTAGCGCGAATCGCCGGGCTTGAGCCGGATCGCGCCCGTATAGTCGACGATGGCATGATCGCGATCGCCGAGATCGTCATAGGTAATTCCGCGATTGTACCAGGCGATGGCGTCCTTGGGATCGAGGTCGATGGCGCGGTTGAGGTCGGCCAAGGCGCGCTCCGTCTCGCCCCTGCGCCGAAAGGTCTCGCCGCGATTGGCAAGCGCCCGTTCGTTGGACGGATCGGCCCGCAGCACCATCGAGCAGCCGGCGAGGCGCTGGTCGTCATCGATGCCGCTGGTGCCGAAGCACCATTGCCGCGCCTGCGCAGGTGAGGGGATTGGGCGGCGGCGGGAAGCGAAAGCAGAATCAATGCTGTGCCAATCGCGCACAGTCCGCCTCGGATACCAACCTTGTGATTGTTTTTCATCGATCGTCGCGTAGAAACCATTGAGCCTCTAGCGCGTTTGTGATCAAGGGACGCATATTGGTTCGAACCGGACGCCGAACGGTCGAGACCAAGAATGGCGGGACCAACCAGACAGTTTTCAGCCTTGTCCGATACCCCTTACCCGATCGACCTCGACAGCATTCGCGGCGCGTTTCCGCCGGGAATCGAAGCACCACCGCTGCTGGTCGACTTTGCCGGCTGGCTCAAGGGGCGCCCCTGGGGCAGCGTCGGCTGCTTCTCCCTGCAAGGCCAGTTCTCCGATTCCGCGCCGATCGTCGACGGCAGCCCGTTGCGCGACCGGTTTTCGCTGTTCATGCGCCTGCCTGATGGCTCGGCCGTCGGCGGCTGGTATGGCGCCGGTCTCGACCGCGACAATCCGCCGATCGTCGGGCTGGGATCGGAAGGCGACTACGAGCTGCTCGCGCCGAGCCTCGACGCCTTGCTGACCAAACTCACCTCGCAAGCCTTCGACAGCGCGTGGAGCGATCTGCGTCCGCACGAGGATGTCGAGTGCCAGACGGTCGAGCTCGCGCAATGGCTCGCCGGGCAGCCAGCCGGCGACAAGGCGGCCTGCGATGACGGCGCATCCGAGCTTCCGGACTTCCGCGGCTTCGTGGAAAAATGGAGCAGGGACCGCGAGGATTATTGGGCCAATCATCGCCTGATGGCCGAGCTCGGCTGGCGGCTCGCCGCGCATCTGCCGAAGGGCAAGAAGCCCTGGGACAAGACGCATTTCGAGATCGCGATCGTCGGCAAGCAGTATGAGGCCCGCGTGCTCTCGCGCGGCCCGCAGCCGTTCGAGGAAGCGGCCTCGATCGAATCGCTGCTGCGCGACCTGCGCGAGGAGATGCGCCGCGCCCAGCCCGAGCTCGGGCTGTGGTACGCGATGAAATTCGGCCTCTATGCCGACGGCCGCGTCATGCCGAGCTTCGAATACGACGTGCACCCGACCATCGACGGCGAGCCGGCGCTGCTCGCCGAGGCGAAGGCCGATCTCGCCCGCGCCCCGCGCCCGGAGCGCTGGGTGCCGAAATGGCTGGCGTGACGGCGCCTGCCGGTTTCTCGTTCTCTCGCCCGCCCAGCTAGCTCATCGTGCGTTCCGCCAGGCCGTGGCGTCATCGCGGTTTCCGATTGCAGGAATCCGTGCCGTCTACTTGTGGATTATGTTCCAGCCGCTATCCTGCCGCCGTTTTTCTTTGGGGGAGATTGCGGTGAAAATTCTTCGATTGAGTGTGTTGGCTGCGTTCGTTCTCACGTCACATGCCGCCCTGGCGCAAACGGTGATGAAGTCCGAGCCGCCTCCCGGGCAGCTCGGCCCGGGGCAGGTCGTCTACGTCGAATGCGGTCCCGGCAAGGCCAGGAAGATCACGGGCGGAAGCAATGTCAGCTCGAGCGGCGTCGTTGGTCCCGGCCAGCGTCGGCAATACGGGCCCTGCGTGGCGATGAAGCACTAGCCGGCGCCGTAAAACCCACGGGCAGACATCTCAATGGCCGAGAGACATCGGGCCGGCTTCGCCGACCCGGTATCGAGACCGTTCGTCGCGGGCTAGAATCCGGCGACGCTGCCGTGCAGATCATACTGATCGGCGCGTTCGATCTTCGCCGTGACGATCTCGCCGACGCGCAGGGGGCGCCGGCTGGAGAGATATACTGCGCCGTCGATCTCCGGCGCATCGGCCTTGGAGCGGCCCTTGGCCACGGTGGGGCCGACCTCGTCGATGATGATCTGCTGGCGCGTACCGACCTTGCGCTTCAGCCTGCGCGCGGAGATCTTCTGCTGGCGGGCCATCAGCGCGTTGTAGCGCTCCTGCTTGACCTCTTCCGGCACCGGGTTCTCGATCGCGTTCGAGGTGGCGCCCGCAACCGGCTCGTATTTGAAGCAGCCGAGCCGATCGATCTCGGCCTCGTCGAGCCAGTCGAGCAGATAGGCGAAGTCGGCATCGGTCTCGCCGGGGAAGCCGACGATGAAGGTCGAGCGCAAAGCGAGATCCGGGCATTCCTCGCGCCAGCGCTTGATCCGCGCCAGCGTCTTGTCCTGCGCGGCCGGGCGCTTCATCGCCTTCAGCACCTCGGGGCTCGCATGCTGGAACGGGATGTCGAGATAAGGCAGCACCTTGCCCTCGTTCATCAGCGCGATGACCTCGTCGACATGCGGGTAGGGGTAGACGTATTGCAGCCGTACCCAGGCCCCGAGTTCGCCGAGCTCGCGGGCGAGGTCGAGGAATCTGGCGCGGACCTGGCGGTCCTTCCACGGGCTCTCGGCGTATTTGAGGTCGACGCCGTAGGCCGAGGTGTCCTGCGAGATCACCAGCAGCTCTTTCACGCCGGCGCCGACCAGGCGCTCGGCTTCGCGCAGCACGTCATTGGCCGGGCGCGAGACGAGGTCGCCGCGCAGCTTCGGGATGATGCAGAAGGTGCAGCGGTTGTTGCAGCCCTCGGAGATCTTCAAATAGGCGTAGTGGCGCGGCGTCAGCTTGATGCCCTGCGGCGGCACCAGGTCGAGATGCGGATTGTGCGCCGGCGGCAGCGCGCGGTGCACGGCGTCGAGCACGCTCTCATATTGCTGCGGGCCGGTGATGGAGAGCACGCCGGGATAGGCCTGCTCGATCTGCTCGGGCTCGGCGCCCATGCAGCCGGTCACGATCACCTTGCCGTTCTCGGCCATGGCCTCGCCGATCGCCGAGAGCGATTCCTGCTTGGCGCTGTCGAGGAAGCCGCAGGTGTTGACGATGACGATGTCGGCCCCGTCGTGCTTGCGCGCGAGCTCGTAGCCTTCGGCGCGCAGGCGCGTGATAATGCGCTCGGAATCCACCAATGCCTTGGGACACCCGAGCGACACGAAGCTGACCTTGGGCGCAGCCGTCTGATCCATATCCAAATCTGCCTGATTGACAGGCTTGAGCTAGTCCCAATTGCCCATAATTACAACCCTTTGCATGGCCTTCCGGCGTGCTATGGATGAATCACCTGCCGTGAGTGAGCTATGAGCGCCGAACAGTCGCCTAAAATCGTGATTGTCGACGAGAGCCCGATCCGGGCCGCGATCCTCCAGGAGGGGCTGCGGGAGGCCGGGTTCACCCAGGTGGTCCATATCAGCGAGATGCAGAGCCTCTTGGCCCGTATATATGCGGTGGACCCCGACATCATCCTGATCGATCTGGAGAACCCCAGCCGCGACGTGCTGGAGGCGATGTTCCAGGTCAGCCGCGCCGTGAAGCGCCCGGTCGCGATGTTCGTGGACCAGAGCGATTCAGCCTCGATCCAGGCCTCGGTCGAGGCGGGGGTGTCGGCCTATATCGTCGACGGGCTGAAGAAGGAGCGCATCAAGCCGATCCTCGACCTCTGCGTGTCCCGTTTCAACGCCTTCGCAAAACTCCAGGAGGAGCTGGAGCGCACCAAGTCGCAGCTCGAGGATCGCAAGATCATCGAGAAGGCCAAGGGCATCCTGATGAAGGTCAAGGGCCTCACCGAGGACGAGGCCTATGTGCTGCTGCGCTCCACCGCGATGCGCGAGAAGAAGAAAATCGGCGAGATCGCGCAGTCGATCATCACCGCGTCGGAGATGCTGAAATGACCGGACCGCTCCGCATCGGGTTCATCCCGCTGGTCGATGCCGCTGCGCTCATCGTTGCGGTCGACAAGGGGTTTGCCGCCGCCGAAGGCCTCGAGGTCGAGCTGGTCCGCGAGGTCTCCTGGTCCAACGTCCGCGACAAGCTCAATATCGGCCTGTTCGACGCCGCGCATCTGCTCGCGCCCGTGGCCATTGCGTCCTCGCTCGGTCTCGGCCACGTCAAGGTGCCGATCGCAGCGCCGTTCAATCTCGGCATCAACGGCAATGCGATCACGGTGTCGCCGACGCTGTATGCGGCGCTGATGGAAGAGATCGACGGCGACCGCTTCGATCCGCTTGCCACCGCGAAAGCGCTGGCGAAGGTGGTCGCCAAGCGTCGCAAGGCCGGCGCGGAGCCGTTGACCTTCGGCATGACCTTCCCGTTCTCGACCCACAATTACCAGCTGCGGTTCTGGATGGCTGCGGCCGGCGTCGATCCGGATGAGGATGTGCGCCTCGTTGTGCTGCCGCCGCCCTACATGGTCGAGAGCCTCAAGAGCGGCCACGTCGATGCGTTCTGCGTCGGCGCGCCCTGGAATTCCGTCGCGGTCGATCTCGGCATCGGCCATATCCTGCATTTCGTCTCCGACATCCTGGTCCGCGCGGCGGAGAAGGTGCTGGCGCTGCGCCAGGTCTGGGCCGACAAGAATCCCGATGTGGTCGCAGCATTGGTGCGCGCGGCGGTGAAGGGAGCCGAGTTCATCGAGCAGCCCGCGAACCTGGCGGAGGCCGCGCAAATCCTCGCGCAGCCCGAGCGCATCGGCGTCGATGCCGAAGTCATTCAGCGCACTCTCACCGGGCGCCTCAAGATCTCGCCCGATGGCACCTTGCGCGAAAGCGGCCGCTACCTCCTCGTGGGACGCGAAGGGGCAGGGCGTCCGGAGCCGGTCCAGGCGGCCTGGCTCTACGCCCAGATGGTCCGCTGGGGGCAGACCGCGCTGACGCCTGATGGCGTCAAGACGGCCATGGCGGTGTTCAGACCGGACCTCTACGACGCGGCCGTGGGGCGTGAGCCGCCCGCCGATGCCCCGGCAGCCTTCGGTGCATTCACCGGGCCCGCCTTCGATGCCGACAATATCCGGGGGCACCTGGAGGCCTTCGAAGTCGGCCGCTGGAAGGCCTGATTCGCTTCCTGCATAAAGATTAGGCAATATGTGTCATCGGCTAAATTTTGAGCCGAGTGCTCGAATTTCGTGTGAGTTCCGGGGTCGGTAGTTTCCGGGGCAGCTCGTATTCCACTGAAATCTAACGCGTTTCCTTTCCGTCAAAGCTGGCACGCAACTTGTATGTTGCACTGCGGCCAGCTTGTCATTGGTGCCTGCTGAGCCAAGTCCCGCAGCAACGAAGCTGATTGGACCGTCGGGTAAGCAGAGCTGGCTCCAGCGCCAGCCGTCTTCCCCGCGGGTCGCGCAATTGTCCGTCGATCCCACCGTGGTGGCCGCAGGAGCTTCGTTACCGACCATGAAAATCGATACGGTCTCAGTCGACTTTACCGACGAGCAGAAACGTTATCTCGAAGGCTTCACGACGGGCTTGCAGATCAGCCGCGTCGGTCGCGGACTTGGCGGCGGAGCCGGCAAGGCGAATGCCGAGCCCACCGGTCCCGATGCCGTGCACATCAAGGCGCAGGACAAGGTCATCGCGGCAGGCAAGAAGCTCGCCGACCAGGAGAAGTTCAAGCGCGACGAGCATCCCTTCGATGCCTATCCGCGGCTGCGCCAGCAGGCCCACGACAACGCCCCGCCGAGCCCCGCCGACAATTTCCGCTGGCGCTATTACGGCATCTTCTACGTCGCGCCGACGCAGGACTCCTACATGAGCCGCCTGCGCATCCCCAATGGCATCATGAAGCACTGGCAGATGTCGGGCCTTGCCGATCTCGCCGACGAGCTCTGCGGCCCCTACAGCCACGTCACGACGCGCGCCAACCTCCAGCTACGCGAGATCCCGCCGAAGCACGCCATCAAGCTGCTCGAGGGCATCCAGGATCTCGGCCTGTGCTCGCGCGGCTCCGGTGCCGACAACATCCGCAACGTGACGGGAACGCCGACGGCCGGCGTCGATCCGCAGGAGATCATCGACACGCGGCCCTTTGCGCGCGAGTGGCACCATCACATCCTCAACGACCGCTCGCTCTACGGCCTGCCGCGCAAGTTCAACGTCGCCTTCGACGGCGCCGGCAAGATCGCGGTGCTGGAAGAGACCAACGACATCGCCTTCACCGCCTATGAGGTGAAGGACGGTTTCGGCGTCGAGCCCGGCGTCTGGTTCCGGCTCGGTCTCGGCGGCATCACCGGCCACAAGGATTTCGCAAAGTACTCCGGCATCATCGTCCGGCCGGAACAGGCGACCGCCGTCGCTGACGCCATCGTGCGTGTCTTCATCGACCATGGCGACCGCACCAACCGCAACAAGGCGCGGCTGAAATACGTGCTCGACGCGATGGGCCATGATGGCTTCCTCAAGCTCGTCGAAGAGCGGCTGAAGACGCCTTTCGCACGCGTACCGGAGGAGGCCTTCGTGCCGCGGCCTGCGGCCGACCGTATGGCCCATGTCGGCGTGCACAAGCAGAAGCAGGACGGCCTCAACTGGATCGGCGTGTCGCTGTCCCTCGGCAAGCTCAGCTGCGAGCAGATGCGCGGCCTTGCCAAGGTCTCGCGGGATCTCGGCGACGGCGAGATCCGCCTGACGGTCTGGCAGAACCTGTTGATCTCGGGCGTGGGTGACGAGAATGTCGAGCTCGCCATTGCCGCGATCAAGCAGATCGGTCTCGCGGTCGAGGCTTCGCATATCAAGGCCGGCCTGATCGCCTGCACGGGCAATGCGGGCTGCCGTTTCGCGGCCTCCAACACCAAGCGCAATGCCGCCGAGATCGGCGACTGGTGCGAGCCGCGCGTCGCGATGGACAAGCCGGTCAACATTCACCTGACGGGTTGCCACCATTCCTGTGCGCAGCATTATATCAGCGATATCGGCCTGATCGGGGCGCGGGTGCCCGTGAACGAGGAGGACACGGTCGAGGGCTATCACCTCTTCACCGGCGGCGGGTTCGGTCCCGACGCCGATGTCGGGCAGGAGGTCTATCACGACCTCAAGGCCGAGGACGCGCCGAAGACGGTCGAAGCGCTGCTCAAGGCCTATCTCGCCCATCGCTCGTCGCCCGACGAAACCTTCCTGTCCTTTGCGCGCCGCCATGACGGCGAAACGCTGCGCAAGCTTGCCGATGCACAGGTGTCCGCATGAACCAGATCACCCCTCCGCCGAAACTCGACATCATTCCCTCAAGCGCCCCGTTCTCGGATGCGCAGCGCTCCTGGCTGAACGGCTTCTTTGCCGGCCTCTTGTCGCCCGACGTCGCAACGCCGTTGTCGGCGGAGCAGGGCGCCGCCGTCATGTCGGCCGGGGACGGCGACGACGGCGAAGCGCCGTGGCACGACCAGACCATGCCGATCGCCGATCGCATGAAGCTCGCCGAGGGCCGCCCCGTGCGCCGCAAGATGATGGCGGCGATGGCACAGCAGGATTGCGGCCAGTGCGGCTACAATTGCCACGACTATTCGGAGGCGATCGCGGGCCGCAGCGAAGCACGGCTCAATCTCTGCGTCCCCGGCGGCAAGGAAACCGCGCGGATGCTGAAGTCGCTGTACGAGGAGCTGGACAAGGCGCCCGCGGCGAAAGCACCGGAGAAGTCGGACGCGATCGCCGCGCCCGCCGTCACCGTGACCATCGCCGAGCCCGGCCGCTCGCGCGACAATCCGACCGAGGCCACTTTTCTGTCGCGCCGTCTCCTCAACAAGGGGAAGTCGGAGAAGGAGACCTATCACGTCGAGTTCGATCTCTCCGCGAGCAAGCTCGACTACGTCGTCGGCGACAGTTTTGGCGTGTTCGCGCGCAACGACGTCGGCCTCGTCGACCAGATCATCGCGCTGCTCGGCGCCTCCCACACCACCAAGGTCAACGGCAAGACGCTGCGCGAGGCGCTGATCGACGACGTTTCGCTGTCGCCCGCGCCGGACTCGCTGTTCGAGCTGATCTCCTTCATCACCGGCGGTGCGCAGCGCGAGAAGGCGCGGGCGCTGGCGCAGGGCGAGGATCCCGATGGCGATGCGGCGACCCTCGACGTGATGGCGGCGCTGCAGAAGTTTTCCGGCACGCGGCCGCATCCCGAAGCCTTCGTCGAGGCGCTGGAACCGCTGCAGCCGCGACTCTATTCGATCTCGTCCTCGCACAATGCGACGCCCGGGAAGCTGTCGCTGACGGTCGATTCCGTGCGCTACGTGATCGGCAAGCGCAAGCGCGTCGGCGTCGCCTCGACCTTCCTGGGCGAGCGCATCGCCGAGGGCGAGAAGCTCAAGGTCTACGTGCAGAAGGCGCACGCCTTCGGTCTGCCACAGGACCCGAAGACACCTGTGATCATGATCGGGCCGGGCACCGGCATCGCGCCGTTCCGCGCGTTCCTGTTCGACCGCAAGGCGACCGGCGCGCCCGGCAAGAACTGGCTGTTCTTCGGCCACCAGCGCAGCGATTGCGATTTCTTCTACCAGGACGAGCTCAATGCGATGAAGACCTCGGGTCTGCTGACGCGCATGTCGCTGGCCTGGTCGCGCGACGGCGAGAAGAAGTTCTACGTGCAGGACCGCATGCGCGAGGTCGGCCGTGAGCTGTGGACGTGGCTGGCCGAAGGTGCGCATCTCTACATCTGCGGCGATGCCAAGCGCATGGCCAAGGACGTCGAACGAGCGCTGGTCGACATCGTCGCCCAGTTCGGCGCGCGCTCGACGGACGAAGCCGTCAGTTTCGTTGCCGAGCTCAAGAAGACCGGCCGCTTCCAGGCTGACGTCTACTAAGCCGCGGCGGGGGCAACGGTTATCGTCCCGGCGGCGCAATCGCCGGGACGTCGCGCACCGGTCCGGTTTCTACTGTGCATGGGGTTGTTTTCGACGTTTTGTTTGGAGGGGGGCCCGACCGGCTGTCATCCCGGCGTCATGGAACCGGTTCCGGCTCGGTCGGATCTTAACGAATAAGATTCTTGGAACCGGCGCCTGAGAAGAATTTGCGCCTGCGATGGGGCTATCCGGGAGAACCCTCATCGCTATTTGTTCCGGAGTCTTGCCTGATCCCCCGGTCGATCCTTCATACTCCCACGGATGGAGCGTTGGAGATCGACCATGCGCGAACTATCGGCGGAAGCCAGACTGCACTTCTACGCGCGCTCGCTCTCACGGCGGACCGGGACGAGCATGCACCATGTCGCGCTCTACAGCGCGTTCGCGGTCATTGCAGCGATCGTGTTCGGGACGTTGTCGGTACACCCGTTCTAACGAGCGTAACCATTCTCGTAGGGTGGGCAAAGCGAAGCGTGCCCACCGCCTGTCTCGATCATGTGGAGATGGTGGGCACGGCGCATCCCGCCTTTGCCCACCCTACGGCACCTGACGTGCCTCACGCCCCGCGCTTGAACGGTGCGACCTCGATCCCCGCTTCCTTCAACGCCTGACGCAAGGTCCGCGCGATCTCGACTGCGCCGTGGGTATCGCCATGGATGCACACCGTGTCCGTGCGCATCTTGATGACCTTGCCGGTCACCGACACCACCGCACCGTCCTGCACCATGCGCACCACACGGTCGGCGATCGCCTTGGCATCGTGCAGCACCGCGCCAGGCTTCTTGCGCGAGACGAGGTTGCCGTCGTCCTCATAGGCGCGGTCGGCGAACACCTCGTGCACCAGCGGCAGATTGGCATCTTCGCCGGCTTTCACCAGCTTCGAATTGGCAAGCACGACGAAGATCAGATTGGGATCGACGGCCTTGATGCCGGCGGCGATCGCCTTCGCCGTCATGTCGTCCTCGCAGGCGACGTTGGAGAGCGCGCCGTGCGCCTTCACATGCGTGACCTTGTGGCCGGCCGCGGTCGCGATCGCCTGCAGCGCGCCGATCTGGTAGGCGACGAGGTTCTCGATCTCGGACGCCTTCAGGCCCGCGATCGGGTGGCGGCCGAAGCCGTGCAGGTCGCGGTAGCCGGGATGCGCGCCGACCGAGACGCCGCGCGCTTTCGCCAGCTCCACCGTGCGGCGCATGATGTCGGGGTCGCCGGCATGGAAGCCGCAGGCGACGTTGACCGAGCTGGCGAGCTCGATCATCGCGGCGTCGTTGCCCATCTCCCACGCGCCAAACCCTTCGCCGAGGTCGCAATTAAGGTCGATCGTCTTCATGGGGTGCTCTCCGCCTCTGGTCTTGTTGCCGCTTACGGTTCCGCCGTCACCTGCCACGTTCCGGCGTCGACTGCGCTCACTGCATAGCCGGCGACGTTGGCATCGCTCAGCGCCTCGATGTTGAGCTCGACGGTGTCGGAGGAGCGCAGGCGGTCGGGGAGGCCGCGGATCAATTGGGCGAACTTGCGCGCCTCGTCCTGCGCCTCGGCCATGCCGACCTGCTTGAAGCGGAACGCCGTTCCTGCCGAGGTCTGTGCCAGCCGGCCGATGTCTGCGGTGATCACGGTCGCGATCTTCGGATAACCGCCGGAGGTACCACGGTCCATCATCAGCGCGATCGGCGAGCCGTTGCCGGGCACCTGGATGCTGCCATTGACGGTGCCGTCCGAGACGATGTTGTGGCCGTGCAGGTGCTTGATCGCGGGGCCTTCGAGCCGGTAGCCCATCCGGTCCGACGTCGCCGAGATCTTCCATTCGCTGTCGAGGAACAGCGCCTTGTTGGCATCGTCGAATTCGTCGTCCTGTGGACCCAGCAGCACGCGGATCGGACCTGTCGCGGGCTTCGGCAGCTCGATGCGCAGCTCCGGCGCGCCGCTCGCGGCATCGGCGGTGAACTCGTCGCCGGCCTGGAGCGGACGCGGGTAGGGGCTGCCGAGGCCGGCCCGGGCGTTCACGGCAAGGCTTCCGAACACGAGCTCGCCTTTGATGCCGCCTTCGATCGCCAGATAGGTGAAGGCGCCGCCGCGGGCAAAGCCCAGCGTCAAGGTCTCACCGTCCTTCAGCGTCACCGACGTGTCCATGGCCACCGGCTTCCCCGCGACGTCGGCATTGCGCGGCGCGCCCGCGATCGCCACGCGCACGGCGCCATCCTTGGCGGTGAACGTGGCGCCGAACGGGCCGATCTCGACGCTGGCCGCGAACGGGGCGTTGCCGACCAGCGTGTTCGCCGCCGCCAGCGACAGGCGGTCCATCGCGCCACTGACCGTCAGGCCGTAGCGCTGCGCACCGTGGCGGCCGCCGTCCTGGACGGAGCTTGCCGGCCCGATGCTGGCAATGACGAGCCGGCTCATGCGTCCACCTGCTCGGCGATGATCTCGCCAGCCTCGGCGGCGCGGTCCATGTCTTCGAACGTCTTGTGGTCGATGGCGAAAAACGTCACGCGGTCACCGGGTTCGGTGAGGAAGGTCGGATTGCGATGGAGCTGATAGGTTCTGACCGGCGTGCGGCCGAGCAGGTGCCAGCCGCTCGGCGCGGCCAGGCACTGGATGCCGGCCTGGATGCCGCCGATCGAGATCGTGCCGGCCGGCGTCAGCAGCCGCGGCGATTGCCGCCGCGACATGTGCAGGGATTTGTCGAGGCCGCTGAGATACGACCAGCCCGGCGTGAAGCCGATCATGGCGACCTTGTAGTCGCCGCCCGCATGCCGGGCGATGATGTCCTCGGGCGTGGTGTTGAGGGCCTTGGCGACATCCTCGAGGTCGATGCCATGCTCGCCGCCATACGCCACGGGAACGCGCCAGCGCCGCGCCTTGGTGGCCGGAGGCAACGGCCGGCTGGCGATCGGGAGGATCTTCTCGCCGAGCGCGTCGAAGCCGATCTTGCCGGGATCGTAGTGCACCAGCAGCGAACGATAGGTCGGCACGGTCTCGGTGATGCCGTCGATCGGGCTGGCGGCGAGCGCCTTGTCGAGCGCCAGCACGCGCTGGTTGGCGTCGTCGTCGATGGTGCGGCTGAACTCGACCGTGACGGCACTGTCGCCACTGGGCAGAAGACGGGGCGGGGGAAGCGTCGCGGCCATGAGCTGTCAAAGCGCTGTCGAAATCGGGCTTCTCGGGAAAGCGGGCTCGACCTTGAGTTCCGCTTGTCCCTGCTTCGCGTAAATGCGCCCGCAAGTCCAATAAATTAATGCCGGGGGGAGCGATAAAGCCTTGTTATCGCGTCGCATAACGGCGCTGCCGCCCTGCATTCCTGCGGGCCTTTTCGCCCTTGACGCACGGCGCGCGGCTCGCAAGATGCGCGCGTTCTTTCCCGCACCTCGGAGCTCGTTCTCGTCCATGTCGCTGTCCCCCGAAGCCCGCAAGACCCTCGCCGGCATCACCACTGCCACCATCACCACGGTCCTGCTGAAGAAGGGCCTGCGTAACGTCTGGATGCGCGGCGCGCGTCCGCTGCGTCCGGGCCTGCCGCGCCTGGTGGGGCCGGCCTTCACGCTGCGCTTCGTGCCGGCGCGCGAGGATCTGGCGACGCCGGAATCCTGGTCCTCGCCGATCTCGACCCGCACCGCGATCGAGGCGATGCCGGAAGGCTGCATCGCCGTGGTCGATGCCATGGGCATCACCGATGCCGGCATCTTCGGCGACATCCTGTGCGCGCGCATGATGAAGCGCGGCGTCACCGCGCTCGTCACCGACGGCGTGGTGCGTGACGTCGAGGGCGTGCTCGGCACCAATCTGCCGGTGTGGTGCGACGGCTACGCCGCGCCGCCGTCGGTCGCGGGCCTCACCTTCGTCGGCTGGGGCGAGCCGATCGGCTGCGGCGGCGTTGCCGTTTTCCCGAACGACATCGTGGTCGCCGACCAGGACGGCTGCGTGCTGATCCCGCAGGCGATGCTCGAGCACGTCCTCAACGAGGGCGTCGAGCAGGAGCGCATGGAAGCCTGGATCGTCAACGAGGTGAACAACGGCGCCGTGCTGCCGGGCCTCTATCCCATGAACGCCGAGACCAAGGCGCGCTACGCCGCCAGCAAGAAGTAACAACACCCCAAAAGCGAGGTACCCCCATGGAGATTCACGTCGCAGGCACGCGGCCGACCCGCCGCGCGCCCAAGGAAAACTTCACCGGTACGGTGTGGCAGGACCCTGTGATCATGACGCCGGAGCCGGCGCACCTGAATTGCTCGCGCGTCTCGTTCGAGCCCGGCGCGCGCACCAACTGGCATCATCATCCGCTCGGGCAGACGCTGTACGTCATCTCCGGCGTCGGCCGCATCCAGGCCAAGGGCGGCCCGATCCGCGAGATCCGCCCCGGTGACACCATCTGGATCCCGCCCGGCGAACTGCACTGGCACGGCGCGTCGCCGACCAACGGCATGTGCCACATCGCCATGCAGGAAGCGCTCGACGGCAAGTTCTCGACCTGGCTCCATCCGGTGACGGACGAGGAATACGGCGCAGCCCTGGGCTGATCTTTCGTGTCCCGGACAAGACGCATCGCGGAAGCGATGCGTCGCCGATCCGGGACCCAGAGATCTGGACCACGAAGAGTGCTGGGTCCCGGCTCAGCGTCGCGGCACTTGGCGCCGCGCCGCTGAGCCGGGACAAGAGAAATCACATCCGCTCCGCCGTCCAGGTGCCCGTGCACAGCGCGCCGCGCCAGGTGCCGGAGCCGGAGGTGCCGCTGAGCCGGCCGAAGCCGACCGCGCGCTTGATGCCGGTGCTCAGGGTGACGTTGATGCTGCCGGCCTCGGCCACGCGGCCCGAGGCCGTCACCGCGCTGCTGCTCGAGGCGATCTGGCCGTTGTTGATGCCGATCGCGACGGTCGCGCCGTTGCCGCAGGTCTCGCTCGACGACGAGATGCGGACGTTCCACGTGCCGTCGAAGCTGCTTGTCGCGGCAGACGCCTGCGTCAGCGGACAGGCGATGGCGACAAGAGTAGCGAAGAGTCCTCTGCGAAAGCCGTGCATGGCACGCCCCTGTGGTTGACAATGCGGGGGAACGTGGCACGGCGTGCGGAACCGGCGATGTGAGGGGGCTCACGCCTGCAAGCGGCTCTGTGAGGTGGCTCACCTCGCAGTGAGATCGCGGGCAAAGCAAAGGGGCCCGGATCGCGGGCCCCTTGTTTTGGTCAGAGCGTCGACGCCGAACTCAGTTCACGCGCGTCCAGGTCTGGCCGCCGCAGAACATGCCGCCGAAGGCGCAGCCCTGCACGCGCAGGCGGTCGGTGCCCTTCATGGCGATCGTGGAGTCGTAGGTCGATCCGCTGTTGGGATCGAGGATGCGGCCGGACCATTTCTGATCCTTGCCGGGCTTCATGTTGATCAGCACCTGCTCGCCGTTCTGGTTCGATTTGCTGTCGACCGAATAGCCGCAGAGATTGCTGCCGCACTGTTCGATGCGGACCTTGCCTTCCTTCTCCTCGGTGAGCCAGACGCCGAGCGGCGAATTGAGATCGCGCGTGGGCGCGGCGGCCGGAGCCGGCGGGGCGACGGCGGCGGATTGGACCGGTGCGGGGGCCGGCGCCGGCGGCGGGGCCGGGGGAGCGGGCGGCGCAGCTGCCGCTGTGGCAGGCGGCGGCGCAGGTGGTGCCGCGGGAGCGGCCTGCTGCTCGGCGGGAGCGGGGGCCGGAGGCGGTGCGGGTGGAGGCACGAGAGCCGCGTCGGCCGGAGCGGCGTTGGCGGTCGCGGGTGGTGGCGGAGCAGGCGGCGGAGGCGGTGCGGCCACGACGGGCGCGGGAGCCTGCGTGGCGACGGGCGGAGCTGCGGCCGGAGCAGGTGGAGGCGCCGGTGCGGCCGGCGGCTGCGGATCGACCTTGGCCTCCTGCGGCTGCTGGCCCGGCGCCGCCTCGTTCTTCTTGGTGGTCTTCTTGGCCTTGCCCTGACCGGTGTTGTCGTACACGCCGGGGATTTGCACCGTGCCGCGGTCGGGATCGATGCGGATGGTGCGCCCGCCATATTCGAAGGTGTACTGCGCCTGCGCGGCAGTGCTCACCAAAAGGAATGCGGCCGCGGCCAACAGCTTCCTCATTTCCATCTCCTGAACAGGTGGTCCCCGCACCGACGCTTACGCGCCGGCTTCATTCCAAAACGTGATCTAGATCACTGTCTCGGTATGAGTCGTCGTCCCGCTGTTCCCGGTTCAATACGCGAGGGGCCGGTCCAAAGTTTGGCGGAGGCAAGCGACAGGAGGACGCGGCCTGGCGCGCCGTTCCCCCGGAATCGGAACGGCGCGCGAGCTCCAGCGCGCGAAACGCCTAGTCGAACCAGGCGGCGTAGATCTTCCTGTAGCTGCCGTCTTCCATGGAGATGTGCAGCCACTGGTCAACGAAGGCCTTGAACGCCATGTCGCGCTGGAGCCAGTAGGCCTTCTCGGAGAAGTCGAACGGCTTTTCCGGATGCACCGCGCAGAGCACGCCAGCGTGCTGCTTCTGCTGGTAGCGCGTCTCGGAGGCGTCCGTCATCATCAGGTCGGCATTGCCCTTGGCGATTTCGTCGAAGATCACGGTGTTGTCGGCGAACACGGTGATCTCGGCGTCCTTGATGTTGGCGCGCGCGAAGCGCTCGTTGGTGCCGCCGGGATTGACGATGACGCGGGTGCCCTTCTTGTCGATGTCGGCGATGCTCTGGTACTTGCCGACGTCGCCGCAGCGCGTGATCGGCGTCTTGCCCTCGCGCATGATCGGCATCGAGAAGAAGCCTTTCTTCTGCCGGTCGAGCGTCACCGACACGCCGCCCATGGCGATGTCGAACTGGTCCGCCTCGAAATCCTTCATCAGCTTCGGCCAGGCCGTGGCGACGTATTCGACCTTGACGCCGAGCGCCTTGCCGAGCGCTTCCGCCATGTCGACGTCGAAGCCGCTGAACTGCTGCGTGGTCTTGTCGAGATAGGTGAAGGGCTTGTAGTCGCCGGTCATGCCGACCCGCAACGTGCCGCGCTTGACGATCTCGTCGAGGCGCGAGGGCGCCTGCTGTGCCTGCGCCGAAAGGTTTGCCAGCAACGCCACGGCCAAGGCCGTCACGATTCGAACGGATATTCGAACGATCATCTTTTCCACCCATGCCCGAGCTGTCATTGTGCAGCTCTTCAGACGTGGATTTAGACCAGATGCCCGCCGCTGGCGAGGCGGAATTGAAAGGAATGCCGGGTGACGATCTCGATGTACGAGGCCTCGGTCGGCCTCTTCGTGCCGAATTTGCGCAACCTGTCGGTTCTGCTCGACAAGGGTGTTGCCTATGCCGAGGCCCGCAAGTTCAATCCGGCGGTCTTGCTCGGCATGCGCCTTGCGCCGAACATGTACGATCTGGCGCAGCAGATCGGCGAGGCCTGCCGCCACGCCACCGTCGCGCCGGCCCTGCTGGCGCAGCAAGAGCCGGTGGCGCTGCCGGTGCTGGAGCACGACATGGCGGGGCTGCAGGCGCGCATCGCCACCTCGATCGAATTCATCGAGAGCCTGCCGCGCGCGGCGATCGATGCCGCGGCGGAGCAGAACGTCTTCTTCAGGCTGAAAAACGGGACCGAGCTGCCCTTCACCGGGCGGACGCTGCTGCTGACGTTCAGCGTCCCGCAGTTCTTCTTCCACGTCACCACCGCCTACGACCTATTGCGGCACGCAGGCGTCGAGCTCGTGAAGAAGGATTATCTCGGGCGGAAGTAGCGGGAGGCGGGATAGGCACCTCTCCCCGGCGGGGGAGAGGTCAAGATCATGCGGGCGTCAGGATTCGCCCTTGCGCTCGAACTCGGCGAGCGAGCTGCGGCCGGCGATCTCGCTGCGCAGCAGCTCGAAACGCCTGTTGGCTTCGTCCTCGTGCGCATCGACGAAATGCACGGCGGCCTCGCTCGTCATCGGGCCGCTGACCACGGGCGTGGACTGCTCGCCGATGGTCTCGTGGACGTAGTACTGGCCGTCATCGCCGCGATGAACCGTCCATTTGAGGCGGATCGCCACCATCGGCCCGGGCCCGACCTTGCTGTAGCCGTCGGCATCGGTGTGCTCCGGCACCAGCGGCTGCTCCTCGACCACGGGATGCTCATCGGCGACCACATGCTCATCGGCGACCACATGCTCGTCGGCGGAGGCTGAATGCTCGCTCGCGACCGTATCCTCGTTGGCGCCCGTATCCTCGTGAGCGACCGTCTCCTCGTCGGTGGCCGCCGCTTCGGTGTCGCGGGCGACGAGGGCGGGCTCGGGGTTCTCCAGGATGCTGGCGATGGTCGCCAGCGCGTGGTCGGTCGGGTCGATCTCTGACAAGGGTCCATCCTCCAGCTCGACGCGGCCGGCAAGTCTGTCCCACTGCCGCCGCGGCCGGGAACATTACGCAGGTTTGATTAAGGCTGAGTTGGGGCCCGATCTGCACCAAAATGGGACGCTTTCTGGCGGTCCGAAGGCGGGCGGCATGGGCGGCCCGCCTTCGTTGAGCTCAGCCGAGCACGTCCTGATTGATGACGTTCTGCGTGATCGGATCGCCGTCGAGCACGCTCAAAATGTTGCGCGCGGTCTGCTCGCTCATGCGCTGCACCGCCTCGACGGTGACGCCGGCGACGTGCGGAGCCATGATGACGTTGGGCAGCGCGAACAGCGCGTTGCTGACCGGCGGCGGCTCCACCTCGAACACGTCGATGCCGGCGCCCGCGAGCTTTCCGGACACCAGCGCGTCGTACAGCGCGGCTTCCTTCACGATGCCGCCGCGAGCGGTGTTGATGAGATAGGATTTCGGCTTCATCCGGCCGATCCGCGCGGCGTCGAACAGGCCGACGGTCTCCGGCGTCTTCGGGCAGTGGATGGTGACGAAATCGGCGTTCGGCAGCGCGGCGTCGAGATCGGTAACCGGTTCGCATCCGGCCGCCTTGATGTCGGCCGCGCCCTTGTAGGGATCGTAGACCTGCACCTTCATTTCCATCGCCAGGCAGCGCTTGGCGGTGCGGCTGCCGATGCGGCCGAAGCCGATGATCAGCACGGTCTTGCCGTAGAGATCGAACGGCAGCATCCCAAGCCGATTGGCCCATTGGCCGTCCTTGACGCAGGAATGCATTTCCTGGGCACGCTTGGCGAGCGTCAGCATCATGAACAGGGCCTGCTCGGCGACGGACGGCGAGTTCGCGCTGCCGGCGACCATCAGCGGCACCTTGCGGCGGGAGAGGGCGGGGACGTCGACGGCGTCATAGCCGACGCCGATACGGGTCACCACCTTCATGTCCCTGGAGGCCTCGAGCTCGGTCTCGCCGAAGGCGGTGGCGCCGAGCGCCACGCCATGGACCGGCGCATGGCTCTTCAGCATGGCCTCGAAGTCCTTGGCCGAGATCAGATTCGAAAACTCGACGAGCTCGATATCATCCCGCTGGGTGAGGAGGGCGCGTGCCCCTTGCGACAAAGTTTGTGTAACGAAAATCTTCTTCTTGTTGGACGCCATCGCTCCCCTGCCTGCCTTGCGTTTCTTGAGCCGGCGTCACAGGACGGCGCCGGTCTCCTCGTTTAGCAGGTGCATGTTGTTGAGGTCCATCGCCAAACGCATGGGAGCCCCGTCCTTGGCGCCGGCATTGGGATCGACACGGCCGCAGACCGGTGTGCCGTCGAGCCCGAAATAGACCAGGGTCTCCATTCCCATCGGCTCGGTGACGTCGAGCACGGTGTCGAAGGTCTCGACGCCCGGCCCCAGATGCGCATGCGCCTCGGTGAGATGCTCGGGCCGGATGCCGAGCAGCAGCTTGTCGGTCCGCGGCAGCGCGTTGTAGCGCGCGGCGCGGGCCGCCGGCAGCGCGAAGGCGATGCGGTCGGTGAGGCGAAGCTGAAGCGCGCCGTCGACATCCTCGAGGCGGCACGGGAGGAAGTTCATCGCGGGCGAGCCGATAAAGCCCGCCACGAAGCGCGTCGCCGGCTTGTGGTAGAGCTCGTTCGGCGTGCCGATCTGCTCGATCTTGCCCTTGTTCATCACCACGACGCGATCGGCCAGCGTCATCGCCTCGACCTGGTCGTGGGTGACGTAGACCGTGGTGGTGCGCACCTTCTGGTGCACCTTCTTGATCTCGATCCGCATCTGCACGCGGAGTTTCGCGTCGAGATTGGACAGCGGCTCGTCGAACAGGAAGACCTTCGGGTTGCGCACGATGGCGCGCCCCATCGCGACGCGCTGGCGCTGGCCGCCGGAGAGCTGCTTCGGCTTGCGGTCGATCAGGTCGGTGATGTCGAGGAGCCGGGCGGCTTCCGTCACGCGGGCCTTGATCTCGGCCTTGGGATAGTGCTTCAGGCGCAGCCCGAACGACATGTTCTCGGCGACCGTCATGTGCGGGTACAGCGCGTAGTTCTGGAACACCATCGCGATGTCGCGATCCTTCGGTGGCACGTCGTTGACGACGTCGCCGCCGATCATGATGTCGCCGTCGCTGATGTCCTCGAGCCCGGCGATCATGCGCAGGGTGGTCGACTTGCCGCAGCCGGAGGGGCCGACCAGCACGATGAACTCATGGTCGGCGATATCGAGGTCGATGCCGCGCACGGCTTCGACATCGTCGTAACGCTTGACCACCTTCCGCAAAGCAACGTCAGCCATGAGTCATCAACCCTTTGTCGCACCGGCGGTCAGGCCGGCAATGTAGTAGTCCATCAGGAATGCGTAGATGATCAGCGGCGGCGCGGCGCCGAGCAGCGCGCCGGTCATGATCTGTCCCCAGTTGAACACGTCGCCCTTGATCAGCGTGGTGGTGATGCCGACCGGCAGCACGAGCTGATCGACCGACGTCGTGAACACCAGGGGATACAGGAACTGCGCCCAGGACACCGTGAAGGCGAAGATGGTCGCGGCGATCAACCCGGGCAGCGCGACGGGGATGAAGATCCGCGTCAGGGTCTGCAGCCAGGAGGCACCGTCGATGAGGGCGGCCTCGTCGAGCTCCTTCGGGATCGAGGCGAAATAGCCGATCATGATCCACGTGCAGAACGGCACCGTCAACGTCGGATACACGAACAGCAGCACGTACCATCGGTTGAGCAGCGTGATGCCGGTCACGTCCTGGACCACCCCGAGCATCTTGAACAGCGGGATGAACAGAAGGCTGTCCGGGATCAGGTAGGTCAGGAAGACGCCGGTGGCGAGCGTCGCCGAACCCCAGAATTTCATCCGCGCCAGCGCGAAGGCCGCGGGGATGCTGATCAGCATCGTCACGATGACGACGACGATCGACACGATCGCCGAATTCCAGAAGAAGCGCAGGAACTGGTTCGAGGTCAGCAGCTCGACATAGTTCGACAGCGTCGGGTGGAATACCCACCAGGGATTGGTGGCCGCCGATATCTCCGCGCTGCTCTTGAGCGAGGTGATCAGCATGTACACCGGCGGCGTCAGGAAGAAGATCGCGAACAGCACCAGGAAAAAATAGGACCAGCGCAGCGCCCAGGTGCGGTCGCGGCTCATGCTGCCGTATTTGACCTTGCGGGAGGGGCCGGCCTTGTCGATTGCAAGCGTGCTCATCAGGCTTCGTTCCCGCGTTTGTTGACATCGCGCAGGATGAAGATCGCTGCGACGGCGAGGATCGGCACCATGAACAGCGAGACGCAGGCGCCGAGCGGAATGTCGCTGCTCTGGATGCCGACCTGGAACGCCCAGGTGGCGAACAGATGCGTCGTATCCAGCGGGCCGCCCGACGTCAGGATGCGCACGATGTCGAAATTGGCAAAGGTCACGATCAGCGAGAACAGGGTCGTGATCGCGATGATGTTGCGCATCATCGGCAAGGTGATGTGCCAGATCTTCTGCCACCAATTGGCGCCGTCGATCGACGCCGCCTCGTAGAGCTGGTCCGGCACGGATTTCAGCGCGGCGAGATACATGATCAGGAAGAACGGCGCGCCGTACCAGACGTTGACGAGGATGACGGAGAAGCGCGCCCAGAAGGTGTCGCCGAGCCAGGGGATCGGGCCGACGCCGAAGAAGGACAGCGTATAGTTGAAGGCGCTGTAGGAGGGGTCGAACAGCCAGAGCCACGCCAGCGTGCTCATCGCAGGCGGGATCACCCAGGGCACCAGCAGCATGCCGCGCCATTTGCGCTGCTTCTTGCCGGGAATGTTGTGGACGAAATGCGCGACGATGAAGCCGATCAGCGCCTTGAAGATCACGGCGGTGATCGCGAAGATGCAGGATTGCTGCACCACCATCCAGAACGTCTCGCGCTTGAACAGGAAGGTGAAGTTGCCGAGGCCGACGAATTTCGTCATCGCCTTGTTCAAGGTCGCCAGATAGAGCGAATAGAAGGCGGGGTAGAGCACCAGCAGCGCGATCAGCAGGATCAGCGGCAGCGTCAGGAGGAACGCGACCGTCGATTTCCGCCCTAGCGTATTGCGCAGGCTTGATCCCTTACGCGCGCCCGTCGCACGGGCGACGGGACCTCGCTCAACGACGACATCGGCCATGTCAGCTTCCTTGAATCAGCTCTCTTGAGTGCTTCTCTTCGCGGACTTCCAACTGCAAAGCCGGCCGTTCGGGCGGCTTCGCAGGCATGCGAATCCGGTGATGGGATGCGGACGACTCGCGCACGCGGCGCGAGCCGTCCTGTCCCATCGCGGTCTAGCTTCGCATGAAGCCTTCGCACTCGCCTTCGGCCCAGGCGAGCGCCTGCTCCATGGTTTCGCCGCGCGCAAAGCGCAGCGCCATCTTGGTCAACGTCGCCTGGAAGTAGATCTGTTGCGCGATCTTCGGCGGCGCCGGCGACGCTGCGATCGACAGCGTCTGATGCTTGTAGGGGTCCGGATAGTGGAACAGCGTTCCCTTCGGCGGACCTTCCTCCTCCCATGTCTTGAACTTGGTCATGTTCGCGTAGGCCGGCAGGTCATAGCCGCCGCTGACTGCCACGAACTTCTCGATCGACGAGGGCGAGGACATGTGAACGAGCAGGCTCTTGGCGGCCTCCTTGTTCTTCCCGAAGCTCCAGACGCCCCAGAAGTAGGGCAGGTACGGTGCGAACCGCCCCTTCGGACCGGACGGGAAGCCGTGTGTCCAGCACTGCTCGGCGACCTGCGGTGCGTCGCGTTTGGCAACGGCCCACGCGCTCGGCGGATTGAGGATCATCGCGCCGCGGCCGGAGATCAGCCATTTGTTGTTGGAGGCGTCGTCCCAGGACGGCGCATCCGGCGGCAGGAAGGCGATCAGCTTCTTGTAGAACTCCATCGCCTGGCGGACCTGGTCGGTCTTCACCGTGATGTCGCCCTTGGCATTGACGAGCTCGGCGCCGAACGACTGGAAGATCGCACCGGCGGTGTCCACGCTGTCGGTGGTCTCGCCCATGCCGATGCCGAACGCGAAGCCTGCCTTCTGGCAAGCCTCGGCCGCCTTCAGGAAGGTCTCCATGGTCCAGTTCTCGACCTTGGGCGGGCCGCCGGCCGGATACATCTCCTGCACGTCGATGCCGGCGTGCTTCTTCATCAGGTCGATGCGGGAGCAGGGGCCCTTGATCTGGCTGCCGGGCGTCGCAGGCACTGCGAGCCATTTGCCGCCCGACTGCCCGAGATATTTGACGGTGCCGTTCACCTCGCCGTTCTGCTTGAGCAGCGGCTCCATGACGTCGTTGAGCGGCTCGAGATTCTCGGCGTAAGCCTGCGGCCACCAGCTCGGCATCTGCAGGATGTCGTGACCGGACTTGGCCTGCGCTTCGGCGGCGGCGGTCAGCTCGATCTTCTTGTTGTTGCTGGTGATGTAGTCGATGGAGACTTCGACCTTCTCCTTGGCGGCCCATTCATTGACGAGATCGGTCGAGGCCTTGTTGGCGCCCGGCACCCAATGGTCCCAGAAGCCTATCGAGAGTTTGCCGGCGGCGTAGGCGCCGCGGACGTAAGGCGCTGAGATCAGCGCCGCGGAGGACATTGCAGTGGCAGCCACAAATTGACGTCGCGTCAGTGTCTTTCGTGACATCTCGTTTCCTCGCTTGGGTGTTTTATTGTTCTGGGTTTCCTCTGAACTCTTCCGAGTTTTGCTTTTGATTTTCTTGTTGGCGTTTCTTGTTGATCGCAGCTTGATCGCGTCTTGCCGGTGCCGTCAGCGCCGATCCCGATCATGCGCCGCGCGACAAATTGGTAGCGCGATCAGATCATGATTGATTGCATCTGTCGAGAAAGCCGAACGGCGTTTGTCTAGAACTAACGTTGTGCTTGGATGCGCGGCAGCGCCTTGCGTTGCTGCGCGCCGGACGCAAGCCGGCGTCGGCTTCTTTTGCGCCGCACACGTGGCGTCAGCCGTGCGGGAACGCTCCGTGCGCAATTACGCCGCAGTTTCGAATAAGCCTGCATAACCGCTTCGCGCGAAAGACTTTTCGGGCGTGGACAGCGATTGACTGCGTCTGGACCTCGAAGCGGCGAAAACGATAGAGTTGCAACCGGCGGGAAGCTCCCACCCCGACAGAGGCCAATCCGTTCGACGATGGAGACGAGAATGATCGACCCGGCGCCGCCAGCGCGGCTTCACCTGCGACGATGGCTGGCGTTGGGGAGCGTGCTCACAGTGCTGCTCGGCGCGGCCGCGGTTGCCAATGCTCAAGGATTGGTCAAAGGCGTTCAGGAGGGCGCGGCGGCCGGGAACAAGGCGGCCGGCCCGGTCGGTGGCGTGCTTGGCGGCGCGATCGGCGGCGTAGTCGGCGTGTTCACCGGCGTGCTCGGTGTCGGCAACAACAACAATGCCAATCCGCCGCCCGCTGCCAACAAGGATGCCAGCAAGGATTCGAAGGACGCCAAGCAGCAGGGCGCCGGCAAGGACGCAAAGGACGCAAAGAGCGCCAAGGAGAATGCCAAGGCTGGCAAGGGCAGCAAGGCGAGCAAGGAAGCCAAGAACGCCCCGCAGGATGCCAAGGACACCAAGGACAAGGACGTCACCGTCCTGACCCAGCCCGGCGCGCCGCAACAGACCGCCGAGCAGATCGTCGCCAACAGCGATTCCTACATCGAGCGGATCAAGACGGAGCTGAATCTCACGCCCGACCAGGAGAAGCACTGGTACGGCTTCTCGAGCGCAATGCACTACCTCGGGCATAATGGTGCAGAGCGGCTCAACCTGCGGGTTGCCCGCGCCAAGCGCGATCCGCCCGACGACATCATCGAGCAGATGCGCAACGAGGCGCAATTCCTGATCGACCGCGCCTCCGACCAGCGCAACGTCGCCGACGCTGCCGAGCCGCTCTATTCGAGCCTCGACGACAAGCAGAAGCAGGTCTTCATCCAGGAGATGGTGCGCCTCAGCCACGAGCGCGGACTGGATTGATCAAGTTGAATCGGATTGCGGGCGCCTGAATTAACGGCGCTCGCCACGAATTCGTGAATCCTCTCCGCGATTCGGGTATGGTTAGCTTCGCAAGGCTGACTGCGGGGTTGATATGGCGGACGGACTCTCCGTTTTCCTGGTCGAAGACGAGGCGTTGATCCGGATGATGATGGCCGACATGGTGGAAGAGCTCGGCCACCACGTTGTCGCGGAAGCGGACAATGTCCGGGACGCGAGCGCCTTTGCGATGACCGCGCAATATGATTTCGCCATCCTCGACATCAATCTCATGGGCCTCTACGTCGATCCGGTCGCCGACCTGATCGAGCGCCGCGGCAAGCCGTTCCTGTTCGCGACCGGCTACGGGCCGGAATTGCTGCCGTCCTTGCTTCGCCGCAGGCCCATCCTGCGCAAGCCGATTTCGATCGACCAGCTCAAGGCGATGATCGATTCGATGTTTCCGGAAGCCACTGCAAAAGTGTCGCACTGAGCCCGCGCGCTGGACGATGGGCCGAGGCGCCGCGCCAACGAAAATGGCCGCCCGAGGGGGCGGCCATGTCGCGAAAGGAATTCGTCCCGGCTCACATCAGGCCGGCGCTGATATCGATGCCGCGCGCCATCAGGCCGAGCGAGGCGAGAAGGCCCGCGCAGCAGAACAGCAAGATGGTCTTGAACGAAGAATTGGCAAAACGCGCTTCGGCAGCGACCGGCATTGCGGCAAGCGAAAGCATGCTCATGTTCATTCCCCCCTGTGTTGATCCTGAATTGCATCAGGTGAGGGAACTCTTAGAGCAAAAAGTTTGACGCGAGCTTGCGAGGGATCCTTAACGGAATCGCAATCGGTACGCATTGGCGCGCGTGCCGCGACCGGCTCACACGCTACGGCATTGCAGGCTCAGCCGCGTCCGTTCCTAAGCACGGTGGCGATGGTATGGGCCGTCATGGCGGCGCGATCCGAGGCGCGCTGGGCGGCCAGCCGGTCTCGCGCCTTTTCCTCGATCAAGAGCTCAATCAGCGCGCGCCGCTTGTCCTCGTCGTCCGCCTCGGTCAGCAGGCGGTGATAGCGGTGATAGTCGAATCCTACGTCCTGCTTACGCATGTCACGCCCCCGCAACTAACGCCACACACAGGCGCGAATTGTTTCCCATCGGAAACAAAGGGGCAAGCAGGATCGCGCGTGGAACCACGTGTGCACTGCAATCAGCTGTGAATAGTTAACGGACCGGACAGCCTCGCTGCCGGTCGTGCTCAATCCGGATTGTGGTCGGCAAAGGTCTTCAGGCCGAGGAAGCTCGCATCGGGCTTGGTGACCAGCCGGGTCGGAATGTTGCGCAGGTAATCCTGGAAGCGCCCCTTGGCTTCGAAGCGCGCGCGGAAGGCCGAGGCCGCGAGGAATTCCGGGAAGCGCGGCACGATCCCGCCGGCGATATAGACGCCGCCACGGGCGCCGAAGGTCACCGCGAGATTGCCGGCGACCGAGCCGAGGATGGCGCAAAACATCTCCAGCGTCGCGCGGCTGTGCGCACAGCTGCCGTCGAGGGCCGCCTTGGTGATCGCGGCGGCATCGCGGTGCGGCACCTGGGCGCCGTCGACCTCCGCCAGAGCCTCATAGAGGCTTTGCAAGCCGGAGCCGGAGAGGGCGCCGCGCTCGATCGAGACATGGCCGAGGCGCTGCCGCAAGGCCGCGATGACGCGCTCCTCGCGCTCGTTCTCGGCCGGAAGCGTGGCGTGCCCCGCCTCGGTGACGACGGCGAGCCGCGCCCCGTGGCGCTCGACCAGGCAGGAGACGCCAAAGCCGGTTCCGGGGCCGACCACCAGCAACGGTTCTCCGGACAGGCCGTCTTGTCCGCCGAGCGGAATGAGGTCGGCCGGCTGCAACGCGGGCAGGGACCACGCCACCACCTCGAAATCGTTGAGCACGTGGACGCGGTCGAAGCCGAGCGCCGGCTGCAGCTCGTAGCCGTCGATGACCCAGGGGCTGTTGGTCATGACGCAGCGATTGTTGGTGACCGGGCCCGCCACGGCCAGCACGGCGCGCGGGGGCGCTTCGCCGCCGGTCCGGCGCGCCAGCACATCGGCAATGGCTTCCCGAACCGTCGGGAAGTCGGCGACCTTCACATAGTCGATGGCCCCGATCTGGTCGCCCTGGCTCAGCGCGAAGCGCGCATTGGTGCCGCCGATATCGGCGAGAAGAATTTGGCCTGTCTTGCCGATACCCATGTCCTGCTGATTCCGATGCCCTGCGGCTGCCGCGGCCTTTCCGGCCTGCGGGAACCCTTGTCGCCGTTGCTGATCCGGTCCGCAACTCGCGAACGGTTCGAGACTCCTCGCCTGATTGTGCCTAGTCAACACGGAGGATGCGAAACCGTTGCATTCCCATGACGCGCATTGGCTCGGCGCGACATCGCCACACGCTGTCGGTGGTTGCGAAGCCGGGCCGGAAGATCGACATTGAGGGAGCGCCGGGCGGTTCGTTGACCGGCGGATGGAATGGAGCCTTGCGATGAAGATTGCCGACCGCGACGTGCTGCTGGTGATCGACGTCCAGAACGACTTCTGCACCGGCGGGGCGCTGGCCGTGCCCGGCGGCGAGAAGGTCGTGCCCGCCATCAATCGCATCGCCCAAAAATTCGCCAATGTGGTGCTGACCCAGGACTGGCATCCGGGCGATCACGTTTCCTTCGCGCAAAACCATGCCGGCAGGCAGCCGTTCCAGACCATCGAGCTCGACTACGGCACCCAGGTGCTGTGGCCGACGCATTGCGTGCAGGGCACGGACGGCGCCGAATTCCACCGCGCGCTGGACGCCTCAAGGGCGAACCTCGTGGTGCGCAAGGGCTTTCGCCGCGGCATCGATTCCTATTCGGCGCTGTTCGAGAATGATCACAAGACGCCGACGGGCCTGCTCGGCTATCTGCGTGAGCGCGAGCTCAGAACCGTTTTCGTCGCAGGACTGGCGCTCGACTTCTGTGTCCGCTTCTCGGCGGAGGATGCCCGCAAGGCGGGGTTCGAGGTCGTCGTGATCGAGGACGCCTGTCGCGGCATCGACCTCGACGGCTCCATGGCGGCGGCCCATCGGAGCTTCGGCGAACACGGCATTTCCGTCATCAGCTTCGAGGCGTTCTTGTGAGGCGCGCGAGATAGATTTGGTGGACAAGACGGGCAAACAACCGGGCGGACCGGATCACGTCCAGGGCGACCAGCTGCTCTGGCCGTTTGCGGCGGCGCGCCTCGCTTTGGATGCCTGTTTCTGGTGGATGGAGCGCGGACCGGCCGACCCGCCGGCCGACAGCAGCCTGCCCTGGACCACGCCCGGCACGGTTGCGCTCGAGCTCGCGACCATGCGCCTGCGCGCCTGCGCGAAGGACCGGTCCGGCCAGCCGGCGCTGGTCTGCGCACCCTATGCGCTGCATCGGGCCCTGATCGCCGACTTCGCGCCGGGACACAGCGTGGTGCAGTCGCTGCAAAATGGCGGCGTCGACCGGGTCTATCTCACCGACTGGCGGTCGGCGACACCGGACATGCGCTACCTCTCGATCGACAGCTACCTTGGGGATCTCAACGTCGCCATCGACGAGATCGGTGCGCCGGTCGACCTGGTCGGCCTGTGCCAGGGCGGCTGGCTGTCTCTGCTCTACGCCGCGCGGTTTCCGGCCAAGGTGCGGCGGCTGGTCCTGGTCGGCGCGCCGGTCGATCTGTCGATCGAGTCTTCGCTGTCCCGGCTTGCCCGCAACGCGCCAGAGCTGGTCTACGACCAGCTCGTCGCGCGCGGCGGCGGCAATGTCAGCGGCGAGGAGATGCTGCGCTTCTGGTCGCGGACGCCCAGCCGCGAGGATATCGCAGCCGCTTTGCAAAGGGAGCTCGCGGACGAGGAGGGCGCGGCGCTGCTGGCGCGCTTTGACCACTGGAACGTGGAGACTCTGGATCTGCCCGGCAGCTATTATCTCGAGATCGTCAACCGGATATTCCGGGAGAACCGGATTGCCGGCGGCGACTTCGTCGCGCTCGGGCGCCGGGTTGATCTGAAGGACGTCAAGGCGCCGGTCTTCCTGCTAGCCGGGCTTGACGACGACGTGGTGCCGGCGACGCAGGCTCTTGCTACCGCCGCACTCGTCGGCACGCCGCCGGCCTTCATTGCTGCGGCGTCCGAGCCGAGCAACCATCTCGGCCTGTTCATGGGCGCGCGGACCCACGCGCATGCCTGGCCCCGGATCGCGCAATGGCTGCGCGGCGACCTGTCCGGCGTGCTGGCCCGTAGCGCCTGAGATCGCCGGGATTGGCCCGGCCGGAGCGCAAATCCGTTATGCATGACGGCGGATGACCTGCACGGGGCGGGGTCCATAGGTTACATAAGAGGCGGAGCTGACGGCTGCGGCCGGCCGCGAAGAGATTAAGGGTACTGGATGACTTTCCACTCGATCTACGCCCACGGATTTGCGCGCGTGGCGGCCTGCGTGACCACCTCCCATGTGGCCGATCCTTCGGCCAATGCGAAGGCCGTTCTGGCGGCGGCCAATGCCTGCCACGAGCAGTCGGTTGTGGTCGCCGTGTTTCCCGAGCTGTGCCTGTCCGGTTACGCGATCGAGGACCTCGTGAAGCAGGACCCGCTGCTCGACGCGGTCGAGCGCGGGCTCGCCACCATCGTCGAGGCTTCCGCGGCGCTGATGACCGTGCTGATCGTGGGGGCGCCGCTGCGCTTTGGCCACCGCATCTACAATTGCGCCGTCGTCATCCATCGCGGCAACGTCCTTGGCGTCGTGCCGAAAAGCTACCTGCCGACCTACCGCGAATTCTACGAGGGCCGCCATTTCGCCTCTGGAGCAGGGATCGCCGGCGAGACCATTGCCTTTGGCGGACTGCATGCTCCGTTCGGCGTCGACCTTCTGTTCGCCGCGGAGGACGTCCCGGGCCTGACCCTTGGCGTCGAGATCTGCGAGGACATGTGGATCCCGGTGACGCCGGCCTCGGAGCTGGCGCTGGCCGGTGCCAGCGTGCTGGTCAACCTCTCGGGCAGTCCGATCACCATCGGCCGGGCCCGCTCGCGCGCGCTGTTGTGCCAGTCGACCTCGGCGCGCTGCCTCGCCGCGTACGTCTATTCTGCTGCCGGTGCCGGAGAGTCGACAACGGATCTGGCCTGGGATGGCCAGACCTCGATCTACGAGAACGGCGTGCTGCTGGCCGAGGGCGAACGGTTCCGCCAGGGCGGCCAGGTCACCACGGCCGACGTCGATCTCGACCTGCTCAGGCAGGAGCGCGCCCTGATGGGCACGTTCGACGACAACCGCCGCCAGCGCGAGGCGTTCTTCCGCAAGGTGACGTTCGCGCTCAAGCCGCCTTCCGGCGACATCGGTTTCCTGCGCAAGGTCGAGCGCTTTCCGTTCGTGCCGAGCGACGAGAGCCTCTTGGAGCAGGATTGCTACGAGGCCTACAACATCCAGGTCGCCGGCCTCGTGCAGCGTATGCGCGCGACCGGCACCAAGCGCGTCGTCATTGGCGTCTCCGGCGGCCTCGATTCCACGCATGCGCTGATCGTCGCCGCCAAGGCCGTCGATCTGCTCGGACTGCCGCGAGAGAACATCCTGGCCTACACCATGCCGGGCTTTGCCACCGGCAGCGAAAGCAAGACCAACGCGCTGGCGCTGATGAAGGCGTTGCAGACGACCTGGCAGGAGCTCGACATCCGCACCACCGCGACGCAGATGTTGAAGGACATCGGCCATCCCTTCGGCAAGGGCGAGAAGGTCTATGACGTCACCTTCGAGAACGTGCAGGCGGGCCTGCGCACGGACTATCTGTTTCGCCTCGCCAACCATCACGGCGGCATCGTCATCGGAACCGGCGACCTCTCCGAGCTCGCGCTCGGCTGGTGCACCTATGGCGTCGGCGACCAGATGGCGCATTACAACGTCAACGCCGGCGTGCCGAAGACGCTGATCCAGCATCTGATCCGCTGGGTGATCGCCTCGAAACAGTTCAGCGGCGACGTGAACCGGACGCTCGCCTCGATCCTGTCGGCTGAAATCTCACCGGAGCTGGTTCCGGTGCAGCCGGGCGAGAAGCCGCAGAGCACGGAAGCGTCCGTCGGTCCCTACGAGTTGCAGGACTTCAATCTGTTCTACACGCTGCGTTTCGGCATGCGGCCGTCCAAGATCGCCTTCATGGCGCTCCAGGCGTGGAAGGACGTCGCCGGGGGCGAGTGGCCGCCGGCATTCCCGACCGACAAGCGAAGGGCTTATGATCTTCCCGAGATCCGGCGCTGGCTGGAGGTGTTCCTGCGCCGCTTCTTCGCCTTCAGCCAGTTCAAGCGCTCGGCCATGCCGAACGGCCCGAAGGTGTCGGCCGGCGGCTCCTTGTCGCCGCGCGGCGACTGGCGCGCGCCGTCGGATTCGAGCGCGGCGGCCTGGCTCGAGGATCTCGAGCGCAACGTGCCGAACTGATTTGGCGGGGGCGGATCGGGCACCAGGGGAGACGATCTGATGTCGGCCGGAGCAGGCGCAGAAGCGGGTGAAGGGGCCAGCGTCGTCAACGGCCTCTACATCTTCGACATCGAGATGCGGGACGGCAAGCGCGGGCAGGCGAGGGGCGTGGTCGTGCTCTGCGACGGCCGCATCATGGGCGGCGACAGCTACTTCTACTACACCGGCAGCTACACCTTCCGGAACGGCAAGTGGCGCGGCGACATGATCGTCAATCAGCACACCGAGGCGGTCGGCAGGACGCTCGCCTTTGGCGGCAGGGAGGTCAGCTGCGGCTTTTCCGGCGATTATTTCGCTGGAGGAGCCGACATCGAGGGTATGGCGCTGGTCGGCAAGACCAGCGTGACCTTCACGGCGCGGCTGACGCTGCAGGATGCGATGTGAGCTGACGCTCGGCGCGAACTGCTTCGCGGCAAGCACATGTGGATCTCGGAATATCTGGCGTGCCCGCGCTGATGGAAAGCGCGAGGTCCGGAGTGCCTAGGAGTCCGGACCTCGTCACCTTGCCCCAGCCTTCGATCCCCCGCCCCAGTTGGTCCCCCAACCCCTTGGTGCGCGATCAGAGGGTGATGCCCTTGGAAGTGGCCGCCGATCGATGTCGCGCGATGTACGCGAGATCGGGATAGGATTCCATTCCGGGTCACTACGGACACGATTGAACTTGCTTCTGCGGCAAACTGCACGCGGCTGCATCGACGGCGGCGCTGCTGCACAAGATCGATGCGGGCGATGCGCGGGATGTCCACATCTGCCGCTACTGCGGAACCTCGATTTCACGGGCCTGTCACTGAACTGGTCTAGCGCTGCTCCCGTCATCGCAGACGAAGGAGCAAGCCATGTCGAAGCCGGTGTTGGGCGCCGCATTGTCCATCAAGTCGATCCCCGCGCATCGTGACTGGCTGCTGGAACGGCAGCGCGATCTCGAGATCCAGGATTTCTTCCGCGCCGATCTACTCGACAGCGACTGGCGTGCGACCGCCGGCGAGATCAAGCAGATGCTCGCGGGCCACACTGGCCGGCTCGGCATCCACGGGCCGTTCTGGGGCTTCAAGATCGACAGCCACGACCCGATGATCCGCCAGGCTGTGACCAAGCGCCTGCTGCAGGGCCTCGATGCCGCTGAGTTCCTCGGCGCGACGCAGATGGTGATCCATTCGCCGTTCACGACCTGGGACCACAACAATCTCGACCTCTATCCCGACAACCGCACCAACATCGTCGAACGCGTCAAGGCGACGCTCGCCGAGGTGATCGCGCGCGCCGAGACGATCGGCTGCGAGATCGTGATCGAGAACATCGAGGACAAGGATCCGCGTGACCGCGTGCGCCTCGCCAAGGCGCTCGAAAGCAGCAAGGTCCGCGTTTCGCTCGACACCGGACATGCCAACTACGCGCACATCTCCACCGGCGCGCCGCCGGTCGATTATTACGTCGAGACCGCCGGCGACATGCTGACGCATGTCCACCTCCAGGACACCGACGGCTTCGCCGACCGGCACTGGGCGCCGGGCGAAGGCAACATCCCGTGGGTCGCCGTGTTCCGCGCGCTGGGACGGCTGACCTCGAACCCGCGGCTGATCCTGGAACTCCGCAACCACGACGACGTCCGCAAGGGCGCAGCGCATCTCGCCGCGCTCGGTCTCGCCGAATAACCGACATCACAGAGGGCAGGGGCTATTGCCATGACCAAATTCACCCGTCGCACCATCCTGAAGACCGGCGGCGCGGCCGCAGGCACGCTGCTACTGCCGCGCTTTGCCATCGGCCAAAGCGACAACCGTCCGTCGGTGACCATCGCCGTGCAGAAGGTGACCAATTCGAACGTGCTCGACGTGCTGCGCGAGCAGTCCAATGTCGGCGAGCGCGTGTTCTTCTCCTCGATCTGGGAAGGCCTGATCTCCAAGAACTGGCGCGGCAGTCTCGAAGCCGTGCCGGGCCTTGCCACCGAGTGGCGCCGCATCGACGACCAGACCGTCGAGGTGAAGCTGCGTCAGGGCGTCAAGTTCCACAATGGCGACGAGCTGACGTCGGAAGACGTGGTCTTTACCTTCAGCCGCCAGCGCATGTTCGGCGAGACCGAGGCCAAGAGCCGCAGCACCATTCAGGCCTTCGAGAAGATCCCGACGCCGCGCCCGGGCAAGGAGCTGCCGCCTGACGTTCCCGCCGTTGCCCGTCGCATCTGGCCGGACCTCGTGCGCGTCGACGCCGTCGACAAGTACACGGTGCGCTTCTACAACGCGACGCCCGACGTCACCATCGAGGGCCGGCTGTCGCGCTACGGCTCCGACATCGCAAACCGCCGCGCCTGGGAAGAGTCCGCCAGCTATCTCGACTGGGCCCGCAAGCCGATCACCACGGGGCCGTACAAGGTCGTCGAGCTCAAGCCCGACGTGTCGCTGACCTTGGAGGCCCACGACGAATATTGGGGCGGCCGTCCGCCGCTCAAGCGCATCCGCTTCCTCGAAGTGCCCGAGGTCGCGAGCCGCATCAACGGGCTCTTGTCGGGCGAATACCAGTTCGCCTGCGACATTCCGCCAGACCAGATCGCCGGCATCGAGAAGAACACCGCGTTCGAAGTGCAGGGCGGCACCATCCTCAATCACCGCCTCACCGTGTTCGACAAGAACCACGCCGTGCTCGCCAATCCGCTGGTCAGGCGCGCCTTCACCCACGCAATCGACCGCCAGGCCATCGTCGACAGCCTGTGGGCCGGCCGCACCCGCGTGCCGAAGGGCCTGCAGTGGGAGTTCTACGGCGACATGTTCAACGCCGACTGGAGCGTGCCGGCCTACGATCCCAAGCTCGCGCAGGATCTCTTGAAGCAGGCCAATTACAAGGGCGATCCGATTCCCTATCGCCTGCTCAACAACTACTACACCAACCAGGTCGCGACCGCGCAGGTCCTGGTCGAGATGTGGAAGTCGGTCGGACTCAACGTGCAGATCGAGACCAAGGAGAACTGGTCGCAGATCATGGAACGTGCGCCGAGCCGAGCCGTGCGCGACTGGTCGAACTCGGCCGCCTTCAACGATCCGGTGTCCTCGCTGGTCGCCCAGCACGGGCCGAACGGCCAGCAGCAGCAGATCGGCGAATGGACCAATGCCGAGCTGAACACGCTCTCGGAGTTCCTGGAGACCTCGACCGACCGCGCCGCCCGCAAGAAGGCGTTCCGCCGCATGCTCGAGATCGCCGAGCGCGAGGATCCCGCCTACACGGTGCTGCACCAGAACGCGACCTTCACGGCCAAGCCGAAATCGATCAAGTGGAAGGCGGCGCCCGCCTTCGCGATGGATTTCCGCGCCGGCAATTTCGAGGCCTGAAGGTGTCGCCGCTGGTCAGCATCCAGGGCCTGAGCGTCGCGTTCAACGGCGTGCCGGTCCTGCGCGGTGTCGACATCGCTCTCGGCAAGGGCGAGGCCCTCGGCCTCGTCGGCGAGTCCGGCTCCGGCAAGTCGGTGACCTGGCTTGCTGCGCTCGGCCTGTTGCCCCGGCATGCCCGGGTCTCAGGCTCGGTGCGGCTCGACGGACGCGAACTCCTTGGTGCGCCGGCGGCCGAGCTGGATCGCGTCAGGGGCGGGCGGGTTGCCATGATCTTCCAGGATCCGGCAAGTGCGCTCAACCCGGTGCTGACCATCCGCAAGCAGCTCTGCGAAGCGCTGGCGCTGCATCGCAATCTCCAGGGCGAGGCGGTCAAGGCCGAAGCCAAGCGCCTGCTCGACCTCGTCGGTATTCCCGATGCGGCGCGCCGGCTGTCCGCCTATCCGCACGAGTTTTCGGGTGGCCAGGTCCAGCGCATCATGATCGCGATGGCACTCGCCGGAAATCCTGATGTCCTGGTAGCGGACGAGCCGACCACGGCGCTCGATGCCACCATCCAGGCGCAGATCCTCGAACTGCTCTCAACCATCCGCCGCGACATGAATATGGCGATGGTGCTGATCAGCCACGACCTCGGTGTCGTCGCCGAGAATTGCGACCGCGTGGCGGTGATGTATGCCGGCCGCATCGTCGAACAGGCCCCCAGTAACCAGCTCTTCGCCGACCCTGTTCATCCCTATGCGCAGGGCCTGATCGGCGCGCTGCCGCCGCTCGACGGTCCGCGCCGCCGCCTCACCGCCATCCCCGGCACTGTGCCCGATCCCGCGCATATGCCCGGCGGCTGTGCCTTCGCGCCGCGCTGCGCGCTGGCGGAAGAGGCCTGCGGCCTTGGCGCGCCCAGCTTGGCGCCGATTGCGAACGACCGGACCGTTGCCTGCATCCGCGCCGAAGCCTCGCGGCGGGCGCTGCTCGGAATCGCCGCCGAATGAGCCCGCCGCTCGTCGAAGTGTCCGGGATCTCGCGCAGCTACGCCATGCGCTCCGGAATGTTCGGCCGCAGTACCGCCGTCCATGCGGTCGACGGCGTGTCGCTGACGATCGCCAAGGGCGAAACGCTGGGCCTCGTCGGTGAGTCCGGTTCGGGCAAGTCCACCACCGGTCGCATCGTCCTCGGCCTCGAGCCGCCCGACCGCGGCGAGGTGCGGTTCGACGGCAAGCCGATGGCCGCACCGGGGACCGCCGCATGGCGTGCACAACGTGCGCGCATGCAGATGATCTTCCAGGATCCGCTGGGCGCGCTGGACCGGCGCCTGCCGGTTGCGACGCAGATCCGCGAGCCCTTGGACATTCACGGCCTCGGTTCGTCTGCCGAGCGCGAAGACCGCGTCCGCGAATTGCTGCGCGCGGTCGAGCTGACGCCGGCGCATGGCGCACGCTATCCCGGCGCGCTCTCTGGCGGGCAGCGTCAGCGCATCGTGCTGGCGCGGGCGCTGGCGACGAAGCCGGACTTCCTGGTCTGCGACGAGCCGGTCAGCGCGCTCGACGTCTCGATCCAGGCACAAGTGGTGAACCTGCTTTGCGATCTTCAGGCCCAGCTGTCACTGACGCTGCTGTTCATCAGCCACGATCTGCGCGTCGTCAGGCAGATCAGCAATGTCGTCGCCGTGATGTATCTCGGCCGCATCGTCGAAATCGGCAGCGCCGATGATCTCTTTGCGCGCCCCGAGCATCCCTACACGCAGGCGCTGGTCTCGGCCTCGCCCGCGCCGGGCCGCCGCAGCGCCGGCCGCATCGTGCTGGCGGGCGATCCGCCGAACCCTGCGGCGCGTCCGCAGGGCTGCGCCTTCCATCCGCGCTGCCCGCGCGCCATCGCGCGCTGTGCGAGCGAGGTGCCGGCACTCTCGTCCGTCGGCGGCGACAGGCAGGTCGCCTGCCATCTCGTCACCGGGCCGCGGGTCGAAACGCGGGATGCGGCGTGATGGGACGCTATGTCGCCATTCGCATCGGACGCGCGGCGCTGACCATCGTGCTGGTCGTGACCTTTGCCTTCGTGGTGCTGCGCCTCTCCGGCGATCCCGCTCTGATGATCCTGGGACCCGAGGCGCCGCCCGAGGTGATCGCTGCCTTCCGCAAAGCCTGGGGGCTCGATGATCCCATCTGGCTCCAATATCTCGATTACTTCAGCGCGATCGCCCAGGGTGAGCTCGGCCGCTCCATGCGCGACGGCCGGCCCGCGATCCAGCTGGTGCTGGAACGCATCCCGGCCACGCTGGCGCTGACGCTGCCGGCCTTCTTCTTCAAGGTCGCGCTCGGCGTTCCCGCCGGCATCTACGCCGCGCTGCATCGGGGCTCGGGGATTGATCGCGCCGTGATGATGACAGCGGTGGCCGGCTTCACGGTGCCGAGCTTCGTGCTGGCATTGCTGCTGGTCCTCGTCTTCGCCGTGCAACTCGGCTGGCTGCCGTCGGGCGGGCAGGACAGCTGGCGCCACGCCATCTTGCCGATCATCACGCTCAGCCTTGGCGGCGCGGCGGTGCTGGCGCGGTTCACCCGCAGCGCCATGCTGGAGGTGCTGGGCCAGCCCTATATCCGCACCGCCTCGGCCAAGGGCGTGCCGTGGCGCAAGGTGGTGACCTCGCATGCGTTGCCCAATGCGGCGATCCCGACCGTGACCATTCTGGGCTTCATGGTGGGCACGCTGATCGCGGGCGCGGTCGTGGTCGAGAGCGTGTTCGCCTGGCCGGGAGTTGGGCGCCTCCTCGTCGTCGCCGTCGCCAACCGCGACCTTGCCGTCGTGCAATGCATCCTGCTGCTGGTCGCGATGACCATGGTGACGTCCAACCTGATCGTCGATTTCCTATACGGCTTCCTCGATCCGCGCCTGCGCGCCAAGGGAGCGCACGCATGACCGACGCGACGCTGAAGGATACCAAAGCGTTTTCAAGCGAAGCGGATACCGGTTCGCGTAAAGAAAACGCGTCAAAACTAGAATCTAGTGTTCGCCGCCGGTTCAGCCTGCCGGCCATTCCGGTCTCGGTCGTGCTCGCGATCACCTGGATCGCGGCGATGCTGGTGGTCGCGGCTTTCGCCGAGAAGATCGCGCCCTACGGCTTCACCCAGCTCGACCTGCGCAACCGGCTGGCCGCGCCCGGCAATGCCGCACACTGGCTGGGTACCGACGAGCTTGGCCGCGACGTGCTGTCGCGCCTTCTCGTCTCCATCCGCATCTCGCTGCTGATCGCCTTTGGCGCCACCGCGATCTCGGCCGTCGTCGGTACCACACTCGGCTTCCTGGCCGCGCATTTCCGCGGAGCTGTCGAGCAACTCGTGCTGATGCTGACCGACTTCCAGGCCAGCATGCCCTTCCTGATCATGGCGCTCGCGGTGCTCGCCTTCTTCGGCAACTTGCTGCCGCTGCTGATCGGCCTGATGGGCCTGTTCGGCTGGGAGCGCTACGCCCGCATCGCCCGCGGCCTCGCCATCTCCGCCAACGCGCAAGGCTATGCCGCTGCGGTCCGCCAGCTGGGGGCTACGCCGTCGCGGATCTACCTGCGGCACATCCTGCCCAACATCGCATCCACGCTGATCGTCTCGACCACGCTGGTGTTTCCCGAGGTGATCCTGATGGAATCCGGCCTGTCCTTCCTCGGCCTCGGCGTGCAGCCGCCGATGACCAGCCTCGGCAACATGGTCGGTTATGGCCGCGAGTACCTGACCCGCGCGCCCTGGATCATGCTGGCGCCGGCGACCACCATCGTGGTGACGACGCTGGCGGTCTCGGTGATCGGCGACTGGCTGCGCGACCGGCTGGATCCGACGCTGCAATAGCGCGACCGGCTTGAGCCTAGCTTTGGACGTCCGGCTTCTTGCCGCGCCCGAGCGCGAATTGACCGACCGGGCCCTCTATATGCAATTCCAGCCCCGTCATTTTCGCGAACAGATCGATGTCGGTCGTTCCGATGGCGCAGCCACCAAGGCCCATATCGGTCGCTGCCAGATAGAACGTCTGAAGCAGGCTGCCGACGTCCTTCAGGATCAACGAATATGCGATTGAGCTGTATTTCCAGGAGACCCGCCCAAAGCGCGCCGCGATGGTGATCAGGATTTGCGGTTGACCAGGCGCGTCCATGGCGAACTGAGCCGCCACCGAGAGAGCCTGGAGTTGCTGGACGGAGGCGCTGATCGCGACCAGCGCGTGTTGCCCTGCGTCGTAGTGGTAGAATCCGCGCGCGATCCCTTCGCAGTTCGAGACTGCCAAATACAATTCCAGCTCGTATGCGCTGCCCGCCGACGGATAGGGCCTCGTGCTGTATGTGACTTCGGGACCGCCGTCAAAATACGGTCCGCTCTTCCATTCGGACACAACGCGCGCGGTGGTGTCGAGAAACTGCGCGAGTTCGTCGAGCGTGATCGGATGCTTGTCGTCGAAGTCCCGCGTTGAATGGCGTTCGCGCAACAGCTTCGGGAGGAGAGAGTGCGGCTCCAGGGAGGGGAATTTACGCAGGGCGATCTTGTTGCCGGGCCAGCGCGGACGCACCGCCGGCGGCGGCGGAACGACACTCGCGTAGCTGAACGCGGCACCGACCGGATTGGCTTGCCGGCCTTCCGTGCTCCGCGTGTGAAATACCAGATCATGGAAATCCCAGAGAACGAGATTGCCGTCGCCTTCATTCACCCGCAAGCCGTCGCCGCTTTTCGCATCGAGCTTGATCAGAATCTGGCATTCCGCCAGCAGTTCGAGCAGAAGGAGGTTGAACGAGAGCGCCTTCGCGTCGAGCTTGCCGATCTTCCGAGGCTGCGACAGCGCAGCAAGGGTAGCGGCGATGGCGGGATCGCCAATCCGGAACAGCGCGCCGGCGCGGGGCGATTCCAGCACCATCTCATTGCCGCGCCGGCGCAGATAGGCAAAGCGCGACAACACGACGGTATCGCGGCTGCCCAGCTTCGCGCGTCGCGGCCAGTAGTCGGGGACTTGAGGCTCGATGACCACGAGGTCCTGCTCGTCACGCGAGGAGGAGAGGCGGTATTCCAGCAGCCCGTGCCGGGCCAGGCGATGCACCAGCGCGTCGATTTCCCTGGCGAGTTTGCTCTTGCCTGCAAACGAAGCGAGCGGAAGGCCGGTGCTCAGATGTCGCGCATGGTCCATCGCAGCCTCGCTGAATTGTCCGAGGTTGACGGAATAGTCGCCCACAGTGGCTGTGATGTTTCCGTCCGGCTGCATCTGGAGGGAGAAGCGATGGCCCAATCGGGCAGCAATGTCTGGAGCGATCTTCCTGGTCGGCTTCTTCCGGGGAGCGCGCACGACGAGGAGGCCTTCAGGTGTGTGGAAGGAATGAAGTCAGATCGCTTTCCAGTCGCGGCCGGTCCAACAATCCGAGCTTGACCGGCACATCGTAAAGGCGGCCCGGTGCGAAGCGGCGATAAAAATGACGCAAGCCGGGAACGAGCACTCTGACGACCGGAACCTCGACGTCGGGACGTGTCTGATCGAGGACGAGGAAATCGTAGCCCGCACGGGCGGCGATCTCGACACAGGCGATGGCCTGGTCACGCGTATTGTCGTGAAGCTTGAGGCTCGGCGCTGGGGGGACGATCGGGCGATTGCTGGGGATCAGGAACGGGTAGTTTTCCAGGCGCAGCGGTGTCACCCCGTCGAGGGTCGGCTTCTCGCCGCTCGCACCCCCCATCATGCTGACGGACATGAATTGGGTCAGCTCGGTGAGGGAGCGCAGCAGGGCTATGCGGCGGTCGAAATGCGCGCCGGAGCCGAACTCGATATGCTCGTGTCCATTCTGCATCCAGTGCATGATTGCCACGTAAGTGGGAATGCCAAGGTCGGTCGTAACATCGAGCACCCACAGCTTGCGCCCGGCTTCCGCAAATTGAGACTGGAGATCCCGGACATAGAAATCGTCGAACTGCTCGAGGTCGACCTCGGCGCGCTGCACCCGGTTGTACCACCAGATCGCGTAGGCATCGCGTTCGATCAGTTCGAGGAAGCCCTGGACAATCGCTTCGTCGCGGGTGTTGCCGGCCGCGCATCCGTTGGAATCCGTATGAAAGCCGCCGTAAAAGAAATACAGCAGGCCCGTCGGCAGGTATTTGAAGCGTTTGTCGCGCAATGATGAGACGGGCGACCACTCGGTCCTCGTCGATGGATCGAACGGCTCGGGGACCGGATGGGGATCGTCCGGCTGCTGGAGAAATCTGTTCTTGAACTGCGTTTCGCTGAAGAGCTGGACATCGTTGGGAAGAATCGCGTCGCCAGGCGCGAAGTCGGCAAATCGACGCGTCGTCCTGATCTCGTCGCCCTGGAAAATGCCCGAATAGCGTTCGATCGATTCCATCAGCGCGCTGGCTTCACCCTGCTCGGCGGTCGATCCCTTGCCAAAACTGCCGCCGCTCAATCCGGACCTGAGCTGGTCGATGCTGTGGGCCGGCGCGGAGAAATTATGCTGGGCGAAGTAGTTGGTGTTCATGGGTAGATCGACGTCGATTCGTTCGAGCCTGGTCACCACCCCTGTCAGTGGGCTCACATGCTTGCGGAAGCGCGACACCGTGGATCGCGACGTCACGGTGCGATATCCACCGCTGGTCATGACGAGCCTCTTGCCCTCGGCAATCTCGACCAGGGCCGGAGATCGGCGCGGGTTGTTCAGCTTCCTGCTGCCGCAGGTCGGACATTGCGGACGTCGCGTCACGTAGTGCTTGGCGATGGCGGCGCCGGTCAGGTCGATACTTGCGATGTGATCGCACAGATCGGTACGAAAATCCGATGCAATCGCCTTGGCGATTTCGATGGCCGCAAAATGGATTCCGGTCTGGCCGACACTTTCTCTGACGAGCGGCGATATGGCAACCGCACGCGCCGGTCCCCGGTCGAGAAACCCCTTGATCTCCCGGTTGCGGATCATGCGATCGAACAGGCAGGTCCAACAGGCGCTCTCGCCCGGTTTGAACACGGGTCCGACCAGCGGAAATGGGCCGGATGGCTGTACCAGCAGCCAGGTCGTTTTGCCGGCCGCACGTTCCTGGTTCAGTTCGGCAAGTCGCCGGTCGAGATAGTCGTTCGCCAGCGTGATCGTGAGCTTCGGCGCTCGCTTGGCGATTTGAACACCGAGCTTGCTCAACGCCGCGGTCAGCTCCTTGGCGCCTTTGACGTCGATCGTCTCGATCTGGACGGGGCAATTGCGAAGATTTTGTTCCGCGATCTCCAGGGGCATGCCGAGGCTCGCCAGGAAACCGCCGACAGCGCCGTCGAATGCTTTCGGGGGCCGCGCAACGACGTAACGGCGATCGAGCAGCCGCTTGATCGCTTCCTCGACCTTGTTGGCCGGAAAGTGCTTCGAAAGCTGGCTGATGATTTCCGGCCACGCCTTGCCATGGTTTCCGATCGCAGTGGCCAGGGCACAGTAGAGCTCGCCGTGCAGGAAGAACTTGCGGTCCTCGGAATAGAGGCAAACCGCATCAGGAGGCAGGACGTAAGCGGTGAAATTCGGTGCAAATCGGAGAATGTCTTTGCGGGTCTGCCGCGCAGCGCGGGTCTTGCGAGTTGCAGTCATTGCGTCAGCACGCTGATCCTGTTGCCGTCACGCCGGTCGTCGCGAAATCAAGCAATTGGCCGGACCCTTTCGTGAGGCCGGCCAATAACCTATCAACCCGTAAATGTGACATTCGGAGCGCGCCGAGGCCTAGCACCAGCGGCAGCGGCCCCACGATGCGCAGCAGCCCGCGCATGATACGGCGCATCCCACCACGCCAACGCCACAGCCGACGGCACAACCCGCACATCGGCAACCGACGCCACATCGGCAGCCACGGCAACCCCGACAGCCTCTGCAGCCACGGCAACCGCCGCATCCGCGCCATGCCAGCTGCACGCGGCTGCCGGCGTTTTCCTTGTCGAAGAGATGGAAGGTGGCCAGGCTGACGTCAGCCATTTCCTCTTCATCGAGCGTGATTGCCTGACCCGATCCGAAGTGGGGTAATTGTTGTACGTCGGATGTTGGCACGGCGGACGCTGATGCGCCTCCTGCCAGCGAGAACGTCAACCCTGCGGCTCCGAACGCCGGCACGGCGACTTTGGTTACGCGCTTCTTCCCTTTAGAAGTCTTCTTCGCCTGCCGCATGGTCCAACCTCCGAGCATTGCAAGAAGCGTCCCAGCCGCGGTAAGCCTACGCCCAGGAAATGACGCGAGCAACAATTTCGCGCACGGAAGCGCGACGCAGCATGTTCAGGATGATGCATTCATCTTCATGAACGACATCGGCGCGGTCAGTTGACACAACGCATCAACGATCCACGCTGTTGGTGCGCGTGCAGTTTTGGTGCAGTGCCGCAAGTGCATCGCATCTCGAATGGAGAGAGCGGCGTGGCAAATCGATCAGGGCGTTTCGCTTGGTATGAACTCCTGACCACGGATGTCGCGGCGGCGGGCGCATTTTACAGCAAGGCCGTCGGCTGGGGCGTGAAGGACGAGTCGACCCCGGAACTGCCTTATACTGTGCTTAGTAGCGGCGGCGCTCCGCTCGGCGGGCTCATGGATATTCCGGAAGAGGGGCGGAGACTGGGGGCGACGCCGCGGTGGATGGGATACGTCGCCGTCGACGATTTGGACGCCACCGCCGCGCGGATCGGGCGTCTTGAAGGCACGATCCTTGTACCGCCAACCGACACCAATATTGGCCAGATAGCAGTCGTTGCCGATCCGCAGGAGGCGACGTTCGGGCTGATCAAAGAACCGACATATGGCCGGCGGAAGCCGGGCCGGCTGGACGAGCCGGGGCGCGTAGGCTGGCATGAGTTATTGGCCGCCGACCGGACCGTGATCTTCGATTTCTACAGAGAACTATTCGGTTGGCAGCAGGCCGACGCACAAAGCGATCCAGCGGACTGGTATCAATTGTTCTCGGCGGGTGGGCAGACGGTCGGCGGCATGCTCACGAAACTTCCGAGCGTCGCGCACCCGAGCTGGCTGCATTACTTCAATGTCGCCGACATCGGCGCTGCCAGCAAACATGTGATTGCCGGCGGAGGCCGGATCCTCCAGGGGCCGATCGAATTGCCTGATGGCTGCTGGATCGCGCGATGTGTCGATCCCCAAGGCGCCCTGTTTGCATTGCAGGGCGCCCGAGGTCAGACAAGCATTGAACCATCCTCGGCTTCGGAAATCGACTGGTCCGCCAAATGGGGTGGCATTGCCTCCCAAGGGAGAATTGTGCTGCCCAAGCCAAAGCGCTAGCGGTAGCGTCTGTCCGACACTGCCGCGACCCCTGCAATAACCCGCGCCGGGAGCAGGGAAGGCCTGCCATGCCCAAGTTCCCGTTGCGCGCGCCCGGTCCGTGCGCTATCCGGCCGGAAAGGCCTGAGGCGGCTCCATATTTTCCCGCCCGGCCACCCAAACCCGAGGACGGAAACCGCCATGCCAGCCTATCGCTCCCGCACCACCACCCACGGCCGCAACATGGCGGGCGCGCGCGGCCTCTGGCGCGCGACGGGCATGAAGGACGGCGATTTCGGCAAGCCGATCATCGCGGTCGTCAACTCCTTCACCCAGTTCGTGCCCGGCCACGTCCACCTCAAGGACCTCGGCCAGCTTGTCGCCCGTGAGATCGAGCAGGCCGGCGGCGTTGCCAAGGAATTCAACACCATCGCGGTCGATGACGGTATCGCCATGGGCCATGACGGCATGCTCTACAGCCTGCCGTCGCGCGAGCTGATCGCCGACAGCGTCGAGTACATGGCCAACGCGCATTGCGCCGACGGCCTCGTCTGCATCTCCAACTGCGACAAGATCACGCCCGGCATGCTGATGGCCGCGCTGCGGCTCAACATCCCCGCCGTGTTCGTCTCGGGCGGCCCGATGGAAGCCGGCAAGGTCAAGCTGCAGGGCAAGACCAAGGCCGTCGACCTCATCGACGCCATGGTGGCTGCGGCCGACTCGAAGGTCAGCGACGAGGACGTCAAGGTGATCGAGCGCTCGGCGTGCCCGACCTGCGGCTCCTGCTCGGGCATGTTCACCGCCAACTCCATGAACTGCCTGACCGAGGCGCTTGGCCTCGCGCTGCCCGGCAACGGCACCGTGGTCGCCACCCATGCCGACCGCAAGCGCCTGTTCGTGGAGGCCGGCCACACCATCGTCGATCTCGTCCGCCGCTATTACGAGCAGGACGACGCGAGCGTGCTGCCGCGCAACATCGCGAACTTCAAGGCGTTCGAGAACGCGATGACGCTCGACATCGCCATGGGCGGCTCGACCAACACCGTGCTGCATCTGCTCGCCGCCGCCCATGAAGGGCAGGTTGCGTTCACCATGCAGGACATCGACCGGCTGTCGCGCCGCGTGCCCGTGCTGTGCAAGGTGGCACCGTCCGTCGCCGATGTTCACGTCGAGGACGTGCATCGCGCCGGCGGCATCCTGGGCATTCTCGGCGAGCTCGACCGCGCCGGCCTGATCGACACGTCGTGCGCGACCGTGCACGCGCCGACGATGAACGAGGCGCTTGAGCGCTGGGACATCAAGCGCTCCAAGAGCGAGGCGGTGCGCACCTTCTATCGCGCCTCGCCCGGCGGCATCCCGACGCAAGTCGCCTTCAGCCAGGAGCGCCGCTACGACGAGCTCGACGCCGACCGCGAGAAGGGCGTCGTGCGCGACCTCGAACACGCTTTCAGCAAGGACGGCGGCCTCGCCGTGCTCTACGGCAACCTCGCGCAGGACGGCTGCATCGTGAAGACCGCGGGCGTCGACGCCTCGATCCTGAAATTCTCCGGCCCGGCACGCGTGTTCGAGAGCCAGGACGCGGCCGTCGACGGCATTCTCGGCGGCAAGGTCGTCGCCGGTGAGGTCGTGGTCATCATCTATGAAGGCCCGCGCGGCGGCCCCGGCATGCAGGAGATGCTGTATCCGACCAGCTATCTGAAATCGATGGGCCTCGGTAAGGCCTGCGCGCTTGTCACCGACGGCCGCTTCTCCGGCGGCTCCTCGGGCCTGTCGATCGGCCATCTCTCGCCGGAAGCGGCGGAAGGCGGCAACATCGGTCTCGTGCGCACCGGCGACATCATCGCGATCGACATCCCGAACCGCAGCATCACGCTGGAGGTCTCCGACGAGGAGCTCGCCAAGCGACGTGCGGCGGAAGAGGCGAAGGGCGACACCGCCTGGCAGGCGATCGGCCGCAAGCGCAACGTCTCGACCGCGCTGCAGGCTTACGCCGCGCTCACCACCAGCGCCGCGCGCGGCGCGGTGCGCGAGGTGAAGCGGCGTTCGAACTGAGCACTGCAACGCGCGCCACGCGCGCATGGTCAACAAGTCCTGAACGGCCGGCGAAAGCCGGCCGTTTGCATTAAGGACGTCCCCATGAACTTCAGCAGGTTCGGATTTTGCGGCGTATACTGCGGCGACCTTCGCAAATCCATTTCGGGCAACTGGGGCACCGCATAATGTCTCGTACTCTTGCTGTTGTTTTCTCCACGGCGATCGCCGCGATTTCCATGACGACTGCTGCTTCCGCCGGCTGCTACAATTGCTACACGCCGCCGCCGTGCCAGACCTGCTATCAGCAGCAATACGTCGCGCCGCAATACCGCACCGTGGACGAGACCGTGATGGTGTCGCCGGGCTCCGTCGTCGCGCATCGCACGCCGGCGCAGTATCGCACCGTGATGGTGCCGCAGACCGTGATGGTGGCGCCGCCGGGCGTGCAGTACGAGCGCATCCCGCCGCAATACGCCACGCGCCAGCGCGTCGAGATGGTCGCGCCGGGCTATTCCTATTACGCGCCGGTGCAGATGGGCTGCGCGTCCTGCGGCTACTGACGCCGACGCAGCAATCAACGTTTTCGAACGGCGCTCCCACGGAGCGCCGTTTTCTTTTGCGCATTCGCAAACGAGGCCCGGATTGGAGGTGAACCCAACCGGGCCTCGTCACCAGCGACGCCCTGGGAGATGTCGCCGGTATTGCGGAATGCTGAGGGCGATAGGCTAAGGCATCAGGCTGACATGCGCCTGACAGCCGCCGGATCAGGAAATTTCGTCTGATCGTTCCTGCGTTGCGCGGGACGCGCTTTCGATGAGAAGGATCCCATGCCAAAAGCTGGACCGCCATTGCCATGGTCGGGCATAGCGAGAGGAAGCATGGCGGACACATTTTGCAGCGACGACGTGCTTGCTTACGAACGCAGCCGGACGCGGTTCGCGCCCGGGCAAGGCATGATGCTCGACGATGCCTACCGTCTGGCGCATCTGCCCTTGGTCGCGCCTCATGATCCCAGGGTGATCGCGACGAAGGATGGCACCGCCTATGATATGGGGCGTCACCCAACGGCCTACTCGGTGGTGCTGCCGGTCCCGGCCGATGCACTGGAGGCATCGCCGGCCTATCAGGCGCTCGATGCGGAGCTGCGGGCAGCTCCCTTTGCGCGCAAGGTGGCGTGGCACGTGATGGGCAAACGGCGGGAGCGCCTGCACGCAACCATCTGCGGTGGCCTCGGCTCCGAACCGCCGGCGATCGACGCTGCCCGCCGCTCGGCCCTGGCCGGGCTCGGACCCATCAGGGCCGAAATCCGCGGGCTGTTCTCGGGGAATGTGAACCGGGGACGGCTCTACCTGCGAGTCTACCCAGCGCAGCGCGACGGCGCGAACCTGTTCCATGCCGTGCAGCACGCACTCGGCCGTCCGACGACGGATCTCTACGTGGTCGGCCTCTGGAATCTGATAGACGATCTCGATGCCGGCGAGGCGGCAATCCTGGCGGCGATGATCGAGCGCTGGTGGTCACGCTCGTTGCTGCAGGTCGAGGCCGACGAGCTTTGGTTGCTCGGCGCGCGCGACGACCTCGTACTGGACGGGGAGATCAGCGACCGCCTGCGGCTTCGTTGAGGTGTAGTGGGCTCGGATTTCACTGTAGATTGCGCTGGAGCCTTCTGATCTCCAACAGCTGCCATCTTGCTACTATTGCCAGAGCCGACGAGTGATGTTGAACAAACCGGCGAGCGGCACGCCGACCAAAACGCCCGCAAGGCCGTACGCAATCCCGAACAGCGCTGCCGTCCATGGCCCCGAGCTTGTAGCGAAGCCGTATGCCGCAGCCAGCGCGCCAAGTGCCCCCGCAATCGCGAACATGTTCCGGTCGTTGCGCGCCTCTACGTTATGGATCGGCGTCCGCTTACGACTAAGGACCGGAGGACCAAAAGGGTGTCGCGACCCGCAACTCGGGCACGCAGCGGCGTTCCCAGAGACTGAATGTCCACAGTCGTAGCAATCGATAAGTTCCTGAACGCGGCCCATCTCGGGCACCCTAGGCGGCGACACACACGTTGTCGATTCCGCGTGCTTTGTCCGCGGTGCCCTTTGATCCCCAATAGGCTGCCGGATCGCACCCGAAACGTTGGGCGGACCAGAACGTCTTTCGACTAGCAGATGGCGGAAGGGGTGGGATCATTTTTCTGGTCTCCGGAAGTCTACCGACTGCCATTATACCCCTTGTTTTGTAGCGGATGCGCACATTTTTAGGCTATACAGGATTCCAGAAGTCTACTAGCTTCCACGTCTGATTTGTACGTAGTTCGATACGTAGGAGCGGGGCGATGGGGCGAGCAGTCAACCAACTCTCGGACAAGTGGATCAAGAAGGCCGACATCCCGCCCGGCCTGTACGGCGACGGGAACGGGCTTTACCTCCAAGTCAGCCCCTCGACCACGGGCGACGAGCAGCCGACCAAGAGCTGGATTTTTCGGTTCATGATTCGCGGCCGAGCTCGGAAGATGGGTCTTGGCGATACTGACCAGGTCAGCCTCAAGGACGCCCGCAAGCTAGCCCAGGCGCAACGCCTGATCGTTGTTGAGGGCCGCGACCCGATCGAGGAGCGGAACACCCGCAAGCTTGCCCTGGTGACCGAGCACGAGGCTCAGAAGGCCAAGGCTACGACCTTCCGGCAGTGCGCCGAGGCATACATCAAGGCCAATCAGGCCGGCTGGAAGAGCGCCAAGCATGCCTCCCAATGGGAAGCCACGCTCGAAACGTATGCCTATCCGACCATCGGCAACCTGCCCGTAGCCCTAGTCGATCGCAACCACGTCATGAAGATCCTTGAGCCGATCTGGACGACCAAGACGGAGACGGCAAGCCGGGTCCGCGGCCGAATCGAGAAGGTACTGGACCGCGCCAAGGCGATGGGGCTGAGGGAAGGCGAGAACCCGGCTCGGTGGATCGGCCACCTCGACCAGCTCTTGCCCCGCAAGTCCCAGGTTGCGCCGGTGGAGCACTTTGCTGCGCTACCCTACAAGCAATTGCCCGCCTTCATGACAAAGCTTCGCAAGCGCGACGGCATCAGCGCGCGGGCGCTGGAGTTTACGATCCTCAACGTCACCCGCACCGCCAACACAATCGGCGCGAAATGGGATCAGATCGACACCAAGGAAAAGACGTGGACGATTCCGGGTGAACTGATGAAGGGCAAGAAGGGGAAGCGCCGGCCGAACCATGTCATCCCGCTCTCAGACCAGTCGCTGGCAATCCTGCAGGATCTGCCTCGCGATGGCGATCATGTCTTCCCGGGCGCGAAGGAAGGCACCGGACTGAGCAACATGGCGATGGCCGAAACCCTCAAGGAAATCGGGGTTGATGCGACGGTGCACGGCTTCCGCTCCACTTTCAAGGATTGGGCCTCCGAGCAGACGGCCTACGCCAACGAGCTGACCGAAATGGCGATGGCTCACATCGTCAGCGACAAGACCGAGCGGGCGTATCGTCGTGGTGACCAGCGGGAGAAGCGTGTTCGGCTAATGCAGGATTGGGCGAGCTACTGCGAAACGAAGGCGCCGGCCGGTGACAACGTGGTAGCGATCGGAGCTCACCGATGAGCCGTGGCGGCAAGCGAGATGGCGCGGGTCGGAAGCCAGACCTCCTGCCGGAGGATGCGAAGCTTATCCGCGAGGACTACGAGCAGCGCGCGAGGCAAGTCCGAAAGGTACAATGGGAGAAGGGGCTCGGGAGACAACTTAAGAAGAGGGACATCGAGCCGAATCCTGGCGAGCTAAAGTGTCCAAAGAGCTGGACCCCAGAGAGGGTGTTCGAGTTTCGGGCAAAGTACAATCCGATCGTTTCGGAATACGGCTTGTCGAGAAGGAAGGTACCGGAAGGGCTGCCAATGAATGTTGAGCACGCCATCATGAAGATGCGGCACAACAGACAGAAGGGCATAAGGAAACGGTATTTCTCGACCCAGGATCTGCCGCGACTCTATCGTGGCCGGCAAGCAGTAATTGAGGCAGTGGCTCATTCCTGGGGAATCTCTTCCCGGATGGTAAGGACTATCATTGAGGCCGATACAGGCGTTTGATTGTTGGCGCAATTGCGGGAGGTGACCACTTCCGCTTGGTGTCATCTTCCACCTCGTACTCCAGCGGACGCTGTCCGCCCAACAGACGAGGTAGAAAATGCAAAAGGCTCTACGGCTTCCCGCTGTGATGGAAGCAACCGGTCTGGCAAAGGCCACCATCTACAAGCACATCGGCACCGGAAAATTTCCGCCCGGCACTCGGCGAACCGACATCCGTCTGCACACTTGGGACGCCGACGAGATCGAGCGTTGGAAACGTGGCGAGTGGAAGCCGGCGGAGGCTGTGGCCTAATGCAGCCTCGCATGGAAAACCCCGCAACGCTGGCGGCGTGCGGGGCTCCGAAACCTGATCTGGCTGGCGCTTCGATCGGTTCGGAATTTATCGACAACCTTCCCGCAATTCAAGCCGATCCGATGGCGGAGCGCGCGTTTGCGTATCAGCTCGCCGCGATCGTTTTTGGCAAGCCTATCGCACCCGTAATCGAGCGGAAGCGACGGCGGCCGTTGTGGAGGCCCGCCCGATGAAGCAAGAGCGAATTTCGGTGCATCTTGCACCGAAAATGGAGCGCGGCTTGCTGGTGGTCTCCGACCCGGAGATCCGCAAGCAGCTTCAGCTTGCCGACCTGCGCTTCCTCTATAGCCGAGCTCATTGGCTTGCCCATGAAGCGAAGGTGATGGGGCTTGCGATCAAGAACGGCACCATGACGACGGCGGAGCTTGACGCGAAGCTGGAGGACATGGGCGCGCTGGATCTTGTTTATCCCGAGCTGATGAGGTGCGAATGAATCAGTTTAGCGCACCACCACCGCCTCCTAACCCGAGCGATCCGTTCCCCGACACTTGGCCGAAGGCTGAAACCGCCAAGGCTGAAAAGGATGAGCGCAAGCAGCGGCTGGCAACACTAAAGCCGCGCAAAAATGCCGATCTCAAGGTTGAGCCCATGGAAATCATCGGCGCCAACTTCGATGAAAGTCAAAAGGCGCACATTATCAAAGGCATCATAGCATGGGGCGAAACTTCGGCCTGGATCGCTCCGCCTGGCGGGATGAAATCGGCATTGCTCGCATCAGCAGCTATGAGCGTAGCGCTCGGCTCCTCTTGGTTCGGAAGAAGGCCGACGAACCCGATCGGAGTTGTCTACTTTGCCCTAGAACGCGCTGACTTGGTGAAGCGCCGATTGATCGCGCACTGCCGCAAGCTCGGACTTCCGGACAGCAAGCCGCTCCCCATCGTAGTGGTCGGCGGCATGCTCGACATGATGAACCCTGCCACGGTCCCTTTGGTCGTCGATGCCGTGCGCCGCGCCGAAGACTATTTCTCGTGGGTGGAAGGCGTTCATTGCTGCGGGCTGCTGATCTTCGACACTGTCGCCAAAATGATCGCTGCAGGAGGCGGCGACGAAAATAGCGCGAAGGATCAGGGCAAGGTCTTCGCGAACCTTCAGCGCATCAAGGACGACCTGTATGGCCCGCATATCGCGCTGATAGGCCACACCGGTAAGGACGAGACCCGCGGCGCGAGAGGCTCCAACGCGATCTATGGCGATGTTGACGTTATGGTGGAAATCGGTGGCGACACGATCAAGACCGCAACTGTGACAAAGGCCAACGACGCCCCGGAGGGCCGCCTATTCTCGTTCGGCTCCGAGATTTACACCTTCGGGGAAGACGAGGACGGCGACCCGATCACCGTCAACATTGTCAGCAGCGAGGAGGTTTCGGCGCAAGTTGCGGCAAAACCCGAAAAGCGACTGAGCGAAACGCAGGAGGCCATGTATCGCCTGCTACATGACGCAGGGCCGGCCGGGCTGAGTACCGACGACTGGAACGCCAAGGCTCGCGAGAACGGTTTAGGCAACCGCAGGGCCACGTTGGTCAACGTCAAAGCCCAGCTCCGCGACAAGGGGCTGGTTCGCGAATATGCCGGCATCTGGAAGGTGAACAATGGCTAGACCGTCAGAATATAGCCCGGAGGTCGTTGACGCGATCTGCGACCGCATGGTGAACGGGCAGGGGCTCTTAAAGATTTGCGCCGACGAAGGCATGCCAGGCCGCGTCACGGTCTATCGTTGGCTGGCGTCGAACCCTGAATTCAGGAAGCGCTTTGCAGAGGCTCGCGAAGCCCTGATGGACTTCTACGCCGAGCAGATACTCTCCATTGCCTTTGACGAGTCCGGGGACGTGATCCTGGACCAGGGCAAGGACGGCAAGACCTCGGCCGTTGCCAACCACGCCAAGGTGCAGCGCGACCGGCTCAAGGTGGACAGCCTGAAATGGACCGCCAGCCGGCTCTTCCCCAAGCGCTATGGCGACAAGATGGAGCTACTGGGCCAGAACGTCCAGGAGGGCGAGGCGATCAACAAGATCGAACTCGTTGGCGTGCAGGCCGGCGGCACCTTCCGCTGGAAAGACTCAATCCGAGTGATCGTCCACCCCATGTTGCGCGAAGATGGCTCCCTGATACCGCAGGGAACGCCAGAGCATGACGCCGCGGTGGAGAAGGCCGCCCAGGAGGCTCGAGCCAAAGGCGCCAAGAGCGTTACGCTGGGCTACGACGTCAGGGAGGGCGCGGACGCCTCAGTGGCCGACCTTATGCGCGAGGTGGACGGCAGAACGAGAACTGTGGACTTTGCTTGGAGGGGCGACACACCGAGGCCGGCAGACAAGACCCAACCAACGGAACCGCCCCAGCTCACCTATCAGCCCGCCCAACCGCCGGCAGATCTCACGCCAGAGGCATGGACGCGCATCAGCAGGGTCTCTGACCTGATCGAGCAGATCGCGCCGTCAGATGAGATGCCGGAAGCTGTCTTCGGGATCATCGAGGCAGCGCTGAGGAGCCACTACTTGGGCACGACCTTCAGACCAGCCTGATCGAGGCGGGTCAAGATCGCTTGCGTCAGGTGCCCGCACATTTCGCGCGAGGTATACACCGGGTCCCAAGAGAGGCCTTCATCAGTAGTGGGCGGTCGGTAGTTGGGGAAAGCGTCAAAGATCGCCTCGGCGATGATAGCGCCGGCCTTTGCCTGGTCAGTCACGAACTCCTCCAATCAACCGTCCAATCAACCGAACAAACGAAACAACTACGCGCGCGTGAGGGCGTTACGCGTTGCGGTTACGTCCACCCCTATAGGGTGGTGGACCGTAACGCAACGCCGCAACGCTAGGCCCTGATGTTGCGCGCAACGTTACCGCAACGCAGGCGCAACGCCGCAACGCAGACCTTGCGTCGCAAGTTGCGACGCATCAGGCGGAAACGTCTTCTGCCTGATGGCGCGGATCGATGCAGAAAAGCAAAGATAAATTCCAGCAACGTCTATCAGCGTACAATCCTACGTACAAAACGCGTGGCGAGTGTCGGGCGACTGCCCTACATTCTCAGCAACTGATTTGAACGGAGCGTGGCCCTTGATGGCCGGACTTCTCGACAATCTCGCTGGCACGGACGCACCCCAGGTGCCGCCCTCGATCCCCGATCGATCGGGCTGGGACTTCTCGGACGTTGCTCGCTCGTTCGGTAGCGGCCTGGTGAGCGGCGCCGGCATGTTGGCTGGGTTGCCTGGCGATGTGCGGCAGTTGATTGCCGCGGGCCATGACACCTATGTCCGGCCGATCGAACGCCGCCTTGGTTACGAAGGCCCGTCACCCGAGGTGATGCGCCAGATCTACGCTGGACATTCGTCGGTGCTGCCGAGCTCCGACCAACTCGCGCTGCAAGCGCAAGCGGTCCTGGGCCAGCCCCATCAGCCCCAAACGGATGCAGGCGACGTTGCCTACAAGATCGGGGAGAAGATCCCCGGCGTTCCCCTGTTTCTCGCTACTCGCGGCTTGAGGTGACGCATATGGCTGGACTTCTCGACTATATGTCTCGCAATCCCGCGTCGCCACGACCGGCTGGATTTGTCAGCCGTCTTGGAGCCGGCTTTCAGAGCATGGGCGACGGCGGCTCGTTTCTCTCGGGCTTCGCAGCCCAACCTCAGAACTTCACCGCTCAGCAGCCGCAGCCGATGGACGCAGTAGCCCCCGCGCGTGGCGGCTTCCTCTCGCGGCTCGCTGGCGGTGTGCAGCCAGCTCAAGACGCGCCGAGCATCGTTCTCGGCGGCTACGAGATGCCGCGGATCGGCGGCGCTGATGTGTATCAGACCCGTCAGCCGGGTTTCCTCGCGCGCTTAGGCGCTGCCGTGGCTGGGCCATTCCAGGGAAATTCCAATGCCTGAGTTTCGGTACGCCCGTGAAGAGCTTCTAAAGGCCGCTGCCGAGCGCAAGGGGCTGACTGTCTCTGCCTACCTTCGGTCTATTGCGGACGCTGCGTTGGCCGCTGAGGGCTTTCCCGTGGGCGAGCAGCAGTATTGCTTGGTGCGGGCCGGCGAGCTGATCTCGACTAGCTTCAAGCCGGCCAAAGATCCGGACGGCGGCGAATGGCTGCCGATCGAGAACGAGGACAACCAGCCCTTTGACCCGGCGCTGCACTGGCGCCTGAAGCCGCTCCCGCTCCGTCTCGACGGCGACAGGGTGGTCCGGGTTTACCCGGTGGTGCCCAAGTCGATGGAGCACGCCTGATGGTTGGACTTGCCTGGTGGTCGCAGACGGCGAGCAGCAATGCCACGCAGGATTCGACCGTGAATTGGCAGGAGGGCCAAAGCCCGTCCTCCGTTAATGACTCGGCTCGAGCTATGATGGCTTCGACTGCAAAGTGGCGCGATGACATTGCGGGCGCGATCACGACCGGGGGCACTTCGACCGCCTACACGGTGACGAGCTATCAGAGCTTTGACAGCCTTACCCGGCTGAATGGCCAAATGATTGCGTTCACGCCGCACGCGACCAACAACGGCACGACGACGCTAAACGTCGATGGCTTGGGAGCGAAGCCGCTGCGCTCGGCTCCGAGCACTGAGATTGTTGCCGGCCACCTTATTCAGGGCACACCCTACGTTGCGGTCTACAACAACAGCGATGCCGTGTTCTACCTGCATGGCTTCTTTGGCAACCCCTACATGCTGCCGATTGGCGGCGTGCTGCCGTTTGCAGGGGCTACCGCACCGAACAGCTCGTTCGTTCTGGCGTATGGGCAAGCGATCAGCCGGACGACCTATAGCTCGCTGTTCTCGCTGCTCGGCACGACCTATGGCACGGGCGACGGATCGACCACGTTCAACGTGCCCGATCTCCGTGGCCGTGTCATTGCCGGTAAGGACGACATGGGCGGAAGCGCCGCGAGCCGTTTGACTTCATCCTATTTCGGAACGGGCGCAACCACGTTAGGCGGCGTCGGCTCCAGCAGCGAGAGCACGACACTCACACTCGCGCAGCTCCCCACCGGGATCACGTCGGCAAACACCGGCAATATCGGGCTTTCCGTGATTTCGGCAGATTTTTCCGTCAGGTCTCCGTCGAATACAACCAGCTCATCGGTCGGTGGCGGTACTGTCGTCGGTCAGCTTGGTTCTCTCGGTGCAGTGGTCGATCGCATTACATCCACGGGTTCTATTACGACAGGAAACGCCGTCGTCACATCGAACAACACGAGCGGCAACGCTCATAGGACCGTTCAGCCGACAATCATCCTGAATTACCTTCTGAGGATCATCTGATCCGATGAGTTGGACCGCCAAGATCAAGGCGCACAGCGCTAGCAAGCAACCGAAGCCTCGCAAGCCGCGGGCTGCCCGCTATTCAACGATGGCACAGACGCGAGCTCCCAACGAAGAGACCGGAGATCCTGGCGCTGTGATGGCCGTGCACTACACATTCGACGGCAGCACGGTGACGCTGACGGACCCCAAGGGCATCGCGCTCGAAGGCAAGATGAATTCCTATGTGTTGCAGCCTGGTGAGACTGCGCTGCGGATGGCAACGCGCCTTGCGTTAGCAGGGAGGGAGCGCAGCGATTACGCCGCTCCTGATGCGGCATGGGTCGTTTGAGTTTTCAGAGCTTGGCGTGGGATCTCCGTCCCAGGTCGAGGTCCAAGACTGGCGACAAGGGGAAGACCCCCCTTGTCGCTCTTTTGGGCCGATAGAGGATAGGTAAATGGAAGCCGACGCCCGCGCAGACGCGCCCGTCAATGCTCAATCTACCGAGTTGACCGTCGCAACCGCGGCGGAAGTCTTGTCGTCTGATTTCCATGACGATGCTGTCCCGGCCCAACGCCGCACGCCAGCCGTTGAGGAAAACAAAGCCGAGCCGCCGGCACTGAGCGATGACAGAAAGGTCACGCTGAAGGACGGCGCAGAGCTTTCATTGCGAGAATTGAAGCGCGGCTACATCAGCCGCAAAACGTTTACCGCGAAAACTCAAGCCCTCGCTGAGGAGCGAGCTCGCTTTGAGGAACATCGCGCTCAAGTCCAGCGCCACGCAGGCCTGGTTGCAGAATTGCGCCAAACGCTGGACGTGGTCGCCGCTGTCCTGCTGCCTCAGCAACCCGATCCCAGCTTGATCGATGCTGACCCTCAGCTCTGGAAGGACCAACAGGCGGAATACGAGTTCAAGATGGGCGTCGTAGCGCACGCCCAACAAACCGCTCGGAATGAAGTCGAGGCTGCACAGGCAGCACGCGAGGCCGAAGGGCGCGATTTCGTGCATCGGCAGTTGATGGCAATGCACCAGCAGAAAGAGAAGCTGCTCGAGGTCATGCCGGAACTGGCGAACCCGAAGGAAGCCCGGCGATTTCAGGAAGACGCGATCGACACCATGGCGGAATACGGCTGCTCGATTGGGGAGCTGAACGCCATGCTGAACGATTGGCGGAATTTCCGGATCGTCCGCGACCTGACCAAGTACCTGAGGGCCGTTAAAGCGGTCTCGCAGGTCAAGGACAAGGTTGCAGGCGCGCCAATGCTGTCGAGCAACCGGCGCATGAACAGGGTCGCGAGATCCGACCGCGCTGCACGATCGAAATTCGAGCATTTCCAGAACACCGGGCGATTGGATGACGCAGCAGCGATCCTCGCCCAACGCATGAAAGACTGACAATGACTGTCGTTTCCGGAACGTTGCAGACCTACGATCGTGTAGGCAACCGCGAAGACCTGGAGGATGTTGTTTACAACATCTCGCCGAAAGACACCCCGTTTGTGTCTCTTATCGGCTCTGTCCCGGTCTCCGCAACTCGTCATGACTGGCAGACGGACACGCTCCGCGCGCCGGCCACCAATGCTCAGGTCGAGGGCGACGACTTCGCCTTCCAGACCAAGACCCCGACCGTTCGCGTGCAGAACTTCACCCAGATTGCGAGCGATACGCTGATCGTCTCCCAATCCCAGGAGAAGGCAGACAAGGCCGGCCGCAAGTCGGAATTGGGCTACCAGCTCGCCAAGATGGGCGCTGAGATCAAGAAGGACGTCGAGCTTTCGCTCGTCTCCAACGTCGCTTCGTCGGCCGGCAGCTCGACCACGGGCCGCGTCTCGGCGGGCTTCCCCGCATGGATCAGCTCCGCAACCTCAACCAACGGACTGCGTGGCGCGGCGGGTACCTCTGGCGGCTTCAACTCCGGCACCGGCCTTGTTGCGGCAGCCGGCAACGGCACGCAACGTGCGTTCACGAAGACGCTGCTCGATACCGCGATCTCGACTTGCTACAACGCTGGCGGCAATCCGACCACGGTGATGGTCTCCCCGTACAACAAGCGGGTGTTCTCGACCTTCATGTCGGACACGAACGTCGCGAACCAGCGTTACGAGACGCCGAAGCGGAAGCAGACCACGATCGTCGCCGCCGCGGATATGTACCTGTCGGACTTCGGCGAACTGGCCGTGGTGCCCAATCGCGTGATGCTCAACGCCTCAGCCTCGCGCAACGTCCTTGTCATTGACCCGGATTTCGTTGCTCGTGGCGTCTTCCGTGCGATGGGGACTGAAAAGCTTGCCAAGACCGGCGACGCCGAGAAGCGCGCCGTCGTGACCGAGTTCACGCTGGTCATGAAGAATGAGCAGGCCTCCACCGTCATTGCCGACACCTTCGGCCTGAGCGCCAGCACCTAAGAGGGACAAACGAAGATGCCTGTTACTCATTTTCCGATCTCGGTGCCTGATGCGGCCACCTACACGGTGGACCCGGACAATGCCGGCCTAGTTCACTACATGCCGGACCTGACGGCGACCTGTACGATCACGCTCCCGACGCCCCAGACTGGGCTTTGGTTCGAATTCGCCTACATTGGCGCGGCTGCCGATGCCCAGAACTGGATCATCAGCACCGGCTCGAACACCAACTACTACAAGGGTGGCGTCATCCACATGGACTCCGACGCTGGCGCTGGCACTGACGAACTCGTGCCTGTTCGCAGCAATGGCAGCTCCAATGCCAAGCTGACCGTTGTGACACCCGACGTCGGAACGCGCATTCGCATTGAGTGCGCTGACGGCACGCGCTGGAATCTCGTGGGCCACGTCGTCAGCACGACGATCCCCACGATCGCAGACCTGCCGTAACGCGACCTGGGGCGGCCCTTCGGGGCCGCTCCTCCTACCGGAGCCCGCTTGAATGGAAGACTGGAAGGTTCTCTCTCGTGACGAAGACGGTACCGTGACCTATTTCATGGACATCGGCAACGCTTGGGTGGTCAAGACTGAGACGCCGGTTGATGATCTGCTCGCGGCAAACAGCGAGGAGTTCAATAACTCCCTTGGGCAGCGGTTCGGTGATGGCAAGGTCGTTGCGCGTCTGCCTCTCAATCTATTTTTCGACAAACTGGCCGAGCCGATGAGGCAGCGCGATCGGAAGTACATCAAGCGCTTTCTGAATGACTCGAGCCATGCCGCTTTCCGTACCTTCAGAGGAAATATCTGATGACGAATGCTCTAACCCTGACCGAGGCGGCAGAGCGGCTTGCTCCTGTCTTTGCCGAAGAGACCGGCACGTCTACCGCCTTGGTCTCCAGCCCCAAGGGCAAATGGTTGTCACTTGACGACGCTGCTTCTGTTCTGTCGGAGCGTGTAACCGGGAAGGCGCCGACAGAGCGGAAGACAAAGAAGTCGGACGTAACGATCAGACAGGCTGCTCGGCAGATCGATACGCCCTTCGCGGATCTTTCCGAGTTGAGACGGGCTCGATCTGCGGCCACCCGCAAGCAATTAGAGCATCACGCTACCCTTACGGACTTCATTGATCGCGCCTTGCCGCTGTTCAACGGCATGGACGACATATCCATCCTGAGCAATCCCGATTTTCAGGCGGCCTATGGCTATGCTCTGGGCCTACGGCAGCCTTACGAACAAGCTTGCAAGGAAGAGGACGACGCCTGGAAGGCGGAATGCGCGGCTGAAGTCGAGGCCTTCGAGGCGCTGCGGCCGGAATGGTCGGCTGAAGATTCAGAGCGGGTTGCCTCCATGGTGGAGAGCCTGGGCGGTGATCGTACCGAGCTCCTGCAGTTATGGACGACACCGACGCCACTCAATTTGGCAAGCCCGATCTGTCTGCGGATTGCACAACTAGCTACCGGCATTCAGGGGCAGGGGGCTGTGACAGAAGGGCTCGCAAGCGTCGGCTTCAGCGATCGAGAGATCCAGGCCGCAATGGCGGGCACCGCGCCCGTGCTTCTGCGAGATCATCGCATTCAGGAACTGGTGGCGAGGGCGACCGATGCTCACACAACGGCAAAAGATCGCGAAGCTGCTTGATAGCCCCTTTGAGGGCGAGCGGGCGGCGGCACAAGCGGCGCTGGAGCGGACAGAGGCGGCGCCTCCACCGCCGGGCTCGCCTGAGTGGTGTGCGGCCATGATTGAGCACAAGGACATGGTTACGGAGTGCGCGGTTCGCATCGACACTCCGGGACTAACGGCTGACGAGGTCGCGACGATCAGGCGATGGGCGCGGTTTGTCGGCAAACCTTGGGAAGACGGCGCCGAAGAGCTGCGGCGCATTCACCGGCAACTGATGACAGAGGAGCAAGAGCAATGTCTGCTACCATCCATGACGAAGGCGTGATTGCGTTGATGCTCGAGCGCCGTCTGGTCGAGGTGGCCTCTGCCGGCATGGACAGCGAGACCAGCGCCGAGGTCGCTCAGTTGGTGGCGGATGCCTCGAAGCTGACCCTGGCTGGCCTGATCGCCTGTGGCCGGGCCCTGCATGCCGCCGCGGCGGTCTGCTTCGCTCGGGGCGACGATGACGCCGAGATCCTGCACGACATGGCTCAGCGGTTGATCGGGATGGCCTTTGACCAGGTGACCCTGGCTGCGGAGCCGGTGCCGGCGGGGGCGTCGCGGCACTGAGCGGCGACGCCCCTGGGCGGGTTCAATCGATGGGCTGGTGTATCCAAAATGGCCAGCCGCCTAAACCAAAGAATGCCTAGCAGGTTGGCAATTCGTGAAACAAAATTGCGCAACAACGGGAACCACTCGTCAAGAGACTCGTTGTACACTTCCCCTGCCGGCCAACCCTGCTTGGAGGGCTGAAATGAAGCTTCGTGGCTATGTTCAGTCTGCAACGTCAGTTGCGTTTGCTTCGTTGCTATTTTTTGGCTTCGTGATTGCGTACGGTGCGGCAGCAATTGGCATGCTGGGTTTTTTGTCTAGCTGGAAGGTGGCGCCAGTCACGTTATCTGGCGCGACGATCGCATTCGTCGCGATGGTTGGCTATTTTTTTGTCGAACTGCGCAGACTTAGCAAAGGTTAGGCAACCTCAATAATCTGAACAACCCGTCTGGTTCGGTTCGAGACCAAGAGAACGGCGCCGCTTCTGTCATATGTAAAGCTAAAGCTTGCTAGTTGTGGAATTTTGTCAACCACGACGCGCGGCAATACTTCGAGCCGCGAAGTTATTTCATCTCCAACCCTCGTCGAGAGCGGCGTATCGGTCTTAACGGGCTTTAGCGCAGTGCGCAGAAAGGCGATCTCATCTGCAGCCAACTGCAACGGCAGATCGACCGCGCTCGGTGGCATCGCAGAGCCTACCTTGCCTTCGATGCGGGAAAGCGACGCTTGAGTTTTGATATCGATTGACCGCAAGGCCTCCTGAATGGCCGTTTGCTGTTCTTTCAAAAACCCGAAGTTCGCCTTGACTACTGCGACGTCAACCTTGAGATCCCCGATCTGAAAATAGAGTGCAACCGCACCGGCGATCAGCGTGCCGAGTAGTCCAATGACCCCCCACGTCATCTTCTGAACGAGATCAAGACGATCGACAACGCCTTGAATAACTATGCTGGTTTCGCGGATCGTCTTAGGTTCAGTCGCCATGAAAACAATGACTTTTTGAAATGCGAGTTTGAATTCGTGAATTCAACCCCAATCTTGAAACAAATGCAACCTGCGGTCTAGCACGAGGGGGATAGGGTCATACCGCCGCCGCGACTCAGGCGCGCCCTTCCGCAGCGCAATTCTGCGCTTAGCGGAGGATGCAATGGGTCTCTCTAGGAAAGGCCGTAAACCAACAGACCTACGCGGGCTCGCAAATCCCGATCTTGTTATGGCACGTCTCGAGAGCGGGTTGCCGCTCAAGGATGCGGTGAACCGCAGCTATGATGGATACTACTCTCATTGCAAACTGCATCCAGCTTGGGCTCGGCGGGCTCAAGCGCTTGTCGAGCGCAATGCCCAACCTGGAAAGCTGCGCAAGCTGGAACAGATGGGGGTTCTTGCAAAGCGAGCAAAAACGCATTGCTCGAGAGGGCACAGGTTCACGCCCGAAAACACCCGCCTCAGAACGCGCTGCGGAGGCGTTCAACGGGAGTGCCGCCAATGCGAACGGGACAGACAGGCCGACCGCGGACCGCTTCCGAAGCCCGAGGTCCTAGCGAAACTTGCCGAGGCTCTCCGAAGGAAGCTCACCTTCAATTCCATCCTGCGTCATGTTCGGAACGATTGCTGCGCCTTCTACCGCGCGGTGCGGCAGGTGCCAGAGCTTCGGGCACTGCACGAAGAATGGAAAAAGGGCACTGCCGAGCGCAAGGCACGGGCGAACATCCGGACCGGCGACAAGAAGCGCGTAGCGCTCGTGATGGATTTGTTGCCGGCACACCTTTCGCAAAGCGCGAAGCTACAGATCGTCGGAGCGGTGATCGAGGCTCACCGCGTGCGCCGTTACAGGGGCAAGCCGTTCGGGATCACCAAGACCAAGTCGCGCATTAAGGAATTTATCGCCGACTATTGGCGAGATAACCCAACGAAGGCCTACGGGGACATCAAGACGCCATGGTCTCTCGACGCGCCGCTTTACGACGACGGGGCGACAACCCTTGCTGACCGGGCAACCCGCAGCATTTGGGACGAAGTGCCCCTGTAGGGGATGGATTTTTTACCAAATCAGTGGTGCACTGAGGGCGGAGCGTGAGAACTCCCGCCAAACAGCCTTGCCGGGCTGCGTTTGGCACCAGGGCGATGGCAGGGCGATCCTTGCCGGATCATCCGTCGCCGTCGATTAGGACGCGCTGGTTAGCCGCCAGCGTGAACGGCACCACTATGCCGGGAGAGCGGCGGCTATACAAGACCCGAAAGGGAAAGGCCGTCGCGCATCGTCTCTGGCGATGTTCTCACCCTCCCGGCGCCAGTGCTGCCCACTGGCACCCGGCCGTGAGAAGCCGGTAATCCAGAGAACCGAACCATGAAAAACAGTGCCCAGAAGGCCCTTAGGGAGCCTCAGGAATCGTTCGCCGCGCTCGCGGTAGCTCTACCGCCCAATTGGCATCAGGCCATCCTACGACTCGCTAAAGCGACTGAGCGGGTGGAAAGGCGGATGGACGAGATGGGGCTTTGTGAATCCCCGATGACCTTCCAGCAGAAGATGCGCCAGATGGTCGATGACCTGCTGGTGCTGCTCGACGGTCTGGAGGCTGACCCCGACCTCGAGCCCACGGCCGGCGACTCCTGCAACGACGAATGCGAGCCGGAGGAGACCGAGCCGTCCCTTGGCAGCCTAGATCGGGTGATCAACCAGGAGCGCGCTTGGCGCGGTGACGGCTATTTCGCTGACCTGGAGCTGGACGACTGCGACCGCGAGGATGGCGACCCGGACGAGGGGAAGCAGCAAGCGCCGGAAATGTGCCCGTGCGCCTGATCCGGCTTCTGCTCGGTCGGCTCTGCTTCAAGCTGAGCTTGTCCCTCGCAATGGCGGGCGCAATCATCAGCGGGCTTGATGCCGCGAAGCCAGCATTCCCCGCCTATCATTACTGACGAGAGGGGCCCGCCAGTTCACGCTGGCGGGCCTTTCAGTAGTAGCGGCGCCTCGGACGAGGTTCGTAGTAATCGCCGTAATAGCCTTGTCGGCCCTGCTGAAACTGCGGCGGCACGGTGCCAGTCGGGTAGCATTGTCCGTCACGAGTATCGATGTCCGCACCATGGCCACAAGGAACTGGGTAATGGCCGTATCCACCGCCGCGGTAATAACGTCGCGCAGCCTGTTCTTGCGGCGGCAGGTATCCGTTTGGATAACACATGCCGTCGCGGGCGCTGATGTCCCACCCGTGGCCGCAGGGGGGACGCTTAACAGGCACGCCGTATTGGATGGCCTGAATGTCGGGTGGACTGGCAAGTGGCGCTGAGGAGCCAACGTGGAGCGCAAGGGCGGCCGCAGCAATGCTCATGATCATGATCGGATTTCCTTTTCGAGCAAGTTGGCGCAGGCGCGCTGAATGCTCGGTGAATGCCGCCGGTTCACGCTAGCAGACCCGCCCTTCGTTAGTCGGATATTAACCATAAAAATCCAATGCTGGACCTGCAGCATTGGAGGCTCGCTATGAACCTGCTCACCACTGTCTCGGTCTACTTTTGCCTAGCAGTCGTTGTGGTTTTTAACTTATTGGACGCCGGCGTTTTGCCGTCCCTCTAAGTCAGGCTGAGTTAGCGCTTCTCGAGCTACTGGCTATCGTGCCTACAAGAATGCCCTCACCAGCCAACGAAGCGTGAGAGCCTAGAAGCTCTCAGGCTGCTACTCGATTCCTGGATCATGCTGCTGAGCCTTCATGACGATCGCCAGCAGGCCGGCGACGGCCAAGGCCAGAAGCAGGATAAGCCCGCCGATGATCCAGAGACAGGTCATCGCCTGCCTCCGGTCATTGTACGTTCAATTGTACGCTGGAGCGCCTCAATCGGGATAAATAACTGATTTTCTTGATGTTTTGGCGGAAGGGGTGGGATTCGAACCCACGGTGCCCTTGCAGGCACGCCGGTTTTCAAGACCGGTGCCTTAAACCACTCGGCCACCCTTCCTGACGGAGAGGCTGTCGCTTAGCCCAGCCGACCGCCCAAGGCAACGCGAACTAACCGGCGAGCCAGCATTGCGGCGTGCGGCGCACCTTCCGCGCTACGATCGCCTTCGAGAACAAATGCCGGATCGGCGTCGGCACGCCGACATCAATATGCCTGACCAGGTCCTCGCGCATGGCGCTAATTAACTGATATTGTGTGGTTTTAGCCGGCTTTTGCCGCGGTTTCGCGTCGATCGATGGAACCCTTTTAGGTCATCCGCGTTGTCTCGGCATGACTGAAGACCTTTCTTTTCGACGCAAACCCTTGACCCCCGAACAGCGCCAGGCGCGCGATGCGGCACGCCGCGTCGAGGCCGAAAAGGCCATGCGCGATCATGAAGAGGCGCAGAAGGCGTTTTACGCCAACAAGGAACGGCTGAAGGCCGAGCGCCTCGCGCGCGAAGCCGCGGCAGCCAAGGGCTGACCGAGCCGTTCGTACACTCCCGAGACCAATCCGAGATCAACCTTGCCGGTCGATGCCGCGTCTAGTGCCGGTGTCGGCCGGGAATGCGTGTTGGAATCAAGGCCAGCTTGAGGGCCTGCACCGCGCTCGCGAAGCCGCCGCGGGGCGTTTGCGCCTCGATCGCTTCGGCCGCGATGCGGCAATCGTCGGCGACCTTGAGCAGCCCGGATCGTGTCAGGTCCATGTTGGAGAGGGCAGCCTGCTCCAGGCAGAGGCGTTCAAGTCGTCGAAACTCGCGCAGCTCTCTGTTCATGTGTCAGCTCTTGATGTGTCCCCCGGGGCCATGCGGCGCTGAGTCTGCTTAACAAGCAGTAAACATCGAGATGTTGGCCGGTCTGGCTGGCGCGGGGCTGGTGCTGCCGCGGTCGGCCAGATGCAGGCTTGACGGACTTTGCCTTCCGGGACGAAGCTTCAAATGATCCTCAACTGACACGAAATACGGAGACGTTCGCTCCCAGCCAGTCCATCCCATCCGCGAAACGCAATGGAGCTGTCCATGACCACGTTCGACAAGCGCGAGCAGGGCTTCGAGGCCAAATTCGCCCACGACGAGGAGCTCATGTTCAAGGCCGCGGCCCGGTCCAACAAGCTGCTCGGGCTCTGGGCGGCCGGCCAGCTGGGCCTCACCGGGGATGAAGCGGCCAACTACGCGACGACGCTGGTGACCGACAATGTCGCGAATCAGACGATGGATGAAGTCCTGGACAAGGTGTCTGGTGATCTCGCCGGCAAGGGCATCGCCCGCGAGCAGGTCGCAGCCAAGCTCCAGGAATGTCTGCACGCGGCCCTGCAGCAGCTCGAGTCGAGCAAGTAGGCGCTCAAATCCCGCATCTCATTCGGCATGCCTGCGCATTCCGGACTCGCTGAGCTTGTCGACGAAGGCGATGCCGAGCGCGGAGACGATGAAAGTGATGTGGATCAGCACCTGCCACATCACGCCGGTCTCGGTGAAGCCGGCGCGGTTCGAGCCGAGATTGCCGGCCTCGATGAAGGTGCGCAGCAGCGCGATCGAGGAGATGCCGATGATGGCCATGGCGAGCTTGATCTTCAGGACGCTCGCATTGACGTGGCCGAGCCATTCCGGCTCGTCCGGATGGCCCTGGAGGTCGAGCCGCGAGACGAAGGTCTCGTAGCCGCCGACGATGACCATCACGAGCAGGTTCGAGATCATCACGACGTCGATCAGCGCCAGCACGCTCATCATGATCTGCTGCTCGGTGAGATCGATCGCGTGCCAGGAGAGGTGCCAGAGCTCCTTGAGAAACAGCACGATGTAGACGCATTGCGCCACGATCAGTCCGAGATAGAGCGGCAGTTGCAGCCATCGCGAGCCGAAGATGATCATCGGCAGCACGCCGAGGCGCGGCGAGGGCGAACGGGATCCGGTCCTTGGCTCAGGCTCAACCGACATTCAGGCAGCATCCTTGCGAGCGGAGACGATCTCGCTCTCATGTACCCCGGCAAGATGGCCGGTGGAAGACGCGAGGCATGCCTGGCTGGTTCGGATGGCCGCCTCTCTTGGCTGTTGTCCGGGGATCGTGCAGTTTCGTGCTAGCCTGGGATGCGGCCGTCGCGTGACGGCCCGGATGGGAGACGAGAGGTTGCAGAGTTGCTTCGGCAAAAGGCCCGGCGGTTTGGCGCTGGTTGCGGTGGTGATGCTTGGTGCCGGCATCGGCGAGGCATTGGCTACGCCGCTGACGCCGTTTCGCTACGAAGCGCAGGCGCAGCGGCATTGTCCGCATGACCAGGTGGTCTGGCTGGATTTCAGGAAGGGCATCTACTACGCGAAAGGCCAGAAGCGTTATGGCCAGGGCTTCGACGGCAGCTTCGTCTGCCGCAGCGAAGCCCGTGAGAGCTTCTATCGCCGGTCGCTGCTCGGACTGCGCTGAGTGCGTGACCGGCGCTCCGGGACACCGGTTATTTCTGGCCCGGCAGCTTCACCGGCACGTGCGGGGAGGTGCTGATGATGCGGGGGCTTCCGTCGGGATAGGTGCGGTCGCCACGGATCAGGGATTCCAGAACCAGAAAAAATTTCTCGGCAAGCATTTGCGTCACCTTCGTTGGTGAGGGCCTCTTGAAATGAGTCGAGGCGTCGAATGCAGAAATTCAATCAACTAAAGGAGAGCAGGGCAATCCAAAACGGATGGCATGCTGCATCGCGGTGTAGTTGTCGTTAGAAATGAGGAAACTCGTGGTCGTGCTCAGGCGAAGGCCAATGCCATGAGGCTCGAGCACAACAGCACCAGACCGCCTGCGGTCAATGCCAGGAAGCCATCGGATACGAGGTCATGGTTGCTGCGCATGGGACACCTATTGGGACACCTGCCGCTCTCGTCTTCGATGCTCGGTCGGATTGATTAAAACTGTCCGAACGTGCCGTCTTGAAAGAGGTGATGCTTGCCGCCCGCGCGAGTACCCTCAGGCCCTCGTACGGTAACCTTCAAACGCATGGGCCAGGAAGATCCCCGCGCTTACCAGACCCATCAGTGCCGAAACCGTCTCGATCATCGTTAAATTCCAAATCCCGCCCTTGCATCCGAGAGAACGCGGGCGGCCTTGCACAGTCAAAAGAATTCCAGTGAGAGGCGCGACAATGGGGGTGGAGTGAGGATTTAGCGCAACAGAATGTCCAGGAGTGGCACAAAGCAGGCGCCTTCACTCCGTAGATCGACGGGGAGAAACGAACGCGGCGTTTACCATCCCGGCGCGATGGCTGTGGGCTCCCCATTTCCGCCGTGTTCGGGTTGCGTTATCCTTACTGCATCTGACGCGGTGGTGGGCCGCCTCGGATTGGATGACCGGACGGCGCTCCCCGTAGCTAAAGCGGGTTAGGTACGCCTCCGGCGAAGTGGTATTTGGGGCACATGGGGATCCGACGGTCAGATTCGGTTTTGCGGGCCGCGCGCGGTGTCGCGGTGGTCGCAAGCTGCCTCGCGCTCGCCAATTGCGCCTCCTCGAACAAATTCGCCAGCCGGGTCGATCCGAAATACGGCGTGTCGTCGAGCCCCCGGGTTGTCGCCTTTGGCGAGCCGGTCCCGAAGGGCGGCGGCACCTACCGCGTCGGCAAACCCTATGTGGTGGCGGGCAAGACCTACGTGCCCGAAGAGGACGTCAACTACCGCGCCGAGGGCATGGCCTCCTGGTACGGCGACGATTTCCACGGCCGCCTGACCGCCAATGGTGAAGTGTTCGACATGGGCTCGCTGACCGCGGCGCATCCGACCCTGCCGATGCCGTCCTATGCGCGGGTCACCAACGTCTCGAACGGCAAGTCGCTGATCGTTCGCGTCAACGACCGCGGGCCCTATCATGGCAACCGGCTCATCGACGTCTCGAACAAGGCCGCCGAACTCCTTGAATTCAAAGGCAATGGCGTCGCCAAGGTCCGGGTCGAATATGTCGGCCGGGCGCCCCTCGAAGGCTCCGACGACCGCCAGCTGATGGCCACCTTGCGCACCGGGATCCCGGCGCCGTCGCCCTCGATGGTCCGGGTCGCCTCGGCCAGGCCCTTCGTGCCGGAGCTGCCGTCATCGAACCGTGGCGCCATCCGCGGCGAGGTTCCGATGCCGGAAGGGCGGCCCTACAATCTCGGCAATACGTCCGCCGACATGGCCTCGCTCAATGCGACCTCGGAGATGTCGGCCTCGAGCCGCAGCCGGGGCCGGGCGCTCCAGAACGCCCGGCAGGTGTCCTATGACGACGAGGGGCGCTATGCGACCGAGAGCGCGCCGTCGGCCGCCTACACTTCGGACGGCGCCGCCGAGGCCCGCAGCATCCTGAGCGGCCGCGGCCTCTACTAAGCCTCGCAAGTCAATCAGCGACGAAGCCCGTCGCTGAGATCCGGTGATCAGAACGGGATGCGCGCGCGTCCGCTGAAGGTCCAGATCTGCGTGTTGCCGCCAATTCCGCCGAGCTCGGCGCCGAAGCCGACGGTGGCCCCGCCCGCCAGCCTTGCACCGATGCCGCCGGTGACGCGCGCCGACCAGCCCTGGAGCAGCGGCGTCGAAGCGAGCGGGATGCCACCCGCAGCAACGATCGCGGCCGCGTCGTCCTGGGTGAAGTAGTAATCGGCGTAGACGCCGGCATAGGGCAGCAGCAGCACGCTATCGAGCCAGGGCACGGGGTAGGAGACCCTGTTGCCGGCCGAGGCGCGGCCGCTGGAGAAGGTGCGGGCGGCCTGCTGGGTGCCGAGCGAATCGACATAGGCGTTCTCACGCTCCCATAGCGCGTAGACCTTGGCCGATGGCTCGATATTGAAATTGGCCCAGCTGTAGCTGCCGGTGAAGCCGGTCGCGAACATCCAGCGATTGCCGTTGAAATTACCCTGCGCCGTGCCGGCGGTGCCGTCGTAGCCGATGCCAGAATAGGTCACCGCCGCGTCGTAGCGCAGCGTCGGGATGATCTTCCAGCCGACATAGGCACCGACGGTCCAGCCGTCGCCCCTGAGCTTTCCGTTGATGTCGGTCTGGGTGTAGCTGAAATTCTCGTAGCCACCGACGACACCGACCAGAACATTGGGAGCGGCCCGGTAGGTCAGGCCCGAAAGCAGGTTGACCTGCTGACCGTAGAGCGTGGCTTGCGTTGCGCCCTGACCGATGTTGCCGGACGAGCCCCAGCGGTCGATGCCGGTGCCGCGGACGTCGATCCAGAACAGCCAGTCCTTCTGCTCCTTGAACCGCGCATGCGGCGCCTTGGTCGGCGCCGCGCGGTCGATCGCGGCGAAGGCATCGTCGATCCGCGAGGACCCGCCGGCACGGCCGGTCCGGCCGGAGCGTCCGTCGCCGGCATAGGCATTGGAGCTCCGCTGATCGCTTGAACGGCCGGCCGGTGGTTCGTCGTCGCCATCGGGCGCGGCGGCGAAGTTGACCCGCATCCCGCCGCCGCCCGGGCTGATGTATTGTCCGCCATTGCTGAAGCCCTCGGAGATGGCGGTGTCGATGGCGCCGGAGATCGCCTGTCCCGAGCTTTGTGCGACGATCTTGGTGACGTTGAGCTGAAGCGCGCGCAGCCTGGCGCTGTCGGCGGGGATATCCACCGACTGGGTCAGGGCAGGAGAGGTCGAGGCATTGAACGCCGGCGAGACGTTGTAGGTCGCGGTGATCGTGTGATTGCCGACCGCGAGCGTGGTTGTCGCGAAAGTCGCAGTGCCCGCCGACAGTGCCGACGTTCCAATCGGCGCGCCGCCGTCGTTGAATGTGACCGTTCCGGTCGGCGTTCCGCCCAAGCTGCTCACCTTGGCGGTGAATGTGACGGACTGCCCGTAGCTGCTCGGATTCTGCGACGACGTCACCTCGGTCGTCGTCGTCGAGGACAGATAGGTAAAGCGGTCAGCGGCCGAGGTCGGCGACGTGCCGCCGACCGTGGTCACCGTGACGTCGACCGTGCCGGAGCCGGCCGGCGAGGTCGCCGTGATCGACGTCGCCGAGTTCACTGTGAAGCTTGCCGTATTGGCGCCGAACTTCACGGCGGTGGCGCCGGTAAAGCCGGTCCCGGTGATCACCACGGACGTGTTGCCCACCGCAGGGCCGGATGTCGGCGAGATCGAGGTCACCGACGGCGCCGGCGAGTAGCTGAATTGATCCGATGCTGACGTCGGGGAGGTCCCTCCGGGCGTCGTCACGGTGACATCGACGGTGCCGGCGCCGGCGCCGGGCGGCGAGGTCGCCGTGATCGAGGTCGCCGAATTGACGGTGAAGCCGGTGGCCGTGACGGTGCCGAACTTCACGGCGGTCGCGCCGGACAACGCGGTGCCGGTGATGGTGACCGACGTGCCGCCCGTGGTCGGGCCTGCATTCGGCGACACCGACGTCACTGTCGGCGTTGCGGCGTAGGTGAACTGATCCGCGGCAGAGGTGGCCGACGTTCCGCCTGGTGTCGTGACCGTCAGGTCAACTGTGCCCGCGCCAGCAGGGGAGGTCGCGGTGATCTGGGTCGCCGAATTGACTGCGAAGCCCGTGGCATTCACTGCTCCGAACTTGACGGCGGTCGCACCGGTGAAATTGGTGCCGGTGATCGTCACCGATGTGCCACCGGCCAGCGGGCCGCCGGTCGGCGAAATCGACGTCACCGTCGGTGTGCCGAAATAGGTGAACTGATCCGCCGCCGAGCTCGCCGAGGTGCCGCCGGTGGTCGTCACTTTGACGTCGACGACGCCGGTCCCGGCGGGCGAGGTCGCGGTGATCTGGGTTGCGGAATTGACGGTGAAGCCTGTCGCAGGCACCGCGCCGAAGGCCACTGCGGTTGCTCCGGTGAAATTGGTGCCGGTGATGACCACTGACGTGCCACCGGCCTGCGGGCCGAGCGTCGGCGAGATCGAGGTCACCGTCGGCGTCGCAACATAGGTGAACTGGTCAGCCGCAGAAGGTGCCGAGGTGCCCCCGGCTGTTGTCACCCTGATGTCGACAGTGCTGGCGCCGGACGGTGATGTCGCCGTGATCTGGGTAGCGGAATCGACATTGTAGCCCGTCGCAGCTATCGCACCGAATGTCACCGCGGTCGCGGCGGTGAAATTGGTGCCGGTGATCGTCACCGTGGTGCCGCCTGTAGCCGGACCCGTGGTCGGCGAAATCGAGGTGACCGTCGGTGCTGCAACATAGGTGAATTGATCGGCGCCCGAGATCGCCGACGTTCCGCCAGGTGTCGTGACGGTGATGTCGACAACGCCGGTGCCGGCCGGCGCGGTCGCGGTGATCTGGGTCGGCGTATTGACGGCGAATCCGGTTGCCGCCGTGGCGCCGAAAGTCACCGCCGAAGCACCCGACAGGTTGGTGCCGCTGATGACGACGCTTGTGCCGCCGGTTTGTGGACCTGAAGTCGGCGAGATCGACGTGACGGAAGGTACCGCGAAATAGGTGAACTGGTCCGCCGCGGAAGTCGCCGACGTGCCCCCTGGAGTCGTGACCCTGACGTCGACCGTGCCAGTGCCCGCGGGAGAGGTCACGGTGATCGTCGTCGCGTTGACGACCGAGAAGCCACCTGCCGTTGTCCCTCCAAAGTTGACGGCCGTGGCGCCGGTGAAATTGGTGCCGGTGATCGTCACCGACGTGCCGCCGGCCGTGGGCCCCGAGGTTGGCGAGATCGAGGTGACGGTGGGAGCGGCGATATAGGTGAACTGGTCTGCCGCCGAAACTGCTGACGTGCCTCCGATCGTCGTCACCCTGACGTCGACGGTGCCCGAGCCTGCCGGTGCGGTCGCCGTGATCTGGGTCCCGGAATCGACATTGAAGCCCGTCGCAGCTACGCCGCCAAAGGTCACAGCCGTCGCGCCCGAGAAGTTGGTGCCGGTGATGACCACCGACGTGCCGCCCGTCGCCGGCCCCGAGGTCGGCGAGATCGACGTGACAGTCGGCGCGGCGACATAGGTGAACTGGTCCGCGGCCGAAGTCGCCGACGTTGCGACCGACGTCGTCACCGTGACATCGACAATGCCGGCGGTGCCTGCCGGGGAGGTCGCCGTGATCTGCGTACTGGAATTGACGGTGACGCCGGTTGCATTGTTGGCGCCGAATTTCACGGCGCTGGCGCCGCTCAGATTGGTGCCCGTGATGATCACGGTCGTGCCGCCGGTTGTTGGACCTGATGTCGGCGATATCGAGGTCACGGTCGGCGGGTTGGGCAGATTGACCGTGATCGTGAACGAAGTGTCAGTGAGATGAACACCGGAGTTGCAAGGCGCACTCTGCGAGCAGCTGCTGGTGTACCAGAGGGTGATCGTATCGGTGCCGCTTCCGGAAATCGTGTTGATCTGGATGTCGTATTCATCTGTGTGCTGGTTGTTGACCCCGTTGTTGACGGGCACCAGGGTGTAAGTGGCATTTGCCGTCGTGTAGTTCAGGTTCGTGAGGGTCGTTCCCCCGGCGGTCATCGGATAGTGCTGGAAGGCATCGATGTTTGGATTGGTGCCGTTCGAGGAGCCGTAGAGACCCCACCTGACCGTATCGTTGCTCACGCAGAGCCCGACCGCGTTGCCGGCACCGGTCCCGGTGAAAGTGATCGTGCCGCCAGTGGGCGACGCGGACGAGAAATTGCACGCCGCGTTCGCTGCGGCCATCGCGCCGAGCATCAGGACGACCGCGATGCAGATGCGTTGAATCGTACGCCAGAGGGTCCGCAACGCGTGCCGCGACACGGCTCCGCTATTGCGTACGGAGATCGCCAATTCCCCGCTTATTCCTGGCACGGCCACCGCAATTGCGTGACTCACCGGCCCCCCTTCGCGGCACTCTTACGCGGAGCTCCGCCCTAAAATCCCTGATTGTGTAATTTTTCACTGATATCGTTGCGTGCATTTGGCTGAGATGCGGTGCACAACGCAAGCGTGTGAGCCTGAACACCGCGCTTCTAGCGCAACTTTTCAGCGAGCCGTTGCGCCGCGGCAACAAAAGCGTGATCAAGCATAAGTAAGTTATTTGACGGTGAGCGCATTTATGGTTGCGCTGGCGCTTGACTGTCGAGACGGTCTGTTGAACAATCTTGGCGGGTATATCGTTTATCGTGCATTTTATAATTTAATAGACTGTCGTCGTCGCATCATGAGCCGACGGGGCGCCTGTTCTTTTTCGGGGAGGGGTCATGCCGTACCAGCCTGTTCTCGGCCAGATCATGCCTTTTGCCAGCGCCATCGTTCCCAGAGGCTGGGCGCCCTGCAACGGCGCATTGGTGGCGATCCAGACCAATCAAGCGCTGTTCTCGCTGATCGGAACTTATTACGGCGGCAACGGCGTGACGACGTTCGCGCTTCCGGATCTTCGCGGCCGTGCCATCATGGGCTCGTCCGGCGGCGGTGGCCAATATCCCGTGGGCATGGTCAACGGATCGATATCGATCACCCTCACGGTGCCTCAGCTGCCCAGCCACAATCACATGATCCAGGCGGTCGCGACGCAGGGAAGCGGGCGTGGTGCGCCGGTTGCGGGCAACATCTTCGGCACGAACACGCTGCCGTCCGATAATCCGAAGAAGATATTCGGCCCGGCCGGGAGCGCCGATACGCCTTTGGCAACCGCCACCAATCTGGTGAACGAAGGCCAGGGGCAGCCTCACAACAACATGCAGCCCTATCTCGTCATCAGCTACCTGATCGCGATGCAGGGAATTTATCCGTCGCGAAACTAGGCGGCGCGCCGCGACATTTTCGCAGCCGTTGATATCGATTTCAAAGATCGGCGCATTGCCCGACCGGATCGGGGGCGCCCAGGCAGGGGATCAAGTGCAATGGCGGATCCGTTTATCGGCGAGATCAGGTTGTTTGGTTTTCCGCGGGTGCCGACCGGTTGGTTCGCCTGCAATGGTCAGGCGATGTCGATTTCGACGTATCAGGCGCTCTACACGGTGATCGGCACCACCTACGGCGGTGATGGCGTCAACACTTTCAATCTTCCCGACCTTCGCGGGCGCGTCGCGATCGGACAAGGGCAGGGGACGGGCTTTCCGATCTATGCGCTGGGCCAGGCCGCGGGCGAGGAAGATCATACGCTGGTCGAGGCCGAAATGCCGACCCATAGTCATGCGCTTGTATCCTCGACCGCGACGGGCGAAACGTCCGTACCCGGGCAGACCGTGCATCTCGCCACCGCCTCGACCAGCAATCTCTATGCGCCGGTTGCGAACGCCGAGCCCTACTCAACCATGGCTGCGTGCGTGACGCCGGCAGGCAACAGCGTCGGGCACAACAACATGATGCCTACCGTCGTAGCCAATTACTGCATCTGCAGCGACGGCATCTTCCCGTCGCCCGGCTAGCATCGCGCGTCGATCCGCATTCAGTCTCGAGGAGACACCATGTCAAGTCCGTATGTCGGGGAAATACAGGCCTTTACGTTTCCCTTTGCGACCGGCGGTTTCAACAATGCCTGGCTTCCATGCCTTGGCCAGATCGTTCCAATTCAGCAATACACCCCGCTATTTGCGCTGATCGGCACCAACTATGGCGGCAACGGCACGACCAATTTCGCTCTGCCCAACCTGAACGGTTCGGTCGTGATCAGCCAGGGCCAGGGTCAGGGGTTACAGGACCGCATCATCGGCGAGGTCGTCGGCAGTCCGACGGTCAACCTGATTTCGAGCGAGATGGCCATTCACACGCACGCCCTGCAGCTCGGGGCCGGCAACGCACAGAATGCCGCGCCGGCTCCCGGGACGGCGCAGAACATGGTCGCACTCGATCCGCAATTCAACGGCTTCATCGCGCCGCCCGGCAACCTCACTTTGGCCCCCAATGCCGTCACGCTGACCGGGCAAGGGCAGGCCCACGACAACATGCAGCCGACGCTGGCCATCGTCTGGTGCATCGCCTATGCGGGAATCTTCCCGTCCTTCGGCTGAACGCGCGGGCGCGGCGTGACGGCATGATCGACGGCATGTCGCTCGATATCGTCCCTGACGATCCGGCTCTGCGGCTGCGATCGGTGAGCCCGATCGACGCCTCGTTCATCCGCCATCTCTTCGAGCAGGTCAGGACGGCGCAATTCACCGCGACGGGCTTGTCGGGACCGATCGTCAGGCAGATCGTCGCGCAACAATTCCGCAGCCAGACGACAGCCTATGCCACGCAGTTTCCGGAGGCGATTTCGCTGATCGTCACGCGAGACGGGACCGCGATCGGCCGGCTGCTGCTTCACTGCGCGCGCGAGCATTGGCACATCATCGACATCGCGCTGCTGCCCGCCGATTGCGGTCTGGGTGCCGGCACGAAGATCGTCGAGGCGCTCGGCGCCGGCGCGCGGCAGCACGGCGTCTCGGCGCTGACGCTCGCGGTGCTCGCGGCCAATCAGGGCGCGCGCCGGTTTTATCAGCGACACGGATTTGCCGAGACCGGGGCGCTGGGCGCCGCGCACGTCGCGATGCGGAAGGACCTTGCGGCCTAGCGTGCCGAAGCCTCGCGCAGGAATTTCACCAGCGCGGCATTCACCTCCTCGGGCCGCTCCTGCTGCACCCAATGACCGGCGCCTTCGATGATGAGCTTCCGCGTCAGATTGGGCAGCACGCGCTCGAGCTCGTTGACGCGCTTGGCCCCGATCAGCCCGGTGATGACGGCATCCTTCGAGCCGGCAATGAAGAGGGAGGGCTGATGGATCTGCGCATCCTGCCAGGGCGCCGTGAGCTCCCAGTTGCGGTCGAGGTTGCGATACCAGTTCAGCCCGCCGCGGAAGCCCGATTTGCGGAAGGTCTCGGTGAAATAGGCGAGGTCGGTCTCGCTGAGCCAGGCGGGCAGCGGCTCCTCGGTGCTCGCGTGGCCGAGAAAGCCCTTGCCCTCCTGCACGAACATGGCGGCGCTGGGATCGGCGAGGCCGCGACCGCCGAGCACGATGCGCATGGTGCGGGCGACGTCGCGCTCGAGCTCGGCCTCGGCGACGCCGGGCGCCTGGAAATACTGCCAGTAGAAATTGGTGACCCCGCCCTGGCGCAGCAGGTCGAGCGGCTTGCCGCGGCCGCGGAACGGCGGCGGCACGCTCAAGCCTGCCACCGCGCTGAAGATGTCGGGCCGGAACAGCGCCGCATGCCAGGCCACCGGCGCACCCCAGTCGTGGCCAACCACCATCGCCCTGGTCTCGCCCAGTGCCTGCACCAGGCCGACGACGTCGCCGACGGTGTCGAAGATGGAGTAGGCGCTCACGTCCGCCGGTGCCGCGCTCGCGCCATAGCCGCGCATGTCGGGGGCGACGACGTGAAACCCGGCCTCGGCCAAGGCCGGGATCTGGTGGCGCCAGGAATAGGACAGTTCCGGCCAGCCATGGCAGAGCACGACGAGGGGACCCTGGCCGGCTTCGCGGATGAACAGCTCGATCCCGTTCGCCTTGATCACACGGGTGGACGACATCGCTTTTCCGCCTTTTTTCAGGGGTTTGGTCGCTAAAGATGAGGCGTCACGATAGGGGCGCCGCGAGAATCATGCAAACTCGGAGGCCGGCGCCAACCTCGTATTGTTCGGCCCGGTTCCAACTGTTAGAACGCCGCTCTCAGGGCTTGGCCATGGCATTTCGTCTTTTTCCGCTCCGTCACACCGGGTCCACCGCCGGAGTGCTGGCGCGCGGGCTGATCGCTGCGGTCCTGGTGGCGGGCATCGGCTGGGGCGGGGCGCTCTATGCGGCCAACCAGAGTGTCCAGGGTGCCAAGAAGACGGAAGAGGTCGGCTTCGACGGCGATGCGCCCACCGCGATCCTGATCGAGGCCTCCAGCGGCAGCGTGCTGTTCGAGAAGAACGCCGACGAGCTGCGCGCGCCCTCCAGCATGATGAAGCTGATGACGGCCGAGGTGGTCTTCAACGCCATCAAGAAGGGCGACATCAAGCTCACCGACGAGTACCGGATCAGCGAGAACGCCTGGCGCAAGGGCGGCGCGCCCTCGGGCGGCTCGACCATGTTCGCCGCCATCAACAGCAAGGTCTCGGTCGACGATCTCCTGCATGGCGCGATCATCCAGAGCGGCAATGATGCCTGCATCGCGCTCGCCGAAGCCATGGCGGGCAACGAGCGCATCTTCGCCGCCGACTTCATGACCAAGCGGGCCCGCGAGCTCGGCATGCCGAAGTCGACCTTCGGCAATTCCAACGGTCTGCCTGACCCCGCCAACAAGATGACGGTGCGCGAGCTCGGCGTCCTCGCCAGGCACATCATCCTGGACTTTCCGGAGTTCTACAAACTGTTCGGCGAGAAGGAGTACACCTGGAACAAGATCCGCCAGCCCAACCGCAATCCGCTGCTCAATTCGATGGAGGGCGCTGACGGCCTCAAGACCGGCTACACCAAGGAAGGCGGCTACGGCATGGTCGGCTCGGCGGTGCAGAACGGCACGCGGTTGATCGTCGTCGTCAACGGGCTGGAAGATCCCGAGGATCGCGCCACCGAAGCCAAGAAGATGCTGGAATGGGGCTTTCGCAACTTCGAGACCCGCACGCTGATCGCCGCCGACCAGCCGGTCGGCTACGCAAAAGTGTTTGGCGGCGAGAGCCGCTCGGTCAAGCTGGTCGCCAAGACGCCCGTGAAGGTGATGGTGCACAAGAACGGCAGCGACAAGCTGATCGCCCGCGTGGTCTATAAGGGCCCGGTGCGGGCACCGGTCGAGGCCGGCCAGCAGGTCGGCGTGGTCAAGGTCTGGCGCAGCGGCAACATCGCGGTGGAGACGCCGGTCTATGCGGCCGAGGCGATCGGGACGGGCTCGACGATGCGCCGCGCGATCGATGGTGCCAGCGAGCTCGTGATCGGCATGTTCCGCGCGGGCGCCGAGAAGCTCTGACCATGAGTGACAACGCGGCAAAGCGACCGTCCGGACGCGGACGTTTCATCACCTTTGAGGGCGGCGAGGGGACCGGCAAGTCCACCCAGATCAAGAAGCTTGCCGACCGCCTCAAGGCGGCGAGGATGCGCATCCTCGTCACGCGCGAGCCGGGCGGGTCGCCGGGCGCCGAGATCATGCGCCATCTGGTGCTGTCGGGGATGGGCAAGCTGCTCGGTCCCGAGGCGGAGACGCTGCTGTTTGCCGCGGCGCGCGACGACCATGTCCGCACCGTGATCCAGCCCGCGCTCAACCAGGGTGCCTGGGTGCTGTGCGATCGCTTTGCCGATTCCACGCGGGCCTATCAGGGCAGCCTCGGTCGCGTCCCCCTCGGGCTGATCAACGCGATGCAGCGGGTCACGATCGGCGATCTCAAGCCGGACCTCACCATCATCCTCGACCTCCCGGTCGAGATTGGCCTGCAGCGCGCGGCCGTTCGCCGCGGCACCGGCACGCCCGACCGGTTCGAGGGTGAGCAGCTCAGCTTCCATCAGGGCCTGCGCGAGGCCTATCGCAAGATCGCGGCGGAAGAGCCGGCGCGCTGCGTGCTGATCGATGCCAATTTCGATCCCGATACGGTCGCGGACCGCGTCTGGACGGCGCTGCGCGAGCGTCTGCTTCCCACGACCGCCTCGGTGATCTCCGCATGAGCCCGCGTCAGGTCGAGCGTGAGAGCGCCATTCCGCATCCGCGCGAAACGAGCCTCCTGTTTGGTCATCGCGAGGCCGAGACGGCGCTGCTGACGGCCTATCGCAGCGGGCGGATTCCGCACGCCTGGCTGATCGGCGGGCCGCAAGGCATCGGCAAGGCGACGCTGGCCTACCGCATGGCGCGCTTCGTGCTGGCGCACGGCCAGCCGCTTGCGCCGGCCGTGCAGAGCGCCGACAGCCTCGCGATCGATCCCGACGACGCCGTTGCGCGGCAGATCGCCGCCGGCTCGCATGGCGGCCTGCTGACGCTGGAGCGCACCGCCAACGACCGCGGGGTGATGCGCACGGTGATCACGGTCGACGAGACCCGCGAGACGATAGGCTTCTTCGGCTCGACTGCCGCTGCGGAAGGCTGGCGTGTCTGCATCGTCGACACCGTCGACGAGCTCAATCCCAACGCGGCGAACGCGCTGCTGAAAATCCTCGAGGAACCGCCGCAGCAATCGCTGTTCCTGCTGGTGAGCCATGCCCCCGCACGCGTGCTCGCCACGATCCAGTCCCGTTGCCGCAAGCTGCGCCTGCGCTCGCTTTCAACCGATGACGTGATCGGCGCGGCCGCTGCGGCTGCGGACCTTGCACCGACCGATCTGGCGCTGCGCGAGGCGGCCGAGGCCTCCGAGGGCAGCGTTGCGCGGGCCCTGACGCTGCTCGGCGGCGATGCGCTGAAGCTCCAGCAACGCACGGCGGCGATGCTCGCGCGACTGCCGGAGGTCGATCCGCGCGAGTTGCACACGCTCGGCGATTCGCTTCCCACCAACGATCGCGTCGCGCTTGCGGCCTTCATCGACGGGATCGATCGCTGGATCGCCGATCGCCTGCACGCGGACGAGGCCAACGCCAACCAGAACCTGCCGCGCCTTGCGCGCCTTGGCGAGGTATGGGAAAAGATCGTCCGCGCCGCGCGCGACACCGAAACCTACAATCTGGAGCGAAAGCCCTTGGTTTTCTCGGTGTTCGGCTGGCTGGCGGACGCAACGCGCTAGAAGCATGATCCGGAAAAGTGCGCAGCGGTTTTCCGAGACGATCATGCGCAAAACAATGACCTAACTCAGGTTCGTTTCCAAATTTCGAGAAGCCGGTAAAAGGAATTCGTCGTGGCAACGCGAGCTAAGAAAACCGTCAAAGCCAAGGGCAGCAAGAAAGCTGCAAAGAAAGCCACGAAAAAGGCTGTGAAGGCGCGCGCCGGCAAGGCCGTCAAGAAGGTCAAGAAGACCAAAAAAGCGGCCGCCAAGAAGGGCGCGAAGAAGAGCGTCGCGAAGACGGCAAAGAAGGCCGGCAACAAAGCTGCAAAGAAGCAGGCCGTCGCCAAGAAGACCGTGAAGAAGGCGGCCAAAAAGCCAGCCAAGAGTCCGGCTACGAGCAAGGCTCCGGCGAAGAAAGTGGCCAAGAATGCGAGGGTGAGTGCGCCTGCCGTTGCCGTTGCGCCGGCCCCTGTTGCTTCGCCTCCGAAGGTCGTGAAGCCCAAGGTGTCGAAGCCCAAGATCTTGAAATCCGAGATCGCAAAGCCCGAGATCGCAAAACGCGTGGCGCCGCCTGCGCCGAAGCCCGTTGCAGATCCGCAAGCCGCAGCACCAATTGCAGCGCCCGCGCGCGACAACGTCTTCTACATCACGACCGCGATTGCCTATCCCAACGGCGTTCCGCATATCGGTCACGCCTATGAGGCGATCGCGACCGACGTGCTGGCGCGCTTTGCGCGGCTCGACGGCAAGGACGTGTTCTTCCTGACCGGCACCGACGAGCACGGTCAGAAGATGGTTCAGACGGCCGCCGCTGAAAACATGCCGGTCTCCGCACTCGCCGCCCGCAACGCCGGCCGCTTCAAGGAGATGGACGAGCGTCTGAACGTGTCGTTCGACCGCTTCATCCGCACCACCGAGGAGCAGCATCATCGCTCTAGCCAGGAGATCTGGCGGCGCATGGAAGCGAACGGGGACATCTACGCCGACACCTATGCCGGCTGGTACTCGGTTCGCGACGAAGCTTATTACGCCGAGGACGAGACACGCCTGAACGACGACGGCGTGCGCCTCGGGCCGCAGGGTACGCCGGTCGATTGGGTCGAGGAGAAGAGCTATTTCTTCCGCCTGTCCGCCTATCAGGACAAGCTGCTCAAGCTGTACACGGACAACCCCGATTTCATCGGCCCGGACTCGCGCCGCAACGAGGTGGTGAGCTTCGTCAGGGGCGGCCTGCGCGATCTCTCGATCTCGCGCACCACGTTCGACTGGGGCGTCAAGGTGCCCGGCGACGAAGAGCACGTGATGTATGTCTGGGTCGACGCGCTGACCAACTACATCACCGGCGTCGGCTTCCCCGACGAGAGCGACAAGAACTGGCGCTACTGGCCGGCCGACGTGCACATCATCGGCAAGGACATCATCCGCTTCCACGCGGTGTACTGGCCCGCATTCCTGATGTCGGCCGGCATCCCCGTGCAGAAGCGCGTCTATGCGCATGGCTTCCTGTTCAACAGGGGCGAGAAGATGTCGAAGTCGGTCGGCAACGTCGTCGATCCCTTCAACCTCGCCGACCAGTATGGCGTCGACCAGATGCGCTATTTCTTCCTGCGCGAGGTGCCGTTTGGGCAGGACGGCAACTACAACCACGAGGCCATCGTCGCGCGCATCAATGCCGATCTCGCCAACGATCTCGGCAATCTTGCGCAGCGTTCGCTGTCGATGATCGCAAAGCAGCTCAGTGGCGTGCTGCCGGAGCCGGGCGAGTTCAGCGACAACGACAAGGCGATCCTGGCGATGGCCGACGGCATGATCGCCGCGAGCCGCGAGGCCATGGCGACACAGCAGATCCATCACTGGCTCAATGCCGTGTGGGCCGTGGTCGCGGAGGCCAACCGCTATTTCGCGGGCGAAGCGCCGTGGGCGCTCGCCAAGACCGATCCTGCCAGGCAGAAGACGGTGCTCTACGTCACCGCCGAAGTCGTGCGCCAGATCGCGATCCTGGCCCAGCCGGCGATGCCGACCGCTTCGAACCTACTGCTCGACTGCCTCGGCATTCCCGCAGGCGAGCGCAGTTTTGCGATGCTCGGCGGTGACAGGCGGATCGCACCAGGCTCGACGCTGCCGGCGCCGACGCCGGCGTTCCCGCGCTACATCGAACCGGCGGCGTAGGCGGACGTCACGATGCTGGTCGACAGTCACTGTCATCTGGATTTTCCGGACTTTGCGGAAGATCTCGACGGGATCGTGTCGCGCGCCCGTGCGGCCGGTCTCGTGCGCATGGTCACGATCTCGACGCGGGTGAAGAAGCTCGATCAGCTTCTCGCGATCGCCGAACGCTTCGACGACGTCTATTGCTCGGTCGGCACGCATCCGCACAATGCGGATGAGGAGGACGGCATCACACCTGACGAGCTGATCGCGGCGACGCAGCACCCCAAGGTGGTCGCGCTTGGCGAGGCCGGGCTCGACTACTTCTACGACGACGGCTCGCCTGAGGCGCAGGCGAGGGGATTCCGCGCCCACATCGCAGCCGCGCGCGCCACCGGCCTTCCGCTCGTGATCCACACCCGCGAGGCCGACGAGGACTGTGCCCGTATCCTGGAAGAGGAGACGGCCAAGGGATCGTTTAACGCCGTGCTGCATTGTTACACCGGCGGCCGAGAGCTGGCGCTCAAGGCGGTGTCCCTCGGGCTCTATATCGGATTTACTGGCATCCTGACCTTCAAGAAGTCGGAGGCCTTGCGCGCGCTTGCGGCCGAACTGCCGTCCGATCGTATTCTGGTTGAAACCGACTCGCCCTATCTTGCGCCGGGCAAGTTCCGGGGCAAGCGCAACGAGCCGGCCTATGTGGTCGAGGTGGCGAAAGTGCTCGCCGAGACGCGCGACGTGTCCTTCGACGAGATCTCGCGTCAGACAAGCGAAAACTTCTTCCGCCTGTTCTCCAAGGTGAAAGCATAGAACTGGGAGCCGCATGACTCTGACGCTGACGATCCTGGGCTGCGGCTCCTCCGCCGGCGTGCCGCGCCCGGCACTCGGCTGGGGCGCCTGCGATCCGAACAATCCGAAGAACCGCCGCCGGCGCTGTTCATTGCTGGTCGAACGGACCTCCGAGCACGGCACCACGCGGATCGTGATCGACACCTCGCCGGACCTGCGCGAGCAGTTGCTCTCGACCAATGTCGACCACATCGACGCGGTGTTCCTGACGCACGAACATGCCGACCAGACCCACGGCATGGACGATCTGCGCTCGGTCGTGATGCACATGCGCCGCCGTATCCCGACCTATTTCAACCAGTCGACCGCCAAGGACATTCTGTCGCGCTTCTCCTATTGCTTCATTTCGCCTGAGGGCAGCGACTATCCGCCGATCCTGACGCGGCATTCGATCGAGGCGGGCGGGAGCCAGACCATTCTGGGGAAGGGCGGCGCCGTGACGATGACGGCCTTCCTGGTCCAGCACGGCACCATCCCCGCGCTCGGCTATCGCATCGGCGACGCCGCCTACACGCCCGACCTCAACGACATCCCGCGCGAGAGCTGGGGCGCGCTCGAAAATCTCGATCTCTGGATCGTCGACGGCCTGCGCTACACCCAGCATGTCAGCCATTTCAGCATCAACGACGCGCTGTCCTGGATCGAGCGCTTCAAGCCGAAGCGCGCCGTCATCACCAACATGACGGCCGACGTCGACTACGAGGTCATCAGGCAGTCGCTGCCATCAGGCGTGGTGCCGGCCTATGACGGCTTGCGGCTGGAGACGCGCTGAGCGCCGTCTACCAGGCGTAGCGTAGCACGGCCTTGCCGGTGTAGGAGCGCAGCAGGCTCGACACTTCGCTGTCGAAGTTCGCCGCAGCGGACCAGCCGTTCGCAGCGCGCAGCTCGAGTGCGAGGCCCGTCAGCATGGCGTTCGGCGCCAGGGACGTAGCCGCGGCGGTCGATCCCGGACCGGGCTGCAATTGGAACGCCGCCGGGATCGCTTGCCCCGCGTTGAAGCCATGCGCCCAAGCGAGCCGGCCGCGTAGGTTCACTTCGCTTCCCGCCAGGGCAAGAGACGTGCTCGTGCGGAGGCCGAGCTCGGTGCGGCTGTCGGTGAAACTGTCGCTGCCGGACGGGCCCGAAAACGCATTGCCTGCGCCCGGCGGCGGCTGCGTCGCACTGGTCGAGGAGGGCAGGCGGAAGCTGGTGATCTGTGCCGCTGCGTAGGGTGTGATGCCAAGCCAGAGTGTGGCAAGACGATAGCCGCCTTCGATGCGGCCGGAATAGGCGTTGGCGTTGATCGCCGTGGCGAGCTGGCCGGAGCCGGCTGGCGTCACCGGATGATCATTGCTGATGGCTTGCCAGCCATAGGCGAGGCCGGTGGCAACATAGGTCGGTCCGACGCTGTGCCGGACGAAGGCGCCGGCCTGGAACAGATCGGAGCGGCCGCTGGAAAAATTGTTGGCGAAGCCAGTGCCGCCACCGGCCAGTGCAAAGCCCATCCGGGTCTGCGGCGAGAGCGAGTAATCGGCTCCGGCCACGGTGCCGAAACTGCGGCTGGCGGAGCCGGTGCTGCCGGTCGACATCTGCGAGCCGCCGAAGGCCGCCGCCCAGACGTTCCATTGCGGGGCTGCGAGCGAGGGCCTGCCGTAGATCGCCCCGTAGGCGTCGCGGCCGATGCCGCCATGGGTCGGATCGTTGCCGATATCGGCGTAGGCCGCCAGCTCAGCGTCCAGTTCGGACCGGCCTGGGCCGCGGCCATCGACGGCGGGATCGAGCAGGGTCTGCGTGAACTGGGACATCGCCAGGAACGTGGCCTGCGCCGTCTCGCGCTGCGGGCTCTGGTCGGAGCCGCTACCGAAGCCCTGTCGCATGCCGAACCGCGCCGTGCCGGCAAGTCCGGGCGGCTCGGCGTTCCAGCCATAGTTCGGCGGCATGCCGCCGGCGCCACCATTGCCGCCGCCGAACGGCGCTCCGCCAAAACCGGAGGCTTGCGGTCCGCCGTACATCGGACCACTCATCGCGCCGCCGAAATTATTGAAGCCGTTGCCGGGCGGGTTCGGACCCGGCGCGCCGAAATTCTCGGAGCCTCCGAACGCGCCGAATTCGCGCATGACCTGCGCGTCGGCCGCGCGCGGCAGCAGCAACACGGCCGTCAATAGCAGCAGCGTCAGACGCACACGCACGTCTGCGCTCACGACACAAACCGCATGAAGCGCCCCAACCGCGCCGGATGCCAGCCGCGCAGCCCGCGCGGCGAATCAAGTGGAAACAGCGAATCCGACGGAGTTGAATCGTAAATGCGTCTCTAATGTTTTCCAATCTTTTCCTGGCATGTCGCGATGTCGTCGAACCCGCGCAAACGGTTTCGCGACGATGCGGCCATCGCCGCCGCGCTCATTGTTTCAAAATGTGTCTGCGGCTCAGGCCGTGATCGCCTTCGCCGAGCCCACCTCGTTGCGCAGCAGGAATTTCTGGATCTTGCCCGTGGAGGTCTTCGGGATCGGCCCGAACACGACGGACTTCGGCGTCTTGAATCCGCTCATCTGCGTGCGGCAGAACGCGATGATGTCGGCTTCGCTCGCGCTGGCGCCGTCCTTCAGCTCGACGAAGGCGCAGGGCACTTCGCCCCATTTCGGATCGGGCTTTGCGACGACGGCCGCGAACAGCACGGCCGGGTGCTTGTAGAGGACGTCCTCGACCTCGACGGACGAGATGTTCTCGCCGCCGGAGATGATGATGTCCTTGGAGCGGTCCTTGATGGTGACGTAGCCGTGCTCGTCGAGCACGCCGAGATCGCCGGTGTGAAACCAGCCGCCTTCGAACGCTTCCTTCGTCGCCTTCTCGTTCTTCAGGTAACCCTTCATCACGATGTTGCCGCGGAACATGACCTCGCCGATGGTCTCGCTGTCGCGCGGCACCTCCCGCATCGTCTGCGGATTGATCACGGTGACGCCTTCCTCGAGCGGGTAGGGCACGCCCTGCCGCCGCTTCATCCGCGCGCGCTCGGGCGCGGGAAGATCGTCCCAGCCGGGCTGCTCGGCGCAGACGGAGGCGGGGCCGTAGACCTCGGTCAGGCCGTAGACATGCGTGAGCTTGATGCCGATGCTTTCGGCGCCTTCCAGCACCGCGACCGGCGGCGCCGCGCCCGCGATCAGGCCGACGACACGGCGGGCCGCGTTGCCCTTCGGTGCATCAGGCGCGTTGATCAGCGTGTTGTAGACGATCGGCGCGCCGCACATGTGGGTGACGCCGTGCTGCTTGATCAGCTCGAAGATCCTGGTCGGCTCGACCTTGCGCAGGCAGACATTGATGCCGGCCGCGGCCGCGATGGTCCAGGGGAAGCACCAGCCGTTGCAGTGGAACATCGGCAGCGTCCAGAGATACACCGGATGCTGGCCGAGATTGCCGGCGAGGATGTTGCTGACGGCGTTCAGATAGGCGCCGCGATGATGCGTGACGACGCCCTTGGGATTGCCTGTCGTGCCCGAGGTGTAGCTCAGCGCGATCGCATCCCATTCGTCGCTGAGCGGGACCGCGGCGAAGCCGGGATCGCCTTGGGCCACGGCGGCCTCGTATTCGATCTCGCCGATGCGCTTGCCGCCCTTGAAGGCGGCGTCGTCGACGTCGATCACGAACGGCTTCGGCCCGCTCATTCGCGCCAGCGCGTCGGTGATGACGCCGGAAAATTCGGGATCGACCAGGATGATCTTGGCGCCGCCATGGTCGAGCTGGAACGCGATCGAGGGCGCATCGAGACGGATGTTGAGCGCGTTGAGCACGGCGCCCGTCATCGGCACGGCGAAGTGCGCCTCGTTCATGGCCGGGATGTTCGGCAGCATCGCCGCCACGGTGTCGCCGACGCCGATGCCCTTGCCTGCGAGATACGACGCAAAGCGCCGGCAGCGGTCATAGGTCTGCCCCCACGTGAAGCTGCGGCCGTCATAGACGGTGCTGACGTGGTCGGGATAGACCGCCGCGCTGCGCGCGAGAAAACTCAGCGGGCTCAGCGGAACGTAGTTGGCGGGGGTCTTGTCGAGGCCGATATTGTAGGGGTTCTGGCGCTCACTCATCGACACCCTCCTTCAAACGCGTCAAAGAAATCCGATCGAGATCCATGGGAAGATCGCGACGATGATCAATCCCACCAAGAGCGCCAGCAGATAGCCCCAGATCGGCCTGATGCCTTCGGCCGGATCGACGCGTCCGATGGCGCAGGCGGCATAATAGCCGACACCGAAGGGCGGAGCGAACAGCCCGATACCCATCGCCAGAATGATCACCATCGCATAGTGCACCTCGTGCACGCCGACGGCGCGGGCGATCGGAAACAGCAGCGGGCCGAACAGCACGATCGCCGGGATGCCCTCGAGCACGCTGCCGAGGATGGTGAAGGCCAGGATCGACACCGCGATGAAGGTCGCTGCTCCCCCGGGCAATCCCGTCATGGCTGATGCCAGCGAGCGCGAGAAGCCGGATTGCGTCAGGCCCCAGGCCATGCCGGTCGCCGTGCCGATGATCAGAAGGATCGCGCCCGACAGCGCCGCGGTCTCGACCAGCATAGGAAACAGCCGCCGCCAGTCGAAGCGGCGGTAGACGAGGAGGCCGACCAGGGCGCCGTAGACGATGCCGATGGTGGAGACTTCGGTCGCGGTCGCAATGCCCTCGACCACGGCGTAGCGGATCACGAAGGGCAGTGCGAGCGCGGGCAGGGCAATGACGAAGGTCTTGCCGATCTCACTGGCCGTGGCGCGGCGGACATGGCTCATGTCCTCGTGACGGTAACGCCACCACACCAGCATGCAGAGCGTGACGGCGAGCACGACGCCGGGCAGCAGGCCGCCGGTGAACAGCGCGGCGATCGAGACGCCCGTGACGGAGCCGATCGTGATCAGCACGAGGCTCGGCGGAATGGTTTCGGTCTGGGCGCCCGTCGCCGCCAGCAGCGCGACGAGATCGCCGGGCTTGGCCCCGCGCTGCTTCATCTCCGGGAACAGCACGGGGGCGACCGCGGCCATGTCGGCGGCCTTGGCGCCGGAGATGCCCGAGACCAGGTACATGGCGCCGACCAGCACGTAATTGAGGCCGCCACGGACATGGCCGAGCAGGCTCGCCAGGAACGCCACCATGGCCCGCGCCATGCCCGTCATCTCGATCAGCAGCCCCAGGAACACGAACAGCGGCACCGAGAGCAGGATGAGGTGGCTCATGCCCTCGTCCATCCGCCCGACCAGCACCATGACCGGCGTGCGCGTGGTCAGCGCCAGATAGCCGAAGATCGCAAGGCCAAAGCCGAACGCAATGGGAACGCCGGCAAAGACGCAGAAGCCGGCGACTCCGACGAAGAAGATGACGAGGTTGAGGTTGCCGAGCGGCCGTAGGTAAGGCTGCGCCAGCCAGAACAGGCCGACCACGATGGCGACCGAGATCACGGCCGCCAGCACCATGCGGTAGTCGGCGGCGCGCAGCAGCCGCAGCAGCGCGAACGCCGCCATCAGGCAGATGCCGGCCGGCAGCGCCGCCGCACGCCACATGTTCGAGATCTGCAGCGCCGGCGTGGTGATGAAGCTTTCCTCGTAGGCGTATTCGGCCGACGGCCACACGATCAGCGCCAGGAACGCCAGCGCCGCCGAGGTCGCGACAACGTCGAGATAGGCGCGCATGGCCGGCCGCGCGCTGGCGACGATCGCGGTCATGCGCATGTGCTCGGAGCGGCGGAAAGCCACCGCCGCGCCCAGCATGGCCAGCCACAGGAACAGAATCGAGGCGAGCTCGTCGGACCAGATCAGCGGCCGGTGCACGCCGTAGCGGGCGACGACGCCCGCAAACAGGATCACGATCTCCGCGACCACCAGGATGGCCGCAGGGATCTCGACCAGGAGGCCGAGCAGGCGCTCTGTCGAGGCCAACAGCGAAGGTCGGCGAGGGGACTGTGCCGTCGCCTCGCCCGCTACTTCCATCACTTGAGCCTCGACATGAGCCATGACGGCTCCAACGCGTTACGACAGCTTGCCGACGGCCTTTTCCAGGAGATCCCAGGCCTGGTCGCCGTATTTACCCTTCCACTCGGCATAGAAGCCGGCGGTCCGCAGCTTGTCGCGGAACGGCGCGACCGCGGGCTGGTTGAAGGTCAGGCCCTTGCCCGCGAGCTCCTGCTGCAGGTTCGCATTGAGCTTGGCGGTATCCTCGCGCTCCTTGACGGCGGCGGCGTTGATGTTCTTGGCGACGATGGTGCGGATGTCCTCCGGCAGCGCGCTCCAGGCGCGGCGGTTGGCCAGGAACCAGAAGCCGTCCCACATGTGGTTGGTCAGCGAGCAGTACTTCTGCACCTCGTAGAGCTTGGCGGTCGAGATGATCGCCAACGGGTTCTCCTGGCCTTCGACGATCTTGGTCTGCAGCGCCGAATAGACCTCGGCGAAGTTGATGGAGGCGGGCGCGGCATCGAACGCCTTGAACATCGAGGTCCACAGCGGCGACACCGGCACGCGGATCTTGAAGCCCTTGAAATCGTCCGGGCCGTTGATCGGCTTGCTCGACGACGTGGTCTGGCGGAAGCCGTTGTCCCAGATCTTGTCCATGACCTCGAGGCCGGCCTTCTTGATCTCGCCGCGGACGAAGCCGCCGAGATCGCCGTCCATGGCCTTCCAGACCGTGTCGTAGTCCGGGAACGCGAAGCCGATGCCGTTGATGGACGCGGCCGGCACCAGGGTGGACAGGATCAGGCCGGACAGCGTGAAGAACTCGACGCCGCCGGAGCGGATCTGGCTCAGCATGTCGGTGTCGGACCCGAGCTGGTTGTTCGGGAAGATCTGAAGGTCGAACTTGCCGTTGGTCTCGGTCTTGATCGCCGCCGCCATCTCCCGGGCGCGCACGTTCAGTGGATGGGTGTCCGGCAGGTTGTTGGCGTATTTATAGGTGAACTCGGCGCTCTGGGCGCGGGCCACATGGGGCGCGCCAATGCCGCCCAGGACCGCGGTCGCGGCGGAGGCCTTGAGAAGCGTGCGTCGGGAAAAACTCATGGGTCTGCTTCCTCGGAAGTTTGTTCTTGTTGTGAGATGCAAACCTATACGGACGTCACGTCAGAAGGTCATCTGCGATCTCGCGAAGCTCGCTTATTGCAGCCGGACAACGTCACGGCAATATCGGCTTTCGCCACATGCGGCCGGATACAAAATCGCGCAAACAACCCCATGCACAGTAGCCGTCAAGCGTTGCGATGACGCTCGGATGCCGAGGCCGAAAACGGCGCGGGAGCGAAGGTGCAGTGGCAGGAATTCTGCCTAAATATCTGATCCAATTGTATATAAAGATATTCCATAATATACCTTATGCGAATTACGGATATGGCTGGAGCTAGACGGGCCGGACTGTTCCCGGCTGGCCGGACGGCCGTTCTCCAGTGCTCCCCGCTGGGCCATGCCTCGTGGATTGGATGGCCGCAGGCTGCAGCAGCTGGCGCGAATTGCAGCGCCGATGGTCCGTGCTCCGGCCAATCGATTCTGGCGTCAGGCGCTCACGGCCAGTCGGCGAAGTTGAGCGTCGGCGGCGATCGTCCGGCGCGGACGCGGGCCGCAACGCGCCGGCGCCAGACGCCTGGAGCCTCGCCGGTGTGCTTGCGGAAGAAGCGGTTGAAATAGGCGGTGTCCTTGAAGCCCAGCGCAAAGGCGATCTGCTTGACGGCAACCGTGCCGGCCTCGAGCCGGCTTGCGGCTTCCTTGACGACGCGCTGCTGGATCAGCTCGCTCGGCGAACGCTTCAGCTCGCGGCTGCAGAGTGCGTGCAGGCGGTCCGGCGTCATGCCGAGGAGGCCGGCGTAATCGCCGACGCGCAGATGCTGGTGGTAGCGCTCCTCGAGCAGCCTGCGGAAGCGGCTCAGGATCTCGGTGCTACTGCCCTCCTCGTCCCGGTCGGTATCGCCTGCGAACAGACGCCAGAAGCGCAGCACGCACAGCGTCAGCTCGGCGGAGAGGATCGACGCCGCGCCGCTGCGTGCCGGCGACGCGATCTCGGCGGCGATTGCCGCTATCGAGCGCGACATCGTGGTCACGAGGTCGGGGGCGACCGGCCGCGCCATGATGCCGCCGGCGGCTTCGAGCGCGAGATAGGCCGTTTCGGCTGATGGCGGCAGATAGCGATGCCACACGCCCGCGCGCAGCTGCAGCAGCTCGGCGCGCGCACCGGCCGACACCTCAAGCCATTCGGCCGATCCCGCCGGTAGCCAGACGATGACCGGGCCGGTGAATGTCGTGGTCTTGCCGGGCTGGCAGACCTCGGCCGTGGAAGCGCTGTGCAGGCACAGCAGGTGAATGAACGGCCGTGCCGCTTTCGAGGTCAGCATCCAGCGCCGGGCGACATAGTGCGAGGCGATCAGCTCGGCGCCGACGGGCGCGGCGCCGCTCGCGGCCACTGGACCTGGGCCCGCGACGCCTCGACGCACCAGACCGTCCCGACCAGAAAAGTCCAATCTTTCGCCGGATCTGTCCATTGTGCGAACAAATCCCCAGGTGCTTGCTAGGTCAAGTCCTGATCGCGGCGGGCTCAAACATGCCGCACCTCAAGAAGTCGGGACTGAGAGGAACGACCCAGTACATCGTCGCGAACAATCGTTTGCGTGAAACACGAGGGAGGATCGACATGTTTTCGGCGAACCGTCGAACGTTGCTGCGCGTCACTGGCCTTGTGGCCGTCGCCACCGCACTGGGGACCTTTGCGTCCACCGCCGAGGCGCAGGAGAAGATCCGGATCGGCTATGCCATCTCCAAGACCGGCCCCTATGCCGGCGGCGCCGGCATCACCACCCTGCCCAATTACGAGCTGTGGGTGAAGGACGTGAACGCCGCCGGAGGCATCAAGCTCGGCGACAAGAAGCTGGCGATCGAGGTGGTCGAATACGATGACCGCAGCAGCTCGGAGGAAGCCGTCAAGGCGATCGAGCGGCTGGCCAACCAGGACAAGGTCGATTTCATTCTTCCGCCCTGGAGCACGGGCCTCAACCTCGCGGTCGGCCCGACGCTCAATCGCCTCGGCTACCCGCACCTCGCGGTGACCTCGGTGACCGACAAGGCGCCGGAGCTCGCCAAGCGCTGGTCGAATGCGACGTTCTGGCTCGGCACGTCGGCGCAAATCTCCGAGGGCCTGGCTGATCTGCTCGGCAAGCTCAAGAGCGAAGGCAAGATCGGCGCGAACGTCGCGATGGTCAGCGTCGCCGACCAGTTCGGCATCGAGCTCTCCGCCGCCGGCCGCGAAGCCTTCAAGAAACACGGCTTCACCCTCACCTATGACAAGACCTATCCGATGGGCGCGCAGGATCTTCAGCCGCTGCTGAAGGACGCGATCGCGTCGAACCCGGATGCGTTCGTCGCCTTCAGCTATCCGCCGGATACGATCGCGCTGACCGAGCAGGCGCAGCTCCTGAAGTTCAATCCGAAGGTCTTCTATGTCGGCGTCGGCACCGCCTTCCCGCTCTACAAGGGCAAGTTCGCCGGCAACAGCGACGGCGTGATGGGGATCGGCGGCTGGAACGCGGATTCGCCGCAGCTGAAGGACTATCTCGCGCGCCATAAGGCCGCGACCGGCAAGGAGCCGGATCGCTGGGCGAGCTCGATCACCTATGCGAGCCTCCAGGTGCTGCAGCAGGCGATCGAAAAGGTCGGCAAGCTCGATCGCGCCGCGGTCGCAGCCGAGATCCGCTCGGGCACGTTCGATACCATCATCGGCAAGGTCAAGCTGAAGGACGGACTGCTCCAGGACGTCTGGAGCGTCGGCCAGTGGCAGAACGGCGAGTTCTACGCGCTCGCGCCGGCCTCGCTGCCGGGCGCGCGTGCGCCGGTCGTGCCCAAGGCACCGTGGCAGTAAGGCCGCTGGCAGGCCTCCCGCTTGCGAGGCCTGCCGTCCGCTCGAAGGGCTCCGTTTCATGCTGCTTGTCGACATCATCCTGCCGGGCCTCGTGCTCGGCGGCATGTACGCGCTGATCGCGCTCGGGCTGACGCTGCAATACGGCGTGGCGCGGATCATGAACCTGTCCTACGGGGAGTCGCTGGTCGCGGCCGCCTTCGGCGCGTTCTCGCTCTACAGCGGTCTCGGACTCAGCCCGCTGGCTGCGCTGCTGCTGGCCGTCCCGGTCGCGATGGTGGTGAACTGGCTGCTCTATCGCTTCCTGCTCGAACGGCTGATGCGAAGGGGCAAGGACCGCGGCGCGCAGGAGATCGACAGCATCCTCGTGACCTTCGGCGTGCTGTTCGTGATCCAGGGCGCCATGCTGGTCGCCTTCGGCGGCCAGTATTACAGCTATAGCTATCTCTCCATTCCACTCACGATCATGGGCTCGACCCTGGCGGTCAATCGCCTGGTTGCGCTGCTGTTCGCGGCCGTCGTCGGCTTTGCGGTGTATCTCGCCCTCACCCGCACCCGCATCGGCACCGCCGTCCGCGCCATCGCGGTGGATGCGAATGCCGCGCGCCTTGTTGGCATCGACGTGGCCGCGCTGTCAGGGTTTGCATTTGCTTTCGGCGGCGGTCTCGTCGCCGTCGGCGGCGTGCTGGTCAGCATGTTCCTCACCTTCAATGCGGCAATGGGCGTGGTCTTCACCATGAAGGCGCTGGTCGTCGTCATCATGGGCGGCGTCGGCAACGTCCTGGGTGCGCTGGTGGCGGGGCTGCTGCTCGGCGTGGTCGAGACCGCGGTGGCGCGGCTGGTCGATCCCGGGCTGACGCTGGCTGCGACCTACGCGCTGTTTCTCGGCGTGCTGCTGATCAAGCCGACCGGCCTGTTCGGGAGGGCCGCGTCGTGACCGGGCCCATGCGTGCGGCGCTGTGGTGTGCAGCCCTTGGCCTGGCTGCGGCCGTCGTCACCTATCCGCTCTACGCCAACGGCTACTATCTCGCTCTCGGCATCAGCGTGCTCTATTTCACCATCCTCGCGACGGCGTGGGCGATGTTCTCGGGGCCGACCCGCTACGTCTCGCTTGCGACGGTCGCCTTCTTCGGCCTCGGCGCCTACACGGCCGCGGTGCTCGGCGAGACCATGTCCTGGCCGGTCGTGCTGCTGGCCGCCGCCGGCGTCGGCGCCCTGACCGCTGCCATCACCGGGCTTTCGACCCTGCGGCTGTCGGGCATCTATTTCGTGATCTTCTCGTTCGGGCTGGCCGAGCTGATCCGCCAGCTCGTGATCTGGTACGAGGTCAATATCCACAAATCGGTCGGCCGCTATCTCTTCAGCGCGGTGACGCAGGACATTCTCTACTGGCAGCTCCTGGGCCTGACCGCCATCGTCTTCCTGGTGGGCTGGCTGCTCGGGCGCTCGCGCTATGGCCTCGCCTTGCGCGCCATCGGTGCCGACGAGACCGCGGCCAGCCATTCCGGCATCGATGCGACGCGCATCAAGCTCGGCGTCTTCATCCTGAGCGCGACATTCATGGCGATGACCGGTGCGGTGATGGCGCCGCGTTGGACCTATATCGATCCCGCGATCGCCTTCAACCCGACCATCTCGTTCCAGGTCGTGATCATGGCCCTGCTCGGCGGCGCCGGCTCGCTGTTCGGGCCCGTGCTCGGCGTCATCCCGCTGGTGCTGCTGTTCGAGGTGCTGACCGCGACGCTGCCGAACCATTTCAGCATCGTTCTCGGCATCATCTTCGTTGTCATCGTCATGGCGCTGCCGAACGGCGTGATCGGCCTGTTCGGGGCAGGCCGCTGGCGCGTTCCGGCGGGTAATCCCGCCCCCGGGTCAGCTCGTAAGACGGATGCAACGCTGCTTGCCGTCGACGGCGTCAGCAAATCGTTCAGCGGGCTGCGCGCGGTCGAGGCTGTCAGCTTCACGGTCGCGCCGGGCGAGATCATCGGCATCATCGGCCCGAACGGGTCGGGCAAGACGACGCTGCTCAACACGCTGTCCGGCGCCTTGCGCCCGTCGTCCGGCACGATCCGGTTCAGCGGCACCGTCCTCAACGGCCTGCGCGCGCATCAGATCGCGCGCCTCGGCCTTGCGCGCACGTTCCAGCTCGTGCGGGTGATGCCGGACCTGACCGTCGCCGAGAACGTGGCCGCGGCGCGGCTGTTCTCCACCTCGAACGGTTCGGACGCGACGGGAGGCGAGCTGCTGGATCTGGTCGGGCTCGGCACGATGCATGAAGCTGCCGCCAGCGAGTTGACCTATATCGACCAGAAGCGGCTCGAGCTTGCCCGCGCGCTGGCGCTGCAGCCGCGCCTGGTGCTGCTCGACGAATGGCTGGCGGGCCTCAATCCGAGCGAGCTCGAGACCGGCATCGCGCTGATCGCGAAACTGCGCGACCGCGGCCTCACCATCATCATGGTCGAGCATGTCATGGATGCGATCCGGGCGCTGTGCAGCCATTGCATCGTCATGAACGCCGGCAGCGTGATCGCGCGCGGCACGCCTGATGATGTGCTGGCCGACCCGAAGGTCGTCGCCGCCTATCTCGGAGGCGACGATGCTTGAGGTCACCGCCCTCTCCCACTTCTACGGCAAGCACCAGGCCCTGGCCGATGTCGCGCTCGGCATTGGGAAGGGCGAGATCGTCGCGATCCTCGGCGCCAACGGCGCCGGCAAGTCCACCCTGCTCAAGAGCATTGCCGGGCTGATCAGGCCCGCGCCGGGCGCGACGATCGCCTTCGAGGGACAGAGCATCGGCGAGCTGCCCGCCCATCTGATCGTGGAGCGCGGCATCGCCCTGGTGCCGGAGGGACGCGGCGTGTTCGGTGACCTGACCGTTGCCGAGAACTTGCAGCTCGGCGCCTTCCCCGCCCGTGCGCGCGCGGGCGAAGCGGATCGGCTCGCCGGGATCCTGCAGCTCTTCCCGCGTCTTGCCGAGCGCATGACCCAGGCCGTCCGCACCATGAGCGGCGGCGAGCAGCAGATGGTGGCGATCGGCCGGGCACTGATGTCGAACCCTCTGCTGCTTTTGCTCGACGAGCCCTCGCTTGGCCTCTCCCCCCTCCTCAGCCGCGAGGTGTTTCGCGCGCTGGCGCAGATCCGGAGCAGTGGCCTCAGTGTGCTGCTGGTCGAGCAGAACGCCCGCGCCAGCCTCGACATCGCCGATCGAGTCTACCTGATCGAGTCCGGCCGCAACGCCGGCAGCGGGCCGGCGGCCGCGATGAAGAACGATCCCGAGATCCAGCGCGCCTATCTCGGCAAGGCGCGCGCCGCATCGCCCCCTCATTGATCACCCCAGCACCTCGTGGAGAGCGCCATGAACGCAATCGACCTTCTCATCGGCGGCAAGGACCAGTCGGCCAGCAACCAGCGGACCTTCCAGCGCCGCAATCCGATCTCCGGCGAGGTCGCGACAACAGTCGCCGCAGCCTCGATCGACGATGCGATGCGCGCCGCCGATGCCGCGGCCGCCGCCTTCCCGGCCTGGTCGCAGCTCGGCCCTTCCGAACGCCGCAAGCGGCTCAGCGCGGCCGCCGACATCCTCGCGCGCCGGGCCCCGGAGTTCACCGCGCTGATGGTGGCCGAGACCGGCGCCACCGCGGGCTGGGCCGGCTTCAACGTGCATCTCGCCGAAGGCATGCTGCGCGAGGCTGCCGCCATGACGACGCAGATCTCGGGCGAGGTCATTCCGTCCGATAAGCCCGACAATCTCGCGATGGCGTTCCGCCAGCCGGTCGGCGTCGTGCTCGGAATTGCGCCGTGGAATGCGCCCGTCATTCTCGGCGTGCGGTCGGTCGCGATGCCGCTCGCCTGCGGCAACACGGTGGTGCTGAAGGCCTCCGAGATGAGCCCCGGCGTGCACCGCCTGATCGGAAGCTGCCTGGCGGAGGCCGGGCTCGGCGACGGCGTCGTCAATGTCGTGACCAATGCGCCGGAGGATGCGCAGGCCGTGGTCGAGGCGCTGATCGCCCATCCCGCCATTCGCCGCGTCAACTTCACCGGCTCGACGCGGGTCGGCCGTCTCATCGCCCTGGCTTGCGCCAAGCATCTCAAGCGCGCGCTGCTGGAGCTCGGCGGCAAGGCCCCGCTCGTCATCCTCGACGATGCCGACCTCGATGCCGCCGTGAACGCCGCGGCCTTCGGCGCCTTCATGAACCAGGGGCAGATCTGCATGTCGACGGAGCGGATCGTCGTCGACGACAAGGTGGCGGACGCGTTCATCGCCAAGTTCGCCGCCAAGGCGAAGAGCCTGCCCCACGGCGATCCCGGCAAGGGCAATGTCGTACTCGGCTCGCTGATCAGCGGCGCTGCGTGCGAGCGCGTCCGCGGCCTGATCGACGATGCCGTCGCCAAGGGCGCGGTGCTTGCGGCGGGCGGACACGGGAGCGGCACGATCATGCCGGCCACCATCGTCGATCACGTCACCCCGGCGATGCGCATCTATGGCGAGGAAAGCTTTGGCCCGGTCGTGACGGTCGTGCGGGTCAGCGGCGTGGACGAGGCGGTGCGGGTCGCCAATGACACTGAATACGGCCTCTCCTCCGCGGTGTTCGGCCGCGACATCGCGCGCGCCCTTGGCGTCGCCAAGCGGATCGAAGCCGGCATCTGCCACGTCAATGCGCCGACCGTGCACGACGAGCCGCAGATGCCGTTCGGTGGCACCAAGGCGTCAGGCTACGGTCGCTTCGGCGGCAAGGCCGCGATCGACGAATTCACGGAGCTGCGCTGGATCACGGTGCAGACCGGGCCGCGGCACTATCCGTTCTGAAGCGCTAGCTCCGGTGCTGGGTCATCGCAGATGAAAGCGTTTCCCCTGTGGCCATCCTTCGAGACGCCCGCCGTTGGCGGGCCCTCAGGATGAGGATAGAATGCGCGGCCGTCGTTTCGGCAGGAGCCTGCGCATCAGGCGTCTCGAAGGACGAGGCGCGCGCTCAGGTCGCGCGGCGCCCTAGCGCAGCAGTAGCTCGTCAAGCTGGCTCTGGGCCTTCTTCACCGCCGCAGCGAACCAGGGCTGGCTCGGCGCTTCCCTGGCAAAACACTTGGTGTAGGCGTCCATGGCCTGATCCTCCCTGGCCATGTCGTCCTGCGGGGTCTTTTTGGCCATCATCTGCTTCCAGACCTTCTCGCAGGCCGGGATGTCCGCCGTCTTCACGGCGTCCGTTGCGGCGAGGAAAAAGACCTTGTCGCCCTGGATCGTGACGACGTCGATCTCTTGCGGCGTGCCCTTGAGCCCGCCATTGCCGCGCAGGCCGAGCACGGCGAACGCAGCGCTTGCCGACGCGGGTTTTGTCACCGGCAGCGGCGCATAGATCGCGAAGGCGGCGTCCTGGATGGCGTAGTAGTAGAAGCGGTCCGATTTGAAGGCGGCGCCGACGTCCTGCGGCATGCCGTCGGAGCGGTGCTCGGCCAGCCAGTGCTTGAGCAGCCCGGTCGTGGTGACCACGGCCTGCCTCTTGTCGCCTTCGGTCGCGAAACCGAGCCCGTCGAGATGACCGAACCCGATGTCGCTCTTGAAGAGCGTGTCGACGTTCGACTTGCCGTCCGCCGGCAGCCCCTTGATCGTGACCGGCCCCACGAGGCCGCGCAGCACGCCCGCCAGCTCCTTCAAGGCGGCGTCATGCTGCTTGTAGATCTCCTCGCTCTCCTTGGCCTTCGAGAACTTGGCGATGTAGCGGTCGCGCAGGTCGAGATAATGCTGCTCGGGCGCGGCCGCCCGCGCGGGCATGGCCAGGATGAGCAGGCAGAGCAAGGCAAGCGATCTCATGAAAGGTCCGGCAGGCTGGCAGCGATCTCCAGTCTTTGTGCCCCTGCCGGACGGTCAGGTTCATTTCCTTGGGAGTTCGGACGCCCCTACTCCGCCGGCGTCAGCTGCCGGTTCAGGCGTATCGCCGCGGTCTCGCGCACGCGGACCCGGGCGCGGCGCTTGCGCCACCAGATCACGACGCCGGTCACCGAGAGCGCGGCCACCACGAGCCCCATGATCGAGATCAGGATGCGGCCGGGCAGCCCGACGATGCGGCCCGAATGCAGCGGGAATTGCGCCTGCACGAAGATGTCGGCGGCCGTGCCGACCCAGGGCAGCCTCTCGCCGATCGGGCGGCCGTCCTCGCTGTCGTAATAGAGCTGCGCCGGGCCGACGCCGCCGGCGCCGTGATCGTCGCCGGGGTGGAAGAACGCGGCGGCATAGACGCCATGGGCCGGGCCGTAGCTGAGCGCGCCGACCGGGGTGGTCCAGCCGCGCGCCTTGCCGTCGGCGGCGGCGCGCGCTGCGATCTCGGCGAATGTCATCCGGGGTTCGATGGGATTGTCGAGATCGCGATAGGGCCGCTGCTCATACGGCGTCGGCGTGTAGTTCGACACCATCTTCATCAGCGGCGAGAACACCTCAAAATAGAGGTTCAGCGAGAACGCCGTGAAGGCGATGATGAACAGGACGCCCCAGGTCCACAGGCTGAAGGCGCGGTGGATGTCGAAATTGATCCGGTACGCGCTGCCCGAGGTCTTGATGGTCCACGCCGGCGCCCAGCGCGCCCAGAAGCCGCGTTCGAGCTGTCGCGAGACCTCGGGCGCGCGCGCCGCCTTGGCGCGGCGCCGCGAGGGCAGCGTCAGGTAGAAGCCGACGAAGCAGTCGATGGTCCAGATGATCGCGATGACACCGAGCACGCGCATGCCCCAGCGATCGCTCCCCCAGAATTCGGGGATGTGCATGGTGTAGTGCAGCTTGTAGAGAAACGAGACGAAATTTTCGCGCGTGACCGGCCACACCGCGCCCCAATAGCGGCGGCCGAGCTCCGCGCCGGTGTTGGGATCGAGGAAGACCTGGTTGTAGTCGAGCGGATAGCGCTTGCCGGTCGCCGGATCGATCCGCGGCATGATGAAGAACCACAGCGAGTGGCCCTCCTCCGGCGTCATGAAGAGATAGACGACGCGCGCCCGCGGGTCGCGCTGCTCGATCATCTTCGCAAGCTCGATCGAGGGGATGGCCGGGCCCTTGGTCGTCACGTCGAACAGATGGCTGTTCAGGACGTCGTCGATCTCGTGGTCCCAGGAGATGATGGCGCCCGTGATGCCGGAGAAGAACAGGAATCCGGCCGTCAGCAGTCCCGCCCAGCGATGCAGCTTGCCGAATATCGCTCTCATGGTTCGTCTCTCATGAAGCCGTCAAACCTCACCACCGGTAGGTCAGCTTGCCGATGGCCTTGCGTCCCTCCGCATAGAAGCAGCCCGACAGGCTGTAGCAGGCGGCGACATAGCGGGTATCGGCGAGGTTGGTCACGTTCAGCGACAGGCGCCAATTGTCCCGGCTGTAGGCGAGCAGCGCATCCAGCACCGTGGAGGCGCCGACCTTGAACGTGTTGGCGTCGTCGCCCCAGGTCGCGCCGACATAGCGGATGCCACCGCCGAACTGCAGGCCCGCCAGCATCCCGCTCTGGAGCGTGTAGTCGCTCCACAGCGAGGCGCGGTTGAGCGGCACGGTGACCGGTGCCTTGCCGACATTGACCGGATCCTGTGTGACCATGGCGTCGACATAGGCGTAGGCCGCGCGCAGGTTCCAGCCGTCGGCGAGCGACATCGTGCCTTCGAACTCGATGCCGCGCGAATTCACTTGGCCGGTCTGCTCGGCGAACACCGACCCCGGAGCATAGACGACGACGTTGTCGCGGGTGAGGTCGAAGGCGGCGAAGGTGAACAGCGCGTTCCAGCCGAGCGGCTGGTACTTGACGCCGACCTCGTACTGGACGCCGGTTTCGGGATTGAGCATCTGCCCGCCCGGCCCCGTCGCCAGCACCGGCAGGAACGATTCCGAATAGCTGAAGTAAGGCGCGATGCCGTTGTCGAAATTGTACATCACGGCGGCGCGGCCGGTGAAGGCCGAGGCATCCTTCGAGACCGTCGTATTGGCGATGCCGCTGTCGACCTGGGTCGTCACGAAGTCCTGGCGGCCGCCGAGCTGGAATGACAGCCGGCCGAGCTTGATCTGGTCCTGCGCATAGAGCCCGGCCTGCGACTGCTTGACGCCGGTGTCGTCGCTCTTGCCGCCGATCGCATAGTCGTAGCTGTAGACCGGATTGAATACGTTGATCTCGGGCGCCGACGTGGTGACGCCGAAGGCGGTGTCGCGGAAGGTGGTGTTGCGATAGTCGAACCCGACCAGCGTGGTGTGGCTCAGGATGCCGGTCGTGAACTTGCCCTGGAGCTGGTTATCGACCGCGAAGGAGTTGATGTAGGAGTTGCTGGTGCTGCCGTAGCGGGCGAGTTGCCCCGCGGTTTCGTTGGTGTAGCCGCCGCCGTAGAACACCTTCTCCTCGTTGTGCTGGTAGGCGTAGCGCAGGTTCTGGCGGAACGTGATGTTGTCGGTGAAATTGTGCGACAGCAGGTAGCCGACCGTCGCGATCTCGGTGTTGAAGGCATCGAAGCTCGGTACGCCCGCGAAGAACGAGACCGGGATGCTGCGGCCGTTGTTCGGCCACACCGTGCCGGAGGCCGGCAGGAACTGGAGGCCCCACCCTGCCCGGTCCCTCTGGTAATTGGCGAGCACGGTGAGGGTCGTATCCTCGTTCGGCTTGAAGGTGACGGCGGGTGCGATGAAGACGCGGTTGTCCTTGCTGAAATCGACCTGGGTCTCGCCGTCGCGCACCACGCCGGTCAGGCGCCACAGCACGGTGCCTTCCTTGTTGGCGGGACCGCCCATGTCGAACTGGCCCTGGTAGCGGTTGAAGCTGCCGCCGGAGATCGAGACCTCGCCGAATTGCTGCGCGGTCGGCAGCTTGCTCACGTAGTTGAGCAGGCCGCCGGTGCCGCTGCCGCCATACATCGCGGAGGACGGGCCCTTGAGAACCTCGAGGCGTTCGGCGCCGTAGGGATCGAGGCCGTTGAAATGCACGTAGTTGCTGGAGGGAATCCGCAGGCCGTCGATATAGAGCCCCGGCATGGTCATGTCGAAGCCGCGGATCTGCAGGCCGCCGAAGCGGGTGTCCGAGCCGCCGTTGACGTCGCCGCTGACGCCGGCAGTGTAGCGCAGCGCCTCGCCGATCGAGACCGCGCCCTGGTTCCTGACCTGCTCGGTGGTGATGACGGAGATCGACTGCGGCGTTTCGATCAGCGGCGTGTCGGTCTTGGTGCCGGTGCCGCTGCGGGTGGCGACGAAGCCGCGGACGGGGCCGCCGGCGCGTTCACCCGAAGTGCCGTTCGCCGCCGACGCGTTTGGCGCAGCCTGCTGCGCCGGCGCGCGACGGTTGGCGCGGGCGCTGCGCGTCGCCGCCGAGCGTCGCGAGGCCGCAACCGCTGCAGGTCGCGCGCGCTGGGCCGGCGCGTCGACGGTGACGGAGGGAATTTGCGTCTGTGCCTGCACGGGACCTAACGGAAGGATCAGAGCGGCTGAACTGACGGCGCCGAAGAAGAGCACCTGAAGCTGTCGATGGCGCGTTTGAACACGCGAAGGAAGTTGGAAGTCGGTCACGTCTGTCGCAGCCCCACGCACTGCCGGCTTTGCCGGTATCGTTTTTGATGTCCCGCCGTAACGCAGGCGGTTTCGCAGGGCGATAGGAACCGGGTTAGAACTTCTCCAGACCTGTGCGTGGGATGTGCGGCGAATGCGCTCAGCTGCGATGAGAGCGAGCGTGCTCTTCGCGGTTTGGAATCTTTCTAGACGATGACGAAGCGCGCGCTCCCCTGACGTGCGAACGCGGGCGTGAAGAACGAATCCTTTACCATGGCCGCGGCGCTCGATTGAGCCCGGGGAACCGCAGCGGTAGAATCTGTTGCGGGATATTTCATTTGCGTTGCCGACCGTGTCGCAACGCCGTGCCAGCTTATGCTGGGCATCCGGGGGCGACGTCCATGAGCGAATTGCGCGCTGCGACCAGGCAATCCACGGCGAGGACCGGGCTCGTCGAGTTCGACGGCCCCAGGGGCACCGTCAGCATCCCCTGCACGATCGCGGACGTCTCAGGCACCGGCGCACGGCTGAAGCTCGACTGGTCGCTGGCGTTTCCGAAAGAGGCCACGCTGATCTTCGCCGACGGGCTGCGGAAGACCTGCCGTGTCGTCTGGCAGAAGCGGCGGCTGCTCGGCGTCGCCTTCGCCGACGGCGTTGCGAGCCTCGACGAGCAGGCGCTCATGATGACCGAGGAAGAGCAGGTCCTGCACCGGCGGCATATCGGCGCCCAGGTGCGCGCCGCGCGCGAGGCACGGGGCTATACCGAAAGCCAGATGGCGAACCTCATCGGCCTCCCGCCCGGCGATCTGTCGCGGGCCGAGCGCGGCGAGATCAGCATCCCGCTGCACCAGCTCACGCACATGGCCGATCTGCTGCTGGTCGACCTCGACAGCCTCGTGGCTGGGCCCGCCTCGATCGAATCGCCGCCCCTCGGCGACGCTGAGCTCGCGGCCGGCTGATTGCCGCGCCGCTAGTCCTTGTGGCAGCACGCGGCGCTGCCGCCCTTCCCTTCGCCCGCGAGCACGCTGCGGCTGTTGCGCTCCGGCGGGATGTCGCCCGCGGCATTGGCCGCGAAGAAGCCGGTCGGCTTCAGCATGAAGCCGGCATATTCGACCGGCATGATCGGAAAATCCTCGGGCTTGCAGACATGGGTGTGGCCGAAGGAATGCCACACCACGATATCCGCGTTCTCGATGTTGCGGTTCTGCGCGGCATAGCGCGGCAGGCCGTCGCCGCCGGCATGGACGTTGGGATAGTCGCCGCTGGCGTATTTCTCAGCCGGGTCAAACGCAGTCACCCAGACATGTTTGGTGGCGAAGCCGCCGCGCTTGCGCACATAGCTGCCCTCCTGCGCCAGCATCAGCGGGCTCGGATTGACGACGAGCTTGTAGGCCGGCGCGTTGCCGACGGAATTGGTCTCGTTGGGATTGCTGATCTTCCAGAACCGCCCGGTCTCGCCATTGGCGACCGCGGCCGCGTCGCGCTCTCGTGACAGCACGCGCGTCGTGGTGTCGAACACGTTGCCATGGGGATTGTCGTGGCCCCAGGGCCGCGGCACGAAATCGTGCTCCGTCACGGTGTTGCCGCCGCCGTCGATATCCATGTGCAGGCGGACGTTGAAGAAGTGCTGGTGCGTCGGCCCGCCCAGATTGTCGTCGACCATGCCGCCCCATTTGTACTGTTCGCCTGACGGCACGGCGGCGGTCTGAATGATGCCGGTGAGCTTTGTTTCGAGCTGGATCGTGCCGTCTTGGTAGAGATACCAATAGAAGCCGTAATCGTAATTGCCGACGGTGGCGAAGAACGAGATCACGAGCCGCCGGGACCTGCGCACCTCGAACAGGCCGTTGCGGAATTCGTAGTGTTTCCAAGCAATTCCGTAGTCTTCTTCATGCATGCAGATAGCGTTCTGCATGACGAAAGGCTCGCCCTTGTTGTCGGCGGCCGCGACGTCGAAATAGTGGATGTTGCCGAGGCAGTCGCAGCCGAGCTCGAGCGCGTTGGCGAGCATGCCGAGCCCGTATTCGCCGGCGTCGAACGCCGACTTCCAGAAATGGTTCGCGGTGGGATCGGCGTAAGGCACCACCATCTCGGTGACGCTGGCGCGGTGGATCAGCGCGCGTTTTCGTGTGCCGTCCTGATAGGCGAGCTGATGCAGCACCAGGCCCTCGCGCGGCGTGAAGCCGACGCGAAAGCTCCATTTCTGCCAGTCGACCTTCCAGCCGTCGACGCGAAAGCTCGCGCCCTCCGGCTGCTCGATGTGGAGCGGCTTGATGTCGGTGCGCGGATCCTTGACCTCGTGCGCGCCGTAATTCCGCTTCTTGCGCGGGATCGGGACGATCGGGTCCTCGTCGGTGAGGTCGATCACCCTGCCCCCGATCAGGTCGACGACGGCGACGACGCCCTCGATCGGATGGGCATAACCATTGTCCTGCAGGTGCTCGCGGAAATAGCTGACGGCCCGCACGATGCGCGCACCGCGCTCGAATTCCTTGTCGAAGAAGCCCGACGAGAACGGATCGACCTGGACCAGTTCGATGTCCTTGTCGGTCAGCCCGCGCCGGGCCATCGCCGCGCGCCAGCCGGGATCGGCCTTCACCACGGCCTCGCACTTGAAGAACTCTTCCAGCATCACCGAGGGCTGCCCGTAGGGCGCCTCGCGGTTCGGGATGGTCTTTCGCGTGACGATCTCGCTGCGGGCGAGATCGACGATTTGCTCGATCGCCTCGCCGGTGGTCACGTCCAGCGTCAGCACGAAGGCGCGGCGCGCTCCTCCGCCCGCCGCAAGCTCCTGCTTGGTCGGCTCTTCCAGGCGCACCGTCGGAAAGCGGCAATTTTCCGGTGAGGCCGCGGCGGCACGCACCAGCGTGCAGGCCGCGGTGATCTCTGCGGCGGTCAGCGGATCGAGCGGATGCGGCGCGGCGGCCCGCGCCTGGGATTCGGCTTTAATTGTGTCGAGCATCTGTCTCTCCGAAAGTTGTCAGCGCGCGCTTTTTGGCTCGACGCGGCCGCGGGCTCGGTTCACCTCGCCCGCTTGCGGGAGAGGTCGCCGCGAAGCGGCGGGTGAGGGTTTTCTCCTCTTGGGGGTTCTCGCCTGCGGAGACACCCCCACCCCAACCCTCCCCCGCAAGCGGGAGAGGGAGCGCATCGAGCCCGTGGTCGGCAACCGACCGCATCCTCAGGCTTCGGCGAGATGCGCGGTGATGGCGTTGAAGGCGGCAAACCAGCGCTGGTCGATCGGAACGTCCATCGCCTTGGGCTGGGTCGCGAGCTTGGCGATGACCGTGTCGGAATCGAGATCGACATAGAGGTGCTGGCCGTGAATGCCGATCGCGGTGAGCGCGTTGCGCGACGGATCGATCGTGAACCATTTGCTGCGGTAGCGCGCGCCCGGGAAGAACTCGGCGAGATCGCCATCGGCCCAGGCCTGGGGATCGCCGTTCTCGCGGATGTCGTCGATCCACCAGCCCGGTACCACTTGCCGCCCCTCGACCACGCCGCGGCAGCGCATCATCTCGCCGAAACGGATGAGATCGCGCGCGGTGACGGAGATGCCGCCGGCGATGCGGCCCATGCCGTGACTGTCGAGCGTGAGCGAGCCGTCCTCTTCGGTGCCCAGGGGCTGCCAGAGATATTCGGAGAGGATGCGATGATAGGGCATGCCGCAGGCGCGCTCATAGACCCAGCCGAGCACCTCGGTGTTGGTCGAGACGTAGTGGAACACCTTGCCGTGCGGCTTGCCCGTCCCGCGCAACGTCGTGAGATAGGTGCGCTGGTGGCCGGGCTCGACGCCCGGCGGCGGCACGTCCCAGCCCGAGGAGAAGCGGTAGCGCGCGACGTCGCCGGCAGGGTCCTCGTAATCCTCCTCGAACTGGATGGCGACGGCCATGTCGAGCAGGTTGCGGACGGTGCAGCCGGCGTAGACCGAGGTCTCCAGCTCCGGCACGTAGCGCAGTACCCTCGCCTCGGGATCAATCAGGCCCCGCGCGGCGAGAATGCCGCCGAGCGTCCCGGCGATGGCCTTGCTGATCGAGCAGATCAGATGCGGCGTGGTCGCGGTCATGCCATCGCCGTACCATTCGTGGATCAGGGTACCCCGGTGCATCACGAGCAGCGTGTCGGTGAAAGTCTCGCGCAGCGTGGCCTCGATCGTGGTCTCTTTGCCGTCGGGCGCAGTGAAGCCGAGCTTTGCCAGCTCGCGCGGTGCGCTCGGCATCGGCGTCGGCTGAGCCGAGCGGCGGATCTCGGCGGTCGGCAGCACTTCGCGGGTGTGGGTAAAACCCCAGCGGATGGCAGGAAAGCTGCGCCAGTTGGCGCGCGTTACCTGGGCCTCCGGCGCGGGCGGGCTGCCGCGCATGACGTCAGTCGGTCGCATCTCGATCCCTCCGCAAAGAGCCATTTCGGCCGCGATGTTGGAGCGGCCGCAACGGAAGCCTGCACCGCAGCGCGTCCGGGCGTTATCGAAATCGCGCAATATTTTGCTGGACACGGGCGTGGGGCGTGCCAGTCTTGGCGCAGTTCTTGCTGGTTTCCGGCTGGCAAATTCCGACGTAGCGTCATGGCCTTGAGCGCAACTCTTCCGATTCAGGACTCGGCTGCCAGCCTGTTCCAGGCGAGCAGCACGGATGTCGACGAGCACTGCGCCGCGCTCGGCCGCTGGCGGCTCAGCTACGACCAGATCAGCGCCGGCGCCTTCCGCGGCAGCTTTACCCAGCTCTCTCTGCCTCGCGTCGAGGTGTTCCGCGAGATCACCAGCCAGCAGGTGCGGCAATACGGCCAGCTCGGTACCGACAGCTTTGGCATCGGCTTGCCCTGGGACGGCGATGGCGAGCTCAGTTGCAACGGCACCAGTGCCGGGGGCGCCCACGTGCTCGCCAGCATCGATGCCGAGATCGACATGTGCACGCCGAAGGCCTTCGAGCTGCGCGGCGTCGTCGCCAGCACGGCGCTGATCGCCGAGCTGGCGGCCAGGCTCGATATCGAGCTGCCGCGGAGTGTCTGGCATCAGTTGCGGGTGATCGAGATGGCGGAAGCGCCGGTCGCGCGGCTGCGCGCGGATCTTGCCGCCATTCACGAGACCATCACATCGGCCCCCGGGCAGTTCGACGATCCCGCGGCGCGGCAGGCGCTGGAGGATACCCTCCTCCTCGACATCATGGACATGCTGCCGACGGCGCGGCCGAGCGATCCCGGCCGCAGCGCCACGGCGCGCAGGCGCACCGTCGATCGCGCCCGCGAGTTGATGCATGGCAGCGGCGACCGCGCGCTGTCGCTGCTGGAGGTCTGCAAGGCGGTCGGCGCCAGCCCGCGCAAGCTCGGTTATTGCTTCCGGGAGGTCGTGGGCACGAGCCCGATGCACTACTGGCGCGCGATGCGGCTCAACCGGGTGCGGCGCGACCTGAAGCGCGGCACCGACGCATCAGTCTACGACGTCGCCGTGCAGCACGGCTTCTGGCACTTCAGCCAGTTCTCGCTCGACTACAAACGCCACTTCTCCGAGCTGCCCTCGGAAACGCTGCGGCGCGCCAGGCTGGCATAGACGGGCCCGATCGAGGCCATATCGGTTGCTCCTGGTGCCCTGAGCGGACCATGCTGATCAACAGCCGACCTCACGTTGAGGTTGAATATCTCCGCGAAATCATTCACACTTGTACTATTAAAGTCCGGAATATTGCCATGGGATCGCGATTGATTGAGTTCCCGGTTGCGTCCGAAAACGAAGCCAGGATCCGAATTGAAGTCCAGGACGATGAAGCGGGCAACGTACCGGTTGGCCGCAGTATCGAATACGCTACCCGCACGTTCGAAGAAGTGATCGCGCAGGTCAAGCCGGCGATCGATGTTGTGATGGCGCAGCTTCAGCAGCTTGCGATCAAGCCTGAGACGACGAGCGTCGAATTCGGCATCAAGCTGTCGGCGGGAGCTGACGCATGGATCGCAAAGACGGCACTTGAGGGCAATCTGAAGGTTTCCTTCACCTTCAAGAAATAGCTGATCCGGCCTATTTTGGGGTGGCAGTGTCTACTCTCGTCCAGCAAGGCATCGCGAGAATAAGAGCTTCCCACAACGCCGTCATAGGGAGTGGTTTTGCGCTGTCGCGAAGGCACGTCATGACATGCGCTCACGTGGTCAATCAGGCGTTGGGCCGCCCGTGGGACAGCGCCGATCGTCCCGAACGGAGCAATGAAGTCGTCGTCGACTTTCCATTTTCGGCGAGGTCGAAGGAGCGTTTCACGGGACATGTGGTGGAGTGGTTTCCTCCACAGGAAGCTCCGGCAGCCGACATTGCTGTGATTGAAATCTCCGGCGAAGCCCATGTGCAGGCGCTGCGGCCGACCCGAGAACCTGTGTTCCCCGGTCAGGATTTCTGGACGATCGGCTTTCCGTTCGGCCAGGACGGCGGAATGGATGCCCGCGGACAGATCGGACGGCTGGCGGAGCACGACCGCCTGATCGCGCATGGCGATCAGCTCCCCGGCTTCTTCATCGAAGGCGGATATAGTGGTGCCCCGATCGTAGATCGGCAATCGGCGGTGCTGATAGGCATGGCAGCGATGGCGGTGCGCGAGAAGGAAAAGCGCACAGCCTTCATTCTGCCTATCCAGGACATCGAGCGCGCCTGGCCGCTGCTGGCAAGGCCCTATCAAGGCCTCTCGGCCTTTCGAGAGAGCGACGCGCGGTTCTTCAAGGGCCGCGATCGCTATGTGCGCGCGCTTGCGGAGAAGCTCGACAAGATTCCGCTCGTCGCAGTCGTGGGCCCTTCGGGTAGCGGAAAATCTTCACTTGTTCGCGCCGGGCTTCTGCCGCAGCTACGTGCGCGGCAGGACTGGAAGGTCATCGTGTTCCGGCCGGCCTCGCCGACCTCTAATCCTTTTGCCAATCTCGTCGTGGCGTTGGACGACCGGGTGCTCAACGCCCCCTTGGTCGAGCTGCTCGCGCGGGAGGAAAAGGAGGTCAAGGTCGTAGCAGCTTCGTTGCTCGATAATCCAAAGGAGTTCGGCTCGATCCTGCGGCGCCTCGCGAGCTCCGATGGGCGCCCTCTCCTTCTTGTCAGCGACCAGTTTGAGGAGTTATTCACGGCCGTTGCCGATCCATTCGAACACGATATCGAGCGGAGCGTCCGGGCAAAATTCGTCCGGGCCTTGGCGGCCGGCTTGCGGGCAGAGCCAAGTTGCAGATGCGTCCTGACGATCCGCGCCGATTATATGGGCAGGGTCCTCGAGATACCCGACCTGGCGTCCCTCCTGCAGGATGCGGACGTCAAGTTGGGTCCCATGACGCCAGGTGAGTTGCGAGAAGCGATCACGCAGCCGGGCGCGATCCTGGGCGTGGACATCGACGATGCGCTGGTGAGCGAACTGCTGGTCGAAGTCGGCGGCACTCCGGACGCATTGCCACTTCTTGAATTTGCCCTGACAGAGCTCTGGTCCCAGCAGCAAGAGCGACAAATCAGGCGCTCTATTCCGTCAGACGGGTCGCAAGACGATGCGGCCGGCATTCAGGCTCCGCTCATCCGTCATGCGGAGAGCGTGTTCGCGGACATGGTTCGCGAATGCGGCGAGACAACGTTTCGCAGCGTCATGGTCGGCCTTGTGTGGATTGCAGACAAGGAAGCTGGCGGCCAGGACACGCGCCGCCCGCGTTCCAAAGACAGCTTCGACGGCGCGGAATGGAACATCGTGGAGCAACTGGCGTCGGAGCAGCGAGAGGCCCGGCTGGTCACGATGCGGGGTGACCATCGTGACGGCGAGATCACAGCCGAAATCGCGCATGAAGTGCTTATCCGGCAGTGGCCTCGTCTCCAGCGCTGGCTCGACGAAGACCGGGCTTTTCGTCTCTGGCTCCAGAGCGCCGAGCGCGATGCGAAAGAGTGGCGCAAGGCCGCGGACAAGGATCTTCTTTATCGGGGCGGAAGATTGCAGGAAGCCCTGCGCTGGCAGCGTGAGCGCGCTGCTTCGGACCTGTCTGTCGTCAGCGATTTCCTCCATGCTGCCGAACAGCAACATCACGTCGAAACGGATGCGCGCAAGCGGGCCGAAGAGGAGCATCTGCTTGCTTTGACCGAGAGGGCAGAAGCAGAAGAGCGTGCCAGAGTGGAAGCCGAGCGTCGAGCGGCCCAGGAGCGCGCCGCGGCCAAAGAAGCCACGCGTTTGCAGGCCGAAACAAATGTTGCGCTCAAGCAGGTCGAGCAGGAAAAGGCCGCGGCGGACCGAGCGCTGCGCCGAAGCAGGATTGCGCTGGGATCGGCGATTTTTGCGTTCGTTTTTGCAGTGCTCGCCGCATTTTACGCGTTGCTTCAATGGGAACAGGGCAAGCGTTTGGAACGCCTCGCAGTCGCTAACGAGAGCCGGGCACTATCCGCACTCTCTCGGGTGGAGCTTTCCCGTCACCATATGGCAGATGCGCTCAAACTCGGGCTCGCGGCATGGCCCCGCAAGGCGACGGATCGACGACCGCGGCTGGAAACGACACTGGCGACAATCTCGGAAGTGATCTCGACTGAGCAAATCCCGCTGCGTGAATTCATCCATGAAAGCCGGATTCGTGGTGCCCGGCTTATCAGGGGCGAGCGCCTAATCCTATCGTGGTCCGACAATAAGTTACGGCTGTGGGACGTGGAGACTGAACGGCAGATCGGCGCCGTCATGCAGCACGATGACGACGTCAACGGCGCCGTGATGAGCAAGGACGAGCGCCGCATTCTCTCGTGGTCGTCCGACAAGACGCTGCGGCTGTGGGATGCGGCGACCGGACAGCAGATCGGCCCCGCCATGCAGCACGACAATCCAGTCTGGGGCGGGCAGCTGAGCAAGGACGAGCTCCGCATTCTCTCGTGGTCGTCCGACAAGACGCTGCGGCTGTGGGATGCCGCAACCGGACGGCAGATCGGCCCCGCGATGCGGCACGGCGAGCGAGTCTGGGGCGCGCAGCTGAGCAAGGATGAGGGCCAGATCCTATCGTGGTCGTTCGATAACACCATCCGGCTGTGGGATACAGCGACTGGACAGCAAATCGGCCCCGCCATGCGGCACGACAACTGGGTCTTGGGCGTGCAGCTGAGTGAGGACGAGCGCCGCATCCTCTCGTGGTCGTCCGACAAGACGCTGCGGCTGTGGGATGCCGCGACCGGACAACAGATCGGCCCCGCCATGCGGCACGAGGGCCTCGTCTGGGGCGCGCGGCTGACCAAGGACGAGCAGCGCATCCTTTCATGGTCCTCCGACAAGTCACTACGATTGTGGGATGCGGCAACCGGACAACAAATCGGCCTCGCCATGCGGCACGATGGCTCGGTGTCGGGAGCGCGGCCGAGCAAGGACGAGCGGCGTATTCTCTCGTGGTCGGACGACAAGACGGTGCGGCTGTGGGATACTGCGACTGGGCTGCAGATCGGCCCCGCCATGCAACACGACGGCCCGGTTGTCGGCGCACGGCTGACCAAGGACGAGCAGCGCATCCTGTCATGGTCGTCCGACAAGACACTACGGCTGTGGGATGCGGTGACCGGACAGCAAATCGGCCCGGCCATGCGGCACAAAGACCGGATATCAGGCACGCAGGTGAACGAGACCGAGGACCGCGTTCTGTCGTGGTCGTTCGACAACAGCCTTCAATTATGGGATATGTCAACCGGACGGCAGGTCGGTTCGGCTATTCCGCTCGACGGTCGGGTCTTGGGGGCGCAGCTTAGCAAGGACGGGCGCCTCATCCTGTCGCGATCGTCCGACAAGACGATGCGGCTGTGGGACACCGCGACCCGACATCAGATCGGCCCAGCCATGCAGCACAACGGCGACATCTACGGCGCGCGGCTGTTTCAGGACGAACAGCGCATTCTCTCCTGGTCGGATGATAAAACGCTGCGGCTATGGGATGCCGCAACCGGGCAACAGATCGGCCCAGCCATGCAGCATGATGACCGGGTCTTGGGCACACAGCTGAGCAAGGATGAGCGCCGCATCCTGTCGTGGTCGTCCGACAAGACGCTGCGGCTGTGGGATGCGGCGACCGGACACCAGATCGGCCCCGCCATGTGGCATTCTGGCCCGATCTGGGCCGCGCAACTGAGCAAGGACGAGCGCCGCATCTTGTCGTGGTCACAGGACAAGACAGTGCGGCTGTGGGATGCCGCGACCGGACAGCAGATCGGCGCCGCCATGCAGCACGACGACATAGTCTGGGGCGCGCAACTGAGCAAAGACGAGCGCCGCATCTTGTCGTGGTCACAGGACAAGACAGTACGGCTGTGGGACGCCGCGACCGGACACCAGATTGGTCCCACCATACGGCACGATGGTACGGTCCGGGGCGCGCAACTGAGCAACGACGAGCAGCGCATCCTATCGTGGTCGGAGGACAGGACACTGCGATTGTGGAATGCCGCGACCGGCCAGCAAATTGGCCCCACCATGCAGCACGATGGCCCGATCTATAGCGCGCAGTTCAGCAAGGACGAGCGCCGGATTCTGTCGCGGTCATCCGACAAGACGCTGCGACTGTGGGATGCGGCAACCGGTCAGCAGATCGGCCCTGCCATGCGGCACGACGCCGAAATCAACGGCGCGCAGCTAAGCAAGGACGAACGTCGCATCTTGTCGTGGTCGCTCGACAAGACATTGCGGCTGTGGGATGTCGCGACCGGACAGCAAATCGGTCCCTCTATGCAACACAACGACGTCGTTTATGGTGCGCAGCTGAGCAACGACGAGCGCCGCGTCCTGTCGTGGTCATCCGATAAAACCCTGCGGCTGTGGAATATCGCTTGGCCGGAGGGCAACATCCTGGAAGTCGCGTGCGCTTTGATCCACGACCGCGACCTCTCCAGGGTTTCGCGGAGCTTCGGCATCGCGATTTCCGAGCCAATTTGCCAGTCGAAGAACGACCTTGCGCCGATCGATTGGTCGGTCATTGAAAGGTCGTCGCAATGAGCATTGTCGACGATCGGACAAACAACCGGTCCCAAATCAAAGGGCTCGTCGTTCAAATCGAAATCTGCTTGCCAGGGGAATGGTACGAACCCTGTCGCGTTACCACGTCGGCAGATACGTTCCCTTGAAGCGCGTCTCCAGGAACGCCTTCACGGGCTCGGAGTGATAGGCCTCGATCAGCTGCTTGACCCACGGCTTGTCCTTGTCCTCCTCGCGGACGGCGAGGATGTTGACCCAGGGTCCGTCGGGGTTTTCGCGTGCGATGGCGTCGGTCGCCGGGTTGAGGCCGGCCTGCACCGCATAGTTGTTGTTGATCGAGACGACGTCGACATCCTGCAGCGCGCGCGGCAGCTGGGCGGCATCGAGCTCGACGAAGCGCAGCTTTTTCGGGTTGTCGGTGATGTCGGCAATCGTCGAAGAGACGTTGTTCGCGTCCTTCAGCTTGATCACGCCGTGCAGCGCCAGGATCATCAGGCCGCGCGCGCCGTTGGACGGATCGTTGGCGATGGCGACGCGGGCGCCCTCGGGCAGGTCCGCGAGCTTCTTGTATTTCTGCGAATAGACGCCTTGCGGCGAGCCGATCGTGTTGGCGACCTTGACGATCTTCCAGCCGGTCTTGGAGATCTGGTTCTTCAGGTACGGCTCGTGCTGGAACGAGTTGGCCTCGAGGTCCTTCAGGGCCAGCGCCTGGTTGGGGATCACGTAGTCGGTGAACTCGACCACCTTGATGTCGAGGCCGCGCTCGGCACCGACCTTCTTCACGACGTCGAGGATTTCGGCGTGAGGGCCGGCGGTGACGCCGACCCGGATGGTTTCCGCCTGGGCGGTGGTCGCAAGCAAGGCTGCAGCCGCAAGGGTTGCGAGAAAACGCATTGAAGTCTCCAGTTTCAGGAAGTTTGGATCAGCGATGCCGCAGCCGGCGATTGACCCGGCGCGCCAGATAGTCGCCGGCGCTCTGCACGAGCTGCACCAGCGCGATCAGCACGACGACGACGGCGAGCATCATCTCCGGCATGAAGCGCTGATAGCCGTAGCGGATGCCGAGGTCGCCAAGGCCGCCGCCGCCGACCGCGCCGACCATGGCGGAGTAGCCGAGCAGGCTGACCACCGCGAGCGTCAGCGCCAGCAAGAGGCCCGGCAGCGCCTCGGGGATCAGGACCTTGAGCACGATCTGGATCGGCGATGCACCGAACGAGGATGCGGTCTCGATCAGGCCGCCATCGACCTCACGGATCGCAGCCTCGACGAGGCGCGCGATGAACGGCGTGGAGGCGATGGTCAGCGGCACGATCGCTGCCGTCGAGCCGATCGAGGTGCCCGCAACAAACCGCGTGAACGGGATGATGGCGACGACGAGGATGATGAAGGGCGTCGAGCGCGTCGCGTTGACGACGGCGCCCAGCACGCGATTCACGAGCGGCGATGCGAACAGCTCGCCCTTCCGGCTGGTGGCGAGAAAGACGCCGAGCGGCAGGCCGAAGGCGGTGCCGAGAGCGGCGGCAATGCCGACCATGTACAGGCTCTCGAAGGTCGCCTGGACGATGAGGTTGATGAGTTCAGGCGACATAGCCGAGACGCTCCGCCGGGAATTGATATTGAGACAGCCAGGCGAGCGTCCGCGTCACCGCGTCCTCGCCGCCAGAAATATTGAGAGGAATACCGAGCGTCAGCGAGCCCACATGCTGGCCGCCGATCTCGTCGATGCGGGCCGACAGTAGCGCCACGTCGAGGCCGAGCTCGCGCGCCAGCCGCGCCACCACGGTGTCGCCCGCCCCTGCCCCGCGCACCTGCACGCGGATCACGGCCTGTCCGCCGGCCGCTGCTTGCGGAACGATGCGGCTCGCCAGCGAGACCGGCAGGCTGTCGCCGATGACTTCGGCGAGGAAGGATTGCGTGATCGGATGCTTGGGGTGCGTGAAGATGTCGGCGACATGGCCGCTCTCGACGACATGGCCGGCATCGAGCACCACGACTTCCTTGGCGAGCTGGCGTACCACGGACATTTCATGCGTGATCAGCACGATGGTCACCCCCAGCTCGCGGTTGATGTTGGCGAGCAGATCGAGAATGGCGCGCGTGGTCTGCGGATCGAGCGCGGAGGTCGCCTCGTCCGACAGCAGCACGCTTGGCCGCGTCGCCAGCGCGCGGGCAATGCCGACGCGCTGCTTCTGGCCGCCGGAGAGTTCCGACGGATAGCGGTCGTGCTTGTCGGCGATGCCGACCAGCGCCAGCAGCTCGGCGACGCGGGCCTTGATGTCGGCCTTGGCCCAGCCGGCGATCTCGAGCGGCAGCGCGATGTTGTCGGCGGCGGTGCGCGAGGACAGCAGGTTGAAGTGCTGGAAGATCATGCCGATCGAGCGCTGCGCCAGCCGTAGCTCGCGCCCGGCCAGGGCCGAGATATCGCGGCCATCCACGATCACGCGTCCGGTGGTCGGCTTCTCCAGCCCGTTGATGAGACGGACGAGGCTCGACTTGCCGGCGCCGGAACGGCCGATCACGCCGGTGATCGAGCCGCGCGGGATCGCGAAGTCGATATTCTCTAGCGCCTTGACGCCGGGCTTGCCGCGATAGGCCGGATAGGTTTTCGAGATGGCTTCGAACCGGACCATCGCGTCCGGTTCAGAGGCAATCGCTGCGCGTGTCTCGATCGGTTCTCCGACCAGCAGCGATGGGTGCGCGTTCATGGAAGCAGCTTTCATGCACGAAATTTAGCTCGCCCGCTCGAACGGCGCACGAGGCTGAGGTCGCATCAGCGACGGGAGGTGGAACAGCAGCAGATCGTCCGGGTGCGGCGCGCTGCACTGCAGCACACCATCGCCCGAACCGGTCTTCCTTGCAATTTCAGATATTTGCGGGGACTTGGACGAAGATTTCCCAATCCCTCCCCGGAGAAGAATATTCCTCCGCCGGGGGTATCAGCCTCCGGACCTGAGCTGCAACCAGGGCAATACGATCAGCAGCAGGCCTGCGAAATACAGCAGGCCGAAGATCAGCCCAAATCCCCAGAACTGCCCCTTCCCGATATAGCCGCTGCCGAAATACATCGGCGCCGGCCCCGTCGCGTAGGGCGAGATCACGCCCATCAGGCCGAGCGAGTACATGCACAGCATGGCCAGCGTCGTCACGGGCAGGCCGGGAATGCCCGAGCCGACCGCGAGCACCACCGGCAGCACGGCGGCGGCATGCGAGGTGATGCTCGAGAAGAAATAGTGGATCCAGAAGAACAGCGCGACCAGCAGCAGCATCGCGGTCGACGGCGACAGTCCCGCGAGCGGCTTTGCGTATTCGGTCGCGAACCATTTGATGAAGCCGATCTCGTTGAGGCCCGAGGCCAGCGTCAGCAGCGAGGTGAAATAGAAGAACACCTCCCAGGCGCTCTTCTCGCTGACGATGTCGGCAAACTCGATCACGCCGCTCACCAGCATCAGGGAGATCACGATGAACACGACGGTGGTGGCGTTGACGAAGTTGGAGCCTATACCGGGCACGTGGATGTCCGGGCTCGAGCCCGCGATCCAGAGGAACATTGCCAGCACGATCAGGGCCAGCATGATCCACTCGTTGCGCGACATCGGGCCCATCTCGCTGAGCTCCTTTGCCGCCCATTCGGTGATCTCCGGGCTGCGCTTCACCTCGGGCCGGCAGACCAGATAGCTGAGCAGAGGCACGACGATCATGAGAAGAAGACCGAGCGGGGCAAAGCCCATGAACCATTGCGCCCAGCTCACCTCGACGCCGGCGGTCTTCTTGGCGATCGCCAGCGCCGCCGCATTGGGCGCGAGCGCGGTGAAGAACAGCGAGCTGGTGATCGCGGTCGCCGCGAACGCGGTCCACATCACGTAGGTGCCGATCTTGCCCGCGGTCGGCCCGGGCTCGGAGCCGTAGATGCGCGGGATGTTACTGATGATGGGATAGACGATGCCGCCGCTGCGCGCGGTGTTGGAGGGCGTTGCCGGCGCCAGCAGGAAGTCGGACATCGCAACCGCATAACCGAGCCCGAGCGTGTTGCGGCCGAGCCGCTGCACCAGCACCAGCGCGATGCGCCGGCCGAGCTGGCTCTTGCGATAGCCGATCGAGAACACGAAGGCGCCGACGATCAGCCACACCGTGCTCTCGGCAAAGCCCGCCAGCATCCAGCGCAGCGACTTGCCGGGGTCGGGATCGATATAGCCGGCAACGCCCGCGACCGTCAGGCCGATGAAGCCGACCGCGCCGACCGGCATCGATTCCAGGATGAGCCCGGTGATCACGGCCGCGAACACCGCGAAATAGTGCCATTGATTGACGTTGAGGCCTGATGGCACCGGCCACAGATAGATCACCAGCCACACCACGAGCGGCGCGATCAGCTTCCAGCGAAACCCCTTTGCTGCGGGCGCCTGCGAACCAGCGGCCATGAATCCTCCCCTCGATTGCCGTTACTTCGTGCGCCCGTTGGCCGGGCTGCTTTTGTCCTTCCGCGGCGTATACGGATTGTCCGCGATGCGATCAATGGTCTGGCGGAAGGTTTCTACCGTCCCTTGAAACGCGGCTTGCGCCGCGTCAGGAACGCCTCGACTCCCTCCTTGTGGTCCTCGCTGAGGCTCGCGAGCGCAAACTGGTCGACATCCATGTGGCTGGCGAGATCGTCCAGCGCATGCGTGAGGCGATTGACGGTCAGCTTGGTCATGGCGACCGAAAGCGGCGGCTGCGCGGCGACCTTGCGGGCGAGTTCCATGGCGGCATCGAACGCATGGCCGGGATCGGCCACCTCTTCCACCAGGCCCCATTCATAGGCCTCCTCCGCGCTGATGCGCTGGTCGGCCAGAATGACCGCCTGCTTGGTGCGGGCCGGCCCGACCAGGTGCAGCATGCGCGGGATGCTCTGCCAGCTCATGTTCATGCCGAGCCCGATCTCGGGCACGCGCAGATGCGCGTCGCGTCCCATGATGCGGAAGTCGAGCGCCACGGCAAGGGCGACACCGCCGCCGACGCAAAAGCCCTCGATCGCCGCGATGGTGATCTGCTCCATCTCCTGCCAGGCGTGGGTGAGACGCGGCCCGAGCTTGAGATGCCGCCGCAGCGCGCCGAGATCCATGTCCTTGCGCGAGCGGCCCTCGGCGTCCTTCAGGTCGAAGCCGGCGCTGAAGGCGCTGGTGCTGCCCGTCAGCACCACGACGGAGGTCTCGGCGTCGTCCTCGAAGCTGCGCGCGGCCGCAGTGAGCTGGCGCAGCGCCTCGGGCGAGAGCGCATTGATGCCGTCATTGCGGTCGAAGCGCACGATCGCGATCCGCCCCTCCGGCCCGTGCCCCTTCTCGATCGTCACATAGTCGCTCACCACAGGCCTCCCTGTTCTTGTTGTTCTTGGATCGCTCACAAATGCCCGGTGCGCCGATGCTCCGGTTCACTGCCGCGCACCGGAAACCGGATCGTGGTACCGATGGTGATCCAGTTGGCATTCTCGCCGGTGATGTTGCGGCCGTAGATCACATCGACGGAAAATATCTCGTTCGGCCGGTAGCGTACACCGGTCTGGAAGCGCGGTTGCACAATGCTCGCGATTTCGGATCTGCCCGCCTGGCCAAACGCCTCGATCGTCCACTGCAACGTGTCGGTGAACTTCCAGTCGAAGCCGATGCCGTAGGTCAGATAGTGGCGATCCACAGTACGATCCCAGAGCCAGCCGCCGTTGACGTTGATCCGCATGGTCTCCGACAGGCGAAAGGTCGCGGGTATCACCGCAAAGGCGGACAGCGCCTCGCCGGTCATGACATCGAACGACCCGCCGCCATAGGCCGACAGCCCCCACCGCCCGATCCCGGTCGGGATGAAATTCGTCTTGGCCTTTGGAGCGACCGTCGTGCTCCAGTCGCCGTCGCTGCGGGCGCGGATGGTCTGCATGCTCAGCTCGATCGGCCTGAAGGGATCGACGACGCAGGACGGGTTGGCGACCGCCAGGACATCCGTGTTGGTCGCCGCCGACATCCAGCTTTCGACCTTGCAGGAGCCGACCTCCGAGATGTCGGCGGCATCCACCGCATAGGCACCATTCGCGGCGCGCGCATCCTGGGTCGCAAGTGCGACAAGAGCCGCGATTGCAGCGGTTATTCCAGTGTCTTTGGCCCAGCCCATGCCCCGATGTTAGCAGAGTCTTCGTCTCGACAAGGCCCGGATTCTGGGACTATCTTCGCGCCATGAGCGAGCATCATCACGACCACGATCACGACCATTCCGAGCTGTCGGAGACCGAGCTGCGCGTGCGCGCGCTCGAAACGATCCTGACCGAAAAAGGCTATGTCGAGCCGGCCGCGCTCGATGCCATCATCCAGGCCTACGAGACCAAGATCGGCCCGCATAACGGCGCCCGCGTCGTCGCCAAGGCCTGGTCCGATCCGGCGTTCAAGCAGGCGCTGCTGGAGGATGGCTCCAAGGCAATCGGCACGCTCGGCCATGTCAGCCGCGTCGGCGATCATCTCGTCGTGGTCGAGAACACGCCGGAGCGGCACAACATGGTCGTGTGCACGCTGTGCTCCTGCTACCCCTGGGAAATGCTGGGGCTGCCGCCGGTCTGGTACAAGGCTGCGCCCTATCGTTCGCGCGCGGTGAAGGATCCGCGCGGCGTGCTCGCCGATTTCGACGTGACCCTGCCCAAGGACATCGAGATCCGGGTCTGGGACTCCACGGCCGAGACGCGCTTCCTGGTGCTTCCGATGCGCCCCGCGGGCACCGAGGGCTGGAGCGAGGAGCAGCTCGCAGAGCTCGTCACGCGCGACTCCATGATCGGGACCGGCTTTCCGAGGATGCCGGGAGCACCGTCATGAACGGCGTGCACGACATGGGCGGCATGGATGGGTTCGGCAAGGTCGAGGCTGAGCTGAACGAACCTGTCTTCCACGAGGAGTGGGAAGCGCGCGTGCTGGCGATGGTGCGTGCGATGGGCGCCGCCGGGGCCTTCAACATCGACACCTCGCGCTTCTATCGCGAGTCGCTGCCGCCGCACGTGTATCTGTCGAGCTCCTACTACAAGAAATGGTTTCTCGGTCTTGAGGAGATGCTGATCGAGAAGGGCTACCTCACGCGCGAGGAGGTTGCCGCCGGCCACGCAATGCAGCCCGGCAAGGCGCTGAAGCACGGCAAGTTCGATCTCACCCAGGTCGAGCGCATCATGGTGCGCGGCAAGTTCGCCCGCCCTGCCCCGGCGCCGGCCCGATTCAACATCGGCGATCGCGTGCGGGCGAAGAACATCCATCCGGCGACGCATACGCGGCTGCCGCGCTATGTGCGCGGCCATGTCGGCGTGGTCGAGCTCAACCATGGCTGTCACGTGTTTCCGGATTCGGCGGCGATGGAGCTCGGCGAGAATCCGCAATGGCTCTACACCGTGGTGTTCGAGGGCCGCGATCTCTGGGGCGAGGATGGTGATCCCTCGCTGAAAGTGTCGATCGACGCGTTCGAGCCGTATCTGGACCCGGCGTGATGAGCAGCAATGCTGCCGCGGCCGCGACGGCGGCGATCCCGAGCATTCCGCGCGACGACGAAGGACCGGTGTTTCGCGCGCCCTGGGAGGCGCATGCCTTCGCGATGGCGTTGACCCTGCACGAGCGCGGCGTCTTCACCTGGCCTGAATGGGCCGCAGCCCTGGCCTCCGAGATCAAGCGCGCGCAGGCCGCCGGCGATCCTGATACGGGCGAGACCTACTATCTGCACTGGCTCGCCACGCTGGAAGGCCTCGTCGCGCGCAAGGGCGTGGCTTCGATGGACACCCTGCACCGCTACCGCGACGCTTGGGATCACGCCGCGGATCGCACGCCGCACGGCAAGCCGATCGAGCTGCGGGACGAGGATTTCAGGTAGTTCGCGCTGCGCTGGTGTCCCGGACGCGCTGCAGCGTGCAACGCTGCTGCGCAGAGCCGGGACCCAGAAAGCCACACAGCACCATACAGAGGCATGGGCCCCCGGCTCTGCAGCGCATCGCTGAAGGAGCGCTGCGTCCGGGGCACGAGAGCCGAATGGGAGGCGCTACCTCGCCGCCGCAAACTCCCGCCAGCCCTTCGCCCGCAGGCTGCATGCGGGGCACTCGCCGCAGCCATAGCCCCACTCATGCCGCGCGCCGCGTTCGCCGAGATAGCAGGTGTGGGACTGCTCGCGGATGAGATCGACCAGCCCGTCGCCGCCGAGATCATGCGCGAGCTTCCAGGTCGCGGCCTTGTCGATCCACATCAAGGGGGTGTGCAATTCGAATTTCCTGGCCATGCCGAGCGAGAGCGCGGCCTGCATGGCGCGGATGGTGTCGTCGCGGCAATCGGGATAGCCGGAATAGTCGGTCTCGCACATGCCGCCGACGATGTGGGTGATGCCGCGCCGGTAGGCCAGCGCCGAGGCAAAGGTCAGGAACACCAGATTGCGGCCGGGCACGAAGGTGTTGGGGAGGCCGTCGGCGCCCATCGCGATGGCGACGTCGCGCGTCAGTGCCGTCTCAGACACCGCCGCCAGCGTCGGGATCGACAGCGTATGGCTCTCGCCAAGCTTTGCGGCCCAGTCGGCGCGCAGGGCCTTGACGCCGTCGAACAGGCTCTCGCGGCAGGCCAGCTCGATGGCATGACGCTGGCCGTACTCGAACCCCAGCGTCTCCACGCGCGCGAAGCGGCTCAACGCCCAGGCGAGGCAGGTGGTGGAATCCTGGCCGCCGGAGAACAGTACCAAAGCGGTTTGTGATGAAAATGCGTCGCTCATGGCCCGCGCTTTAGCACTGTGGAACGTCCCAGCCAATCGGTGGAAATCGGCCTGTTCCGTGCCGTTACGCTGGGATCGACCGGCTGCTTTTGGCATAAGTCTCGAGACCCAGGAGAGACGCCCCGCAATGACCCCTTCCCGCGACATTTCCCGCCTGATCGAGATCATGGCGGCGCTGCGCACGCCGGTGACCGGCTGCCCCTGGGACCTCGAGCAGGATTTTGCGACGATTGCGCCCTACACAATCGAGGAGGCCTATGAGGTGGTGGACGCCATCACCCGCGGCGATCTCGACGATCTCAGGGAGGAGCTCGGCGACCTCCTGCTGCAGGTCGTGTTCCACGCCCAGATGGCCGAGGAGCAGAACGCCTTCGCCTTTGGCGACGTCGTCGAGGCCATCACCCGCAAGATGATCCGGCGCCATCCCCATGTCTTCGCCGACAAGAACGGCAATCTCGCCCCGCACCACGTCAAGGAGGTCTGGGACCGCATCAAGGCCGAGGAGAAGGCCGAGCGCGCCGCGCGACGGCCCAAGGAAGAAGCACCGGCGCACACATCGCTGCTGTCGGGCATCAAGGCCGGCCAGCCGGCGCTGACGCGCGCCATGGAGCTGCAGCGCAAGGCCTCCACCGTCGGCTTCGACTGGAACGATCCGCGTGCCGTGCTGGCGAAGATCCGCGAGGAAGCCGACGAGATCGAGGCGGCGCTGGAGCGCGGCGACAAGCAGGAATTGGCGGAAGAGACCGGCGACCTGATGTTCGCCCTCGTCAACCTCGCCCGCCATGTCGATGCGGACCCGGAAGCCGCACTGCGTGCGACCAACGCGAAGTTCGAGCGGCGTTTTGCCTATATCGAGCGGGCACTCGAGGCGCAGGGCCGCACGCTCGAGCAGGCTTCGCTCGCGGAGATGGACGCGCTGTGGAATGCGGCGAAGACGGCCACGTGATGCAAGTGCGCGCCATGGAGATCAGGCAGGATGATCCGAGGGCGCCACACGTCGCCGACCTGCTGGCACATCATCTGGAAGAGCTCCGCAGCGTCATGGGCGAGCACGCGCAGGCGCTGGATGCGAGCGGTCTTTCGGCTCCCTCGGTGACGTTCTGGACGGTCTGGCACGGCGATGCGCTGGTTGGATTTGGCGCCCTGAAGCAACTGGACGACACGCACGCGGAGGTGAAGTCCATGCGCGCCGCACCTGCCGCGCGCGGGACCGGGGTCGGCCGCGCGATCCTGCAGCACATCATTGCCGAAGCCCGCAAGCGCGGCTATGCGCGGCTCAGCCTGGAGACTGGCACGGCGCCGCTGCATGCTCCTGCCGTCGCGCTCTACCGCAGTGCCGGCTTCGTATCGTGCGAGCCGTTCGCCGATTACGAGGCGAGCCCGCACAACCAGTTCATGAGCCTCGACCTGTCCAGGTGACCCGTTGCGTAGCCCGGATAGAGCGGAGCGCAATCCGGGACCGGTGCGACGAGACGCGAGAATCCCGGATTTCGCTCCGCTCCATCCGGGCTACGAAAGGATCACGCCACGCGCGGCACGGCGTCGAACCTGTTCACCACGATATCCCGCTTGGTCTCGTCCACGCGCACCGTCATGTCGAAGCGGCCGTCGTGCAGCTCTTTCGCCAGCACCTCGGAATTGCGGTGGAGCCAGGAGATACCGGCGCCGTCGGCGGCGTCGATGGAGAGGTCGAGCGTGGTGCGCTTGGCGGCTAGCCGTTCCTCGATCGCGGCGAGCAGTGCGTCGACGCCCTCCCCGGACACGGCGGAGACCAGCATCGCGGGATGATCTTCAGGCCGGCGCGCGGCGATGTTCAGCAACTCTTCGCGCTGCTCGGCATCGTAACGGTCGATCTTGTTCCAGACCTCGATGATGCGGCCGCTATCATCGGGGTTGATGCCGAGCTGGCGGAGCACGGCGTCGACGTCGCTCTGCTGCGCCTCGGCATCTTCATGGGAGATGTCGCGCACATGCAGGATGACGTCGGCCTCCAGCACCTCCTCCAGCGTGGCGCGGAAGGCGGCGACGAGCTGGGTCGGCAAATTGGAGATGAAGCCGACGGTGTCCGACAGCATCGCCTTGCCGCCATGCGGCAGGTTGAGCGCGCGCAGGGTCGGGTCGAGCGTGGCGAACAACATGTCGGCCGCCTGCACGTCGGCACGCGTCAGGCGGTTAAACAGCGTCGACTTGCCGGCATTGGTGTAGCCGACCAGCGCGACCACGCGATACGGCACGCGCTGGCGTCCGGCGCGATGTAGCCGCCGTGTCGCCTGCACCTTCTTGAGCTCGCTCTCGAGCTTGGAGATGCGCTCCTGGATCAGGCGGCGGTCGGCCTCGATCTGCGTTTCGCCCGGGCCGCCCATGAAGCCGAAGCCGCCGCGCTGGCGCTCCAGATGGGTCCATGAGCGCACCAGGCGCGAACGCTGGTAGTTGAGATGCGCGAGCTCGACCTGGAGCGAACCCTCCCTGGTCTTGGCGCGGCGGCCGAAGATTTCCAGAATGAGGCCGGTGCGGTCGAGCACCTTGGCATGCAGCTCCTTCTCGAGATTGCGCTGCTGGATCGGCGCCAGCGCGCAGTCCATCACCACGAGCTCGACGTCGAGGCTCTTGGCGAGCGCTGCGATCTCCTCGACCTTGCCCTTGCCGATATAGGTGGCGGGCCGGATCTGGCTGATCGGCGCGATGATGGCGTCGGCAATGACGAGATCGATCGCGCGTGCGAGGCCCGCAGCTTCGTCGAGCCGGGCCTCGGCGTCACGCTGAACATGATTGGGAAGGGCATGGCTTTCCGATTGCGCGTCGGCACTTCCCGCGCGCGCTCGCAAATAGGGACCGATGACAAGCACCCGCCCCGTCTGCTTAGCCCCTGCCGGCCGCGGACGGTCGGCATCCCCGTCGAAATTCCGGGGTTCCAATCAGATCACTCTCAAGCCGGCTGATCCTCGCCGCCTTCAAACAACTGGATCGGAGCACCCGGCATGATGGTCGAGATCGCGTGCTTGTAGACAAGCTGCGAATGACCGTCGCGCCGAAGCAGCAAACAGAAATTGTCGAACCAGGTCACGATACCCTGGAGCTTCACTCCGTTGACCAGAAAGATTGTCAGTGGCGTTTTGGTTTTACGAACGTGATTGAGGAAGGTGTCCTGTAGGTTTTGTGCGCGGTCTGCCGCCATTGTTTTTTTCTCGCTTTGAGTTTCTTTTTATTGCGCCGGATGCGGCCCTCTTTGTCGAGCTCGGGGCCTCCTCCGGTTGCCGCTCCTCATGAGATCCCCCTCGGAGGGAACAGCGGTTCGATTAGAGGACAGGTCGGCTTATTAGGCAAGCCGCTTCACGCGGCAGGCGATGTTCTAATGCTCCGAAAAACTACGGAAATGGATGATTTTGTTCGTTTTTCCCAAGCGCGGCGCCGCAACGTCGCGGCGCCCGGCCTGTTGTCTCGGTACGATTGCTGTATGCGGAGCGGTATCCACTTCGCTCGCGACGTCCTAGCCGACGCCGAGCGCCTTCAGCTTCCGATGCAGCGCCGACCGTTCCATGCCAACGAACTCGGCCGTTCGAGAAATATTTCCTGAAAAACGGCTGATCTGAGCAATCAAATAGTCGCGCTCGAAGACTTCGCGCGCTTCGCGCAGCGGCAAGCCCATGATGTGCTCGCCATTGTTGCTGGTCGGCATTGCCGGCACCATCGAGCCGACGTCCTGCGGCAGCATGTCGGCGGTGATGATCACCTCCGGTCCACCCGCGGCCAGAATCATGACTCTCTCAACGTTGTTGCGGAGCTGGCGCACATTGCCGGGCCAGACATGCGACTGCAGCACCGCCATCGCGTCCTGCCCGATCTGGCGCTTGGGCAGGCCGCTGCCAGCCGAGATCTGCTCCATGAAGTAGTCGATCAATTCCGGGATGTCCTCGCGACGCTCCGAGAGCGCGGGCACGCGGATCGGCACCACCGAGAGCCGGTGATAGAGATCCTCGCGGAAATGGCCGGCCGCGATCTCCTCTTCGAGATTGCGTGCGGTGGAGGAAATGATGCGCACGTCGACCTGCACCTTGGAGGTGCCGCCGACGCGCTGGAACGACTGCTCGACCAGCACGCGCAGGATCTTGTTCTGGGTCTCGCGCGGCATGTCCGCGATCTCGTCGATGAACAGCGTGCCGCCATGCGCCTCTTCGAGCGCGCCGGGCTTGCGCGGCTGCTCGCCATTGGACTGCTCGATGCCGAACAGCTCGTGCTCCATGCGCTCGGGCGTGATCGCGGCGGCATTGATCACGACGAAGGGGCCGTCGGCACGGCCCGACGCGGTATGCAGGGTGCGCGCGGTCAGCTCCTTGCCGGCGCCGGCGGGACCGACGATCAGGATGCGGCTGTTGGCCTTGGCCGCACGCTCGATGGTCTGGCGCAGCTGGTTCATGCTGGGCGAGCGTCCGACGAGCTGGCTGGCGCTCGGCGCGAGCTGCTTCAGCTCCTTGACCTCGCGCTTCAGCCGCGAGTTCTCCAGCGCACGGTTGGCGACGAGGATGAGCCGGTCGGCCTTGAACGGCTTCTCGATGAAATCATAGGCGCCGCGCTTAATCGCGGCGACGGCGGTCTCGATGTTGCCGTGGCCGGAGATCATCACGACCGGCAGGTCGGCATTGTCCTTCTTGACCTGCTCCAGCAGCTGCAAGCCGTCGAGCTTGGAGCCCTGCAGCCAGATGTCGAGGAACACCAGGTGCGGCCTGCGATTGGCGATCTCGGCGAGCGCCGAGTCGCTGTCGCGTGCGGTCCTTGTGACGAACCCCTCGTCTTCGAGAATGCCCGCAACGAGATCCCGAATATCGGCCTCGTCATCGACAATCAGAATTTCACTAGCCATGGGTCGCGCCTGTCTTCTCAGCTGCCTGTTGAGGCTTCGATTTTCGTTGAATCATTGGTCATTTCAGCCGGCTCTTTGGTTTGGGCGGCCGGCTCTTTTGTTTCCAGGCCCTTGTCGGAATCCTTCACGGATTCCTGGCCGGATTCCCTAGGGGATTCCGGGGGCGTGTCCTTGGTGTCGGGCTTGGTCGCGGGCTCGGGCGCCTGTTCGGCTCCCTGGCCCTTCGCGGGTTGGCCCGTGATCGCAAAGCGCATCCGCATCCAGGCGCCGCGCTGGCCCTCGCGGAAATCGGAGGCGTCCTTCAGCTCGATGCGCCCGCCATGGTCCTCCAGCACGCGGCCGACGATCGCCAGCCCAAGGCCGGTGCCCTTGGCGCGCGTGGTCACATAGGGTTCGAGCAGCCGCGAGCGCGCGACCTTGGGCAGGCCGATGCCGTTGTCGATGACGTCGATCAGCACGTCCTCGCCGTCGCGCGACACCACGACGTCGATGCGGCCCTTGCCACCGTCCTTGCCGAGCTCCTCCGGCGGGACCTGCTCGATCGCCTCGGTGGCGTTCTTGACGATGTTGGTGACCGCCTGCGAGATCAGCCGCCGGTCGAACTGCGCCCGGAGCGGATCCTCTTTGAATTCCGCCTCGATATCGAGCTCGGGATGGGCGACCTTCATCAGGAACACCGCCTGCCGCACCGTGTCGGCGACGTCCTCGCCCTCCATCACGGGCTTGGGCATCCGCGCGAAGCGCGAGAACTCGTCGACCATGCGCCTGATATCGTCGACCTGGCGCACGATGGTGTCGGTGCACTGATCGAAGATCTGCTTGTCCTTGGCCTCGGTGATGTCCTTGCCGAATTTGCGGCGGATGCGCTCGGCGGAGAGCTGGATCGGCGTCAGCGGGTTCTTGATCTCGTGGGCGATGCGGCGCGCCACGTCGCCCCAGGCCGAGGTGCGCTGCGCCGAGACCAGCTCGGTGATGTCGTCGAGCGTGATGATGTAGCTGTCGTGCGGCTGGTTCTTCTCGGCGCTGACGCGGACCGACAGATTGCGCTCGGCGCCGTCGCGGGTGATCGTGATCTGGCCCTGAACCAGGCGCTGGGTCCCTTCCCGCGCGGCCTTCATCATCTCGTCGAGCTCGGGCAGCACATCGGAGAGCGGATGGCCGAGCGTCTCGGCTTCGGAGTGCCCGATCAGCTTCTCGGCGGAGCGGTTGAGGATGCCGACGCTGCCCGATGTATCGACGCCGATGATGCCGGCGCTCGCCGAGGACAGCACGGCCTCGATGAAGCGGCGGCGGCTGTCGATGAGATCGCTGGCGTTGACGAGCTCGTCGCGCTGGCTGCGCAATTCCTGCGTCATCTTGTTGAAGGTCTCGCCGAGCTGGGCGAGGTCGCCTTCCGACTGGTGCACCGGCACTTTGACGTGGAGGTCGCCGGTCGAGACGGTATGGGCCGCGTTCATCAGCCGCCGGATCGGCGCCACCAGCGAGTTGGCGAAGTTCAGGCCGATCAGCACCGAGGCCATCAGAATGGTCAGCGCGATCACCGCGAACATCAGCGCGAAGGCGACCTGGATGCCGAGCCGCCGCGACTCGATCTGGGCATATTCGGCGACGCTGACCTCGGTCTGCTTGAGCTGGTTGACCACATTGGGATCGAGCGGCCGCGCGACATAGAGGAAGGTGTCGTTGAAGGCGCGCAGCCGGATCACCGCGGCGACGAAGCTCGCATCCGGCAGCACCGCGATCTCGGGCTCGTTCTCGTTGACGTTGCTGAGGAAGTCGGGGGCCGGCGGCGAATAGGCCAGCCGCATGCCGGTGTCGGCGGATTCCAGGATGTTGGTGTTCTTGTCGATGATCATCGCGCCCGGAAGATTGCGCGAGCTCGCGCTGGCGGTCAGCATCTCGCGGAACGAGCGCCGGTCCTGATCGTAGAGCGGCCTTGCATGCGCGATGTCGTTGGCCATGCCGAGAATGTCGCCGCGGATCAGCTGCGCGTGGTCTTGCATGTAGGCGCGCGCGATGTTCAGCGAGTTCTGGATGACCTCCTTGGTCGGCCCCGAAAACAGCCGGTCGAGGCCGCGCTCGAGGGTGACGTTGGCGACCACGGAGACCAGCACCGCCGGCAGCACCGCGACGATCGAGAACAGGCTGACGATCTGGACGTGGAGGCGTGCCGCCGCCCTGCCCCGCCGCCGCGCCAGGATGAGCTGCCAGAGCTCGCGGACGATGATCCCGACCAGCAGGAGGATCGTGCCGGCATTGATCAGGTAGAACGAGCGCACCACCTCCGGCGTCGGCTCGATCCGCGTCAGCCCGGTCAGGACCAGGAAGGTCAGGAGCCCCGAGAGCAGTGCCAGCGCCACGGCAAAGGGCGCCAGCCATCGTCGCGGCGACCAGCGCCGCGGCTCTTCGGCTGGGGCCGTGTCAAAGGATGCGGCCGAGGTATCTGCGCTGGTCATTCCGGCAATGGTGCTGAAAAACGGGTCCGCGGCTGGCGGAAACTGATGTATTCGTACCACATTGTTGCCGAGACACTACAGTGTCAAATAGCCACGCAATGTCAGTAGCTTAGAGAATTCAACTTCTTCTTTTAGCCATGATTTACCAAATCGGCGGCAACGGGATTCGACACTTGCCGGCCGCTCGCCGCAGCCCTTCCCGTCCTACTTCAGCGCGATGGTGATCTGGCCGATGTTGGCCGCGAGCTCCAGGCCCGCCTTCGCGCCTTGCAGCGTGAGCGTCACGCCCTTCTCGTTGCGCAGCTGGACGCCGTTGATGCCACCGACGAGGGCGAAGCCGCCGCCGACGGAACTGTAGGTCCCGGCAAAGTCGCCGACCTCGCGGATCCCCGACGCCCGTCCCTCGAACCGGCCGACGCTCGCGCCGGCGGTGATGCCAAAGCTCAACCCCGCGACCTTGAAGGGATAGTTCCGGCCGCGATAGGTCAGGACGCCGCTGCCCGCCCCGCCGCCGACCAGAAGGCCGGCCTTGACGATCTTGACGCGGACCTGGCCGCTCGCCTGCGCGAAGGCCGGCGTGGTCGGCATCGCGAGCAGGACCATCGCCACTACCGCGAAGCCGGCCGCGATCACGCCTCGCATGCGCTTCGGCTCAGGGCTTTGCGGCATCGACCTTCTTCCAGGTCTCGTCGGGATCGAACAGCGTGGTGCGCTCGGCGATGAACTCGGTGCGCTTGCCGAGATCCTTCTGATAGACGACGCCATCATGATTGACCAGGAAGGTCATGATGCCGGAATTGCCGTATTCCGCAGGCCAGGCGATCAGTGCGAAGCCTCCGATCATCTTGCCCTTGACGACGTAATTGAGCGCACCGCCCGGCGCATCGCGGCCCTGCCCCTTGAGAATGTGGAAGTAGTAGCCGTGATACGGTGCGGGGCCCACATCGCCGCCCCGGTATCCTTCCTTCGAGGCCTCCGCCACCAGCGCACCGAGCGGGCTCGGATCCTTGTCGTCGCGCCAGAACAGGCCGTCCTTCTTGCCTGGCGAGGAGACGATGCGCTGGGCATAGACGCCGGCGCCCTCGCCGCGGTCCTTGTCGGCGTATTCGTTCTGCGCGTCGACGAAGGCGAGCGCGGTCTGGATCGCGTCGAGCTCGTTACGGCCGATGCGACGGCGCAGCACTTCAATGCGGCCCTCGGCAGTGTCGAACTCCCAACCGGCCTTCGCGTTGACCAGCGGAATCGGGAACGGGAAATCATCCGGCCCCAGCATCAGCGTTGCGGTCTTGTTGCCCTCCGCCTTGATGCCGTGCTTGACGTCGTACATCGAGGTGAAGCGCGCGCGGATGTCCTTGTCGGCGATCTCGTCGCCGGAGGAGACGATGTCCTCGGCGGCTCGGCCAAGTACTTTCAGGATGTCGTCCGGACCGCTCTTGACCGCGGCCGCAAGCGCGGCGGCCGCGTCTTCCGGAGTCTTGTAGGATTGCTGCGCCTGCGACGCCGTGCCGAGCAACGTCAGTGCGACCAGGCCCGGAAAGACGGCGCGGCGAAACGATTTCAGGCCAGTCATGGCGTCACCTCCGCAGGAATTTTCGCGCCGCCAGCGAGCCAGTCGCGGTAGGTGCGGAATTTCAGGCCAAGCATGTCGTAGTGGACGCGCAGATAACCGTCGCTGCCGCGGCTCACCGCCGCCGGCATCACACTTTCGACCTCCTGCGCCATGACGCCGACATAGGCCTTGTCGCTGCCGATATAGCTAAAGCGATAGTAGCCGAGGCCGTTGGAGAGATGACCAAGCAGAGCAATGTCGTGCTTCAGCGCGATGTCGGAACGCCGGCCGCCACCGCCGCCACCTCGCCCACCGCCTCCGCCGAAGCCGCCGCCACCGCCGCCACGCATTGCCATTCCGCCACCGCCGCCGCGACCGGCCATGGCCGCTCCGCCGCCACCGCGCGGCATGCTCGCCATGCTGGAGCGTCCGCGCGCCGAGGCCGCGGCCGCCGACCGGCCCGAGGAGACGTTCATCGCGCCGCCGCGGTTGCCGCCGCCGCCACGGTTGGCGGCAGCACCGCCGCCGGCACGGTTCGCAGCCTTGGCGCGGTCACCACCGCCCTTTGCACGATCACCGCCACCCTTGGCCCGATCACCGCCGCCCTTGGCGCGATCTGCCGCACCTGCGCGATCGCCACCACCGGGACGGTCGCCGCGATTGCCCGCGCGGTCGCCTGCACGATCTCCCGCTCGATCTCCTGCACGGTCACCCGGGCCGCCACGATCACCGGCGCGGTCGCCCGCGCGATCACCCGCACGGTCTCCAGCACCTTGGCTCGGCTTCAGCACCTGGTTGCCGTCACGGCCGCGGAAGTCCATCCGGTCGGACGCGCCGGCCCTGACGTTGTTGTTGCCGAAGCGGTTCTGAACGTTGGTGTTGTTGTAGCGCACGCCGCCGCGATGCGCCGGATTGTGCTGCCAGCCATTGCCGATGTTGGTGGTGCGATGATTGACGTAGACGTTGCGGTTGCCCCAGTTGCAGCCGCCGCCCCAGTAATTGCCCCAGCGTCCGATTGCCCAGGCCGTGCCGAAAGCAAGGCCTGCCGCAACGACTCCCGCGCCGATATAGGACGGATAGCCCCAGTAATATGGCGGATATTCCGCATAGGGCCAGCTGCCATAGACCGTCGCCGGATCGTAATACGGCACATACATCTCCGCGGGATTGGCCTGCTGGATCACGACGACCTGCTTGCCCTCCTGCGACTGGACGCTGACCTTCTGCTGCTTGGTGGTGGTGAGCTTCTTGTTGTCGTAGGCCTTGTTGCGCAGGCGCTGGATCGCATCCATCACGTCGGGCTGCTGGGCGAGAAAGGCATCGCCGAGCTTCTTGGTCCATTCGAGCTGGTCGCTCATCATGGTCAGGACGTCGGCGGTGCTGGCGAGCGCCTTGATGCTGTCGTCCCAGCCCTGCTTTTCCACCTCGGTCCGCAGCGCATCGCCCTTCAGCGTCTTGCGCTCCTTCAGCCAGCGGTCGGCCTGCACGACCTCGAGCGGATAGGTCGAGGCGGCCAGCACGTTGGCGAGCAGCTCATCGGGATAGAGCGCGATCGGCGCGACCAGGGCTTCGAGCTGCTCCGGCTTCAACAGCTCTGCGGCAGGCGCTGGTGCCGGTGCCGGCGGAGAAGCCGGCTGGGCCTGCGTGCTCGGCGTCGCCGGTTTGTCGGCCGTTTGCGCGATTGCCGCCACCGGCAGCGCCAGCATCAGCGCAACCGCCATCAGGGTTTTCCTGCAGCGAGACATTCGACCCTCCATTCCAGCTTTCCGACCGCGAAGATCGGGGCCGCGGCATGGGCATTCGTTGATCGAGATCAACGAAACGGAGGGCTGCGCATCTGTTGCAACGCGAGACCATGGGCTCACTCGATCAGCTCGGCCTCGATCAGAAAGCGGCCCGGGACGGTCAGCCCGAGCGCATGGACGGTCTTCATGTTGATCACGAGCTCGAACGTGCTGGCGAACTGCACCGGCAATGTACGGATGTCCGCTCCGCGCAGGATGCGGTCGACGTAACCGGCGCCATCGCGAAACTGCTGGGTCAGATCGGCACCATACGACATCAGGCCGCCATTGGCGGCGTAGAACCGGACCGCGAAGATGGCAGGCACACGGCGCTGCGCCAGCAGCGAGATCGTCATCGCGCTCTGTGCGCCGAAGAAGCCGCCGTCCGGCAGCACGACAAGGCCTGCGCCGTTGCGCGCCGCCGCGTCGATGACCCCCGCGATGTCGGCCGCGCTCCGAACGCTCGCCCCCGCGACCTTCATGCCGAGACGGTTCTCCATCTGGTGCGCGGCCTCGATGTAGAACGGCGCATAGGGCGCGGAGTCCGGATTGAACAGGACCGCGGCGCTCGTCATGCCCGGCACCATCTCCTTGAGCAGGCTGAGCCACTTCCCGCTCATCGAGTGCTCGTAGAGCGAGAAGCCCGTCAGATTGCCGCTCGGCCGCGCCAGATTGGCGACGAGACCGGTCCCGACGGGATCGGAGAGCCCGACGAAGACGATCGGAATCCGCTGCGTCGCATCCCGCAGCGCCCGGGTCGTGCCCGTGCTGGTCGCAAACAGGACGTCCGGCGCGGTGGCGACGAGCTCGAGCGCCTCCAGTCTTTGCCGCGCCGGATCGGGGCCGGGCCAGCGAATCTCGAGCCGATAGTTCTGATTGGCGACCCAGCCGCGATCGGCCAGTCCCTGCTGGAACGCAGCGACCCGCATCTGGGCACCGGAATCGCCCGGAATATTGCCGGTCAGGACGCCCACCGACGGCATCGACTGCCACGCCGGCCTTTCCTGCCCACGCACCGAGACTGGAAACGCAGCCGCAGCGCCCAGCAGAGCCATGAACTCACGGCGCTTCATGATTGAACCACTCATCCCCACCATGCCCGCGCCCAGCCCGGCCATGACGCAAGTGCGAAGAAAACGGCTCCGGCGGGCGGAGGTTTGATCAAGATCAATGTACCGGTGTCAGCCAATGAGGGGCAGCCTGATCGTGAACAGGGCACCGCCCCATGGCTGGTTCTCGGCGGCGATCGTGCCGTGATGGGCCTCGACGATGGTTCGTGCGATCGCAAGCCCCATCCCCATGCCCTCCGGCTTGGTCGTGAAGAACGGATTGAAGACGCTGCCGAGATCGGCGGAGGCGATGCCCGGGCCGGTATCGGCGATCCGGATCTCGGCCTGGTGGCCGGCACGAACGGTCGACACGCTGACCTCACGCTTCTTCATGTCGCCGTCCGAGACGGCATCCATCGCATTGATGATCAGGTTCAGCACGACCTGCTGAAGCTGCACGGGGTCGCCCCGGACATGGAGATTCACGAGCGCGGGCGTATAGGCCAGCGTGATGCGGCGACCATCGGCAAGCGCCCGCACCAGGCCGATCGCCTCCCGCACGGTGTCGTTGAGCTCGATGTCCCTGACCTCGAACGGCGTCTTCTTCAGCACGCTGCGCAGCCTGCGGATCACCTCGCTCGCCCGCTGATCGTCGCGTCTGATGTCGGCGAGGATGTGCCGGATCTCGTCCATGTCGGGCGAGGCCCCTCTCAGCATGAGCTCGGCCGTCTCGGTGTTGGTCAGGATCGAGCCGAGCGGCTGGTTCAGTTCATGCGCGATCGACGTGGTCAGCTCGCCGACGGCCGAGTACCGGTTCACATGAGCGAGCTCCGCCAGCCGCTGGCGGGATTCCACCTCGGCGAGCCGGCGGTGGCGGCGCTCGTGCAGCAGTCCGCTGATGAGTCCGGCCTGCACCAGGAACACGGCCGCGATCATCAGCATCTGCCAGCGAAAGCGCTCCCAGATGTTCGGCTCGCGAAACAGGATCTCGCTGCCGGCAGGCAACCTGCTCTCGCTGATGCCCCAGCGCTGTAATTCCCGCCAGTCATATCTCGGCGCCGAGAAACCGAGCGGCTCGTAATTGATGCTCGAAGGTTTCTCGCCTCCGAGAACGCGGATCGCGACGCTGACGGTCCTCGCGCTGGTTTCCGCAACCGAATGCATCGGCCCACCGACGGTGTTGCCCCCGAAGAACGGGTCCTGGTAGGAAAAGATCGGCGCGTTCGCGACCGCATGCAGGCTGCGGAGGGCAATGTCGCTCTCGTGGACGATCCCGGCCGCGTCGACCGACATCAGGCCCCAGAACAGCACCGTGTGCGGCGGAAGCTTCGCGGCGCGCTTCAATATCTCCTCGAACGACAGGTCCGAAAACCAGACGAGCTCCAGTCGCTCGTCCAGGGGTTTGAGCTCTCGCTTCACCTCATCGAGCCAGTACCTCTCGAGCGGCGAGGCGCCGATCACGATCGCGACCTTCCTGGTGTCAGGCAGCAGCTGAAGGATGTTGCCGAACGCGGCCATGAAGTCGTTGCGGATCGCGACGACGGCGTCGTTGTCGGTGAGGTCGGCACGATTGACCAGCCGGCTCTCGACCGCGGCAAGAACGAGCGGCGTGTCGGGGAATAGTTTGGCGCGGTATCTCTGCGCAAACCGCGCAGCGGGCGCGCCGATGCTCAACACGATGTCGGGCAACGCCCCCTGGTAGAGCGATTGCAGATATTCGACGAAGGGCGCCTCGGGGCCGGGATTGTTGAATCGTGCCGTGAGCAGCGCGTGCTCCTGGATGTCCAGCGGCCACGGCGATTGCTGCTCGAGCCCGGACTTGATGGCACGCGCGTACTCGCTCCACGGCCGAAACTCGCGGCCGAAGGAATGCAGCACGAGGACGCGCTTGAGCTCTCCGCGCCGGCTCCGCTCGACGGCTCCGGCCGGCCCGAGCGTTAGGCACATGGCGGCGAACAGGGTCAAGCACAGCAGTGCGGCCGTGGCTGGCCACGGCCTGACCGTGTCAGAGGACATTCGCCCACTCAACTCCAATCCCTGCAGCTTCCAATGGCTGCTTGCATGGCATCCTAGCGACAATCGGCGCGTACGGACAGCCCGCGAGGCACGCTTCAATAGCGAGGGGTGGGCGGCCATGGGGGACTTGCCTGCACGCAGGACGGCGCGTCATGGGCCCTGGCGGCTCCCACGGCAGCGCCGGCAGCCACCGCCCGGCCCGTGGTCTTCCACGCAACTTGTTGCTAGGACGCCGGGCAGCGGTGATAGCGGATCTCCATGTCCTCCATGCCCGGGAACAGCCGTGCGATGCTGTTCGCGTCCAGCTCCTTCAGGCTGAACTGGACGCTGGACAGCATCATGTCGGTGGCGCAGGCCGCAATCAGGTTGACGTTCGGGCCGTTGTCTTTCCGCGCCTTGATCCGGCAACTGGCGAATTTGCCGATGATCCGGTCGCCGTCCACGATGAAGCCCCCGCCATAGACGTCGGACATGTCGGTGAAGCCGAGCTGGGAGCCCTTGCGCGCGAACACCTTGCTGCAATTGTCGGGATCGCTGGCCCAGGCGCCGTTGAGTTCGAGGGCATGGGCACGGCCACCGGCAAGCACCAGCGAAGTCAGCAGGACCGCGCAGGTCGCGGCAAATTTCCCTGGACGCATGTTCTGTCCCTCGCTCCCCTCAATGTCCGCTCAGCACCAGCGTCTGGATCGGCAGCAGCAGCGCCTGGATGCGCAACAGCAGCGCGTGCACGAGGCCGACGGCGTCGATGGCATGAAGTACGAACCTCCTGCCCGCCGGCGTGTCCTTGGCCGAGACCTCCTCGTGATTGCTGGTATAGGCGTTGACGATGCAGCTCGAGCCCGGCGTCACCCCGTCGAGGCCGCCTTTGTAGAGCGGCTCGAGGAACACCAGAATGGTTCCGGGCTTCACCGCATTCTGCGCCTCGAGCAACTGCTCACCGGAACGGAACTGTCCGGCGGCGATGTAATCCTGCACCGTCGTGATCACCATCGGGATGATCACCCATGGCTTCGACATGCAGGTCGCCTCGGCGACCATGCCAGTCTGCATCACTTGCGCCTCGATCTGGCCGAATCCGGCTTGCAGCACCTTGCGGCCCGCTTCCTCCGGGATGAGAACGCCGGCAGGGCGCATCAGTTGATTGACGACGTCGCCGGGACGAACCAGGAACTGCTCGACGCGCCCGTTGACGCCGGCGCGCACGATGGTCTTGTCGAGATCGACCTGGGCCTGATCGCGTGCAGCCTCCGCGCTGGCCTTCTGTGCAGGCAGCGATGTCGAGACCTGCAACGCCGCCGCCTGTCTTGCGGCGTTTGCGGCATCGATGCCGGACTGGCGCTGATCGACCAGCACCTGCAGCTTGTCGATGTCACGCTGCGGGACGATGCCGGGATTGCGGCGCTGGAGCTCGCTCTTGACCTCGAGCTCGTCCTTGGCCTGCTGGTAGTTGGCCTTGGCCTCGCCGACCTGCGCCTCCGCCTTGACCACGTCGGCCTGGGCCGTCTGCATCATGGCATCGACCTCGGCCACCTTCCGCTGGGCCGTCTCGAGCGCGGCCTGCTGCTTCGAGCTGTCGAGCGTAAACAGCACGTCGCCCTTCTTGACCGGCGCGCTGAAGCCGATCTTGACCTCGGCGACGCGGCCCGAGCCCTCGGGGAGGATCGGCACGGTGCGGAAATACAGCGTGGCCGATGACGTCGAGGGGTGGAAGTAGAAGATCAGCGTGATCAGCGACACCGTCAGCATCAGGCAGCCGGTGATGCCCCAACGCAGCTCGTACCAGACCGAGAAAAAGGTGATCTCCTTGCCGAACCGCTTGCCCTGGCCGTAGCGGCGATAGAGGTAGTCGGGCACGATCGTCACCAGGGAGCAGATCATCAGCTCAAGCATGGCTGGGCTCCTTCCTGGTCGTCTCCGTGGTCGCCGCGGGGACAGGAGCTGGCGTGTCCTCTATCGGCGTACCGTCCTGGCCTGGCGTTGCATCGGCAATCTTCTCGACGGAGTCGGCGATGCTGCGCAGCGGCGTCCCGAAATCGGGGATGTCGATCAGCGCGAGCAGGAGTCCGGCGACCCAGAAGATGTGCATGTGCGTGAACAGCGAGATCAGTCCGAGCACCGCAACGAGTTCGAACTGCAGCTTTTGCGACTTGTGCGCCATTCGCTCGGGCAGGCTGTGCAGCTTCCAATACAGCGTGCCGACCCAAAGGATGGTGCCGATCAGGAATATGCCCATCACCACCATCAGCGTGTCGGTCCCGCTCCCCGGCGCGAGGAAGAACGGCAGATGGTGTGGGGCCATCGGATGTAGCTGGTCGCTCAAACGTTTCTCCCGGGTCAGCGGACGTGCTCTCGCGGCACTCTGTTCAGCCAGCTTCCCGGATTGCTTGACCTGAATCAAGGGAATGCCCGCCGCCGGTCCTAGCGTTCGGGCTGCTGATTGGACAACCATCAGGAGCCGCAGTCATGCCCGGCCTCGACGATCTCATCCCCAATGCCGCCCAAATCCGGAAGGAATCCGCCCTCAAGGAGGCCGAGAAGGCCGAGGAATATGTCCGCCTGGCCGCCGCCGCCGAGGCCGAGAAGATCGCGCTGATCGAGCGGCTTAGCAAGCCATCCGGCAAGAGCGAGGAGGAGAAGATCAAGCTCGCCTCCTCCATCATCCAGCGCGCGGTGCGCAACGGCCTCACCGAAGTGCTGGTCTATCGTTTCCCCAACTCGCTCTGCACCGACAAGGGGCGCGCCATCAACCAGATGGAAAAGGGCTGGGAAACCACGCTGACCGGGATCCCCAAGGAAATCTTCCAGCTCTGGACCGACTATCTGAAGCCGCGCGGCTACCGCATCGGCTACCAGGTCATCGATTTTCCGGGCGGCGTGCCCGGCGATATCGGCGTGACCATTTCCTGGGACGAGTGATTTTTCGAGAGAGAGGACCGGCATGGCCAAGGACGAGCCCGCGGAGAAGATGAAGCGGAAGGCCTATGAGAAGGAGCTCGAGAAGCTTCAGGTCGAGCTGTGTCATCTCCAGGAATGGGTCAAGGCCCAGAAGCTGAAGGTCATCGTCATCTTCGAGGGCCGCGATGCCGCCGGCAAGGGCGGCACCATCAAGGCGTTGACCGAGAAGGTCAGCCCGCGCGTCTTCCGCGTCTGCGCCCTGCCCGCGCCGTCCGACCGGCAGAAATCCCAGCTGTTCCTGCAGCGCTATATCGAGCAATTTCCGGCCGGCGGCGAAATCGTGATCTTCGACCGCAGCTGGTACAACCGCGCCGGCGTCGAATATGTCATGGGCTTCTGCTCGCCGGCCGATCACAAGCGCTTCCTTGAACTCTGTCCGCTGGTGGAGAAATTCGCCGTCGACGCCGGCATCATCCTGATCAAGCTCTGGCTCGAGGTCGGGATGGAGGAGCAGGAGCTCCGCTTCAAGGCGCGCATCGAGGATCCGCTGCGGCAGTGGAAGCTCAGTCCGATGGACACCGAGTCGTTCGGGCGCTGGTACGATTACTCGCGCGCGCGGGACATGATGTTCGAGGCGACCGACACCAAGCATGCGCCGTGGCGGCTGATCCGTTCCGACGACAAGCGGCGGGCGCGGCTCAACGTGATCTCGCACATCCTGCGGACGATCCCCTACAAGAAGGTCAAGCGGGACAAGGTCAAGCTGCCGCCGCGCTCGCACAAGGGCCGCTACAACGACCAGGCCAGCCTGCGCGGACTGAAGTTCGTCGAGGAACGATACTGAGACGCAAGCTGTCGAACGGCAAAACGGGCTGCGTCACCGCAGCCCGTTTATGTTGCGGCCGTGTCAGGCCTATTTCAGGCGGATCGTCACGCCGCCGACCGCCGCCGACACTTCCGCGCCGACCCTCGGGCCGGTGAGCTGAAGGATCACGCCATTGCCGTTCTGCAACTGGACCGCCCCGGCGCCGGCCGCGACCGCACCGCCGGCTCCGCCCACCGCGTAGGACCCTTCGATGGACGCGGGCCCCCTCAGATTGAGGGCCTTGCCCACGAACTTGCTGGTCGATGCGCCGATCGTGAAGCCGACGCTCATGCCCGATACGGTGAAGGGATATCTCTTTCCCCTCAGAAGCAGCACGCCCTCGCCGCCGCCGACGCCGACGATGAATCCGCCCTTGGTGAAGACCACCGCGACGTCACCGGTCTCGGCGCGCGATGGCGTGCTGAAACCGGCAACGGCTGCGAGTGAGGCGACCAGGACGGCGCCGATGGTGAACTTTCTCATGACGTTTCTTCCCCCTATTGAGCCAGGATCATGGCGAAGTAGCCGAACACGGTGAGCAGGATGCCCGAGACGGCATAGCCGACCGGGAATCCGATCCAGGGCACCGAGCTCTGGATCTCGACCGCCGCTTCGCGGCACGGGCCGGAATGCGAGCGGGCGCCGGCGACGCCGCCCATCAGCACCGCCGGGTTGATCTTGAAGACGTGGAAGCCGATCGCCCAGACGATGAAGGGCGGGATGGTGCAGGCGATGAAGCCGACCAGGAAGATCTTCAACGCAACGGCACCGGTGAGCTGGGCGAGCAGTCCCGCGCCGGCATTGACGCCGACAATGGCGACGAACACGACGAGACCGAGATCCTCCAGCACGTTGCGCGCCGCATTCGGCGTATTGCCGAAGAAGCGCAGCCGCGACACGATCGACGACACGATCACGCCCGACAGCAACAGGCCACCGGCATTGCCAAGGCCGATCTTGGCCCCGAACGCCGGAAACTCGATCATGCCGATCAGGAAGCCGATGATCATGCCGACGGCGAGCGTCAGGAGGTCGGTCGAGGTGTTGCTGCGCGCGATGCGCCCCCACATCTCGCCGAGTTCGTTGACGGCGGACTTGAGGCCGACCACCGAGACGATGTCCATCCGCTCCAGCTTGGTCTTGAGACCGGCCGGGATCTGGACGCCGCCACGCTCGACCTTGGTGACCTGCAACTGGCCCGCGATCGCGGTGTCGCGGAAGGACTCGAAGGTGCGACCGACCATCTCCTTGTTGGTGACGAGGATGTCCGCCTGGTCCATGGGAATGCCGAGCGTCTTGGCGTCCGCAACCTCCGGGCCGATCAGGCCCATCTTCTCGGTGAGATGCTCGGTCGCGCCGCCGAGCGCGACGACGTCGCCCTTCTGCAGCACGAAGTCGGGATCGGCCCCTTGCGGCTCACCGTTCCGGCCCACATTGACGATCCGGTATTCCGGATTGACCGTGCGGAATTTCGCGATGCTCATGCCGATCGTCGCCGGATTGTCCAGCCGGTAGGCGCGCAGACCAAACTGGCGATAGCCGGTCAGTCCGCCGCCTTCGAGATCCTTGACCCCGTAGTCCTTCTCATACTGCCTCGCCGCAGATTTGGCGTCGACGCCCCACCAGCGCGGCAGATATTTGCAGATCAGGATGATGCCGACGGTGCCCCAGATGTAGGTGATGCCGTAGGACAGCGCGATCATTCCGGAGGCGTCCTCGGGCTTCATGCCCGGAGGCAGCTTGACGACGCCGGAGGTGACGGCCTGCTCGGCCGAGCCGATCGCCGCCGACATGGTCTGCGATCCCGCCAGCACGCCGCCGGCCGCACCGGGCGGCAGCGAGAACATCTTGGCGCCGATCACGACGAGCGCGAGACCGATGACGCTCGACACCACGGCCAGGAGACAGAATTTGAGGCCGTCGCCTTTGAGGCTGTTGATGAAGGACGGTCCGACCCGCAGGCCCACGCCATACATGAAGAGATAGTAGAAGAGGCTCTTGGCGAAATTATTCAGCTCGAGTTTCACGCCGTAGGTGGAGGCCCACACCGACAGACCGGCGCCGACCACGATGGCGCCGGCGACCATGCCGAGGCCATAACCCTTGATGCTGGCCCGCCCGATATAGACGGCGAGCCCGACGACGAAGAACAGCAGCAGAAACGGATTCTGCGCCAGGAATGTGAAGAACGCCTGCATGTTGGTCCCCTCCAAGCCTTACGACGCGGCCTTCAGCTTCTGCTGGGCACCTGGCTTCGGCCGGCCGAGTTTCGCCAAGGCTTCCGTGCGCACGAGCTTCAATCCTTCCTTGGCGTCGTAGCCATGGATCTCCTTCACATCGAGCTTGCGCATGAAGTCGATGGTTTCCTGGGTGATGACCTGCCCGGGCACCATGATCGGGAAGCCCGGCGGATACGGGATCACGAAATTGGCCGAGACGAGCTCGGGCCCGGCCTTCAGCCGCCGGTCGATCTCGGGATCGCCCAGGCGGATGTGCTCGCATCCGGCGACGTCATAGGCGGCATAGAATCCGGTGCGGATGTCGCCTTCGTTGGTCTTGGTGCCGGCATCGCCGCGGAAGCTCGGATGGAAATGAGAGAAGTTCGGCAGATCCGGCACGTCCTTCATCAGGCTCGTCACCCGCGCCTCGAAGGTCTTCCGGGCATTGGCGCCGCCCTGGGCAAGGCCGCGGTCGATCTCGCCCGCGATCTCGGCGAGCACCCGGACGAGATGGGCGACGTCGCTGCGGGTGTTGTTGATGTTGGACTGGACCAGGACCGAGTTGCGCGAGGTCTTGTTGACCTGGATGTTGTACTCGTTGGCCAGGATGCCCTTGAACTGGGTGCCGTCGAAGCCGGCCATGCCGCACACCAGCGTCATGCGGGTCGGGTCGAGGCAGAATTCGTCCTCGTCCAGGCTCTTGAGCGTGTTCACCCAGTTGACGCCGTCGGCGAGGAAGTCGGTGAAGCCGCTCTGGCGATATTGCGCCGGTACCATGGCGTCGGCGCCGAGGATGCGGAAGTATTTCGAGATCAGCGGATTGTTGTTGATCGCCTGGCGGATGGCGAATGCGATCTCGATCGCATTGGCGACGAGGCCATAGCCCTCCAGCTCCATCTGCCGCCGCGAGACGTCGAGGCTGGCGATCAGCTGCTGGTTCGGGCTGGTCGAGGCGTGGGTGAACACCGCCTCCTTGAATTGCTGCTCGACGGTGTGGAATTCGACGTCCTTGACCGAGAGCATCGAGCCCTGGCGGATCGCCGACATCGACTTGTGGGTCGAGTTGGTCTGGTAGACGCGCAAGCGGATCTGCCTGGGGTCGGGAATCAGCCGGGTCTTGAGCAGCAGCTCGTCCGACGGGGTCTTGCCGAGCTCGGCCTGCTGCTTCTCATAGGCCGCGACCGACTTCGGATCGTGCATCCAGGCCTCGATCTCGTTGGCGGCGCCGAGGCCGGTGCGGCGGCGCAGAAACGGCGAGAAGCGCGCGAAGCCGAACCAGGCCTCGTCCCACAGGAAGATCAGGTCGGGCTTGATCGCGAGGCATTCCTCCATCACCCGCCGGGTGTTGTAGATGTGGCCGTCGAAGGTGCAGTTGGTGAGGTCGACCATCTTGACGCGGTCGAGCCGGCCGTCGGCCTTGGCGTTCAGCAGGGCCTGCTTGATCGTCTTCAGCGGCACCGCGCCGTACATCGAATATTCCGTCATCGGGAAGGCTTCGACGTAGAGCGGCTGGGCACCTGCCAGCACCATGCCATAGTGATGCGACTTGTGGCAGTTGCGGTCGACGATCGCGATGTCGCCCGGCGCCAGCAGCGCCTGCACCGCCATCTTGTTCGACGTCGAGGTGCCGTTGGTGACGAAGAAGACCCGATCGGCGCCGAGCGCCCTCGCCGCCTTCTCCTGCGCCTTCTTGATGTTGCCGGTCGGCTCCAGCATGCTGTCGAGGCCGCCCGTGGTGGCGCTGCTCTCGGCCAGGAACAGGTTCGGCCCGTAGAACTCGCCCATGTCGCGGATCCAGTCGGACTTGAAGATCGACTTGCCGCGGGCGATCGGCAGCGCGTGGAAGGTGCCGATCGGGCGCTGGGCGTATTTCTTGAGATTGTCGAAGAACGGCGTGTCGTAGCGGTCCTGGATGCCTTCGAGGATCGACAGGTGCAGCTCCAGAAGCTCTTCCACCGAGTAGAAGATGCGGCGGACGGCGCTGGCCTCGGGATTGCCGGCCAGCTCCTCCACGTCGCGGTTCGAGATCATGTAGAGATCGAGCTCGGGCCTGACCCGCTTGATGATTTGCGCGAGCCGCAGTGCCGAGGCGTCGGTTTCGTCGCTGAGACCGGCCGCGGACATGATCGAGCGGAGCACCGGCGCATTGTGCCGCGAACGCAGTCCAAAGCCCTCGTTGACGATCACAGCCCCGATGTTCGGATTGAGCATCGTGGCGCAGAAGGCGTCCTCCAGGCTGCCGACGATGACGGGCTCATAGATGAAGGCATCGACCGGACGCCGCAGCTTGCGCCATTCCGCCGCGAGTGACGGCCATTGGCCAGGTGACACTCCGGTGACGATCAGGGTCTCGAAATAGGGCCGGCGCGTCGTATGCGCGCCGAAGCTCGGCGGCACCAGCTCGGGCACATCGCCGTTGCCGTCGTCCTTTGCGCTCCAGTCGCCGGCATGCTGGCGGAACGACCGCGTCGCCAGCGCCTGGGCGATCCTGGTCGCCAGCGCAAACGAGGTTGCCCCGTCGCCCGCAGCGGCGGCTTCTCGCAGCGCCGCCATCAACTGCATGCCGGGATAGCCGTGAAATTCCTCGGTGATCGTCAGATCGGCCAGCGCTGCGTCAAAGGCCGCGCGATTGCCGACCCGTGCCCAGATCTTTGCAGCCTCCACCAGGTCGCGCCAATCGTCCGCGCGTGCACCGGGGCCGGAGAAGAACTGATCGATACGCTTCTGTGCGGGCTTGGCGTCGTTGGACATGTCTCTCTCCCGATCGGTGCCGGCCTTGGGCGAAGGTGATGGCGGATCGTGAGTGCGGGGGCCGAGGCTCCATTGATCCAAGTCAAGGGTCGCGCTTTATGGCGGACGGTCGATCCCGCCGCAGGTCCTGCTTGCAACGCAGCACGCTTCTCAGGCCGTGCGCCACGATGACGACGCCGTCGAGCTCGCGTCGAGCGGCGTGTTCATCTGATCGCCTCAGGTGGTGTCGTTTCGCAGCGCAAGAGGACAATCAGCAGCGCGACCACGGGAATGCCGAGCGCGAGATCCGGAATGGCCCTGGTGGCGAAGGCGCCGGCAGCCGCGCCGCAGCCGAACACAGCACACAGCGCGAAGAAGATGACGGCCTTGCGCAGGGTTCCGAGCGGCGCCCCTCCGTAGACGGCCGCAAAAATGTTCTCGACGGACTGGCGCATGTTGCCGGTGATCATCACCGTGCTGCACACGGCGCCCTCGACCTTGACGAACATGGCCGCCTGCAACGCCGCGACCATGGAAATGCCAAGTGTGCCGGCCAGATCCGGAAGGCGGTTATGCAGGATGCCGACCGTGATCAAGACCACGATCTCGACGAGGATGCTGAGCGCGCTCGCCCGTTCACCTGCGACCCGGCGCAGCCATGCCGCGATCACGATGCCGGCGGTGAAGGCCAGGATCGGCGGTACGAAGTGAAATGCCTTCGCCCACTCGCCTCCCATCGCATGGACCCACAGGAAGATCACGTTGGCGGTCTGCGCATTCGCCATCACGCCATGGATGATCCAGGTATAGGCGTCGATATAGCCGCCGGCGAAAGCGAGCAGCAGCACGATTTCGACGGTTTCATCGCGGCGGATCGCGCCGGCTGAGACGTCCAGAGTGCTCATGTCGGCAAAGGCTGCTGTCGCGGACGCTTCATCGCATCATTGGCGGCGGCATGCCACCGGCTGGGCTTGATCTGGATCAAGCAAAGTTCCCGCGTGCCCGATCAAATCCCACCACGGATAGCCGGGGAGACGCAATCATGAGCACCGTCAGGTGGATCATCAGCACTGCGCCGGAAATCTTTCTGCTGCTGACCATTGCGATCGGCACCATCCTCGGCCGCATCAAGATCCGCGGTTTCTCGATCGGCACCACCGCCTGCATCCTGATCGTCGCCGTTCTGATCGGACAGCTCGGCAGCTTCAGCTTCCCGCCGATTCTGAGGGCGATCCTGTTCAGCCTCTTCGTCTTCACCATCGGCTACCGCTCCGGCCCGGAGTTCTTCGCCTCCTTGAGCGTGCGGACCCTTGCGCAGGTGGTGTTGGCGCTGGTCATCGGAGCCACGGGTCTCGTTCTTGTGCTCATGTTCGCCCACGTGTTCAAGCTCGATACCGGAACGGCCGCCGGTCTTACGGCCGGCGCGTTGACGCAGTCTTCGGTGATCGGCACCGCGTCGGGCGCGCTGGCGCAGCTCGGTCTTTCCGCCGACGTGCTGAAGCAGCAGGAAGCCAACATCGCCGCCGGCTATGCCGTGACCTACGTGCTGGGCTACATCCTCACCCTGCTGTTCGTCCCCTTCGTCGCGCCGCGGCTGATGCGGGTGGACCTGAAGGCGGAGGCGATCAAGCTCGAGGCCGAGCTTGCCGGCGGCGCGCCCGCGAAAACGGACAATCTATCCTATCGCAAATTCCAGGCCCGGGCCTACCGCGTCTCGCACGCCGCAGGCCGTACGGTCGAGGCCATCGAGGCGGAGATCGGCCACCGCACCGTGGTGGAGCGAATTGTTCGCCGCGGCGCCGACGTCGCGCCGAACCGCGACATCTTGCTCGAAGACGGCGACGACATCGTCCTGACCGGCCCGACCGCGGCCATTGTCTCGGCGAAGCCCGTCATTGGCCAGGAAATCGACGCCGACGAGCTGCTGCGCAGCCTGCCCGGCAATGTCATCGACGTGCTCGTGGAGAATTCAAAGCTGCATGGCCGCTCGATCCGCGAGGTCGCCGAGGTCGTGGGCGACAATGCGCGCGGTGTCTTCCTGCGCACTCTCACGAGGATGGGCCGCGAGGTGCCGCTCGGTCCCGATACGCTCGTCTATGTCGGCGACGTGATGACGCTGGTCGGCAGCACCGGCAATATCGCGCGGGCCACGGCTCAAGTCGGTCACGCCCTGAGCGCAGGCGACCGCACCGACATCGCCTTCATCGCCGCCGGTATCGCGGTCGGCCTGCTGGCCGGCCTTGCCAGCTTCAAGGTAGGCGCGGTCGCGCTGACGCTCGGCGGCGGCGGCGGCGCGCTGATCGCAGGCCTCGTCTGCGGCTGGCTGCGCTCGCGCAGGCCTACCATGGGTGCGATGCCGCCGGCTGCGCAACAGACGCTGAGCGACCTCGGTCTCGGTGGCTTCATCGCGGCGATCGGGCTCGGCAACGGCCTCGCCGCCTGGTCGGCAATCCAGGCCCACGGTCTGTTGCTGGTCGGCATGGGGATTGTCGTCACCTTGGTACCGCTCACGGTCGGAACGCTCGTTGCCTATTACCTGCTGCGCATGAACCCGGTCGTGACCTGTGGCGCCCTCGCCGGCGCCATGACCGTTGATGCCGCCGTTACCGGCGCCTGCGACGTGGCCGAGAGCCAGACCCCGGTGCTCGGTGTCGCCGTCCCCTACGCCGTCGGCAATGTCGTTCTCACCGTGCTTGGTCCGATCGTGGTGGCTGCCACGTACAGCGGTTGAGGAGACCAGCATGCGTTTTGACGTACCCGCAATCGGCCGCCTCTTCGCGATCATCCTGCTTCTTTTCGCCGGGCTCTCGGCGCCGGTCCGCGCCGAGGACGAGATCCGTATCCAGGAAGAGCTCTGGGCCCTTACATTGCCGCTGCCAATGTTCGCCTATGTGGTACGCCCGGTCGATGACGGCCCCTTCCCGCTCGTGATCATGAACCACGGCGTCTCGCTCAACGTGACCGATCGCAGTTTCTTTCCGCTGGTCGAGTTCCGCGACGCCGCCAAATGGTTCGCAAAGCGCGGCTATTTCGTGGTCGCCCCGGTCGGCACCGGTTATGGCGCGGCTGCGGTCGATATCCCCGAACGCGCCCTGTACGGGCCGTTCTTCTCCAAGGTCGGCAAGTGCACCAATCCCAATTTCCACGACGCAGGCCGCGCCGTTGCCCAGGTCGATCGCTGGATCATCGACTATCTGGCTGCGGAAAAACGTGTCATCCCCAAGGATGTGATCGTGGTGGGGCAATCCGCCGGCGGCTGGGCCTCGATCGCCCTGTCGAGCGTCAACCCGCCAGAGGTGAAAGCCATCATCACCTTCGCCGCCGGTCGCGGCGGGCGGGTCGGCGGCAAGCCCAACAACAATTGCGCGCCCGACAAACTCGTGGAGGCCACTGCGGATTTCGGCCGCACCTCGCGGGTGCCGATGCTGTGGATCTACATCGAGAACGACACGTTCTTCGGACCCGAGCTGTCGAAGCGGATGCATGCGGCGTTTACCGCGGGCGGCGGCCGGGCCGAGTATCATCTGATGCCGCCGTTCGGCAACGAGGGACATTTCTTCATCGGCTCGCCTGACGCCATCCCGCTCTGGTCGCCGCTGGTGACGAAATTTCTCGACGCACAGAAATAGCGCCTGCCTTGGGAGGCCCGCTCATGTCCGCTCTTCGCAACCGACTCTGTGGCCTGCTGATCGCCGTCATCTTCGGAGCCACGACATTTGCCGCCATCGCCGCGCCGAAAGCCGCACGGACCGATAAACCTGCCGAGGTGGCGACGCGCGGCCAGCGCGAAGCCAAGGACGTCACCTACGGCGATTGGCAAAAGCTCTGCTTCAAGGCCGGCGGCGCGCCGTCGCTGTGCCGGACGTCGATCACCGGAAAATTCCCAACAGGCCAGATGGCCGTGCGCGTCGATCTGATCGAACGCGAGGACACTCCGACCACCCGGCTGCAACTCTTCGTGCCCGTCGGCATGTATCTGCAGCGGCCGGCCAAGCTGTCGATCGACCAGGGGAGCAGCTTTAATCTTCCCTACAGCTGGTGCCTGACCAACGCCTGCATCGCGGCAGACGTCGTCCCGCCGGGAATCGTCAAGGAGATGGAATCCGGAAAGACGCTGGCGCTCGAGGTGGTGGATTCAAACCTGCTGGTCCTAACGACCAGCGTGCCGCTGGCGCAGTTCGTCTCGGCTCATAAGGGGGCACCGGCGAAGACGCTGGAGCAGTATGTCGAGGAATGATCGGCGCTTCACCGCTAAGCGGCCGCCGCGCGCGCGACGGAATCGATCAGGGACTGCGCCGTGAACGGCTTGGTCAGATAAGCGACGCAACCCGAGGCCACCGCAGCCGTGCGGTTCACCGCGCTGTCGTTGCCGGTAATGTAGATCACGGGCGCCGTGACGCCCCCCGCCGCCAGCTTCCGGCGTAGATCGACGCCTGACTTGCCGTCGAGATTGATGTCGAGAACGATGCAGATCGCCGTCTCGAACGAGTCATGATCGAGCAAGGCCTCCGCGGAGTCGAACAGCGTCACGACGAATCCGTGCGCGCGCAGCAGCCTGTTCAGGCTTGCCCGCATGGAGGGATCGTCATCGACGACAAAAACGGATTCACGCGTCGGCAAGGAAGGAACCTTTCCGGCTTGGCAGGAACGCTGACGCTGCGGCTGCTATCGATGCGCGCTGTCACGATCACTCGCGAGGACGAACACAACGCCTGACGCGCCATCATGGAGCACTGCCTCAGCGCACTTCATATTGACCTTTGGGGCAGTGACACCGCAGGAACTGTATCTGAAAGCGACAGCGCAGCTAACTGCCGTTCGAATCCAGCATTCCGAGCCGCTCCGCGATCGAAACGAGCTCTGCAAGCGAATGAACCTGCATCTTCTCCATCACCTGATGGCGGTGCGCCTTTACAGTACGCTCGGTCGTGCCGAGCTCATACGCGATCTGCTTGTTGATCTTGCCGCGAACGATGAGATCGAACACCTGACGTTCGCGCTGGGTCAGCGTCGCAAGATGCACGCGGAAGCCATCGAGCCTGCCGCGCTGGCTGCGCGTGGCGTCCTGTCTCGCCAGTGCGCGCGTGATCGCATCGAGCAGCAACTCCGACGAAACCGGCTTGGTCAGGAAGTCCTCCGCGCCTGCCTTGATGGCCTGCACGGTGGTCGGTGTGTCGGCGTGCCCGGTCAGGAATATAATCGGCAGGGTCGAACCCGAGGCGATCAGGCGGCTCTGCAGTTCCGGGCCGCTCAAGCCCGGGATGCGTACGTCGAGGAGGATGCATCCCGGCCGCGCGTCGTCCGGCGCTGCATCCAGGAGGTCCTGGGCGGAGGCGTAGGTGGCGACGTCATAGCCGGCAAGCTTCAGCCGGCGTTCGATCGCCGTCCGGAACGATGCGTCATCATCGACGACATGGACAAGACCCGACACCATTTACCTCGCGCGAATTCATGCAAATCAACGATGGGGAGTCTTTAACCGAGGAAATGCGGATGCCAATAGTTTGGAAATTGAAATAAGTGCTTCGCAACAGGATAATTCCGGACCGCAGAAGGTCCTTCTCAATCCGTGCAGCAAACCTCCGTGCTGTCCCTTGGTACATTGAACCTTGGGACAATGGTTGGGAATACCGCGATAGTCGTAAATCAACCACGGCGGGAGAGCGGGTTCAGCGCGGCGCTCTTGCCGCTGCAGGGGTTTTTCGTCTGACAGACCAATTCAGCGTTCAGCAGAGGAGTTGGCCTATGTTCGTTCGCATCACCACCGATTCCGCGCCTCGTCCCAATTCCCTCCGCGACCTCGGCATGACCAGCGAGACAAATGCTCTCGTCAGTTTAATCGAATTTTCCTACAAAAAAGGCACCGAGATCTACGGCGAGAAGGAGCCCGCCGAATATGTCTACCAGGTCAAGTCTGGCGCGGTACGGAGCTACAAGCTGCTGTCCGACGGCCGCAGGCAGATCGGCGCCTTTCACCTGACCGGCGACATCTTTGGCCTGGCGAATGGAAACGAGCACCGTTTCACGGCGGAGGCGATCGTCGACACCACAGTGCGGATCGTCAGGCGGCAGAGCCTGGAGATCGTGGCCGAAAGCGATGCCATGGTCGCCAGGAACCTGCTCAGCATGACCACGCGCAATCTTCAGCACGCGGAAGACCACATGCTGCTGCTCGGCCGCAAGACCTCGCTGGAGCGGGTCGCGGCTTTCCTGCTGGAGATGGACAAGAGGCTGACCGCCGCGGGCGTGATGGCGCTGCCGATGTCGCGGCGCGATATCGCCGATTATCTCGGCCTGACGCTGGAAACCGTCTCGCGCGCCCTCTCGCGGCTGCATGAGCTCGGCGTGCTCGGCTTCATCGGCAACACCCAGCGACAGATCGTGCTTCTGGACCGCCATCAGCTCGCCGGCCTCGACCTGCAGCCCTGAACGACGCGGGAGCGCGTTATGTAATCGCGCGCGGAGCCGTCTCCATGATGGACCGCGCGACCTCCGAAATCCCCGTGATGATGATCTGCACGCCGATGCAGAGCAGCAGGAACGCCGACAGTTTCGTGACGACGCTGGTGCCTTCCTGGCCGAACAGGCGCGCCATGGCGCTGGACTTGCGGTAGGCATGGTAGATCGCCGCGGTCATGGCCAGTGCGACGAGCAGCGACACGATCGATGACGCAAATCTGGCATCCAGGCTGTCCGATCGGCTGATGCCGATCGCGATGGCGGCGGCGATCGTCCCGGGCCCGGTCGTGAGCGGGATGGTCAGCGGGAAGAAAGCCATGCGCTGGATCGTCGCGGCATCGGCCGACGAGACCGCATGCGGCCCTTGGGACGTCGGCTCCGCATGCAGCATGGACCACCCGGTTGCGGCCACGACGAGCCCGCCGGCGATGCGCAGCGCCGGAATCGTGATGCCGAAAAAGTTGAGGATCTGGCTGCCGAGGAACTGCGACACCAGCAGGACCGCGAACGCATAGGCTGCGACGCGCCTTGCGACGCGGGCGCGCTCGGGCTCGGACAGGCTTATTGTCCTGTCCAGGAAGATGAAGGCGAGACCATACGGATTGATGATCGCAAACAGCGCGCCGAAGCCGAACAGGAAATCCTCAACCCACTTCGACGACGAGATTTCAAGCATTCGTCTTGCCCGGGAGCCGTTCGATCGCTTCGAGATGCTCGAGCGCCTTGCGCAGGACTTCGAACAGGATGGCCGCCGACCAGCCGAACAGCAGGATGCCGTTCATGGCCGTCAACGGTCCGATCAGCCGCCATTCGGGCACCGGCGTGATGTCGCCATAGCCGAGCGTCGTGTAGTTCACGAACACGAAATACAAGAGTTCGCTTCCTGGCGGCGCCGCCTGGACCAGCCAATAGGTGCAGGCCCAGACCAGAGCCTCCAGGGTGTGTGCGAGGCTCAGCGCCACGGCGGTTGCGATCATCACGCCCATCAGGTGCAGTCGCGGACCATCGCTCTGCCTGTAGCCGGCCGTTCGCGCGATCGATATGACAGCGACCGTCGCCAGCGCGTGGATCCCGATATTGGTCGCGCTGACCAGCGTGCTGACAAGGACTTGAAGCAGCATGGGAACCAGCTCATCTCTGAACGGCAGTGGAAACCCCGGATTTGGAAATCTCGGGATTCGTCTCTGAGTTGGCAATCCCGGACGTCTCCTGCTCCTGCAACGCTGCGGCGCGGTCGATCCGGATCCAGGCCGCCGCGAGCTCCCAGGCGACCGCCAGGATGATCGGGCCGATGAAGAGGCCGATGATGCCGTGCGCCAGGGTGCCGCCGATGACCCCGATCAGGATGACGAGCGTCGGCGTGCTCAGGCCGCGGCCCATGACCAATGGTTTGAGGATGTTGTCGAGCAGGCCGACGACGACGAGGAAGATCGTCAGCAGCAGCGCCGTCGTCACGTCCTTGTCCATCCAGATCCAGATCACCACGGGCACGATGACGATCGCTGCACCGATCTGCACGATCGACAGCAGCAGGACGATGATGGCGAGCAAGCCGGCGCTGGGAATGGCCGCGAGTTTGAGGCCGATGCCGGCCAGCAGCGCCTGCACGATCGCGACCCCGATCACGCCTTGCGACACCGCGCGGATCGTCGCACCTGCGAGCTCGAGAAAATGCTCGCTCTGCTCCGGCACGATGCGGAACAGGAAACCGCGGACCGCGCCGACGAGCTGCGGTCCGTATGGGAACAGGAAGCCGGCCACGAGCACCGACAGCAGGAACTGCAGCGTGCCGACACCGGCGCTGCCGGCGAACGACAGCATCACCCCCGCCAGCGGCTTCAGATACGGCCCCACCTCGCGCAGAACGGCGCGGATGTTGGTGTAGGCCAGGGTCCAGAGATCGAACAGCTGCTGGCCGACCAGCGGCCAGTCCTTGAGTGATTCCGGCGCGGCCTGCAGCGCGAGGTCGCCGCTGCCGATCTGGGTCGCGAGGTCCTTGATGCCCTCGACCGCGCTGAGCCCGAGCCATGTCGCCGGACCGATGACGATGCCGAGCGTCGTCACCGTGAGAATGGCTGCGGCGGTCCGGGGCCGGCCGCCGAGGCGTTTGGCGAGCCAGCTGAAGGCGGGATAGAACGCGACCGCAAGCACGGCGCTCCAGGTCAGGATCGGCACGAACGGGCGGATGATCAGATACGTCCATGCGATCAGGAGCGCCAGCAATCCGATACGGATCACGAGCTGGACAACCTGGTCTCCCGACAGAAGCTTGCGAAGTGGGGTCAAGACGGCGCCGTCCTCTGGGAGAGCGGATATCCGATGGACGTAGCGGCCTCCGGCGCGCTGCATTCTTGATCCAGATCAAGCGATCTCGGCGACCGGTTCCTGCTCCCTGAGCACGCGCCGCCCGGGGCGGCTCGATGCCGATCGAGGCCGTCCTGCAATCAGAGGGCCGCCGCTGGGTGCGCCTGAAAAACGCCGACCAGACATCCGCGCGACAGAGGCCGGCAAGCGAGGGTTCGGTAAGCAACTGTAATATTGCTGGTATTTCCCCGGCACCCGGAGGGCGTAATCCACAGCTGAAAGGCAGATCCGCGACCTCAGGCGGGAACGGATTCCCTTGCCTGTGGATTGACGGGCATGGACAGGTTCTTTCTCGCGACGATGATTTCAGCCGTGCTGCTGCTGATTGTGGCCGCCGATCTTCTGGTCAACGGCATAGGGCTGCAGCCGCCGCCGACGCAACTGGCCGACATCGTGCCGGTGCCCGCGCGGCTGGTCAGGTAAGGTTCGGTGTCGCGTCCTGCGGCCGAATGACAATATTCGACGGACACGCGGAACATTTCAGCCCGATCCGGACTTCTGCTCACCGCGCCAGCCAAAACGGCCAGCGCGATCCGGACAGGCTCAGCTCCGCTGTGGTAGGGGGAGCTGAGCCACCTCGGCGCAAACGCGCTAGCGTTTGTCGCCCGCGCAAATGCGCCCGGTGTTTTGCCGCGAAAGCTAGCCCCCGCTCCGATAGACCTGGATATCGAGGTCGCGGATCTTCTTGCGCAGCGTGTTGCGGTTGAGGCCGAGCAGGTCGGCCGCGCGGATCTGGTTGCCGCGCGTCGCTGCGAGTGCGGCCGTGAGCAGCGGCACCTCGATCTCCTTGAGGATGCGGTGATAGAGGCCCGGCGGCGGCATGCCGTTCGGAAAGCCCTGGAAGTGCGAGGACAGATACGCTTCCACGGCGCCGCCGAGATTGTCGACACCCTGCTGGACTGCGGCACCCGGGCTGACCGTGGGCGGCGCCAGCTCGCCGTCGATGACGGAGCCGGTGATGACGTCCTGCGGATAGAGCGCCGCCAAGCGGCGGGCGAGGTTTTCCAGCTCGCGCACGTTGCCGGGCCAGCGGTGCTGCTTCATCCGCTCCAGCGCCAGCGCGTCGAGCTTCTTCGGCGGCAGTCCGTCCTTCTCGGCGAGCGAGAAGAAGTGACGCACCAGATCCGGCAGGTCCTCGATGCGCTCGCGCAGCGGCGGCAGCCGCAGCGGCACGACGTTGAGGCGGAAGAACAGATCCTCGCGGAACAGGCCCTGCTGGATCAGCACGCGCAGATCCTTGTTGGACGCCGCGACGATACGGACATCGGTCTTGATCGGGGTGCGGCCGCCGACGGTGGTGTATTCGCCCTGCTGCAGCACGCGCAGCAGCCGGGTCTGCGCCTCCATCGGCATGTCGCCGATTTCGTCGAGGAACAGCGTGCCGCCCTCGGCCTGCTCGAAGCGGCCGGAAGCGCGGGTGTTGGCGCCGGTGAAGGCGCCGCGCTCATGGCCGAACAGTTCCGATTCTATGAGGTCGCGCGGGATCGCGGCCATGTTGACCGCGACGAACGGGCCGTTGCGGCGCTTGCCGTAATCGTGCAGCGCGCGCGCCACCAGTTCCTTGCCCGTGCCGGACTCGCCCGTGATCATCACGGTGAGGTCGGTCTGCATCAGCCGCGCCAGCACGCGGTAGATTTCCTGCATCGCCGGCGAGCGGCCGACCAGCGGGATCGCCTCCATCTCGGCGTCCTCGTCAGGCGTCGAGACCCGTTCCTTCGGCTCGGCCAGTGCGCGGCCGACGATGGCGATCAGTTCCTTCAGGTCGAAGGGTTTTGGCAGATATTCATAAGCCCCGCGCTCGGAGGCGCGGATCGCGGTCATGAAGGTGTTTTGCGCGCTCATGACGATGACGGGCAGATTCGGCCGCATCTTCTTGATCCGCGGCAACAGATCGAAGGCGTTTTCGTCGGGCATCACCACGTCGGTGATGACGAGATCGCCCTCCCCCTGGCTGACCCAGCGCCACAGTGTGGCGGCGTTGCCGGTGAGCCTGACTTCATAGCCGGCCCGGGAAAGTGCCTGATTGAGAACCGTGCGGATGGCGGTGTCGTCATCAGCAACGAGAATGCTACCTGCGGGCATCGTTAATCCTCATTTTGCCCCCTGTGACGCAGACGACGACTTCCCGGCAGAGCCGTCGCGACTGCTGTGATCGGCATGTTTCACCGATGTGGAATACATCGGCATCAGCACGCGGAAGGTGGTCTTGCGCGGCTGAGATTCGCATTCGATGATGCCCCCGTGATCGCCGACGATCTTGGCGACCAGAGCAAGACCCAGGCCAGAGCCGGTCTGCTTGGTGGTCACGAAGGGATCGAACAGATTGGGCAGAAGATCGTCCGGCACGCCTGGTCCATTGTCCTTCACGCAGAACTCGAGCGGCAGGGATACCCGGGATTTTTGACCGGGGACTGACAGTCGCACGCCGGGGCGGAACGCGGTGGTGAGCTGGATCTCGGCGTCGGGCACGTCGATCAGCGCTTCGGCGGCATTCTTCACCAGATTGAGGAACACCTGGATCAGCTGGTCCTGGTTCGCCAGCACCGGCGGGAGCGAGGGATCGTAGTCCTCGATGAAGCGGATGTTGCGGGCAAAGCCCGACTGCGCCAGCCGCTTCACGTGATCGAGCACGGAATGGATGTTGACGGGCCCGCGCACCACGGGGCGCTCGTCGCCGAACACCTCCATGCGGTCGACCAGCGTCACGATGCGGTCGGCCTCGTCGCAGATCAGCCGCGTCAGCATGCGGTCCTCGGACGAGGCCTGCTGCTCCAAGAGCTGCGCCGCGCCGCGGATGCCCGAGAGCGGATTCTTGATCTCATGCGCGAGCATGGCTGCCAGCGCGATCACCGAGCGCGCGGCGCTGCGATGGGTGAGCTGGCGGTCCATCTTGTCGGCGATGGTGCGCTCCTGCAGCATCACTACGATGTGGCCGGGCCGCTCCGTCAGCGGCGCCACATGCAGGTCGACCTGGCGGTCGCCGCCCATGCGCGGCGTGCCAAGATCGACCTTGTATTCGTTGACCGGCGCGTTCGACGAGCGCACCTGGTCGATCAGCGCCAGCAAGGGGCTGCCGAAGGGCACCAGCTCTTTCAGCGACTGCCGCTTCAGAAACTGCGTCGAGATCTCGAAAAAGGCTTCGGTCGCGATATTGGCGGCGACGATCTTGCCGTCCGGCCCGATCATCAGCACGGGATTGGGAAGTGCATCCAGGATCGCGTCGCTGTCGGACGGGATCGGCCGACGATGTTCAGCAGCTGAGCTCATGCAGCAGCGCTCCATGCGAAGTCGTCGAAGGCATCTTGCAATGACTGGTGGACGAGGCGCGGATCCTCGGAGGTGAGGATCTTCTGGCGCCAGGCTTTCAGCGTCTCCGCCGGCGCGCGGCTGGCATCGGCCGCGACGTCGAGCGCCCAGCCGAGATGCTTGCGCGCATGCTTGAGACCGACGCGCAGGCCATAGAGCGCGCAGACGCCTTCATAAAGCGTGCGGACATAATGCAGCTGTGTCGCGAGCGACGGCGCCATTTCCACCGGCCCGCCATTGAGGCGGCGGCCGATCTGGCCGGGCAGCCAGGGCTGGCCGTTGGCGCCGCGGCCGATCATCACGGCGTCGGCGCCGGAGGCCTCGAGCGCCGCGAGCGCCTTTTCGTAAGTGGTGATGTCGCCGTTGACGATGAGCGGGATAGAGATCGCCTCGCGCACGGCGCGGATCGCGTCCCAATCGGCCTCACCCTTGTAGAACTGGCAGCGGGTGCGACCGTGCACGGTCACGAGCTTGATGCCGGCGGCTTGCGCGCGCCGCGCCAGCTCCGGCGCGTTGCGGGTGCGATCGTCCCAGCCGAGCCGCATCTTCAGCGTCACCGGCACCTTCACCGCCGCGATCGTCGCGTCGATCAAGCTGACGGCATGGTCGAGGTCGCGCATCAGGGCCGAGCCGGACTGGCCGCCGGTGACGTGCCGGGCGGGGCAGCCCATGTTGATGTCGATGATGTCGGCGCCTTCGGCTTCGGCGATCCGGGCGCCTTCGGCCATCCAGTGCGCCTCGCAGCCGGCGAGCTGGACCACGTGCGGCCCGATTCCGGTCGCTTCGCAGCGCAACCGGGACATCCGGTGGCCGTTGGCCAGCTCATCGCTCGCGGTCATCTCGGAGACGACCAGACCGGCCCCGAGCTCGGCGACCAACCGGCGGACGGGCGAGTCAGTCACCCCCGACATCGGCGCCAGGAAGACCGGGGTGGCGACTTCAATATCGCCTATTTTCAACGGCTTAGAGCCGGATATTGCCGGGCCGGTCACGGGGGTCTCGTCAACTCAGCAGCGCCTCATCGCGCTGGCCATGATCTATCTTGCGCACAATTCTTGTGCAGTCAAGCGTCATGCCTACAGTTTAGACAGTTCTGCAAATCTTTCAAGTGCAGTGCAGCAAATTGCTGTTTCCCACAATCCGGGGAAACCCCCTTTTTTTGCGGGCCTGCCGTGCTAGAGGCATGCGGCATCACCCCACTCCCCGACTCTTTCACGAACAACTGAGTATTTGAGTCCTATGGCGAAATCACAGCGCACCGCAGTCGTTCTTGTCGCGGCCGGACGCGGCCTGCGCGCAGGCGCCGGCGGGCCGAAGCAGTATCGGACGATCGGCGGCGTGCCGGTGATCTTCCGCGCCATGGAAGCGTTCAGCCGCCATCCCGATGTGTTCGCGGTGCAGCCGGTGGTGAACCCCGACGACGCTGCGATGTTCACGGCGGCGGTCGCAGGATTGAATCACGAGGCTCCGACCAATGGCGGCGCCACCCGTCAGGCGTCGGTGCTCGCCGGCCTCGAAGCGCTGGCCAGGCACAAGCCGGACATCGTCCTGATCCACGACGCCGCGCGGCCCTTCGTCTCGGCAGGCGTGATCTCGCGCGCGATCGAGGCGGCGAGCCGCACGGGTGCCGCAATCCCTGTCGTTCCCGTCACCGATACGATCAAGGTCACCGGCGCAAGCGGCGATGTCGAGGACACGCCGGACCGCGCCGCCTTGCGAATCGCGCAGACGCCGCAATCCTTTCGCTTCGATGTCATCCTGGAGGCGCATCGTCGCGCCGCAAAGGACGGGCGCAGCGATTTCACCGACGATGCCGCGATTGCCGAATGGGCGGGATTGACGGTTGCAACCTTTGAAGGCGATGTTGCCAATATGAAGCTCACCACTCCCGAGGATTTCGTGCGCGAGGAGGCGCGCCTGGCTGCCCAGCTCGGCGACATCAGGACCGGCACCGGTTACGACGTGCATGCCTTCGGCGAAGGCGATCACGTCATGCTCTGCGGCGTGCGCGTTCCGCACAGCAAGGGTTTTCTCGCCCATTCCGACGGCGATGTCGGCCTGCATGCACTGGTCGACGCCATCCTCGGCGCGCTTGCCGACGGCGACATCGGCTCGCACTTCCCTCCGACCGACCCGAAGTGGAAGGGGGCCTCCTCCGACCAGTTCCTGAAATACGCCATCGAGCGCGTTACGGCGCGCGGCGGCCGCGTCGCCAATCTCGAGGTGACGATGATCTGCGAGCGGCCGAAGATCGGCCCGTTGCGCGATACCATGCGTGCCCGCATCGCCGAGATCTCCGGCGTCGACATCTCCCGCGTCGCGGTGAAGGCGACGACCAGCGAGCGGCTCGGCTTCACCGGCCGCGAGGAAGGCATCGCGGCCACCGCGAGTGCCACCATCCGTCTGCCCTGGAGCCTGTAGATCATGGCCGGCAGCGACGCACGCGCCCTCTCCCGCTCGCTGCTCGACCTCTGCCGGATGCGCAAGCTGACGATCGCGACCGCGGAGTCCTGCACGGGCGGCCTCGTCGCCGGCGCGCTGACCGACATTCCCGGCTCCTCCGACGTCATCGACCGCGGCTTCGTCACCTATTCCAATGACGCCAAGCGCGCGATGCTCGGGGTCGAGGCGAGCACGCTCACCAATTTCGGCGCCGTCAGCAAGGAGACCGCAACTGCGATGGCGGTCGGCGCACTGGAGCGCGCCGATGTCGACCTCGCCGTCGCCATCACCGGCATCGCCGGCCCCGGCGGCGCCACGCCGGGCAAGCCGGTCGGGCTCGTGCACTTTGCCGCGGCCGCGCGCGATGGCCGCATCATCCACCGCGAGCACCGCTTCGGCGCGATCGGCCGCAGCGCCGTACGCGCCCGTTCGGTGGTGGAGGCGCTGCGCATGCTGATGGACCTTGCCCGCGGCCCGCAAGTCCAGGCCAAGCCACAACGCACCGCCGCAAGCCGCCTGCGCCCCCGCGTCACCCGCTCGCCGCGCCGGCATGCGGTCAAGCGCAGAACTCCGCGATCGCCGCGGGGCTGAGGCTCCCGTAGCCCGGATGGAGCGAAGCGCAATCCGGGCTACGAGACCGCACGAACTGAGAGACCGCCTCACGCCGCCGCCAGCAACGCGCTGGCGTGATCGAGGACGCACTGCTTCACCGCACCGGCCTCGGACGGCTTCGCCTTCGCGCTGACCGTCAACTCCAGGATCGGCGCCGCGGGATTGGCGACATCCAGCACCTTGGTGACGGAGACGGCAGGCTGCGCCTGATGGTCGAGGCGCGCGTCCTTGCGCAATTCCTCCAGGATGCGATCGGCCAGCGTATTGGCCGCATTTGCCGGGACCGGAAACGCCACCTTGACCTCGCCAGTGCCGGGATAGGCGCTGTGGTTGACGATCGCCGCACCCCAGACCTGCCCGTTCGGCAACAGGATCTGCGTGTTGTCGGCCGCGACCAGCTCGGTCATGAACAGCGACAGCGATCTCACCTTGCCGGCCTTGCCGGCGACTTCGACTTCGTCGCCGATGTGAAACGGCCGGAACAGCAGCAGCATCACGCCAGCGGCGAGATTGGACAGCGTCCCCTGCAGCGCCAGACCGATGGCCAGCGATGTCGCGCCCAGCACGGCGACGAGGCTCGCGGTCTGGATGCCGAACAGCTGCAGCACGGCGATGCCGACGATCGCCAGCACCCCGTAGCGCGCAAGGCTGCCGACGAACAGGGTGACGAGCGGATCGACACGGTGGGTGACGCTCAGCATGCGCGTGACGAAGCGCTGCATCGCGCCGGACAGATACCAGCCGATCGCGAGCAGCAGAATCGCGTAGATCGCATTCAGCCCATAGAGAACCAGCGAGGCTTTCAGCGTTTCGAAATTGACGGTCATGACGGCTCCAACCGGGACAATCGGTTGAGAACTCGCTGTCGCGCGAAATGATCCCTTCCGGGAACGACGCGAAACCGCATCGCCAGCAGCTATTCCGCCCTCACCGGGCGGCCTGTCGCTGCGGCGTTCGCTCGTTCCGATAGATCACGGGGAGCTTTTGCTCGATCGCCTTCGCGAGGACTGTTCCCGTGGTCCGTCCGAGCTCCTTCGCGATCGTCGTGACCGGCTTGGTGCCCGCGAGCTTCCTCAGCCGGCTGAGGTCTTCCTCGCTCCACGATTGCTTCCAGCGCGCCATCTGTCCTGGTCCCGCTTCACAAGCCCCGCGCCCGATTCGGATGTTAGTTGAGCATCCCATGAAATACACCCCTTGCAGGTGTGCCGTGTGCGGCAAGGGGTGTTCCGTCACGGCCCGGCGCTTTGGCACAAACTGCACTTGTCACCTTCGCGGCCACGCCGCGTCAGCCCCGTGAGCGGACATGACCAGCTGGATTGGTCATGTCTGCCAAGGGCCAGAACCGGACGTGCTGACGTTGAGCGGCACCGAGACTATAGTGGCGTTGCAATCCCTATAGTTTAGTCCGCTCGCAGAGGATTGACTGATGACCCCTATATATTTCGAAGACGCCGAAATTGGTACCGTCAGAAAGGCGGGTCCTTATCTGGTCTCGAAGGAAGAAATTATTCAATTCGCCAAGCAATACGATCCGATACCGCGCCACATCGATGAGGAGGCCGCAGCACGTTCAGTTTTTGGAGGACTAACCGCATCGGGCGCCCACACATTCGCAGTCTTCATCTCGCTTACGCCCAAGCTCCAGCCTCGGCCACTCCATGTCCTCGCCGGAATGGGCTGGGATGAGCTGAGGTTGCCGAACCCGGTACGCCCAGGAGATGAACTTAATCTCGAAGCGATTATCCTGGAGAAGCTGGAATCAAAGTCGAAAGCTGATCGCGGTATCGTGCGCAATCAAATCCGACTACGTAATCAAAGAAACGAAATCGTCTTGCAATGCATCGGCACCATCCTCGTTGCAAGGCAACCGGACGCGAAAGCATCGGCGTAAGCCGTTATACAAGGTGCCGTCGGTTGGTTTCACTCCGATGTCTCTTGCAGGTCATAACCGGACCTCGTGGGCCTGCTGGGCCGAAGTCCTACCCCCGAAGGCGGACGGTTAGCGACCCTTGCGCTGCTGCTTGTGCGCCCACAGCCGGCAGGTTTCGTCCTCGCAAACGCCGCGAGAGCGCACCGTCATGTCTGCTTTTCAAAAAGCACGCAATTCTTGTCGAATCCGATCAGGATCACAAACATGCAGACGCGACCAAACGTCGTCATTCATGTCCGATCTTGCGTCGGAAAATATAGACGCAATAATGTCGCCCTACGTTGTGATCCGGAATCAACCGGACCAGCATTGTGGAGGGCGACGACTGTGTTCGCTCGCGTCGCGGCTTCGGCCGTCATCGTCACTTTGGCCGCCTTTGATGGCGCGGCTGCGCAAACCGCCAACCAACCGCCGGATACCATGGCGGCGCGGGTGGAGGCGTGCACGCCCTGTCACGGCAACAAGGGCGAAGGCACCAGCGACGTCTATTTCCCGCGGCTCGCCGGCAAACCAGCCGGCTATCTCTACAACCAGCTTCTCGCCTTCCGCAGCGGACGACGCAAATACCCGCCGATGAACTATCTGCTGGAATTCCTGCCCGATCCCTATCTGGAAGCGATGGCGGAATATTTTGCCGGCGAGCATCCGCCGCTGCCGCAGCCGGCGCCGAGCGAGGTCAGCAAGGAGGTTCTGGCGCAGGGCGAATTGCTCGCGACCAGCGGCGATGCCGGTCGTAACATACCGGCGTGCGTGAGCTGTCACGGTCCGGGCCTCACCGGCATGCAGCCCGGTATCCCCGGCCTGTTGGGCCTGCGCGCCCCCTATATCAGCGCCCAGCTCGGCGCCTGGCGCTACGGCACCCGCACGGCGAAATCGCCGGACTGCATGCAGCTCGTCGCCGGCCACCTGACCGAGGCCGACGTGACCGCCGTCGCAGCCTGGCTTGCAACGCGGCCAGCCCCTGCCAATCCTGCTCCCGTGCCGAAAGGCACCTACGCGCTGCCGTTCGGCTGCGGCAGCCAGCCCAACTGACGAGGCGGATGATGGGCTCGAAACTGTCGATCGCATTCCTGGCATTCGCCGCGCTCACTGGCGTCGCGCAGGCGCAGGACAAGATCAGCGACAAACCCGGCGACATCATCGCGCGCGGCGAATATCTCGCACGCGCCGGCGATTGCACCGCCTGCCACACCGCGCCCGAGGGACGCCTGTTCGCCGGCGGCCGCGCCATGCCGACCCCGTTCGGCACGCTCTACACCTCCAACATCACGCCCGATCCGGAAACCGGCATCGGCAAATGGACTGCCGACGATTTCTATAAGACCATGCACAGCGGCCGCTTCCCGGACGGTGGGCTGATCTATCCGGCGATGCCGTTCGCCTCCTACACCAAGGTCACGCGCGCCGACAGCGATGCCATCTTCGCCTATCTGCGCTCGATCCCGCCGGTGAACCAGAAGAACAAGCCGCACGAGCTGCGCTTCCCCTATGACAACCGCCAGCTCATCCTCGGCTGGCGCACGCTGTTTTTCCGCGAGGGCGAGTTCAAGCCCGATCCGACCAAGTCGGCCGAATGGAATCGCGGCGCCTATCTGGTCGAGGGCCTCGGCCATTGCGGCATGTGCCATTCGCCGATCAACGCGCTCGGCGGCACCTCGCAATCCGACGCCTTCAAGGGCGGCCTGATCCCGATGCAGAACTGGTACGCGCCCTCGCTCACCTCCAACCGCGAGGCCGGCCTGGGCGACTGGAGCATCAAGGACATCGCCGATCTGCTCCAGACCGGCGTGTCCGCGCGCGGCGTGGTCTACGGCCCGATGGCCGAGGTCGTGCACAACAGCCTGCAATATCTCAGCGACGAAGATACGAAGGCGATGGCCGTCTACCTCAAGGGCATCTCGGAGCCCTCCCCGCCGCCGCCGGCGAGCTCGACGCTGCCGACCACGGAAAGCAGCCTGCTGATCAGTCTCGGCAAGACCGTCTACGACAAGCACTGCGCGAGCTGTCATGGCGCGCAGGGCGAAGGCAAGCCGCCGCACTGGCCGCCGCTCGCCAACAACCAGTCGATCGAGATGCAGTCGGCGGTCAATCCGATCCGCATGGTGCTCAATGGCGGCTATCCGCCCGGCACCAAGGGCAACCCGATGCCGTACGGCATGCCCCCGTTCGCCGGCATCCTCTCCGACAACGAGATCGCCGCCGTCGTCTCCTACATTCGCACCGCCTGGGGCAATCGCGGCACGCCGGTCTCGGCGCGCGAGGCCAACGAGCTGCGCTCCGCACCGCTGAACTGAGAGGCGCCAGAGACCCGTCATGATCAATTCCGATCCGCCGACCAGCCCAGCCGCCGCCGATCAGGCCGTCGAGGAGGTCGTGGCGCAAGGCCCCTCCGGCGCCATCGTGCTCGCGGGCATCGCGACGGCCTGCGTCGTCGCGATGTGGCTCGCCTTCTATCTGTTCGTCTTCCTGCCGCGCGGGCCGCTGCAATGAGCACCGAGGAAACCCATGGACACGGCAGCGCCAGCGCCGAGGTCGCGGCCCGCGTCGAGCGGCGCTGGGCGACCATTGCCGTGGTCATCATCGTGATGATGGCCTTGCTCGCGGCATTCGCCGGCATCCATCGCGCGACCATGCCGCAGCCGCGCGTCGAGACCACCGATCCCTCCCGGATTCATCTGTCCGGCGAGTTCATCGAGAGCAATCTCGGCAGCGTGCTGGAAGCCAACGGCAATGTGACCGTGCGCGCGATCGGCCAGCAATATTCCTTCACGCCGGCTTGCATCGTGGTGCCCGTGGATACCCCGATCACGCTGCGCGCCACCAGCGCCGACGTCGTCCACGGCATCCTGGTCCAGGGCACCAACATCAACACCATGCTGGTGCCGGGCTACGTCTCCGAGCAGCTGATGCGCTTTGCGAGGACCGGCGACTATCTGATGCCCTGCCAGGAGTTCTGCTCCTTCGGCCACGAGGGCATGTGGGGCAAGGTCAGGGTGATCGACAAGACCGAATTCGCCAATCGTGCGAAGGGCGGCGGGAGGCTGAGCTGTGTTGGTCAATAGGAAGCTCATCCTCGCCCATTTCTGGCTGGCCTTCGGCGTGTTCGGCATCGCGCTGACGCTCGGCGCCTGGCAGATGTTCATCCGGAGCCCGATCGGCACCTGGCTGTCCAATCCGGAGCTCTACTACCGCTCGCTGACCGCGCACGGCACGGTGATGGGCTACGTCTTCCCGACGCTGGTCGCGATGGGATTCGGCTATGCCATCAGCGAATCCGCGCTGCAGCAGCGCCTGGTCGGTGTGCGCTGGGCCTGGGCCGGATTCTGGCTGATCGTCGCCGGCAGCATCATGGCGGTGATCCCGATCGCACTGGGGCGCGCCTCGGTGCTCTACACGTTCTATCCGCCGTTGATCGGCAACGTCTTCTACTATCTCGGCGTCGTGCTGGTCGTGGTCGGCTCCTGGATCTGGGTCGCGCTGATGTCGATCAATCTGCGCGTCTGGCGGAAGGCCAATCCCGGCGCGGCCGTGCCACTCGCCATGTTCGCCAATGTCGCGGGCTCCTATCTGTGGGCCTGGACTGCCGTCGGCGCCGCGCTCGAGCTGCTGCTGCAGATCATTCCGGTCGCGGCCGGACTGAAGGCGACGATCGATGCGGGTCTCGCGCGCGTCTTCTTCTCCTGGACGCTGCACGCCATCGTTTATTTCTGGCTGATGCCGACCTACATCGCCTATTACACCATCGTGCCGCGCGCGATCGGCGGGCGGGTCTATTCCGACAGCATGGCGCGGATCTCCTTCATCCTGTTCCTGGTGGTGGCAATGCCGATCGGCATGCACCACACCTTCGCCGATCCGCAAGTCGGCGCCGGCTTCAAGTTCATCCATTCGGCCTTCACCGCGCTGGTCGCGCTGCCGACGCTGCTGACGGTGTTCACGATCTGCGCCTCGGTCGAGATCGCGGCGCGGCTGCGCGGCGGCCGCGGCATGTTCGGCTGGATCAGGACCCTGCCCTGGGACAATCCGATGATGCTGGCGCTGGCCTTCTCCTTCGTCATGCTCGGCTTCGGCGGTGCCGGCGGCCTCATCAACATGAGCTACCAGCTCGACGCCTCGATCCACAACACGCAGTGGATCACCGGCCATTTCCACCTGATCTTCGGCGGCGCCATCGTGATCATGTATTTCGCGATCGCCTACGACCTGTGGCCGCATTTGACGGGGCGCGAGCTGATCGACCTCCGCCTGATCCGCACCCAGCTCTGGCTGTGGTTCATCGGCATGATCGTCACGACCTTCCCGTGGCACTGGGTCGGAATTCTCGGCATGCCGCGCCGCATGGCCTATTTCGACTTCGGCGATCCCGCCATCGCGCCGCAGGCGCTCTCCGTCACGCTTTCCGCGATCGGCGGCTTCATCCTGCTGACCTCAGGCATCCTGTTCCTGGTCGTCCTCGCCCGCGGCATGCGCGCGCCTCAGGCTGACGCGGGGCCCTATCGCTTTGCGGTGGCCGTGCATCAGCCCGTGACCGTGCCGGTTGCGCTCAACACCCATGCTTTGTGGGTGGCGCTGATGATCGCGCTGACCCTCACCAATTACGGCTATCCGATCCTGACGCTCGCGCTGACCGAGGGCACGTCGGTGCCGGCCGTCTATGTGGGGGCGCAGTGATGAGCGCACGCGACCTCTTCACCTTCAACAACCCGCATTTTACGCGCGGCGTCGGCATCACTGCTGCGATCCTGGTCGTGACGGCGATCGTCGGCTTCATCGTGCTGCCGTTCGCCCAGCCCTGGGTCCAGTTCGCCAATGTCTGGGATGCGATCTGCAGCGCCGCCGGCGTGCCGCAGCGCGCCGCTTCCATCGCAGCGCCGGCGCAGGACAAGCGTCTGTCCGAGGTCGTGCTGACGTCGAGCACGTTGTCACGCCCGAGCCAGGAGGCGATCGGCCGCGGCGCCACGCTGGCGCAGCGCTGCGCGATCTGCCACGGCCCGACCGGCGTCAGCCGCGCCGACTCACCGAACCTCGCCGGTCAATATGCCGCCGTGATCTACAAGGAGCTGCACGACTTCCGATCGGGCGCGCGCACTAATGCCGTGATGTCGCCGTTTGCCGTCAATCTGACCGACCAGGAGATCGCCGATCTCTCGAATTACTACGCGTACCTGCCGCGGCTGCCGGCCTATCACCCGACGCCGCAACTGCCCAAGCCGAACATCGTCATCTTCGGCGCGCCGATGCGCGGGATCGCGCCGTGCGGCTCCTGCCATGGCAGCCTCGACAACAAGACCGGCAGCCCGTGGCTGGAAGGCCAGTCCGAAGCCTATATGAAGGCGCAGCTCCAGGCTTTCGCGTCGGGCGAGCGGCGCAACGACATCAGCCAGCAGATGCGCAACATCGCCCGCGCGATGACGCCGCAGGAAATCGAGCAGGCCGCGGCGTATTACGCCTCGCAGCCGCCGGATGTGGTGAAGGCGGTGGATTGAGGACAGTCCCGTGCCCCGGACGCAGCGCAGCGCCGCCGGCGATGCGAAGCATCGTCCGGTGTGGTGCGCTGCAGAGCCGGGGCCCATCTCTGTGCATGTTGCCGTGTTGCCTTCTGGGTCCCGGCTCTGCGGAGCAGCGCTGCGCGCTGCACCGCGTCCGGGACACGAGAGCGTGCTCGATGGACGCTACGTCGGCGCCAGCTTCGGCCGGCCGTAGATCGCATCGGCCCGCTTCTCGAACGCCGTCGAGAACCGCGCGAAGGCTGCGTCGAACATCGAGCCCATCAGCATCGCCAGCATGCGGCTCTTGAATTCGTAGGACAGGAAGAAGCCGACGTCGCAGACGCCCTCGCCTTTGGGCTCGAACGTCCAGCGATTTTCGAGGTTGCTGAACGGACCTTGCAGATATTCGACCAGGATTTTCAGATTGGCGCGATCGAGCGTCACGCGGCTGGTGAAGGACTCCTTGACCAGCTTGAACGACACCGTCATGTCCGCGACCAGCACCTCGATGCCGTCGGGCTTCGCCATGCGCTGGCGCACCTTCAGCGCGCTGCACAGCGGCACGAATTCCGGATAGCGCTCGACGTCGGCGACCAGATCGAACATCTCGGATGCGCTGTGATCGACACGGCGCTTGCTCGAAAAACGGGGCATATCTGTTCAGCGGGCGCTAGCTGCCCGTGCGGCCTTCAGTCTCGCAAAATCCTCTCCGGCATGATGCGAGGAGCGGGTGAGCGGGCTCGCCGACACCATCAGGAACCCCTTGGTGTAGGCGACCTTCTCGTAGGACGAAAACTCGTCCGGCGGCACATAGCGCATCACCGCGTGATGCTTGCGGGTCGGCTGCAGGTATTGCCCGATGGTCAGGAAGTCGACGTCGGCCGAGCGCAGATCGTCCATCACCTGCTGCACCTCGTGGCGCTCCTCGCCGAGGCCGACCATGATGCCGGACTTGGTGAAGATGGTGGGGTCGAGTTCCTTGACCCGCTGCAGCAGCCGGATCGAATGGAAGTAGCGCGCGCCCGGCCGCACCGTCAGGTAACGCGACGGCACCGTCTCGAGATTGTGGTTGAACACGTCGGGCCTTGCCGCGACCACCACCTCGAGCGCGCCCTCCTTGCGCAGGAAGTCGGGCGTCAGGATCTCGATCGTGGTCGAGGGACACGCGGCGCGGATGGCGCGGATGGTTTGGGCAAAATGCTCGGCGCCGCCGTCGGCGAGATCGTCGCGGTCGACGGAGGTGATGACGACGTGGGCAAGGCCGAGCTTGGCGACGGCTTCGGCCACGTTCTGCGGCTCGGCGGCATCCAGCGCGTTGGGCAGCCCGGTCTTGACGTTGCAGAAGGCGCAGGCCCGGGTGCAGGTGTCACCCATGATCATGAAGGTCGCGTGCTTCTTGTCCCAGCACTCGCCGATGTTCGGGCAGCCCGCCTCCTCGCACACCGTATGCAGCCCGTTGGCGCGCACGATGTTGCGGGTGTCGGCATAGCCGCGGGTGTTGGGCGCGCGCACGCGGATCCAGTCCGGCTTCGGCGGGGAAGCGGAATCGGGGCGATTCACCTTTTCGGGGTGGCGCGGGCGCAGCGGGTTCGAGATGGTATCGACGATAACGACCATGGGGTGTCCGGTCTGTTCAGGTCCTACCTAGTCGGTCTGGCCCGGCATCGCAACCCGGCTCGCATCACTTCAGGGAACATGGCAGATATGGGCAATATCCTGCTCTGTTCTCAGGCGATTCTCACCTCGAATGGCTCCAGTCTCGAAACCTTCCACACCCCGGCTTGGCAAGGCCCTGAAGCGCGCCTTTTTCAACCGCGACGTCCGCGAGGTCGCACGCGACCTGATCGGGGCCACCATGCTGGTCGACGGCGTCGGCGGGATCATCGTCGAGGTCGAGGCCTATCACCATACCGAACCGGCGGCGCACTCCTACAACGGCCCCACGCCGCGGAACCAGATCATGTTCGGCCCGCCCGGCTATGCCTATGTCTACCGCTCCTACGGCATCCACTGGTGCGTCAACTTCGTCTGTGAGGAGGCAGGCTCGGCCAGCGCCGTGCTGATCCGCGCACTGGAACCGACCCATGGCCTCGCCGCCATGCGCCGCCGCCGTCATCTGCAGGAGGTTCACGCGCTCTGCTCGGGCCCAGGAAAGCTGACTGAGGCGCTCGGCATCACCATCGCGCACAACACCCTGCCGCTGGACCGCCCGCCGATCGCGCTGCATGCGCGGACGGAGGATGTGGAGGTCGTGGCCGGCATCCGGATCGGCATCACCAAGGCGGTCGAGCTGCCCTGGCGCTATGGCGTCAGGGGCTCGAAGTTTCTGAGCAAGCCGTTTCCGAAGTGACGGTCATTCCGGGGCGATGCGCAGCATCGAACCCGGAATCTCGAGATTCTCAGGTGCGCAATCGCACACCGGAGTTCGGCTCTTCGAGCCGCCCCGGAATGACGGCGGGTGGACTTACGACGCCTGCTTCAGCCGCTCCAGCGCCTCGAGCAGCTTGGCTTTGCGCGCCAGCGCCGCCTCGCGCTTTTCGCGCTCCTCCTCGACGACCTCCTCGGCCGCGTTGGCGACGAATTTCTCGTTTGCCAGCTTGGATTCGGCGCGCTTGATGTCGGCATCGGCCTTGCCGATCTCCTTGTCGAGGCGCGTCTGCTCGGCGGCGACGTCGATGACGCCCTTGAGCGGCAAGGCGGCGACCTCGCCGCGCACGAGCAGCTGGACGGCGCCGTCCGGCGCACGGTCGGCGAACGAGATATCCGACAGCCGCGCCATGCGCTTGATGACGTCGGTCCAGCGCGGTGCGCGCTCTTTCGTCTCGGCGGAGGCGCCCGCGAGCACCAGCGCCGTCAGCGTTGCCGGCGGGATGTTCATCTCCGCGCGCACCGAACGGATCTGCGTGACGAGATCGATGACCCAGCCGATCTCGGCTTCAGCCTTGGGATCGGTGAAGTCGGCATGGTCGAAGATCGGCATGACCAGTGCCGGCGAGATCAGCGGATCGGTGGGACCTGCCGCAGCGGCAAGCATCGCGAGCTGCTCCGGCGACGGCTCGGCCGGCTTGAGCGGCCACGGCGCCAATGCGAGCAGACCCTCGCGCTTGGCCGTCACCTCCCACAGCTCCTCGGTGATGAAGGGCATGAAGGGGTGCAGCAGCTTGAGGATCTCGTCGCGCGCCCAGGCGACCATGGCGCGGGTCTCGTCCTTGGCCGGGCTGTCGGGACCGAGCAGCACGGGCTTGGCGAGCTCGACATACCAGTCGCAATAGACGTTCCAGACGAAGCGGTAGATCGCGCCGGCCGCGTCGTTGAAACGGTAGGCCTCGATCGCCTCGGTCACCTCGCGCGTGGTGTGCGCGCTCTCATGCGCGATCCAGCGGTTCAGCGTCTCCTTGGCCTTCGCCGGCTCGAAACCGTCGGGCACGGCACAATGGTTCATCTCGGCGAAGCGCGAGGCGTTCCAGAGCTTGGTCGCGAAATTGCGGTAGCCCTCGACGCGGCTGGTGGCAAGCTTGATGTCGCGGCCCTGCGCCGCCATCGCGGCCAGCGTGAAGCGCAGCGCGTCCGCGCCGTATTCGTCGATCAGGTTGAGCGGGTCGATGACGTTGCCCTTCGACTTCGACATCTTGGCGCCCTTCTCGTCGCGGACGAGGGCGTGGATGTAGATGGTCGAGAACGGCACCTCCTTCATGAAGTGCAGGCCCATCATCATCATGCGGGCGACCCAGAAGAAGATGATGTCGAAGCCGGTCACCAGCGCGTTGGTCGGATAGTAGCGCTGCACCTCGGGTGCGTCTTCGGGCCAGCCGAGCGTCGAGAACGGCCACAGCGCCGAGGAGAACCAGGTGTCGAGCACGTCCTCGTCACGCGTGATGAAGCCCTCGCGCTTGTTGCGGTCGAGCGCCATCTCGCGCCCCTGCTCCGGCGTGATGACCTCCTGCTCGACGTAATAGCCGAGCGCGTGGCTGATCGCCTCCTCCTCGGTCTCGGCGACGAACACCTTGCCGTCGGGACCGTACCAGGCCGGGATCTGATGGCCCCACCACAGCTGGCGCGAGATGCACCAGGGCTGGATGTTCTCCATCCACTCGAAATAGGTCTTTTCCCAGTTCTTCGGCACGAACGAGGTCTCGCCCGAGCGCACCGCCGCGATCGCCGGCTTCGCCATCGTCTTGGCGTCGACATACCACTGGTCGGTCAAATACGGCTCGATCACGCTGTTGGAGCGGTCGCCGTGCGGCACCATGTGGGTGTGCGGCTCGATCCGCTCGACGAAGCCGAACGATTCCAGCCGCTCGACAATGCGCTTGCGCGCGACGAAGCGGTCGACCTTGTTGAACTCCTCGGCGAAATGCGAAGCGCCTTCCGGCAGGTCGCGCAGATAGTCCTCGTTGTCGACGAGATCGAGGCAGCCTTCCTTGTCGAGCACGCTGATGCGGCGCAGGCCGTGGCGGTTGCCGACCTCGAAGTCGTTGAAGTCGTGCGCCGGCGTCACCTTGACCGCGCCCGAGCCCTTCTCGGGGTCGGAGTAGTCGTCGGCGACGATCTTGATCTTGCGGCCGACCAGCGGCAGGACGACGTTCTTGCCGATCAGCTTCAGATAGCGCTCGTCCTCGGGATGCACGGCAACGCCAGTGTCGCCGAGCATGGTCTCGGGGCGCGTGGTAGCGACGACGATGAAGGTCGAGGGATCCTCGGGGTTGAACGTCTTGCCTTCGATCGGATAGCGCAGATACCAGAGGTGACCCTTGACCTCGGTCTGCTGCACCTCGAGATCGGAGATCGCGGTGAGCAGCTTGGTGTCCCAGTTCACCAGCCGCTTGTCCTTGTAGATCAGGCCGTCGCGATGCAGCTCGACAAACACCTTGATGACGGCCTTCGACAGGCCCTCGTCCATGGTGAAGCGCTCGCGCGACCAGTCGCAGGACGCACCGAGCCGCTTGAGCTGGTTGATGATGGTGTCGCCGCTCTCGGCCTTCCACTGCCAGACGCGCTCGAGAAACTTCTCGCGGCCCATCTCACGACGGCCGGGCTGCTGGCGCTCCATCAACTGCCGCTCGACCACCATCTGGGTGGCGATGCCGGCATGGTCGGTGCCGGGCTGCCACAGCACGTCGCGGCCGCGCATGCGCTCGAAGCGGCAGAGAATGTCCTGGAGCGTGTTGTTGAGGGCGTGGCCCATGTGCAGTGAGCCCGTCACGTTCGGCGGCGGGATCACGATGGTAAACGGCGCTGCGTCGCGGCGGTCGGGACGGCCGGCCTTGAAGGCAAGGCTGTCCTCCCACACCACGGACATGCGGGCTTCGATATCGGCGGGCTGGTAATTTTTCTCGATCATGGGCTGCTAGAAAGCCGCGCGAGCGGGTCAAGTCAACGAAAAGGTCGACAGAGGGGCAGCAGAAGGCGCCGCGGCAAATCGGCTTCCCGGCCCGCTCGGAACGGCCAAATCATGATGCTTAAGCGCGGCTTAATGAGGGCCCTCGCCCGAGGCCTACCGGCCGCCGCGCGAGACCCGCTCGATTTCCGCCTTCACGATGCGTTCAACCAGACCCGGAAGGTTGTCGTCGAGCCAGGATTTCAGCATCGGGCGCAGCATCTCCTTGACCAGATCCTCCAGCGTCCGCGCATTGCTGCTGAGCACCGTATGGGCCAGGGAGTTGAAGGCCGATTCGACCGCGGAGACCGTCGATTGCGCCAGGATCGGCTGTTGCGGCGGCAGCGGCGGGGCATCGAAGTCGACCGGCGCAAAGGATGGTGCCGGGCGCGGCGGCGGCGCCTCGGCAAATTCGAGGTCGTCCCGCGGCTCGACCTTGCGGAAGCTCGGCGGCGGCGGAGCCGGTGTCGGCACCGGGTCCATCGCCATCTCGTCGGTCAATTCGAGCACGTCGGGTTCAGGCTCCGGCTCCGGTTCCGGAGCACGCATCTCGGGTGCAGGCGTCGCCGCGTCGAGCCCCGCGAGCAGCGCGTCGATATCGTCCTGGTTGTTCGGTCCGGCATCCGCCGCGGGCGCCGGAGGCGGCGGCGCGGGAGCCGGCTTTGCCGCCGGCGGTGGCGCGGGCTTCTCGGCGGCGGGTTTTGCGGGGGCGACCTTGGAGGGCGGGATGTCGTTCATGGCCTGCGGCTTGGGCGGCGCGGCGGGGGCTGCAGCCTTCTCGGGCTTCGCAGCTTCAGCCGGCGGCGGCTTGGCCTCATCGTCGGCAATGATGCGCCGGATCGAGGCCAGAATCTCCTCCATCGAGGGTTCTGTGACCTTTGCAGGCTGCGTCATCTCCGACTCCACATCATCATCAACGCCCTCGCATGCGTTGTTTTACACCAAGCACGACAGGATTGGCCGGTTCCGCAACGAACGCCCCGACATTTTCGTCGCGGCAGCCCGACTTGTCCCCAGATCACGGCTCAACGTGCGGCGGTGCGCCCCTGCCCTCGGCACTCAAGCTTTACGCACACGACATCGAATGCGGAGCGAATCGATCCGCATCATCTTGGCAAGGCTATGTCAGGGGTTTTGATGATTGCAAGCAAAGCACCGATCGGCCTTCGCTGTTTGCGAGGCCGACCGGATCACTACGGGACTCAGCGCCCGTCAGGAATACGCACGCCGGCCCAGCTGTCGCGGACCTGCTGGTAGTGCACGCTCGGATCGTAGACCGTGGTGTTGAGACCAAGCACCTGCGGTGCGAGACGGCCCACCGCGTTGAGCACCGAGTAGGATGCAACCACGCGATCGTGCTGCGCGGTCACCAGCGCAACGCGCGCGTTGACCAGCGCCTGCTGCGCGTTGAGCACGTCGAGCGTGGTGCGCTGGCCGGCCTTGGCTTCTTCGCGCACGCCGTTCAGTGCGATCTCGGACGCCGTCACCTGCGCCTGTGCGGACTGCACCTGCGCCTTGCCGGCTTCGAGCTGGCCCCAGGCCTGCACGATGTTGGCGCGGGTCTGGTCGCGGGTGGTTTCGAGATTGAGGCGCTGCTGCGCCAGGTTCTCTTTCGACTGCCGGATCAGCGCGTATTCCGCGCCACCCTGGAAGATCGGCACGGAGGCCGTCGCGATCGCCGATCCGGTCGTAGTCCGGAACACCGTCAGGGTCTGCTGGTACGACTGGGTGATGCCAGCCTGCACCGTGACCGTCGGAAGCAGCGCGCCCTCGTTGATCTTGACCTGGAGATAGTTGACGTCGATGCCGAACATCGCGGCCGTGACGTTCGGGTTCTCAACCAGGCCGAGATTGACCGCGGAGGCGATCGTCCCGGGCAGGAAGCGATCGACCGGCGAGCCCGGAGCCAGGTTCGCCGGCTCGTTGCCGATGATGCGGCGGAAGTTCGCGCGCGTCGTCGTGAGATTCGATTCGGCGGTCAGGGCCTGCGTCTTGCCGGCCGCGAGCTGGGCTTCGGACTGCGCCACGTCCGTGCGCGTCACCTCGCCGACATTGAAGCGATCGCGCGTCTGCTTGAGCGTCTGCTCGAGCACGCGCACGTTGCTGCGCTGAACTTCGAGCGTTGCCGAGTCGCGCAGGTAGTCCATGTAGGTGGTGGCAGCCTGCAGCAGCACCGTCTGCTCGAGCACACGCAGCGCCTCGCGCGAACCGGAGACCTGGCTCTCGGCGGCGCGCGTCCTGTTGGCGGTCTGATTGCCGTTATAGAGCGTCTGGTTGATGGTCAGGCTGGCGGCGTTGGGCTGCAGCGGCGGGTCGCTGTGGATCGGCAGGCCCTTCTGGGTCTGCTGGATATCCTGATACTGATAGCCGCTGCTGAGGCTCAAATTGACCTTGGGGCGGTAGCCCGACAAAGCTTGCGGCACGTTTTCGTCGGTCGAGCGCACCTGCGCGCGCTGTGCGTTGAGCTGCGGATTGTTTTGATAGGCGCGCACCAATGCGGCCTCGATCGTGTCCGCCAAGGCAGGCGTCGGCCCAGCGAGCGCCAGCAGCAGGACCGAAACTGCAGCTCCGGTGAAGAACTTCACCCCATGCATCCCAAAAATTCCGTTCATTCTAACGCCCGACTCGTGCCCGCGAGCTGGGTTATCGTCTACCGAGTGGAGTCGTTGCCCCGCCGCAACATAGGACGCGGATTGGCGCGACGGAACTACCTCAAGGTAGTTCTCGGTGGAAACTCTTCACGTGCAGCATCCCGGCCACACTTCTGATTCAGAACGGTATTTTAACGGGATTTTGGGGGTCAGAAGACGAAAGCGGCGGCCCGCTCCAGCCCGGGAAGCACCGGAGCCGCGGCGTCGAACAGCGCCCGATGGCCGAATTCGCCGTGGGTATGGGTCACGATCATGGCCCGGGGCGGCCGCGATTCGGCCGACACGCCGACGAGGCGCCCACCCTCTTTGAGCTGCCCGAAAAGCGCTTCCGGGGTGACCTCGGTGGCGCCATTGAGGATGATCACATCATAGGGGGCGGCAGACGGGTCGCCCTCGGTGCAGGAAGCGGCCTTGCAAGTGAAATTGGTGACGCCCAGCGCGGCCAGGGTCTCCCTGGCCTTTGCGGCCAGAGCCGAATCGCATTCCGTGGCGGTGACCTGGCGGGCGAGCTTGGAGGCCAGCGCGGCGAGGTATCCGGTGGCGCAGCCGACGACCAGGACGTTGTCGCCCTCGCCGATCTCGGCGGCCTGGAGCAGCTTGCCGGTCAGCTGCGGCTTGATCAGGAACCGCTTGGGGCCGCCCTCGCTGACATCGAGATCGAGGTCGAGATAGGCCAAGGCTTGCCGGCTCGCCGGCACAAAGGCCTCGCGCGGAACGGTGAGCATGGCATCGAGAATTCGACGATCGGTGACGTCATTGGTGCGCACCTGGCCATCGACCATTTTGAGGCGCGCGGTCGAGAAACCGGACATTTGCGGACCCTGAAATGCGGACGATGCCGCGGACGGAAGTTGCCGGCATCTTTGGAACATGCCCGGCGAAAACGCAACATGGCCGTTGGCGCCGGCCTGCCACGCCGCACATCTCACCGCATCAGGGAACAGGACGAATTATTCGATCGTCACCGCGAGACGGCCGATCAAGGCGGCAACCTCGTCCAGCCGCGCCGAATCGGGCGTCTCGACCGCACGCTTCAGGCGGGCAAGGCACTCGTCGTCGCTGAGCTCGGGAACGTCGGCCGGCAGAATCGAGGGAGCCAGGTGGGCGCGGTCGATCTGGATGTCGGGCATGGGAATCAGCTCCGTAAGAGTCCGGCCCTCCGAAGCTCGATTTGAATTAAGTCGATTTGGTGCCGCACCCGCGGCCTGGGGCGGGACTGCGCACACATCTGGTTGAACGCGATTCTGGCTGGAACGGGCGCGGAAGGGCTTGAGAGACTGCGCGAACGCGGTCGTGCGCCACATCAGAAGGCGCTCACAAGGCGCTGATTTTACGGTGAAATTTGGCTCCCCGGGCTGGATTCGAACCAGCGACCATCCGATTAACAGTCGGATGCTCTACCGCTGAGCTACCGAGGAAAAGGGCGAACTGTCGTCCGCGCGCGGGTGCGTATAACAAAGCCGGTTGCGCTTGCAAAGGACGAATTCGTCATCTTCCGCAACGCATTCGAGGAAGGGCCTGGGCCGGCCCCTCCTCAGGGTCACAAGGTTTTGGTCTGCCGCGTTGTCTTGACGCGAGCGTGTATTCGCCCGAAGGCGCTCTCGCCGCGAAAACTATTCGGCGACGAAAGACGTGGTCTTGGTGCCGGGATCGTAGCGCAGCCGGAGCGCGGTCATCTTGCAGAGGTTGACGTTCTTCCACAACACGGCCTCGTCGTAGTTCTGCCAGTCGACGCGGATGTTCCAGACGCAGCCCTCGTCGTCCTCGTCGAACTCGACATAGGTGCTCGCCTGGTTCTGCAAGACCTTCTCGAGCTCGTTCTCCCATTCGTCCAGGCCATCGTCCGGCGCGTTGAAGCCGAGGAACTTGATGGCATAGCCGGTCTCGTTGACGACGGTGACGTTACGGGCATCGGCGGCGAATGACGCCGTGGCCGCGATCGAGAGGCCGATCGCAAGCAGTCCGGAGAGAAAATACTTCATGTGAAAAATCCTCGGATCGAAACAGGCTTGAGGCGCCTGACGTCGATCGGCGCAGGCGCCGCGGCAACAAATGACGTTGCCTCCTCAAAGCGTCCGGAGTGCGATCGAACGATACGAGACGCGATCGACCAGCACTCCGGGACGTTGCGCGACGCGAGACGCGCAGGGCCTGTTTCTATCGTTTCGATTTCTCAGCAGCAATGAATGGGCATTCATAGATCGGCGGCGTTTGTTTTCTCCGGCGCGGGCGCCGGCACTGCGGCGCCGTTGCTCTTGCCCGTCACGGCACCGACCAGCGCCTTCACGGGATCGTCGCCCGGCGCAAAGCCGCTCTGGCGCAGGATCTCGTCGATCATCGGGCGCAGCGCGTGCACCTTGAGCAGCTCGCCGGCAAGGCCTTCGCCGAAGCCGACGCCACCGCCCGCGGCGCCATTGCCGTTGCCGCCGAAGGCGCCGCCGGTATGGAGGATGCGGACATCCTTCAGGTTGGCGATCGGCTTCACCATCTCGGCCAGCGCCGAGGGCATGGTCTCGATCCGCTTCTTGGCGATCTCGAAATCGATGACATTGCTGCCGAGCTTGTTCTGCGCCTCGTTCTTCATGGTGATGACGGCGGCTTCCGCCTCACCGATATTCCTGACGCCGACCGCCTTGATCTTGTTGGACTCGGCCTCCGCCGTGGCCAGCGTCTTGACAGCCTCGGCACGGTCGAGCGAGGCCTTCTTCTCGGCCTCGGCGGCGACGATCAGCTCGGTCGATTTGCGCTCGGCCTCGGTGCGTGCGGCGAGCACCTGGGTGAGACGGGCGCGGTCGGCGACTTCGACCGCGCGTGCCGTGACGACCTTTTCCTCCGCGGAGACGGCGACGGCTTCGGCGGTCTTGGCTTCGGCGACCGCTTCCGAGGTCTGCTTGCTCTTGGATGCGATCTGGATCTCGTTCTCCTGCGTCGCGATCTGGATCTCGCGCTGGGCGTCGGTCTTGCGCTTGTTGATGGCGAGATCGGACTCGATCACCGCAGTTTCCTTGATCTGCTTGGCGCCTGCCTCCTTCTCGGCGACCGCACGGTCGGTGTCGATGCGGGCGTTCTCCTCGGTCAGGCGGGCGGTTTGCGTCGCGGACGCGACCTCGGCGCGGGTGCTGGCCGTCTTGTTGGCGATGTCGCGCTCCTGCGACAGCTCGGCTTCCTTCTTGGTCCGCTCGATCCCGAGCGTCTGCTGCCGCGCCTCGAGGTCCTTCTGGGCGATCGCCACCTCGTTGTCGCGCACGATGGCGTTGCGGTCGCGCCGGCGGGTTTCCGTGACGGTCTTGAGCTGGGTCAGGCCTTCGGCGTCGAAGAAGTTCTCGGGGTTGAAGAACTTGACGTCGGTCTGGTCGAGCTTCGTGAGCGACACAGATTCAAGCTCGAGCCCGTTGGACTTCACGTCGGACTCGACGGTCGCCTGGACGTGCTTGACGAAGTCGCTGCGCTTTTCCTGCAATTCCAGAATGGTCATGGTTGCGGCCACGGACCGCAGGCCATCGACGAACTTCGCCTCGACCTGGTTGCGCAGGGCTTCCGCGTCATTGGTCAGTGCGCCCAGCGTCTGGCTCGCGAGCGCGATGCTCTCGTCGTCGGGGCGGACGCGCACGTAGAACTCGGCGACGATGTCGACGCGCAGGCGGTCCTTTGTGATGAGGGATTCCCGCTCCTTGCGCTCGACCGTGAGCCGCAGCGTCTTCAAATTGACGCTGGCATAGGAGTGGAAGATCGGAAGGATCATGGCGCCGCCGTCGAGCACGACCTTCTTGCCGCCGAGGCCGGTGCGCACGAAGGCCTCGTCACGCGTGGCGCGCTTGTAGAGGATGGTGAAGACGATCCCCAGGACAACGATCAGCGCGACGCCGATCATGGCCGGGACTGCGATGTCGAACATGACTTTCTCCAATGAATGACCTAGCTGCTGCTTAGACTGGGCTTGGACGGCTTGAGTTCATCCTCGGCTTTCACCGCCACGAAGCGGGTGCCATCGCGATCGACGAGAAGCACCAGGGTTCCCTGCGGCAGGGGCGATGACGAAGGCGCCGCCACCGCCAGCACGAAATGGCGGTTGCCGTGGACGTCGGCGACGCTGACGCGGCCCGGCGGCCCCTGATCGAGCGGACCGACCACCACCTCACCGACACGGCCGACGAGATCGCCGAGGCCGACGACGTAAGTCTCGTCCTTCGGAATGACCCGTGCGATGGCGCCGCTGGCGGCACGCACCAGCGGAACCGAGACCGCGACGGCCGCGATCGAGGCGACCGTCGCCGGCAAGGGACCCGCCACCATCCGCGCGATGTCCTGGATCAGGAAGCCGGTGATGGAGAAGGCGCCGAGCGCCAGCAACAGGAAGATCAGCAGCGGCACGCCGCCGACATTGATCCAGGAGATGGCGTTCAGCACGCCGTTGTCGCTGGGATGGCTGAAATCGATGCTGGTGCCGAGCATCTCGCTGAGGGACGCTCCGACCAGCATCGAGATCACTTCGAGCGAGCCGACGATTAGGATCATGGCCGCCGCGATCGAGAACGGCCTGACCTCCGGCATCATGACGTGTTCGAGCAATGTGCTCATGACACGGCACTCAGGAGCGCGACTTCAACCGCGCCAGCCTCGCAGCAATTTCCTTGTCGCGATGCAACGCGCTGAGCTCGTCGATGTCGCTTGAATACGGGATGCCCTGCGGCACGCCGGTTGCCCTTGCCACCGCCCTGCCCGCCCGCAAGGCTTTTGCCGCTGCAGAGCTGCCGCCGGACTTGCGGGGCGACGTCGAGGCCTGGTGGCTGGCGTGGGCCTCGCTCTTCTCGAGATCGGCGCGGCGCTGCTCGGCATCCTGCAGCGCCGACAGCACCGCGCGAAGCGAGGTCACGCATTGCTCGATCTTCTCGTTGTTCTCGTCGATGGCGCGGGAGAGCACCTCGAACTGCGCCTCCAGATCCATCTGCCGCGCGATGCCGGCGCGGGCCAGATCATCGCGGCTGTCGGTGATCGCGCCCTCGATCTTGGCGGCAAGATCGGTCATCTCGCGCTCGATCTCGCCACGGCGGGCGTTGAGCCGATATTCCTCGGCCCGTGCGGCCGCGAGCGCGTCGCGCGCCTCGCTTTCCGCACGCTCGATCTCGCGGATGGCCTGACCGACCACCTTGAGCTTGTTCTTGCCTTCCGCCTGCTCGATCGCGTCGTAGGCGATCCCGGCGATCAGGCGGCCGACCCGGGACAGGAAGTTGTCGGGGGCGGCAGCGATGGTATCCATAGCGTTCTCCTCCTCTGGCAGACTGTTCGGCGTGACGCCGTAGTGAACTTCGAAACCGTCGTCGGTGCGGATGAGGTGGGCGGGCACGCTCTGCCCCCAGCCCTCGGCATAGCCGGCATAGTCGAAGGGCACGCTGAAGCGCCCTTGCACGGTCGCAATCGAAATGGTGGCGGGTCCCTTGATCTTGGCGAGCTTGTCGTCGAGCGGCAGGCGGCGGCCTTGCGCGGCGCGATACTCCGCGCGGTCGCGCAGGCCCAGCGTCACCAGGCGCGAGGGCAGCGCGGTCTCTTTCCGGATCGGCTCATAGGCATGGGCGTGGAGCAGGACGACGTTGGAGCCCACATTGTGGGTCCGCGCGACCTCGTCGAGGATCTCCATCATGCGGTCATAGGCGAGAAACGTCGCCTCGATGGCGGCCTTGGCGGCCGGCTCAGGGGCAAGCCTGTAACGCAGCGCGGACGGAGCGTTCTTGGGCGACGGGCTCATGAAAAGCACTAAAGCACCATTTTGGTGCTTTAGGAAGAGGAAGGTCGATCACGTTCCACTGATCCTTGTGCACTCCATGAGTTAGTCGCTGTCGCCCGGGGCTGCGTTCAAGGCGGCGGATCACTGCTGGATCACCGCCGATCAAGACTTCTTGCACGCGCGGGTTGCGGTTTGCATCGAAGCCGGAGCTGGTGTCCCGGACGCGCTGCAGCGTTCTTACGCTGCTGCGCAGAGCCGGGACCCAGTGGCCTGCCGCCGGATGGGCCCCGACTCTGCAGCGCACCGTTGAAGGAGCGCTGCGCAGCGTCCGGGGCGCGGGATTGGAGTGTGACGCACGACTCTCTCCGCGCCGTCATTGCGAGGAGCCCGCGACAAAATTGCGAAGCAATTTTGCGCTGGTGCCACGAAGCAATCCAGAGTCTTGCCGCGGAAGGATTCTGGATTGCTTCCGCCTTGGCCAAGGCTTCGGCGGACAAGTCGCGGCGCTCGCAATGACGGAGCAAGGAGCAACATCGCCTCCAATCACGCACATCTCAGCTCGCAGACACATCTTCGCATCCTCGCGGCTCATTTCGCCCGAGCTTTGCATCGTCCCACCCTCCTCCGTCAGAGGGCGCAGGGAAGACCGGGTGCCGGCCGGGCACCCACGGTCCACTGTGCGAAAGTTGCGCTACAAAAAGCTGCACAGCGGCATACAGGTGAAGCCTGACATCCGGCCTTCCCTGCGCGGTGGTTTTACGGCTTATGCCGAGCTCTCCCCGGGGAGCGATGCACTATTGCCCCCGTCGCCTTGCGGATGGCTGATGCACGTGCCCGGTTGGGCCGCCGCATCACCGCAAGACTTGACGCACAGACCCCGGGCGTCAGGACGACACGGTTTTACCGTACGCAGACCTCACCGGTCGTGTGCGCGCGGCTGCCGCTCACGGTTTCCCGCCCTGCGATGCCCGTCGCGCCGATGTGGCCTGCGTCCACCACGGCTCACCCCGCGTTCGTGACGATCGCGATACGCCCCTCTGACTGGGATGAGGTGGCGGCAGAATGCGACAAACCCGAATTTCTGTAAAGGCGAATATTTTGGTGCGAGCCGATTGACCGAGCCGTAGCGTGTTTTGCCCGGCGGGCAGCTCAATATCTCGACGCCCGCCGGCAGGTGCGGGATTCCGAATTCGGGAGAACCAAATGATCTTGGCGGGCACAGCACTCTTCCCGATCAGGGAATCATTCGGTGAAGCTGCTTGACGGATATATGACGCTCTCCGCCGGAATTGCGTCGCTCGCACGAAGCATCTGCGCGCGATATCCGCAGCAAATCAACCGGCTTTCCACAGCCTGTCCGCAGCATATCCACAGCCCGACTATGCCGGATTCGCGAGGCCGCACGAGGTGCTTGCTGCGCACAAACCCACAGGACAGCCATGTCAGCCGCCGGCCTGGTCGAACACGCTGCGGCAAGCCTCGCTCAAGCTTGAGCGGTTACGGCGCAAACAGGCCGAGATGGCGCGGACATTGGGGATCTCGCCGGCGCAGAGCCGGTAGACGTCGGGGGTGCAGGCGCGGCGCTGCTCGGGCGTGCCCTGCTGCGCCTGAGCGGCGGAGGCGAACAACGTCAGGAACAACCCGATCGTGGAGGCGCGGCGTGCCCTGCTCTTCACACCCGCAAACCGCAAGAACCTTGCCTTCATGACAAACTCTCCCGTTCTGCCCGCCCCGGCCCGAATGGGCCGTTGCGCGAGGGGTAGGAGAAATAAAACGCGGGGGATGTGATCTCTTTCACACTCGCGCTGCCCGGGAGGACCGTAGGGTTCCCGCGGGGATTTTTAGAAATCGCTAACCAATCGGGACCTGATCGCCGGATCGTTAAAATGCGAACGATCGGCTCAATCGGGTAACAAACCGGCTTTGCGACAGTGCGCCATCCGTTCCGGAGGGTGTGATGAGCGAAGCCGAATTCAACTTGATGCTGGATGCCGTCCGCGACGCCATGATCAACGAAGATTTCGCGCCCGTGCCGGAGGAGGATTTCGTGCCCCGCTCCTGGTCGTATGCCGCAACGCCCAAAGCCGCGAACGACAACGAGGGCGCTTGGCCCCTCCTGCCGTTTCCGGACGGCTGGTACGCGGCCTGCTGAGAGGCTTCTCCCACCCGCGAACCTTCAACGCCCGCGCCTCGCGGGCGTTTTGCTGCAGGCCCTGTGCCGAAAGTCGGCGCGGCCGCGATCAGGTCTTAACGCGATCCTCACCGTCCTGCGGCGCCCGGTCGGGCGCGGCCGGCGGAAAGATGCTGTCATAGATCGCGCGGGCCTCACGGATGAGGCGTGCCCGCTCCAGCTCGGATTTCGGAACAAACCGGACGATGTCGCCCACGTGCTCTCCAGCGCTCGGGTGATGGGAAGTGCATCACTTCGCAGATGCGAACTCTATGCCAGCGAGCTGAATCGCGGGTTTCCGCCAGACCCCGGGCAAACCCGGTGGTGGCGCCCCGCCGCGGCGCGCGCGGCATCGGTGGAAGCCCGCGGAGATATCGATTCTTGCTGAAGGATCAGAAACTTATGATGGAGGCCACGTCGGGACTCGAACCCGAGTAAACGGTTTTGCAGACCGGCGCGTAACCACTCCGCCACGTGGCCCCATAAGGGCGGACCAATATAGGGGATCAATGGCTTAGGCAACCGCCTTCGTCCGACTTTGACGGCGGCGGCCTCTTCCCGATGTGGCCGACGTCAGGCTTACTTGCGCCGCCGGAAATCGCGCCGGCGGTCCTTCGCGGCCGGCTTTGGCGCCAGTTCCGGCATCTCGGCCTGGACCTCGCGGTAGCGCGCCAGCATCCGCTCGAAGCTGGCGTTCAGGGTTTCGGCGATGTCGGGACGCTTCTCAAGACCGGCCATCAGCGTCGCGGCGGCTTCGATGGTCGAGAGGCCGTCGCTGCGCGGCTCCTTGCGCAGGCGGCCATAGCGCGATGGGCGCGACGGGTTGAGGATCACGCGCTGGCATTTCAGCATCCAGGGATTGCGCCACCACAGCGCCTTGGCCTGGCTCCAGGTGCCGTCGAGCAGCACCACGCCTTCGAGCTTGCCGAGGCGCTCGCGCTGCTTGTCAGCCACCTCGCCCTTGCGGTTAAGCGCAACGATCTCGGCCTCGGTCTCAAGGTCGGCAGCCCGGGCCGAGCCGAGATAGAGCACGGCCCAGTGCGAGGCGTTCTCGACCGGCCGCCCCAGCGCCTTGGACAGGCTTGGCCAGGACAGGCCGACCCGCACCGTGGCGTCCTCGAAATGTTGTGCAAGCAGCCGCGCCGTGCCGAGCGCCCTGTCCTGCTCCTGCGGATGCTGCAGGATCAGGAGCGAGAGGCGGTTTTCAATGGCCGTGACACTGTCGCAGATGCACAGCGGCATCGGCTTCTGGCAGTGCGGGCATTCGGGGATCGGTTCGGGCGCGGCGGCCGCGGTCTCGGACGGGTTCGACATGGCCGCCGCTATACGCTTCGCGCAGCGCCGCAACAACCTATTCCGCCGGCGCGGCGACCGGACGGGGTTCGGAGCGCCGCCGCAGGCGGTCGACCAGCAGGTAGATCACGGGCGTCGTGTAGAGCGTCAGGATCTGCGAGACGAACAGGCCGCCGATGATGGTGATGCCGAGCGGCCGCCGCAGCTCCGTGCCGGGGCCGGTTGCGATCACCAGCGGGATGCCGGCGAACAGCGCCGCCATCGTCGTCATCAGGATGGGCCGGAAGCGGGCCTGGCAGGCCTCGAAGATCGCTTCCGCCGAGGACAGGCCGCGCTGGCGCTCCGCGTCGAGCGCGAAGTCCACCATCATGATGCCGTTCTTCTTGACGATGCCGATCAGGAGGATGATGCCGACGAAGGCGATCACCGTCAGCGGCGTGTTGGTGATCTGCAAGGCCAGCAGCGCACCGAGGCCAGCCGAAGGCAGCGTCGAGATGATCGTGAGCGGATGGGCAAGGCTCTCGTAAAGCACCCCCAGCACGATATACATCGCCACCAGCGCGCCGAGGATCAGCAGCGGCTGCCGGCCACTGGTCCTGGCGAAATCGCCGGCATTGCCGTCAAAGCTGCCGCGAATGCCCTCGGGCATGTGCAGCTCCTCGACCGCGCGCTGGATGTTCTGCGTGGCGGTCTGGAGCGGCACGTCAGGCAGCAGGTTGAACGACACCGTGGTCGAGGGGAACGACTGCGAATGGTAGACCGCGAGCGCGGCAAGCCCGCGCGTCGCATGCACCACGGCCGACAGCGGCACCTGCGTGTCGTTGGCGCCGGCGACGTAGATGCGTTCGAGGTTGGACGGATCGACCTGGAATTTCGGATCGATCTCCAGCACCGTCATGTACTGGTTGCGCTGGGTGTAGATGATCGAGATCTGCCGCTGCGAGAACGCGTTGTTGAGCGCGTTGTCGATGTCCTGGACCTTGACTCCGAGCGCCGATGCCTTCTGGCGGTCGATCGACAGCGTCAGCTGCAGCCCGCCGGGATCGCGGTCGCTGGAAATGTCGGTGATGCCCTCGACGCTCTCCATGCGCTTGGCGACGATCGGCGCCCATTTCTGGAGCAGGCCGAGGTCGGTGCTTGTCAGGGTGTACTGGTAGTCGGAATCGCTTTGCCGTCCGCCGGCGCGCACGTCCTGGGCGGCGAACATGAAGAGGCGGATGCCGGGCACGGGATAGAGCGCGCGCCGCAGGCGATCGATCACCACCTGCGTCGAGACGTGGTCGCGCTCTTCGGGCGGCTTCAGGCTGATGAACATGGTGCCGCGGTTCGAGGTCGCCGCACCCGGGCCCCCGCCTCCGCTGCCGACGGTCGAGCCGATGCCGGCCACCGCCGGATCCTGCATCACGATGTCGGCGAGGCGCTGCTGCAGGCCCAGCATCGACTGGAACGAGATGTCGGCCGAGGCGCGCGTCGCGCCGATGACGAAGCCGGAATCATCGGTCGGGAAATAGCCCTTGGGGACCTTGATGTAGAGCGTCACGGTGAGGCCGATCGTGGCGAAGAACACCAGCAATGTCAGCATCGGGTATTCCAGCACGGTCCTCAAGGTCCGGGCGTAGAAGGCAACGATGCGCGTCAGCGAACCCTCGATGATGCGGTCGAACAGCGTCGCAGTACCGGAGGTGGTCTGGCGGATGTAATGCGCGCAGATCATCGGCGTCACCGTCAGCGACACCAGCGTCGAGACCAGGATCGCGAAGGTCAGCGTCAGCGAGAATTCGCGCAGGAGGCGGCCGACGATCCCGTCCATGAAGATCAGCGGCGTGAACGCCGCGATCAGCGACAGGCTGATCGAGACCACGGTGAAGCCGATCTGCTTCGCGCCCTCCTGTGCCGCCTGGAACGGCCGCATGCCGTGCTCGAGATTGCGGTACATGTTCTCGATCATGACGATGGCGTCGTCGACCACGAAGCCGACGGAGATGGCGAGCGCCATCAGCGACAGATTGTCGATCGAGAAGCCGGCGACCCACATGCCGGCGCAAGTACCGGCCAGCGCCAGCGGCACCGAGATTCCGGCCGCGATCGTCGGCGTCAGCCGCCGCAGGAACACGAACACCACGACCATCACCAGAAATGCGGTCGCCAGCAGCGTCCATTGCATGTCGAGCACGCTGGCGCGGATCGTCCCGGTGCGGTCGACCAGGGTGGAGATGTCCACGCCGGCCGGAATCCACTGCTTAAGCTCGGGGATCAGCGCCTTGACCCGGTCCACGGTGTCGATGACGTTGGCGTCGCCCTGCTTGGTGATCTGGATCAGCACCGCCGGCTGCTTGTTGAACCAGGCGATGGAGCGGGCGTTGCGGACGGAGTCCTCGATGTCGGCGACGTCGGCGAGCCGGACGAAATTGCCGTTCGAGCTCTTGATGACGATGTCGCGGAACTCTTTCGCCGTGCGCATCTGCTTGTTCAGCGACAGCGTCTCGCTCTGGCGCTCGCCGTTGAAGATGCCGACGGGACCGAGCGGATTGGCGTTGACGATGGCGGTCCGGACGTCGTCGGTGGCGATGCCCGCGTTCGACAGCGCGACCGGATTGAGCTGTACCCGTACCGCCGGCTGGTCGGCGCCCGACACGGTGACGTCGCCGACGCCCGGCACCTGCGAGATGCGCTGCGCCAGCACGGTATCGGCGACGTCGTAGATCGCGCTGGCCGACAACGTCTTCGAGGTCAGCGCCAGAACGAAGACGGGCGCGCCGGCCGTGTTCGCCTTCCGGAACTTCGGCAGGGTCGGCAGGTCGCTCGGCAGGTCGACCAATGATGCATTGATCGCGGCCTGCACGTCGCGCGCGGCCTTGTCGATGTTGCGGCCGATGTCGAACTGGAGCTGGATGCTGGTGGTGCCGAGCGAGCTCGTGGACGTAATCTGGTTGATGCCGGCGATCTCGCCGAGGCGCCGCTCCAGCGGCGAGGCCACTGTCGCTGCCATCACGGAGGGATCGGCGCCCGGCCGGCTCGCCGAGACGAAGATGGCGGGGAAATCGACGTTCGGGACCGAGGCGACGGGCAGGAACTCGTAGGCGACGACACCCAGCAGGAACAACCCGATCGACAGCAGCGTGGTCGCCACGGGCCTCCGGATGAAGGGCTCCGAGATCGATACCATCACTGCATCCCCTCGGTCGCACCCGCGATCGGCGGGCCGCCGGATTCAGCCGGCGGCAGCGCCTGCTCGAGGCGGCGGTTGATGCGGTCGAGCGCGAGATAGATCACGGGCGTGGTGTAGAGCGTCAGCAACTGGCTCAGCAGCAGGCCGCCGATGATGGAGATGCCGAGCGGAAAGCGCAGCTCGGCGCCGGTGCCGCTCTCGATCGCCAGCGGCAGCGCGCCGAACAACGCCGCCAGCGTCGTCATCATGATCGGGCGGAAGCGCAACAGGCAGGCCTGCACGATGGCCTCGTTGGGCGACATCCCCTGCCCGCGCTCGGCTTCCAGCGCGAAGTCGATCATCATGATCGCGTTCTTCTTGACGATGCCCATCAGGAGGATGATGCCGATCAGGCCGATCACCGAGAGGTCCTGCCCGCACAGCACCAGCGCCAGGATCGCGCCGACGCCGGCCGAGGGCAGCGTCGACAGGATCGTGATCGGGTGGATGTAGCTCTCGTAGAGCACGCCAAGCACGATGTAGATCGTGATTACGGCGGCGAGCAGCAGCCAGGGCTGTCCGGCGAGCGCCTTGGCGAATTCGGCGGCATCGCCGGCATAGACGCCGACGATGCTGTTGGGCATCTCGATCCGGGTCTCGATCGCCTTGACGGCTTCGACGGCATCGCCGAGCGCCGCGCCCGGCGCGAGGTTGAAGCTGAGCGACACCGACGGGAACTGCGCCTGATGCGAGATCGCGAGCGGCGCCGTGGTGCGCTTCAGCGTCGCCACCGCGTCGAGCGGCACCTGGGCGTTCGGCGCGCCGACGGTGCTGCTGGCGGCACCCGGCAAATAGAGTTTTGACAGGATCGAGGGATCGCGCTGGTACATCGGCAGCGCCTCCAGCACCACGCGGTACTGGTTGGCCTGGCCGTAGATGGTCGAGATCTGCCGCTGCGCGAAGGCGTCGTTCAGCGTGTCGGTGATGGCCTGCAGGCTGACACCGAGCTGGCCGGCGCGGGTGCGGTCGACATCGAGCTGGGCTCGCAGGCCGCCCTCCTGCGCCTCCGAGGAGACGTCGCGGAACAACGGATCGCGCCGCATCTCCGCGACCAGCTTGCGCGCCCATTCGGACACCAGCGCCGCATCGGTGCCGGTCAGCGTGTACTGGTATTGCGAGCGGCTCGACTGGGTCGAGATCTGCACGTCCTGCACCGGCTGGAAATAGACCGTCATGCCGGGAATGCCGGCCACGCGCTCCTTCAGCCGCGTCACGACCACGCTGACATCGTCGCGCCGCTCGCCGCGCGGCTTGAGCGTCATGACCAGGCGTCCGACATTGGTGGTCGGGTTGACCGAGCCTGCGCCGATCACGGAGACCACGCCGACCACGTCGGGGTCGGCCTTGATGGCGTCGGCGGCCTCGGCCTGCCGTTTCTGCATCTCCGCGAACGAGACGTCGGGCCCCGCCTCCGTCACCGCCGTGATCGAGGCGGTGTCCTGCAGCGGCAGGAAGCCCTTCGGCGCAACGACATAGAGAACGAGGGTCGCAATCAGCGTTGCGAAGGTCACGACCAGCGTGAGGCGCTGGTGCTGCAGAACCACCAGCAGCGTACGATGATAGAATTCCACGGTGCGATCGATGAAACGGCTGATCGCGGCAAGGCCCGGCACCGCCAGCTCCTCGTGGGCATGCTTGAGCAGCCGCGAGCACATCATCGGTGTCAGCGTCAGCGAGACCACGGCCGAGGTGACGACCGCGATCGTCAGCGTCAGCGCGAATTCGCGGAACATGCGCCCGACGAGACCCGACATGAACAGCAGCGGGATGAACACGGCGATCAGCGACACCGTCAGCGAGATCACGGTGAAGCCGATTTCGCTGGCACCCTTCAGCGAGGCCTGCATCGGACCGTCGCCGTTCTCCATGTGGCGGACGATGTTCTCGATCATGACGATGGCGTCGTCGACGACGAAGCCGGTGCCGATCGTGAGCGCCATCAGCGACAGATTGTCGAGGCTGAAGCCAGCGAAATACATGATGCCGAAGCTGGTGATCAGCGACAGCGGCAGCGCGACGCCCGCGATCAGCGTGGCCCGCAACGAGCGCAGGAACAGCAGCACCACCAGCGTCACCAGCACGACGCTGAGGACCAGCGTGAACTGCACGTCGCGCACCGAGGCGCGGATGGTGACGGTGCGGTCGGACACGATGGTGAGGTTCACGCCGGCCGGAATGGCGCGCTGGACCTTCGGGATTTCGGCGCGGATCTGGCTGACGACGTCGATGACGTTGGCGCCGGGCTGGCGCTGGATGTCGATGATGACGGCCGGCGAGCCCTGGTACCAGCCGCCGGTGCGGTCGTTCTCGAGCCCGTCGACGATCTGCGCGACGTCGCCGATCGTGACCGGCGAGCCGTTGCGGTAGGCGATGATGACGGGCTTGTAGGCCTCGGCGGCGGCGATCTGGTCGTTGGCGGCGATGATGTAGGATTGCTGGGCGCCGTCGAGCGAGCCCTTCGGTCCCGACACGTTGGCATTGGCAATCGCGGTGCGCAGATCCTCCATGGCGATGCCATAGGCCGCAAGCCGCGCCAGGTCCGCCTGGATGCGCACGGCCGGCTTCAGCCCGCCGAGCACGGAGACGCGGCCGACGCCGGAGATCTGGCTCAAGCGTTGCGCCAGGAGCGTATCGGCGATGTCGCTCATCGCCCGCAGCGAGATCGTGTCCGAGCGCAGTGCCAGCGTCATGACCGGCGCGTCGGCCGGGTTCACCTTGGCGTAGGTCGGCGGGTAAGGCAGCGTCTTGGGCAGCACGCCGGCCGCCGCGTTGATGGCGGCCTGGACGTCCTGCGTCGCGCCGTCGATGTCGCGGTTGAGGTCGAACTGCAGCGAGATCTGGCTGACGCCGTACGAGCTCGTCGAGTTCATCGCCGACAGCGACGGGATCTGGCCGAGCTGCCGCTCCAGCGGCGCGGTGATCAGCGAGGCGATCACGTCGGGGCTCGCGCCCGGCAGCTGCGTCGTCACCTGCACGGTCGGGAAATCGACCTGCGGCAGCGCCGAGACCGGCAGCGAGAAATAGCCGAGCAGCCCGCCGATCAGCAGCGCGATGCCGAGCAGCGAGGTCGCGATGGGCCGGCGGATGAAGGGTTCGGAGACACCCATGGGATCTGCCTGCCGCCTAGGCGGCTGTTGTCGGGATCATGGCTGCTTGGCTCCAGATCCCGATGCGCCAGGCCCAGGTGCGGGCCCCGGAGCCGGACCAGTCTGCCCCTTCTGGTCGCCCTCACTGTTGCTGCGCTTGGCGCGATGCTCGCCGTCCTTGCCCTGCCACTCTTTCTGGCCGTCCTTCTGGCCTTCCTTGGCCCCGTCCTTCTTCTGGCCGTCCGGCCCGCGCGATCGCTTGCGCGGGGCGAGATCGGCCGACGGCGTCTGATCGTCGCGGCCGACGACCACCTTGGAGCCGTCGGACAGATTGGCAAAGCCCGTGGTGACGACCTTGTCGTTCGGCGACAGGCCGCTCGCGATCACGGCGTCATGCTCGTTCTGCTGCGTCACCGTTACGGGCTTGGCCGAGACCACATTGTCCTCGCCGATGACATAGCTGAAGGTCCCGATCGGGCCGCGCTGCACCGCCGAGGTCGGCACCACCAGCGCCTGCGCAAGGGTCTCGACCTTGAGGCGCACATTGACGAACTGGCCGGGCCAGAGCTGGTAATTGGCGTTGGGGAATTCCGCCTTGAGCCTCAGCGTGCCGGTGGTCTGGTCGACCTGGTTGTCGATGCCGGTCAATTTGCCGGTGTCGATCACGGTGACGCCGTCATTGCCGAACACGTCGACCGCGAGCGAGCCCTTGGCTGCGGCCGCGTTGACGCGCATGATCTGCTGCTGCGGCAGGCTGAACCACACCGCGATCGGCTGCAATTGCGTGATCACCACAAGGCCCGTGGTGTCGGAGGCGTGGATGATGTTGCCCTGGTCGACCTGACGCAGGCCGGCGCGTCCCGACAGCGGCGCCACGATCTTGGTGTAGCTCAGCGTTGCCGCCGCATTGTCGATCGCGGCCTGGTCGGCCTTCACCAGCGCCTCGGTCTGCGCGACCAGCGCGCGCTGGGTGTCGGCCTGCTGCTTGGAGCCGGCATTGGAGGCAGCCAGCTGCTCGTAGCGTGTCAGGTCGATGCGCTGGTTGGCGAGCTGGGCCTGGTCTTGCGCCTTCTTGGCGACCGCCTGGTCGTAGGTCGCCTGATAGAGCGCGGGATCGATCTCGCCGAGCACGTCGCCCTTTTTGACGTCCTGGCCTTCGGTGAAATTCACGGCGATCAGCTTGCCGTCGACCTGCGAGCGCACGGTCACGGTGTTGAGCGCGCGGATCGCGCCGACGCCGTCGAGATAAACCGGCACGTCCTGGATGCGTGGGGTCGCCGCCAGCACGGGTACCGGCAGATCGGGTCGCTGGTTGCGGTTGTTCGCCTGCTGCTGATGCGTGACGGTCCAGCCGACATAGAAGAGGCCGCCGAGGATCGCGAGCGTGATCAGGGTCATGACGAAGCCGCGGCCGCGCGATTTTTTCGCAGTCCCCTCTTTCGCGCCTTCCTTCGTATCCGGCTTAAAGAGCATTGACCGGTTTCTCCATTCGCGGCTCCCAGCCGCCGCCGAGCGCCTGATACAGGCTGACGATGGCGAGTAGCCGTGCGAGTTGCGCCTGCGACAGCGCGTCTTCCGCCGTGAACAGCGTCAGCTGGGTGTTGAGCACGGTAACGATGTCGGCGGTGCCGGCGCGCAATTGCTGCTCCGACAGGTCGAAGGCACGGCGCGAGGCGGCGACGACGTCGCGCTGCAATTGCAGCTTGATCGTGGTTTGCCTGATCGAGAACAGCGCGTTGTCGACGTCGGTGAAAGCCTGGACGATGGTCTTGCGGTAGGTCTGCAGCAATTCGTCCTGCCGCGCCTTGGCGAATTCGAAATTGCCCAGGATCTTGCCGCCGTCGAAGATCGGCTGCGTCGCGCTGCCGACGAGCTGGAAGAACGCTGCATGCGGCTGGAACAGCGAGACCAGCGCCGAGCTCTGATAGCCGCCATTGCCGGTGAGCTGGATGGTGGGGAAAAACTGCGCACGCGCGTTGCCGATATTGGCGGTCGCCGAGGCGAGTTGCGCCTCCTGCCGGCGGATGTCCGGCCGCTGCGTCAGGATCTCCGACGGCAGGCCGGGCGTGACGCGCGGGATCGCGACGCTGTTCAGCGAGCCGCCGTCGATGCGCACACTCTCCGGCGGCCGCGATACCAGCACGGCGAGCGCATTCCGGTTCTGATCCAGCGTCTGGCGCAGCGGCGGCACCAGCGCCTTCTGATTGGCGAGCACGCTCTCCTGCTGCGCGACGTCGAGATCGGTGCCGGTGCCGGCCTTGCGGCGCTCCTTCACCGCATCGAGGATGCGCTGCGCGCTCGCGATGTTACGCTGCGAGGTCCTGATGCGATCCTGCGAGGCAAGCACCTGGAAATAGGCGTTGGCAACGCTCGCCAGCGTCGTCAGCGCGACCGTATCGCGATCGAAACGGTTGGCGTTCGCGGTCTCTTCCGCCGTCTGCAGCGCGTCACGGTTCTGGCCCCAGAAGTCGAGCTGGTAGCTCGCACTGAGCGAAGCCGAATAGTTGACGACCTCGCGCCCGCCATTGGTGAGGCCGGACGACGAGGAGCCCGAGGTGCGCGAATAGGTTTCGGATCCGCCGCCCGACAGGCTCGGCAACAGCGCTGCACCGGCCTGCCGTGCCTGGGCGTCAGCCTGGACGATGCGCGCGACGGCGGCCGCGATGTCGAGATTGACGGTCTGCGCCTCCTCCATCAACTGCGTCAGTTCGGCGGACCGGAAGCCGCGCCACCAATCCAGCGACGGCGGCGCATCGCCCTTCCCGGCATATTTGTAACTTGTGGGAACGTCGAGCGCGGGATCGGGAAGATCCTGCGTCAGCACGCAGGCGCCTGAACTTGCCGCAAGGCACACCACTGCAAGCCAGCGCGCCGTGCGACGCGTCCGGGACGCAGACCCCAAAGACCGCCGCATGGCGATCGCCGGAACATGCTGTGTCACATCCACCCCCCGCCGGGCAGATCGAACCGCCACCGCAGAGCCGGATTAACCGATTCGCAGGCAGACAGTCGGGGGGCTTTCGGCAACTCGTGCACAGGTGATGCTTTCTGCGGAACCTTGAGCTTCATACTAGCCGGGCGCGGAACAGCGGGACAGTCCCGCAGGTGCGAACTGACGGGCGCCCTGCTTTCCAAGCGAGACCTTGCAAATCCAAAATGTGGCTGTCTCGCAATGGTTTCTCGGCTTTCGATGCCGTCGCAAACCGCGCTCAAGCTTACCAAGATTTCATGTGATATTGGAGCCACACCTGCAGAGAAGCCGTCGATCCCCCTGCACTGCCCGGCAACGAGCTGCATGCGGCGGCAGCGCCATGGCGACGCGCGGGCGCATTACGCTGGAAGCGGACCTCGCGTGCTCGAGCGCGATACCCGGCTGCCGCAGGTGAAAACCATTATCTTCCACGCTCCGACGTTGGCGCGACATATCATTCCACTGATGTCGAGCACCACAGCCCACATTGCCCGCGCTGATCTTTGCTGCGGAATATGGCTGCTCCTCCGGCCATTCCCACCGCCTTCGCCGCAGCGCAAAAGCCTTCCCCTTTGGGCTCCCAGGCACTAGGTTCTGGCCAGCCAGATCAACCCTTTGCCAGTGATTTCCCCCGACATGACCTTTCGAACCAACGTTGTCGAAGCCATCGGCAACACCCCGCTGATCAAGCTCAAGCGCGCCTCGGAATTGACCGGCTGCACCATCCTCGGCAAGGCCGAGTTCATGAATCCCGGCCAGTCGGTGAAGGACCGCGCCGGCAAATGGATGATCCTGGAAGCGGAGAAGCGCGGCGAGCTCAAGCCGGGCGGTCTCGTGGTGGAAGCCACCGCCGGCAATACCGGCATTGGCCTCGCTGTCGTCGCCAGTGCCCGCGGCTACCGCACGCTGATCGTGATCCCGGAGACGCAGAGCCAGGAGAAGAAAGACTTTCTCAAGCTGTGCGGCGCCGAGCTGATCGAGGTGCCGGCCCTGCCCTACGCCAACCCGAACAACTACCAGCATGTCGGCCGCCGCCTCGCCGACGAGCTGCGCAAGACCGAGCCGAACGGCGTGCTGTTCGCCGACCAGTGGAACAACCTCGACAATGCCAAGGCCCATTACGACTCGACCGGCCCTGAGATCTGGGAGCAGACCGGCGGCAAGGTCGACGGTTTCGTCTGCTCGGTCGGCAGCGGCGGCACACTCGCCGGCATCAGCCGCTTTCTGAAGGAAAAGAACAAGGACGTCCGGATTGCCTGCGCCGATCCGGCCGGCGCCGGCATGTATGAATATTTCAGGACGGGGACCGCCAAGGCTACCCCCGGCGATTCCATCACCGAAGGCATCGGGCTCGGCCGCTCGACCGCGATCGTCGAGAGCGCGAAGGTCGATGACGCCTATCTCATTCCCGATGCCGAAGCGGTGACGATGATCTACGAGCTGCTCCAGCACGAAGGCCTGTGCCTCGGCGGCTCCACCGGCATCAACATCGTGGGCGCAATGCGTCTCGCAAAACAGCTCGGGCCCGGCAAGACGATCGTCACCGTGCTGTGCGATTCCGGCAGCCGCTACCAGTCCAAGCTGTTCAACGCGGACTTCATGCGCGCCAAGAACCTTCCGGTGCCGGAATGGCTGGAGAAGCGCAGCAACATCAAGCCGCCCTTCGTCTAAAGCACGAAGCCGATCAGCTCCAGGTCGGACGCTGCGCACCCTGCGACACGCGCGCCAGGCGCTCGTTCGTCAGTGACGGCGGCGCCGCCTGCGGGCGCGACTGGAAGGGGTTGGCATAAGAGCCTTCGCTGCCGGCGCTCGGCCAGAACGTGAGCGCCAGGATCAGCACGAGATTGACCAGCGCGCCGACGGCCGTGCCCTGGTGCTCCCCACCGATGGCCCAGGCCGGAAACCGGCCGGCGACGACGTGATCGACGACCATCAGCGCGATCCAGGCCGGCACCACGCAAACCGGGTCCCAGCCGATGTCGCGGATGCGCATCGATTGCAGCATGAAGGTCGACAATCCGAACAGCACCATCGCGGCGATGACCGCCCGGTTCTTCAGCAGATCTTCCGGCCGGATCAGGGCGGGCGACGTATCGTGAAAGACAGCCATCGCGATCGCAAAGCAGATCGCCGTCATCACGACCGCAAGCGCGATCGTCGCGAGGAAGAAGTGCAAGCGTCCGAGACGCGCATTGAAGCCGAACAGGAAACCGAGCATTGGCGCACCCTATTTGGCGCCATATGCACAGAAAGAGCTTTCGGAGCCGTGAAACGGCGCGGCCGCGCAGCCGCGCATGGTTTCCCGAAAGCTAATTTGGGCGTTCGCCCCCGGGGATCGGCTGGGTCAGGCGCCCTCGCCTTGCCCGGCAGCGGCGGCGCAATAGTCGCGCCAGAACCGGCGATAGCCTGCCTCGAGCTCACGCGTGTAGATCCCGACATTGCCGGCGGGTGACGCTGCGATCCGGGCCGGCAGATCCGCGCGCAACTTCGCCAGAAGCTCGGGCTGCGAGGCAAATCTGCGGGCGATCTCGATATAGCCCTCGTCATCCTCGGCGACCCAATCGCCGAGCCCGACGGAGGCCACGATGGAGGCGCCGGCGCGCGAGGAGGCACCATTGCCGAGCTTGGCCACGACAGGAACGCCCTTGTAGAGCGACTCCCAGGTGCTGATGCCGCCGTTCTGCGGGAACGTATCGAGGGAAATATCGACCTGCCCGAAGGCCAGCAGGTGGTCGTCGCGCGAAGTGGTGCCGAGGCAAGTGATGTCCTCCTCGGCAATGCCTTGCGCCACAAAGCGTGCGATCAGGCCGTCGCGCACCAATGCATCGTCAAGCAGGGTATGTTTGATGATGATCTTCGATCCGCTCACCTCGCGCATCACTTTCGCCCATACGCGGCTGACCTCGTCCGAGATCTTGTTGACGCGGTTGAACACGCCGAAGGTCACATGGCCGTTGCGGAGCATGGGAAGCTCCGAAGGCGGCACATCCAGGATCGGATCGATCGTGTTCAGGCACGGCAGGTCAAAGACCTTTTCGGCCAACAGATGCCGTGCCGATTGCGGAATGAAGACAGGGTCCGCGAGCACATAGTCCATGGTCCGAAGGCCCGTGCCTGTGGCGTGCCCGAAACCGGTGGCCTGGATCGGGGCCGGCTTCCGGGCGAAGACAGGCAACCTGTTGCCGGTCGTATGCCCTGATACGTCGATCAGGATATCGACCTTGTCGGCCTCGATGCGATCGGCCAGCTCGTCGTCCGAAAGCTGCCAGGCATCGACCCAGACGTCTGCCAACGATTTGAACTTGGCGGTCAGCTCGTCTCGTGACGGCGAGCACGAATAGCAGTTGATCTTGAAGCTCTCGCGATCATGCTGGCGCAGGACCGGCAGCAAGGTGAGCCCTGCCGAGTGTTGCCGGAATTCGGCGGCGACGTAGCCGACCACAATCTGCCTGTCCGGATCAAGCGATCGCTCTTGCAGCTTCCGCCGCGGTATCTTGGAGCCGATCAAGTCCCACCAATCTCGCCGTACCGCCTGCTGGATCGCGAAATCGGCCTCGGCGCGGAAGTCCTGAAGGAAGATCTTTCCCGTGATCGCATCCCCATAGTCCGGGCGGATCGCCAGCGCGCGATCGAGATACTCGATTGCGGCGTCCATTTCTCCCTGGTTCGAATGAGCAAAGCCCATCATCGCCAGCCCCACCTCCGAGCGCGGATTTCCCTCGATCAAGGCTGCGGCGGCGGCCATCGCCTGCGCGGTCTTTCCCATCGTGAGGCAGACCTGTGCCTTGCCCCGGAGCGCCAGCTCGAGCCTGGGCGAAATCGCAAGCGCCGCCTCGAAATCCGCTAGCGCCGGCTCCAGGCGTTGCAACTCGTAACTGAGCCGCCCACGCTGCGCCAGGATCTTCGCCGAACCGGGCCTGATCGCGAGCGCCGCTGCGAGCGCGGCTTCCGCCTCATCGAAATGCTTGAGCTCGATGCTGACCACGCCTTTGCCGGCGAGCGCCTCGGCGTGGCGCGGTTGAAACAACAGAGCGCGCTCCAAGCTTTGCCTGGAGCGCTCAAACTGGCCCAGCGCCAACTCGGCCAGGCCACGATTGCAGATCGCATCGGCATGGTCGGGCTTCAGGGCGATGGCGCGATCGTACATCTCGATAGCCTGCTCGCGCAGCTTCATCTGAAGCAAGGTATTGCCGAGACCGACCAGGGCCGGCACAAAGTTCGGCTTCAGCGCGATCGCCCTCTCCTGACAGGCGCGGGCCGCTTCGAAGTTCTGAAGGACGAAGTACACGGTCGCGAGGTTGTTATGAGCCTCGTGCGAACGCGGATCGATCGCGATCGCGCGCTCGAGCAACTGTTGAGCTTCGTCGAGGCGCCCGCTTTGTTGCACGCACAGTCCGAGAAAATGCAAGGCGTCGAAATGATCCGGAATCGCCTGCAAGACCTGGCGGCAGAGCGCATCGGTCTCCGCATGCCTGCCCTGGCCAAAGGCGCTCGACGCAGCAGAGATGATGGCGTCCGCCTGCTTCTTCAATTTCTTCTGCAATCGCGCATTCTGGAATGCGCGCGCGCTGGCGCTGCTCAAATTGTCTCTCCGGAGGCCGCGGCACAATAGTCGCGCCAGAACTTGCGATAGCCAGCCTCGAGCTCACGCGTGTAGATCTCGACATTGCCGGCGGGCGACGCTGCGATCTGAGCGGGCAAGCCCGCGCGCAGCTGCGCCAGAAGCGCGGGCTGCGAGGCAAATTTGCGGGCGATCTCGATATAGCCCTCGTCATCTTCGGCGACCCAGTCACCGAGACCGACGGAGGCCACGATGGAGGCGCCGGCGCGCGAGGAAGCACCGTTGCCGAGCTTGGCCACGACGGGAACGCCCTTGTAGAGCGACTCCCAGGTGCTGATGCCGCCGTTTTGCGGGAACGTGTCGAGGGATATATCGATCTGCCCGAAAGCCAGCAGGTGGTCGTCGCGCGAGGTGGTGCCGAGGCAGGTGATATTCTCCTCGGCAATGCCCTGCGCCACGAAGCGTGCAACGAGGCTGTCGCGCAGCAGGGGATCATCGAGCAGACCGTGCTTGAGGATGATCTTCGATCCCGGCAACTCCCGCATCAGGCGTGACCAGACGCCGATTGCCTGATCCGAAATCTTGTAGATACGGTTGAACACGCCGAAGGTGACATAGCCGTTGCGCAGCATCGGCAGCTCGGTCGGCTGCAGATTCGTGACCGGCTCCATCGTGATCAGGCATGGCAGATCGTGGATTTTCTCGGGAAACAGATGCCGGACTGACGGCGGAATGAAAACGGGATCCGCGAGCACATAGTCCATGGTCTGCATGCCGGTGCCCGTCGCGTGGCCGAAGCCGGTGGCCTGGATCGGCGCCGGCTTCATCGCAAAGACCTGCAGCCTGTTGCCGGTCGTGTGGCCCGACACGTCGATCAGGATGTCGACATCGTCGGCCTGAATGCGATCGGCGAGCTCCTCGTCCGAAAGACCCCAGGCGTCGACCCAGACGTCCGCCATCTCCTTGAACCAGGCCGTGTACTCGTCCGAGCCCGGCCATGAGTAATAGCAGATGATCTTGAAGTTGGCGTGATCGTGATTGCGCAGCACCGGCAGCAGGGTGAGGCCTGCCGAGTGTTGCCGGAATTCGGCCGCGACATAGCCGACCACGATCTGCTTGTCCGGATCGAGCGGCCGCTTCGCCAGCGTCCGCCGCGGCAGCTTGGAGCCGATCAGATCCCACCAGTCTCGTCGTACCGCCTGCTGGACCACGAAATCGGCCTCGGCGCGGTAGTCCTGCAGGAAGATCTTGCCCCTGATCGCATCGCCATAGGCCGGGCGGATCGCCAGCGCGCGATCGAGATACTCGATCGCGGTGTCCATATCGCCCTGGTTCGAATAGGAGAAGCCCATCAGGGCCAGGCCCATCTCGGAGCGCGGATTCTGCTCGATCAAGGCCGTTGCCGCCGCCATCGCCTGCGCGGTCCTTCCCATCACGAGGCAGGTCTGCGCCTTGCCCCGGAGCGCGAGCTCGAGCTTGGGCGAGATCGCAAGCGCCGCCTCGAAATCCGCGAGCGCGGGCTCCAGCTGCTGCAGCTCGTAACTGAGCCGCCCGCGCTGGGCCAGAATCCTCGGCGCGCCGGGCTTGATGGTCAGCGCCATGGCAAACTTGGCCGCCGCTTCCTCGTAGTGCCGGAGCTCCGAGCAGACCATGCCGCTGCCGACAATCGCCTCGGCGTGACGCGGCTGAAACAGCAGGGCGCGCTCGAAGCTTTCCTTGGCGCGCATGATCTGGCCAAGCACGATTTCGACCATGCCGCGGTTGCAGAGCGCGTCGGCATAGTCCGGCTTGATCTTGATGGCGCGGTCGTGCAGCTCGATCGCCTTTTCGTACTGGCCGAGATGCATCAGCGTGTTGCCGAGGTTGGTCAGCGCCACCGCGAAATTCGGTTTCAGCGCGATGGCCTTCTCCTGGCACCGCCGTGCCTCCTCGAGATTGCCGAGGTCGAAATGCACGGTCGCGAGGTTGTTGTGGGCATCGTGCAGGCGCGGGTCCAGCGCGATCACGCGCTCGAGCAGCTCCCGCGCCTCCTCCAGGCGCCGGCCGTCATGCGCACACATCCCGAGCAGGTGAATGGCGTCGATATGCTCGGGGAGCACCTTGAGGATCTCGCGGCAGAGCGCCTCGGTCTCGGCATATCGTCCCTGGCCATAGGCGCCGGCCGCAGCGGAGAGGATCGTCTCCGCCTGCTTCATCAATTTCTTCTGCAATCGCGCGTTCTGGAATGCGCGTGCGCCGGCGCCGCTGTTCTGCAAGGTTGCTCTCCGGAGGATGGCCCGAGACGAGTCTAACTGATTCGTCAGCCCGGCCAGCCGGCCGGCTGGACCGGCCGTGCCCCCGGAATTTCCCGGTGTTCGCGTCCGCTGATCCGGCGTAGCCGATGGCTACGCCACCTCGCCGCGTGCCGAGGCCGAGGCACAATAGTCGCGCCAGAACTGGCGATACCCCGCCTCGATCCTGCGCGTGTAGCTCTCGACGTTGCCGGCCGGCGAATTGGCGATCTGGGCCGGCAGCTCCGCGCGCAGCTTGGCCAGATGCGCGGGCTGGGCGGCATATCTGCACGCGATCGCGGCATAGCCCTCATCGTCCTCGGCAACCCAGTCGCCAAGACCGACGGCCGCCACGATCGACCCGCCGGCCCGCGCTGAGGAACCGTTGCCGAGCTTGGCCACGACCGGCACGCCCGCATAGAGGGATTCCCAGGTGCTGATGCCGCCGTTCTGCGGGAAGGTATCGAGCGAGATGTCGACATTGGCAAAGGCCCGCAAATGCTCGTTGCGCGGGGTCGTGCCCATGCAGATGACGTGCTCCTCGGCAATGCCCTGCGCCACGAACCGGGCGACCAGGCGGTCGCGCAGCAAGGGGTCGTCAAGGAGCCCGTTCTTGATGATGATCTTCGATCCCGTCAGCTGGCGCATCACCTTCGACCATACCCGGATCGCCTCGTCCGATATCTTGAAGATGCGGTTGAAGACGCCGAAGGTCACATAGCCGTTGCGGAGCATGGGCAGCTCCGAAGGCGGCACGTCCAGGATGGGATCGATCGTGATCAGGCAGGGCAAATCGTGGACCTTCTCGGCCAGCAGGTGGCGCGCCGAGTGCGGAATGAACGTCGGGTCCGCGAGCACGTAGTCCATGGTCTGCAGGCCGGTTCCGGTGGCATGCCCGAAGCCCGTGACCTGGATGGGGGCCGGCTTGCGCGCGAACATATGGAGGCGGCTGCCGGTCGTATGCCCGGAGACGTCGATCAGGACGTCGATGCCGTCGGCCTGGATGCGATCGGCCAACTCGTCGTCCGAGAACTGCGCGGCCTCGACCCAGACGTCGGCGCAGGCCTTGAACTTCTCGGTCATCTCGTCCTGCAGCGGCCAGCAGGAATAACAGACGATCTTGAAGTCGGCGCGATCGTGATGGCGCAGCACCGGCAGCAGCGAATACGCCGCCGAGTGCTGCCTGAATTCGGAAGCGACATAGCCGACCACGATCTGCCTGTCCGGATCGAGATTGCGCGGCCCCAGCGTCCGTTGCGGAAGCTTGGCGCCGATCTGGTCCCACCAGTATTTCCGCGCCGCCTGCTGGATCACGAAATCGGCCTCCGGCAGGTAGTCGAGCACGAAGATCTTGTATCCGATGGCCTCGGGGAAATCCGGCGCGATCGCCAGCGCCGCATCGAGATGCACGAGCGCGGTCGCGATGTCGCCCTGGTTCGCATAGCAGGCGGCCAGCAGCGCCATGCCCGCCTCGGACTGCGGATTGACCTCGAGCAGGGTCTTGACGCCCGCCATCGCCCCCGCCGTGTTCCGCACCATGATGTCGACTTGCGCCCGCCAGCACAGCGCGAGCTCGTTCCGCGGCGATTGCGCCAGTGCGGCGTCGAAATCCTCCGCAGCCTTCTGCAGCCGGGACAGGGTCAGATAGAGCCGTCCGCGTTGCACCAGAATGCGCGGCGAGCCCGGCTTGAGCGCCAGTGCCAGATCGAGGGCGGCTTCCGCCTGCTCGAAATGCCGGAGCTCGAGGCACACCATGCCCTTGCCGGCGATCGCTTCCGCGTGACGCGGCTGAAGCGACAGGGCGCGATCGAAGTTCTGACCGGCGCGCTCGAACTCGCCGATCATCAGTTCCGCCATGCCGCGGTTGCAGAACGCATCGGCATAGTCCGGCTTCAGCCTGAGGGCGCGCTCGTGCAGCGCGATTGCCTCCTTGGCGAGGCCCATGTGCAGCATCGTATTGCCGAGATTGGTAAGGCTGGTCGCGCAATTCGGCTTCAGCGCAATGGCCTTTTCCTGGCACGCGCGGGCGTCCTTGTACTTCTCGAGCGCGAAATACACGGCCCCGAGATTGCTGTGCGCATCGGGCGAACGCGGATCGAGCATGATCGCGCGCTCGAGCAGGAATTGCGCGTCCTCGAAGTGCCCGCCGTCGAATGCCCGCAGGCCGAGCACGTGCGTGGCGTGGAAGTGATCCGGAACCTCTTTCAGGATCTCGCGGCAGAGGATCTCGGCCTCGGCAAGATTACCCTGCCCGATCGCCTCAATCGCGATCGACATGACGGCGTCCGCCTGCTTCCTCAGCTTCTTCTCCAGGCGCGCAGCCTGGTATGCGCGTGCGCCGACACTGCTCAAGGTCTCTCTCCGGAATCTGGTCCGAAGAAGAGACAAGTGATTCGGATGGTGCGAAGCTGGTGGCGCAGTCCCGCAGGGCCGCCAGGCGGCAGGCAGTTACCGCAGGATCTGGCTCAGGAACAACTTGGTGCGGGCATGCTGCGGGCTGGCGAAGAACTCGTTCGGGGTGTTGGCCTCGATGATCTGGCCGGCGTCCATGAACACGACGCGGTTGGCGACCTCGCGGGCAAAACCCATTTCGTGGGTGACGACCAGCATGGTCATGCCCTCTTCGGCGAGGTCGACCATGGTGTCGAGCACCTCCTTGACCATCTCGGGGTCGAGCGCCGAGGTCGGCTCGTCGAACAGCATCACCTTCGGGTTCATGGTCAACGCGCGGGCGATCGCGACGCGCTGCTGCTGGCCGCCGGACATCTGGCCCGGGAACTTGTTGGCCTGGTGCGGGATCTTGACCCGCTCCAGGAATTTCATCGCGGTCGCCTCGGCATCCCGCTTGGGGATGTTGCGCACCCAGATCGGGGCCAGCGTGCAGTTGTCGAGCACCGTGAGGTGCGGGAACAGGTTGAAGCTCTGGAACACCATGCCGACCTCGCGGCGCACGGCATCGATGTGCTTGAGGTTCGGCCCGAGCTCGATGCCGTCGACGACGATCTCGCCCTCCTGGAACTCCTCCAGCGCGTTGATGCAGCGGATCAGCGTCGACTTGCCGGAGCCCGAGGGGCCGCAGATCACGATGCGCTCTCCCTTGCGGACCTCGAGGTCTATGTCGCGCAGGACGTGGAAGTCGCCGTACCATTTGTTCAGGCCGGTAATCTTGACGATGGGGTCGGACATGATGGCCTCGATCAGTTGCGACGGTGGGCGTTGAGACGGTGCTCGACGAACAGCGAGTAGCGCGACATTCCAAAGCAGAACAGGAAATAGATGATACCCGCAAAGGCAAAGCCGGTGAACAGCGTCGAGGGCGCCGACCATTTCGGATCGGCGAACGAGGCGCGCAGCGATCCCAAGAGATCGAACAGCGCCACGATCGAAACCAGCGAGGTGTCCTTGAACAGCGAGATGAAGCTGTTGACGAGGTTCGGGATGACGTGGCGCAGCGCCTGCGGCAGCACGATCAGGGAGGTGGTCTTCCACCAGGACAATCCCAGCGCGGCGGCGGCCTCGCCCTGCCCGCGCGGGATCGCGGCAAGCCCGCCCCGGACGTTCTCGGCCTGGTAGGCGCCGGTGAACAGCGCGATGCCGATCAGGGCGCGGACGAGGCCGTCGACCGTGAAATTGCCCGGCAGGAACAGGGGCAGCATGTAGGTGGCGAAGAACAGCACGGTGATCAGCGGCACGCCGCGCCAGAACTCGATGAAGGCGATCGAGAATATCCGGATCAGGGGAATGCTGGAGCGGCGGCCGAGCGCGAGCGCAATGCCGATCGGCAGCGAGGTGACGATGCCGGCGACGGAGACCACCAGCGTCACCAGAAGCCCGCCCCAGAGCCGTGTCTGCACGACGGACAGTCCGCCGTGGTCGAGCCCCATCAGCTTGATCACGATCGCGATGGCGGCGAACGTGGCGAGGCTCCACGCCAGCGGACGCCATCCCGTGCGCACGCCGCCGCCCAACACGAAAGCGATAAGGGACACGACGGCGGTCGTGATGGTGAAGTCGGCCCAGACCGACTGGCCCGAGGCCTCGAGCTGGTCACGCAGCCAGGTCAGCGGAAAGATCAGCCAGTAGATCGCCTTGCCGACCAGCACGATGAGACTGCCGAGCACCCACAGCAGCGGCGCGATGGCCGAGGTCTTGCTGAGACTGAGCAGGACCTGCCCGGCGCCGATGATGCTGTCGTCGAACAATTGCAGCAGGCCGGCGGTCCAGCTCAGGCCGAAGCCCGAGATGCCGCCGCCATGCAGCAGGAAGAATGCGACGACGGGAAAGGCGAAGAAGAACAGGCTGGCGTTGATCGCCTTCGCCGGCAGGCGGGGCACCAGCATCGGCACCAGCAGGACCGCGGCAAGCGCGAATGTGAGGTTGACGCGCCAGCGCTCGGCCTCGGGATAGAAGCCATAGATCAGTTGCGGCAGCTTGGCCTGGATGTACGGCCAGCAGGCACCGTTCTCGGTCAGGCACGCCGTGCGGTCCGTGCCGGTCCAGACCGCGTCCACGAACAGGAACTTGACGCTGGGAACGATGGTGAACCAGAGCAACAGGGCACTGACGATGGTGATCAGGATGTTGGTCGGCGAATTGAGCAGGCGCGTGCGCACCAGGCCGATGAAGCCTGTCGTCTTCACCGGCGCGGGACGCTCGGTGAGGAGATCCTGGCGGACATAGGCGGATGCGGTCATATCGCTCATGCGCCCAGGCTCCGGCTGACGCGCCAACCGTAGACGCTCATGATCGCGCTGGTGAGTAGCGAGATCAAGAGATAGACGCCCATCGTCATCGCGATGATCTCGATCGCCTGCCCGGTCTGGCTCAGCGACGTGCCGGCCCATACCGACACGAGGTCAGGATAGCCGATCGCGACCGCCAGCGACGAATTCTTGGTGAGATTGAGATATTGGTTGGTCAGCGGCGGCACGATGACGCGCATCGCCTGCGGCACCACGATCAGGCGCAGCGTGGCGCCGCGGCTGAGGCCGAGCGAAGACCCCGCCTCCATCTGGCCCTTGTGCACCGACAGGATGCCGGCGCGCACGATCTCGGCGATGAAGGCGGCGGTGTAGGTCGACAGCGCCAGCGTCAGCGCCACGAACTCCGGAATGATGCGCGAGCCGCCGGCGAAATTGAAGCCCTTGAGCTGCGGCAGCTCGAGCGTGAACGGCAAGCCGAACACCAGCATGGTGGCGAGCGGCAGGCCGAACAGCAGGCCCAGCACATAGGGCCAGATGCGGATGACCTGCCCGCGCTGGAACAGCGCGCGCCGCGCATGGAAGCGCAGCGCCAGAGAGGCCACGATGCCGAGCGCCAGCACCGCCAGGAACGGCATCAGGCCGCTGCCGCCGATCGGCGCGGGGATGACGAGGCCGCGATTGCTGATGAAGGCGACGCCGAGCAGCGAAATGCTCTGCCGCGGATTGGGCAGCGCCGCCAGCACCGCGAGGTACCAGAACAGGATCTGGAACAGCAGCGGCAGGTTGCGGATGATCTCGACATAGATCTCGCCGACCCGCGACAGCAGCCAGTTCGGCGACAGCCGGCACAGCGCGACGATGAAGCCGAGCACGGTGGCGAAGAAGATGCCCACCACCGAGACCACGAGCGTGTTGAGGAGCCCGACCACGAACACGCGCAGGAACGTGTCCGAGCCGGTGTAGGAGATCAGGGTCTGGTTGACGTCGAAGCCGGCATTGTTCCGCAGGAAGCCGAAGCCGGCGGCGATGTGCTGGTTCTCGAGGTTGGCGCGGGCATTGGAGACGATTTCATAGCCGATCCAGCCCAGGATCGCCGCGAAGGCAAACTGGACGGCAACGCCGTTCCAGCCTGCCTTGCCGCCCAGAATGCGCCTGATCTTCAGCGCGATCTGGGCCGGCGGTTTTCGAGCCTCGGTGCTCATCGCCGCGAGCTGCTGATCAGGAGCGATCAGCGGATCGGGGGCGCGTACTGGAGACCGCCCTTGTTCCAGAGATTGTTGAGACCGCGGTTGATGGCGAGCGGCGAGCCGGCGCCGACATTGCGGTCAAACACCTCGCCGTAATTGCCGACCGCCTTCACGATCCGCACCACCCAGTCCTTGGTCAGGCCGAGCTGTTCGCCGAAATTGCCGTCGGTGCCGAGCACGCGCTTCAGCTCCGGGCTCTCCAGCTTGGCCTTCTCGTCGACGTTCTTGGAGGTGATGCCGAGCTCTTCGGCCGTGACCATCGCAAACAGCGTCCATTTCACGATGTCGAACCACTGGTCGTCGCCGTGGCGCACCATCGGGCCGAGCGGCTCCTTCGAGATGATCTCGGGGAGCACCATGTGGTCGTTGGGATTGGCGAGCTTGAGGCGGTTGGCGTAGAGGCCGGACTGGTCGGTGGTGAAGACGTCGCAGCGGCCGGCCTCATAGGCCTTGACGGTCTCGTCGTTGGTGCCGAACGCGATCACCTCGTACTTCATGTTGTTGGCCTTGAAGTAGTCGGCGAGGTTCTGCTCCGTGGTGGTGCCGGTCTGCACGCAGACCGAGGCGCTGTTCAGTTCCAGCGCCGAATTCACCTTGAGCGACTTCTTCACCATGAAGCCCTGCCCGTCGTAATAGGTCACGCCGGTGAAATTGGCGCCGAGCGAGGTGTCGCGCGAGATGGTCCAGGTGGTGTTGCGCGACAGCACGTCGATTTCGCCGGACTGCAGCGCGGTGAAGCGGTCCTTGGCCGAGGTCGGCACGTACTTGACCTTGGACGGGTCGTTGAAGATGGCGGCCGCGATGGCACGGCAGACGTCGACGTCGAGGCCGGTCCAGTTGCCCTTGTCGTCGGGCGAGGAGAAACCCGGCAGGCCCTGGCTGACGCCGCAGGAGAGCGTGCCCCGATCCTTGATCGTCTTGAGCGTTTGCGCATCGGCAGCCTGGGCGGACAGGCCGGCGGCGAGAGCGAGGGTAAGAGCCAAGGTTACGCGTTTCATGGGCTAAAGGCCTTTCAAGGTCGTCTCAAGGTCAGGAATGTTGTCTTTGGGATCGTCTCTGCCGGGGGGTAGCCTTGCAAGAGTCATGCTGGGAAGCCTTGCCGAACACCCGCCGATATCGGGAGGCCATACCTTAATCCACGCCGGATGCGCCCGCATCTCTGGCTGTGGCGCAAGGTCCGGTCAAACGATGGATCGAAGGTCGCGCAGGCCCCTCAACATGCAGCGACTGAATAGCACCTGCGCATCTCAGAACGACTGGCGAGCCGGGTCAAGGGGTTGACGGGAGTCTTCTGTGTTCTGTTATTAACGCGAGCGGCCTTTCGGCCGGCCTGCCAGGCGCAAGGCGCCCCGGCGGAAACGCGGTTTTGAAAGCAGACGCATGGATTCCTCGCACCCCTCCCAGCAGCAGGCCGAGACCCGGCTGGTCACCTCCGGCCGCGACACCAAGGCGCAGAAGGGGTTCGTCAATCCGCCGGTGTTCCACGGCTCGACCGTGCTCTACCCGACCGCCGAGGACCTCCATGCCCATCGCGGCGAGTTCACCTATGGCCGCCACGGCACCCCCACGACCAGGGCGTTCCAGGACACGCTGATGGCCCTGGAGGGGCCGCAATGCGCCGGCGTCGGCATCGTGCCGTCGGGGCTGTCGGCGATCTCCACCACCCTGCTCTCGGTGCTGAAGACCGGCGACCATATCCTGGTCGTCGACAACATCTACCGGCCCTCGCGCAATTTCTGCAACGGCATGCTGACCCGCTATGGCGTCGAGACCACCTATTTCGATCCGCTGATCGGCGCCGGCATCGAAAAGCTGTTCAAGCCCAACACCCGTGCGGTGCTGGTGGAGGCGCCCGGCTCGCAATCCTTCGAGATGCCCGACATCCGCGCCATCGCCGAGGTCGCGCATGCGAAGGGCGCGCTCGTCATCGACGACAACACCTGGGCGACGCCGCTCTATCACCGCTCGCTCGAGCAGGGTGTCGACATCAGCATGCAGGCCGCCACCAAATATATCGGCGGCCACTCCGACATCATGTTCGGCACCATCTCGGCCAACGCCAAGGCCTGGCCGCAGATCGCCGAGGGCATCCGCCTGCTCGGTGTCTGCGCCGGCCCCGACGACGTCTTCCTGGCGCTGCGCGGCTTGCGCACGCTGTCGGTGCGGCTCGCACAGCACCATCGCTCCGGGCTCGACATGGCGCTCTGGCTGGCGGAGCGTCCAGAGGTCGCGCGCGTGCTGCATCCGGGATTGGAAACCGATCCCGGCCACGCGATCTGGAAGCGCGACTTCACCGGCGCCTCGGGCCTGTTCAGCATCGTCCTGAAGCCGGCGCCGCAGCAGGCCGTCGACACCATGCTCAACACGCTCAAGCTGTTCGGCATGGGATTCTCCTGGGGCGGCTTCGAGAGCCTCGCGATTCCCTTCGACTGCAACGACTATCGCACCGCGACCAAGTGGGCGCCCGGCGGCCCGACCCTCCGCCTCCATATCGGCCTCGAGAGCGTCGACGATCTCAAGGCCGATCTCGATCGCGGCTTTGCTGCTCTCAAGACGGCGATGTGAGCTCGACCGGCCTCACATCGCATTCAATGCCGGAAGATTGAATTCCAGCACGGTGATGGTGTCGCCGTTGGCGATCGCGAAGCGGCCGCTTGAGGGATCGAGGGCCATGACGGGCGGCATCGCATCGCCGCTCAGCCCCCAAATGATGCTGCCGTCCTGACGGCCGGAGGAGAGCTCGGTCCAGGCGTGGACGACAGTTCCGGTCGAAAGCTCTATCAGCTTCGGATGCCGGTAGAGGGACAACACGTGGCGTTTCCCGAGCGGCAAGATCGTTCCAGGCGGCTCGTTCATCTTGAAGCCCCGCAGGCAGGTCCGGTTCGCGACATCGTAGACGGCGAGCCCGCACGGATGCAGGCGAGGTTCGCGGTCGTCCTCGATGCTGTCCTGCTCGGGCTCGGCTGAGGCCGCCACCGCAAGGCGATCATCGTCGAGCCAGCAGGCCGAACTCTCCTCGACCAGACCTGGATTGAATGATGCGCTGAGTTCATGGCGGCCATCGAGGTGACAGGGGTCCGCGATGGCTTGCGCGACGTCGTAGCACACCGCGAGACTGAGCGGATGCCATAGCCACCCGGCACTGAGCAGACGCCTTCCGTCAGGGCTCGCGCTTAGTCGCGAATGGAAAAAATCCGACGGCTTGCGCTCGACCGATGCCGTGAGCGGCCGGCCTGTTTCGGCCTCCTCCAGTTCGAGGCGGCAATAGTTTCCGGGACAATGTGCCAGCAAGAGCCGGCCGTCCGGAGCGTTGAACAGGACAACAGGGAATTCGTAGGCGTCTGCGAAGTAGTAGCTACGGTCCAGCTCACGAACAATCCGTCCGTCGCGAAGCAGGAGCCCCTTCGTGCCCAGCCTCTCGTAGATCACGACGAAGCGGCCATCCGGCGACGCCGTGGCGGCGTCGAACCGATAACCGAACTTCACGATCGCGCGCTTTTCCGCACCGTCGAGCGTGAATGCGCGCCCGCCGCCGACCCAATCCACGAGCTCATCGCCGCGCCAACAGAGCGAGCGTACATCGGACGCACTGAAATGGGATTGCTTGAAGAGGGCCATTGAGATTCGCAGGCTATCGAGAGCCGGTATCATAGGTTTGACCGCGCTCTTGCGATAGCCAGCCGCGCAATTCGACCCGAGCGCCGCCGGGAGAATGCCCTGAAGGCAGCAATGTGAGCCTGCTCACAAGGCATCGCGCTGCGGGAACGAGCAGTCCGCGCAAACGTTAACGCCGATGCGCCAACAAATGGTTTGATCCCCAAGCTTTTGGCGCTAGCCTCACCAATCGACTCCAATCCGGACACGGAGCATGGGAACGTTGGTTCTGCTCGATCTGATGGGCGGCGTTGCGCTGCTGCTGTGGGGCCTGCACATGGTCCACAGCGGAATCCTGCGCGCGTTCGGTCCCGACCTGCGGCGGCTGCTCGGCAAGGCGCTGGGCAACCGCATCAGTGCGTTTGCGGCAGGTCTCGGCCTCACCGCGCTGCTCCAGAGCAGCACCGCGACGGCCCTGATCACTTCGTCGTTCGCGGCCGAGGGCCTCGTCAGCCTCGCAGCCGCGCTCGCGATCATGCTGGGCGCCAATGTCGGCACGACGCTGATCGTGCAGGTGCTGTCGTTCAACATCGCCGCTGTCGCGCCCGTCCTGTTCGTGCTCGGCCTCGTCGCCTTCCGCTCCGGACCGCGCTCCCGGATCAAGGACATCGGCCGCGTCTGCATCGGCCTCGGCCTGATGCTGCTGTCGCTGCACATCCTGCTCGACACGCTGGCGCCGGCGGAGAACGCACCCGGCATGCGCGTCGTGATGGCGGCGATAACGGGCGATCCCGTGCTCTGCATCCTCATCGCCGCGCTCGTCACCTGGGCGGTGCATTCGAGCGTCGCCAGCGTCCTGCTGATCATGTCGCTGGCCTATTCGCAGTTCATCACGCCGTACGCCGCGCTGGCCCTGGTGCTCGGGGCCAATCTCGGCAGCGCCATCAATCCCGTGTTCGAAGGCGCACGGCGCGACGATCCCGCAAGCTACCGCCTTCCGGTCGGCAATCTCGTCAACCGCGTGGTCGGGATCGCCCTCGTCCTACCGTTCCTGGGCGTGATCGCCGGACACATGCACGCCTGGCAGCCGGATCTGGCGAAGATGACGGCCGCGTTCCACATCGCCTTCAACGCCGGAACCGCGATCATCTTCATCGGCCTGCTCGACACCATGTCGCGCCTGCTCACCCGCCTGCTGCCCGACCGCGTGCAGGAGGCCGATCCAGGCCGACCGCGCTATCTCGACGAGACCGCGCTGGAGACGCCGTCACTGGCGCTGGCCGACGCCGCCCGCGAGGTGCTGCGCATGGGCGATCTCGTCGAGGTCATGCTGCGCAAGGTGATGACCGCGATGATGACCGGCGACCGGGCGCTGGTCGATCAGGTCTCGAAGACGGACAACATCGTCGACGGTCTCGACGAGGCGATCAAGCTCTACGTGACCAAGCTGATGCGCGGCAGCCTCGACGAGAGCGAGGGGCGGCGCGCGATGGAGATCGTCTCCTTCGCCATCAATCTCGAGCATATCGGCGACATCATCGACAAGAGCCTGAGCGAGCTTGCGACCAAGAAGATCAAGCGCCGCTTCCAGTTCTCGGCCGAGGGTGCCGAGGAGCTCGCCGCCTTCCACAAGCGCACGATGGAATCGCTGCGGATCGCTTTCGGCGTGTTCATGTCGGGCGACGCCAATGAGGCGCGCAAGCTGCTGGTCGAGAAGACCATGCTCAAGAACACCGAGCTTGCCGCCGTCGAGCGCCATCTCGACCGATTGCGCGAGGGACGGCCTGAGACCATCGAAACCACCTCGCTGCATCTCGACGTGCTGCGTGACCTGCGCCGCATCCACTCGCACATCTGCTCCGTCGCCTATCCCGTGCTGGATGCGGCCGGCGAGCCCTATCGCAGGACCGAGGCGGAGACCGCCGCCCTGCCCGGCTCAGGCGCGGCCTCGGCGCTGCCGCGCTAGGGCGATGCGAACGGCAATCGCGCCGCCGGCCAGAAGCAGCCCCGCGGCGCAAAGCAGGATGGGAGCGATCCAAAGCGTCAGGAACGACAGCAGCCGCGCATCCTCCGGCCGCCGGGGATCGTAGGCGATCCGGACCCGCTCGCCCTCCGCATAAGGCTGGCTTGTCGACCCCGATGAGGATGTGAACGTGATCGGGCGCCCGTCCGCCGTCTGGAATTGAAACGTCGGATAGAGAAACGTCCCGCCGTGGTTTCCGCCGCTGCGCGCGACGGCACCGGCGAAACGCGCCTCGGCCTGCTCGGCCCTTGCGAGAAATGCGACGACGCCGCCGGTCTCGAACAGGCCGAGCCCAAGCAGCACAAGGCCGATCAGAACAACCGATCCAAACAGAGCTGCCGGTAACTTGCGCATGGCGATCGGGATATCCGGATGCCCTGCCGTCGTAGACCGCGATCAGCGCTCCAGCGTCTTCGAGGCGCGGCCGCGGTTCTTGATGATCAGCATGATGTTGCGGATATAGATGATGGTCGCGAGCGACTGGCCGAGGATGATGACGGGCTCGCGCTTCACGACGCCATAGACCAGCGTCATCAGGCCGCCGCCCATCGAGCAGAACCAGAACGCCATCGGCACCACGCTGTTGCCGGCGCGCTCGCTCGCGATCCACTGCACCAGGAAGCGCGCGGTGAAGAACAGCTGCGCGACGAGGCCGAACGCGAGCCAGAAGTCGAACTTGGCGACGAAGACGTCGTAGAGATAGTTGCTCAGCGCCTGACCGTATTGGATGATCATGCGTTCACCTCAGTCACATCTGGTGTCGTCTTCTTGCGGCGGATCAGCCACCACACGCCGGCCAGGTCCATGATGCCGATCCACAGCCGGTCGAAGAAGCCATAGTTGGACACGCCGGACCGGCGCGGCCGGTCGATCACGTCGACATAGGCAATGTCAAAGCCCTCGCGGCGGACCAGCGCCGGCAGAAAGCGATGCAGCCCGTCGAAATAGGGCATCATCAGGAACACGTCGCGGCGGAACGCCTTCAGCCCGCAGCCGGTATCGCGCGTGCCGTCTTGCAGGATCGCGTTGCGGACCTTGTTGGCCACGCGCGACTGGAATTTCTTGAAGCCGGTATCCTTTCGCCCGACGCGCTGTCCCGCGGCGAGACCGACATTGGCGCCCTTCTCGACCGCCGAGATCAGGTCCGGCAGGAACGCCGGATTGTTCTGTCCGTCGCCGTCGAGCGTGGCGACGATCACCCCGCGCGCCGCGCGCACGCCGCTGCGCACCGCGGCCGACTGGCCGCCCGATCTGACGTGCCGCAGCTGACGCAGATTGCTCCGCTGCGCCATCACGGCCTTGAGTCGCTCGCCGGTCGCGTCCGTCGAGCCGTCGTTGACGTAGATGATCTCGTAATCCCAGCGGCCATCGAGCGCCGCGGTGATCTCCTCGATCAGCGGCACGATGTTGTCGGCTTCGTTGCGCACGGGAACGACGATGGAAACCGATGGCTGGGACGTCGACAAATCGAGGCTCGTGGTTGGAATTGGCCTGCCCTCGGGGAACCGGCGGCCCCGGCAGGCAGCCGCTTTTATGGGGCGGACGCCCCGCGGGCAACCCTTTTGAGGCGCCCTGTGACCGGCCCCGGAAGCGGCACGATGGTGCCGTCGGCGCGGATGGCGAAGGCGAGCCGGCGCGCCGCAAACCAGTACCGGACCGTCATGGCGCCGACGATGCCGACCAGAGCCCCGGCGGTGACGTCGCTGGGGTGATGCGCGAGCAGCACGAGGCGCGTCAGCAGGATCACGATTGCGTAAGTGAACATGAACACCCGCAGCCGAGGCCACAGCGCGGAGACCGCAAACGCCAGCGCGAACGCCGTGATCGCATGGCCCGACGGCAGACTGGCATAGGCTCCCGAGCCCTCGAACGGGATGAAGTTGAACGGATCGGCCTTGCCTCCGACGAACGGACGCCCGCGGCCGATGAGATATTTCAGGATTTCACCGACGAACACGGACAGGGCAACGGACAGAAACAGGAACTGCAGACGCGTGCCGAGGCCCAGCAGCAGCGCACGCCGTGTGCCGTGAAGCCCCGCCGCGACCAGCGCCACGACGACCAGCATCACGCCCAGCACCGAGAGCACGTACTCGTCCTTGCCGAAATCGGTGAGGATGCGGATCGGCCACAGGCTGGGCGTGCCGCGCGCCGGCATCAGCTGGATCTCGGTCAGGTCGAACGCCAGCATCAGCGCGATGACCAGGGCCGCGCCCGCCATGCTGAGCCACAGCGAGTGCCGCGCCAGCTTTCGCGCGGCCTCGGCGCGGCGGGAATGCGAGGGCGAGCGCACCAGCTGCGCCAGCGCGCGCCCCGACACCGTGAGCAATTGCACGGGATAGGCCGGGCGCGAGGCGCTATCGGCGGTCGCGGGCATCTTACTCGGTGCCCTCCGAGCGGAAGATCGAGATCGAGATCGCGCGCCCTTGCGAGAAATTATAGCCGTCGATGCGCGCGCCGACCTTGTAGCGCAGCCCGATCGCCTCGGCGCGCTGCACGAAGCTGCGCTCCGAGCGCTGCTCGATCAGCGCGAAGCGGCAGCTGCCCTGGCGCAGGAAGTCCGCCGCCCCCGAGCCGTCGGTGAGCAACGTCTGCGTGCCGACCAGGAAGACGAGGCTCGGCTCGTGATAGCCGGCCGATGCCGCCTTCGGCCCGACACAGGTGACGCTGCGCAAGGCGCGCGCGATCTCGATGCTCGGGAACAGCGGTGTCAGCGACGGCAGCACGATGCCGTAGACCGTCACGGCCAGCATGAGGGCTGCGACCAGCGCATTCAGCACCGAGCGCTCGGCGCGGTTGGTGTCGAACAGCCACCAGGCGAACAGGCCGAAGATCAGCGAGGCCGCGATGAACGGCCAGGCCACGAAGGCCGGCTGCCGCGTCAGCATGACCGCGCCAACCACCGCGATGATCGAGGCCGCCGCAGGGATCGCGAACCACCAGGCCGAGCCGCGTGCGAGCCAGGACCGCGACAGCACCCGCCGCTCCAGCGCGCCGACGGTGAGGATCGCGATCGCGGGATAGAGCGGCAGCACATAATGCGGCAGCTTGGTCAGGACCGCCTCGAACACGATCCAGGACGGGATCAGCCACGCCAGCAGGAACTGCGCGCCGGGCTCGCGCCGCGCCCGCCACACCGCGGGCGCCGCCATCGCGGCCAGCGGCGCACCGGGCCAGAACGTGATCCAGAACAGCGCCAGGTAAAGTCCGGGCGGCGCGCCATGGGATTCCTGGGCGCCGAGCTTGCTGAGCATGTCGCCGCCGACGGAATCGGCGAAGAAGGCGTCCCCGGCGCGCCAGAAGATCGCGATGAACCAGGGCAGCACCAGCACCAGCGTCCACATCAGGCCCCAGAGCGGACGCAGTTTCCACAGCCAGGAGGCATCGCGATCCAGGATCGCGAGTGCGACGATGGTGAGGCCGGCGAACATCAGGATCAGCGGGCCCTTGATCAGGATGCCGACCGCAAGCGCGCTCCAGAAGATCGCGGGCCAGCTCCAGGGCGGATGCGTCTCGTCCTCGGCGCGCTGCCAGGACAAATAGGCTCGCGCCATCGCGCCCATCGCGGCGGTCACGCAGAACAGCAGCATCGCGTCGGTCTTGGCGAGCCGCGCCTCGACGCCGAGCAGCACCGAGGCGCACATCAACAGCGCCGCGAGCACGGCCGCGCGGCGCGTGACGAAAGCGAGCGCCGCCCAATAGGTCATAAGCACGGCGCCGATGGCGCCGATCAGCGAGGGAATCCGGTACACCCAGATCCGCAATTCGGCCTTCGGCAGCCTGAGGGCGGACGCGGCTTCAACGGCCGCAGATTGCAACCAGTAGATGCCGACCGGCTTCTTGTAGCGGACGTCCTCCTGGAAGCGGATGTCGACATAGTCGCCGCTCTCGACCATCTGCTTGGTCGCCTGGGCGAAGCGCGCCTCGTCGCGATCGATCGGCGGGATGGTGAAGAAGCCTGGCAGGAACAGCAGCAGCGCGCAGAGCAGCAGGAACGCGACCGCGCGGGCGTGGCTGGCCGTCGCGATATCGAGCATGGTCACGAGCCGGCTGCCCGGATTTACGGGCGATTTCGGCTCGCGGGGGGCTCCAAAACGGGGACTTGGGTAGGTCTCGGCCATTGGTTCCGCTTACGCTGAAACCGCCATCGCCACAACCGCTTAAGCCGGGCTCATTGAATTCGAATGACAACTGTGTCCGCGGCGCCCGTGGCATCGATCACGGTGAGCCGCGCAAAGCCCGGCCCCGGCGGATCGATCAGGCGTTGGCGGCGGCCATCGATCTCGCCGCGCGCAGCGCCGTTAACCATGACGGTCATGGGCAGAACCCCGCCGGCGACCTTGACCGGCATGGCAGCGCTCTCGGGTCCGCCCGAGCGATCGACGTCGATGCGCGAGCCGTTCAGCGGAAACTGGATGTGCAGCGCCTGCTCGCCGCCGGTCCGCACCAGCTCTCCGACCGGGCGGAACCGTTTGAGGGGCAGCGGCAGTTTGGCGTTGCTGGCAACCAGAGTTCCCTTCGGCGGCTTCGGCAACGGAGCCAGCGTCTTGCCGGTCCGGGCGAAGGCGTCGAACAGGATGGGCGCGGCGGCGACGCGGCCGATCAGGCCGGGAACCGGCGCGCCGTCGGGCCGTCCGACCCAGACGCCGATGGTCATGCGTCCGTCGAAGCCGACCGACCAGGCGTCGCGATAGCCGTAGGAGGTGCCGGTCTTGAAGGCGATGCGGTTGTGGGCGGCGTTCTCCGGCGGCGGCGTGCCGAGCAGGACATTGCCGACCTGCCATGCCGCGACCGGATCCAGCAGCCGCATCGGCTCGCGGTCGTCGTTGGCGGCGACGATCTCGCGCAGCGGCTTGGTGGTTCCGAGACGGGCGAAGCCGGCGTAGAGCTGCGCAAGGTCCTGCAGCGTGACGCCGACACCGCCGAGGCCCATGGCAAGGCCCGGCGCTTCGTCCTTGGGCAGGATGAGGTTGCCGCCGGCCTGCCGCAGCCGCGATGCCAGACGGCTCGAGCCGACCCGGTCGAGCAGCACGATCGCAGGCACGTTCAGCGACAATTGCAGCGCCTTCTTCACGGGCACCGTGCCCTGGAAGGTCATGTCGAAATTTTCCGGCGCATAGGAGCCGAAGCGGACCGGACGGTCGTCGATCAGGCTGTCGGGATGGATGAAACCATCCTCGAAGGCGAGGCCGTAGATGAACGGCTTCAGCGTCGAGCCCGGCGAGCGAATGGCGCGGGTCATGTCGACCTGCCCTGCCCGGCTCTCGTCGAAATAATCGGCCGAGCCGACGCGCGCGAGCACATCGCCGCTCTCGTTGTCGACCACGATGATGCCGACCGAGATGTTGGGCCCGAGCGCAATGGCGCGGTCGCGCGCCAGCGGCTCCAGCACCTTCTGCAAGGTCGCATCCAGCGTCAGCTTGATGATCGGTGCGTCCTTGACCGTCGACATCGCCGCGTCGGAGGCGTGCGGCGCCAGGATCGGCATCGGCCTGCGCAATGTCGGCACCGGCACGGCCTTGGCTTGCCTGGCGTCGTCCGCGCTGACCACATGCTCCGAGACCATGCGATCGAGCACGCGGTCGCGCGCCTTGCGCGCGGCGTCGGGATAGCGGTCGAGCCGGCGCGTCTCCGGCGATTGCGGCAGCGCGACCAGCAGCGCGGCCTCGGCCAGCGACAGCCGCTTCGGCTCCTTGCCGAGATAGGCGATCGAGGCCGAGCGGATGCCTTCGAGGTTGCCGCCATAGGGCGCGAGCGCAAGATAGAGATCGAGGATCTGCTCCTTGCTCATGGTGCGCTCGATCTCGATCGCACGCACCATCTGCCGCAGCTTGGCGTAGAGCGAGCGTTGCCGCCGCGGCTCCATCAGGCGCGCCAGCTGCATCGTGATGGTCGAGCCGCCCGAGACGATGTGGCCGCGCGTGCCGAGCTGCAACGCCGCGCGCCCCAGCGCCAGCGGGTCGATGCCGTCATGGGCGTAGAAGCGCTGGTCCTCATAAGCGAACAGCAGCTTCAGATAGGTCGGATCGACGTTGGTCCTGGCGTCGACCGGCAGCCGCCAGCGGCCGTCGGCCATCGCATAGGCGCGCAGCAGCTTGCCGTTGCGGTCGACGATGGTGGCCGAGACCTGCCTCGCCTCGTCGAGCGGCAGCGGGCCGAGCGAATAGACCCAGCCGACGAAGCCGACGATGGCGAGGATGAAGGTGAAAGCGAGGGCTGAGAGGATGCGCATGATGGTGCGCCCTCCTCCACGACCGTCATTCGGGGGCGGCCCGAAGAGCCGAACTACGGTGCGCAATTGCGCACCGGAGAATCTCGAGATTCCGGGTCTGGTCCTTCGGACCATCCCGGAATGACGAGAACTATTGTCGGCCTCGCTCATCTCACCACTCACTTCGCCGCCCGCACCTCGACCGTACCCGTGCCGGTGCGGCCATAGCGCGAGGGATTGTACATGTCCTCGACATAGGCCTGCGGCAGCACGTATTTACCGGGCGAGACCGCGCGCACGACATAGGCGACGGTGAACACCGACTTGGAGTCCGAGGCGCGGTCCACGGCGGCGGTGAAGCGGTCGTCGCGGAACTCGGTATCCTCGGGCTCCTCGCCGTCCTCGATCCAGTCCAGCGTGCCGCTGTCGCCGGAGGAGACCAGCTTCGGATTGTCGATCTCGAGGCCCGCGGGGAGATAGTCGGACACCATGATGTGGCCGTACTCCGGCTTGGCCTCGGTGATCTTCAGCACCACCGCGAAGCGCTGGTTCTGCTTGATCTTGCTGATATCGGCGGGCTTGCCGTCGAGCGTGAAGTAGCTGCGCTCGATCTTGAAGCCGTTCGATGCCGCCGGCTCCGGCGTCACCGGCGAGCCCGACACCGAGACCACCGCCTGCACCGGCGCATCGCCGGTGTTGGTGATCTTCAGCGGCTTGCCGCTCAGCGTGTCCGACTTGTAGCTGCGGTACAGCGCGGTCTTGACCGGTTGGCCGTCGACCTCGATCGAGAGGTTCTCCTTGGCCAGCGCCCGCGCCGCCAGCACCAGCCACGCATTCTCCTGCGTGGAGGTGTAGGGCGTCAGCCCGCGCGCGGTCTCGACCCGGCTCACCGCCTGCGTCAGCGTCGCTTTCGGCGCATTGCCTTCGCTGGCGAGCGAGACCAGCGCTGCGGCATCGCGCAGCTGCGAGCCGTAGTCGGTGCGGCCGAACTCCAGCACCGGCTTTGGCGCGAGGCTGTCGAGCGCGGCACCATAGACGCGTTCGGCGCGGTTGCGGTCGCCGACCAGCGCGAGCGCCGCAGCAAGCTGCGACTTCGCAATCGGCGTTGCGAGGTTGGACAGCTTGGTATCGGCGAGATAGCGGAGGTCACCGATGGGAGCAGCGCCGTTGCGGGCGAGCACATAGAGGCCATAGGCGAGATCGCGGCCGCCGTCCTTCTCCGGCTCGTTGCCGTTGACGACGGAGTTGCGGATGCGGTCGAGCGCGTTCTTGAACAGGACATCCGGCACCGCAAAGCCCTTTTCGCGGGCGCGGGTGAGGAAGTCCGTCACGTACGCATCGAGCCACGCGTCGTCGCCGCCGGCCGACCACAGGCCGAACGAGCCGTTGGAGCCCTGACGGGCCAACAGCCGCTCGATGGCGTCGCGGATGCGCTGGTCGACCTCGGTGTCCATGGCGAGGTGCGCGCCGGCCGCGAGGTCGTTGACGTAGAGCAGCGGCATGGCGCGGCTCGTGATCTGCTCCGAGCAGCCATAGGGATAGCGGTCCAGCGCTTTCAGGATCGTCGCCGCATCGAGCGCGGTGGACAGGCTCGCCGAGACCGAGACGCTGCCGGTGCCCGGCACGAGGTCGGAGAACATGTCCGAGGTCAGCGTCAGGCTCTCGCCCTTCGCCAGCGTCCGGATCGAGCGCCGCGCCAAAACTTGCGTCGCCGCCTTGACGTCGAACGCATAGTGACGCGCCAGCGCGAGGCCGTTCGGACCCTTGATGTCGACGTCGAGCGTCGCCTGCCCCGCCGCGGTCGCGTCGAGCGCGAGCGTGAACGCATTGCGCTGCTTGGCGGCGAGCTTGACGGTGGTGGCGGGGTTGCCGGTCATCTTCACCGGGCCGCCGGTCTTGACGTTGATGACGTAGTCGCCGGCCTGGCCCTCGACATTGTCGATCTCGAGATTGACCGTGCCGTGGTCGCCGTTGAGCAGGAAGCGCGGCAGGGTCGTGGTCAGCACCACGGGATCGCGGATCACGACGTCGGTGTTGGCGCGGCCGAGCTTGGTCGCGGTCCATGCCACCGCCATGACGCGGGCCGTGCCGGCGAACTCCGGAATGTCGAAGCTCACTTCAGTAGTGCCATCGGCCCCGACCGTCACGATGCCCGAATAGAGCGCCAGCGGCTTTTGCGAGGGCGGCGAGCCCTGCAGGTCGGCCGCACCGGCATCGCCGCCGGACTTGATCTGGCCGCGCGTGCCCGACATGCCGTCGATGAGCTGCCCGTAGAGATCGCGGATCTCCGCGGAGAGACGGCGCTGGCCGAGATAGTAATCATCCGGGGCCGGCGGCTTGTAATTGGTGAGGTTGAGGATGCCGACATCGACGGCGGCGATGACGATCTTGGCGTCCTCGCCGGGATTGAGCCCGTCGAGCTTGACCGGGATCTTCAGCATCGCGTTGGGGCGGATCAGCGCCGGCGGCGTCAGCTTCACGGCAAGCGTGCGGGCCTGCTTGTCGATGCCGAACCATTTCAGGCCGATGGCACGGCCCGGCATGCGCTGGGCGGCGGCATCGAGCGGACGGCGCAGCGTTGCCACCACGTAGGCGCCGGTGCCCCAATCCTTGCCGACCGGCAGCTTCACCTGCGCGGTGCCTTCCCTAACGTCGACGGTCTGCGTCGTCAGCAGGCGGTCACCGAGCACGTTGATGGTGAGCTTGCCGGCAGAGCGAACGTTGACCGACACCGTCATGGTGTCGCCGGAGGAATATTGCGGCTTGTCGATCGAGGTTTCCAGCAGGTCCGGCGTGTCGGCGCTGCCGTCGGAGTACCAGCCGACGTCGAACTGCACCGAGGTCACGGGGCCATCGGCATCGTTCGACTTCACGTCCAGCCGGTAGCGGCCGGGCTGCGGGCTGAGCGAAATCCGCGACGGCTTGTCGGCGGCAATCGTGACGTCACCGTCGGAGACGCGCGAGGTCGACTTGACCGGCTCGTACTCCCAGTAATTGTTCTGGCGGTACCATTGGTAACGCGACTCCATCTTCAGCAGCTCGTAGCGCAGGCCGTCGCGGCGCAGCGTCTGGCCCTCGGGCGAGACGAACACGACGTCGAACTCGGCCTTGTCGCCCTCGGCGACGTTCTTGTCGCCGAACAGCGGCTTGATGCCGATCTGCGCCGCGGTCGGCGCGACCGGCAGCACGATCTTGCGCTCGACGGCGCGGCCGCCGGTCTCGACCATGCGGACGAAGATCTGCGCTTCCTGCGGACGCGTCGAGGCCGGCTGCTTGTCCAGCGTCACCGGGAAGGTCGCAACGCCATTGGCGTCAGCTTCGGGCAGGCCCTCCAGCGGCGTGCGCTCGTTCGAGGTGGTCTCCTCGTCGGCGACGCCGAACTGATAGCCAACAAAGCCAGGACGTCCGGCCGCAGGCGCGACCAGCATGTCGCCTTCGAGCGCAAGGCCCGAGGCCGGCGCGCCATAGAGGAAATGACCATCCGCCTTAAGCTCTACTGGAGCGTTAGCTTTGATCAGCTTGTCCTTGGCGGATAAGTCGAATTCGATCCGATCGGGGACGTAGTCCTCGACCATGAAGGTGGTCTCGCCGACGGAAGCGCCCTTCGGATCGGTGAAGGCGCGCACCCGCCATGTGCCGGTCGGCACGGCCGAGTTGAGCGGCACGGACAGCGTGCGGCCGCCGGCGCCCTGGTCGGCCAGCACGGCGCGGCGATATTCGACGCCGTCGGGGCGCTCGATGACGAGGGTCATCGGACCGCCGGTCACGGCATTGCCCTGCCCGTCGCGCAGCAGCGCGGTGAGGAAGACGGTCTCGCTGGAGCGGTAGACGCCGCGCTCGGCATAGACGAAGGCATCGGCGCCAGCGGGCACGGCGCGCCCCGAGACGCCGCGATCGGACAGGTCGAACGCCGAGGTCTTCAGGCTGAGGAAGGCGTAGTCGGCCTTCTCGCCGCTAACCGTGAGCATCGCCGGCGACAGGCCGCCCTCGCCGCGCGCCAGGCCCGCCTCGAACAGCACGTGGCCGCTCTCGTCGGTCTTGCGCGTCGCGAGGATCTCGTTGTTGCGGGCAACCAGCCGCACCTCGGCCTTGCCGACCGGATCGGTCGAGGCCAGCGAATTCACGAAGACATGGATGCCGTCATTGCCGGAGTAAGCGGCCACCCCGAGGTCCGAGACGATGAACCATTGCGTGGCGAGCTGGTACTCGTCGTCCGAGCCCGGGCCCTTGGCCGCAGCGGTCATCACGTAGACGCCGGGCTGCAGCTCGCCGAGCGCCTGGTCCACCGGGAATGCCGTGGTGACGTCCTGGTTCAGCGTCATCGCGGTCGAAAGCTCGCCGGTCCAGACCTTGACGCCGCGCTCGTCGCCGAGATCGCTGAGCTGGTACTTGGTCAGCGTCTTCTGGAAATCGCTGTCGACCACCGTGTTGATCAGGTTGCGATCGCCAATGCGGAAGACGTTGATGTTGACCGCGGGCGTGTTGACGCTGACCACGGGAATGCCGCGCTGGCCGGTCCTGGGCAGCACATAGGCGCGGCTGGTGAAGCGCACGAACGGCTTGCGGTCGCGGACATAGACGTTGAACTCGGCCGATTTCGGCAGCCCCTCCTTCACCGTGGACGGCAGGCCGGCGCGCAGATTGATGTTGTAGCGCTCGCCGTGCTTCAGCCCGTCGACGCAGAGCTGCTTGCCCTCGGCCGACAGTGCCGGCTTGTCCTGGCCCGCCAGCGCCAGGAACGGCGCGAAGTCGGTGCGCTTGGCGAGCTCCTCCGAGAACTGGAAGCAGGCGCGCGGGCTCGCCGAGTCCGAATCCACGGTGTAGTCGAGCAGGCGGAAGCCGTGCTCGTCGCGCATCTTCTCATATTGGCCGCGGACGTCGGCGACCTCGCGCATGTCGAGCGACAGCCGCAGCGCGTCCAGCGCCGGCCGCCACAGCTTGCGTTCGGCGAGCGACTTGCCGAGCACGGCGAGCGCGTCGGCCTCCTCGCCTGGGTTTCCGGCGCGGGTGTAGGCGATGTAGGCCGCGGTCGAGGCGCGCTCCAGCAGGAAGGTCTGCTCGCTCGAGTTCTTCGGCCAGATCTGGAAGATGACCTTGGCGAGCCGGAGCCAATTGCCGGCGTCCTCGGGCGTGGTGGCCGCGATCTGGCCGAGCACCGACAGGCCGGTGCGGTAGTCGTTGCGCTTGAAGGCGGCATCCGCATCCGTGCGCAGCGTCGCACTGGTCTTCGCGACCGGCCCTGCCTCGCTCTTGATCTGCGCCTCCAGCTTGATCGCGGAATCGGCGAGGTCGTCGCGCTTGAAGGCTTTGTCGGCGGCCTGCGCGGCCGACAGGCCGAGCGCCAGCGCTGCGCAGATTGTGACGGCGCGAACAAGACCGATCATGGATGGACTCCCGGGAATCGCGGACGAACGCCGCTGGTCGCATGAAATGCGTGGAAAGGTGACGGACTCAAGGCGATGGAACCAAAGGTGCAAATCGTCGCATTCGCCATGACAAGGCAGGCCCAGAGGAGACCGGCCGAGATACCGCCGCGCACGCCGTCCTGATGGCGCAGCAACACCTCACCGATCGTCCGGCGACCGCATCCCGGAAGCTGTTCAGCGTCTCCGGCGATGTGAACCATCGTCCGGTCCGCTGCCGCTCAACCCGGCACCCTGACACGCCACCGTTCCGCTTTGTCGCGGCATTGAGGAAAACGGTTCGGTTCAGGCTTGGCGAAAGACGAGATTTTTCATATTGGCATGCTAGATGAACGGCCAGCCGCCCCGCCCGGGCGGCCCAGGACGGTCCCGTAGCTCAACTGGATAGAGTAGCGGATTTCTACTCCGCGGGTTGCAGGTTCGAGTCCTGCCGGGATCGCCAGTGTTTCCTTCATAACATCAAGAGCTTGGCCGAGTATTGGCGTCGTTCTCGGGGCAAAACCGTATTGCGCGGCGCGGCGAAGCCCATCGTAGCAAATTCAATGCGTTACGCGGCATTTCAATCCGCTCCACGCAACACGGCGGCAACACCGCTTTTCGCTACCTGCTCACTGGAGACGCGCCATGATCCGCTTCTGGATCACCGAATTGCCTTGCGGGTGGCCGCCATCGTGCTCGCCCTCTTGGTGATCGTCCTCAAGGCTCAACAGCCCGAGCCAGGAATCGAATAGAGTGCGTCTATGGCCCTGAACACCAAGACCGTGCTCGTGGCACCGGCGATCGTTATTGCGCTTCTGGTCGTCGCGCGCATCCTGCGATACGAGCCGTATGGCGCGGACCAACACCGCAATCGCTACACCGGAGCAATTTGCAACGTCTCCGAAGAATGCTGGTTCAAGTGAGCGGTCGGTTCGGATTTGCTCGACGCTGCAGCATTGCTACGGCTGGCAGTAGCTCGCTCGCGTTCCGAACTGCCGATACGAATTTCAGTTCAGCTTCGTCTAGGACGCGGTACACTTTTGGGTGATCGCCGCTTTCAGGGCGGGAATCCATGAGCTGTAGGCTGCGGCCCGATAATGGACCTTATCCGGCATCATCGAGTCGGCCGTTGCTGGAATCCGAGGCTTCACAAAGGCGACGCCACGGGCGGCCGTCGCAGCGGCAATTTCCCGGTTCGTCGCCTCATCGGACGTCACAGCAACCGCCACAAGCGGGCGCTGCGAGAGCGGCTTGGCGGCATCAATCAGCGCAACGAAATCACTTTGCGCCGACGCCGATCCGATATCGTTTGCTCCTACCGTAAGAGCAACCAGGAAAGCGCCACGTTCGCCTAGGACACGCGTTGCCAACCGTTTCGCCTCTTGAATCGTTTGGCCACCAACACCCGCATTAATAACCGGATGCCCGCACAGCTCGCGCGGAAGAGCGGCCATCTCGGTAATGCTATCGCCGAGCACGAAGATGGGTTCGGCAGCGTCGGCCAGTGCGGCTGCAATCATGTATTCCCGCACGTCTTTGTGATCGTGGAATTCGTGGCGGGTCAGTTCGCCGATGCGGTCCTTGAGCCGGTGGACCTCCGAGAAAGCGGCTCCGGCCGCGATAAAACACACATCGGCCGCCGTCCACGGAATAGCTTTCCACAGTCCCATTGCAAATTTCAAAGATCATCATTCTTAGAAAGATGCAACCCGGCCACGTCGATCAATGGAAAGGCTCGCCAGCGTGGACCGGCGGGCCTCTTCTGCCCCACCAGTGCAAGACGTAGGCTCGCTCGGAAGCCGAGCCGGAAGGCTAGCAGGCGGATTAGGCGCACGGGCTCATTTCCATCGCTTGCTGCTTCGCCTCGTCGGGGTCGTCGTACTCCCCCGTCGGCGACGTCCAGCTCGTGGTCAGCGACGTAGCCCACGCTTCCCCTTTTCGCCTTTCGTGGCGCCGCAAGCCAGCGCTCGCGGGGGATAACGGTTCGGTGAACGAAACAACTTGCTTGTCGCTCGAAGCATACCGGAAACAGACGGAGCCTAGTCTGCGACATCAGATTTAGTGGGGAGACTGAACATGATTGCCCTCAAGCTCATTGCAGTTGCTCTTGGCGCCGGCGTCGTTCTTTCAATGTATTTCGGCGACCTCGGGGCTGACGTCGTGCTCGCCATCATCTCCTGCCTGGCATGATCGAATGCGCCCGCCAGCGTGAACTGGCGGGCATCACGGTTCAGCGGCCACCCGTCGAGATCCAATTAGGCCGCGCCCTGCTCTGGGCAGCCCCCCAGCATCTCGATCATGACGTGGGATGAAGTTGGCCCGCCACTTTGATGGCTGCATGCCGCGAGACGTCCACCACGACACGCCTTGATACGACGATGACCGCGGTCCGGCCCGCCGAATTTCGAACACGGCAAGCGCCGCCCGCCCGCGAGTTCCAACGCATTTCAGCGCCCAGGCTTCGACCGCACTCCCTGAAGGCCGTGTTTCGCGCGCAACTTGACATTTGATAAGGCGGGAACTTTCGGCAATCCGGTACATTGGAATTGCTGCTGATTTTTGAACTGTTCATCGCCGTACCGGATCCCTCAGGTCTGAGGAGTTGCCGTTGAACCGGGACTTAAAGGAATTCCGCAGACTCGAGCGCGCTTGCCGAGAGCATGCGGCTGTCGCTTCCTTCGACCTTGAGCGTGAGAGCCTGCTCAAGGTGGCCGAGTATTATCGAAAAGCTATCGAGGCCTTGCAGCGTAACCCGCAGCGGACAGCCGATCTGTAAATTTCCCAAGAGACAATCCAGCAGCGGCGAGCGGGCATTGGCCTCCATGCGGCATCGAAGCGCACGGATGGTTGGAACGCGCACCAGAGCGCAGCGTTCTCCCCGTCCCGCCTGACCTTTCATTCTCAGGGATCGATGGTAATGGGTTTGCCTGCAAGCTGGCGTCTCACGCTCGCGCCGATGTCGCTCGTCCAAATCGTCAGGCCTGCGACGACAGAGGCAAAACCCGCTAACGACAATCAGCTGGCCTGGCCCTTGATCGCGTTTCCCGCGGGATGGCACGCGTCGAATTAATCGTCAGGGCCTGCTACCGTCTGGAAGCTATTTGCACGCGAAAGCCCTTCGCCTCGATCGCGCGGATCAGATCCTGAAGATCGGGTGGAGGCGCTTGACCAGGGTCTGGGGCCGCGTGCATCGCCGCCACCAGCGCAGAAGGTTCGACCGCCAGAATTTTCGCCAAACGCCGGACCGTTGATGCGATCGGTACGCGCTTGCGGTTTTCCCACAGCCAGACCGAAGCGACGGAGACGCCGAGTAGATCGGCCAGCGCGACCAACGTCATCTTCCTGGCCTGCCGAAGCTCGCGTAGGCGGGCTCCGAAGACCGGACTCTTGCTCGTCCTCGGCATCCTCAACTCCCCAGAGTCGAGCGCCTACGCGATTCCGAGCGTACCCGACACATCATATGTTAGCGGCGCATTCAAAACCGCCGAGCGGCCGAGCCGGGCGCATCAACCTTGGGAGCCGCCGGCTACGGGCGTCGCGCACCTTTTGCCGGCGGTCCGTTCGGACTCGCCTGTTCGAGACGAGCGCCAATCAAAGCCGCGCATTGCCTAAAGTTCCTGACTTCCGCCCGGCAAATTGCTGCGCCTCTCTCAGATCATTCCTCGCCGGGGTGGCCGGCCATAGCTCGCACGCAACTCCATCTCCGTCACGATCGTGATGATTCTTATCCAGCACAACGCCAGCCAAACGAACGTTCAGCCGAGCCACGGTTCTTCACGAACGCGTGGGTGCGCCCTCACTGGGCTTTGAACCGGCCATATCAGCCCTATCTATGCGCCGGGCGGCGTTACGCCCGAGAAGGACCCTGATGCCGCTGTCCGAGTGGACGAGAATGGCCATCGCATCTGCCGTGGCCGTGATCGCAATATCATTTTTGGCAATTGATGCCGGCGTCGTGAACACCGGCGCGATCGCAAGGCGCGTCGAGACGGCAAGGGCGTCCGTTGTCGATGCGGTGGTGCGGCAGCACCAAGTCGCTTTCGCCGTGCAGGCGTGGGCGCGAGGCAACGACAAGCCGCTTCCGGAGAAGCAGCATCTGGAGCAGTGCCTGGCGATCGACTGATCGAGGTCCGCCGTCTCGCGCATCATTTCCAATCCGCCACCTGGTGCGTTCGCCACCACTCCGCAATCGCCGCAGCCAGATCATTCCACAGCTCCGCCGGCAGATCCGGCACCGCCACGCGAACGCTGAACTCGTCCGTGGTCGCATTGTGAAACCATTCGGTCGCGGCAAAGTCGAAGCCGAAGCTGCCGGCGTGGCGGATCGGGAAGCTCGCCCGGCCGAGATCGCGGCTCATCGCTTCTGCGGCCTGCCGCGCGCCGGCCTCATCGAGGGGGAGCCTGCTGCGCAAAGTGACGTACAGCCCGTGGGTGAAATGAAGCTCGGCCGAGAGCGACCGGAGCTCGCGCGCAAAAAGCCGGGTCGCATGGCGGCCGTTGCGCAGGATGATTGCGATGCGTCGTTTGGTGAGAGCCCAATAGGCCTCCGTTCCCACAAACGGAGGAAAATGCGCCGGCAGCGGCGCACCGCCGAGAAGCCGCACGGCGTCACGTGACTCTGCCGCGAGGCGTCCAGCCAGCGAATCTTCGGCGCGCTCACCGCCCCAACCCACGAACACCGCAGAGCCGAGGCGCCCGTACTCCACGCCGAGCGAATCGAGCTTGGTATGGCTTCGCACCATCACCACCGGAATCCCGCTTCGCCTCGCCCAGCGCAGGACGCGCCTGATGCGGCCCGACCGGCCGGCAAAGCATGTCGTGTCGAAAATCATGAGATCGAGACCCGAACCGTCACTGTGCAGCGCTGCTTCGAACGCGGCAGCGGAGACGCAGGAATCCAGCAGGAGGATTTTCGGCGCATCGGCACGAACCGAGACATTCGCAAACGGCGAGCTCAACGTGACGAGCCGCAGCTCCGGGACGAAGCGCTCGATCAGCTCCAATGTCTCGCCGTAGGAGCCCGGCAGCACCAGGATGTCGGCGCCGACGATGATCCGGGTGGCCGCAAGCAGCAGCGCGGAAATCGCGGCCATGCCGGAAGCGGTATAGATCGTCTCGCTGTAGCAGCCGGTTTCATGCTCGTAGAACGAGGGACCGTCCACCTTCAGATCCGCGCGCTGATAATCGTAGCTGAACGCGAACGGACCGCTGGTCGGCGAAGCCGTGGCCGACCAGGATGTCTCCGTGGCCTTCCAGTCCTGCAGCGCGTGTTCGGCGCGCAGCGCGGCCGTCAGCTGGAATTTGGTCTTGATCACCTCGTCCACCGAACGTGGACACGGTACGTGGCGAGGGTTGCTCAGGCAGCCATTCAGCAGCCCGATCTCCCTGTTCTTGCGCTGCAGATAGGCCTCGATGGTCTCCATGTGGCTCTTTGGCGAAACGTCTCGTCGTTCAACGCCGGGCGCAAGCAGGAGGTCCAAACTTCAGTGCGATCGAGGACGATGCCGACAAGCTGTCGGTGAATGCGGACGCGATCCGACGACGCAAGCCGCCCATCAGAACCAAAGGCTCTACAGAGCCTCTTGTTTGTTCACGATCCGACTCCGCTTCGTTCGCAAAGCACGAATCGCGACTGCGCAAATCGGCTGCGCGCAAGTGTTAAGATGAGATTGCCGCGACGCTATCGGTTCATGCGTTCGCGATCACGACCAGCGGCCGCACCCGGTAGGCATCGATGGCGGCGTTCGACAGCAGCAGCCTGCGCTTCTCGCCGCGCAGCATCATGCGGTCGATCCTGTTCAGGATGAAGCGCGCCGATTCCCTGTGCTCGCCCGTGAGCAGGCCGGACTGGTCGAGATATTTCCAGGCAATCTCGAACGACTGTGCGCGCAGCTGGAGGTCGGTCATATCCGCACAACGTCGGCGCGGAACGGATGTTCCTGATTTCGGCGGGGCGCAATGTGGCGCGCGGTGTCCGCAGGCGCTAATCCGTCTGCTCATCCTCGCGACGCTCGCGGGCAAGCTGGTGCCACGCGATGGCGAGCTCGATGAGCCGTTGCCGGTCAGGGCCTTCGGCCGCCGCGGCGCGCTTCATTGCGGCCTCAGCTTCGTGCTGCGGGTCGTACTTGTTACACATGAGGCCGATTGTAGCCCTCTGATCTGGACAAGTGCGTGGCAATTTCGTCCGTATGATTGCGGAGAACGGGCGTTGTCGCGAGGGATTTCGGCACGCTCAGATTGTGGCGGATAGGAAACTTCACTCGCGGTTTCAGCAGTGTCCTCGACGCACGTGAACGAAGGTTCGTCGGCCTTCGGACCCATCTGTGAATTGCATCACAGCGGACGTCCGGCGCGTCGCGGTAAACATCGTCTCAACGCTTCCAGGAAGCGCAAGACGGCGTGGGAGGTCTTCCCGTCATGAGACAGGACGCAGCGGCTCAAGCCGGCATTCCGGCACAGCGACAGAGGCCCGATCTGTTCGGCCTCGCCTGCCTTGCGACCATCGGCATCGTAATGCTGGCCTGGATCGCAGGCCTGGTCTGGGGCGCGATGGCCTTCTTCAACTGGCTCGTGGCCTGACGCGCGATCGGCTCGCATCCGCGCGGCGGAATCGGCCTGTGCGAAAAACAAAAGAGGCGGGCTTTCGCCCGCCTTTTCGATTCACATCCTGCGCAGGAAGCTCAGTAGCAGGCGCGCGGATCGGCCTGGACGTACTGCCCGTTCGGATAGCGGTAGTAGCAATTGCCCTGGGCCACGTAGTAGCCGGGGCGCGAGGCGGCCGTCGCGCCGGCGATGGCGCCGGTCGCGCCGCCGATCACGGCGCCTGCGGCCGCGCCCGTCGCGTTGCCCGAGATCAGGCCCCCGAGCACACCGCCGACAATGGCCCCGCCCAGCGCGCTCGCGCCCGGATCGGCCGGCGGAGGCGGAGGTGGCGGCTCATAGGCGACCGGAGGCGGCGCCGGGGCATAGGCCACCGGCACGTCGTCGTAATATTCCTCCGAAATGTAGCCGGGCGGACCGGCCATCCGCTGCGGATAATAGTACCAGACGCCGCCAACGTCCCACCACCAGCCGGAACGGCCGTTATGGACTTCGCGGCGCCAGCGCCCGCCCTCCCAGGCGAGGTTGCCGCGATAGGCATGTCCGCCCCAGTCGCGCGCCGGCGCGGGGCCACGCGCGTAGTTGCGGCCGGGCGGCGGTCCGCCGGCCTGGTGCGGGCCGGGACCGGGGCCGCCAGCGTGAGGCTGACCACCGGGCTGCGGCGCCGGCCGGGCCGCCTGCTGCGGCGGAGGACCCTTGCGCATGTTCTGATTGGCCTGCGGCGGCGCACCGGCGCCCTGACCGGCCGGCGGCGGGCCTGCGTCCCTTGGCGGCCTCGCCTCCTGCGCCTGCGCCTGCGCCTGCGCCGAGAGCGCGAGCAACGACATGGCCGAAACCATGGGAATGATGATCTTGATGCGGCTGGACGCACTCATGCGTGCTTGACCCCTACTCTCTCTGCCGTGGTCCCCGCGCAATAGACGATTCGTCCAGCGCCGGGCTGATGCCGGCTGACATAACTGACTTTCTTGATCGGCCAAGTCCCGTTACAAATGGTTAAGATCACGGCAATTTTTCGGCCCGGCGAGGCCGCGGACGGCATCACGCAGCGCCTAGCGTGCGGGCTCGATCACGTTGCAATTGGTCCGCCCCGACATCAGGCAGTCCTGCATCTTGCTCGCCGAGGTCAGATCCCGGGCGAGCCACCAGCCGACGCCGAGGATCACAATGGCAATGATCAGCCCGGCGATGGCGCCGCGGCGATTATCAGCGGCTGGAGGTCGCGGCGGGGTTCTGGGCTTCTCGCCCGGATCGGGCTTGGACGTGGCCTTGGAAGCGGCCTTCGAAGCGGTCTTGGACTCGGACTCGGGCATGGCGACCTGATTGCGCGGGCGAGCCGGCTTTAGCACCTCTGCGGCGTGGCGTCACATCCGGGTTTACCGGTCCGGCTCAACCGCGGGTCTGGCGGATCGCGTCCTTGCGTGAGGTCTCGACAGCCGGGATTGCCTGCTGGGCGCGCGGTGCGCAGGTCGTGAGCACGAAGGCCGTCTGGCTGCACTCCCAGCCGGCGCCCAAAACGGTGTTCTCGACCGGCTGCGGACGGGCAAACAGCAATGCGGCCCCCGCCAGCGCCGCCACCACGAAGGTGAGCGCAAGCGCCTTGAGGCCTAGGCGGAAAATGGTCATGCCCGAGCTCCGTCTCGTCTTGGGGCGGACGCTAGGCGCGGCGTCGGGTGCCCACTATGAGGGACATCACAATTCGGCAGTTTTTCGGGGCTACGAGAGATCGTCGGGGCGCGATTTTTCGTCTACCTGATCGGCTGCGATTATGGGTGGCTTCGCGACGCGCGCCGATGTACACGCTTCTGCGTCGCGTGGCGCCTGCTATGCCCAGCCGACGTACCAATTGAAGTGATGTAGGATCGAAAGCGAGGAAGACAAGGCTCGTCCATGAGTGGATTCAGGGAACCCGGCTTCGCAGACCGGCAAAAGGCGGCGCAGGACGCACGCAAAAATCTTTTGAACAAATTCAAGTCGCAGCCGGGCCAAGACGATCCGGCGGTGGCGGCACGCCGCGCCGAGCGCGAGGCACTCGCGGCCAAGCGCGCCGAGACCAAGGCCGCGCGCGAAGCCGAAAAGGCCGAGCAGAAGCGCGTCGCGGAAGAAGCCGCAGCCGCGGAAGCCGCGCGGATCGCCCGCGAAGCCGAAGAAGCGGTTGCCAGGCAGGCCGAACTCGAGGCCGAGCAGAAGGCCAAGCGCGACGCCCGCTACGCCGCCCGCAAGGCGAAGCGCAAGTAGCGGTCGCCAAGCCATCTTCGCGAAGTCACCTTCGCAAAGTCACGTTCAATTGAACTTGAGCTGAAGCATATTCCAGGGCGGTCCACGTGGCCGCCCCAGAATTTTTGACGTGAGCCCGCGCGCGCCTGTGATCGCTGCCGCGCGCGCGGACGACGGCCAAGATCAGTTCTTCTTCATCATCCCGTCGTCTTTCTTCATCCCGTCCTTCGACATGTGATCCTTCTTCATGCCGTCGTCCTTGGACATGGTGTCCTTCTTCATGCCGTCCTTGGACATCGTGTCCTTCTTCATCATGCCGTCGTCCTTGCCCATCTTGTCCTGGGCAAAAGCCGCCGGAGACAGCGCGAGGCCGAGCGAGACAACGGCAGCCGAGACGCCGAGCGCGATACGGGTACGAATGGTCATGGATCGTCTTCCCTTCGAGATGTGTTTGTCAGCGACGGACGCCGCTATCTGATCTCGACGGATCGACGGACGGATTTGTTACGGCGCGCAGATAATTTCTCCGGGCCTCCGCGCATTCGCCGCAATCACGTTCGCGATATCCGGCCTCCATTCGGAGGAGTGTCGACGGCAAGTGTGCAGCGCAGCAAGACCGGCCCTTGCCGCGGCATTCGGTCTCGAACTATCAGATGAGAGAACATCGCCTCAAAGACCGGCTAGGATGGGCCCGAACGCCGGTCTGGCAAGACCCGACCCAAATCACGCCAACAAGAACAGTCCAAAGAACCGTCCAAGGGGATTACACCATGATTACGCGCCGCCATCTGATCGCGACCGCTGTCGCCGCACCCGCCATCCTGCGCTTCGGCACCGGTACCGCGCATGCCGCCACCACGCTGAAGATCTCGCATCAATTCCCCGGCGGCACCATCGACAAGGGCGACTTCCGCGACCGGCTGTGCCGCATGTTCGCCGCTGAAGTCGCCAAGCGCAGCAACGGCGACATCGCCGCCGAGATCTATCCGAACTCCTCGCTGATCAAGACCAACGCGCAGTTCTCCGCGATGCGCAAGGGCGCGCTCGACATCTCGCTGTATCCGATGCCCTATGCCGGCGGCGAGCTGCCGGAAACCAATATCGGCCTGATGCCCGGCCTCGTCACCACCTACGACCAGGGCATGCGCTGGAAGAAGGAGCCGGTCGGCAAGGCGCTCTCCGACTTCCTCGCCGACAAGGGCATCATCCTGCTCACCTGGGTGTGGCAGGCCGGCGGCGTCGCCAGCCGCTCCAAGCCGATCGTCGCCCCCGAAGACGCCAAGGGCATGAAGGTGCGCGGCGGCTCGCGCGAGATGGACATGGTGCTGCAGACCGCCGGCGCCTCGGTGCTGTCGGTGCCCTCCAACGAAATCTACGCGGCGATGCAGACCGGCGCGTGCGATGCCGGCATCACCTCCTCCACCAGCCTGATCTCGTTCCGCCTCGAGGAAGTCGCGAAGTCGCTGACCTCGGGCGCCGGCGCCTCCTACTGGTTCATGCTCGAGCCGTTGATGATGTCGAAGGCGATCTTCGACAAGCTGCCGAAGAACCAGCAGGACGTGCTGCTCTCGGTCGGCGCCGAGCTCGAAGCCTTCGGCCGCAAGGGCGCGCAGGACGACGACGTCGAGGTCGCCAAGGTCTACGAGAAGGCCGGCGCAAAGGTCTCGGCGCTCGATGCCGCGACCGTCGGCAAGTGGCGTGACATCGCCCGCGACACCGCGTGGAAGGATTACGGCGCCAAGACCGCGACCGCGGCCAACCTGCTCAAGCTCGCCACTGACGTTGCGGCATGAGCCACGGTCCGCTTCCGGATCGTGACGACCAGGCGAGCGTTGCCGCAGGGACCGGCCCTGCGGCGGCGATCGATCGCGGTCTCGCCGTCCTCAACAGCATCATCGTCGTGTTCGCGGCGATCGCCCTCGTCGCGGCCTGCGCCATCCTGAGCTACAGCGTGCTGAGCCGCGCGCTGTTCAAGGCCGCCAATTACTGGCAGGACGAGGCCGCCGTGTTCCTGCTGGTCGGCGCGACCTTCATGACAGCCGCCTATGTGCAGCAGAACCGCGGCCATATCGGCATCGAGGCATTCGTCGGCCTGCTCTCGCCGTTCGCCAACAAGGTCCGGCTCTGGCTGGTCGATGTCGCGACGTTCCTGTTCTGCGCTTTCTTCACCTGGAAGTCCTGGACGCTGGCCCATGAAGCCTATGTCGACGGTCAGGTCTCGAATTCGATGTGGTCGCCGCCGCTTGCCATCCCCTATTCGCTGATGGCACTCGGCATGAGCCTGCTCTGCATCCAGATCCTCGTGCAGCTTGCGCTGCCTTTCGCTGGAGCCAGGCGGCCATGAGCGTTTTCGGTATCGGCCTCGCCTATGGCATCGCGACGCTCGTCATCATGTTCTCGGGCATGCCGATTGCGTTTGCACTGGGTGCCGTCGCGGTCGTGTTCATGGGCATCTACATGCCCACTGCGTCGCTCGATACGGTGACGCAGAACGTCTACGAGGAAATGGCCTCGATCACGCTGCTGTCGATCCCGCTCTTCATCCTGAAGGGCGCCGCGATCGGCAAGTCACGCGCCGGCCAGGATCTCTACTCGGCGCTGCACGCCTGGCTGCATCGCGTGCCCGGCGGCCTCGGCGTCGCCAACGTCTTCGCCTGCGCGCTGTTTGCGGCGATGGCGGGCTCATCGCCCGCGACCTGCTCGGCAATCGGTTCGGCCGGCATCCCCGAGATGCGCAAGCGCGGCTATTCCGGCGGCTTTGCGGCCGGCATCATCGCCGCCGGCGGCACGCTCGGCATCCTGCTGCCGCCTTCGATCACCATGATCCTGTTCGCGGTCGCCGCGGAAAAGTCGCTGGGACGGCTGTTCCTCGCCGGCATCGGGCCCGGCCTGCTGCTGGTCTCGCTGTTCGGCTTCTACGCCGTGTACCGCTTCCGCCGGGAATATGCGGCCGCGGAAGCGATCTACAAGAACGGCGGCCCGGAGGCGCCGATCCTCGCCCGCGACGAGTACACGCTGGCCGAGCGCTTCAGCGTGCTGCCGCGCGTGATCCCCTTCGTGCTGCTGCTCACCGGCGTCATGATCGCGCTCTATGGCGGCTACGCCACGCCGTCGGAGACCGCCGGTCTCGGCGGCCTGCTCGCCCTGGCGCTGATCGCTGCGATCTACAGCGTGTGGCGCCCGAGCGACCTCGCCCCGATCATGAAGTCGACGATCCGGGAATCGACCATGCTGATGATGATCATCGGCATGTCGCTGCTCTATTCCTACGTGATGAGCTATCTGCACATCTCGCAATCTGTCGCCGAATCCATCGTCGCGATGCACCTGCCGCGCTGGGAGCTGCTGTTCGCGATCCTCGTCATGGTCGTCGTGCTCGGCTTCTTCCTGCCGCCGGTCTCGATCATCCTGATGACGGCCCCGATCATCCTGCCGCCGCTGCGCGCCGCCAATTTCGACATCATCTGGTTCGGCGTGGTCATGACCATCGTGATGGAGATGGGCCTGATCCATCCCCCCGTCGGCCTCAACATCTTCGTCATCCGCAACGTCGCGCCGGATATTCCCCTGCGCGAGGTGATCTGGGGCACCCTGCCCTTCGTGCTGCTGATGATGTTCGCGGTGCTGCTGCTCTGCTTCGTGCCTGAAATCTCGACCTGGCTGCCGGATCTCGTGATGGGACCGGACGGGAGCAGATAGCGACAAACCAAAAGTGCCGTAGGATGGGTAGAGCGCAGCGAAACCCATCGTCTCCCCGCGCGGACGGAATTGATGGGTTTCGCTGCGCTCTACCCATCCTACTGGCTGCTTCCCCGGAAACGAACAGTGGTGGGTTACGCCTTCGGCTAACCCACCCTACGAGAGCTACGGTCTCTCCTTCCGCCGCCCTTTCGGCGCGATCGCCACGACCTGCAGCAGATCCTTGCGCACGGCCTCGATGTGCCGCTCCAGGAAGCGGCAGGCCTCCTCGACCTTCTGCGCCCGACACAGCGCGATCAGATGGGCGTGCTCCTTTTCGGCCGTCCCCATCGCCTTGGTGTTGGAGAGCTGCAGGCGCGTGTAGCGGTCGCTGGTCTGGAGCAATGACAGCACGATCGCGCGCGTGCGCGGCTGCGGGGCGTGCATATAGAGCGCCAAATGGAAGTCGGCGTTGAGCTGGCCCCAGTCGCTGACATTCTTGGCCTTGATGGCCTTCTCGAATTGCCTGTGGATGTCGTCGAGTGCTTCGAAATCTTCGGCGGAGAAATGCGGCGCCGACTGCGCCAGCAGGCGCGGCTCCAAGATACAGCGCAGGTCGAACACGTCGTTGATCTCGTCCAGCGACAGCTCGGAGACGATGGCGCCTTTTTGCGGGACGATGCGCACCAGCCCTTCGGCCTCGAGCTGGAACAGCGCCTCGCGCACCGGGATGCGGCTGACGCCATAGGCATCGCCGAGCGCATCCTGGCGGAGCTGCGAGCCGGCCGGATAGGTGCCGTCGAGGATCGCCTGCCGGAGCTGGTCGACGATCGCAGCCGACAGGGTGCGATGTTTCAGAGGCTGTTTCATCTGATCGTCTGCTGTCCTTCCCGACTCGTCCGGCCGACGCGGTCCCTGTCTTGCATGTTGCGGCGCGCGACAAAAGTGCGGAGCCGGGCAAAAGCCCGTGCCCAGCAAAAGCGCGCCCTGCCTCCGGATTGACCGCAATCTCCGTTTGACACCCCAAATGTATAAATTATACATTTGGCAATCGCACGACAAATCTTCGGGGGTTGGGGCTTTCTTCATGATCGAGCAGACGATGCCGGCCACGCGCGCGCTCAGCCTCCGACGTACGGTCGTCCGGATGTCGGGTGCCCTGCTCGCCTTCGAGCGTCTGGCGCTGATGGGCCTGATGTACCTGCTCACCGGCCTGATCCTGGTGAACGTCGTCACCCGCTATGCGCGTTTCCCGATCTACTGGATCGACGAATCCGCCGTTTATTGTGTGGTCTGGCTCACCTTCATCGGCGCGTCCGCGATGACACGGCTGCGGCTCGACTTCGCGGTCACCATGCTGACGGAGCGTCTTTCTCCGCAGCACCAGAAACTTGCAAAGGTGATCTCGACCGGCCTCGTCGTGGTGTTCGGCGTCGCCCTGACCATCACCTGCGTGCTCTGGATGGATCCGGTCGGGCTCGCGCGTGCCGGCTTCGACGGGCGCAAGCTCGCGGCCGAGACCTTCAACTTCCTCTACACCGAGCGTACGCAGACGCTGAACTGGCCGACCTGGGTGCTCTATCTGACGCTGCCGATCTTCGCGGTGTCGATGACCGTGCACGGCCTCGCCAACCTCCTGGAAGATCTCGGGCTGGTGCCGCGCACCCCGCCGAAAGGCTTCGAGCTCTCCGAGCTCGACGGGGTCAACTGATGATCACCTCAGCCGCCTTCGTCGCGATCATGCTGGTCGGCGTGCCGATCGGGCTCTGCCTGTGCCTTGCCGGCCTCGTCTACATCGCGGCATCAGGCAATCCCGTGCTGTTCCAGTCCTATCCGCTGCAGCTGTTCGGCGGCGTCGACAGCTACGGCCTGATCGCTATCCCGCTGTTCATCCTGATCGGCGAGATCATGAACGGCGGCGGCATCACGCGGCGCATCGTCGACATGGCGATGGCCTTCGTCGGCTCGCTCAAGGGCGGGCTCGCCTACGTCAACATCCTCGCCAACATGTTCATCTCCTCGATCCTGGGCTCGGCGACCGCGCAGGTCGCGATCATGGCCCAGATCATGGTCCCGGAGATGGAGAAGAAGGGCTACGACAAGACCTTTGCGGCCGGCCTCACCGCCTATGGCGGCATGCTTGGCCCGATCATCCCGCCCTCGGTGATGTTCGTGGTCTACAGCGTGCTGGCGCAGGTTTCGGTCAGCGACATGCTGATCGCCGGCATCGTGCCGGGCGTCATCCTCACCGTAATGTTCTGCCTCGTCATCGCGCTGATGGGATACATGTACAACTATCCCCGCGCCGACTATCAGACGCCGCGCCAGCGCCTGATGACGATCCTGCGGACCTCGCCGACGCTGCTGATCCCGATCGTCATCGTCGGCACGATCCTGAGCGGCCTCGCCAACGCGACGGAATCCGCCGCCGTCGGCGCGGTCGCCGCGGCGCTGGTCGGCAAATACTGGACCAAGGAATTCGAGTTCTCGCAGCTGCCGCAGATGATGCTTCGCAGCGGCATCTATTCCGCCATCGTGCTGTTCCTCGTCGCAGCCGCGGCCGTGTTCTCCTGGGTCCTGATCTTCGGCAAGGTGCCGCAGGAGACCGCCGGCTGGATCCAGTCCGCAGCCAAGGACCCGGTCAGCTTCATGCTGATCTGCAACGTCATCCTGCTGATCATCGGCACCGTCATCGACGGCATTCCCGGCCTGATCATGACCGTGCCGATCCTGCTGCCCGTCGCAACCGACGTCTACCACATCGATCCCCGGCACTTCGGCGTCGTGGTGGTGATCAACCTCGTGCTCGGCCTTTTGTCGCCGCCGGTCGGGCTCTGCTTCTTCGTCGCGGCCGCCGTCACCGGCGCCAAGCCCGGCAAGATGTTCATGGTGACGCTGCCGTTCTTCGTCATCTCCTGCGTCCTCCTGGTGCTGCTCTCGCTCTATCCCTCGCTCTCGCTGATCCTCATCAAATAGGCCCGTTCAAAAGGAAGCCCGACCATGCCGCTTTCACGCCGCCGCTTTCTCGCCGCCAGTGCCGCCGCTTCGGTGTTCGCGCCGTCGCTGGCGCTCGCCCAGGCCAAGGAATTCCGCCTCGGCCTGATCACGCCCAACGGCCATTCCTGGAACAAGGCCGCGCTCAAATTCGGCGACGAGCTCAAGGCCGCAACCAACGGCCGCCTGACCCTGACCGTGTTCCACTCCGGCCAGCTCGGCAACGAGCCTGCGATGATGCAGCAATTGCAGTCCGGCGCGCTCGACATGGGCTTCATCCAGGCCGCCGAGCTCGGATCGCGCGTGCCGCATATCGCCGCGATCAACGCGCCCTACATTGTTCGCTCGACCCCGGCGGTGGCGAAATTCGTGCGCCACCCGGCGGCGGTGAAGCTGTTCGATGTGCTGCCGCAGGAGACCGGCACGATCGGGCTCGGCTGGGGCATCACCGGCATGCGCGCGGTGTTCTCGTCGAAGGACCTGAATTCGCTCGCCGACATCAAGGGCATGAAGCTGCGCATCAACCCGACGCCGGTCTATCGCGACTTCTATTCCTCGCTCGGCGCTGCGCCGACGCCGATCCCGACGCCGCAGGTGTTCGACGCCATGGCCAACGGCCAGGTCGACGGTCTCGAGGCCGATCTCGAATTCTCCTGGAACCAGCGCTTCGACAAGGTGTCGAAGGTGATCCTGCAGATGAACGCCGTCTTCATGCCGATGGCGGCGGTCGTCTCCGGCCGCGTCTGGCAGTCGCTCCCCGCGGCTGACCGCGAGCTGATCACCAAGACGATCAAGACGACGCTGGACGCGCAGATCGACGAACTCGCCGGCAACGAGCCGGCACTGATCGAGAATTTCAAGAACGCGCCGATCCCGATCCGCCAGGTCCCGGCCGGCGACACCGAAGCCGTCATCGCCGAGTTCGACAAGATCTGGCTGCCCAAGGCCCCCGTTCTCGCCGAACTGCGCAAGGTCGGCGCAACGCTCTGATCCTGCCCGCCATCCGCTTCACAACTGCCGGCGGCGCCAGCCCCCCGCCGGCCTTTTCATCTGGAGAAAAACAATGAGCCGCCGCGTTTCCTGGGAAGGTGTCTTCCCGGCCGTCACCACCCAATTCCACGACGATCTCTCGCTCGACATCGACGCGACCGCGAAGGTGATGGACGGTCTGATCCGCGACGGCGTCTCCGGCCTGATCGTCTGCGGCTCGGTCGGCGAGAACACCTCGCTGGAGCGCAAGGAGAAGGTCGCGATCATGGAGACGGCCAAGTCCGTCGCGGCCGGCCGCGTGCCGGTGCTGTGCGGCATCGCCGAATTCACCACGGCGTTCGCGGTCGAGACGGCCAAGGAAGCCGCGCGCGTCGGCATCGACGGCGTGATGGTGATGCCGGCCCTGGTCTATTCGTCCAAGCCGCACGAGACCGCCGCGCATTTCCGCGCCGTCGCCAGCGCGACCGACCTGCCGGTGATGCTCTACAACAACCCGCCGATCTACAAGAACGACGTCACCCCCGATATCCTGGCCTCGCTCGCCGACGTCGAAACCGTGGTCTGCTTCAAGGACTCTTCGGGCGACACGCGCCGCTTCATCGACACCCGCAACATGGTCGGCGACCGCTTCGTGCTGTTCGCCGGCCTCGACGACGTCATCGTCGAGAGCGTCGCCATGGGCGCAGTGGGCTGGGTTTCGGGCATGTCGAATGCCTTCCCGCGCGAAGGAGAGACGCTGTTCCGCCTCGCCAGGGCCGGCCGCTTCGCCGAGGCGATGCCGCTCTACGAATGGTTCATGCCGCTGCTGCATCTCGATGCGCGCCCGGACCTCGTCCAGTGCATCAAGCTGTGCGAGCACATCATGGGCCGCGGCACCGCGCTGACCCGCCCGCCCCGCCTCGCTTTGCTGCCGCAGGAAAAGGCCGAGGTCGAGGCCATGATGGCCAAGGCGCTGAAGAACCGGCCGCGCCTGCCCGATGTCGGCCTGAAGGCCGCTTGAGCTAAGGTCTTGCAGGGTGGGCAAAGCGCAGCGTGCCCACCACCTGGCGGTGATTGCGAACGATGGTGGGCACGGCGCGTTGCGCCTTTGCCCACCCTACGGGGGCTGTTTCCATCGTCATTGCGAGGAGCGCAGCGACGAAGCAATCCAGACTGTCTCCGTGGAAAGACTCTGGATTGCTTCGCTGCGCTCGCAATGACGGAGAACTACGTCGCCGCCCGCTTCTTCTTCGCGTTCAGCGCGGACGCCACGCGGCTCACCGGCGGCTTGCCCAGCACGGTTCCCATCGCGTTCGTTGCCGCCAGCAGCTTCTCCATGTCCACGCCGGTCCTGACGCCCATGCCCTCGAGCATGTAGGCGACGTCCTCGGTCGCGACATTGCCGGTCGCGCCCGGCGCGTAGGGACAGCCGCCGAGCCCGCCGGCGGCGGCGTCGATGACGCGGACGCCTTCCTCCAGGCCGGCATAGAGATTGGCGAGCGCCTGCCCGTAAGTGTCGTGGAAATGCATCGCAAGCTTTGCCGGCGGGATGTTGGCGGCAACCGCGCGCAGCATGTCCTTGGCTTTGCTGGGCGTGCCGACACCGATGGTGTCGCCTAGCGAGATCTCGTAGCAGCCGAGATCCCACAGCGTGTTGGCGAGGTCCGCAACCGCCTTCGGCTTGATCTCACCGTCGAAGGGACAGCCGAGCACGCAGGAGATATAGCCGCGGACCGGCACGCCATCGGCCTTGGCGCGCGCCAGCACCGGCTTGAAGCGTTCGATGGACTCCGCGACCGTGCAGTTGATGTTGGCGCGCGAAAAGCCCTCCGAGGCCGCTGCGAACACGGAAACGACCTTCGCGCCGGCGGCGCGCGCGGCGTCATAACCCTTCTCGTTGGGCACCAGCACGTGAAATTCGGCGCCTTTCACATGGGCGACGCCCCGCAGCACGGCATCCGAGCTTGCCATTTGCGGGATCGCCTTGGGTGAGACGAAGGCGCCGACCTCGACCGTGTCGAGGCCGGCCGCCACCAGCGCCTCGATGAAGGCGATCCGGGCCTCGACGCTGACGGGCGTCTTCTCGTTCTGGAGGCCGTCGCGCGGCCCCATCTCGATGATGCGGACGGGATCGCTCATCTCATTCTCCCGATGGTTCGACCACGGCGAGCTCGATGCCTTCCTGGACGATGTCGCCGACCTTGCACTTGATCGACTTCAGCACGCCGGCATAGGGCGCACGCAGCGTCTGCTCCATCTTCATCACTTCCAGAGTGAGGATCGGCGCGCCCTTGTCGAGCTTGGCCCCTTCCTCCGCCAGCACGGCGACGACGGTGCCCGGCAGCGGTGCGGCGATCTTGTCCTCGCCGGTCTGCTCCTCGGTCTCGCCGCCGAACTGATCCACCCAGTGCAGGTCGAAGCGGCCGTTGCGCGTGCGCAAATACAGCTCATGGCCGGCGATCACGGCCGCGACGGACGATTTGACGCCGTCGAGCGTCAGGTCGAACCCGCCATCCTTCGCCGCGATCGTGAACGCCAGCTCGCGCTCGCCAATCACCAGCGTCGACGGCCCGCTGCCGTAGTTCAGGGAGATCTTCTGCTCGGGCCCATGTCCGACGCGGAAGGAAAAATTGCGCTGACGCCGGCCCACCGGCTGCCAGCCAAAGGTTTGCCACGGTGAATTCACTTGCCCTTGCGCAGCCTGCCGCTCCTCGTTGACGATCGCAGCCACCGCGGCGCAGAGCTCCAGCTCGCCGGGCGCGGGGGAAGCCGAGGTCAGGACCGTCAGCTCGCGCTCGATGAAGCCGGTGTCGATCGCGTTGGTCCGCACCTTCGGGTGCGTGATCAGCGCGGAGAGGAACGGGATGTTGGTGACGATGCCGCGAACGTCGGACTCTTCCAGCCCGCGGTTCAGCCGGTCGATCGCGACATCGCGCGTCGGCGCCCACGCGATCATTTTTGCCAGCATCGCATCATAGTACGGCGAGACGCTGTCGCCTTCGCGGTAGCCGGCGTCGACGCGCAAGCCGCCGGTCTCGGCCGGCAGCCGCCAGGTCGAGATCTTCCCGACCGACGGCATGAAGTTCTTGGTCGGGTTCTCCGCGTAGACGCGCGCCTCGACCGCGTGGCCGTTGAGCTTGATCTCGTCCTGCTTCAGGGGCAGCGCCTCGCCGAAGGCGACGCGGAGCTGCCATTCGACGAGGTCGATGCCGGTGATCAGCTCGGTCACGGGATGCTCGACCTGGAGGCGCGTGTTCATCTCGATGAAGAACACGTCCTTGCCGTCGGAGACGAACTCGATGGTGCCGGCGCCGACATAGTTCACTGCCCCCGCCGCCTTTCGCGCGGCGGCGCAGACCGTCTCGCGCTGGGCAGCGTTGAGCGTCGGCGACGGCGCCTCCTCGATCACCTTCTGGTGCCGGCGCTGCAGCGTGCATTCGCGCTCGAACAGCGAGAGCAGATTGCCCTGGCTGTCGCCGATGATCTGCACCTCGATATGCCGGGGATTGTCGACGTATTTTTCGATTAGCATGCGGTCGTCGCCGAACGCGGCCTTGGCCTCGCGCTTGGCACTGACGATCGCGGGGCCAAGCTCGGCGGCCGAGCGCACGATGCGCATGCCGCGGCCGCCGCCGCCGGCGGAGGCCTTGACGAGAACGGGGAAGCCGACCTTCTCGGCCGCCTTCGCCAGCGTCGCATCGTCCTGGGCGTCGCCGTGATAGCCCGGCACCAGCGGCACGCCGGCCTTCTCCATCAGCGCCTTGGAGCCGGATTTCGAGCCCATGGCGGTCATCATCTCGGCGGTCGGGCCGACGAAGACGAGCCCGGCATCGTAGCAGGCCTGGGCGAATTCGGCGTTCTCCGACAGGAAGCCGTAGCCGGGATGCACGGCCTCGGCTCCGGTCTTGCGCGCGGCCTCGATCAGCCGTTCGACATTGAGATAGCTGTCGCGGGCTCTTGCCGGCCCGAGCAGCACGGCCTCATCCGCGAGCGCGACATGCATCGCGTCGCGATCGGCCTCGGAATAGACCGCGACCGTACGCAAGCCCATGGCCCGCGCGGTGCGGATGACGCGGCAGGCGATCTCGCCGCGGTTGGCGATCAGGAGCGTGCGAAAACGGCGGTAGAGCTTTGAGCGGTCCATCGCATCACATCCTGAACAGGCCGAACTTGGTGGGCTCGATCGGCGCATTCGCCGCCGCCGAGAGGCCGAGGCCGAGCACGAGGCGGGTGTCGGCCGGGTCGATCACGCCGTCGTCCCATAGGCGCGCGGTCGCGTAATAGGGATGGCCCTGGCTCTCATATTGCGCGCGGATCGGCTCGCGGAATTTGTCTTCCGCTTCCTTCGACCAGCTATCGCCCTTGGCCTCGATATTGTCGCGCCTGACCTGGCTCAGCACCATCGAGGCCTGCTCGCCGCCCATCACCGAGATGCGCGCGTTCGGCCACATCCAGAGGAACCGCGGCGAGTAGGCACGGCCGCACATGCCGTAATTGCCGGCGCCGTAGGAGCCGCCGATCACGACGGTGAATTTCGGCACCGAGGCGGTCGCAACCGCCGTCACCAGCTTGGCGCCGTCGCGCGCGATGCCACCGGCCTCGTATTTCTTTCCGACCATGAAGCCGGTGATGTTCTGCAGGAACACCAGGGGGATGCCGCGCTGGCAGCACAGCTCGATGAAATGCGCGCCCTTCAGCGAGCTTTCGCTGAAGAGAATGCCGTTGTTGGCGATGATGCCGACCGGATAGCCCCAAATGTGGGCGAAGCCGCACACCAGCGTCGTGCCGTAGAGTTTCTTGAACTCGTCGAATTCCGAGCCGTCGACGACGCGGGCGATGATGTCGCGGACATCGAACGGCTTGCGGCCGTCCACGGGGACCACGCCGTAGATCTCCTCCGCCGCAAACAGCGGATCACGCGGGGGATGCATGTTGAGGTTCGGCCGCACCGACGGCTTCAGCGTGCCGACGATGCGGCGGGCGATGCCGATCGCATGGGCATCGTTCTGGGCGTAGTGATCGGTCACGCCCGACTGCCGCGAATGCACATCGGCGCCGCCGAGCTCTTCCGCGCTCACGACTTCTCCGGTCGCCGCCTTCACCAGCGGCGGGCCGCCGAGGAAGATCGTGCCTTGATTGCGCACGATGATGCTCTCGTCCGACATCGCGGGCACATAGGCGCCGCCGGCGGTGCAGGAGCCCATCACGATCGCGATCTGCGGAATGCCCTGTGAGGACATCTGCGCCTGATTGTAGAAGATGCGGCCGAAATGCCGCTCGTCCGGAAAGATCTCGTCCTGCAACGGCAGGAAGGCGCCGCCGGAATCGACCATGTAGACGCAGGGCAGATTGTTCTGCCGCGCAATGTCCTGCGCGCGCAGATGCTTCTTCACGGTCATCGGGTAGTAGGTGCCGCCCTTGATGGTGGCGTCATTTGCGACGATGACGCATTCGCGGCCCGAGATGCGCCCGACGCCGGTGACCACGCTCGCGGAATGCACGTCGCCGCCATAGAGGCCGTAGGCCGCCAGCGGCGACAGCTCGAGGAACGAGGTGCCGGGATCGACCAGGAGGTCGACGCGCTCGCGCGCCAGCATCTTGCCGCGTGAGGTGTGGCGATTGCGCGAGGCCTCGCCGCCGCCGCCGGCGACCTGGGCGAGCTTTTCGCGCAAATCCGCGACCAGGCCGCGCATGGCCTCGGCGTTGCGTGCAAAATCTGATGAGGACGGATCGATGCTGGAATGGAGCGGCATGCAGGTCCCGGGTGGCTGGTGAGGTCTGAGAGGCCGCGGACAGGTTGGACCAGTTCCGCGGCAATTCCAATTGGGAGGAGCTTAGGCGGTCTCCGCCATCAGCTCGCGGCCGATCAGCATGCGCCGCACCTCGGATGTGCCGGCACCGATCTCGTAGAGCTTTGCGTCGCGCCACAAGCGCCCGACGGGGAATTCGGAGGTGTAACCGACGCCGCCCAGCGCCTGGATCGCCTCGCCGGCCATCCAGGTCGCCTTCTCCGCGGAATAGAGGATCGCGGCGGCGGCGTCCTTGCGCAAGCTGCGGGCATGATCGGCGCGGTCGCAGGCGCGTCCGACCGCATAGACATAGGCCCGCGTGGCCTGCCAGGTCGCATACATGTCGGCGAGCTTGCCCTGCATCAGCTGGAAATCGCCGATCGGCTGGCCGAACTGCTTGCGCTCGTGCATGTAGGGCACGACAGCGTCCATGCAGGCCGCCATGATGCCGAGCGGGCCGCCCGAGAGCACCGCGCGCTCGTAGTCGAGGCCGGACATCAGCACCTTCACGCCCTCGCCCACCTTGCCCATCACGTTCTCCTCGGGCACCTCGCACTCGTCGAAGAACAGCGGATAGGTGTTGGAGCCGCGCATGCCGAGCTTGTCGAGATGCTGGCCGTGGGTGAAGCCCTTGAAACCCTTCTCGATCAGGAAGGCGGTCATGCCGCGCGGGCCGGCCTCCGGATCGGTCTTGGCGTAGACAACCAGCACGTCGGCATCGCCGCCATTGGTGATCCACATCTTCGAGCCGTTGAGCACGTAGCGGTCGCCGCGCTTGTCGGCGCGCAGCTTCATCGAGACCACGTCGGAGCCGGCGCCGGGCTCGGACATCGCGAGCGCGCCGACATACTCGCCGGAGATCAGCTTGGGGAGATAGCGCTGGCGCTGGGCGTCGTTGCCGTTGCGGCGGATCTGGTTGACGCAGAGGTTGGAATGGGCGCCGTAGGACAGCCCCACGGCCGCCGAGCCGCGCGAGATCTCCTCCATGGCGACGACATGGGCGAGATAGCCCATGCTGGAGCCGCCATATTGCTCCGGCGCGGTCATGCCGAGCAGGCCGAGGTCGCCGAAGCGCTTCCACAGGTCTGCCGGGAACAGATTGGCTTTCTCGATCTCGGCCGCGCGCGGGGTGATCTCCGCCTCCACGAAGGCGCGGAGCGTGTCGCGCAGCATGCCGATGTCTTCGCCCAGATCGAAATCGATGCTCGGGATGTTCAAGGCGATTCCTCCGTAATTTGAGACCGAACCTAGCGGGGAGCCGGCCCTCTTGCGGTCGAAAAGGTTGCATTTTCCGCCAAACTTGGCGAGGATTTTCGGATGCCTTTTCAGGTCGCAACCGCAGTTCCGCGCCGCGCCGTCACCCCCGCCGCCTTCGTCCGCGGCGTGGTGGCCGCCTATGCGCGCTACGGCCGCGATCCGGCCGAGGCCCTCAGCCGGGGCCAGGTGGCGCCGGACCTCGTCAATTCCCCGGACGGACGGGTCACCGCGGCCCAGTTCGAGGCCCTCGCCGGCCATGCCATGCGCGAGCTCGACGACGAGGCGCTGGGCTGGTTCTCGCGCCGGCTGCCATGGGGCACCTATGGCATGCTGTGCCGCGCCTCGATCACGGCACCGACGCTGGAGGTGGCGCTGAAGCGCTGGTGCCGACATCACCGCCTGCTCACCGAGGACGTGCTGCTCGACCTCGCCGTCGGCGAGGAGACCGCAACGGTGACCATTCGCGAGCTGCGCGACCTCGGCGCCTTCCGCGAGTTCTGCCTCGTCACCCTGCTCCGCTACGTGCTCGGCTTCTCCTGCTGGGCGGTGGATTCCAGGATCGCGCTGCGCGCCGCCGAATTTCCTTTCCCGGAGCCCGGCCACGTCTCGGTCTATCCGACCATCTTCTCACGGACCATCCGCTTCGATGCGGCCCGGGCGGCCATCGTGTTTGACAAGCACTATCTCTCGCTGCCGCTGACGCGCAGCGCCGCCGATCTCGACAACATGCTCAAGGGTGCGCTCAGGCTGACCGTGCTGCCCTATCGGCGCGACCGCCTGCTGGTCGAGCGCGTCCGTCGCGTGCTGCGCAATGCGCGCGGGCGGGTGCTCGGCGCCGAGGACGTCGCAAGCGAGCTCGCGCTGTCCACCCGCACCATGCATCGCCGCCTGCGCGAGGAGGCCACCTCGCTGCGCGATCTCAAGGAAGAGGCAAAGTTCGAGCTGGCAAAGCAGGAGCTGATGCGCGGCCGCACGCCGATCAAGCGCATCGCGGAGATCGCCGGATTCCGCAACGAGAAAAGCTTCTCGCGCGCCTTCCGCAGCTGGACCGGCGCCTCTCCACGCGAGTTTCGCGGCCGCTACAGGTAAGGCGCGCACGCGCCTGCCCGCCATAAATTGACGGCCCCCGAGATCGCTCTCGGAGGCCGCAATGTCCCGGATGAGGTATCAGTTAAGACGTTTAGTTCTGCGCGCCCGAGCGAACCTTGGGCTGCTTCGTCTGCTTCGGCTGGAACGCAAGCGCGTCGTTGCTGGTCTTCGCGCCACCGGCCTGCGAGCACGAGCCGCCGATGCCGCCGGCCGCCTGACGGCAGGCTTCCATGGTCGGATAGCCGCAGCCATGCGCGGCCTGGGCGCCGTTGGTGATGCAGTAATCCTCGGCCTGCGCGGCCGGCGCGGTCATCATCAGAAACGCAGAGGCGAACAGCGTCGCAGCGGAGGCGACGAACGTCTTCGAAATCGAGGTCATGTTGTCTTTTTCCTGGCTCAGGGTCCCACAAAAGAGTCCTCCGCATGCGACGCAGGCGCGAGGTTCACACCTCGGATGTAGGCCGCCGTCAGGAACCGACAATCACGGTTCGGCGCATTGCAGGACTTCCCAAATCACATGTCAAAATTAGGTGAGTTACTAAGCAGTATAATTCGGCTTTTGTGAAATCCCGATTCGCACGGCGCGGCCCGGCTAGCCCGCCGGCAGCGCCGCCACCTCCTGCAACGGCAGCGGCACGTCCTTGGCAACGCCGAGCACGGGGAAGCTGCGGACGTTCTTGACGTTCGGCATGGCCGCGAAATGCAATAGCTGCTGGCGCATGCTCTCGACGCTCGGAGCCACGCATTTGAGGAGATAGTCGGTGTCGCCCGAGATGCGCCAGCACTGCTGGATGCGCGGGATTACGGCGATCGAGCTCTCGAACGCCTCCAGCACCGGCTGGGCCTGGCTGCCGAGCTGGATCGAAACGAACGACACCACCTCATAGCCGAGCCGCCGCTCGTCGATGACGGCGCGGACCGCCCGGATCACGCCGCGGCTGAACAGCGATTTCAGCCGCCGCAGGCAGTTCGGCGCGGACACGCCGACGCGCAGCGCCAGCTCGTTGTTGCGAACCCGCCCGTCCTCTTGGAGCTCGGCAAGTATCTTCAGATCGACGCCGTCGAGCTGGTCACGCCCCGCCATCCCCTGCCCTCGTCATGGTCCCGTCACGCGAGGCAGCGAAGCACGGGGCGGAAGGGGTGCCAAGGGGCTGGAGCTGCACATGGCGCGCCCGCGCGCGAGCAGAATACGTCTGTCCGCCGTCATGGCCGGGCATAGCCGTCCGAAGGACGGCGTCGCTTCCGCTCGCCTATGTCCCGGCCATCCACGGACTTTCAGACGCCCAAAAACGTGGATGCCCGGGACAGGCCCGGGCATGATGAATTCGGCGCGCGTGGATGCGGGCGGTTAGTGCGTCCAGGGCTCGCCGCGGCGGAACGAGAAATTGTCGGCATAGGCGACCGGGCGGCGGATCGATTCCTGGGGCTCGATGACCTGGTAGGCGATGCCCTTGCGCTCGCAATAGGCGACCGCCTCGTCCTTGCTGTCGAAGCGAAGGGTGATCTGCTGCTTCATGTCGCCCGACGAGGTCCAGCCCATCAGCGGCTCCACCGACCGCGGCTGCTCCGGCTCGTAGTCCAGCTGCCATTCCTTCGTCTTGGACCGGCCGGATTGCATCGCGTTCTTGGCGGGCTTGAAAATGCGTGCGGTCATGGGTGGTCCGGGCCTCGTTTTGCGTCTTTATCGTTCAATTTCGATGCGTCAGGGTGGCAGTTGTTGCAAACCTCAGGGATAGTATAGAGACACCGATCGGGAACTGATTGGTGATTCCGGCCCTCCGGTAGCCTCTGCGACGGTATAGTCATTATGCTGCACCGTGACAATTGCGTACCCGCCTCCCGCCCCGGGGTCCCGTCCGGGGCTACTGCCTCGCCGACATCAGCGTATCCGTCCCCTCCGAAAGCTCCCGTCGCATGGCCTTCCTGAACATCAACGCCACGCTGCCCGAAAAGGGCCGCGACCTCCGGCTCGACCTGTTTCGCGGCGTCGCCAACTGGGCGATCTTCCTCGACCACATCCCCGACAACGTGGTGAACTGGATCACCACGCGCAATTACGGCTTTTCCGACGCGGCCGACCTGTTCGTCTTCATCTCCGGCTACACCGCCTCATTCGTCTATGCGCGGATGATGCTGGAACGCGGCTTCATCGTCGGCGCCACCCGGCTGACCAAGCGGGTCTGGCAGCTCTACGTCGCCCACATCATCCTTTTCGTGATCTACATCGCCTCGATCAGCTATCTGGCGCTGCGCTTCGGCGATTCCGAGATGATCAACGAGTTCAACGTTGCCGGCCTCGTCGACAACGCCACCGAGACGCTTCGCCAGGGCCTGTTCCTGCGCTTCAAGCCGCTCAATCTCGACGTGCTGCCGCTCTATATCGTGCTGATGGGCCTGTTCCCGCCGGTGCTGTGGTTCATGCTGCGCAAGCCCGACCTGACCATGGCGCTGTCGATCGTGCTGTGGCTCGCCGCGCGCCATTTCGGCCTCAACCTGACCGCCTATCCGGCTGGCCAGTGGTACTTCAACCCCTACGCCTGGCAGGTGCTGTTCGTGTTCGGCGCCTGGTGCGCCATGGGCGGCGCCCGTCGTTCGATGACGCTGATCAACTCGCCGATTACGCTGTGGCTCTGCCTCGGGTACATGCTGTTCGCGCTCGTCATGACCATGGCCGGTCGTTTCCCCACCTTCGGCGGCATGTTCCCGGAATGGCTGTTCTCGGCCTTCAATCCGAACGACAAGACCAACCTTGCGCCCTACCGCTTCCTCCACTTCGTGGTGATCGTGGTGCTGGTGATCCGCTTCGTGCCGAAGGACTGGCCGGGGCTGGAGTGGAAGGTGTTCGATCCGCTGATCGTCTGCGGCCAGCAATCGCTCGCGGTGTTCTGCGTCGGCGTGTTCCTGTCCTTCGTCGGCCATTTCGAGCTGTCGATGAGCTCGGGCTCGCTGTTCGCGCAGCTCTTCGTCAGCATCGCCGGCATCGCGATCATGACCACAGTGGCCTATTACATCTCGTGGTCGAAGAAGCAGGACAAGCCGCTGAAGCCGCCCCCGGCCAAGCCGGCCGCCGCGGCCAAAGCGGCCTGAGAGAGGCGGCCTGAGAGAGGCAGCCTGAGCAAGGCCGCCTGAAGGTAGACCGCTGAGAGAGGCGGCGGCTAAGCCGCCTCCTCGCCGTCGAACTCGGTGAATTTCTTGTAGATCCAGTCGCGGCCGTCGTGGCGCCGCCAGACCTTGCCGTAAACGAGCTGCCCGTTGATCGAGCGCCGCGGCACGATCACTGTCCAGAGGTGCCAGATTTCGGTCCAGCTCGTTTGCGAACCGACGATTTTGAAGTTGCGATCGAAAGACATGACGCAGAACTCGACTGATACGCGCGCCGCAACGAACTGTGACCTTGTGTGAGCACGGATTTCAGGCAGCCGTCGCGGGCCAGGGCCGATTTGACCACGCCAGCGGAAGCGGCCGCAACAACCGCTCGCCCTTAACCTAACCGGTCAACCTTACCCGCCGCGAACGGCCGGCGAGACAGGTTGAAACCCGGCGCCGGCTTTTCTAGAATAGATGCGCAATTTGAGAACGAGCGCGCCGTTTTGGACGCGTGGCGATTTTGACCGACATTGATTTTGAAGAATGACTTACTCGGCTGGGGCGATCGCAATGAACTTGCAGTGTGTATGTCTGCGCCTGGCGGTGCGTTCGACGCCGCCTGCCCCGCTGCTCCTGACATCTGTCCAGGAGCCGCCCAAGCCCGCCAACGACAATCAGATGGTCTGGCCGTTCGTGCCGTTTCCGCCCGGTTGGCACGCGTCGAGCTGATTGCGCCTGCCTGAAAAAGCGCAACGCCGCACAAGCGGAATATCATCGCTTGGCGGCGTCCGTTTAGGCATTGGGCGCTGAAATCCCCAACACCCTTATGTCTGTGGCGACAGCCAAAGGTTCGATGAATCCCGGGTAATTCTGCGCCGCGTGCAGTGCGGTTAGACGGCGGCGGCAGCACTCGACGTGCTGCCGGATGCGCTCTGGCCACCGGTCCCGAGCGCGCCTTGCGCGTTGTAGGTCTGCCCCGCCTGATTGCCTTGACCACCTTGCGAGCTCGCGGACGTCTCGACCTCGGTCGTGCCGTCGGAATAGGTGATCGTCGTCGTGGTGACGCCGTCGATGGTGATGGAGACCTCGCTGACGATGGTCTTGGCCGACCCGCCGCCTCCCGATCCCGCGCTTCCGCCCGCCGACTGCGAAGACGATGCGGCCGATGCCGCCGATGTCGATGACGCCGCCGCCGTCGACGAAGCCGCCGACGTCGAGGATGCCGCGGACGACGATGCCGCCGCTGTCGATGCGGATGACGTCGCCGCCGCACTGGTTGATGCAATCGCACTGATGGACATGAAAGCCTCGCTTGAAGATGTCCTCGGGCGCAACGGGGTTGCGTGCCCGATCGTCTCCTTCAACGCGGCGGTCGGGCGAAGCAGGCGCGCGGAGGGCGTGAAAAAATCGACGAGGCAGTCATTTTCCGCACCCGGCGCAGCAACCAAACAGGCCACCCGCGCGTTGCTGCTTTTTCCCACCAATTATTCCCTCTCCCTTTTTCCCTCTCCTGGCACCCGCGAGCGTCCCAGACGGCGCGCCCGTTGCGGATGACCAGTCATCTCGTCTCACGTCCGTGTGAGCTGGAGCGCGGCCGGTGAATTTCTTCGACCGAGCAGAGACCAATCAAGAGCAGGCCGCAAGGCAAGGGGGTGCTGTGAGCCAGATTGATACGACCGAGAAACTCGAGAGCGCGCCTGAAGCCAAAAACTCATTGTTCGCACTCTGCGGCCTCGGCTTTGCCGCCATCGCCATGCTTGGCTGGATCTGCGCCCTCGCCTGGATTGCCTGGCGTCTCGCCGACTGGCTGCTGTTCTGAACTCCGGAACGCGGCCGGCTCCCGGCAACGGGAGCGGCCTCCCGATCGCATCAGTAGTGATAGTTCACGCCAACCGTCGCGGCATGGATGGTATCCTTGAGGTGCGCCACCGTGATGCCTTCGACAGGACTGATCAACTGGATCGGGCCCTTCGTGCCGAAGTCGTGGTAATTGTATTCGACGTTGGCCGACCAGCTTGGCGCAAACGCCCATTCCACACCGGCGCCCATCGTCCAACCGGTCCGCATGACGGACGCGCTTGGATCGACCGCAAAGCCGGCCGTCGGGCTGACATAGGCGTCATCGACCTTCTCGTGAGTCCAGGCGACGCCGCCCCGCGCATAAAACAGCCAGCTTAAGCCGTAGGCGTAGCCGAGCCGTGCCGTCACCGAACCCAAGAAGTCGTTCTTGAGGCCGAACCGCGATGGCACCGCGAGATTGCCGAGCGCGGGAAATCTGACACTGCTGCCGTGCTGGCTCGACAAGCTCGACCATGCGGCCCGGCCCTCGGCGCCGACGACCCAGTTGGATTCGAATTGATGGTCACAGCCGGCCTGTCCGCCGCCGACAAAGCCGGAGGATCCGAAATCAGCGGCCCCCCCAGCGCTGTTGATCGTGCGATCCTCGCTCGCGGCGCCGCCGATATGGCCGCCGATGTAGCATCCGGTCCAGTTGAAGGTGACTCGCGCAGTTGGTGGCGCCTGCAACGCAAGATCAGCCGCAGATGCCGTCGTTGCGGACAGGGCGAAAATCGCCGCGCCGTAAAGAGCTTTCAACATGTCCTCACACTCCCCCGTTGCATCGCTGGATTTGTGCACGCGAAGCTGACGCGGAGGTTGCGTGGTGGACAAGTTGTCGCGGGAAGCCTGCCGGCGGAGCCGGACGCCAGCGATGACGGACCGGAGCCTACCGGGTCGAAATCTGCAGGAAGTTGAAGGAGATTCAGGCCGGGGACTGGTCGGGGCAGCTGGAGCCTAACCTTTCCACACGAAAACCCCGGAAAACCTTGTGTTTCCTGCACTTAGCCCCTAACTCTGTAGGGGAGAATTGTAGGGAAGGCACATGGCAGCAGACACTTCGTACCTCTGGAAGCGCGGCAACACCTATTCGGCGGTCCTCGACATTCCGAAGAAGCTCCAGCCCGTCTTGGGCGAGCGGCGCTTCGTGAAGGCGCTCGACACGGACAGCCTTGCAGAGGCCAACAAGCGCAAGCTCCCTGTCCTGCTCCAGTGGAGGCAGGCGCTCGATACGGCTCGTGAGGCGGCCACAGACCCGCTTGCAGCGGCACGGGCGCTGGCGATGGTCAACCGCACCACCTTGGGCGACGACAACCCGCACTACGCCAACGCGGCCCGCATGGCGATTATGGAGGAGGCCCTTGCCATCGCTGAGAAGCACGGCAACGAGGCAGGCATCCGGTTCCGCGACGCCAGCTTGGGCAAGGCCACGTTCATCAAGGACACCTACAAGCTCTGGCTTGGCGAGGTCGAGGGAACCGAACAGACCAAGTGCCAGCACGAGGCCGCCGTCGAGCGCTACATCGAATGGGCGAAGGATGGCGTGACGGTCGAGGAGACCGACCGCAAGAAGACCGGCGAGTACGTGAGCAAGCTCATCGCCTCCTCTGGCCTCACGAAGCGCACCATCCAACGCCACTGCTCCTCGCTCGCCAACCTGTGGCGCTGGTACAAGGCGCGCGGCTACTTCGAGTGGACGGACAACCCGTGGCTTGGGCACGGCCTCGCCGCGAAGAAGGGCAAGGGGAAGCCCTACCGCAGGGCCTACGAGGACGACCTGATTGTCTCGCTGCTCAGCATCGACTACGGCAAGCGCTACAAGCAGGACATTCCCGACCTCGTGCGCCTCGCACTGATGACCGGCGCGCGGCTGGAGGTCTTCTGCGCGATGAAGAAGGATGCCATCAAGAAGCACGAGGGCGTCTATTGGGCGACCATTGAGGACGACAAGACGGAGGCAGGCGTCCGCACTGTGCCGCTCCACAGCGCCCTCAATGGGCTCATCGAGCGCCGCCTGAAGGGCCAGGGCGAATACCTCATCGCTGGACTGGAGCCCGGAGGCCCCGACAAGAAGCGCTCGTGGTATGTGGGCAAGATGTTCCGTTACCATAAGAGCAAGGCCGGGGCGAAGGAGAAGGGACAGGACTACCATGCGTTCCGCAACACGTTCATTGCGGTCATGGAAGGGTTGGAGGTCGCTGAGAGCACTGTGAAGCTCCTCGTGGGCCACAAGCGCCAGAGCATGACCTATGGGCATTACTCGAAGGGCGAACGCGTGAAGTTGGTGAAGGCTATCGAGACTCTGGACTACGGCCCGAAGATCATGAAGCTGATCAGCCAAACCGCTTAATCAGGTACTCGCCTATCCTCGCCGCAGCAGCACACATGGCGAGGAAGGCAACGATCACTAGGGGCGAGACGTGGTGATAAGCCAGCACGACCGCGAAGACCGCCCCTAGAACCAACTCGGACTTGCTGAAACCCAAAGCCATGCTGCCCTCACGATTAGGAACAGCAGCATGGTTATCATCGCGGCGACGGTGAAGCCACCCACGCGATTGAGGCGCACTATCGGGAACTCCTCATCGTAGCGGCCACGTCCGCCATGTCTTCGTCCTCAAGGTGGATATAGTTCTGCGTCGTCCTGTAGTCCTTGTGGCCTGCGAACTTCTGGACCTTTGCGCCCGCGTTGCGCCTTGCAGCGCGCGTGCAGCCCGTGTGGCGCATGCTGTAGACGTTGAAGCCCTTGTCGTATCCGAGAGATGCGCAGGCCGCCTTGATGGCCTTGTAGAAGTCGTCATGTGAGGGCAGCGCGCCGGTCTTGATCAGCATCAGCAGTTCCTTGCCTAGCTCGATATCGACGGGGATGCTGCGCGCCTCATCGTTCTTCGTCTTCCACAGCCGCAGCCACGCCCAATCGTTCCGCACGTCCACTTGCTGCTCAGTGAGGCTGAAGAACTCCGTAGGCCGCAAGGCCGCCGCAGCGAAGACCTCGTAGCAGACCTGAAGGGGACGCTCCGCAAGCGCAGCCAGCATCGGCGCGTCCTGCCAGTCTTTGAAGTAGAGCATGCGTCCCTTCGTTTCATTCTGCCATGGGAATGCAGGTGTGTTCATTGTCCAGCCAAGGAAGCGCCCATGGTCGAGCAAGGCGGACACCACTGACAGGTAGCGGTTGACGGTCTTGCCGCTCAGGGAGCCGCCGTAGCGCCCTCCCCGCGCCTCCAGAGCCCGCACAAACTCAGTGAGCTTATCATTTGTGATAGCTTCGAGGGTCGAGGTCGCGCCAAAGAACTCCATGACGACCTCAAGGCGTTGGTCGAGCGACGGGTCGCGGCTGTCCTTCCAGTCAGGTCGCTCAGCCCTCGCACGAACCTTGAGAGCGCCCAAGGTGTGCGGGTTGGCGCTGCCTGTGCCGTCCGTAGGCTCGCAGCCGAAGCGGTCCACATAGGCTTCCCAAGCGTCCGCCGCCTTCTTGGTGGTCGCACGGCAACGGCGCTTGCGTCCGTCAATCGTGCGCTCGCCAATCCAAATGCCCGTCTTCTTACCCTTGCGCGTCTCAGCGTAGCTCATCGCTTGCTCAACTTCTTTGCTATTGAATGCATCAGCTTCGTGCCCTCTTCGGACAGGAACGTCTCGTGTTCTCGCAGCGAGTGCGCCGATGGGCGAGCTTCGAGCAGTCCCAAGCCCGCCTCGCCACTTCGCATCTTCGGACCACAGTCGAGGAACGTCCGCGATATGGTCGAGGGCGGGAAGTCGGTTAGTTCGGAATACTTCTTTAGAGACTTCCCTTCGTTGAGCGCCACTGTGAGCATGACGATGACTTGATGCAGCGGCATGTTTGGTCGCAGTTCGATGAGTTCGCTAAGGACCTCGCATAGGTTCCTTAGCTGCTTTCGCTCCTCCTCAGAGAGCGGGTTAGAGCCTGCCAACTTATGTCCCCTCTTATTCTCTAATCCTGCTGCTTGATTTAGCATGTTTACGCCTCGCAACATTGTTGAAATTGCAATTAGATCACAAGAACCGTTAGGAGAACTGCCAGAGAGGCTAGAATTGCCTCTCTAGAGCCTGTCAGGGCGGCCAAAATGAAGACCGCCACGCCAAGTTGTATGAGCATTTGCGCTCCTCCTGCACACTTCTCAGGCCGACTCAGTGACAGTGAACCGCCTGCCCGCCCTCACGAGAGCCGGGAAGGTCAAGGCCACGCCGATGTAGGCCGCAGCCAGGACGAACTCATAGGGTTGCCAAGGTGTCAGATGCCAGTGCGGCACCGTGCAAACGATGTTGTAGGCGTATGGCGTCACCAAGGCGAGCAGCAAGGCCGAACGTTGCCCCAGCGCGACCGAAGCCCAAGCTACAGCGCAGATCATGAAGAACGATGGACCAGCCTCGCCCGGCATCCAAGGGCGCAAAAGCTCAGTGATGGGCAGGGTGATAAGGAGGGTCGAGAGGGCGAGCCCCTTGCTCCGCCAGTTGATGGGCGTGGGCCTGCCAAACGCCGACACTCTAAGGCGTTCCACAGCCGCAAGCGTCGCGTCGTCATGGTGTGGCGTGATGGTCAAGGTGTTGTCACCAAGCCCCGCATGCATGCCTTCGAGGAGGATGCTAACGGTGCCGCTCGCAGGGTCGATGCCGGACACGATGCCCCGCTCGCCTGCTTCGATGAAGTCTGATGGGTACAGGTCCACGGCAGCGCGGAACGTCACGCGATGCCCGACCTTAAAGGCAGGCCGCGCGCCAGCGACTAGCACGAACTCGCCGCCCTCCGCTGCCTCTGTGAAGATGCTTCCAGTTGTGAGGGCCAACCAGCCCGAACGGAAGATGGCACTATCCCGCGTTTTGTAGATGATCGGTCGCAAGTTCAAAGTATTCATTTCCACGCTCCAGAGGCCGCCTCGCCTCTTTTGATTGCATCACTGGTTAGGAACGCACGCCACTAAGCCGGAAGCACGAGATAACGGTAGCCTCGCCACTCCGTTCGCGCCTCGTTGCGCGCATCCTCGAAGGTGGTGTGTTGTAGACCAATCTCCTGCCACTTCATCCCGACCTTAACAAGCAGTTTGTATGCCATAACCGATTAACTCCTATTGTGTTCAATGCTGCGATGCGTTTGCATCACCGGGATTTTGCGGAGTTGAACGCAGCGCCTGCGGCCGCGCGCCACGCCTGCTCCGAAGTCTTGAAACCGCCTGCCATGGTCTCAGATGGCCTGCGAGGGCGCTTAGGCGTGATGTAGACCCATCCGCCGTGTTCCTCGCTTTCCTCGACCCTGTAGCCTGCTCGTGAGGCTTCGTTGATGTAGTCGAGCCACGTCTTACCGTTCGCCTTCACTTGCCCTGCTCCTTAAGCCAGATGCCCCAATCGCCGTAGTAGCTTGGTCCGTCCGTGGTGTTCGTCACCACCATGTCGTCATGCCAACGCATCTCCAATTGGCATTCGTCCCATACGTCCCAGCCTGTGAGAGCCCTTGCCGCTTCCATCGCCGCATCATCAGCGAACACCACACGCGCGGCGTTGCCATAGGTCTGATGCAAGCCCGTAACGCCTTGCAGGCGAGGCCCATCAAAGCCCCAATTATCCATGCTCTGTTCGGGATTGTTGCGCCCATGGATCAAGTAGAGTTCGAACATCGCAGCGCTCATGACAGATAGACCTTGCCATCATCGCCACGGTAGGCATCGCGCGACCCATCAGCCTTTGCTGCGCATGTGAGACGCTGCCCGACCTCGCCTAAGCCCCTATCCCAAAAGCCCGCGCCGTGGCCGTTGCGTGTCAGCCAGTAGTCATGCCCTGCCCGCTCCTCGTCGTAGCCCTCGACCTCATAGGCGCGGCTTAGAAGCGTCGCATAGCAGGCTTGGAAGTCTTTGCAGTCTTCAACGATGCTCGCCAGCGTCTCCGCTGCGAGGTCTTCGAAAGTCGCGTCTTCGAGTTCGGGATTGTCGCCGTGGCACTCTGTGAAGAACACGCACTCAACATAAGCTTGGGTGAACGTGTCGAGGTCGTTAAAGAGCCTAACGCCCTCTACGCTATCGTGCGGCATGATGAATTGCGGCATGTGGTGAACTCCTCACGAGGCGGGATGCCTCTAACGCCCTAAAGCGGGTAAGCCGAAGCTGCCCGCGATAGGTGCAATGTGATTGCAGTTGTGTTGATTGGTGACGTGCTAGAACCGATCGCGCGGCTTAAGGGCGCATTGCCCGACTATGTTTCCGTTCGCGTCGCTGATGTTGCGGAAGTGGCCGAAGTCTTCGCCCCGCTCTAAGCGTGTCGCGACCTCTCGAAGGCAGCGCGCAAGCTCCTGCTCTGGCGTTTCGTCAAAGGCTGAGTTGTCGCAGTTGATGGTAAGGCGGAATTGCATGGTGTTCCCTCGTGTCAATATTCGTCCAGGCGGATTAGTGTCAGTAGTCTTGAAAAGCTTCCTGCAAGGTCTTGAGCGCAGCATCACCAAGGGCGAAGCGAAGCTTGAGAGCGATGGCGAGGCAGGCTTGATAGGTGCGTTCGGCCTTGCGGCTGTCCGTGTCGTATCCGTAGTTGCTCGCCCAATCCTCAAAGCCGCCCATGTCGAGCACGTCCGCATCCATCACGAGGCTATGCACAACGTCGATTGCATTGGGCTCAATCGCGTTCTTCGCATTGGTCGCGCCATAGGCTTCCGGTCGAGAGCCCCAACGCACGCCCAAGGCCCTAAAGCCGTGCTCGCATTCGTAGGCAATCATCCAGCGACGTTCGGGCTTGTCACCATGGCTGTACGATGGGCAATGCGCGCATCCTGCGCTGTAGAGGGTCGAGACGATTGCTTGCTCGCCCTTGTGCAGCGTCACTTCCCAATTGAGCGAAGGATGGGCTTCGCCTTTGTTACGCGACTGCGACCACGGGATAAACTTGCTCGACACTCGCAGGCCCATTGCCTCGATTGCTGCCATTGCTTCGGTCTTCGCCATCGTCCTAGCTCCTCACGAGGCTTGATTGCCTCTCTAACGCCCTAAAGCCCGTAAGCTTGCGCTGCGGGCGATAGGTGCAATGTGATTGCAGTTGTGTTTATCGTTGACGTGGCTTTGCCTTGGTCGAGGGCTTCGAGGGCTTCGCAGGCTTCGGAGGCAGGTTAACGCCAATGAACGGATTGGGCAGGGCCTTGGACAGGTCGATAGCGGTCATGTGTCAGTCTTCCTTGTTGTGCTCGTTGAACTCAGCTTCGGTTAGGCCGTGAAACTCGACCATGTTGTGATCATCGGTCGCGATGCAGAAGTGAACCGACGACGTGCCGTGACGCTTGGCCGTGCTCCAGAGCTTGGACCATGAGACCTCACGCAGCCTGCTCTTAGGCGCTTCGTAGAACTCCAGAGCGTCGCGCATGGCGTTCACGAGGTCTTTGCGACGCGTCACAGCGAATGGGCCGAAGTGGCTATCAGGCATGTAACAGCCTTGCAGGCCGTAAGAGATGGTGAAGTAGCAAGTAGCAGCGCGGGACATGCTCGACCTCACAGGCTGCGAACGTAGTTCATTGCGGTCATGACCTTGCGCCGATAGGTCTTGTCATCGTGGACAGTGTTAGCGCAGCGCATCGCCTGCTTGAGGCAGAACATTGCAGCCTGCTTGTCGCCGCGCGTTACTGCATCGGTCGCAACGTGCAAGAACTCGTTGTAGATGGTGCGAAGGTCGGGACGCATTGTCTAAGCTCCTCGTGAGACTGTTAGGCCAGGGTGATTTAGTGTCAGCCGATAGGCCGTGATTGATCGGCAGAGACTTCGCAGCGCGTGAGGTAGAACCAATGAGACGCAAGCTTGCGCTCGTGGTCGCGCATCGAGAACCTTGCGCGGCGATACAGGGCCTCGAAGGCATCATCAGCAGAGCGAAGGAACAGGCGAGCAGACCACTCGCAGCCGTTGAGCCTGCATCGCAGTGTCAGGTCGTAGGCTTGGCGCTTCGTGGTCTGCATCGTGCTCGCTCCGTGTTGATGCCCCTAATATGATCGAACACGCTCGCAGTGTCAACACAACTGCAATCAATCTGCGAAAGAAATGCATTAGACCTTGGTAGTATTCGGAAGTAATCGCGAAGCCTCCAAAGCCCTCACGAGCCCTTGCGCCCTACATCTTGGGTCTAACAACGCTCGCACAATTGAATTGCGCACAACACAATAACGAGACGCGACGCTTCGACCTCGACCGAACTATGCACGCTCGCCCATTGTCCAGACCGAATGCATGGATTTGCCTGCACTCGCACGCACGACGGATACGCTATCCTTCACTTATCCTGTGCTATCAATGGCTTAGCTCGCGTGCGGGGCGAACGTGCGGGGCGCGGGTCGGGTCCCTGCCAGCCCCGATACTTGGCACGACCCTTGCGATAATGACTTCAAAATTCGGGGTTAAAGTCGCCGTTGTTGTTCGACTGAAACGGGCTGTGAAAGCCTCCGGGGCCGGGTCCCTCTTTGGGGCAATTGGGGCCAAGAAGAGGCAAGTATTCCCCAAGTAAGGCACCAATCCGGGTTTCTGCAATGCTTACAGTGGGTTAAGCGATCCAAGAGCCACCTATACACGGAGGCGCGGTCTGGATACTGCAACATGCCTCATTCGACCAAGTATTCCCTAGAAGAGGCCCGCTTAAGTGCCCTTAGAGACCTTCAACTACCTTGACAGCCTCGTGCCGGACAATCCGGTCGTCAGCGACGGCTTGGTCAATGGCGACGACCATATCAGGGGCCTGAAGCTTACCCTGAAGAACACCTTCCCCGGAGTCTCTGGAGCCCTCACGAGCACCTTGGGCAACTTCAGCGCCCTCTCTGGCACTGCTGCGGCTCCCGGCTACGGCTTCGCTGCTGAGCCCTCCTTGGGCTTCTATCGCTCCGCTGCGGGCGTGATCCGCGTGGCAGGCGGCAAGCTCGCGAACGCCACTCCGACTGGCGCTATCGTCATGTTCCCTGTTGCCCCTCCAGGCATGGGCACGACCATCAACGACGTGGGCCGCGACTTTCTGGAGTGCAACGGCGTCACGTTCAACACGGCGGACTATCCCGACCTCGCAGCCTTCCTTGGCGCGACCGGCAGCACGTTCCAAGTGCCGCTCATGACGGACACGGGCCGCTTCCCGCGCTCCCGCACGTCCTCTCTGGCCGCTGGCGCTCGACTGTCCAACCAGAACAAGACGCACACCCACGTTGTCTCCGGCAACACGGGCACCATCTCCAACGACCACACGCACACCTTCAGCGGCACGACCGGCACTGACAGCCCTGATCACACTCACGGCTTCTCCGCTTCGGTCTCAGGTAGCTCGACGGGCGGCGGTTCGTTCGCGGCGGGCGGTCCCATCCAAGGCTCGACCACTGGCGGCGCTAACCAGCGTCATGCTCACAGCTTCAGTGGCACCACGAGCGGCGCAAGCACTGGACACTCGCATCCCATCTCCATGACTTCCGCAACCGGAAGCGCAGACGGTGATGAGGCGCGGCCTGAGTGCATCGCGTTCGTGTTCTGCATCAAGACATAGGCAATGATCACTCTCTTCCCGAACATCGTCTCCATCACAGACCGAACCCGGCGACGCCGCGTGATGGTGCTCGTGAGCCCTATCGTGCTCTGCGAGTACATCGTCAACTCAGTCATCGGGTTCTGCATCGACTTCAAGCGCCTCTGGCAGGCGTAGCGTTTCTGCAATCCTGACAGCGGATAACGGGGGTAAGGGGGCTTACAAAGCTCTCCAGCATCTCAAGCTCCTTAAGAGTAGATGTTGAAGCCTAACTATAGTGCTCCCTTAAGAGCCTTAGTAAGCCTTACCCTCTCGCTGTCTCCAACATCATCCTCATGGCCGTGCCCTCACGCGTAAGCGTGGGCGCGACGCCGCATGGAGACCTCAGTGAGCCTCCCTAAGCTCCGCAATCTGGACAAGTACGGCGTCATCACGGACGTTGACCCGTTTGACCTCCCGCTTGGCGCTTGGTCGATGGCTCTCAACGTGCGCTTCGAGGATGGCCGAGTCACTTCTGCGCCCGTGTGGCGCGCTGTAGGCAACGCGCTGACGAACACCAAGCCTCGCTTCGTGTATGTCGCGAACAAAGCCGACACCACCACGTCCGTCTACGTGGGCTCCCTCGACGGGAGCGTGACAGACTGGACCCCTTCCAGCGAGACCGCCGTGAACGTCACTGGCTTCACGCCCAACGAGGCTGAAGCGCAGTGGAGCGGAGCGACACTCGCGAACGTCGTTTACCTCAACCGCGAAGACCGCATCCCGTGGCTCATGCGCCCGGCCGACACGAAGTTCTCCAACCTCACGGGTTGGGACCCTTCATGGCGCGCGAAGCTCATCCGTTCCTATGCGAGCGCCTTGGTGGCCTTCAACATCACCAAGACGGGCGTGCGATACCCGACGCTGGTAAAGACTTCCGACCTCGTGATTGAGGCGGGCTTCGAGCCGCCCTCATGGGACGCGACGGACCCGACCACGAACGCGACCGAGAACCCGCTGACTGAGATGAACGGCGAGATTGTCGAAGCTCAACAGCTTGGCAACTCCATGATCATCTACAGCAACAGCGAAGCGTGGCAGATGACCGCGGATGGCAGCGACAACGTGTATGCGTATCGCCCTCTGCCGTTCTCCAAAGGCGCTATCGGGACCAACTGCGTCGTAGAGGTCGATAACCAGCACTATGTGTTCGGTTCGGACGACATTTGGCGACACGACGGCCTCTCCAGCGAGAGCATCGCGGACGGTCGAGTGCGCAAGTTCATCTACAACAGCATGAACGCGAAGCAGAGCGACCGCTTCTTCGCTTCGTACAATCCCAGCAAGAAGACCATCAGCTTCCACTACGTGAGCGGCGACGCTTTCGTGAGCTTCAACGGCAACGGATGCAACCGCGCAGCGGTCTATCATCTGACCTCGAAGACTTGGACGTTCGATGACGTGCCTCTGGCGTTCGCCTCCGGTTACGCGAAGGTCTCGCTCAACACTCAGACGTGGGCGAGCGTCACTTCGACGTGGGCGACGGCTGGTGGCTCGTGGCAGGACCTCGAAGACGGTTTCAAGCGCACCATGATCTACGTTGGCGAGAACGCCAGCGGCCTCACGGCACGCGTCTACGCACGCGACAACTACGGCAACGGCTCCAACCTCTCCGCTTCGGTGGACACGGTGGCGACGCGGCCGGGCTTGCTGCTCCGTGACGGCATCGACATGGACGAACTGGACGCTGAGTTGCGTGGATACAAGGTTCTGCTCGCCATCTGGCCGCAGGGACGCTTGGACTCCGGCGCGGCTCCGTTGAGCTTCAGCGTGGGCGTGACCGACTACCCGAACGTCGCCCCGTTCTTCGACGCGCCTCAGACCTATGACGCGCTTGAGAACTACAAGCTCGACTTCACGGCGTCCGGTCGCTTCCTCAGTCTGCGGATTGACTACCCCGACTACAAGACCATGAGCTTGAGCGGGTTCGACTTCGAACTCGACAGTACAGGGTCTCGATAACATGGCCCGCGCCTCTGCTTCGGTACGCGCGGGTCCTCATCTGCGTGTAGCTCAGCCCGGTTAGAGCACTGGCCTTGGAAGCCAGGGGCCGAAGGTTCAAATCCTTCTGCGCAGACCAACCTTTGGAGGTCCCATGAGATTGTGGGAGTTTGAGAACAACCGCAACACTGCCAACGAGGCACTGTTCAAGCGGATGCTGGCTCTCGCGTATCCCGACGTGGACCTCGTGGTGTCAGGCCATCACATATTCTATCGGCGCGCGGGAGACCCGCAGCACGAAGAGATACCGAGCGCGGACGCGCTGATCTTCGACCACACCATCGCTCAGAAGGTTTGGGGAGACGGCTACAGGGACGTGTTGACTACGCTGGTTATTGAGCCTGTGGCAACGCGCGATGCGCTCCTGCAACGCCTATTCGAGGGACGGCATGGCTGATACCGACGCACTGCGCAACTACACGGTTGGCGACCCGCCGACACTGCCGAACGGTGATAAGCTGTACCTGTCCGCGCAGCTAAAGCTTATCTCCATCGCCCTCAACCTCATCATTCAGGTGATGAAGAAGCTCGAAGCGCGCATGGCCGCTCATGGGATTTGAGTTCTACGCAGAGTATGCGCTGAGCGATGCTCCTGAGTACGAGGCCGTGCTTCACGAGCTTCGGGACGAACACGAGCAGCAGATGATGGTGATGCACATTGACGTGTATCATTTCGCTCCTTCCGTGCTCAAGCGCATGAAGCGAGAGTTCTCTGCACTGCGCTCCTGCACGGACGCAAACCTATTCGCTATCGAGCCCTCCCCTGATGACGCCAAGTGGCAACGCTTCGTCACCATCATGGGCTTCGACTTCTTATGCCGTGTCGAATGCACGGACGGCCTCTCACGGCGCTGCTATGTGAGCAAGAAAAAGAACAATGACCTCATCCAGCACTTCCGAGTCCAAAACGAGCGCCCCGTGGTCGGTCCAACAGCCGTATCTTCAGCAGGCGTTCGGGCAGGCGTCAACGAACCTCGCTAACGCCAACGCGAACACTTACACGGGCGACCAAATCGCTCAGATGACCCCGGAGCAGCTTGCCAACTACAAGGCAATGATTGCGCGCGGCGGTGACATGAGCGGAGCCGACACGTCAACGAACGTGGGCATGAGCACTGCCAACGCAGGCTCCAGCGCTCTTGGCACGGCCCTTCAGGGTCTCACGAACTACAAGCCGACTGGCGGGACTGACAGCAACATCGCTGCTGCGACCGCCTATGCGAACAACCCGGCCGTCGATGGTATGGTTGCTTCCGCGATGCGTGACGCGACGCGACAGGTCTCCGAGCAGACGTTGCCGCAGCTTCAGCGCTCCAGCGCCCTCACGGGCAACACGTTGGGCACTCGCAGCGCCATCTCGCAGGGTCTTGTCGAGCGCGGCTTGGCCGATGCGACGGCGGACACGAGCGCGAACATTCGCGGCAACCTCTTCAACGCTGGCCTCCAGCTTGCGGAGAACGGCCGACAGGCTGACAACAGCGCCTCGCTCTCTGCGCTCAACAGCGCGGCCGGTGCAGGCAACAGCGCCGTCAACTCTGGTGTCGGTGCCATCGGCAGCGGCATCTCTCAGGCAGGCGGTCTGTTCGACCTCGCCAACACTGGCGGCTCCGGCTTGCAGCAGAACGCTCAGAACGCCATCGACAACTCGAAGGGCATGTCTGAGTACGCCAACGGCACGGCTGCACAGAACCTTCAGAACTTCTTCAACATCATCGGCTCGAATAATTGGGGTGGTACTCAGACGGGTACTTCCACGAGCACGCCGAGCACTTGGAGCACGATTGGCTCTGCGCTTGGTATGGGCGCTTCGCTGTTCAAGCTCTCCGACCGACGACTGAAGACGGACATTCGCTGCATCGGTGCGGCCGACAACGGCTTGCCGATCTACACGTTCCGCTACATCAACGACCCGAAGGGCGAACTCCACATGGGCTTCATGGCCCAGGACGTGGAGAAGGTTCGACCTGAAGCGGTGTCGAAGGTTGGCGGCGTCATGGCAGTCAACTACGAACTCGCGAGCAAGTAATGGCACAGTGGAACCCGCTTTGGGGCGACGCAATCGCCTCTATCGAGAGCAGCGGAGGCAACTACAGCCTCCTTGGTCCCGTCACCAAGAGCGGGGACCGCGCCTATGGCAAGTACCAAGTCATGGGCAACAACATCGGTCCTTGGACGCAGAGCGCTCTAGGGCGCGCTATGTCGCCGCAGGAGTTCTTGCAGGACAAGGACGCTCAGGAAGCTGTCTTCAAGCAGCAGTTCGGCAACTCAGTAGACAAGTATGGATCGCCGCAAGAGGCAGCGTCTGTCTGGTTTAGCGGTCGTCCGATGGCTAAGGCGGGGAATGCCTCCGACATTCTCGGAACGACCGTGCCCGCTTACGTCAACAAGTTCAACGCGTACATGGGCAACCCAACTCAGCCCGCAGCAGTCGCCGCCATCAACCGAGCGGCCCCACAACAGCAGTCAGGAGACGGCAACGTGAATACTCCCCCGCCCGATGACGGCTTCATGGGCGCGCTGCTCAACCGCATCAATGGCAACAGCGCCGCTGGTACGGGCCAAGCGCCTTACGACCTTGGTGACGCCTTGGGCAACGCCGGCGCTGCGATGATGGCGCTCGACAACCCTCGTGGCGCTGCTGTGCTCGCTTCCATGACGGCAGCGAACCGCAAGGCCGCGACGCAGAAGAAGATGACCGAGTGGTCCTTCGAGCCCGGCACGGGCACGTTCTATCGCACGGACCCGAACACGGGGAAGCTGGAGACGATGGGCGGTCCTAAGAAGGAAGCGCAGGGTCCCAAGCTCTCCGAGAGTGCTCTGAAGCACGTTGACGAGACGATGGGTAACTACGACTACCTCTCGCAGTCCGCGACGAACGCCGCAGACATTCTGGACGACCTCAACACGGGCAAGCTCGACCTTGGCATGTTCAAGAACTGGATCAACTCCGGTAAGAACATGGCGGGCATCAGCGATGAGCAGTCGCGAGCCCTCGCCCGCTTCAATCAGTATCAGCAGAGCCTCGTCAACGACAACCTGCGCCTCAACAAGGGTGTGCAGACCGAAGGCGACGCCTACCGCGAACTGAAGTCGTTTGCTGCCAACGGCACCAACTACGACAACGAAGCCGCGAAGGAAGCTCTGAAGCGCGTCATCACCAAGTCGCAGGAAGCCGTGACGAAGCGTGGCGTTGCCAGCTTTGACACTCACAAGGCGACCTACGGCGACGACGCTTTCGCGCCGTACAACGACATGGTGACGGGTTGGAAGTCCAACTTCGACAACATCAACCAACGTATCGCGAAGATGGGCCAACCGGCTCAGCCTTCACCATCAGCAAACGTACCTGACCGCTCTGCCGTAGAGGCTGAGATGCGTCGAAGGGGCCTGTTGAAGTGACCGACCTAACCTCCTTGTCTGACGATGACCTGCGAGCGCTCTACTCTGCTGCTCCTGACTTGACTAAGTTGTCAGACGAGGAGCTAAAGGCCGCATACGCTGCTCATCAACCCAAAGCCGACACGTCGATGCTCAGCGCGCTCAATCAGGGCGCGTCTGACCTCGTGTCGGGCGTGGGCAAGACCGTCAAGAACTACATCAGCACTGATGCTGGTAAGGCTATCGAGGCCAAGGGCAACTCCCTCGCCTCCAAGAATTACAAGTCCGCCTCCGAGCAGTTCATCCATCCCGACGACGGGGCGGATAAGCACACGCTAGGCGTCGATTGGTCCGCACTGCCCCGTGCAGCGGTCGAGCAGGCTCCCGCCCTCGCCTCTGACGTGGCCGGACAGGTGCTCACGAAGCGCCTTGGACCTGTGGGCCAGTGGCTCGCCAACACCTTGACCTTCGGGGCCAGGACGGCGGGCGGCGAAGCTGAGAAGCGTGCTCAGGCGCGCACTGGCGACGCCAACGCAGAGCCGACGACCGAAGACAAGCTCACGGGCTTGACCTCGACGCTCGCTCAGTCCGCCCTCAACAAGATGGGCACGAGCGCCATCGTCAGTCCCTCGAAGGTGACGGCGACGGGCATCAAGGGCGCGTTGCAGGCAGGCGGCAACGTCGCCAAGGCCGCAGCGACCGAAGGCGTGACCAACGCGGCTCAGGACGCCGTGTCGCAGGGCTTCGCCAAGCGAGGCACGGACCAAGAGATGGACCCGGCCGCCACGAAGGGCGCGCTGATCATGGGCGCTCTTGGCGGTGGCGTTTTCTCAATGCCGCACGCGGCCAAGGAGACCATCACGGTCACTCGCATGCGCAATCAGAGCGCAGACGAGCATACGGCGATGGCGGCCAACCGCATCACTGAAGCCGCAGGCGGCTCCAAAGAGCTATCCGACCCGACCGTGGCCTTCGACGCCACGAAGCGAGCAGTGGACGACGTTAGGCGTGAGCTTAGCGACGCGTCCAAGAGCGTCACGAACCCATCGCAGGTCGCAGCCAACGCCATCGACGCTGCCAAGCGCGGTGACAAGCTGTCCCAGCGTGACCTCGCAGCCGTTGACGCGGAAGGCAACGAACAGTTGTCGTCCCTCGTGCGTCAAGCCACGGCGCTGAGCAAGCTCGTGGACATGGGCAACTACGACAGTGGCGAAGGCCGCTTCGCAGGCGGCGGTAGCGAGTTCGCTCGCAAGAACGCCAAGGCCGCCCTGTTCGGTCTTACCGGCATCGGCGCGCTGCCTCACATTGCTGCCCAAGGCGGTATCGGCCTCGACACCTTGTCCGCCACGCTCCCGCACGTCGCGTCGTCTATCGCGACCGGCTACGGCGGCTACAGGGGTCTAAAGGTCCTCGACAAGATGCTTGGCACGGCCTCGCCTGCTCAGACGTTCGCCAACAAGTTTGGTGACGCCAGCGGCAACGTCCGCGTCCAGCCGCCGCTTAACCAGAGCCCGACCGGGCCGAAGGTGGTGCCGCAGAACAGCCTCACGACTCCGCAGCCTTGGGGACCCGTCCCTGAGCCGATGCCGAAGTTCAAGCCAGACGTGCTTGAGCCAGGTATCGCGAAGATCGTTGAGAAGCTTCAGCGCCAGAAGCAGCAGCAGACGGCTCGTGAAGCGATGCCACTGCTCCGGCAGTTGGCTCAGGACGCGAAGCCTGCTCCTGAAGCTCCCGGCCTCGACGCCAGCGCGCTCAACGAGCAGATCAAGGGCGCTCTCCTGATGGCGTCTGCGCGGCGCAAGCTCGCAGGCCAGATGCAGGCAGAGGCGGAAGCCGAAGTGTCTCCGATGATCCAAGAGCAAGGCGGTCTCGAAGCTGTTCGTAACCCCGCAATGGGCAAGCGAGCGCAAGAACTCATCAGTGCTGCTAACGCGCTGGCGAGGCTCCGACGACAGCCGGAAGAGGAAGCCCCTGCTCCCGCTCCCGACGCTCCCGAAACTCCTCCGACCGCGCCTGAGCCCTCCGTGGCACAGCCGAAGAACGTGGACACTCGTGGCGCGACGCCGACTGATGCTCCTCCGCAACCCGAACCGTTCGTGCTCCCTGAGAGCCCGCACGTCTTCAAGGAGCCGAAGGAGGCCGCAGAGGCGATCTACAACGAGGCAGTGGCAGGCGGAAAGACCATCCGTCACGCCGAAGGCTTCAAGGCTGGTACGACCCGCCGTCTCGCGGGTGAAGAGGCGATCTACAACAAGATTAGCACTGCGATGCCTACCGTGGCAGAGCGTGGAGCCTTCCATAAGTACCTCGCAGCCCTGTGGGGCTCCGACAGTCCCGACGTTGTGTCGCAGGTTCGTGAGCACATGCTTGCAGAGTTTCCGCAACACGCGGGGACCATCATGCAGCATCTCTCAGACGAAGCGATCAAGGGCCTATGGACCAAGCCAAAGAAGAAGTAGCAACCAAGCGCGGTAGGAAGCGACGCAAACGCTCCTACCGCCGCATCAAAGACCCTGTGCTGAAGGCCCGCAAGGCCATCCAGTGCGCCATCAACACTGAGGCGCGAACTGAAGCTGGACAATCTCGTGCTCGTGTCCCCAACGGGTGGACGCGAGTGCAGGTTGACGTGCAGGAGGTCTACGACGGCATCAGAGCCGACCTCATCATGGATCGAATGAAAGCTGAAGGCATGATTGACCAGACGCAACCGGGCGACTTCGAGACCGTAACGGTTGAAGTCAACGGGCTCCCTGTGGAAGTCCGCGTGCCCAAGACCGAAGCAGGAATGGCGCAAGCCGCCCTGCGGGAAGCCATCATCGGTGCGATCAGTCCTCTGACACCGCGCAAAGATCAGGTGGCTTACATTCGCACTGTCCTTGAATGGACCAAGAAGAAGCCTGCGACCGACAGCAACGTGAACCTCAAGTCTGAGGAGTGGCTGGAAGCCGCTCTGAAGGACAATGATGGATACGAAGGATCAGGCGAAGATAGCGCTCCGTAGGCGCTTCTACAACGACTTCGACTTCTACGCTAAGCACGCACTGAAGGTTCGCTCGAAGCAGAACAAAATCGTTCCCTTCGAGTTGAACCTTGTGCAGCGTAAATTCCACGCCGAAGTGGAAGACCAACGCCGCCGCACGGGTCGCGTCCGCAAGATCATCCTCAAGGGACGACAGCAGGGCCTCTCGACCTACGTTTCCGGCCGCAAGTATTTCCGGCTGTCACAGCGCACAGCCAAGAAGGGCATCGTCATCGCTCATAAGGCCGAGAGCACGCAAGCGCTCTGGCAGATGTATAAGCGCTATCACAATGCCTGCCCGGAGTGGCTGAAGCCCTCCACTGCGTACTCCTCGAAGAAGGAGTTGAACTTCGACAAGCTCGATACAGGCTTGATCGTTGCTACCGCAGGCGGCGACGGCGTTGGCCGTGGCGAAATGCTCTCCGACATGCACTTGTCAGAGCTCGCCTTCTGGCCCGCCAACAACGCAGACGAAACCCTCAACGGCCTGCTCCAGTGTATGCCCAACGAGGACGACACTGAGGCGTTCATCGAAAGCACCGCGAACGGCTTCAACCTGTTCAAGGACCTTTGGGACGGCGCTGTGGCTGGCATCAACGGCTTCGAGCCGTTCTTCTCGCCTTGGTTCGATAGTCCTGAGTACCGATACCCGGTGCCAGAGGGCTTCGAGCGCACGCTGGAAGAAGACGACCTCGTGTCGCTGTACGGCCTGGACGATGAGCAACTGATGTTCCGGCGCACCAAGATCGGCGCGCACGGACGCATGAAGTTCATGCAGGAGTATCCCTGCACGCCCGACGAAGCCTTCATCGCTTCCGGTCGTCCCGTGTTCAACCCTGAGCAGATTGTCGAACTCCTCGCCAACAAGCCGCCTGTGCTTGAGACGAAGGACGTGGAGGAGACTGGCGTATTCCAGCACGGCAACAACGTGCTCCGCATCGCTGACACTCCCGTAGGCCGCTTGACGGTTTATCGAGAGAAGGAAGCTGGCGAGCAATACGTCATCGGAGCCGACGTGGGCCTTGGCGTGCAGGACGGCGACTATTCGGTTGCCCAAGTCCTCGACACTGAGAAGCGCCAAGTCGCCATCTTCCGCGCTCAGGTGCATCCCGACTACTTCGCGGACATTCTCGCGGCGATCGGTCGCTACTACAACGAAGCGCTGATCGGTCCTGAGCGCAACAACCACGGCCTCGTGACGTGCTTGCGGCTCTACAAGGACCTCGAATACCCGAACGTCTACCTCGACCTCAAAGAGGGACAAATCGAGGATCAGGACACCCTCAACATCGGCCACTACACGGACGTAAAGACCCGCCCGCTCATCATCGACCGCCTTCGAGGCGCGATGCGTGAGGGCGAGATTTTCGTCAACGATGAGACGACCCTGAAGGAGATGCAAACCTTCGTCGTCAACGAGGCGGGCAAGATGACCGCTGAAGCGAAATGCCACGACGACTGCGTGATGAGCCTTGCCATCGCGAACCACATTCACCCCGGACGCGCCACGCCCGTCATCATCCCTGACGACTACTATGTGAACGCAATTTGATGCTCGATACAAAGAAGAAGTACGGGAAGACGGAAGAAGAGATTATGGCACTGGTTGACCCTGCGGTTGGCCGGTCCACGTCTTGGGTTGACACCACTCTGTCCTCCGAACGAACGCGCATGCAGCGCTACTACGACGGCCAACTCCCGAAGCGACAGCACGAGGGAAGCTCCAGCTACGTCTCGTCTGACGTGCAGGATGGCGTCGATAGCATGAAGTCGCAACTGCTCGAAGTGTTCGGCGGTGCTCACGATATCATCCGCTTCAAGCCGCTCAACGCGACCGACGTTGACGTGACGCGCCTTGAGACCTCCTATATCGCCTACCTGATCATGGAGGAGAACAAGGGCTTCGAGATTTTCGAGGACATCATCGACGATGCCTTGAAGAACCGAAACGGCGTCATCCAATACTATTGGGAAGACTGCATCGAACGCGATGAGCATACCGTCACGGGCATGGACTTTGACGACGCTCAGGCGCTCGCCTCGCAGGAAGACGTTGAACTCGACCTTGAACTCAACGAGGAGACGGGCCTGTACGACGGCTCGTGGACGCGCATTGTCGATAAGTCCGGCCTGCGCATCGAGAACGTCCCACCCGAAGAGTATTTCTCGGACGGCACTAAGAAGAAGCGACAGGATGGCGTTCGGGGACGCAAGACCCTGAAGACCCGTGCGGACCTCCGCAAGGAAGGCTATCCGGCCGATAAGGTCGAGAAGATCGGCACGAGCAACGAACTGGACTTCGACAGCGAACGACAGACGCGTGACCAAGACACGAGCGACAACATGCCCCGCGACGCGGCGCAGCCGGAGCTTGAGAGCGTCATGGTCTACGAGACGTTCATCCCGCTCGCCCTGAAGGGTGACGGAACGTCCGCGCTCTATCGTGTCGTCCACGCTGGCGGCCAGTTGTTTGAGCTTGATGAGGTTGCCTATGACAACTTCCTCGACTTCAAGCCGCTCCGTCGTCCGCACTCGCAGTTCGGCAACAACTTCGCCAAGCGCATCGTCCCGACGCAGAACGCGCGCACGGTGCTCACGCGAGCCATCCTCGACCACACGGTTACGACGACCAACCCTCGCTGGACGGTCCTCAACAACTCGCTGACGAACCCCAAGGAGCTTCTTGAGAACCGCTTGCGCGGTATCGTGAACGTCAAGAACCGCGACGCGATTGGTGTGCTGCCTTACCCGCAGATGAACCAATTCGCCATGCCGGTCCTTGAAATGCTCAAGAGCAACAAGGAAGAGACCACTGGCCTCTCCTCGCTGTCTCAGGGTCTCAACAAGGACGCCATCAGCAGCCAGAACTCGCAGGGCATGGTGAATGACCTCGTGAACCTCTCGCAGGTTCGCCAGAAGATCATCGCCCGCAACTTCGCGATGTTCGTGCATGACCTGTTCCTTGCGTGTCGCCGTCTCGTCATCGAAAACCAGACCCGTAAGAAGGTGTGGGAGTTCGACAACGAGTTCGTCAACATCGACCCGAAGCTCTGGACGCCCACGCGGAAGGTCCAGGTCTCCCTCAACGTCGGTTACGGCGAACAGGAGAAGGAAGCGGCGAAGTATGCCCAACTGTGGGGCATGCTCTCGAATGACCCGAAGGCGTCAATGTTCTGTCCGCCCGATAAGCAATACAAGTTGCTCACGGACGGTCTGAAGAAGAACGGCTTCATCAACGTCAACGACTACCTCATCACTCCTGACAAGGTGCAACCGCCCGGCCCCGACCCAATCGAGATGAAGAAGCTCGAAGTCGAGGACAAGAAGGCACAGGCAGCGCTACTCACGGCTCAGGCCGCGATGGCGAAGGCTCAGGGGCACCACGAGATTGAGATGATGAAGGTGCAGATTGCCGAACTTCTGGCTCAGGTCAAGGAGTTCACAGCGCATCGCGACGCCGACCGCAAGGACATGGACATCGCCAACAAGGTCAACGTGTCACAGCGTGAGACCGAGATGCTTGAGAACGCTCCTCCAGCCGCCGAGAAGGCAATCATCAGTCCCGCATGAGCAATCCGTTCATAAACCTCCTGCTCTCCCGCTACGACAGTGGCGGGGGAGTACAGTTCGCCGGAAACGGCATGGACGACCTCAAGGGCCTTACCGACGCTCTCGCTGCCTACAAGAAGGCGGCGGGGCCGGACGAGCCCAAGAAGGACGACAGCCCGAAGGTCGCTCCAATCGACCGCATCAAGGCCGCGTTCGAAGACCTCAGAAACATGCACAGGACCTCCGACGCATCAGCGCCGCAGACCTATGGCATGGCTCCGGGCTCTCCAGCGCCTCCACTGCCGACTGGCACGGTAACGCCCGCGCCCATCTTCAATGGCTTGATGGCTCAGGACAGTGCTCCGGCCGCTCCACGCGTGCCGATGCCGCAACCGCGCCCTGCGGAAGCGGATGCACAACAGCCTGCCTTGATGAGCTTCTTCCAGCGCAACGCTGCGATGATGAAGGACCCATCGACGGGCGACTACATCGACCCACAAGGAGCCGCAAAGGCCGGAACGCAAGCAGGCATCTTCGACCGCCTGTTTGGCTAACAACTCTCCCATACGTGTTCGCGTATATCCTAGATTTATACGCCTTCGCGTATGGGACCTCCTTCAGGACACATGCAGAGAACCGACGACGAAATTCTCGCCGTGGGCGCATACGCACGGTCGCTCATGACCGATGAGACGTTCAACGCGCTCTACAGGGAGTACACGGACGGCATGCTTGCGAACATCATCGCGAGCCAGCCGCACGAAGTCAAAGTGCGTGAGTTTGAGTACGCACAAATCAGAGCCATGACTGGCTTTATGTCGCATCTCGTTGGCCTCGCTGAGAGTGCCGCGAAGATCATCGAAAAGAACGCGCCTTCGTCCAGCCAGGACGATGAGCTTGAGGACTAAACGAACTGCCCATGACAACCATCCGACAGGACGTTGCTGACACTGTGAACGACAACGGCGATGACGCCGCTGAAGCTTTCTCGAAGTTGTGGAATTTGGACGCTTCCGAGCCATCCGACGAGACCAACAACGACGAAGACGACAAGAAGAAGAAGCAGGAAACTGCTCAGGACGAAGACGACAACGAGCCCGAAGGCGACGAAGAGAACCCCGAAGAAGTCGAGGGTGACGACGAAGCCGATGAGGACGATGAAGACGAAGGCGATGAAGACGCCGACAAGGACCCTGAGCCGACGGTCGAGATTAAGGACGACCACAAGTTCAAAATCCTCGTTGACGGTGCAGAGCAGGAGTTCACTCTTGGCTCGCTGAAGCGCCTCGCAGGTCAAGAAGCCTCCCTCACTCGCAAGAGTCAGGAAGTCGCGACCAAGCGCAAGACGATGGACGAACAGGGCGCTGTGCTGCTCGCTCAGCAGACCGCTTTGCTCGACCGCGCCAAGAAGCGCTACGAGCCCTATGCGAAGCTCGACCTCCTTGCAGCCTCGAAGGACCCGAACATCTCCGCAGAGGAGTTGGTTGCTGTCCGCAACGCTGCGCAGGCCGCCTACGACGACGTGCAGTATCTCGAACAGGAGACCTCACGCGTCGCTGAAGCCCTCCGCACGCAGGCCCGCAAGGACCTGATGGAGCAGGCTCAGGAGAGCATCAAGGTTCTATCCGACCCTGAGAAGGGCATCGAAGGGTTCAATCAGGCCATGTATGGCGACATCTGCACGTTCGCAGTCGAACAGGGCTTGCCCGCAGAAATCGTCAATGACCTCGTGAACCCGGCAGCTATCAAGCTGATCAACATGGCTCGCCTCTTCATGAAGGGCCAGAAGGTCGTGCAGACCGCCAAGCCGGACAACAAGAAGCCGCCGAAGCGGATTGTGAAGGCCACGGCGACCGCCGAGACCACGAAGAAAGTCATCAAGACCGCCAAGGCCGCTGAGCCGATGAAGCGGTTGAAAGCCTCCGGTACGCAGGAAGACGCCGCCGACGCCTTTATGGCGCGGTGGAATAAGCCGAGCGACGACGAATAATCCAAACCACACCTACGAGAACGAGAAGAAGAAACTATGGGCACTCAGTATCAGTCCTATGACGTTGTTGGCGCGAAGGAAGACGTGTCGGACATCATCAGCATGATCACCCCGACCAAGGCTCCTTTCACTTCGCTCACGAAGCAGGAGACGGTCCACAACACCTACTTCGAGTGGCAGGAAGACGAGCTTCGCGACAGCGCTGAGAACGCGCAGGTCGAAGGCTTCACCGCCACTCCGACCGCTCGCACTCCGACCGTCATGCGTGGCAACGTCACGCAGATCATGCAGGACACCTTCGAGGTCTCCGGCACGAACGACGCGGTGGCGAAGTACGGTCGCGGCAAGGAGTCCGCTCGTGAGGCCGGTAAGGCTGCGGCGGCTCTGAAGCTGGACCTCGAAGACGCGTTCACCAAGAACGACGTTGCGATGGTCAAGCCTGTGACTTCGGGCACCGCCCGCAAGTTCGCTGGCGTGCAGCGCCAGATTGACGCTGGCAACATCGTCTATACCGGCGCGACCGGCACCAAGATCAGCGAAGAGAACTATCTGGACGCTGCTCAGGCTCTCTACGATGCCGGTGCGGACGCCTCGATCACTCTCGTCACCCCGACCAACTCGCGTACCTTCGCGGGCTTCACGGGTGCTGCGGGTCGCTCCCGCGTCATCAACGACGACAGCAAGAAGATCGTTAACGCGGTCAACCTGTATGTCTCGCCGTTCGGTGAAGAGAAGATCGTTCTCAGCCGTCGCCTGAAGGCTGGCGACACGCTGCTGTTCGATCCGGCCAACTGGAAGCGCGTCGTGCTCAACGGCCGTAACTGGTTCCGCGAGACGCTGGCGAAGACCGGCGACAGCATGCGTATGATGATCGTGGGCGAGTTCTCCCTGAAGCACGTCAACCAGAAGGCTTCGGCTCTGGTGCGTGAGATGGTTGACCCCGGCTAATCATCCGAGAGGTTTGGGAGGGTCTTAATGGCCCTCCCTTCTTTCTAAGGACACCATGGATACCACTGAGACGAAGACCCGGCTCCTCACGAGCGCGGGCGACCTTGGCGTGGAATACAGCCAAGAGATTACTGACGACTTCATTCAGGACATTCAGGACCGCTTCACAGGTGCGAACGACCGCATCGACGGCAACTTCCTGTTCGTCGGTTCTGTCCCCGCTGCCATCGCTGATCGATGGATGCGTGAGGGCTACAACGTATTCGAGGAGCCCATCCGAAAGTCGCTCGCCCGTTTGAAGGCTGAGAACTTCGGCAAGTTCGTCGCTACCTCCAAGAACATCTAAGGCACAATGAACTACGGAGAACTCAAAGCAGACTTCCTTGGTCTGCTGAAGCGCCGTGACATCACGGACACTCAGGCTGACAGCTTCATCCAGAAGGCCGTGAACCGCGTGCAGCGGGTTCTCCGTATTCCGCCTATGGAGAAGGCCGTCGCCATCACCTACGATGGAGTCCAGTTCACGGACGGCCAAATCCCCATCCCTTCCGACTACCTTCGCCTCATCTCCATGACGGCGACCGACCCTTCCGGCCGCGAGCAGGAGGTCGTCCCTGTGGCCCTCAACGAGGTCCTTCAGGAGCGCTTCCGCACTGCGTGCCCGACCAAGTTCGTTCGGCGCGGTGGCTACTGGCAGTTCGCTCCCTCGCCTGCCGTGGGCACGGTCTTCCGCATCGACTACTACGATGAGTTTCCGACGCTCAGCGCCGCAGGCGACACGAGCTATCTCACGACCGGCGCGGCCGACCTCGTGACCTATGGCGCTCTGAAGTACGCAGCCGACTACTTCATGGACAAGCGCAAGGAAGACTTCGAGAACACGTTCCAGACCATCCGCCTTGAGATTGAGGAGCAGGCTGCGAACGATGCTCTGATCAACGCACGGGCTTCAGCAGCCTACCAGTGGCCGGAGGACTGACATGGGCAGCGGCTTCTTCAGCGGCGGCTCGCAGGGCCAGGTGGTGGACAATCAGGGCTTCTACGATGGCCCCAGCGTCACGCCGATCACTCAGCCCTCTGCGGGCTCTCCGGGTGGCAGCGGCTTCTTCGACGGACCACAGGGCTCCACGCTCGACAGCAAGGGCTTCTACGATGGTCCCTCGCTGGAGCAGCTTGACCCGGTAATCGTCGGCGCATTCCGAGATGAGGCTGTGGCTGCGGCTGCGGCCTCGAAGGCTTCAGAGACCGCCGCAGCGTCCAGCGCCATCGCTGCATCCAACTCGTCTGACAGCGCTCATGCGCACGAGATGAACGCTGCGACCAGTGCCTCCAGCGCAGCGGGAAGCGCCACAGCGGCCTCCACGAGCGCGGGCAACGCAGCTACCAGCGAGTTCAACGCCGCCTCCAGCGCCTCTACAGCGGCCACGCAGGCGGGCATTGCGACCACTCAGGCTGGTATCGCCACCACGAAGGCTGGCGACGCCTCCACGAGCGCTGGCAACGCGGCCACAAGCGCCTCTAACGCGGCTACCAGTGCGACCAACGCCAGCAACAGCGCCACAGCGGCCAATACGAGCGCTGGCAACGCGGCTGGCAGCGCCTCCGCAGCAGCTACCAGCGCCTCTAACGCCGCATCAGCGGCCTCCACAGCGGCCACCAACGCCGTTGCGGCTGCACAGGGCACGGTCACGCCTGCGGTTGACGGCACGGCTTCGGTCGGGTCGAGCACCAAGTGGGCTCGTGAGGATCACGTTCACCCCTTCCCTTGGACCCTTGGACAGCTTCCCGGCGTCCTTGGTGCCTCGACCGTGGCAGCGGGACGGGTTGGCGAGCGCCTTATCTCATCAGGCTCAGCGAACCTTAGCAGCAACGTGTGGGCCAACTGCGGCTCGCTCACGCTAACGCCCGGCGTTTGGGACGTTGAAGGCTATGTGTCGTTCGGTGGCCCCGGAGCAACCGGCTCCAACAATTGGGGCATCTGCGTAGGACCAAACCCGGCAAGCACGAGCGGCGCAGTCTGGAACTCAGCCACTCGCTCTAACGGCGGCTCGCTCACAGGCGACAGTTCGCCTTGGTATCACACGCCGCGCAGTCGAGTGACCGTGGGAGCGAACACGCCCTACTACGTCAACGGCGTCGCTCAAACCAACGGCGCATATAGCTGCACTGGCTACATCATCGCCACGAGGGTTGCCTAATGGCTTACAACAGCGATCAGATTGACCTCGCTGTGCAGGCACTCTGTCCCGGCTTGAACAACACGGCTGACTACGAACTGTCCGACTTCGGGCAGGGTCCCGTCATCGGTCGATGGATGACTGACAAGTATCCGCAGCCGACGCCTGAGCAGCTTGCCTCCGTCGATACCGATGCCCTGCTCGCCAAGGCAACCGTCCCGCAGGTTGTCACGCCTCGACAAGCGCGCCTCGCCCTCTTCGCGGCGAAGCTCCTTGATCAGGTCGAGCAGGCTGTCACGACGGCGGGCGGTGCTACGAAGATCACTTGGGACTTCGCGACCGAGATACGGCGCGATGATCCTCTCATCACGACAATTGGCTCCGCACTCAACCTAACGTCCGATCAGATTGACGTGCTGTTCAAGTACGCGGCCACCCAATAGGACCGCATGAAGAACCTCGAAGCCGAACTCATTGCCGACTGGCAGTGGGTTCTCAAGCGCTCGTGGTCTGTACGCTTCATGGTCATCGCAGCGCTCTTGTCGGGCGCTGAGACCGTCGTACCGCTCCTGAGCGACAAAATTCCCCACGGCCCATTCGCCATCCTCTCTTTCCTTGTCACGTCTGCTGCGTTCGTCGCGCGGTTCGTGGCTCAGTCTCGTGAGACTTAATGCCCCAACTCAAGACCTCCCATAAGGTCACAGGGGCCATCGCTGGCACAGTCATGCTCGCCGTCCCCGTGGTCGCTCAATTCGAGGGCCTGTGGTTGACGGCGAAGCCTGACAGGCTCGCACATGGCATCCCGACCGTCTGTTACGGCGAGACCGAAGGCGTGCGTCTTGGTGACACCTACACCAAGCAGCAGTGTCAGTTCATGCTTGCGAACAAGCTCCCTCGTTACCTCAACGAGATTGATCGCTGCATCAAGGTCCCCGTCAGCGACCGCACGCGAGCGGCCTACCTGTCCTTCGCCTACAACGTCGGCTCAGGAGCCTTCTGCGGCTCGACGTCCCTCAAGCTCCTCAACCGGGGCCAGGACGAAGCGTCGTGCCGTGCCCTCGCTCCCTACAATCGTTCTGCCGGGCAATTCCGACAGGGCCTCGCGAACAGGCGCTCGAAAGAGATTGCCATGTGCCTCGAAGGTCTCAAGGAGCCCAAGCGCCTCATCGGGCCTGATGCCGTCGAGAAGACCTTCAAGCACGCTGAAGCCGTCAACCCGAAGATTGCCGCCGAGCCAACGCCCGTGCTGCCTCCGAAGCTGACGTTCTGGCAGAAGCTCATGAATTGGTTCTGGAGCAAGTAATGCTTATCGCCCTCGAATGGGCTCTGAAGAACTGGAAGGTCGTCGCCATGGCGGCCTTCGTTCTCACGGCCTCCGGCTTCCTCTGGAAAGCTGGCTACCAATATCGAGCCGCACGAGACGCCGCCGCGCAGGTCAAGGTCCTTCAGGGCCGCCTCGACGCTGAGCAGCGCGCTACGTCGGCTTACCGCTCGCAGTTCCTCAAGGATCACGCCGAGCTATCCGAACTGAAGAGACGTGCAAGTGAAACTCCTCCCAATAGCGGCCCTTGTCTTGACCGGGACGCTTCTCGCCGCGTGCGATCAATCCACTAGCTCCTCCACGCCCTCCGCGCTTCCTTACGCTCCCGCTGAATTTCAGACGTGCTTCCGTGGCGTCGTTGGAGTGCCTGACAAGGCTCTCAGCGTCGCGGAAGTCGAGAGCCTGTGGAAGCAGGACCGTGTTCGTGTAGTTGCCTCTCAACGCTGCGGAGCGCGCTTCGTCGCATGGTACGAGAACCTTCGGAAGAACTGGAAGTGAAGACTCTCCACGACATGGCAACCAATGTGACTGCGGCGGTTGGCCTGTTCGTCCATTGGTGGCTTCCCGTGCTCGACGGCGTGTCCGTGCTGAGCGCGAAGGTCCTCCCCATCGCCTCCGTACTCTGGATTGGCTACCAGTTCTATAAGGCCAAGAAGAAGAAGTAATGCCGCTCGACCTCACTCGCCTAACCGACGCTGTAACGAAGGTTGCAGGCATCGCCGCTGAGAACGCGTCCCTGAAGAAGGACATGAATGACGCTCAGACGGCGGTGGATGCTCTCACGGCGTCCTTGATCGCTGCCACGACCAGCCCGGCTGGAGCCGTTGGCCTCGCTGCTGTCTCCGCTGCACTCGACCCTGATGCGGTCAACGCAGCCATCGCAGACCTCGCAGCCAAGACCTAACGAAAGACAAGAATGAAGAAGGTCAATGAGACGTTCACTGCCAAGCAGGCGAACGTCACTTCGGCCGCTTCGAAGATCGTCCCTGAAGCCGCCCGCGATACCGTCATGATCCGCAACATTGGATCGAACACGGTTTACGTGGGTGGCTCCAATGTCACGTCTTCGACCGGCTTCCCGATCAACGCGGGTGAAGCTCTCACGTTGGAGAGCACCATCGACGTTTACGCCATCACTGCCAGCGGTACGAGCGTCGTAGCCATCCTTGAGGAGCGCTAATGGCCCGTCTGTACTCTCCGGGCCTCTTGACGAAGTTCAACGACAATACGGTTGTTGGACTCGGAGATAGCCGCGTCGCGCAAATCCACGCGGACGGTGCTTTCCTCAACAAGAACGCTCAGAACCACTTCACCATGGGCAACGCTCTCGCGGGCAACCGCGCGGTGCTCGTGAAGAACCTTGGCGTCTCTGGAGACCGCACGGACCAAATCCTTGCGCGCCTCAGTGCCGCTCTCGCGACCGGCGCTAAGTGGCTCTACATTCACGCGGGCTGCAACGATATCGGCCAGAACTATCCGACCGCTACCACGTCCGGCATCACCGCCTGGACGAACATCAAGACCATGATTGATGCTGCGGTAGCCATCGGTATGAAGGTCATCTACGTCCTTGAACCGGGCGCGGCGAACTTCAACACGGCCAACCTGCTCCTGCAACTCGCCATCCTCAACGAGAACGCTCGTGAGTATGCTGAGACCTGCCCGAACTTGGTTCTGTTCGACCTGCCGTCCGCGCTGTGGTCAACGTCCGCCACGTCAACGTCTGCCGTGTCGCTGATTACCTCGCTCGACGGCACGCACGAGAACCTTGCCAGCGCCTACACGGCCGGTAAGGCGTTCGCGGCGCTGTTGACGGCCATCTTGCCTCCGCGCCCTCACGGCGTCCGTGGAGCCCATGAGGTCCCCGGCAACTCGCTCGTGAACCTGCTCAACAACCCAATGTTCACCACTCAATCGGGTGGTAGCGCGGGCACGGGCAACACGGGCACTGTCTGCGGCTCTTGGGCCGGTCAACGCTCTGGCTCTGCCTCTGGAGCCTACTCCGTGGGTACGGCCAGCGACGGCTCTGGACTGCGAGAGCAGATCATCGCCGCGACGTGGACCGCACAGGGTGAAGAGGTCCGTCTTGTCCAAGACGTGGCGATCGGTAATTGGTCTCCCGGTGACAGAGTGAAGCTATCGGCAGAAGTCGTAGTGGATGCTGGCGCGACCAACCTCGCTGGCGTGACGCTGTATGTGCAGGCCAACGGCACTGGCTCGCCAGATGGCAAGACCGCCGTGACCTCCATGGACGGTTGGTGCTCGACCGCAGGATGGGGCGTCCAGACCACTGAGGGATACAAGGTCCTCTTGGAAACGGAAGTGCTGCCTATCCCGGCCTACACCACGAAGAGTTGGCTGACTACCCATCTGAAGGTGGTTGGTGCTGGCGCTGGCTCTGCCACTGCCCGCGTCCGCCGCATGCAGTTGCGGAAGCGCTTCGCCTAAAAAAAGAACCGATGATCGACCTTGGGATTGCTCCCTTGGCCGTCATCGGTTTTTTTCGTTAGATCAGGCCACGCCGCAAGAGCGAAGCCTTCTTGGTCCTCTGCGACCTGTCACAGTGGTTCGGGTCGATCCAGTCCAGAACCTTGCAGAGCACGCATCCCCAGCGCTTACCATCGTCCCGCGCGTTGGCGGACCTGAATGAGATTGTCTCATCCGGGTAGCCGCCGAACAGCGCGTTGCCGAGTTGGTCGAGGCCGATCAGGACGCCGTAGATGTAGCGCCGAACCGGCTTCAGCATCAGCCGAGCAGGTTCTTGATGTTCGCAGCGACCTTGCGCGCCGCCTCGACCTCTGCCGTATGCTCAGCGTGCTCCTTGAGCGCCTTGGCGGCGGCCACGGTCTTGCGCTGCGCGTAGGCGACCTGCTGAGCCGCATGGGCTTCGAGGTCCTTGACGGTCTTCGTCAGGTTCGCGGTGATGCTCGAAACGGTCTTGCCGCTCTCGAAGGAGAACTCGAAGCGGATGAAGTTCTTGATGAGGTCGAGAATGTTCACTTGGTCTTGCCCTTGGTGATTTGCTGTTGGTTGGTGCCCTTCATCGCGACGCGGACAGGACCGACAGTGCCCTCTTGGGCCTCCGTCTCCTGCACTTCCGTCACGAAGGCGAAGTATTTGCGCGCGTTGTCGAGGACGTTCGGGTTGCCCACGGTTGCCGTAGCGACCTTAAGGCACTCCAAGCGTAGCTGTTGTTCGGCAGTCATTCAGTCTCCGGTTCTTGGTGGCCGGGGCGCTCCACTTGGACTTCGCCTCCGGTCGTCATGTTGCGCCTGCACGCGGCCTTCACAGCCTCTTCGGCCGTCGCGCCCATCTCCATCGCCCCATAGGCCACGTCGGAGCCGGAGCCCCACGCCGCGAACGGTTCTGGATAGGCGGGCAGGAAGCGGTCCCCGACGCCGTGGAAGGTCGTCACGACGCCTCCAGCCTCCACGAGGATGCCAACGAAGTCCTTGCCCTGCGGCGGCGGACCTTCCTCGCAGTCCTCAAGCCACTGGACCAAGCGCTCCTCAATGGTGTCATCGCCCGCAAGAGCGAACAGGGAGCCGTCTGACAGCCTCCTGATCTTCTTGCAGGTGTCCGTGAGGATCAGGGTATCGAGTGTGACACGGCCATCGGCCGCCAGAACGCCGTCACGGTACGCAATGGTCGTCACTCAGCAGCCGCCTCTCGTGTCGAGCCACGGGCGCTGGAGGCACGCCGTGCGACCTTCAGCCTGATAGGCCCCATAGGCGCACAGGCCCATGAGGACGACGTAGAAGGCCAGCACGAGCCTGATGTAAGCCCGCTCGCTCATGCGCGGTACATGCGCTGGAGGAGCTTCACGAGCGCTCCAGAGCCCCACGAGAGCAGCAGCCAGCCCGCGAACAGGACAATCAGGACTTCCATGCGTCGGTCCTCAGAATGTCGTTCGCCACGTAGGAGACGTTGAGCTTCAGGTCGTCCAGCGTGCCGTTGTTGTAGATGGTGAAGTCGAACTCGTGGTTATCGAGCAGTCCTTCAGCAATCTGAGTGTCGCCACGAGCGGGGCCAGGACGAATGATGCGCACGCATCGGCCGCCGTTCCGCTTGATCATGTCGAACTCGTTGGGGAAGCGCATGTCGTCGAAGATGACGCCATAGCTCTTGAGGGCCTTCAGAGCCCGCTTCTCAGCCAGCATGGTCCACACGTTCGTATGGACGCACTGGCGGCCCCAATTGGTGCCGATGGTCTGGAGCATGGACCGCAGCGTCACCCCAAGCTCAGGGATGAGCGCCTTGTCCTTGCGTTCGTCTCGCAGCCACGCCCTCGCCTCCTGCTCGCTCCCGATGAACGGGGCGGCGACGCTGACAACGAAGTCGTAGAAGGGCTCAGCAAACGCCAGCTTGATACCGAACAGGTGCTCCGTGAGCATGAGGCTCACAGTGCTCTTGCCGGACTGCATGGAGCTTGAATAGAGCCCGATCAGGTGTTGCTTCAAAGGACCTCCAGAACGGCCTCGCGAACCTGCCAGTCCTTCTTCCAGTGCTGCGACCAATAGCCGTTGTTGGCCTTGAGTTGCTTCAGCACGCCTGCGGCGATGCCATAGGTGCTGTAGAGCGCGGGAAGAGTCCGGGTGGTGTTCGCGGGCTTCAGTTCTTCTGTCTTGGGGTTGAAGATGACGTAGAAACGTCGCTGCATCAGAACAGCGAGACTTCCGCGCCCTTGAGGCGCTGCTGAGCCTCCTCCACGATGGCGTCGTGGTGCGGGAGCCAATAGAACTCCCAGCCCTGATACTTCTGGCTCAGGCGGTTGTAGCGCTTGATGGAGCGCATGACGCCCTCAACGCTGTCAGCACGCGTGAGCGTGAGGCGCTGATTGGCCTTGTCGTGGTCGTAGGCCGCCGTCTTGACGACGCCGAGCGCATCGAGACCAATCTGGCACAGGCCGAAGTCCACGCGGTCGATGATGGCCGCCGTGTTGAAGCCGGGTGTCAGTTGGATCAGGTTGAGGTCGGGTCCGCCTTCGCGGGAGCGATAGACGGTCGAGCCATCGACCTCGCCAGCGGCATCGGTCATGTACGCGCCGCCGCAGCGGCTCTGATAGAAGTAGCCCTGCTTCGCCAGCCCGTCTTCGAGCGCGGCGATGTTGTAGGCTTCCTCCGTGAAGAACACGTCGAGGTCCTTGACCTCCCGGCCGTTGTCGAGGTCACGGAGAGCGCCGCCAGCGAGAAACGCGGAAGGCAGCACGGAGCGGACGCGGCTCATGGTGTCGAGCCACGCCAAAGGCAGTGTCGGGTTGGTCATGTATTCCTTGAGGGTGTTTGCGCGCGCTTAGCGGACGTTGATGGACGGCACGATGACCGAAGGCTTGAACGTCACGCGGTACTGATAGACGCTCGCCTGTGCGGGCTCCATCTGCTCCGAGAAGTAGGTCACGTTGTCGCTGAGACCGAGAAAGTGCTTCTTGTAGGTGCCGGGTCCGGTCTTGCAGATGACTGCGAGCTTGCGGTCGGACGGCTCCTGCGAGCACAGGCCCTCAATCGTGAGCATGTATTCGCCAGTGATGCCGTTGTAGAAGACGATGCGGCGGTTAATCTCGAAGTTGTCAGCGGCCTTCGAGAGGTTCTGCGAGGCCACTTGGGCGTCGTCGCAGGCAGCAAGGCTCAGTGCCCCGCCGATGAGGGCGAGGACGGCGATGAGCTTCTTCATGGTGCTCCTTAGTGAACGGTTTGCCACACGCCCTTGTCGTCGGTCCTCTCGACCTCGACCATGACGCGGATGGAGACAGCGCCGAACGGCGGCTTGTTGTTGAGTTGAGCTTCGGCCTTGGCCTGCCCGATGGTCTGGAAAGGACCGTCGAAGCCCTTGTCGCTCAGCCAGAAGTATCCCTTACGGATGCTCATTCTGCGGTACGTCCTTCATGATGGTTTCGATATCGGAGAAGAGGCCCGCGATAGCCATGCGGAAGCCCCAATCGGTCTTCACGCGCCCTAGACGGGCGACGTGCGCCTTGGTCCAGTGCTTGAGCCAATGCGTCTCGTAGACCTGAGAGGCAGCGTCAGCCGCCTCCCTGATCATCTTCATTCCGTTACTCGCGGTCGCCACGGAGCACCGTGAGCATGCGTTCCCACTTCGTCTGAGGCGGGAGCACCGTGTAACCGGCCGTCGTCAGCACGTTCTTGCAGTGCTCAAGGTACGGCTGGCGCTCCTGCACGACCTTGCAGAACGGTCCTCCGCAGCCCTGTGGGTTGCTGCACGGGAAGGGCTCGTGCGGCTTGCACACGAACTCCCTCACGCTGGAGGCGTCCACAGGATGGGCTTCTTGGCCTCACTGTCCCACTCGCCATCCCGAAGGATGCGAGCGAGCCGCGCCTGCTTGATGGCGTCGGCTTCAGTGTGCCCATGAGCCTCGTAAGCCGCCTTGACGGACTTCCAGAGCTCTGCGGCGCTGGAGCGCTGATGGATGGTCGAGAGGATGGCCTGAGCCTTCTTCGGTCCCACGCCTGTCAGTCCAGGGTAGCCGTCTGCCGTGTCCCCGATGAGGACCTGATAGAAGAACCACCAATCGGCCTCGTGAGGCTCGATCTTCTGCACGGACTTGCCGTCGTACAGCGTGCAAGGAATGGTCTTCATGTCCTTGTCGGCTGAGCAGATGATGGAGTTCTTCAGGCGACTGCCGAAGATGCCGAGCACGTCGTCAGCCTCCAAGCCGTCCTGCTCGAAGTAGGGCCACGTCTCCTTCGCGCGCTTCAGGACCTCTGCATAGGCGAGCGGCTTGCGCGTGCCCTTGCGGTTGGCCTTATAGGAGCCGTCCACGTCGTAGCGGAAGTTGCGGCCTGCGGAGATGCAGAGCAGCACGTCCTCGCTATCGAACTTCGTGATGAGCCGGTTGATGGCCCGCTCTACGCCGCCGAACGCCTCTCCAGCGTCCGCAACGAGCGTGCGGGTGTTCTCATCGGTCTCGTCTCCTGTGACAGAGCCCCAAGAGATATCCCGCTCCACAGCAGCACACTGACGAAAGATGATCAGGTCTGCGTCGAGCAGGAGCTTTGCGTTCTTCAGCGATACACTCCAATCTGGAGCCACGTTCGCGGGTCCAGCATGGTCATGAGATAGATGTAGAGCAGCATTAGACCTCGCTTTCGTTGATGAAGCGCATGCCGGTGACAGTGATGAGCCACTTCTGGCCGTACACGTTGCCGCCGATGCGCGTTGTGATGAGACCCTTACAGGCCGCCATGGCTACGTGAGCCATGTGAGCCCGCGAAAAATCGCACTGAAGGGTGAACGGAGAACGCCACGCGCGCCGAAGCACGCGCAGCAGAACTTGGTCGTCAGTGGCAGTCGAGCCAATTCCGACCGATCTTGTATTCACTCGCGAGTGGCACTCGGAAGCCGAGCTTGACGCCTGCTTGCTTCGCGCACTCAACGAGCGTCTTACCGACTTCTTCTGCAATGCTTTTCCTGCACGCTACCTGTTGTTCGTCATGGACCCACAGCATGAGCACGAAGTCCCTGCCCCACACGTAGCCCTTCGCCTCCAATGCCGCGACGCTGGAGCACAGCCACTCTTTGCAGAGGATGGCTTCGATGCTGGAGCAAGCGAAGTTGAGTGCGGAGTGCTCTGAGCGGCACGGCACCATGCGCCCGTCGAGACCGGGCAGATGGTTCTTGTAGTGCTTCAGGCACGCCTTGAGCTTCTTGTGCAGCCCTTCCAGCTTCAGCTTCTCATCGAAGCTCTTGCGGACGACCGTACCAACCTGCTTGTCGGTCCTGATCTTGGTCTTGCCGTTGTGCTCGTACTTGAAGAACTTGTCGAACAGGTAGCCCCATTCGGGGTTCTTGTTCTTCGCGGTCGTCAAGCAGTCGCGAACAACGCGTCCAGACTTCGGAGGGAAGCAGCCGAACAGGTACGAGTACCCGAAGGTCTTTGCGCCCTTCTCACGGAGAATGTCATGGAGCTTGCTGTTCTTGTCACGAGGCTCATCTGGACCAACGAGCCCCATAGCCTGCGTGTGCGACCAGTGAACGTCGCCGGTCGTGACTATCTCGCTGTACCTGCCTCCATCCAGAGGGTGTAGAAGGTGTGCGAGGGCGCGAAGCTGGAGGCCGGACATATCAGCGCCGACTTGGACAATCTCTTCGTCCTTGCCTCCCCAACCGGCTTGGTGGGTGGTGATGCCGTTAGGACCAAACAAGGCCCGGCAGTCAGCGCCATAAGGGCTCTTAGCCGCTGGGACTTGCCCCATGTTCGGGCTGAAATGAGAAGCCCGTGAGTGGACGGTGCCCATGGTGTCCATGGCCCCGTGCATCTTGTCGTCGTCGTGGACCTTCTTGAGCCACGCGTTGTCGCCATCAGCAATCTGCCCAAGGCGCTTGTCGAGCAGGAGGTATTCCACGAGCTTCGAAGCTTGCGGGAAGGTGTCAGTGAGCGCTTCAAGCACGTCGTCATCGACCTTCGCCTCTCCTGATGCCGTGAACTCCTCCGGCTCCCATCCCATCTCCTTCAGCTTCTTGATGATATGCTTGCGGGACGACGGGTTGAACGTGACGCGTTCGATCTTGGTGCAGGGGTAGCCGTGGAATACACGCTTGGTCCTTGAGACCTTCCCATCGAAGGGGTCCTCGTATTCCTCTGCTACTTCCTCATAGAAGCCCCAATAGCCAGCCTTCTTGTCAGGCCGCTTCGGGGTCCACGTCTGCGCTGTGCCATCCGGCTTCAGCCCGCGCTTGACGGGCTCGTACCAGCTTCCGAAGTCCGCGATGAGGTCCTTGGCGATGACCTCCTGCTTCCCCAAGAGCGCCACATGGAGCTTCTGAGCCGCCTCACGGTCGAACCAACAGCCTGCGGCCTCCATACGACGCACGAGCTTCGCGATGCGGTGCTCCAGGTCGATAGCTTCCGGGCTGTACTTCTCAGGCTCCAGCCAGTCCCAAAGGCCGTCCTGCACGTCCACGTCGCTCTCGCAACGCTCGCCCATTTCGGGTGTGTACTCGGACCAATCCTCAATGTCCGCATGGAGCTTCTGGATACCCAAGCGGTAGCCCCACGCCTCGATAGAGTGCTTGCCGTGGAGCTTGCCGGGCAGACGGCCAGCCTTCACCAAGCCAGTGTCAGCGTCCTTCTGTGAGGGCCGCATGACCTTGACGACGATGAAGCTGTCCGTCTCCTTCTTCAGCCGGAGGTCGGGATAGAGCTTCTTCAGCGCGGCGAAGTCGTAGCCGATGCCGAAATGCGCAATGGTCTCGTCCGCCTTTTCGAGCAATTCAAGAGCCTGCGGTATCTGATCAGGCCCAAAGGCGAACTTCTCTTTGGTGTCGCGGTCCTTCGCGTAGATGCAATGGACCTTCGTGACGGTATCGAGGAAGCCGTTGGCCTCGATATCGAAGTGGAGCCGCCTCAAGCGTCCCGCCCCGCCGTGGGAACACACTCGATCTTCATGCGAGTGCTCTTGTCCTTACGGCGGGCGAATAGGGCTTCGGCGGCTTCCTGACACGAGTTGTTCGTGACGGGATAGAGCTTCGGGATGGTGTAGGTGATGGGGCGCTCAGGGTGCGCTCCCATCCACACTGTCACCACGACCTGAAGCAAAGCGGTCGCAATCATGTGTTCCTTACTTGTCTGGACGAACTCGCACGAAGCGCGGATGGCGAAACTTGCCGTCGTCCGTCAGCTTCATGCATTCAACTTCGATGGTCTCTCCCATGATGCCGCGTCCGTCGTCTGGCTCTTTGCAGTAATTCCAGAACGTCACACGCTCAGCATCGGAGAAGCCCGTGCCTACCTTGCCCATGGGCGTCATCAGCGCGCCCATACGGCCTTTGTGCTTGCCGGTGCCTTCGATGATGCCCGTAACGAGCACGTCGTAGGTCTCAGTCGGCTTCACCTTGAGCCACACGTCTCCTTGACGGAGCACGAGTCCTTCATAGCCCTTGGCAATCTGGCAGTTCATCTCTTCAGTGATGTAGCCAGCCACAGGGTCCTCAACGAACCCAAGGTCCAAGCGCTTGTCGAGCGGGTCGAGCGAGAACATCTGATCGACCGAGATTGGCCGGTCCTTTGTCTTCGCTCTCACGCGCTCAATGGTCTCCTTGAAGCCGCCGCAGTAGACTTCAGCGTCCTTCAGCTTCCCACAGTCCCGCAGGATGGGGAGGTTGTAGAGTGGCTTGCCGTTACGACTCTGCCACCCTCCAGCCACTCGCAGGGCTCGCACGCCATCGATTTTCACGGTGACGCGCCAGAGACCCTTCAGGTCCTTGCCGGACCAGTTCTTCGCCTTGATCAGTTCTTCAGTCCTTCCACGGGTCGAACTCGCCCTTCCCTGCCATGACGACAGCGAACGGACGGAGTGTGTGCAGCACCTTCACGGAGCCGGAGTGATGGGCCAGGACATCGGGCAGACGACGGTAGGCCATGGGGCTCTCGTCAATGTCCGCGCCAATGAGCAGGACGCCTCGCTGATGCAGCCACGCTTCCATCTCTTCGCGAGTGAAGCGCTTCTTGGCTGCGTTGCGGCCGAACATGCGGCCCGCGCCGTGGACGGTCGAGTACAGCGATGCGCGCGCTTCTTCGCTGTCTACGCCTTCGAGGATCACAGCGTCATCGCCCATGGAGCCGCCCACGAAGCCACGCTGGCCGGGGAAGGCTGGCGTAGCGCCCTTGCGGACCACCCACAGGTCACGCCCGCCGTGGTTCTCACGCCAAGCGTAGTTGTGATGGTTGTGAACCATATCCACGATGTTGCCGCCGATGATCTTGCGGACCCGCTCGACCACCCATTCACGGCCCGCGTAGCTGTAGCGGCCCGCAAGCTCCATGGCGGCGATGTAGCGCTGCCCAAGCTCGCTGTGCTCGTCTACGACGGTCGGAGGCACGTTCATGCCATCCTTGCCACCCGCCTCCTTGAGGTAGCGGGTCGCGCTCGTGTGGCCGAAGCCACGGGAGCCGAAGTGGACGCCAATCCACACGAAGCCGTCTTCGTCGCGCAGGAGGTCCACATAGTGGTTGCCGCCTCCGACCGTGCCCAACTGAGCCACGGCCTTGTTGCGGTACGCCTCCATGTCGGAAGCCTTCCACGCGTCACTGTCATCGAACAGGCCGTGCTCGACCCGCTCATCATTCGTCCGACCGACGCCGAAGGAGATGACGTTGGCAATGTCCCGCAGGATTTGCATCGAACGGTGCTGGATGCTCCAGAACGGCACGTCCAGCTTCACGGCCATGTTGCCGCAGCCGATATCGAAGCCGACGCCAGAGATGCTGACTTGCCCATCATAGGCGATGACGCCGCCAACCGGCTGCGCATACCCAAGGTGCCCGTCCGCGCACAGCACGCCAGCGACGGCGTTACCGACCTGCATGCAGTTGCGCATCTGCGCGATGGTGTTGTCCTCGTGCGCTCCGAAGACCTTAAGCGGCTTGTCCATTCCTACTTCCTCTCGAAGATCAGGGCGTAGTCGAGCCCATCGTTGAACGTGATGATTTGGTCGGGCGCGCAGATATCCTCCCACTGCTCGACGCTCATCAGGCGCTCATCCCCGAAGGTTGGAGCGTCGTAGAGGCCGGGCACGTAGTGGACCTGCACACGGGCTTTGCGGAAGTTGTGGATGACCTGCCTGATGGTGTGGTCATCGAAGTGCTCCAGCATGCCGTGGCTGTGAACGACCTCCGCTTCCGTGAAGTGCTTCGCGTTGGTGCAGTCGAGCGCGAACACGGCTGCGTTGTCGTTCCACAGGCGAGCACGAGTGGTCTGGACCATCTCCGGGTCCGCATCAGACGCCGCGAAGACGACGCTGCGGGGAGCCCCTTGGACCTTTGCGAGGTCGCAGAGGGCCTTGGTGATGGTCCCGGTGCCACAGCCAATCTCAAGCACAAGGTCGTTCGGGCGGATGCGGGAGGCGATGGCGCTGATGAAGGGGCGATAGCGCTCCCTCACATACGCCAGATAGCCGGGGCCTGTGCGTCCATTGTAGAACTCAGCCCACTTGCTCCTACCGACGCCGGAGGCAGCGGTGATGAGTGACAGTTCGCCTGCGCGAACGCCTTCAGAGACCTGATGCATGATGATCCTTAGAGGCCAGCGATGAGTGGCGGGTTGAGCCAACCTGTCTGGCGGTTATAGATGAGGGTGTCTGCCACGCCGGTATCTCCGGTCTCGCGGCACTTCAGGACGCGAATGACGCTTTGGTCCTTCGTGTCGTCGTCTGCTTGCTGATCGCGCTCAAGGGCCAGGACGTTGAATGACAACTGCTCCAGAGCCGCTGAGCCTCGCAAGTCACTCAGAGAGATGGTCGAGCCCTCGTTGAAGCTCTTGTCCTTGGCGCGCTTGAGATGGCAGATGGCGATGATGCCAACGCCCGTCTCCTGCACCAACTGCGCAAGTCGCGTCATGAGAATGTCGATATCCTTTCGCTCGCCCTCGCTGCTGCTCTCCATGCCGGACGTGACGATGGAGATATGGTCGAGGATGATGAAGTCGCACTTCTCAACCGTCGCCATGTAGCGGAGCTTGGCGAGGAGGTTGTCCTGCTCCAGCGAACCGAAGTGGTTGTAGAAGCACATGCGACGCACGATGGCGTCACGAGCGGTCGCATACTGCTCTCGCGTGAGCAGCGCACTGTTGGCCCGGAGCCTCGACAGCGGCACAGAGTGGTGCAAGGCCACGTAAGCCTTCGCCGTCTTCTTGTACTGCTCCTCAAGATAGATGTTGCCGATCTTCAGGCCGTGCGTCGTGCTGAGCATGTACGCGAGTTGCCTCGCCCAAGTGCTCTTGCCGATGCCGGAGCCCGCAGTGAGCAGCGTAAGCTCGCCCTTGCGGAGGCCCATCAGCTTCTCATTGAGGTCTGGAGTGCCGTGAAGCTCGTAACCGGGAGCCTGCTCCTCCATGAGGTCGTCAACGGAGATATCCTCGCCGCTGATAATCCCGTCCGGCCGCCACGGAGAGCCGTTGGCCGCCTTCCAGAACGCGTCAACGAGCGCCGCAGCGCCGTCCTTGATCAGGACTTCGTTGGCATCCTTGCGAGGCAGGACGGCAATGTGGACCTTGCCGATGGGCAGGACCTCTGCGGCCTCTTGGACCGCCTTGAGCCCGTGTTCGTCCTGATCGAACATCAGGATAATCTTCTTGAACCGGGACAGCCACTCGTAATGGAGTTGGCAGTTGTAGGCCGCGTCCTTCACGCCGTTGGGCAACGAGACGACGGCATACTTGTGCTTGAAGGCTTGGCTGACGCTCATGGCGTCCAGTTCGCCTTCCGTGATGACCACGCTCAGGTCGCCGCCAGCGCGCCACATGCCGTAGAAGGGCATGTCCTTGCTGCCATTGATGCACGAGAACTTCTTCCCGGCCTTCCTGAGCTTCTGAGCGACAAGCTCGCCCGTGGCGTCGCGGTAGTTCGCTATCTGGCACTGTCTCTCGACGTTGACCTGATAGTCCCACTTCTCGCAGGTCTCCTTCGACAGTCCCCGGTTTTCGAGTTCTGCGTAGATGCCTGTGACGAAGGAGGTTTCTTTCGGCTCCTTCAGCCTTGTCTCCTTCTCTTCCCGCTCCTCGCCCGTTGGTGGCTCCCAATGCTCACACCCAAAGCAGTAGCCGCTTCCATCCGCTCGACGTGAGAGGTTGTCGCGGCTACCGCATTTCGGGCATGGCTCGTGAGCTACGTGAGGGCTGCTCTCGCGGTCCTTACGCCGACGCTTCAAGCGTGTACGAGGGATAGGTGTTGCGTTCTTCGTCGGTCTTCATGGTCGTCTTGACCTTGAAGCCCGCCTTGCGAAGCTCGTGGACCTGCTGCGCAAGCGCCATGGAGCCGTAGGTGCTCCAGAACACGAGCGGCGTGAGAGCGCCACGGGTCTTGAGGTAGTTGAGGGTCTTCTTCGTGAGCGGCTTCAGGTTCATTTCAGCAACAAGCGCGGTGGATGCGTTCATGTCAGTCCTCGATTTGGGAATTGGGGATGAGCCAGGACGAAACGACGTACCAGAAGCCTCCGTGGAGGCGTTCGTGGACCACGTAGTCTCCGTCCTCGCCAAACCAGATGTTGTGACGGTCCATCAGGTCTTCTTGGCCTCCAACGCAGCCTTGATGGTCTCAGCGACCTCGCTGCTTTCGCACAGCGCCATGCGCTCAACGCGCTCGACTGCGTAGATGGTGCCGGTTGGAGTCTGGAGGGTCTTGACGACGTACTGCTGCTTCACGCGCGCTTGCCCTTCTTGGTCGGAAGGACATAGGCAACCTCGCCACTCGTCATGGCGTTGAAGCGCTTCATCGCGTCCTTCGGCGTCGTGCCATTGATGGTCACTTCGCTCCCGTTGATGAGGAGCTTCCAGCCGCGCATGTGCTTGCGGACATGCGGTCGCACTGCCTCGATATCGTGCGCCTTGGGAGCATCGACCGAGAACAGGTTCGTGTGGGAGGTTGCCTTCATGTTAGTCCTTACTTGGTGGAGAGTTTCTTCAGTTCTTTGATCCACGAAGCAGGCACGACGCCACGGTCAGACCACGTAAAGCCGTGGTCATCCGCCCATTTGGCGTATGTCGTCTTGCTGCCTTTGTAGATCGGCTTCTTCGCGTCCTGAAAGACGATGCGAATGTCCACGCCCGGATGCTGCTCCTTCAGGAGGATGAGCTTCTGGCGTTCTTGGGCACCGCTGCTGTCAGACCTAAAGCCGCCGAAGCGGCCCTTGGCCTCAATCAGGATATTGGTGTTGCGAATGGTGAAGTCGGGGAGGTACTTCGCCTCCCTCGCCGGGACGATGTAGTGAACCCATTGACTTTCGAAGTCATAGGGCACGCCAGCATCGTCTAGTTGGTCCGCAACCTTCTTCTCCAGACGGGAACGAAACCGAGCCTCAATGAGGGCCGGTCGTTTTGCCATCAGAGCTTGAGGGCGCTGGCATCACCTTCGCTGGCGTCGTCGGGCTCGCTGCCCGCATCGTCGCCGTTATTCTCGCCTTCGTCGCCGAAGCTGGTGGGCTCGTACTCTTCAGCGTCGAAGCCGTCTTCAGCGGCACCGAACGCCTGCGAGGAGTCGAAGCCCTCTGCCAGCTTGATCACGCGCACAGCGTCCGGCCACAGCGAGACACCACGCTTCGCGCCCTTCTCCCACGCGGCGATGACGCCAGCGATACGGATTTTGGAGCCGCCACGGATGACAGCGCCCTGCGGCAACGGCTTGCCCTTGGCGTCGGTCAACTGCGGCTTCTTCTTCGGGGACTTGAAGATGAAGGCGATGGCACCTTCCTTCGTCTCCTTCCACGGGGCATGGACGTTCTTCTTGCCAGCGAAATGCTGGTCAATGACGGCCTGAATTTCCTCTTGGAAACGCTCCGTGTAGTCCTCATCGGCAGTCGCTTCGGTCTTGTACTTGCCATCCGCGTACTCGCCCTTGGTGTCGGGCTCCGAGAGCTTCGGATAGCGCGCGGTAACAACTTCAGTCACGAACGGGACGTACTTGAACTTCTTGTCAGCCATTGTGCTGCAAGCTTCCTTGTGTCTTAGAGATTGGTGGCGGGGGTCAATGGGCGCTGAGCGTGTCCCATGCTTACTCGACCAACTTCGCGGTGCGGGGCTCGAACCCGCCGCTCAGGTCATTCCCAACTCCCCCGCCGTAGGGAGAGCGCTAAGATGCCTCAGAGGGCTTCAGAGCGCAGGCAGAGCCAGGGCGGCTTCCACCTTACCGTTGACGATGCGGCACTTCGTATGCCCGCCAACGTCCGTGCTCACGCTCATCACGCCGTCGAGACCCTTCACGGTCCCGATGCGCAGGTTCGCACGCTTGTAGTTGAGGCAGGCAACCGCAACGCGGTCGCCAACCTTGATTGCGTTGCCGAGCTTGTCGGTCACGCTCTCATATGCCGTCACAGCGCCTCCGTGGTCACGCGGACCTGCGAGGAGTGCTGCGAGACGCACTTCAGGACCACGACCGTTGAGCCGGGCGTCCCTTCAGCGAGCTTGTTGGCGTGCTTGTCAGCATCCAACTGCGACGTGAAGTGGTTGTCGCCGGTCGCGGTGAACTCCGGGCCGATCTTCCAAGCGGTGATGTAGCGGGACTGCTTCATTCGTGGTTCCTTCCCCATTTCCGAAACAGTACGTACCGTGAACACCACTTTCGGGTCAAGCGAAATTTCCAGATGGTCCGGGAAACCCGAAGGGCGGCCGTTGATGGCCTTGTCCATCGCCACGAGGGCGTCGAGGCCGTTGAGGTAGGTCGAGGGACCCTTGGACTTCGGCGGCTCATCCCTGAGCTTCATCACGGCAACCTCCTCCTTGCGGAACCACTGGTAGGTTCTGTTCGACCAGCGGGACGGAATTTCGAAGCGGACCCACACGCAGGGGCCAGTGTCACGGACCACACGGCCGGTCGCGCCACGGAAGCGGCGGTGCTCGCCTTCGGGGCGGATGACGATGACGTTCGATCCGATCTTCAATGCCCGTACTCCTTGCGCAGGTTCTCTTCGATCAGGTTCACGTCCATGCCCGCCGCCATCATGCGCACAGCATGGTCGCAGGGGATGCGCCCAAGGCGGGAGACGAACTCCCGCGCTTGAGACAGTAGGCTACGCAAATGCGTATTTGGCATTGAGCACTTCCTTGATGTTGAGCTTGCCGGTTAACTGTTCGCGCTTGGCTACAATTTCCAACCAACGGCTATTGTGTTCATCCAAGGCACACTTCGTCCGTTCAAGGACTTCAGTGAGCACGTCATGCTTCTCGTACATCTCCACGAAGGTCTCGCGGATGATGCCTTGGAAGCGCGCCGCATGGCTTGGAAGACTGCCGAAGCTGTCATGGACCAACGCGAATTGCTTGATGCCCTCACGGAGTGCGTTGAGCACAGTGAGGAGCAGGTGCGATGCGTCACACGCATGCACAAAGTTCGGGGCCGAGCCGTTGACGGCGCGGTGCTTGTCAATGTCCTTCTGAGTGCCCGTGGCGACTTCAGGCTTGAACTTCCGCCTGACGCCGTGGTCGTGCATCCACAGAATGATGCGCTCCGTGACGGGCTCGTGGTAGCGGTTGCTCCACGGGAGCCCAACGGGAGTCGTCCACTCCAGAGGCTTGCCCTCGTGCGCCATGATAGCGGCGAGGTCCTGCAAGAACTCCATGGCCTTCATAGGCAACGGAAGCTCCTTCGCGATGGCTTCACTGGCTGTTGTGGCGAGGAGGCTCGCCGCAGCGAAGTGCTCCTTCCGGGTTGCCCCGAACGGATGCACGGCTCGCTTCTTCACGAGGACTTCGCGCTTCAGCGGGTCCATGAGGTCGTCCATGTGCTGTTGCGTCATGCCGAACTTCTTGGACCCGTAGAACGTCGTCATCGTGTTACGCTTGAACACTTTGCGCCAGTCGCCTTCGTAGGCCAGGACGGTTTGAGCCACGGGGTTGCCCGAAGCTTCCATGGCCGCCTTCGAAGCGGTCGCTACGATGGTGTAGAGGTCGTGGACCTCGTTACGGTCGCAGAGGTTGACCTTCCACGCGTCTTCCGAACGCGTAGCGCCGCACAAATGCTGCGCACCGGAGCAAGAACCGTCCCACGAGCACGGAAGCCCACAGATGTAGTCGGCTCCATACTCCAAAGCCTTCGTTAGCTCCATGCACGCCGCAAGGAACAGGAAGGGTTTGTCGGCTTGGGTCCAGAACGATAACGCCTCTGGCGTCAACGGTCCTCCCCGCTCCCAATCCCTTTGCGCGCAGTCCTTGATGCGCTCCAGATTGTCTTCGGTCCACTTGATACGTTCCTCGTAGGTCTTCTTCGACACCTTGCCGAAGTCGCCACAGTTAGCGACATGCACCATGAGCCACTGAATGCCCTCCTCCGTGATGGGCTCCGCGTCCTTGAACAGGAACAGGGAGCGCACGCGGTCTTCACGCTGGAAGTTGAACGTGCAGAGAGGATATTCGCGGCCCCGCCAATCGAGATTGTGCGGGATATAGAAGGCGTCGAGCTTCGCCAGAGCGTCCGCAGTCTCCATGTCGTCGTCGTACTTCAGACGGTCACGGGCGAGCGTGCGGTTCTCCTTCTTCTTCTCAGCCTTCTCCATGCGGAACGCCTTCTTCGCGTCGTCGTCCATGGCGTCCCACACGTCGTCCTCGACGGTCGGGAGCACAAGGTCTTCGTCGGAAGGCAGGCCATCCACGGCGATGCCACGGCGCTTGCACTCCTTCATGACGCGCAGGAGGTCGTGGTTGATAACCCACGGCACGGCCTGCACAGCGTTCACGGCGTCGAGGGCGGGCTGCATCTCTCCAGAGTCGATAGCGGCCTTCACAGCCACGATGGTCTCACGGTGGCGCGTCCGCACGAGCGTAGCCAGCTTGCGCGCGGTCGGGTCCACAGGCCCGCCCTTGTTGAAGTCCGTCCACGGAACGGGCGGCTCATCAGAAGGCAGGAAGACCGGGTAGCGGCGAATGTGCTGCTGCATGGCCTCGTGAGCCTTCGCAGCCGCCCCTTCGGTCACGGCGAGCATCTGTTGGTCGCCCTCGTGATAGACTTCGAAGAGGTCGGGCAGAGCCGTTTGCAGCACGTCAATCACGAGGTTGCCCACGGCGACGTGCTGAGCAGCGGTCCAGCGGTTGACGAAGCTGAAGCCCTTCTTCTTGGCGATGGAGCGCGCGGCCTGCACGCGGTACTTCAGGTTCCCGTGCTTCTCCTTCACCCACTGCTCAATCTCAGCTTTGATCTTCTTGTCGTGGACCTCAAGCTGTTGAGAGAACAGTTCGTGCCGAAGCATCTCGCCAGTCCGCTCGCAGATCGCCGTGTAGTTCTCCTCCTCGATCACACCACGCAGAGCGCAGTTGAGCGCCACGAGAGCGCAAATGTGCGACGGGATGGTCTTGAGCAGGCTCAGGGCCTTCTCAGACAGGCTGTCCTTGCCGTTGGCACACTTGATGGGCTGAGCCAGCGCCTCCTCCAGAGCGACCGCAAGTCGCTCGTAGCAGCCTTGGGCAATGTGGAGGGCTTCGTCGGTCGAGCCGTAGCCGAAGTTGCGGTTGGCGCGCTTCTTGAGCTTGTCAAAGCGCGCGGCGGCAGCGTCAATCTCAGCGTTGGGTTGGTCGATGATCAATTCCATTCGAAGCTCGCTTTCTGCATAGGTGGTCGTTGGATTGGCTAAGTCGTTGAACCGTCTTACTGAAAGTGCATTTTCACTGCTTTCGCAGACCAAATGCAGTTGTGTTCATTAATCATATAGGCGTGGTGGGACCTATCCGGGTCAATACGGGCTTTGGTCTGTAGGGAAGCGCTGTAGGGGAAGGCCGGAGGGCTGATCAGCTAAGCGGCTGATATCTCTGCGTTTTGGTCCACGTCTGTAGTGGAGTCGGGGCAGCTGGATTCGAACCAACGACCTGCAGTACCCAAAACTGCCGCGCTACCAGGCTGCGCTATACCCCGAATGTCCGGCGAGCCCCGTCGATACACGCTTCCAAAGGCGCCAGCAAGCTTACAAACCGGCACCAGCAAGGCTGCCGGTGCCCCCGCCGGGCGGTGCTATTTGCTGCCAAACAGGGGGTGGCCGACACGGTCGCCGGGGCGGATGCCGTATTTCTGCGCGGTGCCCGCCACCACCTCCAGCACGGCTCGCGCCGGTCCTCCGGACGAGATGATCTTGGTCGACAGCGGCTCGGTGTTCTCAGCAATCCGCAGGATGCGGCCGTCGGCGCGGATGAAGATCATGTCGAGCGAGACATAGGTGTTCTTCATCCACATCGAGATTTCCTGCTCGGGGTTGAAGTCGAACAGCATGCCTTTGCCGTCCGCCAGCTCCTTCCGATACATCAGGCCGGTCTGCTTCTCCTGCTCGGTCGTTGCCATCTCCACCGAGAACACCTGCACGCCGTTCTTGGTGACGATCTCGAGCGGCTGGAAGCTGGCGGCGCCCGCGGGCGCGCTCGCGACGGCGAGGCCGGCGACGACGAGGATGGCGGCGAGCCAACTCCCGGCAAGGAACCGAAAGGGCTTGCGATCAGACTTCAAGGCAAAACGCATGGGGGATGGCACTCGAGGCGTGGGAATGGAACAGTCCTACGCGGCGACCGCCGGAAAAGCCAGAGGCGCGCCGGTTGGCCGGCGCGCCTCTGCTCACGATTGCGGGAATTGGATTGCCCGGGAGCTAAAGCATGATCCGGAAAAGTGCGAAGCGGTTTTCCGAAAAGATCATGCGCAAACAACAACCTAAAGCGCGATGACGATTCATCAAAATCTGATCGCGCTTTAGTGCGACTGCAGGCCAGGCGATCCGGTCTCGGGATGGATCTCGGCTGCCATCATGCCCTTGGAACCGGGCCCGAAGCGGACCAGCACATACTGCCCGGGCCGCAGCTCGGTCATGCCGAAGCGGCGCAGCGTCTCCATGTGCACGAAGATGTCGGGCGTGCCCTCGCCGCAGGTCAGGAAGCCGAAGCCGCGCAGCCGGTTGAACCACTTGACCTGGGCCCGCTCCAGTCCGCTGGTCGCCGTGACCGTGACATGGGTGCGCGGCGGAAGCATCTGCGCCGGATGGATCGCGGTCGACTCGTCCATCGAGACGACGCGGAAGGCCTGGTAGCCCTTGGCGCGCTGGATGCACTCGACGACGATACGCGCGCCTTCGTACGCGGTCTGGAAGCCGTCGCGCCTAAGCACGGTAACGTGCAGGAGCACGTCGGGCCAGCCGTTGTCCGGAACGATGAAGCCGTAACCTTTGGATGCATCGAACCATTTGATGACGCCGGTCACCTCGACGAGGTTGGCGCTCGCCTCTCCCAACCCGGTGAAGGGACTGAGCGCTGTGTCGCGGCCGACGCCATGCTCGCCCGGCGTCAACCGCCCTGGCGTAGTGCCCTGTCCGGGAACTCCAAGCTTCTTGGACTCAAATCCGTCCGACGACCCCATAACCCCGGACCCCACACTGCCATGCAACCCGCCACATTGGCGGCGCTCGAATCACGCGTCTTAAGAGAATGTTCTCAATTGGACGCGACGCGAATCTTTCGACTCAAAAGATAACACTCCCGGTTGAGAGGCATAGATAAAAAAGAGATTCGCCGGAACCTATGAACAGCTTGCACAGCCGCGAATCAAATTGATGCCTCAATTACCGACAAAGGGGCCGAGGGTTTCGCCGATGTCGTGGCGGATGACGAGATCGGCGATGTCGTCCTGTTCGGTCGGCTCGCGATTGATGATCACCAAACGTGCACCGGCGTTCTTCGCCATCATCGGAAAGCCTGCGGCAGGCCACACCACAAGCGACGAACCGATCGCGATGAAGAGGTCGCAATGCTGCGACAGCTCCGTTGCGCGCTGCATTTCATCCTCGGGCATCATCTGACCGAACGAGATCGTGGCGGTCTTCACCGGTTCGTCGCACGCGGTGCAGTTGGGGGCGGCGCCCTCCTCGTCAAATCGTCGCTTCACCCAGTCGAGCTGATACGCCTCGCCGCACCCGATGCAGCGCGCATAGGTGGTATTTCCGTGCAGTTCAATCACGTGCTCCGCGGCGAATCCCGACGCCTGGTGCAAATTGTCGATGTTCTGGGTGATGATGGCGGGAACCTTGCCGGCGCGGTAGAGCGAGGCCAGCGCCCGATGGCCCCGGCCGGGCTTCGCCGCGGCAAAGACCTCCTCCATCGCAAAGCGGCGGCGCCAGGATTCGTCGCGTGCGTCCTGGCTGGCGACGAACTCGCCGAACTCGATCGGACGGTAGCGTGTCCAAATTCCGCCCGGCGAGCGGAAATCGGGGATGCCGCATTCGGTCGAGATGCCGGCGCCGGTGAACGGCACGATGGTCCTGGCTTCGGCGATCATGTCGCCGAGACGTTCAACGCCGCTACGAAGATCTGACGCAATCATGGGCAAGCCATCCTGACTTGAAAGCATGGCTCTATAGCATGGTCCGCGCCGGTCGTTGGTGCGTTCCTGCCTCGCAGCGGATCAGACTCAGCGCGCGCCGGGCCGGCGTCGCGACGTCGTCCTCGTCTGACCCGCCGGCGCTTCGATGCCGAGTCGATCCAACGCGATTGTCGCCGTGCTCGGCGCCTGATTGCACTTGCGGTTTGGCGTTCGGCTAGCTGCGTCGCATCCAAGCGACAAGATTGTTGACGCTCTTATCCACCGCGAACAAACGCCTCGCGTGACGCACGCAGAGCAGCGGAGCTCGGCAATTTTTTCCGACCATCGCTAATCACATTCCTGCAATGCCTCCTCCCCATTGACGCCCCAATCAGAAGCGCCAATGCATGTGTTGACGCGACTCAAGCTGATTGCGGCGGCAGGACTTGAGTGCAGTAGTGCACACATACTCACGTGTAGAGGGGATTTGAGATGACCGAAGACGAACAGCGCAAGATCCGCGAACGCGAAGAGATCGCCGCCCGTGTCGCCGCCTTCCGTGCCACGCAGGAAAAATTCAAACGTGAACGCGAAGAGTATTTCGTGTCGACGCTCGAGAACGCCCGCAAGGTGGAACGGCCCTCGCTCTGGCCGTAAGGCACGCCTGATCGGTGCGCACGAAAAAAGCCCGGAGCATCGCTCCGGGCTTTTCGCTTATTGAGCCGTTACCAATGGCGATAGTAGTGGCGGTGCCGGTAGTACGGTCCACCATAATAGGCGTACGGGCCCGATCCGTAATAATAGCCCGGCCCGTCATAATAGCCGTAGCCCGGACCATAATAGCCGTACGGATGCGACGCGGCGACCGCGCCTGCGGTGATGGCGCCGGCCGCGAGGCCGAATGCCAGGCCCGGACCGATGCCGCGACCGCGCGCCTCAGCCGGCGCAGGAGCCGCGATCGCCGTCACGCCGACGGCAGCGACGGTGGCTAGAACTGCCAGGGTTTTCTTCATCATGCACTCCTCCTTCGCATTCCGGCGAGACAACGCGGTCCGCCTGCGTTGGTTGCGCGCAGGCTGGAACCGGAGGCTGGCAAAAAAATTCGCGACAGGCGGAACGAAAGCGCGCCGGCCTGGTTGAGGTTACGAGTGCAGAGCCTCCGCTATCCGGTAGAGGCAACAGCACGAAGCCCCGTCAGTATCCTCCGCGATGCTGGCGGGGTTTTCAGTTCCACGGGAGCAAATGGCAGCAGACGTTAACGGCTGCCAATGCGGGGCGGACACGAGGGAGGAAGGATTGCCGCTATCCGCTTTGCTGGCCCGTATCCGCAGGCTCGTGCCCAAATCCGGCGACCAACATTACGACGAGATCGTACGCAATTTCGGAGTTGGGACGCTGCGCCCGCCACCAACGCCGATGAGTGACGGCGAGCTCGCGCGGGCCATAGGCGAGTTCCTGAGGGAACAGCCGTCATCGGAGTCGGTCGCCACTCTCGGCAGGCGGCTCGACCCCTCCTCTCGCCTCTAACGCACGATCGGAAAAGGGCGGAACGCACTCAACAAGGTCGGGCGCGAAGAACGGGCCCAAGCGCGATGACAATCCTCCCCCGGTTGCGCGTGAGGGGATTTCTTTTCGTGATCGCGGAACAAACGCGCGGTTTGCACGTTGAGGTTGCCTTCACCAACGAGGCCCGACATGCCCGCGTGGCTCGAGATATTGCTCAATCTGTCTGGCTATGCCGGTTTCGTCGCGCTTGCGAGCCGCGGTGGCGCGTGCACGCGCGCCTCCGTCGACGATCGCATCGCCGGCGACGAGCGCTAGCTAGTTGGTGTGCGGCGCGTGGCCCGCGGTGCGGACCAGCCGGTCGGCCTTGACCGCGACGCGCGTGTCCTCGAGTTGCGGCCGCAGCGAGAAGCTGATCACCACGAAAGCGAGGCAGAACAGCGAGCCGACGATGGCGACACGCCGGTAGGTGTGGCGGTCGCCTTGGTAGAATGACGGTTCTGAAAAAGGTGTCATGAGAAATACGTTGGCAAAGTTGCTTCTTGGCAAAGCGGTTTCTTGATTGTCCTTGCAGGACATACCTACGCCAGGCAGCGGCGATCGCAACGCAATTGGGCTTTTAACCTAACCGAATAGGGTTATCCGCTTCCGCGCAAGCTTCCGTTAGGAGTTGGCGCAGCGCCGCGCTGGGCGAGCGATCGCCGATTGCGCTGCGCTCCGTCCCGCCAACGGGTTCGTCGCTTTTCATGCGGCGCCGATCAGGCAAGGCGCACGCTGCGTCGTCTCACGCTGGCTCGTTCTGACACAGGTGCCGCATCGAAGCGCGGGCAGCCACGCCTTGTTCTGCATCCGACTCCATTTCGTTCCCGAAGAACGAATCGGAGTCGAGAAAACCGGCGTGGCTCTCTTCCTAACGAATGATGAAGTCGCGCGCCGCTGCGGCCTCGGCGGCAGATATTTTCGGCGGCAGGAATTTCGACACGACCGCAAACACGATGACGATCTCGCGGCAGGGCTCGCATCGAAAGCTGTTGGTCGAGGTCGCCGTCATCGGCCTTGCGCATCGCGGACATGTCATGGGGCGCGAACGCTGATCCAGGATGATCGTTCCTAAGCGTTACCGCGGCGAACAGATCGAAGCGCAATGCCCTGCGCGAGAGCCGGCTTGCGATCAGAAATCCGACGTAACAAACGCCACGCGGCAATGCCCGATCAAGCGCGGGCGACCCGAGCGAGTCCGCCGCCTGCCTGATCTCGCCGAATTAGGCTGCACGCGGCTCAAGCCGCGCGCCTGGCTTTGCCCTTCTCGGAAAAGCACTCGAGGATCTGGATGCGGAGCTCTTCCGCCGCCGGGCCCTCGACCTTCCTGAGCTCGTTCCAGAGCCGGATCACTTCGCGTTGTTTATCGACGGTCATGAGTCACCTCCAAGGTGGACTCATAAGAACAAAATAAGAACAAAAAGTCCAGCCCTCGCGCGCGATCTCCGCGAAATTATCTTGAACCTTCCGCGCGCTGCGCAGACTCATGAGCACTGGGGATTTCAGCGCCCAGCAACATAGCAGCGCCGCTTGACGAACATATTCCGTCACCGCGGCGCTGTTGCTTTTTGGATTTTCAACCTTAAGTTAGAGGTGGAGCTGACGGCCAGGCGCTGAAATCCCATCGCCGTCAGTTTGGAAAGCCCCGTGCGAGAGCGCGGGGTTTTTTCCTGTCAGGCATCGCAAACGCTTGGCGCGGACACCCATCGCGGGAACGGCTCTGCGCCCTGCCCGTTACTCCGCCGAGGGTGACGCAATGCCAAGGACGTTTTTCGCCATCGAGGTCGTCAGGCAGGTCGAGGCGACGCTCGAGATCATCGTGGAAGCTGCGGATGAGGATACCGCGCAGGCCGCGGCGCTCGCGCATCTGAAGGCGCGCGGCAACGAATATGAATGGCTCAATCCAAAGTCGGAGTTCATCGTCTGGCGCAAGCGGCCGGTCGACACGCCGCCGATCGTGGACGTGACGGCATGATCCGTGCGCGTCTCCTCGCGCGCGACGAGCCGTGGAACGGATTGCGCGCCTGCGCATTATCACGGTGAATTCAGTGGTGCTGAGGGCTGTGCGACGCGGCCGTCAGCTTTGAAGAACCCCGCAGCCCCCGCGCGGGGTTTTTCTCTTTTTGCAATTGGCGGCTGAACCTTTTCGGTGCCCGCGCGTCTAATTAAATGAAGCTTCCCCCAGGCTTCACCCCCACCAGAAAGCCCCGCTTCCCCCAGGCGGGGTTTTCGCTTTTGCGGGGTAGCCGCGCCGCCGGCCTTGCGTGCTACAGGCGGCGCGATCGCCGTATCAGACGGCGTCCTTGGCCACCTTCAGCGGCGAGGCCTTCACCGACTTGCTGGCGGGCTTGGCCGCGAACTGCATCGGCTCCTTGGTGAAGGGATTGATGCCCATGCGGGCTTCGGTCGCCGGCTTGTTCACGACCGACATCTTCACGAAACCGGGAATGACGAACTCGCCGGACTCGTTGAGCTCCTTGTATCCGACGGTGGCCATGTACTCGATGACCGACTTCACGTCGTTCTTCGCAAGCTGCGTGCCCTCGGCGATCGCATCGATCAATTGAGTCTTGGTCATCTTCGCCATGTCGAGAATCCTTCTGAATTGGGTGCGCGTGAGTGTTGAGTTCACTCCGCCGGGCACATGACAAAACCGCGCAGCGCGCTTCGTGGTCATGCCGACGGTCAGGAAGTCACCGGGCTTAGAACCCATCGAGGCCGAAAACGCAAGCCGCAGTTTCACGGCCATCCCGTCACTTTTTGCTTGCGCCTGCCGCCCCTTGCGCAAGATCTCGCGCGCTATATCGGCCGCGACATGGCGAAACTGCGTCAACGACTTTCGCCGTCAACGCGCGTTCGCGATGCCGTTGATATAGGTCGCCGGCGGCTGGCCGAGCGCCTTCCTGAACATGGTGATGAAGGCCGTGACCGATTCATAGCCGAGCTGGGCCGAGACTTGCTGCACGCTCGCGCCCGCGGCGAGCTCGCGGATCGCGACGATCAGATGCAGCTGCTGACGCCAGCGTCCGAACGTCAGTCCCGTCTCCTTGACCACGAGACGCGCAAGGCTGCTCTCGCTGAGCGCGAGATGACTCGCCCATTCCGCAAGCGTGCGACGGTCCGCCGGATCGTCCGCAAGTGCAGTCGCAATGCGCTTCAAGCGCGGCTCCGCCGGAAGCGGCAGATGCAGCTGCTGCAGCGGCATGTGCGGCAGCTCGCCGAGCAGCACGCCGATCAGGCGTTCGCGCCGCGCCTCGTCGTGCTGCGTGCCGTCGGACAACTCAACGATCAATTCGCGCAGCAAGGGCGAGATCGAGATCGTGCAGCAGCGCCCGGGCAGCCGGCTCAGCTCCGGCTCGACATAGACGAAGAACAGCCGCGCATTCGCGGTCGCCCGGTTGCTGTGCGCCATGCCGCCGGGAATCCAGACCGCGCAATGCGGCGGCACCATCCACAGGCCGCTAGGGACGCGGCAGGTGACGCCGCCGCCGAGCGAGACCACCAGCTGTCCCTTGCGATGGCTGTGCTCGGGCACCTCGCCCCTGGTGCCGTCGGCATCGACGCGCACGGCAATGACCGGCGCGGAGCGGTCGTCCACATCGAGGTCGAGCCAGGGATAGCTGAGGGGCTGCCGCATGATTGACGGTATTTGACGATCGATTGCGATAATACGCAAATTCTTCCAGTCCGGAAGCCGGTAAATCCGAGGTCGCCCCCAACAGGAGATGCGACCGTGGACGCCCTCACCACCTCAAAGACTGCGGAACTCGGCCGGCTGGTCCGCACGCAGGCAGGCTATGTGCGCGGCGAGGCACGGGACGCAGACGGCGTGCTGGCATTCAAAGGCATTCCCTACGCCGCACCGCCGCTCGGGCCGCTGCGCTGGCGGGCGCCGCAGGCGCCATTGCCCTGGCGCGATGTGCGCGACGCCTCGGCCTTCGGCGCGGGATGTCTCTCCTCGCTCGCGCATGACCCCCGCCCGGGCCCGCGCAGCGAGGATTGCCTCACGCTGAATGTCTGGACCGCTGCAACAACAGCCGACGAGAAGCGGCCGGTGATGGCCTGGATCCACGGCGGCGGCTTTCAGTTCGGCTCCGCCGCCAATCCCGCCACCGACGGCCGACCGCTGGCGGCGAAAGGCATTGTCGTCGTCAGCTTCAACTACCGCCTCGGCATCCTCGGTTTCCTCGCCCATCCCGATCTCGACACCGATGCGCCGTCGGGCAATTACGGCCTGCAGGACCAGCTTGCGGCACTGCGCTGGATCCGCGCCAACATCGCCGCGTTCGGCGGCGACCCCGACAACGTCACCCTGTTCGGCGAGTCCGCCGGTGCGATGGCGGTCGGCATCCTCATGGCCTCGCCGCTCGCCCATGGCCTGTTCCACAAGGCGATCGGCCAGAGCGGCGCGTTCTGGGACGGCCGGCACGGCCCTTTGCAGAGTTACGATGAAGCCCGCGCGCGCGGCCTCGCTTTCGCGCGCCGGCAAGACAGCGCGTCGATCGCAGCGTTGCGCGACCTGCCCGTCGAGCATCTGATCGCCGCCGCGCCCTGGAGCTTCGCGCGCGACCATGTCACGGAAGCGTTCTCGCCGAGCATCGATCGCCATTTGATCCCGGATGCGCCCGCGCGGCGTTTCCTGCGCGGCGATCAGATGCAGATCCCGCTGCTGGCGGGCTGGAACGGCGCGGAAGGATTTCCGTTCATGGCGCTCTCTCTCCCCGCGCACTCCGCGCAGGCGTTTCGCGCTGCGGCCGAGGCGATGTTCGGCACGGCGCGCCTTGCGGATTTCCTAAGCCTCTATCCCGCCGGCACCGACGCCGAGGCCCGGGCGTCCGCCGCCGCGCTGACGGGCGACATGGTGATCTCCGAGCAATGCTGGCAATGGCTGCGGCTGCACGCTGCCGGCCGTGCGCCGACTTACGGCTATCACTTCAACCACACCTCGCCCTACACGCCGGTCGCCTCGCACGTCACCGAGATCCCCTTCGTGTTCGGCACGCTGACGCCACAGCAGATCGTCGGCAGCACGGCGCCGCCGGCCGAGGCGGACCGCGCGCTGTCACGGATGATGATGGACTATTGGGTCAATTTCGCGCGGCGCGGAGATCCCAACGGGCCGGGCCTGCCGTTTTGGCCCGCTCATGACGAGACCGGCGTGGTGCAGATCCTGGGCGCGACGATCGAACCTCGCAAGGCTCCGCAGGCCGATCGCTTCGCTTTCCTCGGCGGGTTCAGGGAGAACGGCGTGCTGCCGATGCGCTGGCGAAGGGTGCGCTAAACGCCGGCTGCGACCTTCAGTCCGCCGGAATGAAACGCAGCGTGCCGGCGCGACGCGTCGGCTGGCCGGTGTCGTTGGTGTGATTGACGCCGTCCATCACCGGCACCTCCGGGAAATCGAACGGGCTGACGCCGTCGAGGCACGCCACGTTGACGGCATAAAGGGTCGTGTCGGACCGCCGCTGATGATGGGTGTAGATGCCGCAGCGCGCGCAGAAGAAATGCTGCGCCGTCCCGGTGTGAAAACGGTAGCTGGTCAGCGCGTCCTCGCCCGCCAGGAACCTGATCCCGCCCATCTCCGCCATGACGACGACCGCCCCGCGCATCCGGCAGTAGGAGCAGGTGCAGCGGCGGATCGAATTGAAACTGTCGCTCAGGGTCGCCTCGAACCGAACGGCGCCGCAATGGCACTGCCCTGCCCGAATGGTCTTCTCGCCCGCCATCGTGTCCATGTCTCCTGTTCCGATCCCTCTACGCTTCCGGGATATCACAGACGACGTCTTGGTGGGGAGCGGAGCAAGCGCCTCGTCCTTCGAGACGCGCGACGCGCTGCTCGGAATGAGGCTCAGCGGCATTGGCATACGCAAAAATCGTCGCCGCGAACACCGCCCTCATCCTGAGGGCCCGCCATCGGCGGGCGTCTCGAAGGATTGGCCGCGAGCGAGCTGCCGCCCCATTTCGTCATTTGCGACAGCCTCGCCGTCTCCACGCCCCCGGTGGAAACAAGGCGTCACCTTGCAGTGAAACTTGTGACTTGAGACGTGTTGTTCAGACTTCAGTAACCCAACGCATCCAAGCTCGCGTCAGTATCGTTGCGTTGGAGTATCCCCACAGTGCTGGATTTTCACGAGCTGCGTGAACTCGCGGCTGATGTTCGCGTGTTCATCGACGTCGCCGAAGACAAGGCCGAGGCGCTCAGGGCCGTGATCGCGGCCTATGACGTGGTGCTGGCGATCTTCCCGGCAAGGGAAGGCATGGGCCTGCACGTCATCAAGGGCAAGGAGATCCTCGACAGGATCGCAGGCGCGCGCAGCCACGCGGCCTACAGCCACACCGCCATCGCGGTTCCCGATCTCGCCCACGCCGAAGCGCTGAAATACCTGACCACGCCGGTCGAGCAGCGCATCGCGGCTTAGGTCGCGCCCCGCGGGCTGCTTTCCGTTCGAGTTCTCTCGGCAAACGCGACCTCATCCTGAGGGCCCGCCGCAAGGCGGGCGTCTCGAAGGATGGGCTGCAGGCAAGCTGCCCGCCAGATCGTCACGAAAGCGAGACACCTCGCCCGTTGCCGGGGCGGCGCGTCCGATCAGCTGCCCGGCGGCTTGTAGGACGAGCGCAGCTTCGCCGCGTTCTGCCGCACAGACTTGATCTCGTCCTGCGTGAACAGGCGCGTCAGCTTCACGTTCTGCAGCGTGCCAGCCGTGACGGTGAGCCCGGAGATCGCCGGCGCCGCGCTGGGATCGGGCACGTCGAAGATCACGAGGACGCCGGGGCCGTCGGCCGCGACGCTGTACATCGAGACCAGCTTGCCGCCGGCCGCCTCGATCAGCTTTGCCGCCGCCTCCTGGCGATTGGTCGTGGGGTTTTCCAGAATGGCATTGAGCGCGCGCGGTGTGTATTGCCCTGTGAGACAGAAATGCATGGCTTGCTCCGTTCTGAAATGAAGACGCACATCGCGACGAGCTGATCGTCACGATGGTGGGCTCTGAAATGAATGGAGTGCATCGCCCGCCGTGGGCACAAACGCCGCCAGGTACTGACGAGGTTTCGGCACACCTCGTTGGCGGCTCGGACGCGAACATACAGCAGCGGGCGTGCTGGCGAAAGGCGGTTTCGCCAAGCCGCTCCACATCGCCGCACGATCCGGTCGCCCAAGCCGATGTTTTCGTTTTTGAAAACGCGCCGGAGATTTCTTTCCCTCGCTAGGAACGTGACCTCCTTGTGCCCGTTGGCCAACACAACCAACAGGAGTTCGAGATGAAGAAAATCCTCGTTGCGGCCGCGGCGCTCGGCCTGATGTGCGGCACCGCCCTCGCGCAGAACCAGACAGGCCCTGCCCCACAATCCGACAACATGCAGAAGCCCGGCATGAAGAACACGAACAGGGGCTCGACGACCACCGGCACGACCGGAATGAGCCGCGATGGCATGGGAAGCAGCGGAATGGTGCGGCCGGATGCGTCTGGCCAGGGCGGTTCCGGCCCCGGCAGCGACCAGGGCGGCACGAAGACGCGCAGCAACATGAGATAAGCCGGGCGTCGCTCGCCCGACCTTGCGGCCGCGTCGCTTTCCTCGAAGCGGCGCGGCTCTCGCGAACTGACCGGACGTTCGGCCGATCAATTGATCGAAAGGCGGTCACTTCTTGACGACGACGTCGATGTGCCTGTTGCGATCGTCCCACCGGCCCGACGACAGGCAGCTTTGGCGATAACCTTCGCAGGCCGCAAGGTCGCCGCCATGCTTGGAATTCCAGGCCTTGCAGGTCGAGGCGATGTAGGTGCAGGTGCACTTGCCGGTCGCGCATTGCTTTTCAACCGCGGTTTCGGCGGAGGCCGCGCCGATCGACGCGACGGTGAACAGCAGGGCTGCAAGCAGCTTCATGTCTGAGCCTTCAACGCTTCCAGGTATCGAAATTGCCGTCTCGCTTGCCGACCTCCTTCGCCTGCTTGACGGAGATGCCGTCACGGCAGGCGATGTAGGACTGGACCTGTGCGTTGGTCCCGGCCCGGTGCGCACGCCACATCTCGGGTGTGAACCCGTTCTTGGCCATGCATTCGATCGCGTGAGGGGTGCTGTTGGAGGCCGCGTGAGCGGGGACGACGGCCAATGAAAAAAGTATCGCTGAAACGCAAAAGAGAGCTCTCACTTATCCTCCCGATTTCCGGCTATTGTTGTTTACAGACGAAGGGCGTCCCGTTGGACGTTCGTCCCGTGACCGTCTTGCCCTTCCTGGTCACGGGATAGTTGTTGCCTCTCCCGTAGGGCGACAGATGGATGTAGGCGGTATCGCCCCCATCGTAATTGCCCGACACCATGTTCTTCGCAGAACAGGTCCAGGCTTCTGCTTGTGCACTGCCACTCAATGCGGCGCAGAAAAGCGCGAGCAGCCCCAGCCGGCCCGTCATTTCGAATTCCCCCAATGGAACCAGAATAGCGGGTTCCATCAAAACCTCAAGTGGTCGGTTCCAATTTACTCAACGCTGAATTTGGCATGGGCGAGCGTTCACAACGAAAGGCGCACGGAACGCTCGGTTTGCGCGCGAATTGACTCATCACAGGACAAGGAGATTGCAATGAGCGTTGAAGGCAAGGCCAAGGAAGGCGCCGGCTACATCAAGGAAGAGATCTACGAGCACGGCAAATCCCCCGAGAGCCAGAAGAAGGCCCAAGAGGGCCGTGACCTCAGGAACGAAGGCCGCGTCGAGGACGGCAAGCCGCCGAAGACGACGAAGCCCGGCACCGGTCACTAGACCGACCATTTCGGAAAACCGCTCCTGGCAATGTCAGGGGCGGTTTTTTGTTTGTCGGAGGATCGGCAGCGCTTCGCCGGCATGCCCGTGGAACGCCCGTCAGGCCGCGGAGTTGGCGCTGCATGACCAGAGAATCCCTCGAGCACCAGGCTGCGCGGGCTGAAGCGCTCGCCGCGCAAACCGCCGATGAGGAAGTCAAGCAAAGTCTCCTCGACGCAGCGCGGGAGTATCGCGCGCGGCTGAAGTCGGAGCCATTCGAGCCCAGGCCCGAGTGGGATCTGCCGAAAGAGATCTCGTGACTGGCCGCTTCGGCGCCCGGGCCAACCATGAAAGAAGCTACATGAGTGATCGCACAGGAAATGAACCTTCACCCCTGGTGATCTTCGGCGTTGCGATCATTCCGATCGTCGTGGTGCTCGCGTGGTTCGCGCTGCGATGATGAGAACGCCGCCGGCCGAAAGCCGCCCATAACGAGAAAGGCTCCCGCCAGGGGAGCCTTCAAAATCCTTCAGTGATGGTGCCGGTGCGTGATTACGACGACCTTGTGGTGGCCGTGATGGCGATGCCAGCCGCCGCCGTGATGACCGTGCTTGATGATGACCGTCTTCGCGCTTGCCGGTGAGGGGGCGACCGGCACCACGACGACGACAGCGGCCAGAGCAGCCAGACCAAGAATGAGTTTCCGCATCAGTGCCTCCCAAAGTTACAACATCGGGAAAACGCGGCAGCACGGCTTACGTTCCGGCGTCGTGGATTGCTTTTCACAAGCAGATTTTGGCGGGGAGCTTATCGCCGCATCGCGGGTGCGCTCTTCAGCGCATTCATTCCGGCTTCCCTGATGTTGTCCGGCGTCATGTCGCGGCCGGCTGCCGCGAGGATTTGCGCGGCGACGTGAGCCCTTGTGGCGGTCTGATACTGGTCGATCTGTCCGCAGACCTCATCCAAAATGGTGCGCAGCAAGGCTAGCGTATCGGCGTCAAACATGAAATGGCCCTCAGCCTGAAAGCCGCATCATCGCGGCCGCGCCGGCGCCGGGCATTCACACGTGTTAACGCCGCTCGAAAAATCGATGCTGCAGGGCCGCGAGCGCAAGTGCGCGTCCCCTCCTCTGCTTCGGCCACACGTTCTTGGCTAGCGACCGTCGTCCTGCATATCCCTGATCGCGAAGTGGCAGCCGAACGCCACGAGGACCAGCGCGAACGTCGCTCCGAGCAGGATCCGCAGCGTCTCTCCCATCTCCGCGCTCACATAGCGGATGTCGTGCCGCTGCGCGTAGCGTTCGGGATGCGCCGCATCCGGCACCTGAGGCGAGATCGTCGTCAGCACGAGCCAGGCGACGGTACCGCAAAGCGCCGCGACCCTCGCAACCTTCCCCAGCCTCTGCAGCCAGCGCTTCATGCCGCCCTCGTCATGCGCGGATCTCCGCTTCGCTCTTGCCGGGCTCGCTTCCACGAGCTCCAAGCCTTTAGTCGCCGGGACGCCCCATGATGTTCAGCCCCGCGGATTTCCGGCACCTTCCGATCGCCCCGGCCCCGGCTGGCAGGATGCTCCCGCTGTTGTATATGGTCGGATGTTTCTCGCGAGGGCCTGATGAAGATTGCCATTGTTATCGCCGGTGTGATCGTTGTGGCCATTGCCGCCCTCGTGGCGATCCAGCCGGGCCTCCTGAAGCCCGCATCGCTGGCCGACGTGAAGAAGTCCGACATCCTCGGCTTTTCCCCCGGGATGACATCCGAGGAGACCAACAAGGTCATCACGCAGCGCCGCTACCGCTGCCGCCAGCTGCGCGACACGTTTACGCTCGAATGCGCGGTCGATGGCGCCAAGCTCACGATCGACAGCGACGCTGCCGATGACAGGCATCCGATCCGGCGCGTCACTGCGGAGCTGAGCAATCCGGGGCCGCAAGACGCCGCCGTCAAATCGATCTCCGACCAGTTCAACGCCCAGCCCGTCAAGGATGCCCGCGAGGGATGGATATGGATCGTCGGCCGCGGCTTGAAGCTGAGCTACGACGGCGCCGCCTTGAAACTCGTGGACGAGGCCGAAGAGAACAGGCGCAGCAAGGACGGATCGAGCCGCTAGAACCGTCGGCATCGATCATCCTCACGTGTTGCCCGTGCCCTCGCGCGGAGAGGATCACGCATGCACGGCCCGCACCTTGCCTTGCCGGCAGGACGGGCTAGCATCCCCCGCAACCATAAGGCGCCAACTCAAGTAGCGCCACCCAAGGGGAGATCACCATGACGACACGCCGCGCCCGGCGCATCCTGCTGCTGCCGCTCGCCCTCGCCGCCACGCTGAGCGTCGCCTCCGCCGCCGAGCTCAATCCCGCCGCCGTCACCTACAAGCTGCCGGACCAGATCCCCTGGGGCCCGGTCGACGCGCGCGGCGCGCAGACCGCCGTGGTGGTCGGCGAGCTTACGGAACATCACCGGCTTTCCTACTACAACCAATTGAGCCAGTCTTGCTCAGGAAACACTCTGCCATCGCGGTGACGCATTGCGGCGACAGTGCACTTAATGCCCTTCTCGTCCGCGGTGCTGGGGCTGCGAATTCCATCCGTGCTGAGCGCGCAACCGCAATTGAGTGCACCGTCGCCGTAAGCGCAGGCCATGGCGGCGCGCGCGAACCTTTGGCTCGGTGCACTGCCAGAGCATTTCCGCTCATTTCGGATCTGTGCAGATTACTCTGTCAATCGAATACCCACTACGAATAGTAATGCCCTCATCGCAATGCTCCGACATTAAAGCCTGCCACGATGTATGATTGCACGCGTCATTATCACCCAGCTATGGTTGAATCGCAATACATCGATTTCGATAGACTCCGCAGCACCGAATTGTAGTAACAGCTCCCTGGCCCCGCAGCTCACCTTGACAATCCTCAATTGAGACTACCGTCAAAATAGTTTTCACCCCGGCCGAGCATCCCATCGCGGGCCATCGCGCTTTCGTGCTGCGATGCGTCCACACCTCCTCCCCGCCCCCTGCCCCTCCTCCCCGTTTCCTGCTATCTCTCCCCCGCCATCCCGGCCCAAAGCAAAACTCTCCGTCCATCAAAGGGAGCAACAACCATGCGATACCTCCACACCATGCTGCGCGTGCGCAATCTCGATGTCGCGCTGAAGTTTTATCAGGATGCGCTGGGGCTGAAGGAGGTGCGGCGGATCGAGAACGACAAGGGGCGGTTCACGCTGGTGTTCCTGTGCTCGTCTGACGATCTCGAGGCACTGAAGAAGCAGCCCTCGAGCCGCGGCGCGCCGCTGGTCGAGCTCACCTGGAATTGGGACGAGGAGAAGTACGGCGAGGACCGCTTCTTCGGCCATCTCGCCTATGAGGTCGACGACATCTACGAAACCTGCGCGAAGCTGCAGAAGGCCGGCGTCACCATCAACCGCCCGCCGCGCGACGGCAACATGGCCTTCGTGCGCTCGCCCGACCTGCACTCGATCGAGATCTTGCAGAAGGGCGATCCGAAGCCGCCGCAGGAGCCCTGGGTTTCCATGCCGAATACCGGCCATTGGTAGACCCTTAGCGCAGGAACAAGCCCCCATCCCCGGCGTTCACCCCAGGACAATGCGATTGGAGGAGAACGCGATGGGACGCGGAATTTTGTTGTGGCTGCTGGGCGTGCCGATCCCGGTGATCATTCTGTTGTGGCTGTTCTTCGGCCACTGACGTCAGGTTCGATTTGCGATGAAAAGCTCCGCCCCGGGCGGAGCTTTTTGCATGAGGGGTCCCGCGCAATCGCCGACGCTGCGCTGAGGAAATTCCGCTACGAGATGGCCTGTAGCCCGGATGGAGCGAAGCGCAATCCGGGATTCTCAGCCCAAGCGATAGCGGCCCCGGATTTCGCTTCGCTTCATCCGGGCTACGACACCGGAAATGCCGCGGGAGGACCCTCATGCCTGACACCAAGCTGACGATCTGGGGCCGCGCCAATTCGGTCAACGTGCAGAAGGTCCTGTGGTGCCTCGCCGAGCTTGGCCTCGCCTACGAGCGCATCGACGCCGGCATGCAATACGGCAAGACCCGCGAGGCCGATTATCTCGCGATGAACCCCAACGCGCGGATCCCGACGCTGGTCGAGGGTGACTTCGTGCTGTGGGAGTCGAACTCGATCATGCGCTATCTGTGCCTCGCCCATGGAAGCGGCACGCCGATCTATCCGGAAGCGCCGCGGCTTCGCACCAGCGTCGACCGCTGGCTCGACTGGACGCTGTCGGCGTTGCAGCCGGTGGACCGGCCGGTGTTCTGGGGCATCGTGCGCACGGCGCCCGCCGAGCGCGACATGATCAAGGTGCAGCGCGATGCCGATGCCGCCGCCGAGGTCTGGGCGATCGCCGACCGCCTGCTCGCCACGCGCCGCTTCATCGAGGGCGAGCAGTTCACGCTCGCCGATATCGCGATCGGCTCCTATGCGCGGCGCTGGCTCGGCGTCGAAGGCATCACGCGGCCGGCCCAGCCGCACCTGACGCGCTGGCTCGCCGAGCTCGGCAAGCGGCCGGGATTTGCGCAATTCGTCGCACCGCCGATGTCGTGAGCCGGCGGCGCCGCCTAAGGCTCGCTGCACGCGCGGGAAATCGCCGCTTTGGCGCAGCGCGTCCGGCGTCGCAGCCGCGCTTGACGGCTACTGTGCATGGGGTTGTTTTCGCACTTTTTGTTTGAAGGGTGCGATCAGCGCCAGCCGCGCTCGACCAGTAGCACGCAGACAATCAGCACCAGCGTCACCACGGCGGTGGCAAGCTTGGCCGTCCAGCTCAGGCCGCGGCCGACCCACCACAGCAGCGCGCAATACATCAGCACGGGGACGATGATGTCGAGCCGCAACAGATCCGGCGGCATGCAGCTTCAGCGCCTGACCGTGGCGTCGATGCTGATCGAGCCGCCGATCTTCACGCAGGTCCCGGTCGCCTCGACCATGTGGAAGCCGCGCCCGTAGGAGGCGCAGGCGTTGGCCTTCGCCGCGCCGGCGCTGCTGCCCTTGAGCGGCAAGGTCTTGCCCGCCTGCGGCGGCTCGGCGGCCGGCAGGCGCAGCGCCTCGGCCCGTACCACGGACGACGTGATGAGCAACGAGATCAGGATCAGGAGCGGTGCACGCATGCCGCTGTTCTAGCCCGCCCGGCCGCCGCGCGCCATCCGGCCAGCGCTGACGATGTCAGATGAACCGGACGCCGGCCGAGCGGCCGCGGCGCCAGATCACCTGGCAGCTCCGCCCGGTCCGGGCATCGCGCGCGAAGGCCATCCGGATCACGCCGGGCAACTGGCTCGCGTCGTCGTCCATCATGATCTTGGCGCCGGTGTCGGAGATGTCCTCGACCAGGCAATGCCGCGCCGCGAACCCGCCGTCGAGCGTGATCCAGGCGTGCCGCGACAGCAGCTTGCGGGCTGCGCGCTTCTTGGGCTGTGGCATCGGCGAAAATTCTCCCGCTTTAGCGCTAGCTCAGGGAACCCTAAGAAACCGTTGAAATCGCCCCGAAATGCTGGCCTGGGCCGCGCTGTCCACCGGTTCCAAAAGACGTTCCCGAACGGCTTGCCCACGGCCGCAAAGGCCACTATACGTTCGCCCGCTGCAAGCCGCCGGGCACGACTCGGACTGGCCAGCGGCCGTGCCGCCCAAAGCGGCGGGGCCTTGCGTTTGCTCCCTTCGTCTATCGGTTAGGACGCCACCCTTTCACGGTGGAGAGAGCGGTTCGATTCCGCTAGGGAGCGCCATCCGCGAGACAGCTCGCCGGATGCCGCAGCGAAATTCGCCCCCTTGATGAACCTCCCTGTCCCTGGACGCCGACCAATCGTCGATTGGAACCGGACGAGGCCATGGACCCGCGTAAATCCCCTTCAGACAGCCAGCCCGGCGTCGCCCCCCAGGCGCCAGCCTGGATGCGCCGCACCGCGCCTTACGCGCCGGAGCGCCGCGCCCGGATGCTGGAGCACATGGCGCGCGCCAGATCGCTGCCGCAGCCGCAGGCCGCGCCGAAGCAAGCGCGCACCGACGGCGTCGAGATCCTCCTCGAGGTCATCGGCAATGTCGTCGTGTTCGGCGTGATCGCCATTCTCTGCATGTCGCGCATCCCGCTCTACATCGGCGCGTTCCTGTTCCTGACCGACGGCGAGCGCATCGAACGCATGTTCGCCGCGACCGGCATCCGGTTCGAGCCCGCTGCGTTCGGGCCCGATATCGTCAAGGGCTTTGCGTCCTGGTTCGGATGGTTCGCGCTGCTCGGCGCATTGAAGGGCTCGGTCCCCGCCCTGATCGCGCGATGGCTGCCGCCGGCCGAGTCGTGGTCCGTCGTCGCCGGCATCGCGCTTCTGCTCGCCTGCATTGAGGTGTTCGGCTCGCTCGCGATCCGGCGCATCCTCGTGTGGTCCGGACTGGAGCACCGGGTGCGTGGCCTGATCTGGACGGCGATCAAATTGCTGATCGCCCTCGGCCTGCTGGCTCTGCTGGTGCTGTTCGGACCGAACTAACGGGCGTTGCTCGTGACGCACCCGGCAATGACGATGCCGTGAGACTGCATAATTTCGTCCACGATCGACCCTGCGCATTTACCAGAAATTTACCCCTGCTCGTGAGCGCCGGTATCATTTGCTTAGAATATGATTGCTACCGTGAATTTACGGAAGCAGTCCGAAACACGATTGGCCCCCATGTCCGTCGCAGAGTTCCTCAGGCAGCGTGCAGTGGAAGTGACGGTCAGCGGCAGCTACTCGCTGCCGCGCTGGTACGATTGTGAGGGCAAGCTGCGCAGCTTCGCCTGCCGGACCAAGCGCGTGTCGCCGTTCCGCATGATCGTAGACGTGCCCGTCGTCGGCAAGGTCGGCGAGCGCCTGACCTCCTATTTCCAGGATTTTGGCGAGTTCCAGTGCACCATCAGCGCGACGCTGAAATCGGGCTTCCTGATGGAGCTCGAGATGACGCGGGCCCGGCGCGCCTGGATGTCGGAAAAGCTGACCTGGCTGGAGAAGAAGCAGAAGGACGCCAGCGTCCAGGATCTGCGGCGCGACGCGCGCTTCGTCCCACAGATCTCCCATACGCTGCTGACGCTCGCCGACGGCAGCATCCATCCCTGCTTCATCATCGATGTCTCCACGGCCGGCGTTGCCATTTCCTGCGAATACGATCCGCCGTTGGGAACCGCCCTTGCCGTCGGCGCCTGCGTCGGGCGCGTCATCCGCAAGTTCGACAATGGCTTCGCGGTCAAATTCGCGGAAAAACAGTCGCGGGACGACCTTGATCGCCTGATCGTGCGCTCGCCCCTGCTGCAGTCCGCCTGAGCCGCACCGGGCCATCTTAACTCTTTTTTAACTAAACGCTGGAGGCGGAAGCCCCTGCGCGTTAGGGTGTGAGCCAATACGTCCGCAATCATTGCGGGCCTTCAGTATTGGAAGTTCCGGAATGTCCATCGCCGAGTCCGCCCCGGCTGCCATCGCAAATGCCACCGTCAGCGCAGCCAGGCCGCAGCTTCCGCCGGGTGTCGTGACCGAGGGTCCTCTGGTTCAGGCCAAGCTGCGCGAGAGCTATCTCCTGCTCGGCATCCTCTATGTCGGCGCCGTCGCGGGCATCGTCTGGGCCATCACGCAAGGTGTCGGCAAGGTTGAGCTCTTCACCTTCGCCTGGATGTTCGCGCTGACGACGTTCGGCATCGGCGCGGGCATGCACCGCCTGTTCGTGCATCGCAGCTTCCGCACCGGCCCCATCATGCGCGTCTTCTTCTGCGCCATCGCGCAGATGGCCGTGCAGGGCTCGATCGCCAAATGGGTCGCCAACCACCGCCGCCATCATCTCTATGCCGACGACGTCGGCGATCCCCACAGCCCGCAATTCGACGGCTTCGGCAATCGCTATGTCAGCGCGCTGAAAGGCTTCCTGCACGCCCAGGGCAGCTGGGTGTTCGATCAGGCGACGACCGACAACGAATATTACGCCAAGGACATCCTCGCCGATCCCATCGCGATGTTCTTCGTCCGCACGCGCTGGGTCTGGTACGGGATGTCGGCCGTGTTCATCCCCGGCGTGGTCGGCTACACCTTCGGCGGCGTGCACAGCATGATCGGCTGCGTGCTGTTCTCCGGCCTGCTCCGCGCCTATCTGCTGATCCTCACCAGCCAGCTCACCGGCTCGGTCTGCCACGCCTACGGCTATCGCCGCTTCGAGGTCGAAGACGCCTCGACCAACGAGTTCGTGACCACGATCCTCACCTTCGGCGAGGGTCTGCACAACAACCATCACCGCTTCCCGCGGGACGCCTATATCTCGCATGCCTGGTGGGAGATCGATCTCAACGGCCTGATCATCCTCGGCCTGGAAAAGATCGGCCTCGTCCACGACGTCTTCCACGCCTCGCACCGCCAGCTGGAGCGGGCCGAAGCGCAGGCAGCCTCGACGGCGCGCTGAAGCGGCAGGTTGCGGCCGCGCCTCGCGGCCGTCTTGCCTCCGCATCGCCGCCCTATCCTGGCCCCATTGCGGGATCAGCTTTTGAGTGTCCGTGCCGCGTGCCGGACGTCATTTGCGGACTTGCGATCGGGGGACCGGATGGCAGTCAACAAGATCACCTGGGACAGGGTCGGCCGGGTCACCGAGCCCGGGCGCTACATGTACACCTTCGGCTGGCTCACCATCACCGCCGGCGATCTCGAGATCTGGAAGCAATACCCCAACGCCGCTTTCACGCTGCTCGCGCACAATGTCGAGCCGAACGCATTTGTCGGCGAGGAATTCCATCTCGGCGCCTTCGACATCACCCCCGAAGCGCCGCCGCCCTTCACCACGCACTGACGCCCGAAGAGCCGGCTACGGCGGCCTCGCGCGGGCTGCCGATTCGAGCCGCGCAAGCAGCGCTGTGCGGACGGCCCGCCTGCGCAAAGCGCAGGCCATGGCGGGAACACGTGGCACACGCGTTGCTTAACAAGTGCCATGATACACATCCCAGCCGTCGACCAGGCCTTCCTGCTGCTGCTCATCGTGTTCTGCCTCGGCACGTGCCTCGTGCGTGCCTTCTGGGAGCTGGAGCAGGTCCGGGCCCGCCGGATCGCACCGCCGCCGCGCCGTCGCACGATGGAGCGTGACTAGGTCAACGCGTTCAGCCGCGTGCGACCCCGGACGGGGCAATCCGTCCCGGGACCGCGAGGACATCCAGCGTGAATCGAAGAAATCTTCGCACTTCCCTGATCCGACTTGCCAATTCGCCCGCCGCCGGCGAAATGGCGTCGTTGCGGTGGATGACGAAGCGATCCTGTCATGCAATTGATTGTGCTCGTATTCTACACATGACGGCCCCGATGAACGTTGGCCGTCGCGCGCGTTAAGCGAGGCGACAGCCGGCGCATGACAGATGGTCGCATCGGTAGAAGTAGCTAAGCGGGCCAAGGGAACCTATTTTCGGCGCCGATGTACCTGATTGAAGCGTTACCCACCGTCATCGGAACCGCCGCCATCGCTCCGGCGCTGCTGATGCTGTGGCTCGTCATTGCCGCCGAAGAGCGCCCCGGACCGCCGGCCCAGGTCTGGACCGCGTTCCTGCTCGGCGCCGCCAGCATTTCCCTGCTGGGCCTCGCCCGCGCCCCCTTCACCAAGATGGTCGCCGCTCCGGACAACCCCTGGGCCGCGCTGGCCATGCATTCGGTGTTCGGCGTCGCGCTGCCCGAAGAGGCCGTCAAGGTGATCGCCATCGTGCTGGTCTCCTCGACCAAGCGGCGCACCTTTGCGAACCCCATGGACACCGTGGTCTATGGCGCGGCCGTCGGCCTCGGCTTCGCCGCCTATGAGAACCTCGCCTACCTCGTCCAGCATGCCGAGATGTGGCGGTCGCTGGCGGCCCTGCGCAGTGTGCTGACCGTGCCGTTCCACGGCGCCCTCGGCATCATCGCCGGCGCCTACCTGACCATTGCGCGCGCCGGCACGGCGCTGGGCGCGAACCGTCACAACCGCGACTGGGCGCGTCTTTCCAGCCGCCTGCTGATCTTCGGCGGCCCGCTGGCGCTGCATGCGGCCTTCGACTTCCCGCTGCTCACGCTCCAGCGCATGCCGGACCTCGATCCCACCTTGCGGATGTGGCTGGGCGGCGCGAGCCTCTTGATCGGCTTCAGCTCGATCGCCTTCGCCATCCGCCTCGTCCGGCGCGTCGCGCGCCACCATGCGCCCCGCACCGAGATCGCGCGGGAGCGGCTCAGCCAGCTCCGGCGGATGTGGGCCCTGCTGCTGGCCGGCGGCGGCGTCGGCTTTCTCGGCCTCGCCTTCGTGCTGACCTCGATCCACCACTGGCTGATCAACCCCGAGCGCAACCTGACTCTGGCGCTGATCCCGATCGGCTTCGTCTCGATCCTGCTCGGCCTTGCGCTTCTGATCGTCACGATCGCGATCTACGTTCTCGGCCGCAACCGCGTTCGCACCAGCGGCGAAGGTTTTTCGTCGGCGCACGGCGGCGGTTGAGCCGCGGGATGGCGAGCGCGCGGCGCAACGGTTAGATTGGGTACATCCGTTGCCAATGTGGGGGTCACCATGACTTCGCCCGAGGATTTTTCAAAGCTGCAATCCGCCATGAGCGAGGCGGTGAAGTCGCATTGGAAGGCCTTCCTGTTCGAAGGCATTCTGCTCGCCGTGCTCGGCATAGCCGCGCTGATCGTGCCGCCGCTCGCAAGCCTCGCCACCGCGATCTTCCTCGGCTGGATGTTCCTGATCAGCGGCATCGGCGGGTTGGTCGTGACCTATTGGGCACGCGCCACGCCGGGCTTCTGGTGGTCGCTGATCTCGGCTGCGCTCGCCGTGCTCGCCGGCATGCTGCTGCTGGCGCGGCCGATGCAGGCCGTGCTGACGCTGACCATCGTGCTCGGCGCCTATTTCCTCGCCGAGGGCGTCGCCACCATCATGTACGCCCTGGAGCATCGCCGCGAGCCCAGCGGCCGCTGGTCGTGGCTCCTGATCTCGGGCCTCGTCGACATCGCGATCTCCTTCATGGTGATCACGGGGCTGCCGAGCTCGGCAGAATGGGCGATCGGCGTCCTCGTCGGTATCAACCTGCTGTTCGGCGGCGCCACCCTGATCGGCGTGGCGCTGGCGGCGCGCAACAGCAACACCTGAGGGGTCTCGTCATCCAAAGGGGCGATTAGGGGGTGACAACCCGCCCATGGCACGCTATATGGCCAACCATGATCACCGTCGCCACCAGCTATTTTTGGTACTTTAGCTACGACAGCTCGCTGGCGGCAGGAGGATCGCGCTCAATCTGAATATTGAAGCAAACGTCCGAACAGCCGCCAGACCTGGCGGCTTTTTTATTGGCCGGCAGGTTCTGAAACAAACAGGAGCCCGCCGTGCTGAGCACGACTGACGATCTTCGTATCCGCGAACTGAAAGAGCTGAGCACGCCCGATGAGGTGATGCGGGAAGTCCCGCGCACACTCACCGCGACCCGTGTGGTCATGGCGGCGCGCAACGCCATCCATGCCATCCTCAACGGCCAGGACGACCGCCTGCTGGTCGTGGTCGGCCCCTGCTCGGTGCATGACCCCAAGGCCGCGCTCGAATATGCCGAGCGGCTTGCAGCCTTGCGCGAGGACCTTGCCGACCAGCTCGAGATCGTGATGCGGGTCTATTTCGAGAAGCCGCGGACCACTGTCGGCTGGAAGGGCCTGATCAACGATCCTGACCTCGACGGCAGCTTCGACATCAACAAGGGCCTGCGGCTGGCGCGCAACGTGCTGTCGGCGGTGAACAATCTCGGCCTGCCTGCGGGCACCGAATTCCTCGACATGACGACGCCGCAGTACATCGCGGATCTCGTGTCCTGGGCCGCGATCGGCGCGCGCACGACCGAAAGCCAGATCCACCGCGAGCTGGCCTCCGGCCTGTCCTGCCCGGTCGGCTTCAAGAACGGCACCGACGGCAATGTTCGCATTGCTGCAGATGCGGTGAAATCGGCCTCGCATCCGCATCACTTCATGGCCGTCACAAAACTCGGCCGCTCGGCGATCGCCTCGACCGCGGGCAACGAGGACTGCCACATCATCCTGCGCGGCGGCAGCAAGCCGAACTACGATGCCGCAAGCGTCGCAGCGGCCTGCAACGACCTGGCGAAATCCGGCGTCGCTCCGCTGGTGATGGTCGATGCGAGCCACGCCAATTCGAGCAAGAAGCCGGAAAACCAGTCCATCGTGATGGCCGACATCGCCGGCCAGATCGCGGGCGGCGAGAACCGTATCATGGGCGTGATGATCGAGAGCAATCTCGTCGCCGGCCGCCAGGACGTGGTGCCGGGCAAGCCCCTCACTTACGGCCAGAGCATCACGGATGGCTGCATCGACTGGGCGACCACAGCGACCGTGCTCGAGCAGCTCGCTGACGCGGTCGAGATCCGCCGCAACGCCCAGCGGGCGGGATTGCACGAGCGGACGGCCTGAGGCCGTGCAAAAGGCGGGCGGGGCGATGCTGTTCGCGCCCTGCCCGCCGTTGCTTTTCTGCGCATGATCTCAGCGCAAACGCGTTCCGCGTTTGTCGCGAGGGAAAACCTACTTCCGGATCCTGCTCCGATCAGCAGCCGCGGCAGATGCTCTTGATCTTCTTGTCGAGCAGAGCGTCTTCCTTGTTCGCGGGAGTGTTCGGATCGCTCAGGTTCTTCTCGCTCGGCACATCGCTCGCGCGCGGCTGACGATGACCGACAGGGGCCGGCAACACCGATCCGGAAGATGCACCACTCGAGGTCGATCCCTTGGAGCCGCCGGTCTGCGCAACGGCCGCGCTGCCAAGCAAGACCACGAGCGATGCTGCCAGCATGATCTTCATCATTTCCGTTCCTCCATTCTCGACAGGCGCTTCCATCATCCCCGCTCAGGTCTCGGGCGGATAGAGATGAACGTCGCCGCAATAGTCGACGATACGATAGCGCGTTTCGGCCGCCGCATCACCCGCGTCAGGTGCGGTATTTTGTGCCGCCAACACGTAATTCGGTCCGACCGGGGATTTGCCGGCGCCGCCGGGAATGTCGATGACATAGTCAGGCTGACACAGTCCTGAGATTCGCCCGCGCAACTGCCGCATCAAAGCCTGCCCCTCGGCCAGCGTCGTTCGCAAATGCACGGTGCCCGGCGCGAGGTCGCCGTGATGCAGATAGTAGGGCTTGATCCGGCATTCGACGAAAGCTCGCATCAAATCCGACAAGGCGGCGACGTTGTCGTTGACGCCGCGCAACAGCACGGACTGGCTGACCATGGGAATTCCGGCATCGACGAGCCGCGCACAGGCGGCGCGGGCGTCGGCCGTGAGCTCGCGCGCATGATTGGCGTGCAGCGCAACCCAGGTGGTCGCACCCGGAACCTTCAGCGCGGCGACCATCTCCTCGCTGACGCGCGCGGGATCGGCCACGGGCACGCGGGTGTGGAGGCGGATGATCTTGACGTGATCAATCGCGGCAAGATCGGCCATGATCTCGCTCATGCGGCGCGGCGAGAGCATCAGCGGATCGCCGCCGGTCAGGATCACCTCCCAGATCTCGCTGTGGGAGCGGATGTAGTCGATCGCAGCGCGATAGGCGCTGTCCGAGAGCGCATTCTCCTTGCCGGGCCCGACCATCTCGCGGCGGAAGCAGAAGCGGCAATAGACGGCACAGACGTGAACCAGCTTGAACAGCACGCGATCGGGATAGCGATGCACGATCCCCGGAACCGGCGAATGCGGGTGATCGCCGATCGGGTCGGCGCTCTCGCCCGGCTGCATCTCCAGTTCGGCCGCGGTCGGAACGAACTGCCGCGCGATGGGATCGTCGGCATCGGAGGTGTCGATCAGCTCGACCAGCGCCGGCGTGATCGCGACCGCATAGCGCGCGGCGACGCGCTCCAGCGCCGGCAGCGCCGCGGCCGGCGCGAGGCCCTCGGCCACCAGTTCAGCCGGCTCGCGCAAGGTGCGTGCAAGGTTGGTCTTCGTCATGTCTCACTTCACGTTTCATCTGCAGGCGGTGTCCACACCACCTGATCAATCCGTGTTGCGCCGCTCGCCAGCATCACCAGCCGGTCGAAGCCGAGCGCGACGCCGCTCGCTTCCGGCATGGCGGCGACTGCAGCCAGAAAATCCTCGTCCAGCGGGTAGGCCTCGCCATAACGGCGCTGCTTCTCGGCCATCGATTCCGTGAAGCGCTTGCGCTGCTCCTCGGCATCGGTCAGCTCGCCAAAGCCGTTGGCGAGCTCGACGCCGCAGGCATAGACCTCGAACCGCTCGGCGACCCTGGGATCGCCAGACTTCACCCGCGCCAAGGCCGCCTCTGGAGATGGGTATTCGAGCAGGATGGTCAAACGTCCCTGCCCCAGCTGCGGCTCGACATGCTCGACCAGGACCTTGCTGAAGATATCCGACCAGGTGTCGTCCTCTGCCACACGGACCTTGCCGCCGGCCGCCTGGGCCAGCGAGGCACGGTTACCCTCGCCGCCCGAGATTGTCGACAGCAGGTCGATGCCGGCGAACCGCTCGAAGGCACCTGCGACGGTCAGGAGCACGGGCTCGGCGAAGGGATCGGCGGTCCGCCCCCGGAACGAGAAAGTCCCGATCCCGGTCGTTTGCGCCGACCGGGCGATGACATGGACGGTATCGGCCATGATGGCGTCATAGGGCGCACCGGCCCGGTACCACTCCAGCATGGTGAATTCGGGCAGATGCAGGTCGCCGCGCTCGCGGTCGCGGAACACCCGCGCAAACTCGAAAATCCGCTCCTCCCCCGCCGCCAGCAGCTTCTTGCAGGCAAATTCCGGGGAGGTCCGCAGGTATCGGCTGGCCCGGCTGCCGTCCGGCCGCATGATCTCGGTCCGGGGGGCGTGCAGATGGGTCTCATTGCCCGGGGAGACCTGGAGCACCGAGGTTTCGACCTCGACAAACCCCTGTTCGGCGAAATAGCCCCTGAGAGACCCGGTAATGGCCCCCCGCGCCCTGAGGAATGGCCGCCGGTCGAGGTGCCTGCCGGGCGACCAGAATGGCGAGATCGGCTTGTCCCCAGCCATTAACCGACCGCCCCGCAGGCCAGCAAAAAGCTGGCATCCAGCGGCAAAATCAGTATGTTGCGGCCCGAAACGGGCGCCGAGGTCTGATTTGAGGCCCCAAGTCCCCCATCAATTTGACCACGTCCTGGCCGCAGCCGGGCCAAGCAAGCAGGAAATACAGCTTTGAGAGTCATCGCCAGTTCTATTCGCAAGGGCAACGTGATCGAGCAAGACGGCAAGCTCTATGTCGTCGTGAGCGCCGAGAACATCCATCCCGGCAAGGGCACCCCGGTCAGCCAGATCGAAATGCGCCGAATCTCGGACGGGGTAAAGATCTCCGAACGCTACAAGACCACCGACCAGGTCGAAAAGGCCACGATCGAAGAGCGCAACTACACCTTCCTGTATGAAGATGGCGATGGCTTCCACTTCATGAACCCCGAGACCTACGACCAGGTCCAGGTGCCCAAGGACGTCGTCGGCGACGCGGCCGCGTATCTTCAGCCGGAGATGATCGTCAAGCTGTCGACCCACGACGTCAACGTGGTCTCGCTCGCGCTGCCGCAGCGCGTGACGCTGGAAGTGGTCGAGACCGAGCCGGTGACCAAGGGCCAGACCGCTTCGTCCTCCTACAAGCCCGCGGTGCTGTCCAACGGCATCCGCACCGCCGTGCCGCCGCACATCTCGGTCGGCACCCGCATCGTGGTGATGACCGAAGACGGCTCCTACTCCGAGCGCGCCAAGGACTAAGAGGGATCAAAGCAGGTGCCGCCAGGGGGCGAGACAGTGGTTGGGAAGAGTTTCCGCTTCGTCTCGCTGCTTCTGGCGTCGCTCTCGCTCCTCTATGCCGCTCCGCTCGCCGCGGACGAGTTCCGCAGCCCCTCACTCACGGCCCTGCGCGTCGATTGGCGCGCAGCGCTTGACCAGCTCCGTGCCGAGATCAACAGCCGCCCCCAGATCGCGGGCGACTTCACCTTCGTGCCTCGCCGCTCGGTGCCCCGCTACGATCCGCGCGCAACGCCGGCGCTGGTGCAGCTCAACGGGATCTCCTCGCAATTCTTCACCGGCATTGCCCGCAGCTCCGTGCCCGTGCTGCTGCCGTTCGATGCGGGGGCCTATCTCGAGGCCCGGCGCAGCGGCGCACCAGCAAGCCTGTCGCTGTCGCGCTACCAGGCCGATTTCAATCCCGTCGACATGTTCGATGCCGGTCCCGCCGGATACAGCGCGACCTTTTCGCTCGAGCCCGGCGCCGGTGACGGCATGCCGAGCCGGGTCTATGCACGGCCGGTCGAAGTGCAGATCACGGGCTCGGCGCTGCTCTACGACATCGCTGACCCCAACGGCGGCAAGGGCGAGCCGGTCAAGCCGCTCGCCACGACCTATCCGGACCTGCGCAGGTTCATCCGCGAAGGTTACGTCCGCTACGCCTTCGCGCGCTTTGGCGTCGCCTATGTGGTGTCGGTGCAGTGCCTCGACAGCGTCGCAAAACCGCGGCGGCTCGCCTGCAAGGAAGCCTATCCGGTGGCCGAGCGTTTCCTCAAAGCGCTGCGCGTCGCCGGTGGCCAGCGCATCCGGCCGCTGACGGACATTGCCTCCGGCGTTCTCGACCGTCCGGCGGCACGCTCGGCCGATTTCAGCTATCGTCCGAGCGGCGACATCATCCCCAACACCGGCTATCGCAACAAGAGCGGCCATCCCGACGTGATGGCCTATGCGCAGATCCGCTTTCCGCTCGACAAGGCCCCCGCTTTCGTGCGCTCGCAATCCTACGCCAAGCGCGACAGAAACGAGGGCGTGACCTCCTATCCCTGGCGTGACAATTTCTGCGAGTCCCGCAGCTTCGAAGTCTGGCAATGCGCCGGCGGTTACGGCCATCAGGGCGAGGACATCCGCGCAGCCGAGTGCCCTCCGCCCGGCGAGGGCCGCGAACCCTGCGATCCCAAGCAGCGCGCGGTCGTCGCCGTACGCGACGCCGTGGTGATCCGCGCCTCCAAGGACCAGGCCGCGACGCTCGAGATCAACAGCCGGACCGAGCACATCCGCTTCCGCTACATGCACATGAATCCGCAGGCGATGAATGCCGACGGCCTGCTCAACGGCCGCATCGTGGCCGAGGGCGAGAAGATCGGCGTGGTCTCGAACTATCTCGACCATCCCGCCGGCACCTCGCTGCACCTGCATTTCGACGCCCAGGTGTTCACCCGCGACGGCTGGATCTGGGTCAGTCCCTACGTCACGCTCGTGTCGGCCTATGAGCGCCTGATCCGCGGCCGCGGCCGCGAGATCGGCCCGGAGATCGCCGTCACGTCCCAGCCGGTGGCTCATGCGCTGCCGGAGGACGTGCTCAAGCCGGACCTGCGCGAGGGATCCAGTAGCGACGAGAATTGACGGCTTGCTCGTTCCAAATCCGGGCAGTGCACGAGCGGGTTGTCGCGCGCGACCGCCGGCCGCACGAAAAAGGGTTGGTGTTGATGAGTGTCGGACTGATCGGTCTTCTCGACGAGATCGCGGCGATTGCAAAAGTGGCAGCCGCCTCGCTCGACGATGTCGCGAGCCAGGCTGCCAAGGCAGGCGTAAAGGCCGCGGGCGTCGTCATCGACGATGCTGCCGTGACGCCGAACTACGTCATCGGCTTTGCCGCAAAGCGCGAACTGCCGATCGTCGGCAAGATCGCGGTCGGATCGCTCCGCAATAAACTGCTGATCCTGCTCCCCGCCGCGCTGCTGCTTGGCTATTTCCTGCCGTCCGCGGTCACGCCGCTGCTGATGCTGGGCGGCGCCTTCCTCTGCTACGAGGGTGCCGAGAAAGTGCTCGAGGCGGTGATGCCGCATCATGCGCACGAGCACGAAGCCCAGCTTCAGCCGATTGCGCTGAACGCCCAGTCGGTCGAGGACGAGAAGGTCGCGAGCGCCATCAAGACGGACTTCATCCTGTCCGCGGAGATCATGGCGATCACGCTGGCGGCGCTCCCGGCAGGCAGCATCTGGACGCAGGCGCTGGTCTTGGCGGTGGTCGGTTTCTGCATCACGGCCGGGGTGTATGGCCTGGTGGCCCTGATCGTGAAGGCCGACGATGCCGGCCTCTCCCTTGCGCGCTATGACGGCGCCTCGATCGTCGGCGCCGCGATCCGCGGGCTTGGACGCGGCCTCGTCCGCGGCATGCCCGGCTTCCTGACGGCGCTGAGCACCGTCGGTACCGCCGCCATGATCTGGGTCGGCGGCGGCATCATCCTGCATGGCATCGAAAAATATGGCCCGCCCGCGATCGGCCACATGGTCCATGCCGCAACCGAGGCTGCCGCCCACCTCCTTCCGTCCGTCGCCGGCATCATGGCATGGTCGGTCGGGGCAGCCATCTCGGGCGTGGTTGGCCTGCTTGTCGGCGCGCTTGCGATTCCAGTCGTCCAATACGCTCTCTCACCGGCATGGAAACGGTTCAGGCGATCCTGATCGTCCCGAAACCGGCGAGCCGCCCCCCGACTACTCCAGCAACGTCGTCAGCTGCGCGCCCTCGTCGGCCACGAACACGGCGATCAATTCTGCCGGCTCCGTCATGCTGGCATTGGCCGAGACGAGATGCGTCGAGCCCGGCGGCTCGAAGAAGGACTGGCCCACGCCGAATGTCTCGACCGGGCCGCCGCCGAGCTGGGAGCGGATCTCGCCCTTGGTGATGTACGCGGTCACCGATCCGGCATGGCGATGCGGCCGCGAGAACCCGCCCGGACCGTAGAAGACGCGCACGATGGTGACGCGCTTGCCCGGCACGTTCGGCAAGGCGTAGGAGCCGATCGGCTCGACCTTGTCGAGCGGCGAGCTCTCGGGCGCGGTGGCGCAGAGCGGCGCCAGCGCGCCCGCGACGGTGTCGATCGTCAGCGGCAGCGCCTTGCCGATCGCGAACGCGCAGGCGAGCCCTGCAACGGCCGCGAGAGCCATCGAACGCGACGGCATGGGACGTTGGGCGGCGGAAAAGCTCATGGCTGTCATCGTGATCTCCCTTGTCTGCATCAGGATGCGGCGGCGGCCGCTGCGACCGGCCGCTTCGCGGGCGTCCAGCGGAACGCCGCGCCAAACCGGTTCCAGACGTTGATCGAGGCGACCGCCGAGGTCAGATAGGTCAGTTCCGTCTCGGAGAATTCGCCAGAGGCTTCCGCGTAGATTTCCTCGCTGACGCCATCGGGCAGACAGGTCAGCGCCTCGGCCCAGGCCAGGGCCGCCCGCTCCCGCGCGGAAAAGATCGGCGCCTCGCGCCAGACCGCGACCAGATGGAGCTTGTCGGCCGGCACGCCGATGCGCTCCGACAGCAGGACATGATGCTGCACGCAGAAGGCGCAGCCGTTGATCTGCGAGGCGCGCAGCTTGACCAGCTCGAGCAGCTGCTTGTCGAGGCCGGCCTTGGCCGCCACCTGGCCCAGCGCCAGCACCAGATCGTACGCGTCCGGCGCGATCCTCTTGAAATCCTCGTATTCGCTGCGGGCGTGTGACATTGCCGTGCACCTCGTGTTATTGTAAGAGTGCTTACATTGTATAAGAGCTCTTACATGACGCGCAAGACCGCCGACATCACAAGATCGAAGGCCCAGCGGAAGGTCTCCACCGACGACGGCGCCGTGCGCGTACCCGCCCCCGGCGAGGGCAAGCGCGGCGAGGACGGCTATCTCGGCTATCTGCTGCGCCAGGCCCATGCCGCGGTGCGCCTGACCATGGAGCGGACGCTCGCCGATCTCGGCGTGACGTCGCCGCAATTCGCGGTCTTGACGATGCTCAAGGCCTATCCGGGACTGTCAGGGGCCGACGTCGCCCGCCTCACCTTCCTGACGCCGCAGACCGTCGGCGTCATCATCCGCAATCTCGAGCGCGACGGCGCGATCGTGATGACGCCTCATCCGGTCCACGGCCGCATCCAGCAATGGACGCTGACGGCGCGTGGGACGACGCTACTGAAGGCTTGCCGCGAGCGCGTGATCGCGTTGGAGAAGCGCCTCGCCGAGGGGCTCGATGCCAGGGCCGAGGCGAGCATTCGCCGCTGGCTCGCCAACGTCGCAACCGAATTGCAGGACGACCAGGCCTAGTCGCCGCCGCCTCCGTCCCCACCGCCGTCACACCCACCGGCATCCGAGAAGTCGCCGCCGGTATCGCCGCCACCGTGAATGCCGCGGCCAAAGTTCTCGGCAAGGATCATCAGGATCACGACAAACAGTCCTGCGCCGAAGGGCCAGGGGTTGGCACGGATGATGTCGAACAGCTCCCGCATGCCCGCATCTTGCGAGACAAGAGCGAACCGACCGTAAAACGGCAGGCTTAAGATCGTGGATATCGTGCCGGGCGGGAGGGCACCTACCCGCCCTTCAATGATTTCTTAACCTCGCGGTCCGACCAGTTCTCGCCGGCTGCGATCACCCGGACCCGGCTCTGGTCCGCAGCGTTCACCAGCACATGCGAACTGACCCGGTCGCCGCTCGGCTCCAGCTGCAGATCGGTTTCGGGCTTCCAGCCCAGCGTGGTCGCGAGATCGCCGGGAAAGATCTGCCATTGCGATCCGTCGTCGAGCTCGACGACGTGGCTCTCCGCATGTGCGCGTATCTTCATTCCACCCCGAATTCTCGATGAACGGAGGGGCCCCGGCACGCGGGCCGGGGCCTGATCCGTCAGTCGTTGTCGTGATGAATCACGGTCTTGCTGCGATTGCCGAATTCATCTTCCTTCTTGATCACGGTGGTGCGGTTCGCCGGCTCGCGCTCCTTGATGACCGTGGTGCGGTCACGCTCGCGGACGCGATAGTCCGGGGACCGGCCGACCGTGACGCCGGCGCCGACCGGGCCGACGTGAACGCCGACTTCATCAGCGAATGCGGGGGCCGCGATGGCGGTGACCATGGCGGCGGCAAACAGGTATTTCCTCATATTCTCCTCCTCATGTCGTGCGGAGGGAATGCAGGACTGCGACACTTTGTTCCGAGGGAACGGCCTATCCGACAGTTCCAGGAACCGGCTCACACGGGCCGTGTTTCCCGCTAGAATGGGCCCATGAAACAAGCTGATTCCTCGCACCGTCACACCCGTCGCACCCTGCTGAAATCCGCACTCGGCGCCGCAGCCTTGATGGCGTCGCCGACACGCATCCTTGCCGCACCCGCAGGCTTCGACGAATGGCGCGAGTCCTTTCGCGCACGAGCGATGGCGAAGGGGATTTCGGCCGCGACCTGGCAGCGCGCAATGGGCCGGGTCGAACCCGACATGAGCGTGTTCAAGCAGATGCGAAACCAGCCCGAATTCCACGAGCAGGTCTGGCAATACATCAACCGCCGCGTCTCCGACTGGCGCATCATCAACGGCAAGATCGCGCTGAAGAACAACGAGGCGCTGCTCGCGCGCATCGAGCGCGACTTCGGCGTCGAGCGCGGCACGCTGCTGGCGCTGTGGGGCGTCGAGTCCGCCTATGGCGATCCGCTGGTGCAGCAGAACCACATGACGCCGGTGTTTCCCTCGCTCGCCGCGCTCGCCTGGAACGAGCCGCGCCGCAAGGCCTATTGGGAGACCGAGCTGATCAATGCGCTGCGCATCGTCGACAAGGGCTGGAGCACGCCGGAGGAGATGAAGGGCTCGTGGGCCGGTGCGATGGGGCATTCGCAATGGATGCCGGAGGTCTGGCTCAATGTCGGCATCGACTATGACGGCGACGGCAAGGTGTCGCCGTTCGGCAAGCCCGACGACGCGCTGGGCTCGACCGCGAAATACCTCGTCAATCGCGGCAAGTGGCGCCGCGGCGAGCATTGGGGCTACGAGGTGCGCGCCTCGGGTGAAGCGAGCGGCAGCCGGACCTATGCGGCCTGGCAGGCGGCGGGCGTCAGTCGCGCCGACGGCCAGCCGTTCCCGCAGCCGAACGCGACCGCGCAGATGTGGACGCCTGTCGCGGGCGGCCCGACCTTCCTGCTCGGGCCGAACTTCTATTCGGTGAAGAGCTACAACCCGTCCATGAACTACGCGCTGGCGATCTGCCATCTCGGCGATCGCTGCCTCGGCGCGCCGCCCTTCATCCAGCCCTTCCCCGGCTCCGAGCGTGCGCTGACGCTGGCCGAGGTGCAGGAGATGCAGACGCGCCTGACCAAGGCCGGGTTCGACACCGGCGGCACCGACGGCCGGGTCGGCAACGACACCATGAAGGCCGTGAAGGATTTCCAGCAGCGCGCCGGCATCGCGCCGGCGGACGGCTACGGCGGGCTGAAGGTGCTGGCGAAGCTGCGGCAGGGCAGCTAGCCGCGGTCCCGTAGCCCGGATGGAGCGAAGCGTAATCCGGGGCCGGCGCGTCCGCGGTCAATAACCCCGGATTGCGCTGCGCTCCATCCGGGCTACGGCACCGTTGCTAGTGCCGATATTGCGGCTCTTCCGCATCGAGCTGCCTGCGAACCGCCGCTAGATGCAACCGCGCGGATTCGGAATCGCCGTCGCGCATCTGCCTGTAGGTTTCCGCCGCGATCGCGGGATCGACCGGCAGCACCTTTCGGCCGGTCGACATCGCCAGCACCTGCACCTCGGCGGCGCGTTCGAGGTAATAGAGATCGTCCCAGGCTTCCGCGATGGTCGGCGCCAGCACCATCACGCCGTGATGCTTCATGAAGACGATGTCGGCATCGCCGACGGCGGAGGCGATGCGCGCGCCTTCGCGGTTGTCGAGCGCGAGGCCGTTATAGTCGCGGTCCACCGCCGTGCGGCCGTAGAATTTCAGCGCGGTCTGGCCGGCCCAGATCAGCGGATCGCCCTCGGTCATGGACAGCGCGGTGGCATAGGGCATGTGCGTGTGGAACGCGACTTTCGCGCGCGGCAGCAACCGGTGCATCTCGGCGTGGATGTAGAATGCGGTGGCCTCGGGCACGCCCTCGCCATCGAGCACGTTGCCGTTGAAATCGCAGATCAGCAGCTTCGACGCGGTGATCTCGCGGAAGGCGTAGCCGTAGGGATTGACGAGAAAGAGGTCGTCATGGCCGGGCACGACGGCCGAGAAGTGATTGCAGATGCCCTCCTCAAAGCCGTTGCGCGCGGCCATGCGGAAGCAGGCGGCAAGGTCCTCGCGCGCAGTGCGGATCGCATCGGTGGCGAGATCCGGACGGTTCGAGCGGAACGGCGCGGGCGAGGAGGAAGACGAATGAAGGCTGTGCGCCATGGCGAAGGACACCTTTGTCGGTCGGGAGCTTCGCGTTGTACAGGGGCTGCGCCTGCGCGTCAGCCCCTGTAGGCGCCACCCTGCCCTGCGCCGCTCAGGCCCGCCGCGGCACGCCGCCGGCGTTCATGCCGCCATCGATTACGAGCTCGCTGCCCGTGACGTAGCGCGAGGCATCGGAGGCGAGGTACAGCACGCCTGAGGCAATCTCCGCGGCCTGCCCGGCGCGGGCAAGCGGTGCGACAAGCCGGGCGCGCTCCTCCGGATCGATCGGCGCGTTCTGGCCGGCGCCGGTCGCCCCGGTCGGGATCTTGCCCCAGATCGGCGTGTCGATGATGCCGGGATGCACGGAGTTGACGCGGATACCGTCGGCCGCGATCGCGCACTCCATCGCGATCGACTTGGCGAACAGCCGCACGCCGCCCTTGGTCAGCGAATAGGCCGACAGGCCCGGCGAGCCGCGCAGGCCGGCGAGCGAGGACATCATCACGATCGAGCCGCCGCCGGTCTTGCGCATCAAGGGCAGGCAGTGCTTGACCGAGAGAAACACGCCATCGAGGTTGATCGCGTTCTGCTTGTGCCAGTCGGCGAGCGTCATGTCGACGATCGAGGGCACTGCAATGCCGATGCCGGCATTGGCGACGAGCACATCGAGCCGACCGTAGTGCTTTGCGACATCGGAGACGATTTCGATCCAGCGCTCCTCGGAGGTGACGTCCTGCTCCAGGAAGATCGCCTTGCCGCCGGCTTTGGTCACGCGCCTGGCCAGTTCAGGTCCGCGCAGTTCGTCGATGTCGGTGATGACGACAGTCGCGCCCTCGCGCGCGAACAGTTCGACGATCGCCTCGCCGATGCCCGACGCTCCGCCTGTCACCAGCGCGACCTTGCCCTCAACCTGCCCTGCCATGTTCACTCCCTTTTTTGTTGTTCGAGCGATCCATTCTTGACGCATGATGTCGCCGGATCTTGCGTTTATCTGATCACGGACGGCCCCTGGTCCGGCAGCGCGATGTCGATGACGCGAAACTGCACCCGTTCCGCGCCCTGGTAGCGATCCACCGAGAGCGAGCCGGCGACATGCACTTGCTGGCCGCGATTGGCGAGCAGCGCGTTGCCGAGCTTCTGGCCGACCGAGCGGAACGCGATGCCGTTGACGATGGCGCCGTCGCCGGACTTGAAGCGCAGGCGCAGATGCGCTTGGCCGACCTCGTCGGCGAACACCAGCTGGTGCCCCGGCAGCGTCAGCACGGGCTCCGGATTGCCGCTGCCGAAGGGACCGGCACGATTGAGCGTCGCCGCAAGCTCCGGCGTCACCGCACGCGCGGTGACCGCGCCGTCGATGTAGAGCTCGTTGACATGGCGGGCCTCGGCAACGTCCTGCGCCAGCGCGTTCTCGAGATAGGCGCGGAATTCGGCGAGCTTCTCTTTCCGCAGCGTCACACCCGCGGCCATCGCGTGGCCGCCGCCCTTGAGCAGGATGCCATCCGTGACCGCCTGCCGCACCGCCTTGCCGATATCGACGCCGGCGATCGAGCGGCCCGAGCCGGTGCCGATGCCGCCCGGCTCGAGCGCAATGGCGAAGGCTGGCCGCGAAAACTTCTCCTTCAGGCGCGAGGCAACGAGCCCGACCACGCCGGGATGCCAGCCCTCGGAGGCCGTGACGATGACGCCGAGCTTGTCCTCGAGCCCGATCGAGGCCAACGCCTCGGCTTCGGCCTGGGCTTCAGCCGCCTGCTCGATGACGCGGCGCTCGCTGTTGAGACGATCGAGCTCGGCGGCGATCCGCGCCGCCTCGACGCTGTCGCCTTCCAGCAGCAGCCGCACGCCGAGATCGGCGCGGCCGATGCGCCCGCCGGCATTGACGCGCGGGCCCAGCATGAAGCCGAGATGCCAGGCCTCCGGCGGGCCGTTGAGCCGGGCCACGTCCATCAGCGCGGTGTGCCCGACATGGTCGCGCCGCCGCATCGCAATCAGCCCCTTGGCGACGAAGGCGCGGTTGAGGCCGATCAGCGGCGCGACGTCGGCGACCGTGCCGAGCGCGACGTGATGCAGCATGCCGAGCAGATCGGGCTCGGGCATCTCGGAATTCCAGAAACCGCGCTGGCGCAGCTCGCGATTGACCGCAACCAGCGTCACCAGCACGAGGCCGACGGCGGCGAGATGGCCAAGGCCGGAGAGATCGTCCAGCCGGTTCGGGTTGACCAGCGCGTCAACCTCCGGCAGGTCCGTGCCGGCCTGGTGGTGATCGATCACGACCACGGACATGCCGAGACGCTTGGCCTCGGCGAGCGGCTCGATGCTGGTGGTGCCGCAATCGACGGTGACGAGCAGCGTGGCGCCCTTGGCCGCGAGGCCTCGCACCGCTTCGACGTTCGGGCCGTAGCCCTCAAAGATGCGGTCGGGAATGTGGATCAGCGGATCCAGCCCGCAATGACGCAGGTGCCAGGCCAGCAGCGCCGACGAGGTCGCGCCGTCGACGTCGTAGTCGCCGAAGATCGCGACCTTCTCGCCCTTCGCAGCGGCATCGGCGATCCGCTTGGCGGCAGCTTCCATCTCCGTCACCGTGAACGGGTCCGGCATCAGCTTGCGGATGGTCGGGTCGAGGAAGTCGGGCACGGCGTCGATATCGACCCCGCGTCCGGCCAGCACCCGGGCCAGCAATTCCGGCAGCTGGTGCCGCTGCACGATGGCGAGCGCCTGGGCCGCCCCACGGGCATCGAGCCGGTCGCGCCAGAGCTTGTCGGTGAACGAGCGCGCGACGCCCAGGAACGCCTGGGGCGCTTCGACGGGGAGTGCGGATGCGGGAGGAGCCATATTGCGTTCAGTCCGTACGACGAGGCTAGCACATTGGGCAATCGCCCGATGCCTCGGCCGGGCGGTTTTGCACAGCGCAGCCGTGCCCCTAACGGCATTCCGCGGAACGCCCAATTCCCCCTGCTCTGCACAGCATCTCCTGAAAAGGCTCCCATTTTGGCCCCCTGGAACGCGTTGTTGTTCCTCGAGTCCGGCGCTCGATATCAGCAGAGGCAATCATGCGGGATGTGCTATATGCCAGCGTCGTCAGGGACACAGCCTCGCGGTTCGCTGCACCGTTCTGGGCAGCGCTCGGTCTCAACATCACTGCGCGTGGCCAGGCGCTGTTTGCGCCGATGTACTCCATCGACAGCTATGACGTCGCCCGCAAGTCGTTCAGCGGCGAAATCGCCTATTCGCTCAGCGACGGGCGCTTTATTCGCGCAGCGATGTGGTGGCTGCAGGCACAGATTGGATTTCAACCGATCGAATCCATGTCCGCATCGATGTGCCTGTCGATCCCGCTCTTCATCATCTCCGGTTTCATCTTCGCGAGCGCGATCCTGGAGGACCTCAGCCAGCAAGAGGCATTCGCCTTTGCAGCGCTATTCACGCTGCATCCGTTCGCCACCGAATACTTCTACTATGGCGAGGTCACCTTCGCGACGGTCCTGGCGGTTTTCTTCGCGGCCTTGGCTGTATGGAGTGCCTATCGCGCACCGGCGTCATCGCTCTGGCGCTTCGTCTGTATCGGAGCCGTCGTCCTTGCGCTCGGGAACTATCAGGTTGTGATCGGCCACATCGCGGCGGGCGGCCTGCTTGTCCTGGTGGCCGACCTCAGCGTTTGCGACAATGCCTCGAAGTCCGCCCTTTCGGCTTTGCTTGGCCGTTTCCTGCGCCGCACGACTGTCCTGTTGGCAGGATTCGCCGTTTACGTGTTGTGCGTGATTTCGACCAGGTACCTGTTTCCTGTGGTTGCTTCGGGGAGAGCCTTTCGGGCCGGACCGCCCGATCTCTTCCAAAAGCTTCACACGCTCGGTGCTGCAATGCGTTTTTCCTTTCTTCCGCAGCAGGGCATCGTTCCGACGACGTCGATCGTGGCAATTCTTGCGCTCGTGCTCGGCACGTTCCTGCTGCTGCGAATGACCGCGCAACGGCGGGGCAATATCGCGGCGCTCGTTGCGGCACTGACCATCGTGGCTGCGATGGCATGCGCCGCGGTTGCGCCACTCATCGGCGATGTCGCCTGGCTGGCACCGAGACTGCTATCACCCATCGCGCTGTGCATTGCCGCGCTCGGCGTGATCGGCTTTCGATCCGCAGCCGCCAAACTGAACCTTTGTCTGGTCGCTGCATTTGCCATCGTCATCGCGGGTTACGTCGGCGCCGACGCCTCGATCCTGTTCGATCAGCGGCGCATGAATCTCTGGGACCATCAGGAAGCAAACCGCATCATCGCGCGGCTCGAAGCCGACCCCGCCTTTGGCGAGGCGAGGTCGCTGGCTGTCGTCGGCCGCCGCAAGGCGCATCCGCTCGCGCTTGGCACTTCATCTGTCGACATGAATACATCCGCCCTGGGGTCGCCGTGGTCCAAGCTGGGGCTGTTCGAGCAAGCGACCGGCTACAAATTCGCGACCCCGACGGATGCGCAATGGCGGCTCGCGATCGACTATTGCGGGCACGGGAAGACCTGGCCGCTCCCAGGCTCGGTTGGCCTGGTCCAGGAGCTTGCCGTGGTCTGCCTCACCAACGCTGGTCTTGCGAAACCCGGTTCAGCTCAGGGTCCAGGGAACACCGATTGACGCCACCTGCCTGCCGCAGGCCTCCGGGCCGAAATCCGCTGAAATGCTGAATCCGTGAGCGCACTGACTATCATTTGAGCATTCCGCAAAACAGCAAATTAAGCAGGCGTTAGGCGGAATCCTCGAAAAAGAATCGTATTCGATCTGTAAGCATTTGTTCCGGGTTCATTGCAGATCAGGCCTCATTGCCAAGGGAAGTCCCCGATGTCTGCTGCGCTGGGTTTGAAAGCCAAGCCGATCGCCTCCGAACCCGCCGACGATGATTCCGACATCTCCGCGCTGATCAATCGCCTCACCGCGGAGGTCAACCAGATCGCGGTCGACAAGACCAAGGCGATCCAGCAGATCACCAACCAGATGAAGATGCTGGCGCTGAACGCGCTGATCGAGAGCTCGCGCGCCGGCGCGCAAGGCGCGGGCTTTGCGGTGGTGGCGCAGGAGGTGCGCGGCGTCGGCCAGCAGGTCGAGACCATCGCGCGCGAGCTCGAGACCCAGCTGACCAAGCGCACCGGCGACCTCGTCGCCTCGATCGACCGCATGAGCCAACGCTCGCGCGGCGAACGCATGGTCGACCTCTCCCTCAATGCGGTCGAGCTGATCGACCGCAACCTCTATGAACGCACCTGCGACGTGCGCTGGTGGGCGACCGACTCCGCCGTGGTGGATTGCACGGCTTCGCCCGCGCAGGCGGCGGTGAGCTATGCCTCGCAGCGCCTCGGCGTGATCCTCGGCGCCTACACCGTCTATCTCGACCTCTGGCTCTGCGACCTCGACGGAAACGTCATCGCCAATGGCCGTGCGGATCGTTTCCGCGTGGTCGGCCAGAACGTCGCCCACACCAAATGGTTTCGCGAGGCGCGCACCTTGCGCTCCGGCGACGACTATGTCGCCGGCGACGTCGAGAACCAGCCCCTGCTCGGCAATGCGCAGGTCGCGACCTATTGCGCCAGCGTCCGCGCCGGAGGAGAGGCCAACGGCGCGCCGATCGGCGTGCTCGCGATCCATTTCGACTGGGAGCCGCAGGCCCGCGCCATCGTGCAGGGCGTGCGCGTCGGCGACAACGACAAGGCCCGCGTGCTGCTGGTCGACTCGAACCTCCGCGTCATCGCCGCTTCCGACGGCCAGGGCATCCTCAGCGAGCGCGTCTCGTTGTCGCTGAACGGCCAGCGCTCCGGCTTCTACCAGGACCGCTCCGGCACGATGGTCGCCTTCCATGCAACGCCCGGCTACGAGACCTATCGCGGCCTCGGCTGGTACGGCGTCATCGTCTGCGGCGCGTAAGGCCCGCGCCTGCCCGACCAAAGTTCGAAAACAACCCCATGCACAGTAGCCGTCGGGTTGTTTTTGCTCGTGTTTTTCCGTCTGCCCCTGCGGTTTGACCCGTCGGGCAAAACACCGGCATTCCGCGACCATGGCCGCGGCTAGGCTCTGACGATATCTGCCCCGCCCGCCAGTGATGTCATGATTCCGAGCGTCTGCGACGGACGCTCTCCGAACATCGCGAAGTAGTATTGCGAGAACCGACCGAGCTCGTAGAAGCCCTGCTGCATGGCAACGGCGGACACGGTGGTCGAGCCGGGTGCGCTCTCGCGCAGGATGGAATGAACCGCGCAGAGGCGCTTGTGCCGGAGGAAGCTGACCGGGCCGAGCCCGAACACTTCCTGAAAGGCGCGGTGCAAGGTCCGTCGCGATACGCTCAACGCCGCGCAGATCTCCGACACATGGACCGGGCGCGTGCCCGCCTCGTCGAGATACTCCTCGACCTTGCGGATCAGCCGCCGCGCGGAAGGCAGCCAGCCGATGTCATCGGGCGGCAGCGACGACATAACGTTGGCCGCCATGCACTCGACGATCGATCGCTTCCAGAAATCCGCTGTCGAGGGCGTCAGGCTGCCGGCGCGGGTGCGCAGATGCGACATGATCCGGACCAGACGGCGCGAAGCGATCGCGCCGCTCTCGATGTCCGCCCGAAAATGGCCGCGGCTGCGCCAGGTCTCGGGATCGGACAGTCTCGCCTCGCCGCCAAAAAGGGATTCGACCTCGGCGAGATCGAAACGCATCGCGGCATAGGCGGACGCGCCGTGGAAAACGCCGTCGTGATCGAGCAGCGGCGGGATCACGAGCACGTCGTTGAGCTGCATGTCGAACGACCAATGGGCGACGCGATCTTCGGCCGCCAGCAGCATCCCGATGATCAGCTTGTCATCGCTGGAGACACGCTGCGTGCGCATGCCGACATTGAAGGTGCCGATGCTGAGCGAGAATTCCCCGATGCCGATATGCGACAACGTTCCGCGCAACCGCCCGCGGCCGAGCTGCATCACGTCGACATGGGAGCCGTGAACGGCCTGGTGGAGACCTTCGAAACCGTCCAGCTTTTTCGAATCAACCAGAAGGAATTGCCCCATGGCTGCACTCTGATACTGAAGCGCGACAATTCTGCGGCAAGCGGCGGCTAAATACCACCACAACGCGAGGTAGTTGCAGCAATCCGACTTCGCGTTTTAAAGCAAATCTGCGGCAAATTCGACGCAGCATCTGCGACGCCGAGCGCTATGCACGGTACAGTTCACACGATGAGGCAACAGGTCTCACGCGCGCTGTGCATGCTGGCACAAACTGCACATTACAGGCCGCCAATCTTCGGATACCTTTTGCAACCTTAGCGATATTAAGGGAAAGCGCTCTTCGGAAGACAGAGCGCACGCGGCGGGATTTGTCGCGTGCAGGAAGCGTGCGCGCAAAGGAAAGAGCTGTTGACGCAAATGCCCGCGTCGCTTCTCTCCCCAAGCGCCAAAAAAGAGGGGACCAGACAATGCGTCCAACCGGCCGGGCAATGCGCCGTCGTCGACACAAGCCAAAGTCTGCACAGTAGCGTCGGGTGGAATTCGCGTATCGGGGTTTCCACCATGCTGCGGGCGGATCTGGATCACTGCGAGTGGCTGCCGGATGATTTGAAGTCGGGCGAGATGGTCTTCATTCCCGGCGGGACCTTTCGCATGGGATCCGACCATCATTATCCCGAGGAGGCGCCGAGCCATCGCGTCTCCGTCGACGGCTTCTGGATCGATCGCACGCCGGTCACCAACCGGCAATTCAAGCAGTTCGTCAACGCGACCGGCCATGTCACGGAAGCGCAGATCGTTCCGAACGCCAAGGACTATCCCGGTGCGGTGAAGGAGATGCTCTACGCGGGCTCGCTGGTGTTCTCACCGTTGCCGCGCATCACCGATCTCACCGACTGGAGCCAGCGCGGCGGTCTCGAGGCCGAAGAATTCGCCTGGGGTGATGCGCTGATGCCGGGCGGCAAGCACATGGCCAATATCTGGCAGGGAAACTTCCCCGTCCAGAATCACGGCGAGGATGGGTACGAGCGTACCTCGCCGGTGATGGCCTTTCCACCGAACGGCTACGGCCTGTACGACATGATCGGCAATGTCTGGGAGTGGACCTCGGACTGGTGGTCGTCCCGGCACGCGGCCGAGGCCGCAAAGCCCTGCTGCATTCCCAGAAATCCCCGCGGCGGCCACGAAGATGCGAGCTACGACCCTCGCCTGCCCGACATCAAAATTCCCCGCAAGGTCCTGAAGGGCGGCTCGCATCTCTGTGCCCCCAACTATTGCCGTCGCTACCGCCCCGCCGCGCGGCACGCCGAGCCGGTCGACACCTCGACCAGCCATGTCGGCTTCCGCTGCGTGGCGCGGCTGCCTCTCGTCATCCACCACGAACCAGAAGGATCTTCCGCAACGTAGTCTGCTGCAACATAGGGAGTATCGCATGAGCAGCGAGTTGGAGAACAAGAACAACCAGTCCGGGGCTGAGCAACCAATCAATCGCCGCAATCTCCTTTTGGGAACGTCATCGATCGTCGCAGCAGCGACGTTGACATCGGAAGCGCTGGCGCAAGCGCAGAAGGCCGCGCCCTCTCCGGCCGCAAGCCCCGCTCCTGCCGCTCCTTCCGGCCGCAAGCCCAACATCCTCGTCATTTTCGGCGACGATGTCGGCATCGCCAATCTCAGCGCCTATTCCAACGGGCTAATGGGATACGAGACGCCGAACATCGACCGCATCGGCCGCGAGGGCATCCGGCTTCAGCATTACTACGGCGAGCAATCCTGCACGGCAGGCCGCGCCGCGTTCCTGACCGGCCAGCACGGCATTCGCACCGGCCTCACCAAGGTCGGCTATCCCGGCGCCCCGATGGGGATCAGCCAGCTCGATCCGACCGTCGGCGGCCTGCTCAAAAATCTCGGCTACGCCACCGGGCAATTCGGCAAGAACCATGTCGGCGACCGCAACGAGAACCTGCCGACGGTGAACGGCTTCGACGAGTTCTTCGGCAACCTTTATCACCTCAACGCCGAGGAAGAGCCGGAGCTGCCGGACTACCCCAGGGATCCCGCCTATCGCGCCAAGTTCGGTCCGCGCGGCGTGCTCCGCTGCAAGGCGACCGATCGCGACGACCCGACCGAAGACCCGCGCTTCGGCAGGATCGGCAAGCAGACCATCGAGGATACCGGCGCACTCACCAAGAAACGGATGGAGACCATCGACGACGAAACGTCGGCAGCCGCGATCGACTTCATGAAGCGGCAGCAGAGCGCCGGCAAGCCGTTCTTCGTCTGGTTCAATTCGACGCGCATGCATCTGCGCACCCATGTGCGGCAGGACCATCGCGGCCGCTACACCCACGGCGACAGCGAATATATCGACGGCATGATGGAGCATGACGACACGGTCGGCTTGCTCCTGAAGGCGCTCGACGACATGGGCGTCACCAACGATACCATCGTGCTCTACACCAGCGACAACGGCCCGCACATGAACACCTGGCCGGACGCGGCCATGACCTGGTTCCGTTCGGAAAAGAACACCAACTGGGAAGGCGCATTCCGCGTGCCCTGCCTGGTGCGCTGGCCCGCCACGATCAAGCCCGGCACGGTCAGCAACGAGCTGATGAGCCACAATGACTGGATCCCGACATTGTGCGCCTTCGCAGGCGAACCCGAGATCGTCAACAAGCTGAAGGCCGGCTACACCGCGAACGGCATCGCCTACAAGGTGCACCTGGACGGTTACGACCAGTCGGCTTTCCTGCGCAACGTGAGCGGATCTGCCGCCAACAACAACGGCACCAAGAGTGTCCGCAACACATTCTTCTATTCGGATGACGATGGCCTGCTCGTCGCGATCCGGCAGGGCGACTACAAATACGTGTTCTCGGAGCAGCGCCTGCAAGGCACGATGGGCGTCTGGGCCGAGCCCTTCACCACGCTGCGCATGCAGAAGATCTACAACCTGTTCCAGGACCCATTCGAGCGCGCCGACATCACTTCAAACACCTATTGGGACTGGCTGATCAATCATGTCGGCACGGTCTACGGCGTGATCGACGAGGTGGCGGTGTTCGCGGGGAGCTTCAAGGAGTTTCCGCCGCGCTCGTTCCCGCCGAGCTTCAACCCTGCAACGATCATGGAAGAGATCACCGACAACATCAAGGAAGAGCGTAGTCGCCAGGCCGGGAGAGCTCAAAGCATCGACAAGATCCGCGCGAATCTGCGGCAGATGATCGACCAGCAGATTCAGCAGCGCGCGAGATAGCATTCCGCCGGTTCGATGAAAGGACACCGAACATGGCGTCCCTGATCCGCCGCAGCCTCGCGATCGGTTTGGCGGCGCTCGCTCTCGCGGGCGCCCGTCATGCCCTCGCGCAGGCCGACCCATTGCCATCCTGGAACGATGGCACGGCGAAGGCCTCGATTGCGGCCTTCGTCGCGCGGGTGACCAGGGACGGCGGGCTGGACTTCGTCCCGCCCGCCGAGCGCATCGCCGTGTTCGACAATGACGGGACGCTATGGTGCGAGCAGCCGGTCTATTTTCAGTTCGCCTTTGGCCTCGACAGCGTCAGGTCGATGGCGGCGGCACATCCGGAGTGGAGGCAGCAACAGCCGTTCAGGGCGTTCCTCTCCGGCGACAAGGACGCGCTCGCCGCCCAGGGCGAGAAGGGCTTGCTGACGCTGGTGGCCGCCGCTCACAGCGGCATGACGACGGAGGCCTATGCGACATCGGTCGCCGACTGGCTTGGCAAGGCCAGCCATCCGCGCTTCCGCCGTCCCTATAACGAGCTCGTCTACCAGCCCATGGTGGAACTGCTCGGATATCTCCGTGCCAACGGCTTCAAGACCTTCATCGTCTCCGGCGGCGGGGTCGAGTTCATGCGGGTGTGGGCCGGCAAAGCTTACGGCATCCCGCCGGAGCAGGTGGTCGGCTCGTCCGGCGTCACGCAGTTCAGGATCGGCACGGACGGCCAACCGGTCCTGATGAAACTTCCGAAGGTCGAGTTCATCGACGACGGGCCCGGCAAGCCATCCGGCATCAACCGCTTCATCGGCCGCCGCCCGATCTTCGCCTTCGGTAATTCGGACGGCGACCAGCAGATGCTGCAATGGACCGCGGCCGGCCCCGGCGTCCGCTTCCTCGGCATCGTCCATCACACCGACGCGGTCCGCGAATATGCCTACGACCGCCAGTCGAAGATCGGAAAGCTCGACAAGGCCTGGGACGAAGCGATGCAGCGCGGCTGGACCGTCGTGGACATGGCCAGGGACTGGAAGACCGTCTTCGCATTCGAGCGCGGCAGCACGGGAGCGTCGCAATGACGGCGGCGCTCCGATGACAACGAGGCGTCTGTCATGAGCGGATACGACATCTTCGCCTGGATCGTGCTGGTGATCCTGCTGGCGAGCGCCGTCGGCGTGGTCTGCATCGCCGGCTGGCTGCCCGGCCACATCGCCAAATCGCGCGGCCACCCCTATGCGGAGGCCGTGACGGTCGCCGGCTGGATCACGCTGCTGTTCGGCTTCGCGCTGTGGCCCCTCGCCTTCATCTGGGCCTATGTCGACGTGCCCTCGCGCAAGGCGGGAGATGCGTGATGGGCGTCGCGATCTTCAACACCTATCTCGTGCTGCTTTTCCTGCTGGTGCATTTCGGGATCGTGCGCTTCAACCTGTTCTGGAAGGCCTCCCCCGCGATCGTCGCCGTGCTGCTGCTGTTCGGCCTGCTGATCCCGATGGGCTGGGGCGCGCCGCAGGGCACCGCGCTGGTGGTCCGCAACGCCGTCTCGATCGTGCCCGATGTCGCCGGCGAAGTGACCGACGTCCCTGTCGTCGCCAACGCGCCCCTCAAATCCGGCGACGTGCTGTTCAAGATCGACCCGACGCCCTACGCCGCGCAAGTGAAGGCGATCGACGCGCAGTTCAAGCTCGCCAGGACGCGCCTCGGCCAGATGACGGAGCTCTATCAGCGCGACGCAGGGCGCGGCTTCGACGTCGAGCAGCGCCAGTCCGAGGCCGATCAATTGTCCGGCCAGCTCGAGGCCGCGCAATGGAACCTCGACAAGACCGTCGTGCGGGCACCGGCCGACGGCTACGTCACCAACCTAGCGCTCCGCAAGGGCGCGCGCGTGGCCAACCTGCCGCTGTCACCGGTGATGGCGTTCATCGACACCTCCAACACCATCATCGGGGTCGAGGTCAACCAGATCGACGCGCGCTACATCGCGCCCGGCCAGGAGGTCGAAGCCACCTTCAAATTCGCGCCCGGGCAGATCTTTGCCGGCAAGGTCGAGAGCGTGCTCCAGGCGATCGCCACCGGACAGACGCAGACCTCGGGCACGGCCGTGCTGCCGAAGGCGATCGAGGCCGCGCCCTTCATCGTCCGGGTCAGGCTCGACGATGCCGAGTTCACCAGGCGCCTGCCGGCCGGCAGCGCCGGGACCGCTGCGATCTACACAGACCGCGTCATTCCAACCCATGTCGTCCGCCGCGTGATCCTGCGGCAGGTGGCGATCCTGAATTACGTCAATCCGTTCTGAACGAGAGGAAGCAATGAAAAGGACCGTGCCGATCGTCCCCATCCTCCTCCTGACCACCGCCCTCGCCCACGCGCAGTCGACGCCGGTGACGGTGGACAATTTCGTGCGCGCGGAGTCCGACACCTACATGGGAACTCTCGCCAAGCAGGCTGGCGGGCTCGGCAAGTTCTTCCACCATCGCGAGCCGGCCCCGATCGAGGACCAATCCATCATCAGGCTCAATCGCGACACGCTGTACAGCTTTGCCGTCGTCGACCTCGACGCCGGTCCTGTCACAGTGACGTTGCCGGATGCCGGCGGACGCTTCATGTCGCTGATGTCGGTCAGCCAGGACCATTACGCGACCACGGTCTACGGCAAGGGCGAGCATACATTCAGCCGTGACAAAATCGGCACACGCTACGCGCTGATCGGCATTCGCACTTTCGCCGATCCGAATGATCCGGCTGATATCGACAAGGTCCATGCGCTGCAGGACAAAATCAAGCTGGCGCAGAAGGACACCGGCAAACTCGACTTGCCGAGCTGGGACAAGGCCCGTCAGAAGAAGGTCCATGATGCCCTGCTCGTGCTGGGATCGACCATCACCAGCTTCGACAGAGCCTTCGGCACGAAGACGGAAGTCGATCCCATCCGTCATCTCATAGGTACCGCCGCAGGCTGGGGTGGCAATCCAGATCGGGACGCCAAATACCTCAACATTCTGCCGGCGAAGAACGACGGCACCACGGTCTACCTGCTCAAGGTCAAGAACGTGCCGGTCGACGCATTCTGGTCGGTCAGCGTCTACAACGCCGACGGCTTCTACGTGAAGAATCCGTACAACGCCTATTCGCTGAACAGCGTCACCGCAAAGAAGGATAGCGACGGGACCTTCACCATCCAGTTCGGCGGTTGCGACGGCAAGATTCCGAACTGCCTCCCCATCATGAAGGACTGGAACAGCACCGTCAGGCTCTATCGGCCGCGCCAAGAGATCCTGAGTGGCAAATGGAAATTCCCGGAACCGCAGCCGGCGAACGGCACGTAGCAGCATGGAGGGCCGTGATGAGAAAAGCAATCGTCGGAGCCATCGCCATCTTGCTTGCAGTGGTGAGCGCGCAGGCGCAGACCATCTCGCCCGACGATCTCGCCGCGCGCAACATCCAGCGCCGGGCGGTGGAGGCCATGATCTGGGCGATGCCTGCGGTGAACACCGACCTGATGCTTCAGGCGATGCTCGGCAGCACCAAGGCCAAGGTCAACGAGGTCGTCTACTGGTCGAAGCCCGTGAACTGGAAGAACCAGACCCTGACACCCAATCCGGATTCCATCTACTTCATGACGTTCTGGAACGTGAAGGATGGGCCGATCGTGCTGGAGATCCCGCCAGCACAAGGCGGCGCGATCACCGGCAACATCGTCACGGCCTGGCAGATGCCGCTGGAGGACGCCGGCCCCGAAGGCGCCGACAAGGGCCGGGGCGGCAAGTATTTGATCCTGCCGCCCGGCTACAAGGGCGAGGTACCGGCAGGCTACATTCCGCTGCAATCCGACACGTTCAGCGGCTTTGCGCTGCTGCGGTCCAATCTCGCGAGCCATGCGGATGCGGACGTCGCAAGATCCGTCGCCTATGGCAAGCAGATCAGGATCTACCCGCTCTCGACAGCAGCCGCCCCCTTCCTGACGAATTTCACGGACGCTTATGACGTCCTGTTCGACGCCACGATTCCCTACGACGCCAGGTTCTATCGCAGCCTCGACCGCGTCGTGCAGAACGAACCCTGGCTCGATCGCGACCGAGCTATGATCGACCAGCTGCGCTCGATCGGGATCGAGAAGGGCAAGCCGTTCGATCCAGGGCAGAAGACGCTCGCGATCCTGGCTGACGCCGCGCGCGAAGCGCACGCGCTATTGTCGCAGCGCTACGATGCGGGCTTTCCCGCGATCAATCCCGGCATCCGCTGGTTCCCGGCCGGCCTTCCGGAGATGGTGAATGCGGCCAGCGGCGGTTACGCCGATCCGAATACATATCCGGTGGACGCGCGTGGCGTGACCTACACGCTTGGTTTCACCGGTATCAAGCGGCTCGGGACCGCGCAGTTCTATCTGATGGCCAACAAGGACAGGGACGGTCAGCCGTTCGACGGCAACGCGACCTATCGCTTGACGGTGCCGGCCAAAGCGCCCGTGCGCAATTACTGGTCCGTCACCGTCTACGACCGCGAGACGCATGCGCTGGTGCGCAACATGCCGGGCGCCAGCCGCGCCTCGATCAGCCCGGGCCTCCAGAAGAATGCCGACGGTTCGGTCGATGTCTATTTCAGCCCGAGGGCGCCGGACGGGAAGGAAGCCAATTGGGTGCCGACCGACCCTGCCCGCAAATTCGAGCTGCTGTTCCGCCTCTACGAGCCGGAGCAAGCGCTGTTCGACCACAGCTGGAAGCTGCCGGACGTCGAACGCGTCGCAACGACGGTCGGGGGCGCGACGAAATAGCGGGGCCGCTCGAGCTGTTCGGGTGGACGATGGGACCAGGGAGACGTGACATGACGGGACATCTTCGCAAAGCCACGCTTGCAACTGCATTGACGGCGGCGAGCTTCACCGCTCAGCCCGCCCTCGCCGATTCAGGCGGCGTCAGCTTCTGGCTTCCCGGCATCTTCGGCAGCCTCGCCGCCGTGCCGGTGACGCCGGGATGGGCCTATTCGACGATCTACATCCATCTCAACGAGAAGGCCGGCGGCGGGCAGAACTTCGTCACCAGCGGCGGCATTCCCGGCTCGGTGACCGCCGGCCTGAACGCGCATGCCGACGTGCTCGTGCAAGGCATCACCTACACCTCGCCGATGCCGGTGCTCGGCGGCCAGGCCGCCTTCACGCTGCTCACCGCACCCGGCAATATCGGCATCGGCATCGATGCAACACTGACCGGACCGCGCGGCAACGCCATCTCGGGCGGCGTCACGGACAACCGCACCACGCTGACGGACGTGTTCTATCAGGGCACGCTGAAATGGAACCAGGGCGTCCACAATGAGATGGTCTATATCACCGGCAACATCCCGAGCGGCACCTATGATTCCACCCGGCTCGCGAATTTGAGCTTTGGATTTCCCGCGGTCGACGCCGGCGCAGGCTACACCTATCTCGACCTCAAGACCGGCCATGAATTCTCGGTCGTCGGCGGCCTCACCTACAATTTCATGAACGGCGCGCTGCAGTACCAGAACGGCATGGACTTCCATATCGACTGGGCCGCCTCGCAGTTCGTGAGCAAGACCATCCATGTCGGCATCGCCGGCTATTTCTTCCAGCAGGTCACCGACGACCGGGGCCCCGGCGCCAAGCTCGGCGGCTTCCGCGGCCAGTCGGTCGGCATCGGTCCGCAGATCGGCTTCATGATCCCGATGTCCGACGGCTACCAGGGCTATCTCAACGTCCGCGGCTACAAGGACCTCGAGACCGAGAACCGGCCGAACAGCTGGTCGACCTGGGTCACTTTCTCGGTCTCGCCGGCCGCGCCCGAACCGGCCGCGAAAAAGCCCATCGTGCGAAAGTTCTGACGGAGGCGTCGTGCAGCTCCGATGACAGGAGAGACGACAAAACGGCCATTCCGCATCGGCTTCCAGACATCGATCATCACGGTGTTCGTGGGCGTGGTGCTGCTTGTCGGTCTGACACTCGTCTATCTCAGCTTCGAGCGCGTGACGGCGATCACGCGGACGGCCGCTTCCGGCTTCACCGAGAAGGTGGCGCAGCTCGGCGCCGACCATGTCGACGAGCAGTTCAAGAACGTCCGTGACAATCTCGACATTCTGGCCGGCCTGCCGGCGATCCAGGAAGCCGACATCGCGGACAATACGCGGCTGTATGGCCTGATGGCGGCGATGCTGCGCAACAACCCGCAGCTCTTCAACCTCTATGTCGGCTATGAGGACGGCTCCTTCATCGAGATGGACGTGATCGACCGCGCCAAGCCGGCGTTCAGGGCCGGCCTGAAGACCGATGAAGACGCGGCGTTCCGCCTGGTCGTGATCTCGCGCACGTCAGGCAGCGCGCCGGTGACGCAATATCTGTCGGAGAATCTCATCGCGGTCGCGGAGGTCCCCGGCCCCGCCGGCTACGACCCGCGGCAGCGGCCCTGGTATGTCGAGGCGTTCAAGAACGACAAGACCCTGCTGACAGGCCCTTACGTGTTCTACGCCACGGGCGAGCCCGGCTACACGCTACGGACGCCGCTGAAGGAAGGCCGCCGCGGCGTCGTCGCCGGCGACGTGTTGCTGAACCGGTTCGAGGACATGCTGGCGGAGCAGAAGCTCGGCCAATCGGGACTGGCCTTCCTGTTCAACGATGCCGAGCGCATCGTCGGCCATCCCGCGATGAGCCGCCTGATGGCGGAGATCCCGGAACGGCAGGACGGCCTGCCGCAGCTCGGCGCGCTCGGCCTGCCCGCGGTGGTGCCGATCGTCCGTTCCTGGCGCAACGGCGGCCCGGCGCAGCAATTCTTCGACGACGACGCGGGCCGGACCTACATTGCGGCGGTGCATCGGCTCGAGACGACCGGGTCGGCCAATGTCCGGCTCGCGATCGTCGCGCCGCTCGACGAGTTCTACGCCCGGATCATCGGCGAGCGCCGCACGTTGTTCGCGCTAGCGCTGGCCTTCGTCGGCGCAACGCTGCCGTTCGCGTTCTGGCTGGGGTCGCGGATGGCGGAGCCGCTGCGCAGGCTGGCCGAAGAGACCGACGCGATCCAGCGCTTCGACATCGCGGAGCGCCCGCGCATCCGCTCTGTCATCGCCGAGATCGAGGAGCTCGGCCGCTCGGTCTTCACGATGCGCAGCGTCATCAGCAGCTTTGCGAGCTTCATCCCGCGCCCGATCGTGCGGCAGCTGATCGAGACCGGCTCCGCGCTGCGGCTTGGCGGCTCCCGGCGCGAGGTGACCGTGCTGTTCACGGATGTGGCCGACTTCACTGCCAAGACCGAACGCGCCGACCCGTCGCAGGTGATGATCTATACCTCGCGCTATTTCGCGGCGCTCTCGGACGAGATCATGCGGCACCACGGCACGGTCGACAAATATATCGGCGACGCCGTGATGGCGTTCTGGAATGCGCCTGCGGACGATCCCGACCATACCGCCAACGCCTGCCGCGCCGTGCTCGCATGCCTTGCCGCGAACCAGGCGCTCGACAAGGAATTTCGCCGCGAGGGCTGGCCGTCCTACGACACACGCTTCGGCCTGCATGTCGGCGATGCCGTGGTCGGCAATGTCGGCTCGAGCGACCGGATGAACTACACCGCGCTCGGCGCCACCGTGAACCTGGCTTCGCGCCTGGAAGGCCTCAACAAGAGCTACGGCACGCGCGTGCTGGTCAGCTCAGCCGTTCGTGCGCGCGTCGGCGATGCGTTCCTGTTTCGCAGCGTCGACAGCATCACGCCGAAGGGATTTGCCGAGCCGATCGAGGTCAGCGAGCTCCGCGGCGAAATGGCCCTCGCCGCCGAGGCCGAGATCGCGATGTGCCGGCGCTGGGACCAGGTGTTTGCGTCGATCACGCAGGACGGCGCGGCCGAAGCCGCCTTGGTCCAGCTCTCCGGATTCCTGCACGACTATCCCAAGGACCCGATCGCGCTGTTTCATGCCCGGCGATTGCGGTCTTCGGCCGAGGGGGCGGCGGCATGAGCGCCATCGATCGCCGGCAATTGCTGCGCCGGGGCGTGGCGCTGGCGGCGACGTCAATGCTCGCGGCCCCGGCCATTGCGCAGGCCCGCACGAAACTCCGGCTCGGCTACCTCCATGTGGTCGCCGTGGACGGCCACATCTGGACCGGCCTCGACCGCGGCTCGTTCGACCGCGAGGGCATCGATTTCGAGCTGTACGAGTTCAGCACCGGCCCTGAAGTCTTCGAGGCCATGACGCGCGGGGAGCTCGACGTTGCCTCCGCGGGCGGCGTCATCTCCAATTACCTGGCGCTCGGCCGCGGCCGGGGTTTTCTCATCAACGATATCGAGGTCGCCACCGCGCAGCTCTGGGGCCGGCCGTCGCGCGGGGTGAGCAGGCTCGCCGATCTCCGGGGTAAGCGGATCGCGACGACGGCGAAGACCACGGCGCACATCTTCCTCGACCGCGCGCTGCGCGCCAACAACATCAGGCCGTCCGAGGTGGAGATCGTCAGTTCGAGCATGCCGGATGCGGTCAAGGCGTTCATCGCCGGCGAAGTGGCGGCCGTCGCGCTCTGGGTGCCGTTCAACGTCACCGTGCGCGAGGCGCTGCCCGACGCCGTCAAGCTGGTGGACGCCTCAGCCTTCTATCCGCAATCCGCCGTGCTCGGCGGATGGGCGGCGCGGACGGATTACTATGCCGGCAACAAGGATGTCCTGAGCCGGATCATCCGCGGTTGGATCGAAGCGAACGATCATATGGTGCGCAACCCGGCGGCCGCGGCGCAAGCGCTCCAGGCCTACTACAAGCCGTCGCGTCCCGCCGACCTCACCGAGGCCTTCAGGGCGCAGAAGCTCTACTCCGCGCGCGAATGGCGGCGACTCTATGCGGACGGCACCGTCGCAAAATGGCTGCAGCAGGTCAGCGATTTCTTCATGACCGACGCCGGAATCACCGACGCGCTGCGCGCGTCCGATTATTTCGATACGAAGCTTTACCTGGCCGCGGTCGGATAGCGTTCGTCCGTGAACGCGACCGGCGTACCTTTCGCGACGCGTGCGGCGACCCGCTCGGCGTCCCAATTGGTCAGGCGCACGCAGCCGTGGGATTCCGCCTTGGAGATCTTGTCGGGCGACGGCGTGCCGTGAATGCCGTAGCCGTCGGCGGAGAGGTTGATCCACACCGTTCCAACCGGATTGTTCGGGCCGGGCTTGATGGTGAAGGGCTTGCGGGTCCGGACGCCCTTGAAGCGATAAGCGGGATTGTAGCGATAGAACGGATTCTTGCTGATCTCGGTCACCTTGAGCGTGCCTGACGGCGACGGCTTCTCCTCGCTCCCGACCGTTGCCGGATAGAACCCGATCAGCGCGTTCGACTTGTCGAACAGCTTGACGGTCTGCCTGACCTTGTCGACCTCGCCCCTGTCTGCCTTGGCTTGTGTCTCCTCCCCCGCGCTCGCAGTGTCGACGACGACGATGCTGTCGCCGGCACGATCGAAACGGCGCCCGGGGTTGAGTGCGACGAGGAGGCGCTCGCTCATGTGAAACTTCTCGGCCAGGGCCTCGCGCGGACTGGTGAAGCCGAGCTTCGGGATGTCCTTCATGTCCTCCATCTTGGAAGGCAGCTTGCTCAGGAACGGGCCCGCAACATCCTGTTCGGTGATGGTGTAGGTCAGCGTCGCCGGCCGGCCGTCGGCCCGCAGCGCCTTCCAGACCTCCTCCGTCGGGGTGTCCGAACCCGACAATTGCCGGGCTTCCGCATAGGCCCGCAGCGCCTTCCTGGCGTTCTCGCCGAACCTGCCGTCGATCTCGCCGGGCGAGAAATGCGCCCTGTCCAGCAGGACCTGCAGGCGCACTCCCGCCGGCGTCGGCTTGTCGTTCGAGAGGCTCTTCTTTGATACCTCGGCGGCATTGATGGCGTCCGCGGTCATCTCGGCCGCGAATGCCGGCGTTGCGGTCAGGGCAAGAACCAGGACGATGCAGATGTCCCGGGCACGGCCCGCCGACCACGCATTCATCACCGTTCGTCGGAACACGCCATCTTCCATGTGCCAGCTCCGGAATGGAGACATTCACCGGATTGGCAACTCGGCGCGACAGTGGAAGTTTCTTATCTTTCCCGGTCCAGTTGGCGAAGCGGCATCAATGTACCCACAAAAGACTGCGCGGAGCTCGGTAACCGCGCCGGGCCTGGGATAACGAATCTCTATCGATATTCGGCATCCGACCTCCGGAAGAATACGGTGGTCGTCGCCGAGCTTGCGTTCGATCAATTCCGTCTTGTCCGCCCTGCCTAGTTTTCCTGAAAACAGGGAGGACGACCATGCTCATCCGGGTCAACACGGCGTCCCGACGTCCGATCGATGGACCCATGGCGGCCGTCGCCGCTCCCCGCGCTCTCTGCAGCGAGTTCAAATATCACAGAGGCAGTGAGATCTTTGGCGAGGGCGAGCACGCGGAATACATCTACCAGATCAGCTATGGAGCCGTGCGCACCTACAAGTTGCTCGCAGACGGCCGACGCCAGATCAATTCGTTCCATCTGCCGGGTGACATGTTCGGATTTGAGAACAGCGAAACCCATCGCTTTACCGCAGAAGCCATCGTCGAAACACATGTTCGCATCATGAAGCGATGCAACCTTCTCGACGAAATGCCGAGCGAGGCGGCCGGCTCGAAGAAGCTGATCGGCTTCGTCACCGAGAATCTTCAGCATGCCGAGAACCACATGCTGCTTCTGGGACGAAAGACTTCGCTGGAGAAAGTCGCGGCATTCCTGCTCGAAATGGACGGCAGGCTTGCGCATCCCGATGTCATGACCCTGCCGATGTCCCGCCGCGACATCGCAGACTACCTCGGGCTCACCCTGGAAACAGTCTCGCGCGCTCTCTCGATCCTGCGCGATGACAAGATCCTGCGATTTCACGGGACGACACAGCGGGAGGTCGAAATGCTCGACCGTGAGAAACTCGCGAAGCTCGACGCCTAAGTCGAGCAATCCACGTCAAGTCAACTCGGCCAGTCGGAGTTCATCGTCAGAAACAAGGGGAGGAATGGTGATGCTGATCAAAACGCTGACACTGTGTTCCCTCACCTATCTCGTTGGCATTGCCAGCGCGGTTGCGATTCACCAGAGCGATCCGTGGAGCTCGGCCGCAGGCCGGGGTGACTCTCAACAACGGCCGCCTCCCGCGGCGAAGGGCGACAGGCTGCCCCTCAAGCCGATCCGGGCTCCCGTCAGCGACAGCGCGCCCGTGCAACCGCCGGCAAGCAACGCTCCGAATCCGTGGACCGGAACGGCCTGCAACCCGCCTATCGACGTGCGCGGGCGGTGCTTTGCACGGATCGAGATGAACGATCAGGCGGCGTGAATCGTCTGGCGCGGGACCATCGGCAGCGAACACCGGCGACGTGTCACGGCGAAGACGAGAAGCATGCAAACCTGTCCCGTTTTCCTCAGCGACATCGCCGCCTCCTCTCAAACGCTCAACCGATGCGTCTCGACTTTTCCGGCGGCAGCGCCGACCAGTTCGCGGTACCTGTCCACATACTGCCGCGCCATTCGACGTGACGTGAAGCGATCCTCGAAGCGGGCGCGCACCTTCCTTCGGTCCAGCTTGCCCAGTTCACCGACCGCCTCGACGGCCTGCGCCTCGTTATCGACGATGAACCCGGTCAGGCCGTGCTCGATGACCTCTGGGACCGATCCGGAGCGATAGGCAATCACCGGGGTTCCGCACGCCATGGCCTCGATCATGACCAGCCCGAAAGGCTCCGGCCAATCGATCGGGAACAACAAGGCGGCGGCTCCGGCGAGGAAGGCTTGTTTCTTCACGTCGTCGACTTCGCCGACAAGCTGGATCGTCTCGCCGTCGATCTGCGGCTCCAGGTGTTTCTTGAAGTACGAGGTCTCGGCGCGTGGAATCTTTGCGGCGATGCGGAGCGGCATCCCGGCTGCGCGCGCAATACGAATGGCGTCCTCCGGCCCCTTGTCCGCCGTGAGCCGGCCAAGAAAGGCGAGGTAGGATCCCTCCCCTTGGACGGGGCGCAACAGGTTTGATGGCAAACCGTGCTGGACCGTTCCGATCCACCTCGCATCAGGAAGCGGCAAGCGCTGGTGATCGGAAATCGACACGAAGCCGGCGTCAGCGAACTCTCGAACGACATCAGGCAGCACAGGCAAGTCGAGCCGGCCGTGCATGGTCGTCAGGAACGGCACGCCAAGGCGACTGAGCAACGGCAGATGCAGCCAGTCGATGTGGGCGTGGATCACATCGAAATCCCTGGCCCGCTTCGCAATCGCCTCCATCAGCATCGCCAAGGCTGCGCTCGGATCCGCACCCTTCCGGCCAAGACGCAGCGCGCGGGGCCATACGGGATGGAGCTTCCCGGTGGTCCGCGAGTCGGCACTCGCAAACAGCGTGACCTCGTGACCGAGTTCGACAAGCTCGTCCACCAGCCATGCCACCACCCGCTCGGTGCCGCCATAGAGCTTCGGAGGAACACTTTCGGCGAGAGGGGCAAGCTGAGCGATGCGCATGGGAGCCTGCTACACCGCTGAACGGAGGATCAGCACGATGGCTGCGGACAGAAGGTTCGAAATCGCGAGCAATGTCCAATCCGGCCTCGCGCTCGCGCTGGCCAGGCGGCACGCAAGGCTCTCAATGAGCCCTAACATTCGTCACCGGAAAGCCGCTCGAGGTAGGCAAGCCCGAACGCCGCGAGTTCCTGGGCATCACCGTTGCTCTCGCGTGCTTCCCGTCTTCCTTGCAGATGACGTTCGAGGAGGCAGCGACGGCCGTCCGCAGCATCGACGTCGCGATGCCGAGCGCGGTACACGCACCATGCGGTATCAACCGCTGTTCGTAGCGGTCCGTCGTCGACCATGTTCCCAGCTCCTGCGTGGAGATGTCCATGGCACGCCAACTCGTCGCAGCGGCGGAAGTTTCCACTATTTCCCGAAAGTCTAATCCTGCGCGCGAGGCGAGCGCGATCAGCACGCGCTCTCCTGGCGCGTGCAAATCAGCCCGTGCGGCGCGCCGCCATCTCCGCCGCGAGCAGCAGCGCGGCGCGGCTGGCGCCGATCGAGGCGATGCCCTGGCCCGCGATGTCATAGGCAGTGCCGTGCGCGGGCGTGCAGATCGGGAACGGGAAGCCGCCGAGCAAGGTCACGCCGCGATCGAACCCCATCAGCTTCATCGCGATCTGCCCCTGGTCGTGATACATCGTCAGCACCGCATCGAAGGCGCCGCTCTTTGCGCGCAGGAACACGGTGTCGGCCGGAAACGGCCCTTCCGCGGCAATGCCCTCCGCCTGCCCGGCAGCGACCACGGGCGCGATCGCGTCGATCTCCTCGCGGCCGAAATTGCCGCCGTCGCCCGCGTGCGGATTCAATCCGGCGACCGCGATGCGCGGCCGCGCAAAGCCGGCATTGCGCATGCAGGCGTCGGTGAGCCTGAGCGCACGATGGATGCGTTCGCCGGACAGATTTGCCGCGACGTCCTTGAGCGGGATGTGCGAGGTGACGCGCGCGTTCCAGAGCCGGTCGAGCACGTTGAATTCGCTTGCGGGCGTCCTGAGCCCGACGACCTCCGCGGAAAACGCGATCTCGTCGTCATATTCGGCACGGGCAAGCCGCATGGCCTGCTTGTTGAAAGGCGTGAAACAGACGGCATCGACGCGGCCCTCGCGGCCGAGCTCCAGCGCGTGCCGGTAGTTGGCCAGCGCGAATTTCCCGCCGGCAAGGGTCGCTGTTTTCGGCTCGACCTCCTTGGGATCGAGGTGGCCGAGATCGACGAACAGCGCCTCGCCCTTCGCCGCGCGCAGATCGGCCCCCTGCTCCACCGTGACAAGATCCGGCTTGAGGCCCGCAACCCGCGCGCCTTCGTCGAAGATGCGGCGGTCGCCGATCACGGCGATCCGGCAGCGCGCGCGGATGTCGTCCTGCACCACCAGCTTCGCCGTCAGCTCCGGGCTGATGCCCGCGGGATCTCCCATCGCCAGTGCAATGAGCGGCTTTGCGGTCATATGATCACCTTCTCCTGAGTGGTCTCGTTGGCATTTGGCGCAGGCTTGCGCAGCAGGCGCGCGAGCTGCAAGACGAGCGGCAGCAGCAGCAGCGCTATGCCGCCCAGGATCAGGCACGTCACCAGCTTGTTCGCGAAGAAGATGCCAAGCGAGCCCTTCGACAGCAGCATCGACTGGCGGAACGCATCCTCGGCCTTGTCGCCGATGACGATGGCGAGCACCAGTGGCGCCAGCGGATAGAACAGCTTCTTGAAGAGATAGCCGACGATGCCGAAGCCGAGCATCATGACGACGTCGAGATAGGAGTTCGACACCGAATAGGCGCCGACGACGCAGATGATCACGATCAGCGGCGCGATGACGACGAAGGGAATCCGCATCAAGGCGGCAAAGACCGGGACGGTCAGCAGCACCAGGACGACGGCGACGATGTTGCCGACATACATCGAGGCGATCAGGCCCCAGACGAAGTCCTTCTGGTCGACGAACAGCATCGGGCCGGGATTGAGGCCCCAGATCATCAGGCCGCCCATCATGACGGCCGCGGTGGCCGAACCGGGGATGCCGAGCGAGAGCATCGGCAGCAGTGCACTGGTGCCGGCGGCGTGGTCGGCCGTTTCCGGCGAGATGATGCCCTCGACCTCGCCGGTTCCGAAATAGCGGCCGCGGCGGGAGAAGCGGCGGGCGATGCCGTAGCTCATGAAGGACGCCGCGGTCGGGCCGCCCGGCGTGATCCCCATCCAGCAACCGATCGCGGCGCTGCGCAGCAGCGCAACGCTGTGGCGCGGCAGCCGGCCGACGGCACGGAACACCTCGCGCCAGTCGATCTTGGAGGAAACGGCGCGGGCGTGAAACTCCTCCTCGACCGCGACCAGGAGCTCGCCGATGCCGAACAGGCCCATCACCGCCACGACGAAGTTCACGCCCTTCACCAGCTCGTCCACGCCCATGGTGAGGCGCACGCTGCCGGACACCGTGTCGATGCCGATGGCGGCGATAGCAAAGCCGATCGCGAGCGCCACCACAGTCTTGATCGGGGCCGCGCCGCCCATGCCGACGAAGCTCGCAAAGGCCAGGAAGTAGACCGCGAAATACTCCGGCGGTCCGAACGCCAGCGCGACCTGCGCCACCCAGGACGCGAGGAAGGTGATCAGGATGACGCCGATCAGCGCGCCGAAGGCCGCCGAGCCGAAGGCGGTGGCGAGTGCCGTGGTCGGCCGACCGTCGCGCGCCATGGGATAGCCGTCGAAGGTGGTCGCGACGGAGGACGGCTCGCCCGGGATGTTGAACAGGATCGAGGTGACGGAGCCGCCGAACAGCGCGCCCCAATACATGCTGGAGAGCAGGATGATCGCCGACACCGGCTGCATGCCGAAGGTGAGCGGCAACAGCAGCGACACCCCGTTCGGCGCGCCGAGGCCGGGCAGCACGCCGACGAGAATCCCGAGCAGCACGCCAATCGCCATCAGCAGCAGGTGCGGCACGGTGACCGCAATGGTGAAGCCGTGCAGGAGCTCCGAAAGATTATCCATCGGCCTCCCCCTCAGAATCCGAGCGCGGCGGCCAGCGCGCCGTGCGGCAGGCTGACCTGGAACATGCGCTCGAACACGACGTAGAGCGCCAGCGCCGTGGCCGCCGCCATGACCAGCGCGCGCGGCAGCGATTGGTGCCTTGGGATTGCCAGCACGGCGAAGACGTATCCCGCCGACGCCAGATACATGCCGAGCAGCGGGATCGCGGCGACGAAGATCGCAGCCGGCACGAACAGGCCGGCCAGGCGGCGCAGCTCGAGCGGCGTGATGGCGATGGGCACGTTTGCCAATGACGCCGCGGGCAGTACACCCCGCACCAGATTGTAGAGGCTGCCGAGCACGACGATGATCCCGGTCAGGAACGGAAACGTGCCGGCGTCCACGCCCGCGCTCGACCAGCCGATGCCGTTGTCGAGGCTCTGGGCCACCACGGCCACGCCAAAACTGCCGGTGAGGATTGCGGTCGCTAGTTCGAGGGCGCGACGCGAGATCATGGCGTGGGTCCTCTTGAAGGGTGGGCTATCGTAGGTGACGGCGGGGAGCCTGCCGAACATGCTCGGCCTGCATGGTTCGAGACGCCCGCTCTGGCGGGCTCCTCACCATGAGGGTCTGACATCGCGCCGCAAAGCGCGACCTCATCCTGAGGGCCCGCCGTAGGCGGGCGTCTCGAAGGATGGCCGCAAGCAACCTGCCCGCCCCGCCTCACTTGACGAGCCAGCCCTGCTCGCCCGCGACCTGCCTGACGTGCTCGAGATCCTCCTTGATGAACTTGTCGAACTCGGCACCGGTCAGGAAGGTGTCGACCTGGGAGGTCTTCTCGATGTAGTCCTTCCACTCGGGCGTGGCCTGCACCTTCTTCATGAGGTCGACATAGAACGCGGCCTGCTCCGGCGTGACCTTGCCGGGCAGCCACACGGTGCGCGGCTGTTCGTATTGCTTGATGTCGAGCCCCTGCTCGACGCAGGTCGGAACGTCGCTCCAGCCTTCGGTCGCGGTCACCTTGGCCCCTTGCGGCAGCCGCTTCGGGCTGAACACGCAAAGCGGGCGCTGGGTGCCGCCGCGCCACTGCCCGATGCTTTCGCTGGGATTGTTGACGTGGGAGTCGAGGTGGCCGCCAGCGAGCTGCACGGCGGTCTCGGCGCCGCTTTTGAAGGGGATGTAGGTCAGCTTGACCTTGCCGGCCTTCTCGATCATGCGGGTCAGCACCTCGTCGGTGTCCTTGGACTGCGCGCCGCCCATCTTGAATTCGCCCGCTGCGGCCGCCTTCAGGTAGTCGCCCGCATTCTTGTAAGGCGCGTCCTGCTTGACCCAGAGCAGGAACTCGTCCTGCGCCATCGCCGCGATCGGGGTGAGATCGGTGTAGTTGAAGGCGACCTTGGAGACGAGCGGCTGCTGCCAGGCGTTCGACGTGCCGAAGATCACCTTGTAGGGATCGCCGGCGGAGGCCTTGCCGTAGACATAGCCCTCGGCCCCGCTGCCGCCGCCCTTGTTGACGACGACGATCGGCTGCTCCGTCAGCTTGTGCTTGGTGATGATGTTCTGCACCGCGCGCGCGAGATTGTCGGTGCCGCCGCCGGGACCGGCGGTGGCGACGAATTCGATCGGCTTTTGCGGCTGCCAGGCGGCGAGCGCCGGCATCGTGCCGGCGAGCACGGCTGCGGCCGCGGAGAACAGAAATATTGACGTCCGACCCATGATTTCCTCCAGCTGATTTTTGTCTTTGTTCTTGTCAGTCGTATCGGGGTCCGGTCAGGCGACGCGTTCCTCGCGCATCCTGGCCGCCGAAACGATCGCGCCTTCTTTTTCGAGCGCTTCGATCTGCGTCTTGTCGAACCCGTATTCGGCCAGCACCTCGCGGGTATGCTCACCATAGACCGGCGCGCCTGCCGCCACTTTGCCTGGGGTCTCCGAAAACTTGACGGGAAGCCCGATCGTCTTCACCGGGCCGAGCGTGGAATGCGCGACCTCGACCACCATCTCGCGCGCCAGCGTCTGGGGATCGCTGAGGGCTTCCAGCATGTCGTGCACGGGGCCGCATGGCACGCCCTTCTCGTTGAGCGCCGCCAGCCAATGCGCCCGCGACCTGGTGCGGAAGCGCTCGCTGAGGACGGCCTCGAGCTCCTTCAAATTCGCCATGCGGTCGGACCCATTGACGAAGCGCGGATCGGCCGCGAGCTCGCTCGCGCCCAGCGCCTCCAGCATCAACAGCCAGTGCTTCTTGTTGGCGCCGCCGACCACGAGCCAGCCATCCGAGGCCTCGAACGCCTGATACGGCGCGTTGAGCGGATGGGCCGAGCCCATGGCACGCGGCGCGGTGCCCGCGGCGAGCGCGATGGTCGACTGCCAATAGGTCTGCACCAGCGCGGCCTCGTAGAGCGAGGTCTCGACCCACTGCCCCTCGCCGGTCTTGAGGCGATGGGTGTAGGCGGCCAGGATGCCCATGCTCGCGAGCAAGCCGGCGGTGATGTCGGACAGCGGCGGGCCGCATTTGACCGGCGGGCCATCCGGGCGCTCGCCGGTGAAGCTCATGATGCCGCTCATGGCCTGCGCCACCAGGTCGAAGCCGCGGCGGTGCTTGTAGGGGCCGGTGCGGCCGAAGCCGGACAGTGAGCAATAGATCAGCGATGGATGTTGCTTGTGCAGATCCTCATAGCCGAAGCCGAGGCGCTCCATCGCGCCCGGCGCAAAATTCTCGACCAGCACGTCGGCATCCGCGATCAGGCGTCGCAGCACCTGCTTGCCGCCCTCGGTCTTGAGGTCCACCACGATGCCGCGCTTGTTGCGGTTCATCATCAGGAAGGACGCCGCCTCGTCGCCGATCTTCGGCGGCACCGAATGGCGGGTATCATCGCCGTTCGGCGATTTCTCGATCTTGATGACGTCGGCGCCCATGTCGGCGAGCATCAGCGTGCAGGTCGGCCCGGCCATCACATGGGTGAGATCGACGACCTTGAGGCCGGCCAGCGGTCCGGAACGGCGAGCAGCGGATTGCGAATTATGCATCGGGGCGTCCTATTCGCCGCGCCATTGCGGCGCGCGCTTGTTGAGGAAAGCATCGAGCCCTTCGCGAAAATCCTGGCTCGTGTAGCACATCAGGATGAGGTCCTCGCCCTCGTCCTGCGTCAGCCGGCGTTGCAGGCGCGCCACCGCCTGCTTGGTCGCATTCAGCGTCAGCGGCGCGTGGCTGGCGAGCAGCCGGGCGACCTCGTCCGTACGCCTGTCGAGCGCGGCGAGGTCATCGACGACCTCGCCGAGCAGCCCGACGCCGACGGCCTCGGGGGCGTCGACCAGACGCGCGGTGAAGATCAGATCCTTGACGCGGGCGGCGCCGATCAGCGCCGTGAGACGGCTGACATTGGACATCGACAGGCAGTTGCCGAGCGTGCGGGCGATGGGAAACCCTATCTTCGCGCTTCTGGTGCCGATGCGGAGGTCGCAGGCTGCGGCAATGCCCGCGCCGCCGCCGGTGCAGAAGCCGTTGATCGCGGCGATGGTCGGCACGCGGCACTGCTCGAGCGTGGTGAGCACGCGATCGATCCGGTTCTCGTAGTCGATCGCGTCCTGCGGCGTCCTGAACTCGCGGAACTGGTTGATGTCGGTGCCGGAGGCAAAGGCCTTGTCGCCGGCCCCGCGCAGCACCAGCACCTTGATCCCAGGATCGCGGTCCGCGTCCTCGCAGATCGCCGCGAGGCGCTCGTACATGGCGAAAGTGAAGGCGTTGCGGGCCTGCGGGCGGTTGAAAGTGATCCGCCCGATGCCGTCCTTGCATTCAAAAACGAGGTCGTCCGCCTCCGGAGCCAGGTCCATTTCCTCATATCCTCTTGTTTTTTACATTTTTGAATGCAAAATTTGCGATTAGCAAGCCGGAACTTCCAGATTTCGACTGGTTACTTCGATTTTGCATTCAAACTGGAGCCTCAGCCCCATGCTTCATGAGGAGGTCGTCGGCCGTATCCGCGCCATCCTGCTCGACGGCGAGATCCCGCCGGGCGCGCGGATTCCCGAGCGCGAGCTGTGCGAGCGTCTGCAGATCTCGCGCACGCCGCTGCGCGAGGCGCTCAAGGTGCTCGCCGCCGAAGGCCTCGTGCAGCTCCTGCCCCATCGCGGCTCACGCGCGGCGAAGCTGACCGACAAGGACATGCGCGACCTGTTCGAGGTCTGCCAGGGGCTCGAAGCCCTCGCCGGCGAGCTCGCCTGCGAGCGCATCAGCGACGCCGAGATCGGCGCCATCGCCGCGGCGCATGACGAGATGGTGCGGCATTATCGCGACGGCGATCTGATCCAGTATTATCGCGGCAACCGCGCCATTCACGAAGCCATCGTCAGTGCCGCCGGCAATCCCGCGCTGAGCGGGGTCTACGCGTCCGTCACCGCGCGCATCCGCCGCGCGCGCTATGTCACGCCGATGACGCCGCAGCGCTGGGCGCTCGCCGTGAAGGAGCACGAGGCGATCCTCAACGCGCTGCAGCGGCGTGACGGCGCTGGTCTCTCCCACATCCTGCGTGCGCATCTGCGCCACAAGCGCGAGGAAGTCCTGCAGGCGGGTTTTGCCGAGACTGATGCAAGTGATCTCACGCTGCGGATCGCGTGAGATTTCCGTCGGGCGAATTTTGCGAACACAATCGCGACACAATCATTGATTGTTTCTTACTCGCGCAGCCATCAACGCAATCCGTTTCCTCTTGCGAGCTCGTCTGAACCAGCGCAGCATCGCGTCGGCTCATAGCCGCATGTCACGCACGAAAAATCGTGCGGATCAAAACACAAAATGGAGGAACGAATGACACTCGATGTCTCGCGTCGATCCCTGCTCGCGCTTGGCGCAGGACTTGGTGCCAACGCCTTGCTCGGCAGCAGTGCGATGGCGCGCGCCCCCAAGCTCGGCACCCAGACTCCCTACTGGCATCGCTTCATTCTCGGCGATGCCGAAGTGACGGTCGTGTCCGACGGGCCGTTGCCGCTCGGCGATCCCTCCGGCACCTTCACCGGCGTCCCCAAGGAAGACGTGAAGAAGATGCTGTCGGACAACTTCCTGTCGCCCGACAACGTCGTGCTGGAGCAGAATTCCCCGATCGTGAACACCGGCGACAAACTAATCCTGTTCGACACCGGCATGGGCTCGTCCAAGCTGTTCGGCAACACCACGGGGCGGCAGCAGAAGAGCATGATGGAGGCCGGCATCAAGCCCGAGGATATCGACGCCGTGGTCTGCTCGCACGCGCATATCGACCATATCGGCGGCATCGTGGATGCCAACAACAAGCCACTGTTCCCGAACGCGCAAGTTTACATCTCCCAGACCGATTTCGATTTCTGGACCGACGAAGGCAAGATGGGCAGCGCGGCCAAGGACTTCGTCGTGCACGCCCGCAAGAACCTGTTGCCGGTGCGCGACCGCATCGTCTTCTTCAAGGACGGCCAGGAATTCCTGCCCGGCGTACAGGCGATTTCGGCGCCCGGCCATACCGTCGGCCACACCATCTTCATGGTCTCCTCGGCCGGCAAGTCGTTCGCCTTCCTCGGCGACCTCTCGCACCATTCGGTGCTGCTGCTGGAGCGGCCGCGGATGGAATTCTCCTACGACAGCGACCCGAAACAGGCGGCGGAATCGCGCGTCAAACTGCTGACCATGCTCGCAGCCAACAAGACGCCGGTGATGTCCTATCACTTCGCCTGGCCGGGCTACGGCCATGTCGCCAAGGCCGGTGAAGGATTCCACTATTATCCCGAACCGATGCAGATGACGCTGTAGGGGGCGACATCAAGCCCGGGTCGCACGCGTGCGGCCCGGGCCGATCCTCCGATCGCTTGCGCGAGCACAGGGACACGATCCCTGACCCATTCGCGCCGTCCGCGCTTCCGGAGCATTTTCCGGCAAGGCAGGCCCGTTCCAGGCAAGCGCCGGCCGCATTGCTCGGGTAAAACTCGCCTCGCATCATCGTCATCGACGCGAGAGCGCAACGTCCCATCGGCCTTGCCCCTCACGTTCGAAAAATGCGCAGGAGACTTGCCATGAAGATCGTCGTGATCGGCGGCAGCGGATTGATCGGGTCCAAGGTTGTGGCGAAGCTGAAGCAGCAGGGACACGAAGCGGTGGCGGCCTCGCCGAAGACAGGCGTGAACGCCGTCACCGGCGAAGGCCTCGCGGCCGCACTGGCCGGCGCGGACGTCGTGGTCGACGTTGCCAACGCGCCGTCCTGGGAGCCCGCCGCCGTGCTCGAATTCTTCCAGCAGTCGAGCAAGAACCTCGCGGCGACGGAGGCCGCAGCGGGCGTCAAGCATCACGTCGCGCTGTCGATCGTCGGCACCGAACGCTCGCCCGACATCGCCTATTTCCGTGCCAAGCTCGCGCAGGAGGTCATCGTCAAGGCATCGCCGGTGCCCTACTCGATCGTGCGCGCCACCCAGTTCTTCGAATTCCTCGGCGCCATTGCGGACATGGGCGTGGCTGACGGGCGAGTCGTAGTGCCATCGGCGGCGTTCCAGCCGATCGCGTCCGACGACGTGGCCACTTGCCTTGCGGAGGTCGCGACGGGACGGCCGCTGAACGGCACCATCGATCTCGCGGGACCTGAAAAGGCGCCCTTCAACGAGTTCGTTGCGCGCCGCCTGAAAGCGGCCGGCGACAGCCGTCAGGTCGTGGGTGACGCCAAGGCCGGATATTACGGTTCTCCGATCGTCGACACCTCGCTGGTCCCGCTCGGCGAGGCGCGGCTCGGGAAGACCCCGCTCGCGACATGGCTGGCGACGGTCTGAAGCCCCACAGCAATGAAGGACACATCATGCGCAGATTGTTGATCACGACGGCGGTCTACGCCGCATTCTTGCTGCCGGCCCAGGCCGCCGAGACGCCGCTGGCGGCGAAGTCGGCCAAGGTGACCGTGGTGTTCGACCAGGCGCTGCCGAACGTTCCGGGCAAGAGCATGAAGGGCGTGCTGGTCGAATATGGTCCCGGCGGCTCCTCGCCGGCCCACACCCACGCGCGCTCCGCATTCATCTACGCGACGGTGCTCGAGGGTGCGATCCGAAGCCAGGTCAATGACGGTCCCGCCAAGGTGTATCAGAAGGGCGAGAATTTCTCCGAGAAGCCCGGCGATCGCCATGCCGTCAGCTCCAATGCCAGCGACACCGAGCCTGCGAAGCTGCTTGCCGTGTTCGTGGTGGACACGGCGGACACCGAGCTGACGACGCCGATCAAGTAACGCGCCATTCGGCAGTCCACCACAGCGGCCGGGTTGATGGCGGCATCCGTCCGCATGCCCTGAAATATCCGTCTGACCAGCATGGAAGATGAGGCCGGCGCAGAGCGGACGCGATCTGCGCCGCCCAGAGACAGCCTCGTTTTTCCGATCTTCGTAATATCGATAAATCCGATTGTAACCGCGCATATTATTCGTTTGTCAAAACCATTCTCCTGCGTAGCCTGAGTGGCGCAATCGCCAGTGGCTCGAACGGGCCGCCAAAAAATGGCGAAGCGAGGAGGATGGGATGACGACGACGCTCGACGCATCGGGAATGCCTTCACATTCGCTGCTGCCTTTCCTCGATCGCGAGCACACGATCGCACGTCCCGGCTACAGCCGGTGGATGGTTCCGCCCGCGGCGCTCTGCGTTCACCTCTGCATCGGGCAGGCCTACGCCTTCAGTGTCTTCAACCTGCCGATGACCAAGTTGATCGGCATCACGCAGTCGGCATCGGGCGACTGGAAGCTCACGGAGCTCGGCTGGATCTTCTCCATTGCGATGGTGTTCCTGGGCCTGTCGGCCGCGGTGTTCGGACGCTGGGTCGAGGAAGGCGGTCCGCGGCGGGCGATGTTCACGGCCGGCCTCGCCTGGGCAAGCGCGTTCCTGATTTCGGCGCTCGGCGTGCACCTTCACAGCCTCTGGATCATCTATCTCGGATACGGCGTGATCGGCGGCTGCGCTCTCGGCATCGGCTACATCTCGCCGGTCTCGACGCTGATGAAATGGTTTCCCGACCGGCCGGGCATGGCGACCGGCATGGCGATCATGGGTTTTGGCGGCGGCGCGCTGATCGCCTCCCCGTTCTCCGTCTGGCTGATGAGCAAGTTCGCGAGCGCGCACGATGCCGGCGTGCTGGGCGCCTTCGTCACGCTCGGTTGCGTCTACTTCGTGTTCATGATGGTCGGCTCGGCCATCGTGCGCGTGCCGGCACCGGGCTGGAAGCCGGAAGGATATGTGCCGCCGGCAACGGCCACCAAATTGATGACGAAGAACGACGTGTTCGTCTATCAGGCGATCAAGACGCCGCAGTTCTGGCTGATCTGGATCGTGCTGTTCTGCAACACCACGGCCGGCATCGGCGTGCTCGGCCAGGCCTCGGCGATGAGCCAGGAGATGTTCCCCGGTCACATCACCGCGGTCGCGGCAGCCGGTCTCGTCGGGCTGATGAGCCTGTTCAACATGGGCGGACGCTTCAGCTGGGCGTCCTTGTCCGACTTCATCGGGCGCAAGAACACCTATTTCGTCTACATGCTGCTCGGCATCGCGCTCTACGTCACCGTGCCCTATGCCGGTGCGAACGGCAACGTCGTGCTGTTCGTGCTGTGCTTCCTGATCATCGTCAGCATGTATGGCGGCGGTTTCTCCACCGTGCCGGCCTATCTGCGCGACATGTTCGGCACCCGCTATGTCGGCGCGATCCACGGCATCCTGCTGACGGCATGGTCCATGGCCGGAATCGCAGGGCCGGTGCTGATCAACTACATCCGCGAGTACAACGTCACGCACGGCGTGCCGAAGGCGCAGGCCTACAACACCACCATGTACATCATGGCCGGACTGCTCGTGGTCGGCTTCCTCGCCAATCTCTGCGTTCGCGCCGTCGACAAGCGTCATCACATGAAGGACGAGGACACCGCAGGTCTGGAGCCGGCGCGCGCGGCCTGACGTTCGGACGATCACAAGGAGGCGACCATGACCACGACATCACGAAGCGAGGCGTCATTCTCCCGATTGCTGCTGAGCTGGGTTTCCTATCGCGTGTCCCTCGCGATGGCCTCGATCAGGCCGGTGCATCGGGCCGGCGAGATCGCGGCCGTGGCTGCCGCGAGCAACAATCCCGCGGGGGCGTGACATGATGCAGGACGTTCAGACGGCCAGGACCACGCCGCTGCAACTGGCGCTGGCCTGGAGCTTTGCAGGCATCCCCCTGCTCGCGGGCGTGATCCAGACCCTGCTCAACGCCATGAAGCTGTTTCAGTAGGCAAGCCGCCGATGCCATCCACGGACACCCGCAGGGCGCCCCTCGCCGGCGCGCGCCAATTGATCGCCGACGAAGGCTTTGCCGTCTGCATGTTGATCGCCGTGACCGCCGCCGCGATCCTGGCCTTCGGCTTCGATGCGACGTCGGACATCGTCGTCGCGATGTTGACGGTCGGCGCGGTGACGGCGCTCGCAGAGACGCGCCTGCACAAGCGCGGATAGCCTCGAACCGGACGTCAGCGGCGCCTGCGCGGGCCGCGCACCGGCATTTCCGCCACGCGCCTGGTCTGCTCGGCGGCGAGATCGCGCATCAGCGCGATTGCGCTCTGCACGTGATCATCCGGCTGGTCCACCGAATAGACCACATAGGCCGGCATCGAGAATTTCGGCGCGCCGGCCACGAGGTGCAACCGCCGCGCTTTCAGCAGCGGCGCGACAATGCGGTGCGCGAAATAGCCGGAGCCGCCGTTCGCCAGGACGTGTTGCAGCCCGAGCCAGCCGATATTGGCCGACAGCGCAGGTCCCGCGAAATTGGGAAAGACGGCGCTGTGGCGCGCGTAGAACTCCGGGCCCCAGTCGACATAGACGTAACCGTCCTGCGGCTCGGGATCGCTCTTCGGGTTGGTCGAGACCAGCACCAATTGCTCCTCGAACAGCAACTCGACCTTGAGGCCGGGGCGGCTTTGCGGCGTGTACATCACCCCGATATCGATGCGCCCTTCCACCAGCCCCTGCATCAATTCGGGTTCAAGGGCGCTCTCGGCGCGAACGGAGATTTGCGGATTGGCGGCCTGCATGCGCGGCACCCAGAGCAGCAGAAACTCCTCCCAGATGCCGATGCGGCCGCCGACCACGAGCGCGCCGCTAAATCCCTTGGGCACGCCGACGTCGTGCCGGGCCTGTTCGACGGTGCGCACGAGTGTCGTGGCGTGGCGCTGAAACTGACGGCCGGCCGCCGTCAGCGCGGCGCCGGCCTTGTTGCGCACGAACAGCGTGCAGCCGAGCAACTCTTCGAGGGAGTGAATCCGCGTGCTGACGGTGGACTGACTGACATGCAGCCGCTCGGCGGCGGTGATGAAGTTGCCGGTCGCGACCACGGTCAGGAACGTACGCGCGAGCTCGGTGTCCACGGCGCCCCCTCACATCGACTTTGTCGATATGAAAGGCGCTTACGTGAAAGATGTCAAACCGAGCAGGTCCCGCTCAGCATCCCAGCCTGTCGGCGATACCGCCAAAGTCCTTGGCGACGATGTCCCAGTTGCCGGTCGCTTCGAAATCCACCTTCTGCAGCGGGCCGTATTCCGTCGGCCGCGCCACGAAGGCGGTCTTCAGCCCATTCTTCTGCGCGGCGGCGAGATCGCCGTTGTGGGCGGCAACCATCATCACCTCTTCCGGCTTGAGGCACAGAAGACGCGCGGCGCCGAGATAGGTCTCGGCATCCGGCTTGTAGTGCTCGAACAGCTCGGCCGACATGATGAGGTCCCAGGGGAGCCCGGCAAACTTCGCCATGTTGGTAAGCAGCGCCACGTTGCCGTTCGACAGCGGCGAGATCACGAATTTCGTCTTGAGGCGGATCAGGCCGGCGACGCTGTCGGGCCAGGGATTGAGGCGGTGCCAGCCCTTGGTCAGATGATCGAGATCCGCGTCGGTGAGCCCCTTGATCGCGAACTTCTCGACCAGCTTCTCCAGCGAGCGGCGGTGCAGATCGTCGAGCATGACATAGCCGCGCTCGGGGTGCTTGCGCACGTCGTCCATGGAGGCGACATACATCCCGCGCCAGCCGTCGACCAAAGCGGTCCAGTCGGCGCTGATGCCGCGGCCCTTCGCCCACCACATGAAATCGGTGATGAGGCTGGTGCGCCAGTCCACGACCGTGCCGAACACGTCGAAGACGAGGGCTTTGACGGCGGAGAGATCGGACATGGGCGCTTCCTCTGTTGTTGTTTTTTCTTTCCGGGGCCAAGGGACCGCGCAGGGCGCGGCCCGGAGACCCCGGAATCCAGAAGTTGTGGCGCGAGATTCCGAGTTCGCCGGACCGTGCCTTGCGCTGGTCCCGCCGCCCCGGAATGACAGCGTGCGTCAGTCCAGATGGAACTTCGCGAGCTCGCGGTGCTCGGCCTTGATGTAGCGCACGGTGCCAGTGACGGAGCGCATCACGACCGTCTCGGTCTCGATGACGCCGTCCTTGCGGAACTTCACGCCCGAGAGCAGCGAGCCCGTGGTGACGCCGGTGGCGGCGAACAGGCAGTCGCCGCGCGCCATGTCCTCGATGCCGTAGATCATCTTGGGATCGTTGACGCCCATCTTGGCGGCGCGCTCGACCTTCTCGCCGGAATCGAGGATCAGCCGGCACTGCATCTGGCCGCCGATGCAGCGCAGCGCCACGGCTGCGAGCACGCCTTCCGGCGCGCCGCCGGTGCCGAGATACATGTCGACGCCGGTGTTGTCGGGGTCGGCGCAGTGGATCACGCCGGCGACGTCACCGTCGGTGATGAGACGCACGGCCGCCCCGGTCGAACGCACGCTCGAGATGATGTCGGCGTGGCGCGGACGGTCGAGCACAAGGACGGTGATGCCATCCGGCTTGACGCCCTTGGCCTTGGCGAGGCGGCGAACGTTGTCGGCCGGGCTCGCATCGAGCTCGACGACGCCCTTGTCATAGCCGGGGCCGATCGCGAGCTTCTGCATGTAGACGTCGGGCGCGTGCAGCAGCGTGCCGCCGTCGGCCATCGCCATGGTGGCGATCGAGCCCGGCATGTTCTTGGCGCACAGCGTGGTGCCTTCGAGCGGATCGACGGCGATGTCGACCTTGGGGCCGGCCTTGAGGCCGACCTGCTCGCCGATGTACAGCATCGGCGCCTCGTCGCGCTCGCCCTCGCCGATCACGATGGTGCCCTGGATCGGCAGCTTGTTGAGCTCACGCCGCATGGCGTCCACCGCGGCCTGGTCGGCCGCCTTCTCGTTGCCGTGCCCGCGCAGCCGCGCCGACGACACTGCCGCCCGTTCCGTCACCCGCACGATCTCCAGCGTGAGAATGCGCTCGAGCAAGGCGTGCGGGGGGACTTCAATATGGGTCGACATCGGCTAACTCCTTCGAAACGGTTCTGGGCGGGACTCTCCGCCCACATCAACTCGTAACACCCACAGTTCGTTCGAACCGTGTCAGTTCTTCTCAATCCTGATGACCTGCGGCCGTCCGCTGATCACCTTGTCCTTCTGCACGGCGGCCAGCGCGCGGCGTACCGCGTCCTCATGCGTCGCATAGGTGATCAGGATGACGGGCACGGGCACCGCCTTGCCGTCGGCCGACGCAGCACCGCCATTGGGATGACGCTGCACGATCGACTCGATCGAGATCTTCTGCTCCGCAAGCCGGGTCGCGATCGCAGCCGCAGTGCCCGGGAAATCGCGCGCCAAAAGGCGGATGTAGTAGCCGCCTTCATGCCGCTCCATCGGCGCCTTCTTGGTGTCGCGCAAGTGCGAGATCGGCCGGCCGAACGGGTTGGCGCGAATGCCGCGCGCGACGTCGGCGATATCGGCGACGACGGCGGAGGCCGTCGCAGCACCGCCCGCGCCGGGGCCAACCAACGTGATCGGCGGAATGCCCTCGCCATCGATCGTGACCGCATTGGTGACACCCATCACCTGCGCGATCGAGGAGGATTTTGGAACCATGGTCGGATGCACGCGCTGCTCGATGCCCTTGGCGGTGCGAACCGCAACGCCGAGCAGCTTGAGCCGGTAACCGAGATCGTCGGCCGCGCGCAGATCTTCCGGCGCGATGGAGGAGATACCTTCGACATACACCGCGCTTTGAGCAACTTTCGTGCCGAAGGCGAGGCTGGCGAGAATGGCGAGCTTTTGCGCGGTGTCGTGGCCGTCGACGTCGAAGGACGGATTGGCCTCGGCATAGCCGAGCCGCTGCGCATCCTTCAGGCACTCGGCGAACGACAGGCCCTCCTGCTCCATCCGGGTCAGGATGTAGTTGCAGGTGCCGTTGAGGATGCCGTAGACGCGGTTGATGCCGGTTCCGGCAAGACCTTCGCGCAACGTCTTGATGACGGGAATGGCAGCGCCCACGGCTGCCTCGAAATTCAGCGCGCCGCCGTGCTTTTCGGCGGCCTTCGCCAGCTTGATGCCGTGCTTGGCGAGCAGCGCCTTGTTGGCGGTGACGACTGACTTGCCGGCAGTGAGCGCAGCCTCGACCGCGGAGAGCGCGGGATCGCCCGCGCCGCCCATCAGCTCGACGAAGCAATCGACCTCGGGATGCGTGGCGAGGGCAAGAGGATCCTTGACCCATTCGACGCCGCGTAGATCGACGGCGCGCTTCTTGGCCTTCGAGCGCGCGGTGACGGCGACGACGCGAATGCTTCGGCCGCTGCGGCCCGCGAGCACACGTCCCTGGGTTTCAATCAAACGGACGACTTCGGCACCCACGGTGCCAAGCCCCGCTATGCCCACTTTCAGGGGTGCGACCATGATGCTTTCAGAAAACCTGTCGAAGAGAAATCAGCGCCGATTGGCGAGCGGAACCACGTTGTGCAACGTTTCGATGCCGCTTTCAAGGAAGCGGCGCACGCCGCGCGCGGCCTGCCTGATCCGTTGCTCGTTTTCCACCATGGCGATGCGGACATATCCTTCACCATGCTCGCCGAAGCCGACGCCGGGCGACACCGCAACGCCGGATTTCTCCACCATCAGGGTCGCGAACTGCATGCTGCCGACGCTGCGGAAGGCTTCCGGCAGCGGCACCCAGGCGAACATCGAGGCCTCCGGCGGCGGAATCTCCCACCCCGCACGGCCGAACGATTCCACGAGCGCGTCGCGGCGCTTGCGGTAGGTGTCGCGCATTTCCTTGATGCAGTCGTCGGGACCGTTCAGCGCCGCGGTCGCGGCGACCTGCACCGGCGTGAAGGCGCCGTAATCGAGATAGGATTTGACGCGGGCGAGCGCTGCGATCACGCGCTCGTTGCCGACCGCAAAGCCCATGCGCCAGCCGGCCATCGAATAGGTCTTCGACATCGAGGTGAACTCGACCGTGACGTCCATCGCGCCGGGCACCTGGAGCACCGAAGGCGGCGGATTGCTCTCGTCGAAATAGACCTCGGCGTAAGCGAGATCGGACAGGATCAGGATCTCGTGCTTCTTCGCGAAGGCGACGAGGTCCTTGTAGAAGTCGAGGCTCGCGACATAGGCGGTCGGGTTCGAGGGGTAGCAGACGACGAGTGCGAGGGGCTTGGGGATCGAATGCACGATCGCCCGCTCCACCGCCTCGAAGAATTGCGGCGTCGGCTCGGAGGGCACCGAGCGGATCACGCCGCCCGCCATCAAAAAGCCGAAGGCGTGAATCGGATAGCTCGGGTTCGGACAGAGGATGACGTCGCCGGGCGCGGTGATCGCCTGCGCCACGTTGGCAAAGCCTTCCTTGGAGCCGAGCGTCGCCACCACCTGGGTGTCGGGGTTCAGCTTCACGCCGAAGCGGCGGGCATAGTAGGCGGCCTGGGCGCGGCGCAGGCCGGGGATGCCGCGGGAGGCCGAGTAGCGGTCGGTGCGCGGCTTGCCGAGCGTCTCCTTGAGCTTCTCCAGCACATGCGGCGGCGCCGGCAGGTCCGGATTGCCCATGCCGAGATCGATGATGTCGGCCCCGGCGTTCCGCGCGGCCGCCTTGGCCCGGTTGACCTGCTCGAACACGTAAGGCGGAAGGCGGCGGATGCGGTAAAATTCTTCCATGGCTCTCTGGGCTCCGGGCAACCGGTCAGGACAGAATCGACTGGCCACGCGCGCCCATCACAATGGCGCCCGTTCTGGCCGCTAAATGGCTCAAAATCAAATACTTAGAGCAATTTTCGGCGGCAGCGGCTGAAGTCGTTCGCCCTGACTCTCGGCTGAACCCTCGTCTTTTAGCACGGCAAGACGGGGGCGCCAGCGATTACCTTGCACTGCCTCATTTGGCATCTTTGGCGGCAACGGCCTGGCGGTCGCGCGCGGCGGCGAGCTCAGCCTCGATCTTGGCGCGCTGGTCAGGGGTGATGACCGCCTGATCGCGATCCGGCGGCAGATCATGCACCGGCAGATAGGTGCCGGGCTCCCTGGGATGTGCCTGCGCATCGGCAGGCGTGAGGTCCGCGAGCTGACTCGAACAGCCGCCCAGCACGAGCGCCGCCATCAGCAGCGCGCCGCGGATCGGCAGCGTCTTTTGCAGGTCCCATAACGCCAACACTTGGGAAATCCCCTACTCGTCCCAAAGCACGGCCCCGGGCAACCCTACCCGACCCCGCGCCCAAGCTCAAACCATTGCTGCCCAAATGGTGCGAGCGAGAAAACAGCCCGGCACTACCAAACCGAGCGGTGCGGCTTGATTATGACGGAACCAAGAAAACTTGTCGCAGTGCAGCACATCTTGGAGCGTGTTTAACGCCAAACGTGCGAGCTTCGCGGTGACGAATACGGAATGAGTCGTTACTGTTCTGCGTATGAGTACCGCCACGACCGACAAGCCCAGCTCCGGGGCAAACCCGTCCGAGACGAAGTTCGATGCGGAAGCCTTCGCGATGAATGTCGCGCGGGCGATGGAAAGCGGCGGGAAGGCCTTGGCCGCCTACCTCAAGCCGCGCGAGAGCGGCGAGGTGCAGGACCGCCCGCCGCCCGAGCTCGCCGAGGTCGTCAAGACCTTCACCTCGGTCGCCGAATACTGGCTGTCGGATTCGTCCCGCTCGTCGGATATGCAGACCAAGCTCGCCAAGGACTATCTCGACCTCTGGGGCTCGGCGGCACGGCGCATGGCCGGCCAGGACGCCGAGCCCGCGATCGCGCCCTCGCCGCGCGACAAGCGCTTTGCCGATCCGGAATGGAAGTCGAACCAGTTCTTCGATTTCATGATGCAGCTCTACCTGCTCACGGCCAGATGGGCGCAGGAGCTGGTGCGAGACGCCGAACTCGATCCGCAGACCCGCCGCAAGGCCGAGTTCTACGTCCAGCAGGTCACCAACGCGATCTCGCCGTCGAACTTCGTGCTGACCAATCCGGAAGTGCTGCGCGAGACGGTGGCGAGCAGCGGCGGCAATCTGGCGCGCGGCCTGAAGATGCTGGCCGAGGACATCGCGGCCGGCAAGGGCATGTTGAAGATCCGCCAGTCCAACCCGGACAATCTCGTCGTCGGCGTCAACATGGCGACGACGCCGGGCAAGGTGATCTACCAGAACGAGATGATGCAGCTGATCCAGTATTCTCCGACCACGGAGAACGTGCTGCGCACCCCGCTTCTGATCGTGCCGCCGTGGATCAACAAGTTCTACATCCTCGATCTCAAGCCGGAGAAGTCCTACATCAAGTGGTGCGTCGATCAGGGCATCACCGTGTTCGTGATCTCATGGGTCAATCCCGACAAGCGGCTCGGCAGCAAGAGCTGGGAAGACTACATGAAGGAAGGCCCGCTCACGGCGATGGACGTGATCGAGAAGGTCACCGGCGAGATGAAGGTGCACACGGCCGGCTATTGCGTCGGCGGCACCATGCTCGCGACCACGCTGGCCTGGCTTGCCGAGAAGCGGCGCCAGCGCGTGTCGTCGGCGACGTTCTTCGCGGCGCAGGTCGACTTCACCCATGCCGGCGATCTCCTCGTCTTCGTCGACGAGGACCAGATCGCAGCCCTCGAGCAGGACATGAAGGCGGCCGGCGTGCTCGAAGGCTCGAAGATGGCGATGGCCTTCAACATGCTGCGCTCCAACGACCTGATCTGGTCCTACGTCGTCAGCAACTATTTGAAGGGCCAGCAGCCGAGCGCGTTCGACCTGCTGCACTGGAATTCCGACGCAACGCGCATGACCGCGTCGAACCACTCTTATTACCTGCGCAATTGCTACCTGGAGAACCGCCTCTCGACCGGCACGATGGTGCTCGACAACACCCTGCTCGATCTCTCCAAGGTCAAGGTGCCCGTCTACAACCTGGCCACCCGCGAGGACCACATCGCGCCGGCGGAATCGGTGCTGTACGGTTCGCAGTTCTTCGGCGGCCCGGTGAAATATGTGCTGTCAGGCTCAGGCCACATCGCAGGCGTCGTCAATCCGCCGGCCTCGAACAAGTACCAGTACTGGACCAACGACAACATCAAGGGCGTCACGGTCGCGGACTGGATGAAGGGCGCGGTCGAGCACAAGGGCTCGTGGTGGCCGGACTGGCGCGAATGGCTGGGCGGGCTCGATCCCGAGGAAGTGCCGGCGCGCATCGTCGGGAGCGAGACGCTGCCCCCGATCGAGGATGCGCCCGGCAGCTACGTCAGGGTTCGCGCGTAGCGGACTCTGCCGCGCTCCTGTATAGACTCGCTCGCACCACAGCGACGACAGAGGGGACCGGACTATGACGCGCGAATTGTTCTGGCTGACACTGACGGTGATCCTGACCGGGATCCTCTGGGTTCCCTACATCATCAACCGCTGTCAGGTTCGCGGCCTCGGCGGCGCCATGGCCAACCCCACGCGCAGCGACAAGCCGCAGGCCGAGTGGGCGAACCGCCTGATGTTCGCGCACGACAACGCGGTCGAGAACCTCGTGATCTTCGCGCCGCTGGTGCTGATCCTGAACGCGATCGACTATTCCTCGAAATGGACCGTGCTGGCCTGTGCCGTCTATTTCTGGTCCCGCGTCGCGCATCTGATCGTCTACGCGATGGGCATCCCGGTGTTCCGCACCCTCGCCTTCACCGTCGGCTTCCTCGCCCAGGCCGTGCTGGCGCTGGCGATCTTCAAGGTGCTCTGAGCGCGCGCCCGGCGCCCTCGCAATGCATCGCGATTCCAGCCGGGATTTCCTCCGGTTTCACGACCTCGGCGCGGACGCGCTCCTGTCCATCATCGCCCGCGCGCAGCTCCTGGCTGCGGCATGGCAGGATCGCTCCATGCCGCAAAGCCTTGCCGGCAAGCGCGTGGCCCTCATCGCCGACGACGGCGGATGGAGGAATACGACCGCGTTCGATCTCGGCGTGAAGGCGATGGGAGGCATCTGCGTGCAGCCTCCGGTCAGGTTCAACGTCCATGAAACCACGGCCGATCTTGCCGGATATCTGGACAATTGGTTCGACATCCTGGTCGTGCGCACCCGGGAATTGGCGACGCTGCATGAGCTCGCAGCGCATGCCGCGGCGCCCGTCATCAATGCGAGAACGCGCGCAAATCACCCTTGCGAGACCCTTGGCGATCTCGCCTATGTCGCCGGCAAACGCGGAACGCTGGAAGGGCTCAAGGTCGTGGGCGTGGCCCCCGATGCCAACATCCTCCGCTCCTGGGTTGAAGCATCCATCGCCCTGCCGATCGAGGTGGTGCAGGCCTATCCGGCGGATTGGCACATCCGCGACATCGCAAGTCCGGGATTCACAGCAACCACCGATCTCGACGCCTTGCGCGATGCAGACGTGATCGTCGCGGACTGCTGGCCCGGCGAGGCGTCTGACGATCAACTCTGGGGCTACCGGATATCCGCAGCGCTTCTCGACACCTGCCGCCGCGATGCGATCTTCCTCCCCTGCCCGCCGGTGACCCGCGGCCAGGAGGTCACGGCGGATGCAATGACCCACGCCACCTGCCAGAGCCCGGCGGCGAAGGCTTTCCTTCTGCACGCCCAGAACGCCCTGCTGGAATGGATCGCGACGTAGCCGGCGCCGGCAACGTTCAGGACGGAAGCCACAGTCGCCTGCCCATTCCGGCGGCAGCCATCAACCTCAGGTGTTGCCGAGAGACGACACCGCGGCAGAATCGGCAGCGTTCCGGCTTACACACACAAGTTGTCGTCCATCCCCATGTACATTTGCGCATCGCAATTGATTGATTCGGGGCAGAAATGAATTGGAAGATTGCATTCGCGCTCGGCGCGGTCTCGCTGGCAGCTGTTACGACCCAGGCGAGCGCCGCTGATCTCGCCGCCCGTCCCTACACCAAGGCGCCGCCGATGATCGCGGCGATCTACGATTGGAGCGGTTTCTACATCGGCGCCAACGGCGGCTACGGCTCGTCGCGCAATTGCTGGGATGGCACCGTCGGCTTCCCGGCCGGCATCGCCGAGGGCTGCCATGACGCGACCGGTGCGGTCGCCGGTGGCCAGATCGGCTATCGCTGGCAGAGCAGCGCCTTCGTGTTCGGCCTCGAAGCGCAGGGCGATTGGGCCGACCTCTCCGGCCGCAACGCCAGCGCCGTGTTCGGTGTTGCCAACCGCACCCGTGTCGATGCCTTCGGCCTGTTCACCGGCCAGGTCGGCTACGCCTGGAACAATGCGCTGCTCTATGTGAAGGGCGGCGCCGCCGTCACCAGCAATCGCTATCGCGGCATCGGCACCGGCGGCCTGGCCGGCGCGGAGTTCGATGGCGCCAACGATACCCGCTGGGGCGGCACGATTGGTGTCGGCATCGAATACGGCTTTGCCCCGAACTGGTCGGTCGGCCTCGAATACGACCATCTGTTCATGGGACGCCACGACGTCACGCTCACGGCCAACGGCGCGCTGGCACCGGTGGGAACGTTCTCCCGCACCGACCGGATCGGTCAGGACGTCGACCTGATCACCGCCCGCATCAACTACCGGTTCGGCGGCCCGATCATCGCGAAGTACTGAGAGCACCGATCTCCGTCGTCGTCATGCCCGGACTTGTCCCGGGCATCCACGTTCTGCCTTGATCGCGGCTACGCGTGGATGGCCGGGACAAGCCCGGCCATGACGCGCAGCACGAGCTCCCCCCGTGTCCCGGGCGCGGTGCAGCGCGTGAGCGCTGCTCTGCAGAACCGGGACCCAGAAAGCCGTACGCGAAGCAAGAAGAATGGGCCCCGGCTCAGCAGCGCACCACTGAAGAAGTGCTGCGCTGCGTCCGGGGCACAATCGTATTTTACGCGTCCGCCAAGCCCAGCATCAGCCGCATGTTCTGCACGGCTGCGCCCGAGGCGCCCTTGCCGAGATTGTCCAGCCGCGCAACCAGCACCGCCTGATGGTACTTGTCGCTGGCGAAGACGTAGAGCTCGAGCATGTTGGTCTCGTTGAGCGCCTCCGGCTCGAGCCGGCCGCCCTTGGTGGCCTCGTTCTGCAGCGGCATCACCTTGACGTATTTCGAACCGGCATACCGCTTGGCCAGCGCGGCCTGAAGGTCGGCACCGCCGGGCTTGCCCGGCAGCGTGTCGAGCTGGAGCGGCACAGAGACCAGCATGCCCTGCCGGTAGTTGCCGACGGAGGGAATGAAGATCGGCCGCCGCGTCAGGTTCGAATAGAGCTGCAGCTCCGGCAGATGCTTGTGCTCGAAGCCGAGACCGTAGAGCTCGAACGACGGCGCGCTGCCGTCCTCGAAGCTCGCGATCATCGACTTGCCGCCGCCGGAATAGCCGCTCACAGCGTTGACGGTGACGGGATAGTCGGACGGCAACAGGCCGGCATCGACGATCGGCCGCAGCAGCGCGATGCCGCCCGTCGGATAGCAGCCGGGATTGGAGACCTTCTTCGCCGCCTTGATCTTGCCGGCCTGGTCAGCCGTCAGCTCCGGAAAGCCATAGGCCCAGTCGGGCGCGACCCTGTAGGCAGTCGAGGCGTCCAGCACCTTCGGCCCGGAGGCGCCCATGCTGTCGACCAGCGCCACCGTCTCCTTGGCGGCGTCATCGGGCAGGCACAGGATGACGAGGTCGACCTCCTCCATCAGCGCCTTCTTGGCGGCGGGATCCTTGCGCTTGTCGTCGGCGATGGTCTTCACGACGACGTCGTTCTGCAGCTTCAGCCGCTCGTTGATGCCGAGCCCGGTGGTGCCGGAGCCGCCGTCGACGAAGACGGTGGCGGGCTTGCTGGCGGCGCCGGAGGCCGGGGCTTTGGTGGTGTCCGTGAGGCTCATGGTTCGCTCCTTTCGAGCTTGTTCGTGTCGTGGCGCCTGGCCTTATGGAAACAGCGCGATCTGCTCCAGGCCCGCGGTTTCCGGCCAGCCGAACATCAGGTTCATGTTCTGGATCGCCTGACCGGCCGAGCCCTTCACTAGATTGTCGAGCGTCGAAAGCACGATCGCCCGATCCTTGATGCGGTCGGCGACGACGCCGATCTGAACATAGTTGGAGCCGCGCACGTTCTGCGTCTGCGGCAGCACGCCCTTTTGGGCGACATGCACGAACGGCTCGTTGGCGTACGCATTCTGCAGCGCTGCCCGCAGATCGTCGGGCGTTGCACCGTTGAGCTTGACGTAGGAGGTGCAGAATTCGCCCCGCGCCATCGGAATCAGATGCGGCGTGAAATTCACCGTCACCGCGGCGCCCGCCGCGAGGCTGATTTCCTGCTCGATCTCAGGCGCGTGCCGGTGAGTGCCGACCGAATAGGGCGACAGCCCCTCGCCCGCTTCGCTGAACAGCGTGTTCTGCTTCAGCCCGCGGCCCGCGCCGGTAAGGCCCGATTTCGCGTCGATGATGATGTCATTAACGTCGATCAGCCTGGCCTTCGCCAACGGAACCAGCGCCAGCAATACCGCGGTCGGATAGCAACCGGGACAGGCGACCAGCCGGGCAGACGTGATCTTCTCCCGGTAAAATTCGGTCAACCCATAGACAGCCTCGCCTTGCAGTTCGAGCGCGCGATGCTCATGGCCATACCACTGCGCATAGGTGTCCTTGTTGCGCAGCCGGAAATCCGCGGACATGTCGAGTATCTTGATCTTGGGATTGGCCTTGAGCACGGCCGCAATGATCTCCTGCGTGGTGCCGTGCGGCAGCCCGCAGAGCACGGCGTCGAGCTTGGTCCAGTCGACCTTTTCCCACTCCACGAGTTCTGGCAGGTCGAGCATGAAGAAGTGCGGAAACACCTCGCTCATGGCTTTGCCTGCATGGGTGTTGGCGGTGAGCGCCGTGATCTCGGCATTCGGATGCCGCGCCAGAAGGCGCACCGCGTCGGCTCCGGTGTAGCCGGACGCACCAAGAATGCCGATCTTCTTCTTCATGCTCATCACACGCGCCCTTCATGCGTCACCGCTTGCAGTGCTTGTACAGTGTCCGTCGCGAAGGCCAACGGTTTCGCTTCGCGCATCAGGCCTGCGATCGTGCGCGAGTCCGCATCCTTTTGCGCGCCGAGCGCATTGGCGATCGCCGTATAGTCGGCGTCGGATTTGTGCTGGTTGAGCTTGAAGCTGCCTTCGACCTCTTCAACCGTCATCACCAGACCCACGATCCCCTTCTTCATCGCCTCGAGCCGGCCGGCCGTCATCTTGCCCGACGTCCAGGGCGTCTTCGGCAGCAGCCAGTTCTCGAACTTGTCGCTGAGGGTGTTGATCTGCACCGCCAGCTCACCGTCCGACAACAACCGTACCGGCCCGCTCAGGTGCACCGCCTGATACAGCCAGGTCGGCACTTGATCCGGCGAGACGTACCAGTCGGGCGATACATAGGCATCGGCGCCGTTGACCGCGAGCAGCCAGGAGGCCGCGCCATCCGCCAGCTTTACCAGCGGATTGTGACGGGCGGCATGAAAGGCGGCCTGCGGCGTGCCATCGGCGGCATAGGTCAGATAGAACGGCAGCGGCGAGGCTACCGGCTTGTGGCCATCGAAGGCGCACATGGTGCCGAAGCCGCGTTCCTCTGCGAATTTCAGGCTCGCGGCGCGATCCGGTTTGAAAAAGGGTGGCGTGTACATCGTAATCTCCTGCTGGGCCTCCTTGGGGGGCCGCCGGATCAGATCGCGCTGACAGGAGAGAGAATGCCGCGGATCGGGTCCAGCGGCAAAGACGATGATCTCAAACGCGATCGACCGCCCAAACCGCAGAGCTGCGGCGGCGGCGACGGGCGAACAGGATGGTCGCGGCGTTGATCATGGCGCGCGGCTATAAGGCCAGCGGGTTCCAGGGTCAAGTCCAAATCGGTGCGGGCTGACGGCAGGATGCCGCACCGCGTGACGGCAAGATGTCATCGGGCTGCAGCGGAATTTCTCTTAAAGCCAGGGGTTCCCGAGATAACCGGCGCTTCTTGGCGCCGGCGGTCCGTGCCCTTCGCAACCCAGCTTCAGGACATCGCCATGACCGACATCACCCGTCGCGCAACGCTGACCGGCGCAGCCGCCTCGGCGCTCCTGCCCTTCGTGAAAGCCTCGCCCGCGAGCGCCGCCGCGCCCCCGGCCACTGCCCAGAACGCAAGCTTCTACCGCTACAACGTCGGCACCCACCAGGTCACCGTGGTCTGCGACGGCGTCGCCACCGTCACCCTGACCGACAATTACGCGGCCGGTGCCAGCAAGGACGACATCAACAAGGTCTTCGCCGAGCATCATCTGCCGGCGGACAAGGTCACCCACACCTTCAACCCCGTGGTCATCAACACCGGACCCAAGCTGGTCGTCATCGACACCGGCCTCGGGCCCGACCAGTTCGCGCAGACCAAGGGCAAGGTCGGCCAGTTCCACAACAACCTCGCGGCCGCCAGCATCGACCGCGCGGCGGTCGATACCGTCATCATCTCCCACTTCCACGGCGACCACATCAACGGCCTGCTGGCAGCCGAGAACAAGCCCTCCTTCCCCAATGCCGAGATCCTGGTGCCGGCAGTGGAATGGAAGTTCTGGATGGACGACGGCGAGATGAGCAAGGGGGCCGGCAATCCGATCCTCGAGAACAACTTCAAGAACATCCGCCGCGTGTTCGACGCGCTCGGCCGCAAGGTGACGCAATACGAGTCCGGCAAGGAGGTTGCGCCGGGCATCACTTCGGTGGCGAGCCCCGGCCACACGCCGGGCCACAATTCCTTCATCGTCGCCTCCGGCGCGGAGAAGGTGCTGGTGCAGGTGGACATCACCGCAGGCGCGGCGTTCCTGTTCGTGAAGCATCCTGAATGGAACATCGCCTCCGACGTCGACAAGCCGCTCGCGCAGGAGACGCGCCGCAAGCTCTACGACATGGCGATTGCCGAGAAGATGCCGATCCAGGCCTTCCACGCCGCCTTCCCCGGCCTCGTCCGCGTCGAGAAGGAGAAGGACGGCTCCGGCTATCGCTGGATACCTTCGATCTGGAACGCCTCGCTCTAGGCGTTGCCTGACGCCCTGACCGGGCGGCCCGGCTGCCCGGTCAGATCAACCGCCAGATCCATTCCATGACCTTGGCGATCACGTCGCCGAACAGCAGAAGTGCCGCCGACCAGATCAGCGCCGAGACGAAATTGGCGGCCTGAAAGCTCCAATAGGGCATCTCGAAAATGCCGGCCGCGAGCGGCACCGAAGCGCGCAAGGGGCCGAAGAAGCGGCCGATGAAGATGCTGGGTATCCCCCAGCTCCGCACGAAGGCCTCGCCCCTGGGCAGCAATTCCGGATAGCGCGAGAGCGGCCACATCTGGGCGACGTGCTCCTTGTAGCGGTAGCCGAACCAGTAGGAGACCCAGTCGCCGAGCGCGGCGCCGAGGCCGCCCGCGATCCAGACCGGATAGAAGCTGATGCCGCTCGCGCCGATCAGCGCACCGATCGCCACCAGCGCGCCCCAGGCCGGGATCAGGAGCGAGATGAAGGCGAGCGACTCCCCGAACGCGAGCACGAACACGATCGGAGCCGCCCAGGCCTGGTGAGCACGCACGAATTCGGCCAGGGCGTGCGCATACTGCTCCATTCCAGAAAAGCCTTCCCGCCCTTGCCTTAAGGTGCTGCTCGATGAAAACGACTGGTAAGCCAAGGGCTTGTGTGACATCAAGTCACAAAACCCGCGGCAAACGGGACCACGATGTCAAATTGCCGGGAATTGGGGGGCCTGCGGCGTAAAATCGCCGGGATTGGCTCGCAACCACCCTGCTCGACCGGCCCCGCGGTAACCTTTCCGAGCCAGAAGTGGCATAGTCGCGTCAACCGATTCGCCGCCTGCGCGGCCCTCAAAGCACATCAAGATATATGTCCAAGCAGTTGAAGCCAAAAGCAAAAGACGATTTTTTCGGTGGCGATGAGCCGAAGACCCGCGCTGCCGCCAAGACGGCTACGCGCGGAAGCGGCGGAGAAGCCGACTACACCGCCGCCGACATCGAGGTGCTCGAAGGCCTGGAGCCGGTGCGACGCCGGCCCGGCATGTATATCGGCGGAACCGACGAGAAGGCGCTGCATCATCTGTTCGCCGAAGTCATCGACAACTCGATGGACGAGGCGCTGGCGGGACACGCGACCTTCATCGGCGTCGAGCTGAGTGCTGAAGGCTTCCTGACCGTCACCGACAACGGCCGCGGCATCCCGATCGACCCGCACCCGAAATTCCCGAAGAAGTCGGCACTCGAAGTCATCATGTGCACGCTGCATTCGGGCGGCAAGTTCGACAGCAAGGTCTACGAGACCTCGGGCGGTCTGCACGGCGTCGGCATCTCCGTGGTGAACGCCCTCTCCTCGCTGCTCGAGGTCGAGGTCGCGCGCAGCCAGAAGCTCTACCGCATGACGTTCGAGCGCGGCCATCCCAAGGGCAAGCTCGAAGACCTCGGCAAGGTCAACAACCGCCGCGGCACGCGCGTGCGCTTCAAGCCCGACACCGACATCTTCGGCGCCAAGGCCGCGTTCAAGCCGCAGCGCCTGTTCAAGATGACGCGCTCGAAGGCCTATCTGTTCGGCGGCGTCGAGATCCGCTGGAACTGCGCGCCCGAGCTGCTCAAGGGCATCGAGGACGTGCCGGCGGAAGCGACCTTCCACTTCCCGGGCGGCCTCAAGGATTATCTTGCCGCTGCGATCCACGCCGACACGCTGGTGCATCCGGACATCTTCTCGGGCAAGTCGGGCCGCAACGGCGCGCACGGCGCCTGCGAATGGGCGGTGGCCTGGACCGCGGATGCCGACGGCTTCCTGTCCTCCTACACCAACACGGTGCCGACGCCCGATGGCGGCACGCACGAATCCGGCCTGCGCAGCGCGCTGCTGCGCGGCCTGAAGGACCACGCCGAGCGCGTCGGCCAGGGCAAGCGCGCCTCGTCGATCACGTCTGAAGACGTGATGGTGGGCGCGGCGGTGATGTTGTCCGTGTTCGTGCGCGAGCCTGAATTCCAGGGCCAGACCAAGGACCGTCTCGCCACGGCCGAGGCGCAGCGCATCGTCGAACAGGCGATGAAGGATCCGTTCGACCATTGGCTGTCGGGCAATCCGAACATGGCCAACCGGCTGCTCGACTTCGTGATCGACCGCGCCGAGGAACGCCTGCGCCGCCGCCAGGAAAAGGAAACCGCGCGGAAAACCGCGGGCAAGAAGCTGCGCCTGCCCGGCAAGCTCGCCGACTGCAGCGATGCCGGCACCGAAGGCTCCGAGCTCTTCATCGTCGAGGGCGACTCGGCAGGCGGCAGCGCCAAGCAGGCGCGCGATCGCAAAACGCAAGCGGTGCTGCCGCTGCGCGGCAAGATCCTCAACGTCGCCTCCGCCGGCAAGGACAAGCTGACGGCGAATGCGCAGCTCTCCGACCTCGTGCAGGCGATCGGCTGCGGTCAGCTCGCGCATTATCGCGAGGAGGACCTTCGATATCAGCGCATCATCATCATGACCGACGCCGACGTCGACGGCGCCCACATCGCATCGCTGCTGATCACCTTCTTCTACCGGCAGATGCCGCGGCTGATCGACGAGGGTCACCTCTTCCTGGCGGTACCGCCGCTCTACAAGCTGACGCACGGCTCGAAATCAGTCTACGCCCGCGACGACAAGCACAAGGAAGCGCTGATCAAGAGCGAGTTCAACGCCAATGCCAAGGTCGAGGTGAACCGCTTCAAAGGCCTCGGCGAAATGATGCCGGCGCAGCTCAAGGAAACCACCATGGATCCGAGCAGGCGGACGCTGCTCAAGGTGGTGCTGCTCCCCGACGACCGCGACACCACTGCAGATTCGGTGGAGCGCCTGATGGGCACCAAGGCCGAGGCGCGCTTCGCTTTCATCTCGGACAAGGCTGAGTTCGCCAACGAGGAGCTGCTCGACGTCTGATCTCGCGCACATCCGCCCGAAAAGCCCCGGCTCTCGTCCGGGGCTTTTTCATTTGGGGAGGTGGAATCGGCCTTCGGCGAACCGGGCCGGAGCGCGACTCGGCCAGCGACTCAGTGCTGCCAGGGCTGAGGCAGGAATGCCTCCGTTTCGGACAAAGCCGGATTTGCTAACGAAAACTTACCAGAACACCCAGCTCGAGTATTCTTGTAACATATTGAAATCACCTATTTTTTATGATTCTCCGGGTTGCCGCCCCATATCCCCGCCGAGCCGCGTTTTCCGGCGACTGTGCCTGACCTGCAACAGCATTTCGGCGAGAACCGTCTATAGTCCGGGCATCAGATCACACGGACTTCAGTGCGCTCGCGCCTACAGACCAAGGTTGGGGATTTTATCATGAAGAAGATTTTGCTGGCTCTGACCGCAGTCGCGGCGATGACCGGTTCGGCCTCGGCGGCCGACCTTGCTGCCCGTCCCTACGTGAAGGCCCCGGTTGCGGCTCCGATCGCCAACTGGACCGGCTTCTACGTGTTCGGCGGCGGCGGCGGCGGCCTCTCCAATGCCGACCAGCACGTCCAGACCACTGTCGGCGCCATCCCGCTGACGATCGACCAGCGCCAGGGCGGCTCCGGCTGGTTCGGCACCGTCGGTGCCGGCTACGACTGGCAGTTCAGCGGCACCTGGGTCGCCGGCGTGTTCGCCGACGGTCAGTTCGGCAACATCCGCGCCACCATCCAGGATCCGATCGCTGGCATCACCGGCAACCAGAAGCTGGAAACCTCCTGGGCCGCGGGCGTTCGCCTCGGCTGGCTGGTTGCTCCGAACGTTCTGTCCTACGTCAACGGCGGTTACTCGGGCGCTCACTTCGGCAGCACCAACTTCATGACGCTGGCTGGCGTTCCCGCCGGTATCCATCTCGACGGTTACAACCGCAACGGCTGGTTCATCGGCGGCGGCGTCGAGAACAGCCTGAACTTCTTCGGCATCAGCTCGCCCGGCTGGTTCATGAAGACCGAGTACCGTTCGGCCTTCTACAATGCCAAGACCTCGAACGAGCTGTTCGACGTCACCAACACCCTGGTTGGCCGCGACATCCGCGCCAACAGCTGGAACCAGACGATCTCGACCTCGCTGGTCTACCGCTTCAACTGGACCGGTCCGGTCGTCGCCAAGTACTGATCTGACCTGACTTTCAGACGTCAAAGCCCCGGCATCGCCGGGGCTTTTTCGTTGTGCGACGCTCTATCGGCTGATGCTCGCCTTGAGCGACGGTAGGCCACGCCAAGCCCCGCCTTTCGATCTTCGTCCAGTCGGTGACCGCCTCGCCACGCGCATCGCACAAGGCGATAGCCTTGCGCACGGACATGCGCCCTCCTCGCAGCCCTGCGGCCGCTGCCCATTGTATCCGAACCGAAGCTACGGCTAGTCTGGCGCCAAGTTTTCGCGGGCCGCGGCATTCGTTGATGCCGCGGATAGCGACAGAAGCAGACCGACAGGGAGGAATGCATGCGCAGATTTCTGCTTGTAGCAGGCCTGTTCGCCCTCGCCGTCGGGCTGCTCTGGATCGGACAGGGCACGGGCACCGTTCCCTGGCCGCGGTCGAGCTTCATGGTCAACCAGCTGCAATGGGCCGGCTATGGCGCAGCCATGGCCGGCTTCGGGCTGGTGCTGATCTGGCAGAGCAACCAATAGAAGAAACCAGGAAGTGAAAGCATGACATCCAACCGGTTCGATCTCCGCGGCAAGGTCGCGATCGTCACAGGCGGCAATGGCGGCATCGGGCTCGGCCTCGCGCACGGGCTCGCCGATGCCGGCGCCAGCATCGCCGTGGTCGGACGCAACGAAGCCAAGTCGGCCGCGGCCGTCGCCGATCTCGGGGAGCGCGGTGTGAAGGCGATCGCCGTCAGCACCGACGTGACCGACAAGGCGGCGGTCGCCGCGATGATCGACCGCGTCATCAAGGAGTTCGGCCGTATCGACATCCTCATCAACAACGCCGGCATGAGCATCCGCAAGCCGCCGCACGAGCTCGAGCTCGACGAATGGAACAAGGTGATCGACACCAACCTCACCAGCGCCTTCGTGTGCTCGAAGCTGGCCTATCCGGCGCTGAAGGCCTCCGGCAACGGCAAGGTGATCAACATCGGCTCGATGATGTCGATCTTCGGCGCGAGCTTCGCGACCGCCTATGCGGCGAGCAAGGGCGGCATCGTGCAGTACACGCGCGCCTGCGCCAATGCCTGGGCGCCCGACAACATCCAGGTCAACGCCATCCTGCCGGGCTGGATTGACACCGACCTCACCCGTGGCGCGCGCCAGCAGGTCGCGGGCCTGCACGAGCGGGTGCTGGCGCGCACGCCCGCGGGGCGCTGGGGTGAGATCGACGACTTCGCGGGCATCGCGGTGTTCCTCGCCTCGCCGGCGTCCAACTTCGTCACGGGCACCGCGATCCCCGTCGACGGCGGGTTCTCGGTGATGGCGTAAACGCATCGATGAAGAAAACCCCGGCGTGACAGCCGGGGCTTTTGATCGTCGAGCTGCACGCAAAAAAGAAGCCCCGGACAATGCCGGGGCTTTTGAATTTGATCGTGATCGTTTTTTGTTGCTGGCTTTGTCGTTGCGTTGACGCGCTCAGGATTAGTAGCGGGCGATGACCGGCGCGTCGAACTTGTAGCTCGCGCGCACGACGGCCCACTGGATGTCACGCGGCTTGGCATCGAAGGTGTAGTTGCCCGCGAGGCCGCCGAGTTGATAGGTCTGGCTGCCGAAGGCAGCGTAGTTGTATTCGAGGCCGACGATCCAGTTGCGGGTGACGCCGTATTCCCAGCCGGCGCCGACGGTCCAGCCGTTGGCCCAGTGCGTCTGACCACCGGTACCCGTCACGACCGGGTCGGTGACCGAGAGCCGGTTGTTGACGCCCGCGTAGCCGCCCTTGATGTAGAAGAGGTTGTTCTGCACGGCAAAGCCGGCGCGGCCGACGACCGTCGCCAGCACGTTGGCACGCCAGGAGAACACGTCATTCGCCGGGGCGAACGCGGTGTTCACGACGGTGCCCTTGTTGTCGAGGCCGGAGATGGTGCCTTCCATGCCGAACACGAAGTTGTTGGCCTGCCAGTTGTAACCGATCTGGGCGCCGCCCATGATGCCGGAGTTGCGCTGACGATAGCCCTCGCCCGGGATCAGATCGCCGAACGCCGCGCCAGTGCCGTTGTTGATGAACTGCTCGTTGGTCCATGCACCGCCGATGTGGCCGCCGACATAGAAGCCGGTCCAGTTGAACAGCGGCTCGGCATAGGCCGGCGCCTTCGTGTAGCGCGCACCGAGATCGGCGGCGGACGCAGCGCCGGTCGAAACCAGAGCGCTCGTGCAGGCGAAGGCGGCAATCAACTTGTTACGCATGGTACACCCCGTGTCCTTTGATGAGCGCACGGTCACACGCAACTCTTACTCAAATTTGAATCAAGAAAGTTAAGACGCCGCATTGGCGATCGGTGCCACTTGAATCCGCCGGCGCTGTTGCACACACGCAACGCGCGAAGCGCGATTTAACGCGGCATTATCCCTACCGAAGAGCTGCGCTATGGCGACGGTGCGGCCTTCGCCTGCACGTGCTCGGGCCGCACGCCGAGCGCAAGCAGGCGCGCCGGAATGCCCTGCAGCCAAGGCAGCGCGGTGAGCAGGCGCAGGACCAGCGGCACCTTCAGCGGCCGGTCCCCTCCCTGCAGGGCGCCGCTGATGATGTTGTTCTGCACGACCACCTGCATCCCTTGCGTCATCTTTACCGGAAACTCGCGCCGGCGGCGCACGGCGTCGAGCTCGTCCTCGGACGGGCAGCCGCGCGCAAGCTTGTCCGCGAGCAGGTTGGCGGTCGCGACCGCATCCTGTACGGCGAGATTGACGCCGACGCCGCCGACCGGCGACATCGCATGCGCGGCATCGCCGATCAGCAGCAGGCCCGGCTGGGTCCAGCGCTTGAGGCGGTTGATCGCGACCGTGAGCAGCTTGACGTCGTCGAAGCTCTTCACGTCGGCAATGCCGGACTTGAGGATCGGCGCCATGCGCACGACGTCGTCGAGCAGCGCCTGCAGTCCCCTCGCCTTCACCGCATCGTGCTGGCCCTTGGCGATGACGTAGGCGCATTGCCAATAGTCGCCGCGATCGAAGGTCACCATCATCTTGCCGGGCTCGATGCGCGCAAACAGGTTCTCGGTCTCGTCGGCCTTGCGGCCGGCGCGGAACCAGAGCACGTCCATCGGCGCGCCGATCTCCTCAACCGCAAGGCCGGCGCGCTCGCGCACCGTCGAATGCCGGCCGTCGCAGGCGATGGTAAGATCGGCCTCGATGTCGACGACGCCGTCCGGCGTCCGCGTCCGCACGCCGGCAACGGTGTCGCCGCGGCGGATCAGGTCGACCGCTTCGGTGTTCATCATCACCTTGAGCGAAGCGAAGCGCTTGCCGGCCTCGCGCAGGAAATTGAGGAAGTCCCATTGCGGCATGAACGCGATGAACGGGTATTTCGTGTGCAGCCGGGTCAGATCGGCGATCCGCACCGGCGTGCCGCCGAACAATCCGTCCATCTTCTGCAGACGCTGATGCGGCAGCTTCAGGAAGCCGTCGATCAGGCCGAGCTCGTCCATCACCTCGAGCGTCGAGGGATGCACGGTGTCGCCGCGAAAGTCGCGAAAGAAATCGGCGTGCTTCTCCAGCACCACCACATCGATGCCGGCGCGCCCGAGGAGATAGCCGAGCATCATGCCGGCCGGCCCGCCGCCGACGATGCAGCACCGGGCTTTTACGGAGGACCCCGGCGGAGGTTGCGGCGTCTCGGGTTTCACGGCCCGCCTCTCATTTACGAGTTAAGTTTTCTGTGCAGCGCAGCATGCACGATTTGTTTTGCCGCAATGGCGAATGCCCGTTAGCGTCTCCGGAGATTTCGATTGATTTCAGGACATTGCAGTGCGGACGATCCTCATACTGCTCGGCGTCTGGATTCTGATCAACGTGCTTTTCGTCGTGATCATGATCCCGCCGCGCAAGCCGCGAAAGCCCGCCCCGGAGCAGACCGGCGCCCTTGCGCCGGTGCCGGTCAACCGGAATGGCCATCCGTACGAGGAGCAGGAGAAGCTCCTGCTCCGCCACGTCATCGTCGCGATCGCGATGGGCGCCTTCCTGTCGCTGACGCCGCCCCTGATCGAGGCGGTCGAGTCCGTCAAGCGCTTCTTCGGCAAGCGGCGCGCCTAGCACCGGCGGCCCGCCGCGTCCTCCGCCCGGTCAGTTGTTGCTGCGGTTCGCCGCGCGGAAACTCTTGATCTCCGACACGCTGCCGTCGCGATAGGTCAGCTCCACCGAGATGAACTGCGTCGCCGGGGCGAGCTTCATGTAGAGCGGCATCCCGGCGCTGATCGCGCTGGGATCGCGCATGTCGCAGTTCGGCATCTTCAGCACCTGGTTGGGAACGGCGGTGTCGATGCCGATGCGCACCTCGCGGATGGCGCAGCGGTAGGACACCAGATGCGTGTAGTAGACCAGCAGCCCGTTGAACTCGCGGAATGACAGCCAGCTCGTCGCGGTCATGTCGAGGATCTTGCGCTGGTCGCGGATCAGGGCGGCCTCGGGGTCGAACCTGATCGGGAACGGCCCCTGCATCTCGCCGGCCTGATCGACATAGCGGACCTCGATGGTGCCGGCCTGCGCATCCGGCGGCAGTTCGATCGAGGGGTTCGGCATCCGCTTGCGCGTGCGCGGATCGAGCGTGTCGATGAAGCCGGTCTCGCGGAAATCGCTGTTGCCGGCCATGCGCCAGGAAATGCCGAGGGTCGGGTCGGCGAAGGAGAACACCACGCTCCAGCCGCCATTGTGGCGCGAGAAGCTCGCGATCGGCGCGTTGGTGGTCTCCTCCTTCGGTAGGCGCGGCACCGACACCGGCGGCAGCGCCGCGACCTTCTGCGGCGGCGGATCGGCCGGGCGCGCGGTGGCCGCGTCCTTGGCGGCGCCGCTGAGGAACACGTCGTCGACCATCTGATCGAAATACACCGGCACCTGCCGGTGCTTGACGGTGTCGGCCATCTCGCTGACGAGACGGCGGGTCCGCTGCGCCACCTGCACGAGGTTCTCGCCGGGCTGCAGCAGCTCCTTGGCGAAGGTGCGCGTGAACACCGAATTGGGATTGGCGTCGTCGTTGGACAGGCGATCGAGCGCGGTCTGGCGGGGCCCCGCCGAGAACACCGAGAACACGCCTTCGGGCAGCTGCACCATCGGGGCAAGTCCGCCGCCGCCGGCGACGGCGCGGGTGCCCTTGCGCTCGAACGGGTTGTTGCGGCAGGCATCGAACACCAGGATCGAGGTGCGCGCCTTCTTGTTCTGCAGGCGCTCGACGATGCGGTCGGCCAGGATCGAGGCGTCGCGCACCAGCTCTTCCTGCCCTTCCGTCGCCGCCGGCACGTCGGTCGGCAGCAGATAGTTCTGGCCCGCGATCTCGAAACCATGGCCGGCGTAAAAGAAGAACGCGGTGTCGCCGGGCTCGATCACGCGGTCGAAGGCGAGCAGCGTCTCGGAGAATTGCTGCCGGTTCTGGTTCTCGGCGACCATCACCGAGAAGCCGAGCTGCTTCAGCGTGTCACCCATGGTGCGGGCGTCGTTGACCGCCTTGAGCAGCTTCGGAACGTTCTTGTATTCGTTGTTGCCGACGACGAGCGCGACGCGCTTCTCGGCATGGGCTGGAAGCGCGAAGCCGCTCAGGCCTGCCGCGAGGCCGAGGGCCGCCAGAATTCTGAAAAGCCGACGCGTCATCGAATAAATCCCGCTGCAGAACGCCCTCACGCCCGCTCCTCGAACGGTCGTTCATTGGAACCACTGCCGTTGATGTGATAGTCGGCCCAGCCATATCGGCGGTTCAACCGTCACGTCTTCGATTCCATGGTTTGGCCTATGGCAGATTCCATTGGAATCTGCTCTTTCTTGGACAGGTTTTCCCGGACAAATCGCGCCGGAAGCGAGGGGCTGCCGTGTTTCGCTGGTCTACGGACGAAGTCGAGCCGCACGAGCGTTTCGATTATTGGCGCGAGGTGCGATCCAAGGGCCTGTTCGGCGTCACGGCCGAGCTCGAGCGCGAGCGGCGCACGGACTTCTCCGGTGAATTCTCACTGCGCCAGCTCGGCGGCGCCGGCCTCGTCGAGCTGAAGGCTTCGCAGTACAGGGTCGAGCGCAGCAGCTCCGACATCGCCTACGCGCCCGGCGACAGCATCTGCGTCTACCAGCAGCTCGGCAGCGGCGGCTGGTTCGGTGGCCCGCGCGGCGGCGAGTTTTCGATCGCCAATGGCAGCTTCGCCACCAGCCATACCGACCTGCCCTATCGCACGGCTCCGCTCGGGGGCGGCGGCTTCCATCTGCGGATCCTGAAGATCCCCGTCAGCGCCCTGCCCACGCAGGACAAGCGGGTTCGCGAGCTTGTGCCCCGGACCTTCGGCGATCCCACTTTGGCGCCACTGCTGAGGGCCTGCTTTGCCGATCTCGGCGAAACTGACGGGGCGCTGGATGCAACCTCCCTGGTGCAGGCGCTGGCCCATCTGGCGCTGATCGAGCGCGGCATCCTCAGGCCCGGCAGCCGGCGCGGACAGGCCGCGCTGCGAACCGCCCGCCATTCGCAGGCGCGGCGCCTGATCGCGCACCATCTGCAAAACCCCGACCTCGATCCGGCGATGGTGGCCGACCAGCTCGGCGTGTCCGTGCGGCACCTGCACATGCTGTTCGAGGCCGCCGAAAAAAGCTTCTCGCAGACCGTGACCGACGAGCGCCTCAAGCAGAGCCGCCGCCTGATGCGCGAGGCGCCGGAGCGGCTGATTGCCGATATTGCGACCTCCTGCGGCTTCGAGAGCCTGGCGACCTATTACCGGGTCTTCAACGCCGCCTACGGCATGGCCCCCGGAGACTTCCGGGCCAGGGGTTCCGAAGGGCATTAGCCGGTTCCCTGGGCGGCCGCCGCCCCGGGCTCAAGGCCGGGCGGAAAACCCAGCCGTCCCCGTGATTTGGTTAAAAACCTCAGGGTTTTTAGGGCCTTCCCGCGCCTGCTCCATTGACTTTGGCCAATTCCAGCCTATGTTCCGGGGCGACGCGGCTCAGATCGAAGAGCGATTCCTGAGCCTTGCGCTTTGTTCGCGTGAGTCAGCACCCCCAGCTTCCTTGAGAGCGCGCCGTTTCGGGGTGGAACGCGACCAGCCTTATTACCCTCGATTCCGAACGGCGGTTTCGACCAGAGGCTCAATGTCCTTTTCAGATCTCGGACTGTCCGAAAAAGTCCTCGCCGCAGTGGCGGCCACCGGTTACACCAACCCCACCCCCATTCAGGAACAGGCGATCCCCCACGTCCTCGCGCGTAAGGACGTGCTCGGCATCGCCCAGACCGGCACCGGCAAGACCGCGGCCTTCGTGCTGCCGATGCTCACCATCCTTGAAAAGGGTCGCGCCCGGGCGCGCATGCCGCGCACGCTGATCCTCGAGCCGACCCGCGAGCTCGCCGCCCAGGTGAAGGAAAACTTCGACCGCTACGGCGCCGGCCAGAAGCTCAACGTCGCCCTGCTGATCGGCGGCGTCTCCTTCGGCGACCAGGACGCCAAGCTGATGCGCGGCGTCGACGTGCTGATCGCCACCCCCGGCCGCCTGCTCGACCACACCGAGCGCGGCGGTCTCCTGCTCACCGGCGTCGAGCTGCTCGTGATCGACGAAGCCGACCGCATGCTGGACATGGGCTTCATTCCCGACATCGAGCGCATCTGCAAGCTCGTCCCCTTCACGCGGCAGACCCTGTTCTTCACCGCGACCATGCCGCCGGAAATCCGGCGCATCACCGAAGCCTTCCTGCACAATCCGCAGAAGGTCGAGGTCTCCCGCCCCGCCACCACCGCCGTGACCGTGACGCAGGCCCAGGTGCCCGCCGGCCGCGAGGCGCATGAGAAGCGCGAGCTGCTCCGCCGCCTGCTGCGCGAGGCCAAGGACCTCAAGAACGCGATCATCTTCTGCAACCGCAAACGCGAAGTCGCGATCGTTCACAAATCGCTGCAGAAGCACGGCTTCAGCGTCGGCGCCCTGCACGGCGACATGGACCAGCCGGCCCGCATGGCCGCGCTCGACCAGTTCCGCAAGGGCGAGCTGCCGCTCCTCGTGGCCTCCGATGTCGCCGCCCGCGGCCTCGACATTCCCGAGGTCAGCCACGTCTTCAATTTCGACGTCCCCCATCACGCCGACGACTATGTCCACCGCATCGGCCGTACCGGCCGCGCCGGCCGCACCGGCACCGCGATCTCGATCGTGACGCCGCTCGACCAGAAGTCGATGGTGGCGATCGAGAAGCTGATCGGCCAGAGCATTCCGCGCGCCGAGGGCGATTACGAAGTCAATGCCGACGCAAGCGAGCAGAGCGATCGTCCGCGCGAGTCGCGCGGCCGCGATCGTGAACGCTCGCGCGGCGGACGCGGCAAGCCACAGCGCGGTGGCCGCGATCGCGAACGCAGCCACGAGCCGCGCGAAGCGCGTGGCGAGCCAAGGCACGCTTCTGAAGCAAGGCATTCGTCGGAAGCACGGCAGCCCGCCGAACCGCGGCATCGCTCCGAAGAGAAGCACGCCGGCGAGCCGCGTCGCGGCGCGCGCCAGCAGGCCAACAATTCGCATGTGCCTTCGATCGGCCGCCCCGAGCCGCGCCGCCAGCGCGAGGTCGATACCGAGCCGGGCGATCATTCGCACCTGCCGGCGTTCCTGCTCCGGCCCGTGCGTTCGTCTCCTGCCGGCGCCTGATGCGACGAGGCGCCTCAGGATCGGTTGAGCAGAGGCGCCACACACTTTTTATGATGCATTGGCCACCGTATATTTACTGGCCGTTCACAAACGTCCATTAGCCTACGAACATAATTTAAGCATTGCTGCGGTCGATTGCGCACCGACCGCTGTGGGGTATGTTCCGTGGTCAAGGTTCTCGACGAACACGAACGCACGATGGCGTTCGCCGAAGTGGCACTCGGTCAGATCCGCTCGCTTCGACAGACTGCAATTCCCCGCAATTACGAGATCTGGTACGTCTACGCGACGGGCTACAACGCCCCGCTCAACAAGATCATCAACGAGACGCTGGCGCGCCACGGCAAGCTGACCGAAGGCGATCTCGAGCAGATCTACGAGACCTATCTCTCCCACATCAAGACCACCGACCGCATCGACAAAGTCGGCGCGCGCGTCATCGGCGAGATCGACGACGTGATGAAGGTCCTCGGCGAGGCGCTCGGGATGACCGGCTCCTACGATGCGAGCCTGTCGGGCGCATCCGAAAAGCTGTCGTCGGCGAAGAGCCGCGAGCAGATCAAGGGGATCGTGGAGACGCTGCTGCGTTCGACCAGCGAGATGCGCGAGACCAACAAGGCGCTCGAGGACCGGCTCACGCTGTCGAAGAACGAGATCAGCAATTTGCAGCAGAGCCTGGAGGCGATCCGCGCGGAGAGCCTGACCGACCCTCTGACCGGCCTCGGCAACCGCAAATATTTCGATCGCATGATCGACATGGCGGTGCAGAGCGCGCTCGCTTCGGGCGAACCGCTGTCGCTGCTGCTGTTCGACATCGATCACTTCAAATCGTTCAACGATTCCTACGGCCATCTCACCGGCGACCAGGTGCTGCGGCTCGTCGGCCTGTCGCTGAAGCAGACCATCAAGGGCCAGGACATCACCGCCCGCTACGGCGGCGAGGAATTCGCGGTGGTGCTGCCCAACACCGCGCTGCGCCAGGCGCTCACCGTCGCCGATCACATCCGCCGCGCGGTGATGGCGAAGGAATTGAAGAAGAAGTCTACCGGCGAGATCCTCGGCCGCGTCACCATCTCCGTCGGCGTCTCCATGCTCAAGCCGGGCGACGACACCGACGCGCTGATCGAACGCGCCGACGCCTGCCTCTACGCCGCCAAGCGCAACGGCCGCAATCGCGTGATCTGCGAAGCCGATCCGGAATTCGCGATCGAGAGCCATAGCCGGGTGGCGTGAGCTTTCATCAACTGCCGTAGCGTGGGCAAAGGCGCACAGCGCCGTGCCCACCTAAATCCGTGGGCACGCTTCGCTTTGCCCACCCTACGGCACCCTCGCTTGACATTACTCCGCGGCGAACAACATCTGACACGACACCGGCCGCCTGCACCCGAGCCCACAAAGGACTTGTCGTCGTGCCCAACCCTCATGATTTTCACGCGCCGCAACCGTCGTACACGAAGGACGAGCTGCTGAAGTCGAGCGAAGGCGGCTATTTCGGGCCCGGCAATGCGCAGCTCCCGGCGCCGCCGATGCTGATGATGGACCGCATCACCGAGATCAGTTTGGATGGCGGCGCGTTCGGAAAGGGCCATATCGTCGGCGAACTCGACATCGCGCCGGGCCACTGGTTCTTCGACAGCCATTTCCGCGGCGATCCGATGATGCCCGGAAGCCTTGGGCTCGACGCGATGTGGCAGATGATCGGCTATTGGCTCGGTTGGTCGGGCTCCCCGGGCAAGGGTCGCGCCATCGGCGTCGGCGAAGTCGAGGCCACCGGATTTGTCACGCCGGAAACGCGATGCGTGCGCTACGAGGTCGCCATGCGCATGGTTCGCCGCGGCAAGCTGGTGCTCGGGATTGCCGACGGCCGTGTGCTGGCGGACGGTGCCTGTGTCTTCACAGCCAAGGACATGAGGGTCGGCTTGACCAAGGCCGTGGACTGAGCATCCGGTCTCGTAGGGTGGGCAAAGGCGCAAAGCGCCGTGCCCACGATCTCTGGACAACTATTTCGAACGGTGGGCACGCTTCGCTTTGCCCACCCTACGTACTGTCTTCCTGGCCGCCTTCTTCGCTACGGACCTCCTGGGGGCAACCTTCTTCGCCGCCTTCTTCCCCTTCGGCCGCTTCTTCACCTTGGCGCGCTGGGCGGCGGCGAGCGCGGCCCTCGCCCATTGCGCCAGCTCCGCGGAATCGTCGAACAGGCGTGCGGGCAGCTCCCAGTACGAATTGACCACGACCGTCTTGGCGCGGGTCGAATACTGGAACGGCTTTGAGCCTTCCGCTTCGAAGTCCGGGATCGTGACCTCATCGGCGCGCAAGAACAGGCCGGCACGCAGCGACAGCGCAAAATTGGTACCGTCGGCGGAGATGCCGTGGCCGGAAAACATCTTGCGGATGGTGACCGGGCCGAAGTCGGCGAACAGGTCGATCAGGAATTCGCGGTCCATGGCCAAGCTGTCTCCCCGATGCCGTCCTAGCGAACGCCAGGACCCATTACCCCAGGGAGGAGTTTAGCGAAGACTGCCAGTCGTGCCAGCGTGGTGCGAGCACCACCCGTCACAGAGAAATCACGCGGTATGGGTCCCTGGCTTTCGCCAGGACGACGGCGGTGTGAATGGAGAGGGCTTAGCTACCCGTCGATCTTCGCCGGCCGCAGCTCGACCGACTCGCCGCAACCGCAGGCGGAGATCTGGTTGGGGTTGTTGAAGACGAACTGGGCCTGCATCTTGTCGGCCTTGTAGTCCATCTCGGTTCCGAGCAGGAACAGCACGGCCTTGGGGTCGACGAGGATCTTGACGCCCTTGTCCTCCACGACCTCGTCGGTCGGGCGGACGTCATGGGCGTATTCGACCGTGTAGGACTGGCCGGCGCAGCCGCCGTTCTTCACGCCGACGCGCAAGCCGACGATCTCGGAGTCGGCACGCTGGGTCAGCTCGGAAATGCGCTGGGCCGCGGCATCCGTCAGCCGCATCACCTGCGGGCGCGGCCGCCGGGGTTTTGGTGAGGATGCTGGTGTTGCCTGGGTCATGTTATTTATGTGGTCCGTTGCAGAACGAATTCAATGCGCGTTGAGACTGTCACCACATGTTCAGCACGAGGCGCGCCTCGTCGCTCATGCGCTCGGGCGACCACGGCGGCTCCCAGACGACCTTGACGTCGACCACGCCGACGCCGGGAACGCTGGCGACCGCGTTCTCGACCATGGTCGGCAGCTCGCCGGCCGCCGGGCAGTTCGGCGTCGTCAGCGTCATCTGAACGTCGACGGAACGGTCGTCCTTGATCTCGACCTTGTAGATCAGACCAAGCTCGTAGATGTCGGCCGGGATTTCCGGATCGAACACGGTCTTGAGGCCCGCGATGATCTCGGTGGTGAGCCGCTCGGTCTCCTCCGGCGGCAACGCCGAATGGGTCTCCATCGGATTGGCTTTGATTTCGGCCGTGTCACTCATGCGAACAAATCCCGCGCCTTCAGCAGCGCCTGTGCCAGATGATCGACTTCTTCCCGTGTATTATACATGCCGAACGAGGCCCGGCACGTCGCGGTGACGTTGAACCGCTCTAAAAGCGGCATCACACAATGGGTGCCGGCGCGCACCGCGATGCCCTGGCGGTCGATCACGGTGGCGACGTCGTGGGCATGGGCGCCCTTGAGCTCGAAGGAGATCACCGGGCCCTTGCCGCGCGCGGTGCCGATCAGCCGCAGCGAGTTGATCTCGCGCAGCTTCTCCTGGGCGTAGGCGGTGAGATCGGCCTCGTGAGCGGCGATGCGCTCCTTGCCGATCGAGTTGACGTAGTCGATGGCGGCGCCAAGGCCGACAGCCTCGACGATCGCGGGCGTGCCGGCTTCGAACTTGTGCGGCGGGTCGCCATAGGTGACGACCTCGCGCGAGACCTCGCGGATCATCTCGCCGCCGCCGTTATAGGGGCGCATCGCGACGAGGTGGTCGTATTTGGCCCAGAGCACGCCGATGCCGGTCGGGCCGTAAACCTTGTGACCGGTGAAGACGTAGAAGTCGCAGCCGAGGTCCTGCACGTCCACGGGCAGATGCACCGCGCCCTGGCTGCCGTCGACCAGCACGGGAATGCCGCGCGCATGGGCGATCTTCACGACCTCCTTGATCGGCACGATGGTGCCGAGCGCGTTCGACATCTGCGTGATCGCGACCAGCTTGGTCTTCGACGTCAGCAGCTTCTCGAACTCGTCGACGAGGAAATTGCCCTCGTCGTCGACCGGCGCCCACTTGATCACGGCGCCCTGGCGTTCCCTCAGGAAATGCCACGGCACGATGTTGGAGTGGTGCTCCATGATCGAGATGACGATCTCGTCGCCCTCTTTGATATTCGGGCCGCCCCACGACGACGCGACCAGGTTGATCGCCTCGGTCGCGTTACGGGTGAAGATCACTTCCTCGGTCCGCGGCGCGTTGATGAACTGCGCCACCTTGGTGCGGCCGCCCTCATAGGCTTCGGTCGCGGCATTGGCGAGGTAATGCAGGCCGCGATGGACGTTGGCGTATTCGGATTGATAGGCCTGCGTCATGCGGTCGAGCACCGCGCTCGGCTTCTGCGCCGAGGCGGCGTTGTCGAGATAGACCAGCTTCTTGCCATAGACCTGCATGGCGAGCGCCGGAAAGTCCTGACGCACGCGCGCGACGTCGTAGGCGCCGTTCTTGACTGCAGGATGCGTGCTCATTGGCGCCGCTCCAACCAGCGCTCGGCAATACCGATCACGTGCTCGCGGAGATTATCATCCGCGATCTGCTCGATGGCTTCACCAACGAAGGCCTGGATCAGCAGCGCCTGGGCCTGCTTCTCGGGCAGGCCACGCGCCTTCAGATAGAACAGCAGGCTCTCGTCCAGCGCACCCGCGGTGGCGCCGTGGCCGCAGGAGACGTCGTCGGCAAAGATCTCGAGCTCGGGCTTGTTGTCGGCCTCGGCTTCGTCCGAGAGCAGCAGCGCACGCGTCATCATCTTGCCGTCGGTCTTCTGCGCGTCGGGACGGACGATGATGCGGCCCTGGAACACCGAATGGGCGCGATCGTCGATCACGGCACGGAAGACTTCGCGGCTGACGCAGTTCGGCACGGCATGGTCGACCACCAGCGTGGTGTCGCCATGCTCGGTCTTCTGCAGCAGGTTGACGCCGTTGGCGGAGAGCTCGCTGCCCTCGCCTGCCAGCGTGATGAAGCCCTGCAGACGGCTGACGGCCGCGCCCGTCGTCATGTTGAAGACGTTGAATTTGACGTTGGCGCCGATGGTCACGAACTGCGACGTGATGTTCGCTGCATCAGCCGCATCGTCCATCAGACGAATATGCGCGACGTCGGAATCGTCGCCGACCGTGACGATCACGGCGTCGTTGACCTGGTAGGCCTTGGCTCCTGCCGCGACGAAGGTCTCGACGATGGTGGCGCGGACGGCCTTCCCGATCGCGACCTGCGAACGGGTGAAGGCCGACGCGGACGAAGCGGTCGCGACGTGGATGATCTGGATCGGCGCGGACAACTGCGTGCCCGCGGCGATATCGAGCACCAGGCCATCCGTCACCATCGCGGCGTTCAGCGCGATCACGGCATCGGTGGACGCGGTCTTCAGGAGCCCGGCATCCTTTTCCAGGGCTTCGCGCAGCGTCTTGAAACCCACCTCGCCGGCGAGTGCCTTGACGTCGGAGAGATCGGCCGCGAACACGCCGTCGACCAGCACGAGCTTGCGGGCGCCTTCGATCGCATTTGCCTTCACCGCCTCCGCAGCGCGCTTCAGCGCTGCCGCATCGGGGCTGGCTGCGAGCGGCAGCACCTCGCCGACCAGCGCACGCAGGTCGGTGTATTTCCATTCCTCGATCCGGCGGTGCGGCAGGCCGAGACGCTCATAGGTCTCAAACGCCTCGCGGCGCACTGCCACCACGGCCGGCGAACCCGGCAAGCGGCCTTCGGCGCTGGCGAAGAGATCGCTCACCGCGCGGCCGTTTCCGGTCTTTGCCACAGCAACGTTCATCGCAAAATTCCTTACGCGGCGTCCTCGAACTGGGCGTAGCCGGAAGCTTCCAGCTCCAGCGCCAGTTCCTTGCCGCCGCTCTTCACGACACGGCCCTTCGACATCACGTGCACGATGTCGGGCACGATGTAGTTGAGCAGCCGCTGATAATGGGTGATGACGACCATCGCGCGCTTGGGCGAGTGCAGCGCGTTGACGCCGTCGGCCGCGATGCGCAGGGCGTCGATGTCGAGGCCGGAATCCATCTCGTCGAGAATGCACAGGCTGGGCTCGAACAGCGCCATCTGCAGCACCTCGTTGCGCTTCTTCTCGCCGCCGGAGAAGCCGACATTGACGCCGCGCTTGAGCATGTCCTGCGGGATGTTCAGCGACTTCGAGACCTCGCGGACTTTCTTCAGGAAGTCCGGCACCATCAGCTCGCTCTCGCCGCGCGCCTTGCGCTGCGCATTGAGCGCGGTGCGGAGGAAGTTCATGGTGGTGACGCCGGGGATCTCGACCGGATACTGGAACGCCAGGAACACGCCCTTGGCGGCGCGCTCCTCGGGCGCCATCTCCAGGAGGTCCTCGCCCTTGAACAGGATCTGGCCGTCGGTGACCTCGTAGCCGGGCTTGCCGGCGATGACGTGGGAGAGCGTCGACTTGCCGGAGCCGTTCGGCCCCATGATCGCGTGGATCTCGCCCTCGTTGACGGTCATGGTCAGCCCGTGGAGGATCTCACGCTCCTCGACACGAACCTTGAGGTCTTTCACTTCAAGCAAAGCCATCTTGGTATCCAGTCTATTCAATTGATGTTGGAGCGCCGGAGCGCGCCGCGAGGGTCGGCAATTAGCCGACCGACCCTTCAAGCGAGATCGAGATCAGCTTCTGCGCTTCCACCGCAAATTCCATCGGCAGTTGCTGCAGCACGTCCTTGACGAAGCCGTTGACGACGAGGCCGACAGCCTCTTCCTGGCTAAGGCCGCGCTGGATACAGTAGAACAGCACGTCCTCGGAAATCTTCGAGGTCGTGGCTTCGTGCTCGAACGTTGCCGACGAGTTCTTGGCTTCGATATACGGCACGGTGTGCGCGCCGCATTTGTCGCCGATCAGCAGCGAATCGCAGGCGGTGAAGTTGCGCGCGCCCGTCGCCTTCCGATGCGCGGTGACGAGACCACGATACGTGTTCTGCGACTTGCCGGCCGCGATGCCCTTCGAGATGATGCGGCTCGACGTGTTCTTGCCGAGATGGATCATCTTGGTGCCCGAGTCGACCTGCTGGAAGCCGTTCGAGATCGCGATCGAATAGAACTCGCCGCTCGAATTGTCGCCACGCAGGATGCAGCTCGGATACTTCCAGGTGATCGCCGAACCGGTCTCGACCTGGGTCCAGGAGATCTTGGAACGGTCGCCACGGCAGTCGCCACGCTTGGTGACGAAATTGTAGATGCCGCCCTTGCCTTCCGAATTGCCGGGGTACCAGTTCTGCACCGTCGAGTACTTGATCTCGGCGTCGTCGAGCGCGACGAGCTCGACCACGGCCGCGTGCAGCTGGTTCTCGTCGCGCTGCGGCGCGGTGCAGCCTTCGAGATAGGAGACGTAGGAGCCCTTGTCGGCGATGATCAGCGTGCGCTCGAACTGACCGGTGTTGCGCTCGTTGATGCGGAAATAGGTCGACAGCTCCATCGGGCAGCGTACGCCCGGCGGCACGTAAACGAACGAGCCGTCCGAGAACACCGCCGAGTTCAGCGTCGCGTAGAAATTGTCCGAGGTCGGAACCACCGAGCCCAGATATTTCTGCACCAGTTCAGGGTGCTCGCGGATCGCCTCCGAGATCGGCATGAAGATCACGCCGGCCTTCTTCAGCTCCGCCTTGAATGTGGTCGCAACCGAGACCGAATCGAAGACAGCGTCGACCGCGATCTTGCGGCGCGCGGGATCTTCCTCGCCGGGCTTCGGCTCGACGCCTTCGAGCATGGCGACTTCCCGCAGGGGAATGCCGAGCTTCTCGTAGGTCTTGAGAATCTCCGGATCGATCTCATCCAGGGACGAGACCGTCTTCTTCGGCTTCGGCGCGGCGTAGTAATAGAGGTCCTGGAAGTCGATCTTGGGATAGTCGACGCGGGCCCAGGTCGGCTCGGTCATGGTCAGCCAGCGCCGATAGGCTTCGAGCCGCCACTGGAGCATCCACGCGGGCTCGTTCTTCTTCTCGGAGATGAACTTGACGATGTCTTCCGACAGCCCCTTGGGCGCCTTGTCGGACTCGATCTGGGTCTCAAACCCATAACGATACTGGTCGACGTCGATGCGCTTGACGCGCTCGACCGTCTCTTGCACGGCTGGCATTCTATCCTCCGCTCGCGGTTTCAAGGACCGCGGTGGATCAAACTCGGACGAGTATTACGATGTTTTTTGGCGGAAAGCACGGGCTTAGAACAGTTCAAGCCGTGTTTCGTCGCTTAGGCTCTAAGTAGGGTATTACCAAGCTTTCGCCAAGCCTCTAACGCCCTATTGATGTCCTCTGGTTCCGTAGACCAGCCCAGACTGAGGCGCACCGCTCCCTGGGCCACGGCCGGGTCATACCCCATCGCCGACAGCACGTGGGACGGCTGGACCTTGCCTGAGGAACAGGCCGAACCGGACGACACGGCGACCCCTTCGAGGTCAAATCCGATCACGGCGGTCTCGGCCTTGAGGCCGGGTGCCGTGAACAAGACGGTATTTGGCAACCGCTCCACCTCATCCGAAAACACCGTCGCGCCGGCGATCAATCGGATGCCATTTTCCAAGCGATTCCTGAGGGTTGCCATCCGCTCCGTATCCTCAGGCAGAGTCTGAAGCGCCGTTTTCACGGCCCCGCCGAAGCCGGCGATGCCACCGACATTCTCGGTTCCCGCGCGCCGGCTGAGCTCCTGCCCGCCGCCCCGCAGCACCGGTTCCAGCCCAGTCAGCCCTTCGGTCACCACCAGCGCGCCGACGCCCTTGGGACCGCCGATCTTGTGCGCAGAAAAGGTCGCAAGGTCTGCGCCTACCTCGTTAATATTGAAAGCAATTTTGCCGAACGCCTGGATCGCGTCGACATGCAGGAGGCCACCCGCCGCGTGAACGACCCGCGCCGCCTCGGCGACCGGCTGGAGCGCGCCGGTTTCGTTATTGGCCGCCATGATCGAGACCAGCGTCGGCGGGCCGTCCCTGAGCTGTGATTCTAGATCGCCGAGATCGATCACCCCGGAGCGCGTCACCCGGATGAGCCCGACCTTGTCGGCCGCAAACCGGCCCCCGGCCAGCACCGAGGCATGCTCGACGGCCGAGACCAGCAGCCGTTCCACGGGACCGCCGGACGGTCCCCGCAGACCCGGCGACAGCGCCAGCGCATTGGCCTCGGTTCCGGCGGAGGTGAAGATCACATTCCGCGGCAGTCCACCGACCGCAGCGGCGAGCGCGGCACGGGCATCCTCGACCAGCCGCCGCGCCTCGCGGCCCTCGGAATGGACCGAGGACGGATTGCCGATCAGGTCCCAGGCCGCAAGCATCGCCGCCCGCGCTTCAGGGCGAAGCGGCGTCGTCGCATTCCAGTCGAGATACACGCGGCTTGGCATGGCGCCCTCTTAGCACCTTTTGTCATCGCGCCAATCGGTGCCGGCGCACATCAGGCCGGCTGTCGCTGCGCTACTCCGACCGAGGCTCGGGGCTGCGTGCGCAATCCGAACAACGGGCGCAGCCAGCCGATCCGCCGCGCGATCTCGTAGTTGACCAGGCAGGTGAGCGCGGTGCCTGATATCACGATGGCGGCTTCGGTTCCGGCTGACAGCCCACTGCCCCGCAGCGCGTGTGCAATCATGATGATCGCGGTCTGATGCACGATGTAATAGGGAAAGATCGCATCGGTCAGATAGCGCCGCACGGGGCCATCCGTGGTCAGATGGCGTCGCGCGAAGCCCAGCACGGCGACCATGGCCAGCCACTGGTAGCAGCCATAGGCCAGGCCGGCGAACCATCTCAGCATCGGCGAGCGCGGGAGCAAACCGGCATAAACGAGGATGAAGGCGACGAAGCACGCAGCAGCAACCGTCAGCGCCATCCATCGTTGCCGCTCGATGTCGCACCAGATGCCGTCCTGGCGTGCGAACATGAAGCCGATCAGGAACGTGCTCGCAAAATCCGCATGGTTGTACCAGTCGCCGAACAAAGCATGTGTCGACGGGAAGTTCGGGAACAGGAACAACCGCCAGGCTGCAAACAGCAGGCACGGCAGCGCCAGCAGCCACGGGCCAGTGAGCGCGATCGCGAGCCTGCCGCCAAGCCAATCAGCGGCGCCCGGCCACACCAACAGCACTCCAGCCAACGCCATCGTGTAGACCCAGAGATAGACCACAAACCAAAGATGGTTCCAGGTCGGCTGCACGATGCAGGGGTTCGGACAGAATTGCGCGCCGAACGCCAGATAGTGGCGGAGGTAGAAATCGGCGAAACCTTGGGGATAGCCGAGGCTCTCGACGATCTGGAGGTAGGATTGCGGCGGCACGATCACGAACATGCCGAAGATCAGCGGGACCAGGAGTCGCGTTGAGCGTGCGCGGGCGAAGGCCGCGAGCCGCCGCTTTCCAAGCATGAAGCAGCTGGCCACCCCGGACACCAGAAACAGCAGCGACAGCCGCCAGGGATTGACCAACAGCATCGCCGGCTCGAGCCAAGTCAGCCGGTGCTCGCTCTTGATGTGAAATCCCCAGGACACGTAGAGCATGCCGACGTGGTAGAAGATCAGGAGACCGAAGGCTAAAATCCGGACCCAGTCCAGATCGACTCGTCGTTCCGACGTCGAACATTGCGACGGTGTTGACATGGTGTTCAGCTCCTTGACGGGACGACCAACGCGGTTTTGGGGCCATGGCTGACAGCCAAAATGCTCCCGAAACGGAGCGCGTCGAGACGCTTTGGGATCAGAACCAAACGCGAGGGGACCAAGCGCCGCCCGCCGGGACGAGCGGTTGGCGCGGCGGGATCAATCGCGGCGACTGGACGATGTTCGCTGCGATCGCGGCCATCGCGCTGGCCATCGGCATTGTCAACGCGCTCTCCGGCGCTCAGGACGCCGCCTGGCGCGGCGGCAGCTACGATGTCGGCCGGCGACTGTTCTGGGAGTTCTCGAGCATCGTCGTCATCCTGCTGCTGCTGCCGATCCCGGTGCTGGTCGTGCGGCGCATACGTCGGGCACGGAGCCTGGCTGCACGGATTGGGATCGCCGCGGCCGCCCTGCTCGTTTTCTCGGCGCTCCACATCATCGGCATGGTCGGACTCCGGAAACTCGTGCTCTGGCTCGCGGGAAGCGCTTACGACTTCCGTTTCTCGCTGACGACCGTCCTGTACGAGTTCCGCAAGGACGCGGTGACCGCCGCGCTGCTCGGGGCAACGATCTGGCTGATCGAGAGCCGGCGGGAGCTGAGGGCGGCCGCATACACCACCATGTCTGCACCGACCGCTCCGCCCGAGCAGCCATCCTCTCAATCGATCTGGCTCCGGGACGGCGCGAGCCGCATCCGCGTCGCACCGCGCGACATCCTATGGGTCGCCTCGGCCGGCAATTACATCGAATACAGCCTCGCAAACGGCACCCAACACCTGATCCGGGGCACGCTGGCCGCAACCGAAACCGATCTTGCCCGTTTCGCCATCGTCCGCGTGCACCGAACCAGACTTGCCAACCTCGATCGGGTGAGCGGGGTGGACTTCAAACCGTCAGGGGATTTCGAGCTGACGTTCGACAACGGGCAGACCCTTGGAGGGAGCCGTCGCTACCGGCCGGCGGTGGCCTCTTTGGGAGGCCGCACCGAACCAGTGTGAATCATCCCCGGCGGCCCGCCCAGCAACCGATAAAACAGTCGGGATTACAGTCGGTTATTCCAGAAACGCCGATCCCGATCATCGCCTCGTCCGGTCCCGCAACCATTGGCATGACATCGGGATGACCGGCTAAGCTTTTGATCACATTGATAGATGTCGAAGATGCTTGCTTTTTGCCCCTGCGCCCATGTTAGAACGCGCACCGTCAAGTCACCGCGCGCCGTTTGCGCATCACCGCGAGGCGCACGCCTTCTCACCCTTCCATTCGCGCCTTCGTCGGCATCGCTGTCGATGAGGCCACAATCGGTTGATTGCCGAGGATCCTCGCTCCAGCACATCAATCAAGAGATCACCGATGCCTGAAGTCATTTTCGCCGGCCCCGCTGGCCGTCTCGAAGGCCGCTATCACCCGGCCAAGCAGAAGAACGCGCCGATCGCGATGATCCTGCACCCGCACCCGCAGTTTCACGGCACGATGAATCATCAGATCGTGTACCAGTGCTACTACGCCTTCGCGCATCGCGGCTTCTCGGTGCTGCGCTTCAACTTCCGCGGCGTCGGCCGCAGCCAGGGCTCGTTCGACCACGGCACCGGCGAATTGTCGGATGCGGCCGCAGCCCTCGACTGGGCGCAGACCATCAATCCCGAAGCGCGCGCCTGCTGGGTCGCCGGCTTCTCCTTCGGCGCCTGGATCGGCATGCAGCTCCTGATGCGCCGTCCCGAGGTCGAGGGCTTCATCTCGATCGCGCCGCCGGCGAACCTCTACGACTTCTCGTTCCTCGCGCCCTGCCCGTCATCGGGTCTGATCGTGCATGGCGAGAAGGATGCGGTGGTGCCGCCCAAGGACGTCAACACGCTGGTCGAGAAGCTGAAGACGCAGAAGGGCATCGTGATCGACCAGCAGGTCATCCCCGGCGCCAACCACTTCTTCGACGCCAAGCTCGAGCCGCTGATGGAAACCATCACGGCGTATCTCGACATGCGCCTCGCCAACGTGCGCTGACGTTTTCTAGCTGCAGCCTTGTAGCCCGGATGGAGCGCAGCGAAATCCGGGACCGCTGTCGCTTGCGGCAAGACCCCGGATTGCGCTGCGCTCCATCCGGGCTACGGGACTGAGCAAGCCGCTCAAGCCAGCTTGAGCGCAACGATCCCCATCAACACGAGCGCGATGCCCGCAAGCTTCATCGCGCTCAATGTCTCCCCGAACAGAGCGACGCCCATCACGAAGGTGCCGGCCGCACCGATGCCGGTCCACACCGAATAGGCGACGCCAACCTCGAGCACCTTTAGGGCCCGCCCGAGCAGGAAGACGAAGGCGGCGAGCAGCACCAGCGAGACGATGCTCCAGCCCACGCGCGTGTAGCCTTCCGCGTACTTCATCGAGATCGCCCAGCCGACGTCGAGCGCGCCCGCGATCACCAGCATCAGCCAGGCCAGGGATTGTGACATCGGCGTGCGCTCAGGCCGCGAGCTTGAGCAGATGCGCGTCGTGGCGAACGAGGAACGCGCGCAGCAATTGCGGATAGTCCTCCCCGACCGCGGTGCGCACGCTCGGGCGTTTTGCAAGCTCGGCGCGCCAGGCCCGGACCTTCGGCACATCCCTAAAGATGCCGTGCTCGGTCAGTTCGTCGAACAGGTCGAAATAGCGGAAGACCGGCGCGAACACGGCATCGACGAGACTGAACGCCTCGCCTGCGAAATAAGGCCCCGCGCCAAGCGCCGCCTCGACGCGCGCGAATTTTGCGACCAGCGCCTGTCGCTTGCTTTCGAACGTCGCCGGATCGGTCGTCGTCTCCAGGCCCCAGAGGTCGCCCAGGATCGCCGAGCCGAATTCCATCCAGGCACGATGTTCGGCCCGCGTGAGCGCATCCACCGGGTGCAGTTTTCTGCCGCCTTGCGTCTCCTCGATGTACTCGCAGATGACGTTGCTTTCGAACAGCGCGACCTCGCCCTTGTCAGTCGTCACCACCAGCACCGGCACCTTGCCGAGCGGCGAGAGTTTGAGGAACCAATCGGGCTTGTTGGCGAGATCGATGTCGATCCGCTCGAACGGCACGCCCTTCTCTTTCAGCGCGATCACGGCACGCTGCACGTAAGGGCAAAGCTTGTGGCTGATGAGTTTCAGTGAAGCGGTCATGGCGCGATCCCGGCGGTTCGATGCAACTGCATCCAAGATAGATGCATTTGCATGCACCGTCAAGTTCCATGCAATTGCATGAACCACTCCCCCTCAGGGCCGCGCGATCACCCCGCCGGTCATCGGCATCGGCACCCCCGTGGTAGCCGGATAGGACAGCGGCAGGCCCTTCAGGCCGCGCGCGGCGAGGAAGCCGAAGGCTTGCGCTTCGATGGCGTCGGAGGCCCAGCCGAGCGTCTCGGCGGCTTCGACGGTGGCCGACCCGACACGGTCTCGCAGCATCCGCAGCATGGTCAGGTTGCCGGCACCACCGCCGCAGACGATCCAGCTCCGCGGCCGCCGCGGCAACAGCGGAATGACACGGGCGATCGCAGCCGCAGTGAAGGCGGTCAGCGTCGCCGCGCCGTCGGCCGGCTGGACGTCGCCGAGCTTGAGCGCGGCGAAATCGTTGCGGTCGAGCGATTTCGGCGGCGGCGCGGCGAAGAACGGCAATTCGAGCGCCCGCGCGATCCAGGCCTCGTCCGCCTTGCCGAGCGCCGCGAATTTGCCTTCGGCATCGAAGGCCTGGTTCATGGTGCGGTACATGAAATCGTCGAGCAGGGCGTTGCCCGGCCCGGTATCGCAGGCGATCAGCGTGTCGTTGCCGTCGATATAGGTGATGTTGGAGACGCCGCCGATATTGACCACGACGATCGGTCCCTCGCGGTCCAGCGAGTTCGCGAGCGCCCGGTGGTAGACCGGCACGAACGGCGCGCCCTGCCCGCCCGCTTCGACGTCGGCGGCGCGGAAATCATACATCACGGGGATATGGATTGCCCTCGCCAGTGCCGGCGCATCGCCGATCTGCACCGTCAGCCGCTTCTCGGGACGGTGCAGCACTGTCTGGCCATGGAAGCCGACGATGTCGATGTCCTCGGGCCGCATCCGGTTCTGGGCGACGAAGGCGGCGACCGCCTCGGCATGGGCCAGCGTCACGGCGCGTTCGGCCTCGGCCAGCACCCCGGGCCGGGCGTCGCGCTGCGACAGGTGCACGGCTTCGGTCAGCGCCTGGCGCAGCAGGTTGCGCTCAGCCGGGCTATAGGGCCGGTACCCGGCGGGCCCGAACGCCTTCACCAGCTTTCCATCGGTTTCGATCAGCGCGACATCGACCCCGTCCAGCGAGGTGCCGCTCATCAAACCGAGTGCCGTTAACATCATGGATCAGCGTCCTCAAAACACCTCCTCTGGCATGCCGATCTTGTGCCAGAGGGACACATCTTATAATGCCACAGCGCCAAGTGGCGGGCAGCAATCGAGTTCCCACGGAAGACCCTTAAATTGCTCCCAAAACAGTAAACCAAGAATTGTCAGGCATGCCGACAGATGACTGCTTTTAAATCGGATTTCCTCAACACCCTGCAGGAACGTGGTTTCATCCACCAGTGCTCCGATTTCGAGGGGCTGGACGCGCTCGCCGCCAAGGGCGAGGCGACCGCCTATGTCGGCTACGATTGCACCGCCCGCTCGCTGCATATCGGCAACTACCTGACCATGATGATGCTGCACTGGCTGCAGCAGTCCGGCAACAAGCCGATCACCCTGATGGGCGGCGGCACCACCATGGTGGGCGACCCCTCCGGCAAGGACGAGACGCGCGCGATGCGCACCGTCGCCGAGATCGAGGCCAACAAGGCATCGATCCGCGGTGTGTTCGCCAAGGTGCTCAACTATGGCGACGGCAAGAGCGACGCCATCATGCTCGACAATGCGGAGTGGCTGACCAAGCTGAACTGGATCGAGATGCTGCGCGACGTCGGCCGGCACTTCTCGGTCAACCGCATGCTGACGATGGACTCCGTGCGGCTGCGCCTCGAGCGCGAGCAGGAGATGAGCTTCATCGAGTTCAACTACATGGTCTGCCAGGCCTACGACTTCGTCGAGCTCGCCAAGCGCACCGGCTGCAAACTGCAGATGGGCGGTTCCGACCAGTGGGGCAACATCATCATGGGCGTCGATCTCGGCCGCCGCATGGGCACCCACCAATTGTTCGCGCTGACGACGCCGCTGCTGACGACGGCGTCGGGTGCCAAGATGGGCAAGACCGCGCAAGGCGCGGTGTGGCTCAACGCCGACCAGTTCTCGCCCTATGATTTCTGGCAGTACTGGCGCAACACCGAGGACGCCGACGTCGGCAAGTTCCTCAAACTGTTCACGACGCTGCCGATGGCTGAGATCAAAAAGCTCGAGGCGCTCGGCGGCTCGGAGATCAACGAGGCCAAGAAGGTGCTCGCCACCGAGGCGACCGCGCTGCTGCACGGCCGCGACGCAGCAAACGAGGCCGCCGAAACCGCGCGCCGCACCTTCGAGGAAGGTGCGCTCGCGGAGAGTCTGCCGACCGTTGAAATTCCGCGCGGCGAACTCGAAGCCGGGATCGGCGTGCTCAACGCGTTCGTCAAGGCCGGCCTCGTCGCCTCCAACGGCGAAGCACGCCGCCAGATCAAGGGCGGCGGCCTGCGCGTCAACGACGAGCCTGTCACCGACGAGAAGATGGTGCTCTCGGCGGCCAATCTGACGCCCGAAGGCGTGGTCAAGCTGTCCTTCGGCAAGAAGAAGCACGTCCTCATCAGGCCTGCATAGGCGTATGAGCTTTTGATGCTTGTCAGGGCGCGCGGATGCGCGCTCCCTGATAGGCAATGGACCAGAACACGCCCAGGGAAGCGAGCAAGGATAAGCATCGCGAAGGCGTCGTGGCGACGACACACGGCGCCGTGCGCATCGCGCTCACCGTGCTCGCACTCTGCTTCACGCTGGCCGTGCTCGGCCGCGGGCTCGGCGACAGCTTCACGGTGTTCCTCAAGCCGATCTCGGAAAGTTTCGGCTGGGACCGTGCGCAGATCGTCTCGGTCTATTCGCTCACCTGGCTGGCGAGCGGCCTCACCGCGCCCTTCGTCGGACGGCTGTTCGACCATTCGGGACCGCGGATCGTCTATGCAGTCGGGCTGCTGCTGCTCGGCGCGGCCTTCCTGATTGCGGCGCACGCCCAGCATCTGTGGCAGTTCCAGCTCTCGATCGGCCTCTGCGTCGGCATCGGCGTCGCCTTCATCGGCATCGTGCCGAACTCGATCCTGCTCGGCCGCTGGTTCGGACCTCGCCTGCCGACCGCTATGTCGGTGGTGTATTCGGCGATGGGCGGCGGCGTGCTGGCGCTGCTGCCGGCGTCCCAGATCCTGATCGATCACATCGGCTGGCGCGACACCTACCAGCTGTTCGGCTTCACCGCCTTGGGGCTGCTTGTGCCGCTCCTGCTGCTGCCGTGGCGGCTGTTCGCTGCCGGCTCGCCGCATGTCGTGAAGAAGACCGATCCTGATTTCGTCGACAATGGCTGGACGCTTCTCGGCGCGATGCGACACCATGCCTTCTGGGCGCTGTTCTCCACCTTCTTCTTCACCGCTGTCGGCATGTATTCCATCGCCGCGCAGATCGTGGCCTATCTGATCGACGCCGGCTTCCCTCCGCTGCAGGCCGCGACCGCCTGGGGCTTTTCCGGCGTCGTGCTGGTGTTCGGAATGTTGGGAGTCTCCGCGCTCGATGGGCTGATCGGGCGTCGGCCCTCGGTGCTGCTCAGCTACGCGATCTCGATCATCGGCATCGGTCTGCTCTGGCTGCTTCAGTATTATCCGAACATCGTCCTGCTCACGGGTTTCGTCGTCTGCTTCGGCAGCATGATGGGCTCGCGCGGCCCGCTGATCAGCGCCACCGCGATGAGGATTTTCCAGGGCAAGCGCGTCGGCACCATCTACGGCACCATCTCGATCGGCAGCGGCCTCGGTTCGGCGTTCGGCTCCTGGAGCGGCGGCCTGATCCACGACGCGACCCACGGCTACAACGCGCTGCTCGCCTTCGCACTTGCGAGCGTCATCCTCGGAATGATTCCATTCCTGATCGTGCCCGCCTTGCGGCGCTAGGTTTCACAGGGGTAACCTGAGCGCATTCGCGTCACCGCAAAATTACGGACGGCGCGAGACAAATGCGCGAAAAAATTGCCGATAGACCTTGGCTGAATCGGCGGGATGCGGTGTTTTGTCCGACATGACAAAAATGTCAGCGCAAATTGGCGTGGAGCCGCTTGCGGGGTGGAACTGAATGCGGTCCAAGTCGCGCATTGGATGGAGGGCAAACCAATGAACTTTCCTTATCTCACTCGCTTTCAACCGGTTCTGCTGAGCCTGTTTCGCTTCATCACTGGCCTCTTGCTGTTCCAGTATGGCGTCGCCAAGCTGTTCAAGTTTCCGGTGCTTCCCTACTTCGCCAACATCCCGCCGCTGATCTACGCGGCCGGGACGATCGAGCTCATTCTCGGCGCGCTGCTAATGATCGGCCTGTTCACCCGCCTCGCGGCTTTCATCCTCGCAGGTGAAATGGCCTTCGCCTACTTCATGGGCCACATGTTCAAGGGCGAAACGCCGGTGTTCCTGCCGCTGCTCAACGGCGGCACCGCTGCGATCCTGTTCTGCTTCGCCTGCCTCTATCTCTCGGCGGCCGGCGGCGGTTCGGTCAGCGCCGATGCAGCGATGGGCAAGGACTAACAACCCGACCTGCAGCGCGCTCGCACCAGCCGATTCGCGCGATTAACCAGCAAGTAACGGATGGCATCGGCAGATCTGCCGATGCCATTTTTACTACCGCGCCCCCAGCACGTTCCAGATCAGAACGAGGGCCGCGACGAGCAGCACGGACATGATGATGCGATGAACGAATCGATTCATTGCAGGTCCAGCTCCACTCCGTAGCGACCAAAAATCCAGGGCCGATTTTCCGGCGCCCCCGCATCGGCGGACGCCCGACACGCGCGTTTTGCCTGCAGAATTGAGCATTTGGCTGCGGATTCCGTCGCGCGCGGCGGGGCGCCGCACGCGTCCATTCATGAATGGTAAGAATTTCATGCTACCGACGCGAGCAATAACAACCATTTCGTAGAGGCCGCGATGAAGCTGCTCAGCCACCTGAAGATCCGCACCAAGCTCGCGAGCATGGTCTGCCTCGCAGCGCTCACGGTGACGGCCATCATCGGCGTATCGGCTGTCCTCAGCAAGAGCCGCATGATGGAAGACCGCGTCCAGCAGATGCGGACCGCGGTGGAACTCCTCTACAACTATGCGCAGTCGCTGCAGGAAGATGTCACCGCGGGCAAGCTGACGCTGGACGACGCCAAGGCCCGTTTCCACGAGCGCGGACGGCGCATGAGCTTCAACGGCGGCCAGGGCTATCCGGTCGTCTACAATCCCGACACCTCGCTGTTCGTGAACGGCGCCAACAAGCAGCTCGAAGGCAAGATCACCGGCGCCGTCGATTCCAACGGCATCATGATCGCCGACGCGATCATGAACGTCGCGGCCCAAAATCCCCAGGGCGGCGTCGCCTCCTATCTGTATCCCCGCCCCGGCCAGACCGAGCCCGTGCGCAAGACCGTGTTCGCGCGCAAGTTCGCGCCATGGAACGCAACGATCAGCTACGGCCTCTATGTCGACGACATCGACGCCGACGTGCGGGCCCTGACGCTGGAACTGGCCGCGATCGGCGTCGGCCTGATGCTGCTGATGGCGACATTGTCCTGGCTGATCGCCCGCGACGTGCTCGGCGCGCTCGACCGCCAGAAGAACCGGATGCAGGCAATTTCCGAAGGCGCCATCGACAAGCCGGTCGAGGAGACCGATCGCGGCGACGAGATCGGCCGCATGGCCGAGACCCTCGAAGTGCTCCGGCAGACCGCGCTCACGGCGCGTAACCTCGAGGCCGAACAGGTCGCCGCCAAGACCCGCAGCGAGCAGGAGAAGCGCGACGCCCTGATCTCGCTCGCCGATCGTTTCGACGCCTCGGTCGGCCAGCTCGTCGGCCTGATGGCCTCCGGCTCCGGCGAGCTCGAGACCACCGCCAAGTCGATGTCATCCACCGCCGAGGGCACCAACCGCCGCGCCGCCGTGGTCGGCTCGGCCGCCACCGAAGCCAGCACGCGCGTCCAGACGGTCGCCGCTGCCGCCGAGGAGCTCTCCTCCTCCATCACCGAGATCAGCCGCCAGGTCGCGCAGTCCGCCGAGGTCACCGGCCGCGCCGTGGACAGCGCCCGCCGCACCGACACCATCGTGCGCGCGCTTTCCGACGGCGCCCAGCAGATCGAGCATGTCGCCGAGCTGATCTCCAGCATCGCGGCGCAGACCAATCTGCTCGCACTCAACGCCACCATCGAGGCGGCGCGTGCGGGCGAAGCCGGCCGCGGCTTTGCCGTGGTCGCCTCCGAGGTGAAGTCGCTGGCGAGCCAGACCGCGGAAGCGACGCGTGAGATCGGCGACAAGATCGCCCAGATCCAGGGCGCGACCAAAGAGGCCGTCGACGCCATCGGCGGCATCACCGCCACCATCGAAGAGGTCAGCCGCATCGCCACCTCGATCGGCGCTGCCATCGAGGAGCAAGGCGCCGCCACCGCCGAGATCGCCCGCAGCGTCTCCCAGACCGCGGAAGCGACCAAGGAGGTCACCACCAATATCGGCGGGGTCAGCACGGCGGCGAACGAAACCGGCAATGCCGCCGGCATGGTGCTCGCGGCGGCCTCCAATCTCTCCAAGCAGGCCGAGCAGCTCTCCGGCGAAGTCGGGACGTTCCTCGCAGGCGTGCGGGCGGCGTAAGCAGCGCGACATCTGTGGCTCGAACATGACGATGCATCGACGAATCGATGCATCGCTTGAGCCGGCGCTCGGCGGCGTAAACACGATCGCGATCCATATCTTTTTTGGACACGTCGCCGCAGGCGTTGGCTGCACGTCTGCATATGCGTGTCCACGGTTGCGCGAATTGCGGCGCGCCTGAACGCGCCATCCCCTGCATTCAGGAATGGTAAGTACTTCCTGATACGGCTGCGCGAGAACAAGCATTCTACAACCGTTCTCGAGGCCGTCATGACACTGCTCAGCCATCTGAAGATCCGCACCAAGCTCACAAGCATGGTCTGTCTTGCGGCGCTCACGGTCATGGCGCTCATCGTTGCGTCGGCGCATCTCAGCAAGACCCGCATGCTCGACGATCGCGCACGACAGATGCAGACAGCAGTCGACCTGCTGCACGGCTTCGCGCAATCGCTCCAGGACGATGTCACGAACGGCAAGATGACGCTCGCCGATGCGCAGGCCCAGTTCAAGCTGCGCGGCCGGCAGATGAAGTTTGGCGGCGGCCAGGGCTATCCCGTCGTCTACACCGCCGACTCGACCGTCATGATGAACGGCGGCGCGCCTCAGCTCGAGGGCAAGAACAACGGCATCAAGGATGCCAATGGCATCGTGATCGGCGACGCCACCGTCAACACCGCCAGGCAGGCCCCTGAAGGCGCCATCCTGTCCTATCTCTTCCCGCGTCCGGGCGAGACCGTTCCGGTTCGCAAGCTGGTGTTCGCGCGTTACTTTGCCCCCTGGAACGTCGCGATTGCCTATGGCCTCTATGTCGACGACATCGACGCCGACGTGCGTGCCCTGACGCTGGAGCTGGCTGCGATCGGCGTCGGCCTGATGCTGCTGATGGCGACGCTGTCCTGGCTGATCGCTCGCGACGTGCTCAGCGCCCTCGACCGCCAGAAGAACCGGATGCAGGCAATTTCCGAAGGCGCCATCGACAAGCCGGTCGAGGAGACCGATCGCGGCGACGAGATCGGCCGCATGGCCGAGACCCTCGAAGTGCTCCGGCAGACCGCGCTCACGGCGCGTAACCTCGAGGCCGAACAGGTCGCCGCCAAGACCCGCAGCGAGCAGGAGAAGCGCGACGCCCTGATCTCGCTCGCCGATCGTTTCGACGCCTCGGTCGGCCAGCTCGTCGGCCTGATGGCCTCCGGCTCCGGCGAGCTCGAGACCACCGCCAAGTCGATGTCATCCACCGCCGAGGGCACCAACCGCCGCGCCGCCGTGGTCGGCTCGGCCGCCACCGAAGCCAGCACGCGCGTCCAGACGGTCGCCGCTGCCGCCGAGGAGCTCTCCTCCTCCATCACCGAGATCAGCCGCCAGGTCGCGCAGTCCGCCGAGGTCACCGGCCGCGCCGTGGACAGCGCCCGCCGCACCGACACCATCGTGCGCGCGCTTTCCGACGGCGCCCAGCAGATCGAGCATGTCGCCGAGCTGATCTCCAGCATCGCGGCGCAGACCAATCTGCTCGCACTCAACGCCACCATCGAGGCGGCGCGTGCGGGCGAAGCCGGCCGCGGCTTTGCCGTGGTCGCCTCCGAGGTGAAGTCGCTGGCGAGCCAGACCGCGGAAGCGACGCGTGAGATCGGCGACAAGATCGCCCAGATCCAGGGCGCGACCAAAGAGGCCGTCGACGCCATCGGCGGCATCACCGCCACCATCGAAGAGGTCAGCCGCATCGCCACCTCGATCGGCGCTGCCATCGAGGAGCAAGGCGCCGCCACCGCCGAGATCGCCCGCAGCGTCTCCCAGACCGCGGAAGCGACCAAGGAGGTCACCACCAATATCGGCGGGGTC